>JARSSM010000011.1:74494-403527 GCA_029624735.1 Defluviicoccus sp. | reverse complement strand
CTGGATGAGGTCGAGGAACTGCAGGCCGCGGTTGGTGTACTTCTTGGCGATCGAAATGACGAGGCGCAGGTTAGCCTCGATCATCTCCTTTTTCGCCTTCGTCGATTCCCGCTCGCCCTTCTGGACCGTGCCAACAATCCGGCGGAACTCGCTGATCGGCAGCCCCGCTTCGTGGGCGACGACGGCGATCTCTTGGCGGATTTTTTCCGCCTCGCCGCCGTATCGGCCGCTGAAGCGCCGCCAGCGCTCGCTCGAAGCCGCGCTTAAGCGCTTGATCCAGTCAGGCGCAAGCTCGTTGCCGCGGTAGGTGTTGATAAAGTCTTCGCGGTCGATCCGGCACTCAAGCGCCAGCCGCAACAAGCGGCCCTCGAGGCCAATGACTTTTCGATTGAGGCCGTAAAGCTGATCGACGAGTTCCTCGATGCGGGAATCGTTCAGATGCACACCCTGCATCAGGCTGATCAGTTCGCGCCGCAGCTTGCCAATGCGCCGCTCGATCGCCGGATTCCCCTCCGCGCCTTGTTCGAGAGCGGTGATCTTGCGCATCTGCAGGCGATGCATCTTCTTGTAGGTGAGTTCGATCTCCTCGAATGTTGCGAGGACCTTCGGCTTTAGTGCGTCCTCCATGGCTGCGAGCGAGACGCTTTGGTCCTCGCCTTCGCCGTCGTCCTCGTCATCGAGGTTATGGCCGTCGGCGAGGAGGCCTTCCTCTGCATCTTCACTGTCCTCGTCTTCCGCGGCGCGGGTAGGCGCAGTCTCGCTTGGCACCTGCGGCGCTTCGGCTGCGGCGGAGGCTTCCGGGGGTACCGGTTCAGACAGCGCACAAGGCGTTTCGCCGCCGATCGGCTCGCCCGCGGGCATCGCGGCTTGTGGTCCGGCGCTGCCGGCAACCGCAGGCGTCAAACCGGGCACGACCAACCCGGCGGAACCGGCAGCAACGGCGGCGACATCGTAGGTGGCTTCGAGGTCGATGATATCGCGCAGCAACATCCGGTTTTCGACCAGCGCCGTGTGCCAGCGGATCAGCGCGCGGATGGTCAGCGGACTTTCGCAGATGCCGCCGATCATCATCTCCCGACCGGCCTCGATGCGCTTGGCAATTGCGATCTCGCCCTCGCGCGAGAGCAGCTCGACGTTGCCCATCTCGCGCAGGTACATGCGCACCGGGTCATCGGTGCGGCCAAGTTCGTTCTCGTCGACGTTGCCGCTCGGTTGTTCGGCCTCAACAACATCGGCGGCCGGGGCAGCCTCCTCGCCCTCATCGCCTTCGATGACGCTGATGCCGATTTCCGACAGCATCGACATCGTGTCTTCGATTTGCTCCGACGAGACCTGCTCCGGCGGCAGCGCGTTGTTCAATTCCTCGTATGTGACGTAGCCGCGCTCTTTGCCGCGGGCGATCATCCGCTTGACGTTGACGCCCAGGGAATCCAACAGCGGCCCGTCCGCAGGCTCGTCCTTGCCGCCCGCGAGATCGACGACTGCGGCCGGCTTTGCCGCCATCTCGGCTTCATCGTCGATGATCAGGCCATCCGTTCCAGCCTCGGCTTCCATGCCGCGTCCGTCGCCGTTGTTCACATGCCTGCTTCGTTGGGCAGCTCGCCCGTCGCCGTCGATTGCCGTCAATGCTGTCACTCGGCCATCAATACGTGCATCGTCATGTTGCGCTGTCGCCATGTCTAGCCCACTCGCCGTGAACGAGGATCCGCCGGTGCGGTGATTGATTTGCCATCGCTGCAAGTAGCGACAGGAGCCGCGCAGTTGTTGTTTCTGTCAAATCGGCTCCCCAACCTGCCTATGCGCGGCAGCCCGCGAGGCGCGGGCGAGGAAACATACGCCGTTCGGAACTCAAACGGGCTTCCCGTGAAGTAGCGTTCGCGAGGGGCCTCGTCAAGACCTCCAGGTGCACATTTTCTCTTCTGGTTTTGCCGCACAGGCTCGAGGGTTAGCCGTCGTCGTCGCTCTGCAGCCGGGCCTCGATGAGGCGCTGCCGGCGGGCCCATGTCTCCGCTGCAGTCTCGTCTGTCTCCGCCGTTGCCAACTCGGCTTTCAGGGCTTCCCCTTGCAGGATCCGCATGTTGGCCTGCCACTGCTCGCGCGGGCCGTCATCGCCGCCGCCGGCCTGCGCGATCGCGGCGAAACGGACCGCTTGATCGTTGAGGATCGCGCCAATGGCGTCCGCGAAGCCTTGTTCCGCCAGCCGGTCGCGCGCCTCACCTGCCTCGATCGCGTCGCCTGACTGTGAGAAGACGGCGATCAGCGCCTGGCGCAGCGCGTCGTACTGGGGCACGGCGAAGCGCGTGCAGCCGAGATCCTCCTCCACGTCTGCAAACAGAGCCGGATGGCTGAGAAGGATGGCCAGCAACGTTCGTTCCGCCGCTGCCACCCGCGCCGAGACACCCTCCGTCCCGACCGTCGGCCGAAATGCTGCTTTCGTGGTGACGGCTTGAGGCGGGGCGGCGGTCGCTGCAGGTTGGGGGCGCTGGCGGACGCGCCGGCCCGCTTGCCAAGCTTCCTCGCGCAGCCGCTGGCGGAACAGCGTGTGATAGTGGCGGCGCAGTATCGGGTCGGTGATCCGTGCCGCATGCCGATCGAGCCGCTCCTCCAGCCGCGCTCGGTCTTCGGCGTTGAGCAGCGGGCTGTTCTGGCGGGCGAGGCGATAGACCAGATCGGAGAGCGCGAGCCCATCCGCGAGCGTCCGGTGTACGAAGTCGCCGGCGTAACGACGGGCGAGGTCGGCCGGATCGTCGGCAGTGTCGAGGCGGCTGAATGCGAACTTGAGACCAAAGCCGGGCCGGATCATAGCCAGCGCCATTTCTGCCGCGCGAACCGCGGCGCGTGTGCCGGCAGCATCGGGGTCGAACCAGAGGATCGGCTCCGGTGCCACCTGCCAAAGGAGTTCCAGCTGGTCTTGTGTCAGCGCTGTGCCAAGCGGCGCCACGGCATGATCGTAGCCAGCTTGGGCCAGGCCGATCACGTCCATGTAACCCTCGACGACGATCAGCGTGCCGGCGGCGCGGGCGGCTTCGCGCGCTTGCGCATAGCCATAGAGGAGCCGGCCCTTGTGGAACAGGGCCGTTTCCGGGCTGTTGAGATACTTGGGCTCGCCTTGGCCGAGAATGCGGCCGCCGAAGCCGACCGTGCGGCCACTGCGCTCCGTGATGGGGAACATCACCCGGCCGCGAAAGCGGTCGTAAGGGCTGCCTTGGCCTCCTTCGGGGCGGATCAGCAGGCCCGCTTCGACGAGAAGATCCTCGGCAAAGCCGGCGCGGGTGAGCGCTGTCTTCAGGCTGCCGCGGCCTTGTGGCGCAAAGCCCAAACGGAAGCGGGCCATCGTCGCGTCATCGAGGCCACGACCGCACAGGTACGCGAGCGCCGCTTGGCCCTCGGGCAGACGCAGGCGCTGCTCATACCACGTGGCCGCCGCCGCGACCGCTTCTTCGAGACTGTGGCGCCGCCGCTCGATGGCCTGCGCTTCCGGCGAAGGGTCGGGCAAGCGGAGCCCGGCCTCGGCAGCGAGCGCGGTGACGGCTTCGACGAAGCCCAGGTTCTCGGTCTGCATGACGAAATCGAATACCGAGCCATGCTGGCCGCAGCCGAAGCAGTGGTAGAATCCCTTCTGATCGTTGACGGTGAACGACGGCGTTTTTTCCTTATGAAACGGGCACAGGCCGAGAAATTCCCGCCCGTGCCGCTGCAGTCGGACGCTCCTGCCGATCACATCCGACAACCGCAGCCGTGCCCGCAACTCATCAAGGAATCCGGCGGGAAAGCTCATCGGTCACCTGCTGGGCATTGGCGTCTGCCGCCCGAGCCGCTGAGGACATTCTAGCCCAAGTGCTGCTTGACCAGCGCGCTCGCTTTAACGAAGTCCATCTGCCCGGCGTAGCGTTCCTTAAGAGCCGCCATCACACGGCCCATGTCTTTCAAGGTGCGTCCGCCGACATCCTCGATCGTCGCCGCGACAGCGCCTTCGATGGCCGCATCATTCATCTGCTTCGGCAGGAACGCTTCGATAATGGTGATCTCTTCCGCTTCCTGGCGGGCAAGCTCCGGGCGGTTGCCTTGCTCGTAGGCTTTGATGCTTTCGCGCCGCTGCTTGATCATCGAAAGCAGCATCGTTTGGATCTGCGCTTCATCGAGGCCATCGGGATTGCCTTTGCCGCGTTCGGCAATGTCCCGGTCCTTCAGCGCGGCGAGAATGAGGCGCAATGTAGAGACGGCGCGCTCGGCGCGGGCCAGGACGGCCTCCTTGAGCGCTTGTTCGAGCCGTGTGCGTAGCATCCGCCCTCGCCTTGACCGATGACCAATCGTGGCCGATCCATGCGACCGCATGGTAAGCCGGTCCGCCACAAAGCGCTAACGCTAAAGAATGCCGGTCGTGCGGTCGGGTTCAGCACAACCTTGGGGTGGGGTTGACGACAACCAGCCGATTGCGTACATCTTGGCCACCCTGCCGCCGGCCAATCACCGCGAATTGCCCCCGAGCGCGCAAGCGATCGCATGGCCCCGGCCGGTTGAGGAGATTCTGCGAAAACGATGGCTTCTGCCTTCACACCGCCGTCATCCGCAGCGGCCAGCGTGGCGGGCCGCCCTGCCGGCGCCAATGCCGCGTTGGTGTTGGAAGACGGAATGGTTTTTTGGGGGCGGGGTGCCGGTGCGGTCGGTGTTGCCATCGGCGAGGTGTGTTTCAACACATCCTACACCGGTTATCAGGAGATCCTGACCGATCCCTCGTATGCAGGCCAGATCATTACCTTCACCTTCCCGCACATCGGCAACGTCGGCGTCAATGCCGAGGACGTGGAGTCGATCACGCCTGCCGTGCGCGGCTGCGTCATGCGCCAGCCGGTTTCCTCGCCCTCGAACTGGCGTGCCGTCGGCGACCTTGACACTTGGCTCAAGAAGCACGGTCTGGTCGCGCTGACCGGCGTTGATACAAGGCGCCTGACGCGCCGCATCCGCGACGGCGGTGCCCCGAGGGGGACCCTCATCCACGCTCCTGACGACACGATCGACGTCGATGTGCTGCGCTTCATGGCCGAACGGTGGCCAGGCCTTGAAGGGATGGACTTGGCACAGGAGGTGATGTGCCGGCAGGCCTACAGCTGGGATGAGACCGCGTGGCACTGGCCTGAAGGCTACGGCCGGCAGGTGGAGCCGCGGTTCCACGTCGTCGCGATCGATTATGGCGCCAAGCGGAACATCCTTCGTTGTCTGGCTGCGGCCGGGTGCCGGGTGACCGTGGTGCCCGGAACGGCCAGCGCCGACGATGTGTTACGGCACCGGCCCGATGGCGTGTTCCTGTCGAACGGTCCGGGCGATCCGGCGGCGACCGGGGCTTACGCGGTGCCGGTCATCCGCGCGGTACTGGCACAAGGGGTCCCGCTGTTCGGGATTTGCCTCGGCCACCAGATGCTGGCGTTGGCGCTGGGTGCCCGCACATACAAGCTGCATCTCGGCCACCGCGGCGCCAATCACCCGGTCAAGGATCTTGAAACCGGCCGCGTCGAAATCACGAGCCAGAACCACGGGTTCGCCGTTGAACGCACAAGCCTGCCGGCTGGGGTGGTTGAGACGCACGT
Organism: Defluviicoccus sp.; assembly: GCA_029624735.1. GTDB lineage: Bacteria > Pseudomonadota > Alphaproteobacteria > Rhodospirillales > Defluviicoccaceae > Defluviicoccus. The sequence continues at coordinate 397,942 of JARSSM010000011.1, read as the reverse complement.
GTCGCTGTTCGACTCGACCAACGAAGGACTGCGGGTCGAAGGCGCGCCGGCATTTTCGGTGCAGTTCCATCCCGAAGCCTCGCCTGGGCCGCACGACAGTCACTACCTGTTCGGCCGCTTCGTCGAGGCCATGCAGCATGCCGCAGTGTCGGTGGCTTGAGGTCCGATGTCCGCGCCGGTTAGGTCGTATGTTGTCGCGGACGGCCATTCTTGAAGTATGCGTGTAAGCCCCTATGCCGAAGCGGACTGATCTCAACAGCATCCTGATCATCGGCGCTGGTCCGATCATCATCGGCCAGGCCTGTGAATTCGACTATTCGGGAACACAGGCCTGCAAGGCCTTGCGCGAGGAAGGCTACCGAGTCGTCCTCGTCAACTCTAATCCGGCGACGATCATGACCGATCCCGGCATGGCGGACGCGACCTACATCGAGCCGATCACGGCTGCTGCCGTGGAGGCGATCATCGCGCGCGAGCGCCCCGACGCGCTCCTGCCGACGATGGGCGGGCAGACCGCTCTCAACGTGGCGATGGAGCTCAGCCAAGCCGGCACGTTGGCCCGCCACGGCGTCGAGATGATCGGCGCCAAGCCGGACGTGATCGCTAAGGCGGAGGACCGCCAGCAGTTCCGCGACGCGATGGGGCATATCGGTCTTGACTGCCCACGCAGCCGGACCGTTCGTTCAATCGATGAAGCGTGGCAGGTGGTTCAGGAAATCGGCCTGCCGCTGATCATTCGGCCGTCGTTTACGCTTGGCGGTACGGGTGGCGGCATCGCGTACAACTCTGATGAGTTTGAGCGCGTCGTGTCCGGCGGGCTCGCGGCGTCGCCAGCGCGCCAGGTGCTGATCGAAGAGTCGGTGCTTGGCTGGAAAGAGTTCGAGATGGAGGTCGTCCGCGATCAGGACGACAACTGCATCATCGTCTGCTCGATCGAGAACGTCGATCCGATGGGCATTCACACCGGCGATTCGATTACGGTCGCGCCGGCGCTGACGCTTACCGACAAGGAATACCAGCGCATGCGCACCGCCTCGATCGCGGTGCTGCGGGAGATCGGCGTCGACACCGGCGGTTCGAACGTGCAGTTCGCGATCAATCCCGATGACGGCCGCATGGTCATCATCGAGATGAACCCGCGGGTGTCGCGCTCCTCGGCGCTGGCCTCCAAGGCAACCGGCTTTCCGATCGCCAAGGTGGCCGCCAAGCTCGCCGTCGGCTACCGCCTGGACGAACTCAAGAACGAGATCACCGGCATCACGCCTGCGTCTTTCGAGCCGACCATCGATTACGTGGTCACCAAGATCCCGCGTTTCACCTTCGAGAAGTTTCCCGCCGCCGAACAGATCCTGACGACGTCGATGAAGTCCGTCGGCGAGGCGATGGCGATCGGCCGCTCATTTGCGGAGTCGCTGCAGAAGGGACTGCGCTCGATGGAGACGGGGCTCTGCGGGCTGAACGAGGTGAACCAGTCCTTGAGCCGGGAAGAATGTCTGGCGGCCCTCGCGTTTCCACGGCCGGAGCGCATCTTGCTGATCGCGGACGCCTTCCGCCACGGCCTTGAGATCGAGGAAATCTACGCCGCCTGCCGGTTCGACCGCTGGTTCCTCGAACAGGTCAAGATGCTGATTGACGTCGAGGCTGAGGTGCGGCGCAATGGCCTGCCGGGCGATTTTTCGGGCGTCATGAGCTTGAAGTCGCTTGGCTTTTCGGATGAGCGCCTGGCGCAGCTGACTGGCAGCCGGACCGAGGACGTGGCCCGCTATCGCAGGCTCCTGGGCGCGGCACCGGTGTTCAGGCGTGTCGATACCTGCGCAGCCGAGTTTCCTGCGCAAACGTCGTACATGTATTCGACCTACGAACCCGACGGCGCTTCGGCGGCCGAGTGTGAAGCCAACCCGACCGAACGCGAGAAGGTGATCATTTTGGGTGGCGGTCCGAACCGCATCGGCCAGGGGATCGAGTTCGATTACTGCTGCGTTCACGCGGCCTATGCGCTGAAGGACGCCGGTTTCGAAGCGATCATGGTCAACTGCAATCCGGAGACGGTCTCGACCGACTATGACACCTCCGATCGCCTCTACTTCGAGCCGCTGACCGAGGAAGACGTGATCGAATTGGCGCGGGTCGAGCAGTCGCGCGGCCGGCTGTTGGGTACAATCGTTCAATTCGGCGGCCAGACGCCGCTCAAGCTCGCACATGCGCTGGCAGCGGCCGGCGTCCCCATTCTCGGGACTTCGCCCGATGCGATTGATCTGGCGGAGGACCGCGAGCGGTTCCAGGTGTTGCTGCAACAGCTTGGTCTGCGCCAACCAGCCAATGGCATCGCCCGCTCGGCGGAAGAGGCGGAACGGGTGGCCGAGGCGATCGGCTATCCGGTTGTGATCCGACCCTCGTACGTGCTCGGCGGCCGGGCGATGGAGATCATCCACGACCCGCAGGCATTGGCCCGCTACATCAAGGAGGCTGTGCGCGTTTCCGGAACGCGCCCGGTCCTCCTCGATACCTACCTTGAAGATGCGATTGAACTCGATGTCGATGCTTTGGCTGACGGCACCGACGTCTATGTCGCGGGCGTCATGCAGCACATCGAGGAGGCGGGCATCCATTCGGGCGACTCGGCGTGCTGCCTGCCGCCGTATTCGCTCGCGCCGGCAATGATCGATGCCTTGTGTGAGCAGACACGCGCGCTCGCGCTGGGGCTTGGCGTCGTCGGCCTGATGAACGTCCAGTACGCGATCAAGGACGGCGACATCTACATCCTTGAGGTGAATCCACGGGCGAGCCGGACCGTTCCCTTCGTGGCCAAGGCGACCGGAGTGCCGATCGCAAAGATCGCCGCGCGGGTCATGGCCGGCGAGCGGCTGTCGTCCTTTGCCCTTCCCGAGCGGCCGGGTACGGGCCACGTCTCGGTCAAGGAGGCGGTGTTCCCGTTCTCCCGGTTCCCCGGCGTCGATATCATCTTGGGCCCGGAAATGAAATCGACCGGCGAGGTGATGGGGATCGCCCGTGACTTCCGCTCGGCGTTTGCAAAATCCCAGCTCGGCGCCGGCGTTCAACTGCCCACAGCCGGCACGGTGCTGCTCTCGGTCAAGGAGCGTGACAAGCCGGCGGCCGGCATCCTGGCGCGCCAACTTGCCGAACTCGGATTTGCGCTGCTCGCGACGGACGGGACGGCTCAGCATCTCGCCGGGCTCGGCCTCGAAGTCAACCGCGTCAACAAGGTGATGCAGGGCCGCCCGCATTGTGAGGATGCCATCATCAGCGGCGCCGTGCAGCTGGTGATCAACACCACCGAAGGGGCACAGGCGATTCGCGACAGCTTCTCCATTCGCCGCTCCGCCTTGATCAAGAATGTGCCGCATTACACGACGATGGCCGGCGCCAGTGCGGCAATAGGGGCAATCACGGCGTTGCGTGCCGGCGATGGCCTTGAAGTGCAACCACTGCAGTTTTATCTTGGCAGCGCCTTCTAACTGGCCACGGACGGGCTCGGTTCGCATTTCCGGACGGGGTCGCCCCGGGGAATGAAGAGGTCGAACATGGAAAAAGTCCCTATGACCAGGGAGGGGCTGGCGCAGCTGGAAGATGAGTTGCGGCGCCTGCGGACGGAGGAGCGACCGGCAGTCATCCGCGCGATCGCTGATGCCCGAGAGCACGGGGATATCTCCGAAAATGCCGAGTACCATGCCGCGCGCGAGCGCCAGAGCTTCATCGAGGGCCGATTGGTCGAGCTGGAGGACATCATCAGCCGGGCGCAGGTCATTGATACCTCCGGCCTGTCCGGCGACGTCGTGCGCTTCGGTGCCACGGTTCTCTTGTGCGATGAGGACACCGAGGAAGAGTCCCGCTACACGCTGGTCGGCAGTCATGAAGCAGACGCCGCGAACGGCCGGCTCTCGGTGACCTCGCCCTTGGGCCGGGCGCTGATTGGCAAGCGGCTGGGTGACATCGTCGAAGTCACTGCCCCGCGCGGCTCGCGCTCCTACGAAGTGGTGCAGATCGCGTATGCGTGAGCATCCCGGCATCCTTGGTGACTAATCACGATCCCCGCCGGAAGCTGGTTGAGGATCAGCTCGCGCGCGTTTTGGTCGATGCGACCTTTCCCGAGCTGCCGAACCACAGCCGCGGCAAGGTGCGCGACTCCTACGATCTTAAGGACGGCCGGCGGCTGATCATCACGACCGACCGGCAGAGCGCGTTCGACCAGATCCTGGCGGCAGTGCCGTTCAAGGGCCAAGTTCTGAATGCGACCGCGCGATTCTGGTTCGAGGCAACCGCCGACATCATCGCCAACCACGCGCTCGCCTATCCCGACCCGAACGTGATGCTGGCGCGAAGGCTCGATATGCTGCCAGTTGAAGTCGTCGTGCGCGATTACCTGACCGGCAGCACTCAGACCTCCATCTGGCCGATGTACCGCGAAGGCCGGCGAACGATGTACGGGCTGACACTCCCCGATGGCCTCCATGAAAACGAGCGGCTGCCGGCGACCATCCTCACCCCCACCACCAAGGCAGTGGACGGCCACGATGCGCCAATTGCGGCAGAAGAGATCGTCGCTTCGGGGCTCTTGAGTCCGTCCGATTGGGAGACGGTCGCCGCTGCGGCACTGGCGCTGTTTGCCCGTGGCCGCGCCATCGCGGCCGAGCGCGGACTGATCCTGGTCGATACCAAGTACGAGTTTGGGCGCGACGAGGACGGCCGGATCGTGCTGGCTGATGAGATCCACACGCCCGATTCCAGCCGCTACTGGAGACAGGACAGTTATCGCGCGCGGATGGAGGCAAGCGAGCCGCCCGAGGCGCTCGACAAAGAGTTCCTGCGGCGCTGGATCATCGGCCGCTGCGATCCTTACGCGGAGCCGATCCCACCGATCCCGGTCGAAACGCTGGTCGAGTTTAGCCTGCGCTACATCGCGCTTTACGAGACGATCACCGGACAGACGTTCGTGCCAACGCAACCCGAGCTTCCGGTGCGGGCGCGCGTGGAAGCCTGCATCCAGGCGTTTGCCTGAACTCTGGCGCCGGCGAGACTGCTTGCGCGGCGCAGCATGGATCCCTATCCTTCTGGATAAGCCGGGAAAACTACAAAGCGCGACGCGCCTCGATGGGCGCGCGCGAGAACCAAGCCGATGCACCACGCGAGCAAAGTCGTCATCCTTGGGTCGGGGCCGGCCGGATACACGGCGGCCATCTACGCCGCGCGCGCCGGGCTGCAGCCGATCCTGATCCGCGGGCTGCAGCCGGGTGGCCAGCTAACGATCACGACCGACGTCGAGAACTATCCAGGCTTTGCGGCGGCCGTGCAGGGGCCGTGGCTGATGGAGCAGATGGCCGAACAGGCGGTGCATGTCGGTGCCCGCTGCTTCGATGACACCATCGTTCGGGCCGCCCTCGCAGCGCCGCCGTTCGTGCTGACCGGCGATACGGGCGTGACTTACGTAGGCGAGAGCGTGATCGTCTGCACCGGCGCGTCTGCGCGATGGCTGGGACTGCCGAGCGAGACCCGCTTCCAGGGGTTCGGTGTTTCGGCGTGCGCCACCTGCGACGGCTTCTTTTTTCGCGACAAGGCGGTGGCGGTGATCGGCGGCGGCAACACGGCAGTGGAGGAGGCGCTCTTCCTGACCCACTTCGCTCGCTCCGTAACCCTGATCCATCGCCGCGACCAGCTGCGCGCGGAGAAGATCCTGCAGGAGCGGCTTTTTCGAAGCGCTAAGGTGCAGGTCTTGTGGGACCAGGTGGTCGAGGAGATCGTCGGCGTTGACGCGCCGCCGGCCGTGACCGGTGTCGCGGTGCGCAACGTCAAGACCGGCGCGGCGTCGGTTGTCCCCGCTGACGGCGTTTTCATCGCGATCGGCCATACGCCGAACACAGCGCTGTTTCATGGACAGCTGGAAATGGACGGCGAAGGTTATATTCTGACCCGCGCCGGCAGCACCGCGACCAGTGCGGAGGGTGTTTTTGCCGCCGGTGATGTCCAGGATAAGGTCTTCCGGCAGGCCGTCACCGCTGCCGGGACCGGATGCATGGCTGCGCTGGAAGCGGAACGCTACCTGGGGGCAATGGAGACCGCCCACCCGTGACGCGGTGGGCGCCGTAAGGAAGAAACCGGTCCGTCAAGAGGCCGGTTCACAGGGATAAAAGGCTCCGGTCGACAAGCTGCTGCGCTTGCGCCGGCAAGACGCAATAGGGCGGCCATGATAGGAATGGATTGGGACAAGATCCGTGTGTTCTACGCTGTGGCAGAGGCGGGCAGCTTCACGCATGCGGGTGAGAGCTTAAGCCTTAGCCAGTCCGCCGTGAGCCGACAGGTGAGTTCCCTCGAAGAGACCTTGCAGACGCCCTTGTTCCACCGGCATGCGCGTGGCCTGATGCTGACCGAGGCGGGAGAGGTCCTGCATCGGACGGCACGCGAAATCTACGCCAAGTTGAACATGGCGCAGGGCCTCATCCAGGAAAGCCGGGAGCGTCCAAAAGGCCCGTTGCGCATCACCACCACCATCGCATTCGGCTCCGTATGGCTGGCGCCGCGGCTCAAGGAATTTCTCGAGGCCAATCCGGATATCGAGGTCACCTTGGTGCTGAGCGACAACGAGCTCGATCTGTCGATGCGTCAGGCCGACGTCGCTTTGAGGATGACACCGCCAACCCAGCCGGACTTGATCCAGCGCCGCCTGATGACGCTCCACTACCACGTATTCGCGGCACCGAGCTATCTTGCGGAGTACGGGACGCCCGACTCGCTGGAGGATCTCGACAATCACCGTCTGATTGTTTTCGGCGATGAGGCGCGGCTTGCCCTGCCGAACCTGAACTGGCTGTTGCAGGTCGGCTGCGCCGAGGGTTGCATGCGAAAGGCGTTTCTTAAGGTCAACAGCACCTTCGGCATCTTCCGCGCCGTACAGAACGGCATTGGTATTGGCGCCTTGCCCCATTACCTCAATGACCAGACAGGGAACTTGGTGCAGATCCTGCCGGAGGTGAACGGGCCTGAGGTCGACCTCTTCTTTGTCTATCCGGAAGAGCTGCGACACTCGCATCGCGTTGCCCTCTTCCGCGCCTTCATTGCCCGCAAGACCGAGGATCTCGCCGGGTCTTAGGGGTCAGTGTCGGCACTGCCGCGCCATCCGGAATGCGAGGATAGTTCCCAACCGTTTTCAACCCATTATGCATTGCGCGCATATCTGGGATGCGTTTTTTTTGTCTGGTATGCGGCGCTGCAGCAGGGTATAAGGGCGGTGTTGGTGTTGCATTGCAGCATCTCCGAGTTTCGCGGTTTCGGGTGCAAGGCCCGGAAGGAGGGCTCGTCAGCTACGAGTCCTACGTCTCCCAGACGTGAAGCCTCCCTGTTGGACTTGCCGGGCCTTGTGCCCGGCATTTTTTTTGTATCATCGTTGGTGCGGCGCGGCTGCTATGGGTACAACCGCGCCGTGGTGTCTGTCTCGTTGCCGCCGTCAGGGGTGTTGCGATTGCGAAGGCTCGCCCGATCAGAGGCAGCGCTCCGCGTCAATCCTCGCTCTCGGTGATCGCCTCAACCGGCTAACGCCTGAGCGCGCGCCGCAACGATGTCATCCGCCAGCTTGCCGCTCAATTCCTGCAAGTGATCGAAGGCCCATTCGAACGTGCCGACGCCGAGGGTTGCCGATCGAAGCTCGATGATAAGCCCGTGCATCTCCGCCTGCGGCAGTAGTACAGCGACTTCGTCCCAGCCCGGCCAGTCGGCACGCGGCTCGAAGCCCAGGATCTGGCCGCGCCGTCCGGAAGCAATGCGCTGGATGCGCGAGGTGAATTCGCTCGGCACCGAGATCTTGACGTTGAAGATCGGCTCCAGAAGCACCGGCGAGCATTTCGGCATGCCTTCACGCATGGCGGCCTGGGCGGCCCTGCGGAACGCCATGTCGGACGAGTCGACGGTGTGGTACTGGCCATCGGTCAGTGTGACCGAGACATCGACCACGGGGAAACCGAGCGGTCCGCGGCTTAGGAATTCCCGTACGCCGGTTTCGACGGCAGGGATGTATTGCTTCGGAACGACGCCGCCGGTGATGCGATCGGTAAACTGGAAGCCCTCGCCGCGCTCCACGGGCTTGATCTCAAGGTGAACGTCGCCAAACTCGCCATGGCCGCCGGACTGCTTCTTGTGTCGCGCATGCTGGGTCACGGCGCCTCTGATCGTCTCCTTGTAGGGAACCTGCGGCGGATGAGAGACGATCTGGATGTTGAAGCGGTTGTGCAGTCGGTCAAGCGCAATGGCGAGCTGCATTTCCCCCTGGCCCCAGAGCAGAAACTCGCCGGTAACCGGATCGTGGCCAAACGAGAGCGACGGATCCTCGTCAGTCAGCCGGGTCAGTGCGCCGGTCAGCTTGACTTCGTCCTGCCGTTGCGCCGGCTGCACTGCCAGCGCGAACAGCGGCTTGAGCGGTGGTGGCCACGCGACGGCAGCGGCCTTGCCGGACGGCGAAAGCATCTGCCCGGTGGCAGCGCTGTCAAGCCGGCCGAAAGCGACCACATCGCCGGCCGCCGCCTTCGGCTGCTTCTCCAGCTTGGCGCCCAGCATCCGGTTGATGCCCGAAATGCGTTCGCCGTTCAGGACCGTGCCATCGGCGATTTCGCCTCGCCACACACGCGCATAGGTAAGTTTGCCTGTATGCGAGGCATGCACGGTCTTGAAAACCTGCGCGCATGCTTCGCCGGTCGCTTCGATGCCCTGCTGCTTCTCCGCCGTATGGTGCGGGCCGGGCGCCTCGTGCCGCAGCGCCTTCAACAGCCGCGTGATGCCGTGCATGCCCTCTGCGGAACCGAAGAAGACCGGGACGATCAGGTCCTCGCGCAGATCGCGGGTGAGGCCCGCATAGATCTCGCCGGTGCTCGGCGCCACGTCTTCCAGCAGCTTTTCCAAGAGCGCATCGTCAAAATCGGCCAGCGCCTCCAGCATGCCGGCGCGCGCTTCCGCCGTACGGGAGGCAACCGTTGGCGGCACCTCGACCAATGCCGAGCGTTGGCCTTCAGTCCAGCGGAAGGCACGTTCACTCACCAGATCGACAAACCCGGTCACGCGTTCGCCATCGCGAATCGGGATTTCTCGCAAAACGAGCGGCTTGGCCGACTGGACCTGCAGGGCCGCCAGCGTGTCCCGCACGCTGCCGACGCCGATATCCATCTTGTTGATGAAAATCAGGTGCGGAATGTTGTGCTGATCGAGGAAGCGCAGCAACGGGGCCAGCGTTAACGCCTTCTGCGGCTCCGGCTCGCAGACGACAACAGCGGCGTCAACCACCATCAAGACGTTGTAAGGTTCCTGAATAAGCTCGATCGAGCCCGGACAGTCGAGAAAGGTCCATACGTCGCCCAGGTACGCGGTGGTCGCGACATTGACCTCGGTCGACATTTGACGCGCGCGGGCCTCGGGCGACGCGTCGCCGACCATGTTGCCCTCTTTGACGCTGCCTTTGCGGCTGATCGTGCCCGTAAGCGCGAGAATGCTCTCAAGGAGCGACGTCTTGCCGGACAGGTAGGGCCCGACAAGGGCGGCGCAGCGCGGAGCTGATGGGGTCGTCATGCTTACCAGATCCTCCCGGAAACCTGCTCTTTATGGCATGCTTGCAAACAGTTGAGGACTCGCCCGGGTCTCATTAAGAAATTCCCGTGACAGACACTAGCCGGCCGTCCGTTTGCTTCACAAGGGGAAACCGCGCCATTCCAAGCGCGCCACGGTGGCGAGCGCTTGTCTCTTCCGGACGCTCCTCCGTTCAGGAAAGCGCCGCACAGGCTCGTTCAATGCGGGTGCACGCATCCTCCAGCAGCGCAGTCGCGGTCGCGTATGAAATGCGAAAATGCGGCGACAGCCCGAAGGCCGAGCCCTGAACACAGGCGACGCCGGCGCTCTCCAGGAGATAGGTGACGACGTCATCGTCGCTGGCGAGCGCATGCCCCGCCGGCGTGCGCTTACCGATCAGGCCGGCACACGACGGGTAGACGTAAAAGGCACCTTCCGGCTTCTCGCATGTCAGGCCCGGCACCGCATTGAGGCGCGCAACGACGAGGTCGCGGCGCTCGCGGAAGGCCGCGACCCACGCCTTCAGGAAGTCGTGCGGGCCGTTCAGTGCTGCCGCTGCCGCCGCCTGGCTGATCGAGCTGGTATGCGTCGTGGAGTGTGATTGCACGGCATTGATCGCCTCGATCAAGGGTAGCGGCCCGCCGGCGTAACCGACCCGCCAGCCGGTCATCGAGTACACCTTCGAGCAGCCGTTGACGGTGAGTGTGCGCTCCTTGAGCCGTGGCTCGACCTGAGCCAGCGTTGTGAAGCGGAAGCCGTCGTAGACGATGTGCTCGTAGATGTCGTCGACCATCACCCAGACGTGCGGGTGTGCGAGCAGAACCTCGGCGAGGGCCGCCAACTCGGCTTCCGTATAGGCGCTTCCCGTCGGGTTCGAGGGTGAGTTTAGGATCAACCACTTGGTCCTGGGCGTGATCGCAGCGGCGAGAGCGCCGGCGGTCAGCTTGAAGCCGCTCGCCGCCGGGCAGGCGACGATGACCGGCTCGCTGTCGGCCAAGAGCGCCATGTCGGGGTATGAGACCCAGTAAGGCGCAGGGATGATCACTTCGTCACCGGCGTTCAGCGTTGCCAGGAACGCGTTGAAAAGCACCTGCTTGCCGCCGCAACCAACCGTGATCTGCTCCGGCGTGTAGTCGAGGCCGTTGTCGCGCTTGAACTTGGCAACGATCGCCTGGCGCAGGGTGAGCGTGCCGGCGACCGGCGTGTACTTGGTCTCGCCACGATCGAGCGCTGCCTTGGCGGCGTCCTTGACGTGCTGCGGCGTATCAAAATCCGGCTCGCCAGCGCCAAGACCGATGATGTTCTTGCCTTCGGCCTTCAGGCGGGCGGCCCGCTGGGTGACGGCAATGGTAGGCGACGGCTTGATGCGGCCGAGACGTCGGGCAAGGAGCGACATGAAAGGAATCTCCGGGCGCCGGTGCGGTAGCAGGGTTTGGCAGGCCGCACACTATTTCGTCTCGGCGGCGGAGGCAACAGGAGGCATCGGCAGCAAACAAGGCGTAACCCGATTGCCCGCTGCGCCATGCCGGCTAGAGTCGCTGGCGAAACCGTCGCGCATGAGGGATCCGACCGTGGCGAACGCCTATCTCATCCTTGCCGCCGGGCTCGTCTGCGCCGCCGTTGGTGGTGAGCTGTTCGTCAGGGGGGCTGTCGGGCAGGCACGGTGCTCGGCAGCAACATTTTCAACGGCCTCATGATCGTAGGCACGACTGCAGCAATCACGCCGATCTCGGTCCCGTTGCTGCAGGCGGCACCAGCCCTCGTCCTTGGCGTGGCGACAGTCGCCCTCAGCTATCCGCGCCGCTCCGGTATCGTCGGTCGCTGGCGCGGCGGCATGCTGCTCGCTGTCTATGTCGTGTTCGTCATGACGGCGCTGCAGGCAGGGTAGCGGGCGGGCGTTGGCGGCTGCTCCGCTGGCACAGCCGCTTGTCGCGACCTATAACAGGGGCATGGAGGCCATAGCGTCGTTCCCCCCGCCCGCGCCCCTCTTCTGCCCGGCCAAGCGGCCGGCGCTGCCGCGTGAGCGGGCGTTCCGGCTGGCATCCAACTACCAGCCGGCCGGCGATCAGCCGCAAGCGATCGCTCAGCTTGCCGAAGGCATCGCGCACGGCGATCGTGACCAGGTGCTTCTGGGCGTGACCGGGTCCGGCAAGACCTTCACCATGGCGAACGTGATCCAGAATTTGCAACGTCCGGCACTAATCCTGGCGCCGAACAAGATACTGGCTGCCCAGCTCTACGCCGAGATGAAGGGATTCTTTCCGGACAACGCGGTCGAATACTTCGTCTCCTATTACGATTACTACCAGCCGGAAGCGTACGTTCCGCGCACCGATACCTACATCGAGAAGGATTCGGCGATCAACGAACAGATCGACCGCATGCGCCACGCCGCCACCCGGGCGCTGTTGGAGCGCAACGACGTCGTCATTGTTGCCTCAGTCTCCTGCATCTACGGCATAGGTTCGGTCGAAACCTACGGCGAGATGACGCTCGCTCTCGCGGCCGGCATGAACATCGAGCGCCAGGCGCTCATGGGCCGTCTGGTCGAGCTGCAATACAAGCGCAACGATCTTGGTTTTGCCCGCGGCGCCTTCCGCGCCCAGGGCGATATCATCGACATTTTCCCTTCGCACTTGGAGGATCGTGCGTGGCGGCTGTCGCTGTTCGGCGACGAGATCGAGGCGATCAGCGAAATCGATCCCTTGACCGGCGAGAAGACGGCCCAGCTCAGCCAAGTCACCATCTTTCCGAACAGCCACTACGTCACGCCGCGCCCGACCCTGCAGCAGGCGGTGCCGCGGATCAAGGCGGAGCTCAAGACCAGCGTCGATGCCTTTGTCGCTGAGGGCAAGCTGTTGGAGGCGCAGCGCCTGCAGGAGCGCACGACCTTTGATGTCGAGATGCTCGAGACGACCGGCCACTGCGCCGGGATCGAGAACTATTCGCGCTACCTGACTGGCCGCAACCCGGGCGAGCCGCCGCCGACGCTGTTCGAGTATTTGCCCGAGAATGCGCTGTTGTTCGTCGACGAGAGCCACGTCACTGTGCCGCAGCTGGGCGGCATGTATCGCGGCGACTATAACCGCAAGTCAACGCTCGCCACGTACGGTTTCCGGCTCCCGTCGTGCGTCGATAACCGCCCCTTGCGCTTCGAGGAATGGGAAGCCATGCGGCCGCAGACGGTGTTCGTCTCGGCGACGCCGGGGCCGTGGGAACTCGCGCGGGTCGGCGGCGTGATCGTCGAGCAGGTGGTTCGCCCGACCGGGCTGACCGATCCGTTGTGCATTGTTCGGCCGGTCGAGAATCAGGTCGACGACCTGATCGGCGCCTGCAAGCAGGTTGCGGCGAGCGGCCAGCGGGTGTTGGTCACCACGCTCACCAAACGCATGGCGGAGGACCTGACGGAATACCTTCACGAGCAGGGCATGCGGGTGCGCTATCTGCACTCCGACGTCGATACCTTGGAGCGTATCGAGATCATTCGCGATCTGCGCCTGGGTGCCTTCGACATCCTGGTCGGCATCAACCTTTTGCGCGAGGGGCTTGATATCCCCGAATGTGCCCTGGTCGCGATCCTTGACGCCGACAAGGAAGGTTACCTGCGCTCGCGCACGTCACTCATCCAGACCATCGGTCGGGCGGCGCGCAACGTCGAGGGGCGGGTCCTGCTCTACGCCGATCACATGACAGGCTCGCTCACGGCGGCGATCGAGGAAACCAGCCGCCGTCGCGAAAAGCAGATCGCCTTCAACGCGGCGCACGGTATCACGCCGGAAAGCATCAAGAAGGGCATTAGCGACGTTCTGGAGAGTGTGTACGAGCAGGACTACGTCACCGTCGATACCGGCCCCGCTGGCCTGCACGCGGTCGGCAAGGATCTCAAGTCGGTGCTTGAAGATCTGGAGAAGAAGATGCGCATGGCGGCGGCTGACCTCGATTTCGAGGAAGCGGCACGCTTTCGCGACGAGATCCGGCGGCTTGAGGCGCTCGAACTCGGCCTCGACCGCCCCGGTGTTGCGCCCTCGCTCGCGTTGGAAGCGCATCGTTCCCGCGGCGCGGCGAACCGGACGCAGCATGCGCTAGCGCCGACCAAACCAAGACCGCCGCGCCGGCAGCGGTCGCGCAATCGGGGCTAGTGCAGCGACCCAATCGGGCGATTCACGCCCGAGCAAGGTTGTCGCTGCACAACATATTGAATCGCGTGCACTTTCGGCACAAACAGGATGTGCGCTCTGTTTGTGCCAGTGCACTAAGTCCGCCGCAAGAACAAGCCCGACCGTGACTGTCGGTTGAGAATTGTACCAAGCAGATTGCCGCCGGAGGCGCGGATGCGGGCAACGGCGCTGGCCGCAGCATCGGCGGTCGTCTTCCGTGCATCGATGACCAGGACGACGGCATCGACATAGCGGCAGATGTTCAAGCTCTGCGGCGCGCGCATCACCGGCCCGGCGTCGAGGATCACCATGCGGAAGGCGGGACGCAGGAGGTCGATCAAGGCGGCACCGTTGCGAACTGGGTCCCCCCCGTGCATGCCGGCCGCCGTCTCCAGGATTTTCTCCCAACTGCAGGCAAACAAACCGGCGTTTCCGACATCCGCGAGCGCAAGAGCCGATGTCATCGCTTCAGCCCAGTGCGCCGTCTCGCCGGTGGCCTGTGCTTTCGCCGGGGTATTGACGGTCTGCCGTTCGATCGAGAGAACGCTCGCGTCCTCGAACTCCGCGACGACGCCGGCGAAGCGGCGCGCGAGCGTCGAGGTCCCTTCGCCACCCTTGACGCCGGTGAACTGGATCAGCGGCGTCGGCCGGCAGAGCTGATGGGTCAGGCAATCAAACAGGCCAAGATACGCATCGGTCGCCTGCCGCCCTGCGCGATCCGCCAATGTACTGTCGCACAAGGCACCGCCAGTCGGAACCTCGCGGCAAGCAAGCCGCTGCAGCAGCAAGCGATAGAGTTCGAGCAGCACCGGCGAAATACGGGCGTTCTTGCGCGGACTGCGCTCCGGTGCCGGCAGCGGAATGAGCGAGGTGCCAGGAGTACTTGGAGGCGATGATTGCGTGACGCGACTGACTCCGCTGCCGGGCCCCTTCCAAGGCTCAATTGCACCAGCGCGCCCGGCAAGGGCGGGTGTGTCCTCGCCCGCGGCCGCAGCCGGTGCCACTTCGCGGGTGCTGCCTGCGCCCGGTCTATCGCCGCGCCGGGACAGAGGCGTGGCAAGCGTCGTCATGGTTGTTGCGTCTCCACTACCGCGAACCATTTGGAATACGGGCCAGGACCGGCAGACCCAGCCGCTCGTTAACGCTCTCAGGCGTTGCCAGCGGTACGCGACATGCCTCCACCACGACGGCAAGCGCAAGCCCGGCAATGAGGCCAAGAACGCCAGCGAGAACGAGGCGCATGGACAGCAGCATCCCACTGGGCCGGCTGGCGGCCATTGGCTCCTCGATGATGCGCACGCGGTCGCCGCCGGCTTCCAGGCTGTCGGCTCGGCCGCCGGTCTCGATCCGGTCGGCATAGGCATTGTACTCGGCTTCCTGCCGGTCGGCCGCTTGGCGCAACTCCTTGAACGGGCGGCTTAGGCGGTTGATGCGGCGGATGTCCGCGCGTGCCGCAACAAGATCCGCCTCCAGCGCCGCTTTGCGTGCTGCAAGCGCCTTCTGTTCAAGTGCAAGACGCTTGCGGCCGTTGTCCCGCTGCTCCTCGAAATACGTGTTGAGACGCTTGATATCCGCGCTGAGTTCCTTTTGCTTTTTCCCATCGCGCACGTTCTTGCGCAACAGTTCCGCCTCGCGGACGCGCAGTCGGATCCGTTCCTGATTGGCGCGCTGCGCTTCCTCGATCTCGCTGTCGGAGAAGAACGGTGCCAGCGAGGAGAGTGAGACCGCCGGGTTGGCGACAATCGCCATGCTGTCTTCCATCTCGCGAAGTCGGGTTGCCGTCTCCCTGATCTGGAACTCAAGATCGACGCTTTTCGCCAGGAGCAGGCGCGTCTGCTCTTCGACATCGAAGACGTCGTTGGTTTGTCGAAAGGTGTCGAGCGCATCCTCGGCCGCGATCAGTCGTTCGCGGTACTGCTGAAGCCGATCCACAAAGCCGGGCGCAAGGGGGGTGGCATGGATGCCAGCACGCTTGGCGATATAGGCATCGATCAGGCTCTCAAGCACCCGAACCCCGACTTCCCGATCGGGGTGCTCGAAGCGCAAGTGAATGACCGCGCTGTCGGCGGCGCTTTCCACTGTCAGCGCCTCCTGAATACGCGCGAGCGCGCCTTCTGCTTCTGTTCCCGGCGCATCGCTGGGAGCGGCGTCGTCGGCTGCTCGCACGTCGTCGGGCGTGCCATCGAGAGACGGAACCGCCGGGATCCGGCCGGTGTCGGGAGGCTGAGTCGTCAGTCCCTTGATCCAATCGGCAGCATCCCGCCACCCGCTTGCCGGCGTCGCGCTCGGGTAGATCGTTTCGACTCCGAGCCGTTCGATCACCTGCTGTTTCAGATCGCGGCTGTTGAGGATCTCAATTTCCGTCTTGATGGCCTGCGCAAGGAGGGGGGCTGTCTCGCGGGTGTCCGTTCCGGAAGCGCTGCCAGCACTGCGTCCGAGCTGGAGCAGCACGGCTGCGGAGGTCTCAAAGACCGGCTGTCGCGCAGCGCTAGTAATCAGTGCGATCGCGAGACCAATTGCGACCGACAGGATGATGATGCCCCACGTGCGGCGAACGAGAAGCAGAAGATCCAAGACGAGGGGACGCGATCGACCATAGAGCATGTCTTAGAACCGTCCCCTCATGAACCCGGCTGCACAGCAGCGCGCGCGCCACCCTCCCGGTGGCCTTCACATCGCGGCTTTCTGCACCGCCGCCACTCCCTTGCGCTTCGGCCTTGCCGACATTGCGTCGGCGCGAACGGAACGCTTCACCCCACGTGCGCCGCAGCGACAGAAGATTGTGGCGCCTGGGTCCAATAGGGCACTCTAGAGAGCAGGACGCCGCTGCAATACCCCCAGTCGGAGAAGTTGCGAGGCTGTGGAGGCAAAAACGAGCGCCCGTCCAGAGAACTTTCAACCGTTCACAAGACGGCCTGCAACGATAGCGATGAAAACAATCGAACCGACGTGGCGGTTGGCACGAAAGCGATCAAGGCAGCCCTTCGCGTCCTCGATGTCGAGCGTTGCCGTTTGCCAAGCGAAATGGACTGCCACGGCGACGACGCCGGCGGCAAAAGGCCAACCCAGCCCGCCGGCGGATCCGCCGGCGGCAGCGAGGAGCAGCGTGGCGACACTATAGAAGCCTGTGAGCCACAAACGGGTCCTGTTGCCAAAGCGCAGCGCTGTGGATCGAACGCCAATAACGGCGTCGTCCGCTTTGTCCTGGTGCGCGTAAATCGTGTCGTAGCCGAGCGTCCAGAAGAAGCCGGCCGCATAAAGGAGCAGCGCGGGCAGATCGAGTCCGCCGGTTACCGCCGACCAGCCAACAAGCGCGCCCCAGTTGAACGTCAAGCCGAGAACCGCCTGCGGCCAGTCGGTCACCCGCTTGGCAAAGGGATAGAGCGCAACCAGGATCAGCGATGCGGCGGCGAGCAGCACCGTGAAGGGGTTGAATTGCATGACCACCAGGAGCCCCACGAGCGATAGCGCGGCCATGAAGGCGAGGGCTTGGCGAACGCTGATGACACCGCTTGCGATCGGGCGGTTCGCGGTGCGCGCGACGTGGGCATCAAAGTCACGGTCGGCAATGTCGTTCATCACGCAGCCGGCGGCGCGCATGACCGTGGCGCCAAGCGCAAACAGGACGAGGAACCAAGGGCTGGGAAACGTTGGCGACGCGAGTGCTGTTCCCCACCAACAGGGAAACATCAAGAGCCAGATTCCGATCGGCCGGTCCAGCCGGGCCAAGCGTGCGTAAGGGCGCATGCCTGGAGGCAGGAAGCGGTCAACCCAATCGCCGGGCTTGATGTCGCTCGCGGGGGGCGGCTCGCGGATCTGCATCGCTTGTCTGGCCTTTCTCGTGCGCATCCGGCGCGAGGGCCTCCCCTGTGCCAGCGTCAATCGCGTACCATCGCCACGAAACAACGCGCTGGCCGGCAACGGCGGGAGGACGGGTGTGGACAAAGCAAAAGTCCGGCTTTTTGTCGAGGGGCGACTTGAGGCCGGAGGATGCGTCACCCTTAACGACCGCCAAGCACACTACGTAACGACCGTAATGCGCCTTGGGTGCGGTGCCCGCTTGCGGCTGTTCAATGCCGCCGACGGCGAGTGGCTGGGCTGCATCGCGGATGCGGCGCGGGGGCACTGCGCGATAACGATCGAGGCGCAATGCCGTCACGCCTGCGCCGAGCCGGGTCCCACGCTCGCATTCGCCCCGGTCAAGAAGGACGCGATCGATTTCATCGTCATCAAAGCGACCGAGCTTGGCGCGGCGGCGCTGCTGCCTGTCTGGACACGTTTCACGGCGGTCCAACGGCTGAATCTGGAGCGCTTGCGTGCCAACGCGATCGAGGCGGCCGAGCAATGCGGTCGACTTACCGTGCCGACGATCGCCGAGCCGGTACCGCTTGCCGCGCTCGTTGCGGGTTGGGCGACAGAACAGACGCTCCTGGTCTTTGACCGCGACCGGGGCAGCTCCCTGAAGGCGGTTATTCCGAGCGCGGCAGGACGGGCGCTGCCACCGCCGGGCCTCCTGACCGGTCCGGAAGGCGGCCTCGCACCGGAGGAGCTTGACGCGCTCGAAGCGCTGCCGTTTGTTACCGCCGTCGCCATGGGGCCGCGCACGTTGCGTGCCGACACCGCGGCGATCGCGGCCCTGGCCTGCTGGCAAGCGTTCGCCGGCGATTGGTGAGGGTTTATGGACCGTTAGGACGGGAAAACAGGCCAGCGCGGGAGTTTGCGATGGGACGCACCGATGCCGGGTCGGTCACGCAAGAGCCTTTGACGCGTCAGGATCTGGTCGACGATCTCGCCGCCGGCTGCAAACAGGCGGTGCATTGGCGCATCGGCACCGAGCACGAGAAATTTGTCTATCGCTTGAATGATCTCCGTCCGCTCGCCTACGAGGGTCCGGCCGGCATCCGCGCCGTTCTGGAAGGGCTGACGCGGTTTGGCTGGCGGCCAATCCTTGAAGCTGGAAACCCGATCGCGCTTGCCGATGACAAGGGAGCTTCGATCACGCTTGAGCCGGGCGGGCAGCTCGAGTTGTCGGGAGCGCCGCTCGAGAACCTGCACCAGACCTGCGCCGAAATCGACCAACACCTTGATCAGGTCAAGAAGCTTGGCGCCGAGCTGGGGTTTGGCCTGCTCGGCCTCGGCTATCAGCCGAAATGGCCAGTCGAAAGTCTGCCGTGGATGCCAAAGGGGCGCTATCGCATCATGCGCGCCTACATGCCAAAGCGGGGAAGGCTCGGCCTTGAAATGATGCAGGCGACCTGCACGGTGCAGGTCAATCTCGACTTTGATTCCGAAGCGACCATGGTGCAGATGTTTCGAATCGGGTTGGCGCTGCAGCCGGTCGCAACCGCACTGTTTGCCAACTCGCCGTTTCGGAACGGCACACCCAATGGCTACCTGAGCTACCGCAGCCACATCTGGACCGACACCGATCCGGACCGCTGCGGCATGCTGCCGTTCGTATTCGACGCCGGCTTTGGCTTCGAGCGCTATGTCGACTACATGCTCGATGTGCCGATGTATTTCGTCTACCGCGACGGACGCTACATCGATGTCGCCGGACAGTCATTCCGCGACTTCATGGCCGGCCGGCTGCCAGGCCTGCCCGGCGAGCGGCCGACGCGTGCCGACTGGGCAGATCATCTGACCACGGCCTTTCCAGAGGTACGCCTGAAACGGTTTCTCGAAATGCGTGGCGCCGACGCAGGCCCGTGGAACCGCTTGTGCGCCCTGCCGGCATTGTGGGTCGGGCTGCTCTACGACGACACCGCGCGCGCGGCCGCGGCCGATCTGATCGCCGATTGGAGTCTCGCCGAGATCGTGGCGCTGCGCGCGGAAGTGCCTTTGCAGGCGCTGAAGACACCGTTCCGCCGCGGCACGGTGAAGGATGTTGCGCTCGCGATGTTGGCGATTGCGGATCAAGGGCTGCGCTGGCGCAATCGCGGCGATGGCCTCGGCCGCGACGAGACCCGCTATCTCAATCCCTTGTTCCGCATCGCCGAAAGCGCCCTGTCGCCGGCAGAAGAACTGCTGGCAGCTTTCGAGCGGCGCTGGGATGGAAGGGTCGATCCTGTCTTTCGCGAGTATGCGTACTGACGGCGGCGCAGCACCTCAATTCCTTCATGCCGCCGTGCCGCCGACCGTGAGGCCGTCAATGCGAAGCGTCGGTTGCCCGACACCGACCGGCACCGACTGGCCATCCTTGCCGCAGGTGCCGATGCCGGGGTCGAGACGCAGGTCATTGCCGATCAGGCTGACCCGCGTCAGTACGTCGGGGCCGTTGCCAATCAGGGTTGCCCCTTTTACGGGCGCGCCGATGCGGCCGCCCTCGATCCGGTATGCCTCCGTGCAGCTGAAGACGAACTTGCCCGACGTGATATCGACCTGACCGCCGCCAAAGTTCACTGCGTAGAGGCCGTTGTCGACCGAGGCGATGATCTCCTCCGGCGCCCGGTCGCCGGCCAGCATGAGCGTGTTGGTCATCCGCGGCATCGGTTTATGCGCGTAGCTTTGCCGGCGGCCATTGCCGGTCGGTTCCGCTGCCATCAAGCGCGCGTTCAAGCGGTCCTGCAGGAAGCCCTTGAGGATCCCGTTCTCGATCAGAACGGTGCGCGACGACGGTGTTCCCTCGTCATCGACGATCAGCGATCCGCGGCGCTGGCGGAGCGTGCCATCATCAACCACCGTTACGCCGGGTGAGGCGACGCGCTGGCCGACGAGGCCGGCAAACGCCGAAGTCTTCTTGCGGTTGAAGTCGCCCTCGAGGCCGTGGCCGATTGCCTCGTGCAGGAGAATGCCGGGCCAGCCGGGGCCGAGGACCACCGTCATCTCGCCGGCCGGCGCATCGACGGCGGCGATGTTGACAAGGGCCTGACGCAGGGCTTCATCGACTGCGCCGCGCCAGGCCTCTTCCTTCAGATACGCCTCCCAGCCGGTGCGGGCACCGAGGCCATAAGAACCTGTCTCCCGACGGCCGGCGTGCTCGACCATGATGCTGACATTCAAGCGCACCAGCGGCCGGATGTCGCTCACCTCGACGCCACCGGGCCTCAAGATGCGCACAGCCTGCCATGACGCCAGGAGCGAGGCCGTCACCTGGCGAACGCGCGCATCTTGGCTCCGCGCGTAGGCGTCGATGGCCGCCAGAGTGTCGAGCTTCGTCGTGACGTCGATGCCCTCCAGCGGATTCTCGCTGCCATAGAGAGTGCGGTTGGTCCGCCGCGGCGCAACATCGAGGGAACCGGCATGTCCGGCGCTCACGGCGCGCACGGCCGCTGCTGCGCGCGCCAGCGCTGCCGGCGTGAGCTCGGTCGCATGGGCATACGCAACCGCCTCGCCAGCGACGGCCCGCAGGCCGAACCCGGTGGCGCTGTCGAAACTGGCGCTCTTCAAGCGGCCATCATCGAGAACGAATGACTCCGACTGACGCGCTTCGATGAACAGCTCGCCATCATCGGCTCTGGCGAGCACGTCTTCGAGCATCGGGCGGATCGCGGAAGCATTGAAGCCGGTGTTGGCGAGGACGCTATCATCAATCGGAAACTGAGCGGTCATGCGTTCATCCGTGACAGATCGAAAAAGGGACAGCGGCAGCAACCCCTTCCTTAACTGGGATCGAGCCACTGCGCTGTCGAGGCCGCTGCGCTCAAGGCAGAGCATGCTCGACACTTGACGCTTGACGCTTGACCGCCTCGCTGGCCAGGACTATCGGCACTGTCCTCAGCCGGCGACACCACGACAGCACCAAGGAAGGGGTCTTGTGAAATGACCAAAGACGAACGCGCTCAACCGGCTTGGAAGCCGGCGACCCTTCTGGTGCGCGGCGGAACCCAGCGCAGCGGTTTCGATGAAACCTGCGAAGCGCTGTTCATGACCTCGGGTTACGTCTACCGCTCTGCCGAGGAGGCCGAGCGCGCCTTCAACGGCACCGACCAGCGCTTCGTCTACTCGCGCTTCGCGAATCCGACGGTACAGATGTTCGAAAACCGCATGGCGCTGTTGGAAGGGGCTTCATTCTGCAAAGCGACGGCCAGTGGCATGGCGGCCGTGTTTGCCGCCATGGCTTGCTTTCTCAAGGCAGGCGATCGGCTGGTCGCTTCGCGCGCGCTGTTCGGGTCGTGCCAATACGTCGTCGGCGAGATCTTGCCAACGTTTGGCGTCAACAGCGTCTTTATTGACGGCACCGATCCGGCTGCGTGGCGCGATGCCCTCTCCCAGCCAACGGCGTGTGTCTTTCTCGAAACACCGTCCAACCCGATGCTCGACATCATCGATGTTGGCGAGGTCGCCGGGTTGGCGCACGCGGCCGGCGCGCGTCTCGTGGTCGATAACGTCTTCGCCTCGCCGCTTCTGCAGAAACCGTTCACGATGGGCGCTGATGTTATCGTCTACTCCGCCACCAAACACATCGACGGCCAGGGACGCTGCCTTGGTGGCGCCGTGCTTGCCAACGATCAGGCGTGGTTCGAAGAACGCCTGATTCCCTTCCTGCGTCACACCGGCCCGGCGCTGAGCCCGTTCAATGCGTGGCTCTTGCTGAAGGGGCTGGAGACACTCGATCTCCGCATGCGCCGCCACACCGAGAATGCGCTCGCAATCGCACGCCACATGGAGGCGCGCGGCGCGTGCGAGCGGTTGCTTTATCCGGGTCTGGCTACCCATTCACAGCACGCATTGGCGATGCAGCAGATGACCGCCGGCGGCACCATCGTAACCTTCGATTTCCCGGGCGATCCGCCAACCGCGAAGGCGGCGGCCTATGCGTTCCTCAATGCCCTGCGGATTATCGACATCTCCAATAATCTTGGCGATGCCAAGAGCTTGGCCACGCATCCGGCGACGACGACGCATCAGCGGCTGACGGACGAAGAGCGCGCGACCCTCGGTATCAAGCCTGGCACCGTAAGGCTGTCTGTTGGCTTGGAAGACGCAGAGGATCTGATCGCCGATATCGACCAAGCGCTCGACGCGGCGCAGGCGCTCAGCCTTGACGCTGGCTTCTGTTATCCTTGAGAGACTTGAGCGGCGTGCCCCCTACCGCTGCACCCAAGGCAGGTTGGCGACCTTCCAGCCGTTGACGCGGCCGCGGTGGTGGCCGGCATCGAGCGCGCCCTCGAAGCCGCTGTCAATGTTGTAGCAGCGCTGATAGCCCCGCTCAGCGCAGGCGATCGCCGCCAAGCGCGAGCGGTGGCCGGATCGGCAGAGGAACACGAGCGGCGCCTCGCGATCCGGGCACAACTGCCAGACGTCCTCGAAAAACCGCGGGTTGACCGCCATGGCGGGGAATTCCTGCCAGCTGACGTAAAGCACCTCCCTGCCGAGCGGTCGCAAGTCAGGGAAGCCGACGAACGCCCACTCGGCGGTCGTACGGACGTCAACGAGTTGTGCCTTGGGGTTGGCTGCCAGGATCTCCCATCCCTGCTCGGGGGAGATATCGCCCGCAAACTGCCCGTGAGTCATGGGTTCTTGCCTTGTAGCATTAGGTGCTTGCTCGGGATTCGATCGTCCACGTGTCACCGCGGTGCAAGGCGGCGTCAATCCGTTGCGGGAGCGCCGCTGGATCGATCGCGCCTTCCGCGGGTGCCAGCGGAAGGCATGCAGTCGGGCTGCAGTAGAGGACGCCCAGCGCGACCGGCATGGTGGGGGGCTGAAGGGCTGCCAGCATCAGGGCGAGCGGTTTGCTGGTTTGATCGTGGATCAGAATATCCTGCTCGGTGATTCCCGCCTCGCCGATCGTCACCGTCTCTAGCATCAGCGTACCCGGCTTGAGGCGCAAGCCCCGCGTTCCGTTTGCGAACAGCAGCGGCTTGCCGTGGGCTACCCAGAGCTGCATCTCGGCCGCCACTGCGCGCTCCGTAAACGCTGCAAAGACGTTGTCGTTGTAGACGACGCAGTTCTGGAACACCTCGATGAACGACGCGCCGCGGTGAGCATGCGCGGCCTTGAGGATCCCGACCAGTTGCTTCTGCTGGGTGTCGATCGCCCGCGCAACGAAACGTCCCCCGGCGCCGAGGGCAAACTGAGCCGGGGACACCGGTTCTTCTTGCGTTCCGTGCGGCGACGAGGGTGAACGCGTGCCACGATGCGACGTGGGGGAATACTGACCCTTGGTCAGGCCGTAAATTTCGTTGTTGAAGAGAAGAATCTGCAGGTCGACGTTGCGCCGCAGGACGTGCAGCAGGTGGTTGCCGCCGATCGACAGCCCATCGCCGTCACCGGTCGCGATCCAGACGTCGAGGTCTGGCCGCGCCAGTTTGACGCCCGTAGCAACCGCGGGCGCACGCCCGTGGATGGTGTGAAAGCCATAGGTGGCAAGATAGTAAGGGAACCGCGAGGAGCAGCCGATGCCGGAGACAAACACGGTATTGTCCGGCGTTGCGCCTACCTCGGCGAGAGCCTTTTGCGTTGCCTTAAGGATCGCGTAGTCGCCGCAGCCGGGGCACCAGCGCACCTCCTGGTCTGAGGCAAAGTCCTTCGGCACAAAGGAAACCGGCGGCGTGACTGCGGTCATGGCTTTCTACAAGCGATCCCTGATCGCCCGCTCCACTTCGTCGATCGTGAACGGTCGGCCCGTCATCTTGTTGAGACCCTCGGCATCAAGCAAGTACTGCGAGCGCAGGAGGGCCCGCAATTGACCGTTGTTGCCCTCGACCACCAAGACTCTGTCAAAACCGGCCAGGAGTTCACCTAAGTTGGCCGGCAGCGGCGAGAGATGGCGCAAATGGATGTGGGAAACTGCATCCCCGTGCTCAAGCGCCAGGCTGACGGCGCGGTTGATTGGTCCGTAGGTCGATCCCCAACCGACAAGGGCGAGGCGGCCACGATCGGGGCCCAAGGCGACGGTCTGCGCCGGGATCGCCTGGGCGAGGCGGGCGATCTTTTCCGCCCGCACGTCGCTCATTCTCTGATGGTTTTCCGGGCTGTACGAGATGTTGCCGGTTTCGTAATCGCGCTCAATACCGCCGATCCTGTGCGCGAGGCCCGGTGTTCCCGGCACCGCCCAGGGCCTCGAGAGCGTCTCCGGGTCGCGGGCGTAGGGGCTGAAGCCGTCCGGATTGGTTTCCTGGCGAACGGGGAACTCGGGCAGATCGGTGACGGCCGGCACCCGCCAAGCCTGCGTTGCGTTGCCAATATAGCCGTCACTCAGCACGATCACCGGTGTCATCGCGCGGACCGCCAACCGGACCGCCTCGACGGCAACATCGAAACAGTCCGCTGGCGAGCGCGTCGCCAGGACTGCCAGCGGTGCCTCGCCATGACGGCCGTACAGAGCCTGGTTCAGGTCGGACTGCTCAGTCTTGGTGGGAAGGCCGGTCGAAGGGCCGGCGCGCTGGGTATTGAGGATCACCAACGGCAGCTCGGCGGCCACGGCAAGGCTGATAGCCTCGCTCTTCAATGCCATGCCGGGGCCGGAACTCGAGGTGACACCCAGGGCGCCCGCAAACGAAGCGCCGATCGCGGCGCACACGGCGGCGATCTCGTCCTCGGCCTGCAGCGTGGTCACGCCGAGCTCGGATTGGCGCGCCAATAGATGGAGAACCGGCGATGCCGGTGTGATGGGGTACGACGCGAAGAAGAGCTTGAGTCTGGCCGAGTGGGCGCCGACGATGAGGCCCCAGGCGAGCGCGTCGGCACCGGTTACGGAGCGGTAGGTGCCGGGCGGCAGCGGTGCGGGGGCGACGCTGAACGCGGTGATGTCGCCAGCCACCTCGGACGTCTCGCCATACGCGTGGCCGGCATTCAAGGCCGCGACGTTTGCCTCGGCCACAAGCGGATCGGACGCGAAACGCTTGCCGAGCCAAGCGATCGTCGACTGGCGCTCACGGCCGTACATCCAGTACAGCAGGCCCAGCACCCACATGTTCTTGCAGCGGAGCGCATCGTGCTGCGACAAACCCAGCGGCTTGACCGCTTCCAGCGTCAGGCGCGAGATGTCGATCTCGATCGTACGGCCATCGCTGAGCGTGCTATCGGTGAGGGGATTGCCAGCATAGCCAGCCTTGCGCAGGTTGCGCTCGGAGAAGCTGCCGGTATCGACGATCACGGTGCCGCCGCGCTTCAGGTTCGGAAGTTCGACCTTGAGCGCTGCGGGATTGAGCGCGACCAAGACATCCGGTGCGTCGCCCGACGTCTTGATCAGCCTGGCGCCAAAGTTGATCTGGAACGCTGAAACCCCGAACGTGGTGCCGACTGGCGCCCGAATCTCGGCAGGGAAGTCGGGAAAGGTCGCAAGGTCATTGCCACTCTGCGCTGTCTCGATCGCAAAGCGGTTGCCAATCAACTGGATGCCGTCACCGGAGTCACCCGCAAAGCGGACCACCGCCGATTCCAGCGGCAGCCGCGAAACGGTTGGGCGCGGCTGCTGCGAGCCGACAGGAGGGTTGATCTGGTCCAATCGTGCCTCAATCTCTATGGTTGCGCAGCTAGCCGTCTGCCGGCATCGAGGATGGCGACGCACCCCGCGACCGGTTACACGGAAACGCCAAAGCCTGACAACCGCTTTGTTAATGTCGATATTGGCACGCGGTGCGGCTGTGACAATTGCGTTGCGTACGAATGAAGCGGCTGCTGATTTCGCCAGCGATGGCAACCATGGAGGGTCTACCACGTGGGGTTGACGAGCATCGTCGGGCTACCAGAAAAACCGAGTGCCGCTGCGGCACTCGATGACTTGAACGGATTGATCCAGAGGGCTCTCGCGGCTGGTGCCGAGGCGGCTGACGCAGAGCTCGTGCATGCGCGCTCGCTCGCCGTCTCGTGCCGGTTGGGGAAACAGGAAACGCTCGAGCGCGCCGAGAGCACGGAGATCGGTTTGCGTGTGTTCCTGGGCCGCCGACAGGCGATCGTCTCGACCTCGGACCTCAGCGCCGAAGCGCTCGGAACGCTCGTCGAGCGCGCGCTTGCCGTGGCGGCATGCGTGCCGGAAGACCCCTTCTGCGGCCTCGCTGCGCCGCACGAGGTTGCGGGTGATACAGTCGACGTCGACGCTTTCTGCCCCGCCGAGCCTTCCGTCGAGAGCTTGAGCGCCAAGGCGCTTGCCTGCGAGGCGGCCGCCCTCGATGTTGCCGGCGTCACCAACGCGGAAGGCGCCGAGGCGAGCTGGGGGATGGACGTCATTCTGTTGGCAGGCAGCAACGGCATGGCGCGGGCCCACCGAAGGTCGCGTCACGCGCTGAGCGTGTCGGTCCTGGCCGGAACCGGAACGGCCATGGAGCGGGACTACGACAGCGCGGCGGCGGTTTACGAGGACGACCTGCCGGCCGCTGTTGCCCTCGGGCGAACGGCGGGGGAACGCGCCGTGCGTCGCCTCCACCCGCGCAAGGCCGCGACTGCCAAGGTGCCGGTCGTGTTCGAAACGCGCGCGGCGCGCAGTCTTCTGGGTCACTTGGCGATGGCGATTAATGGCAGCGCGGTCGCCCGCGGGACCACCTTCCTTAAGGACCGGCTGGGCGAGCTAATCTTTTCACCCGAGATCACCATCACCGACGATCCGTTGCGCCGCCGTGGCCTGCGCTCACGCCCGTTCGATGCCGAGGGGCTCGCCGCGCAGCCGATCGACCTTGTCGAGCAGGGCAGGCTGACCGCTTGGCTGCTCGACCTGCGCTCTGCGCGCCAGCTGGGTCTTGCGAGCAACGGCCGTGCGACTCGCGGTCCTTCGAGCCCGCCTTCGCCTTCTGCAAGCAACCTGTTCCTTGCAGCCGGTGCGGTCACGCCCAAGGAGTTGATGGCCGATATCCGCGAGGGGCTCTTGGTAAGCGAGCTCATCGGCTTCGGCGTCAATGGCGTGACCGGCGATTACAGCCGCGGCGCGTCCGGCTATTGGATCGTCAATGGTGAGCCCGCTTATCCGGTGAGCGAGGTCACGGTCTCGGGGAATCTCATCGACATGTTCGCGCGGCTCAGTGCGGCCAACGACCTCACCTTTCGCTACGGCATCGATGCGCCGACGGTGCGCATTGACGGTATGACGGTTGCCGGACGGTAAGGGCTGCCATTTACCCCTCCTCGCGCCACTTGATGGAACAGCCCATGGATGCGGTCTGCTCGGCGGGCCCATGGCTGGTCTCGGCGATCTCCATCATCGCCTCGAACAGCTCGCGCCGCGCATCGGCGACCGGCGCCATGCGGGATGCATCGAGACGGCCGCGGTAGTGCAGCTCCATCTCTCGGTTGAAGCCGAAGAAGTCGGGCGTGCAAACGGCGCCGTAGGCACGCGCGACGGCTTGCGTCTCGTCGACGAGGTAGGGAAACGAAAAACCTTGCTCGGTCGCGAACGCGCGCATGTGCTCCGGCGAGTCCTCGGGATAGCGCCGGTAATCGTTGGGCATCACCGCAATCACGCCGATACCGCGCTTTTGCAGCTCAAGGGCATCACGCGCAATCCTGGGCGCGATGGCCTGCACGTACGGGCAGTGATTGCAGATGAACATAACGAGCGTGCCGCTCGGCCCGCGCAGATCGTGAAGGCGAAACGAATTGCCCCAGCCATCCTTGAGCGTAAACTCCTTCGCCTTCCAGCCGAAAGCGCAGATCGGCGTTGCCATGGTCGCCATGTGTATTTCCTCCCTCCGGTGCGCGGGTCGGCGCCGGCACCGCTCGGAGTGTAGCATGGCGGGCGTCTGATCGCACCGCAGCTGGCGGCAAGAGAGATTTGAGGAACTCGCGGAGATGCCTGGGACCATCAATTGCAAGGCGCAAGCCCTAACCCGCCGGCGCGTACTGCTAACGGGAGTTGGAGCGGCGGCAGCGGGGGGCCTCTTGGCGCTCCGAAAGCCGAGCTGGGCGCAGCTTCTTGCAGAACTCCCTTCCGGTGGGATCCGGTTCGACGTTCTGCGCGGGGACCGTGTCGTCGGGCGGCACGAGGTCGACTTCCGCGTCACCGACCACCGGCTGCAGGTCGAAACGCGGATTGATGTTGTCGTCAGCGTTCTGGCCGTTGTCGTGTTCCGCTATCGCCACCTCGGCATCGAAACCTACGTGGGCGATCAGCTTGTCCGTTTCGAAAGCGAGACGGACGACGATGGCGCTCGCTTCCGGGTTCTTGGCGATGCGCGGACCGACGGTTTCGCGATTTCGACGGCCAAGGGTATGGAGATGGCGCCCTCGGATATTCTCGTCGGCAGCTATTGGACGCCGCGGGTTATCGAACGCCGTTTGCTGATCGACCCGAAGCGCGGCAGGGTGAAGGAGCAAGTGGTTGCCGGCCGCGAGCGGATCACGGTTCCGGTGCAGGCGGCAACGCGCGTGGCGACGCGCTACCGCGTCAGCGGCATCATCACCGGAAGCGTCACCTACGATGACGATGGTCACTGGATTGCTGCCTCCCTGGTCAGCAAGGGCTCGGAGATTGTTTACCGCCTGCGCGGCTGACGCCGTTGCTGCGGTGACATCCTACCGCCGCACCGCCAGCCGGCGGCGCAACCCATCCCAGCGCCGATGGCACCCGTCGAGGGCTCGTGCCGTCGGCCGCTTCAGGAATGGGACGTCCTGCGCCAACAGCAAGACGCCAAGCGGCAGCATCCAGAACCCAAGCACGGGAAGAAAACCGAGAAAGCCGCCCGCAATCAAGGCAACGCCGAGCGGCAGCCGCAGCCAGCGCAAATGCGGCTGGCGCAGCTTTGCGAACGGGGCTGCCACACGCGGGTGCAACCGGTTCTGCAGCCGCTCGAAATGGCGATCGAGGTGGGCGTCGGGATGGTCATCCGCCGGCGTTCGCGGCGTTGCTGGATCGGCACCCTCGGCCACCTCAGTCCTCGTCGCTGCCATTCTCGATCGAGTCGGCGACCGCTTCCACGATCCGCTCGTGGTCGGCCGAAATGCCTGGATCAATCCCCATTGCCCGCGCCAAATGATCGGCCAGCAGGCCAGTGTCCACCGTGCCGCAGCCTTGCCGCAGTGAGGCCGCGATTTCGGCGCCGAGATCGGCGGCGGCGACGACAAAGGAGGCGAGCGCATCCTGCGAGCACAAGGCGTCCGGCCGCGTCGAGGGGCTGCACTGCAAGACGCTCTCGACCCGGGCCGGAAATGAGGGATCCATGTCGGCGCCGAGAACCGCGGCTGCCCGCCGCGCGATCATCTCGGGTGTCAAAGCGCGCGGGTCCGCATGGCGTTTGTGCACCGTCATTGCCGCCGTCCTCCGGTTGCCTGATCCATCGGCTCAGCCACCGGTGATTTACGGCCGGGCACCGGCGCTTCAGTCTTCCCAAGTTCGGAAGCCGAGGCAAGCAAAAGCCAACGGTGCCCCAAGGGAAGCGGGCGCGGTCACACGGCCGCGCCCTGGCCCATCCTTGTCGAGGCGAAGCGACACGGCCGGCCGCCCCGTCCGAACCCGGCAGAGCGGAAGGGGCGGAAGCGCCGCCTAAAATGCCGCTGACTTAGATGTCGTGGCCGGAGTCGCGGCTCGTGATCGTCATTTGCTCAGCCGTGGCTTCGACCTTCACCGGCACGACACCATCGTGGATCATGCCAAGCTGGCGCGCAGCGGCCTTGGAGAGGTCGATGATGCGGCCATCGATGTACGGGCCGCGGTCGTTGATCTCGACCCGTACCGACTGCCCATTCTCGAGGTTGGTGACCGTCACTTCGCTTCCCAGCGGCAGGTTCCTGTGCGCCGCGGTCAGCCTGTTTTGGTCAAAACGAACGCCACTTGCGGTCTTGCGGCCATGGAAGCGAGGGCCATACCAGGAGGCTTCGCCATGTTCGACAAAGGCGACGTCGTCGCTATACGGCCGGGAGCCGATCGCTGCGTCGGTTGTCGCGACAAGCGGGGCTGCAACGGCCATCACGGCGAGGCTCCATCGCAGCGTGTTCAGCACTGGGTTTTTTCCCTTCATTCCCAGATCCAATTCCTTTCGTTGCGTCGCATTCGCAAGAGGATGCGGGATGGCAGGGCAGAATGCAAGCTAAAAGGACAAAAAAAGCCCCACCATCACGGTGGGGCTCTTCCTGAAGTGCGTTTCTCGCGTCTTTTGCGCGCCTGCAGAGCCGCTTGGACGGCCTCCAGTAGCGATGGGAGCGGCTAGTGCACGTCCGACCAGATTTTGCGCTTCAGCGCAAAGAGGAGGGCAGTCAGGACGACTAGGAATATCATCACCTTGACGCCCAACCGCTTCCGCGCCTCCATCTCTGGCTCAGCTGCCCAAGAGAGGAACGTCACCACGTCCTTAGCCATCTGCTCGACCGTTGCCGTGGTGCCATCGGCGTAATCAACCGCGCCCTCGGAGAGGGGTGGTGCCATCGCGACCTGATGCCCGGCAAAATACTCATTATAGTGCATGCCCTCCATCAGTGCGAACCCGGCCGGTGGCTCCTCCTTGTAGCCCGTCAGCAGCGCGTAGACGTAGTCCGGACCGCCGATCCGCGCCTTGGTCATCAGAGACAGATCTGGCGGGTAGGCGCCGTTGTTAGCGGCCCGCGACGCTGCCTCATTCGGGAATGGCTTGACGAAGCGGTCGGCTGCGACTGCCTTGCGGATGAACATCTCACCCTCGTCATTGGGTCCATCCTCGACCTCAAAGTCGGCGGCGATGTCTGTTACCTGCTGCGGTGTGAACCCGATGTCGGTCAAATTGCGGTACGCCAACAGGTGAGCGGCATGGCAGGACGAGCAGATCTGCTTATAGACCTGAAAACCCCGTTGCAGATCCGACCGCTCGAAGGTCCCAAACATCCCCGAGAAGGTCCAGGATTGGGCGGGAAGCTTCGGTGCCTCCGACGCCACGGCGGCCCCGGTTGTAAACAGCAACGTTGCGAACGCTGCCGCCAAGGTTTTCCGTTTCATTCTGCAACCCCATGCGCCGAAATGCCCACGCCCTTGCCGGTGACCGCCGCGCTGATGCTCGACGGGAGCGGCCGCGGCCGTTCGATAAAACTGAGCAGCGGCATGATGACGAGGAAAAAGGCGAAGTAGAAAGCTGTCGCCGCTTGACCGAGCGGCACCCATACTCCTTCAGGCGGATGGCCGCCGACGACACCAAGCAGAATGCAGTCGGCGACGAACAGCCAGAACACCTGCTTGTAAATCGGCCGGAAGCGGGCGCTGCGTACCGGCGAGCGGTCAAGCCACGGCAGGAACAGAAGAATTAACACCGCGGCAAACATTGCGATCACGCCCAGGAGCTTCGCCGGAATGAAGAGGACATCGAAGGTAATCGCCCGCAAGATCGCATAAAACGGCAGGAAATACCATTCCGGCACGATATGCGGCGGAGTCTGCATCGGGTTTGCCTTGATGTAGTTGTCAGGCTCCCCAAAGAAGTTCGGCGCGAAGAACACGAACGCCAAGTAGATAATCAGGAACGCGCCCAGGCCAAACATATCCTTGACGGTGTAGTACGGCGTGAAGGGGATGGTATCCTGTGGGCCCTTGACGTCAATGCCAAGCGGGTTGTTTGACTTGCTAGTGTGTAATGCCACCAAGTGCAGGAACACAAGAGCGAACAAGAGGAAGGGCAGCAGGTAGTGAAGCGCGAAGAATCGATTGAGCGTCGGATTGTCGACCGCAAAACCGCCCCACAGCCAAGTCACAATGGCATCGCCCACGAGGGGGATAGCTGAGAAGAGGTTGGTAATGACCTTGGCGCCCCAGTAGCTCATCTGCCCCCATGGCAGCACGTAGCCCATGAACGCTGTCGCCATCATTGCCAACAGAATGATTACGCCGATCTGCCACAAGAGTTCCCGCGGCGCCTTGTAGGAACCGTAATACAGGCCGCGAAACATGTGGATGTAGACGACGATGAAGAACATCGAGGCGCCGTTCATGTGCAGATAGCGTAATAGCCAACCGTAGTTGACGTCACGCATGATGCGCTCGACACTCTCGAATGCGTGTTGGGTGTGTGGCGTGTAATGCATCGCCAGCACGACGCCGGTGGCGATCATGATTACCAGGACGATCCCGGCGAGCGACCCGAAGTTCCACCAGTAGTTGAGGTTCCTCGGGGTCGGATAGTCGACAAGATCATGCTGCATCATCGTAAAGATCGGCAATCGCTTGTCGACCCATGCGACAATTGGATTCTTCCAGGTTTTGGCGTCCATGACAGAAAACTCTCAGCCGATTTCGATACGATGGTCGTCGAGGAACCGGTACGGCGGAACCGCAAGATTGGCCGGTGCCGGTCCTTTGCGGATGCGCCCCGAGGAATCGTAGTGCGATCCGTGGCAGGGGCAGAACCAGCCGCCGTAGTCGCCCTTGGCATCGGTTGGTCGCTGGCCGAGAGGAATACAACCGAGATGCGTGCAGACCCCGACGACGACGAGCCATTCCGGCTTTTCGGTTCGGGCGCTGTCCGGCTGAGGATCGGGAAGCTGGTCGAGTGCAACGTCGCGCGCTGCTTTGATCTCGGCCGCAGTCCGGTGACGAATGAACACCGGTTTGCCTTGCCACACGACGGTGATCGCTTGCCCTTCCGCAATCGGCGACAAATCGACCCCGGTGATCGCGACCGCAAGCGTATCGCGCGCCGGGTTGAGACTGTGAATGAACGGCCACGCGGCAAAAGCGGTGCCAATCGCGGCAACGGTACTGGTCGCGATCAGGAGAAAATCGCGCCGTGTCTCCTCGTCATCCGCGGCATGAGGAGAAGCCAGTGTGGAGTCTGCCATGGAAACCCTCTTCCGTGTTTCTTGTCCAGGGGCGGTGGCACCCCCTCGCAGCTCTGTTGCGCAGGAAAGAGGGCAGGAGGGCGCTTGGTTCTTGAGCTCCCGCGTGCCCACCCCTTTCGCAACCCGCCGGCCACCCCGGTGATGGCCAAGCGCTGTTTATCCCGCAACCCGTTTCCGGACCAAAATCCGGCGCCCCGCCGGCGCACAGGCGCCGAATATCCGACCCTCCCATATAAGCCAAAGCCGCAAAGGTGAAAAGGCCTATGCTGCAGCGCGGGAAAAACTCCCTTGCTCGAGCACGGGGGTGGTTCTCTCGCCCGCAGCGATATCCCGGTGCCAAGCATGCGCATTGCCCTCTACCAGCCCGATATCCCGCAGAATGCCGGCACGATCATTCGGACCGCGGTCTGTTTCGGCCTCGCTGTCGATCTGATCGAGCCCTGCGGTTTCGTGCTTTCGGACCGGCATTTCCGCCGCGCCGGTCTTGACTACCTCGCGGCTGCAACGATCGAACGCCATCCCAGCTGGGCTGCGTTTCGCGCCTTTCACAAGGCTCCGGCACGGGTCGTGCTTCTGAGCACGCGCGCTGAATGCGTCTACACGCAGTTCGCCTATCGTGATA
This sequence comes from Defluviicoccus sp., assembly GCA_029624735.1. Classification (GTDB taxonomy): domain Bacteria; phylum Pseudomonadota; class Alphaproteobacteria; order Rhodospirillales; family Defluviicoccaceae; genus Defluviicoccus. The sequence continues at coordinate 364,000 of JARSSM010000011.1, read as the reverse complement.
CCGATGTCCTGCTCGCAGGGCGGGAAAGCGGCGGTGTGCCGGCTGACGTGCACGCAGAAGTAGATGCGCGCGTTCGAATCCCGCTGAAGCCAGGGTCTCGTGCGCTGAACGTGGCGATTGCCGTCGCCATGGTGGTGGGCGAGGCTTTGCGCCAAGCGGGCGGCGCTTCCGCTGGCGGCATAGGAGCGACGCCATTATAGTGCCGCCGCGCGGAGCGGGCCCAACAGCGGGCTGATGAGGAGTTTTCGCGATGGGCTCAGTGCCCGAGCCAATGCTGGTGCCGGTCCTGACGGCCAAGATCCATCGGGCGACGGTGACTGCCGCCGACATGCATTATGAAGGCAGCATTACCATCGATCGCGCCCTGATGGCCCGGGCGGACCTTGTCCCGTTTCAGCAGGTCCAAATCTACAACATCACCAACGGCGCGCGCTTCGAGACCTACGTTATCGAAGGCGAGGCAGAGACCGGCACCATCCAAATAAATGGGGCTGCCGCACATCTGGCGCGGCCGGGCGACCTGATCATCATCGCCGCGTATGCGATGGTGCCACGAACGCTGGCGGCCGGCTGGCAGCCTCGCATCGTTCTCGTTGATGCCGGCAACCGGCCGGTCGCAGCGGCGGTCGCTACGCCTGCCCTATGAAGTGGCGGCCGCGCGCTGGGTGGCGTGAAGGTGCTGGTGCCAGCGCCAAGCCGTTTCAATAACGGCTTCAAGCGATGACGAATGCCGAAACGCAAGGCCCAGGACTTCGACCGAGCGGCCTGGTGCTGCAACGAGCGCGGGCGGATCGCCGGGCCGGCGCGGAGCGTACGACAACGGCACCTTGCGTCCCGTTACGGCCTCCGCGCACGCGACAACCTCGCGAACGGAATAGCCGCGGCCAGTGCCGAGGTTGAGCTTAAGAGAGCCTTTGCCTGCAATAAGATGCTTGAGTGCCGCGACGTGGGCGTCGGCCAAGTCGGCAACGTGGATATAGTCGCGCACGGCGCTGCCATCAGGTGTCGGATAATCGGTGCCGAAGATCTTGAGTGGCGGCCGGGTGCCGAGGATCGCATCAAGCACCAGCGGAATCAGGTGCGTCTCGACCACGCGGCACTCGCCGATCTCGGTTTCAGGATCAGCACCTGCCGCATTGAAGTAGCGTAGACACGCGTGCGGTAGACCATAGGCCATTTCGTAATCGGCCAGCACCCGCTCGATCATCAGCTTGCTGGCTCCGTACGGGTTGACCGGGTGCTGCGGCGTTGTCTCCGGGATCGGGACCTCCGCCGGCTCGCCATAGGTTGCGCAGGTGCTGGAAAAGACGAACGCGCGCGCACTGTGGGCGACGGCGGCGTCTGCGACGTTGAGGGCGCCGACCGTGTTATTCCGGTAGTAGAGTGCTGGCGCCTGCATCGATTCGCCGACCAGGGCCAGCGCGGCGAAGTGCATCACGGCGACCGGGCGGTGCTGCTGGAAGACCTCCTGCAAGCGCTCGGGATCAAGGATGTCGCCGAGTTCAAGCGGTCCCCAGCGGACTGCCCAGCGGTTGCCGGTGGAAAGATTGTCGTAGGTCACGGGAAGGTAGCCGGCTCGGGCGAGAGCCTTGCAGGCATGGCTGCCGACGTAGCCCGCACCCCCAGTGACGAGGACGCGCTGCGGAGCGGTGGTGGTCATGATCCGATTCCCCGATTTGCAATAGGCGGTGCACGAAGGCAGCGCCGCCCCTAAGGACGGCCAGCCGTCTTTTCTGCGGAACGAACTTCAGTCCACGCTCAAGCTGCGCTTGATCGTGCTGACGTTGGCGCCGCAGTGACGGGTCCCTGCCGGTTCGTCTCGGCAATCGCCGCGCTGATTTGTCCCGACCGCACAACCGAACGGAAATACTCGATCGTTCGTGCCAAGCCCTGCTTGAGCGGAATGGTCGGTTGCCAGCCGAGGAGTTCACGCGCGCGGGTGATGTCTGGGCACCGCTGCAGGGGGTCGTCCGCCGGCAGCGGCCGGAATTCCATTCCGGCAGTCGAGCCGGTCATCTCGATGACCATCTCCGCCAGCTGACGGATCGAAAACTCGCCCGGATTGCCGATGTTGACCGGCCGATAGACATCGCCCTCGGTGTTCATTAACCGCAACAGGCCTTCCACCAGGTCATCAACGAAGCAGAAAGAGCGCGTCTGGCTGCCGTCGCCGTACAGCGTGAGCTTCTGGCCGGTCAGCGCCTGGATGATGAAGTTCGAAACAACCCTGCCGTCGTGCGGGTGCATGCGCGGCCCGTAGGTGTTGAAGATGCGCACGACGCGGATATCGAGGTTGTGCATGCGGTGATAATCGAAGAAGAGTGTCTCGGCACAGCGCTTGCCTTCGTCATAGCAGGCGCGAATGCCGATCGGATTGACCGCGCCGCGGTATTCCTCCGGCTGCGGGTGGATCTGCGGATCGCCATAAACCTCGCTCGTGGAGGCCTGGAGAATGCGGGCCCGGGTTCGCTTGGCGAGGCCCAGCATGTTGATGGCGCCGTGAACGCTGGTCTTGGTCGTCTGCACCGGGTCTGCCTGATAGTGAACCGGGGACGCTGGGCAGGCGAGGTTGTAGATCTGATCAACCTCGACATAGAGAGGGAACGTCACGTCATGGCGCAGGACCTCGAAGAACGGCCTGCCGATCATGTGCGCGATGTTGTCCTTGTTGCCGGTAAGGAAGTTATCGACGCAAATGACGTCGCAGCCCATGTCGAGCAGCCGTTCACAGAGGTGCGAGCCGACGAATCCGGCGCCGCCGGTCACCAAAACGCGCTTGCGCAAGAACATGATCAACTTCTCCTGATCGATCGGCTGGGGAACCTACACGAAGGGCGAGCGAGACGAAACCCTGGGGAGCCCCCCTATTTGGAGAGGGCCGGAATTAAGCACAATTTATACTAGATGTGATCCGTAAACATTCGGCTAAAGATCGAGTCATCGCGATCAAGGCTGTCGTGGTGTGGAGTCGTCGGCGTCCATGCATCAAGCGGCGGGCTGCCAGATTCCGGAGCTGCCGCAGCCCTATGGCGCTGATTCAGGGTGCGGCGCGGGATTTGGGTGGGCTGCCGCGACCTGGAGCTGCGTTCTGACCAGTGTGGCGAAGACGCCGTCTGCCGCCAACAGCTCGGCCGGGCTGCCGCGCTCGATGATGCGTCCGTCCCCGAAAACGAGGACGAGGTCGGCATCGCGGATGGTGGACAGCCGATGCGCGATGACAAAGGTGGTCCGTCCCCGCATCAGCTGTTTCAACGCCCGCTGCACCCGCGCCTCGGTCGCCGCATCAAGGGCGCTCGTCGCTTCGTCGAGGATCAGGATCGGCGGGTCCTTCAAGAGGGCGCGGGCAATCGCGATCCGCTGGCGTTCGCCGCCTGAGAGCGTGGTGCCCCGCTCGCCGACCAGCGTATCGTAGCCGCGCGGCTGGCTCCGGATGAAGTCGTGCGCCTCCGCGAGCGAGGCCGCCCGGACAAGCTCTTCATCGGTTGCGTCGGCCCGGCCGACGCGAAGGTTGTCGGCGATCGAGCGGTAGAACATCGTCGATTCCTGAAACACGACGCCGATGTTGCGGCGGAGCGAATCAAGTGTGAGGTCGCGGATGTCGATGCCGTCGATGCAGATCCTGCCCGCGCTCGGATCGGCAAGGCGGTGCAGCAACGCCATTGCTGTACTCTTGCCGGCGCCCGTACTGCCGACGAGGGCGACCGTGGTGCCGGGCGGAACGCTGAACGACAAGGACGAGACGGCGGGCGTGACGCCGTCATAGGAGAAACTTACATCCTCGAAACTGACCGCCCCTGCAACCCGGTCAATCGAGATCGCGCCGGGCTTCTCGGTCACCGTGGGTTGCGTATCGAGGACGGCGAAGAACTGGCCGAGGCCGTGCATCTGAAAGAACAGCCGGCTGGCAAAACCCATCGCCTGCTCAAGACGGCCGATCAGCATGGTGGCAAAGCCCATGAAGCTGACGATCTCGCCGACTGAGGCAAGGCCGCGCAGGTTCAGCCACGTGCCGAGCACGAAAATAGTAATCACCGTAATCGTTGAGGCGGACCGGGTCAGCACGCTCACCAGCGCCCACATGTTCAGCACCGGATACTGGGCGGCCAGCACGCGGCGGATGACGAAACCAAGCGTGCGCGCCTCCGCCGACAACCGGGCGTAGGAGTGGATCAGCGGGATGTTGCCGAGCGCGTCGCCGGCCCTGAGTGCCAATTTCGAATGGTATTCCTCGACTAGGCCCTGGGCGTGCTCGGTCTTGCGGATCACGAAGGTCGTGAGGATGGCGAAGACGACGATCAGCACAACCAGCAGCAAGGCGAGACGCCAGTTGAGGAAAAATGACAATGGCAGCAGGACGACAAGTGCCACAAAGGTTGCAAGATGCTCACGGAAGAAGGACAGCCAGACACCGAACAGATTATCGACGCCGGTCAGCATTATCTTCAGCAGCCGGCCGGAATGCGAATCGGCGTGGTAGGCGGGCGAAAGCGTCAGGACATGGCCGAAGAACGACGCCATCGCCGCCAGCCGGCGCCGATGCGCCAGCCGGTCGGCATGGAGTGCCACCAGCATACTGGCCACGATGCCGCTCAACCCCACGACGCTCCATACGGCGAGCAGCTGCATGCTGGCAGACCAGGTCTCGCCTGGCTGCGCACGGTCGCTATTGACGAGAACGTCGATGATGCGGCCAAAGAGGAACGGTTCGACGTAATAAAGGACGGCGACTGCAACGTTGGCCACGACAAGGGTGATGGCGAGCCGCCGCTCCGGCGCGAGCAAGCCGAGCACCCGACTGTAGACGCGAAAGAATTCCATCGGCTTCTCTGGCGGTTGGTGGCAAGCGGACGAGCTGCTTCTTCGATTGAGCGTCCTTGACGAGAGGCATGGTTTACGGGAGCGGCGAACGAAAGAACAGAGCCTGATCCCACCTTCCGCTACAAGCGCAGGCGCGACGCCCGCGGCTGGCTGAGTGAAGCGCGTTGACAGCGGCGCGGTGTTGCCTTTGGCTTCAGAGAGGCAAACGTCCCGGCGATGGCGACTCCCATGGCATATCAATCTTTGCGCGTTTTTATCGAACACCTCGAACGGAACGGCCGCCTCAAGCGAGTCCGCGAGCCGGTCTCCCCGGTCCTGGAGATTACCGAGATTCAAACCCGCTTGTTGGCCGAGCAGGGACCCGCGGTTCTGTTCGAGAACGTGGTCCGGCCCGACGGCGCGGCATACACGATGCCGGTGCTCGCTAACCTGTTCGGCACCGTGGAGCGTGTGGCCTGGGGTATGAACCGCGCGCCCAACCAACTGCGCGAAGTTGGGGAGATGCTGGCGTTCCTGCGCCAGCCGGAACCGCCCGGCGGCTGGCGCGAGGCGCTCGACATGCTCCCGCTCCTGAAGACCGTGATGGCAATGCACCCGCGCAGCGTCAGCCGGGCGCCGTGCCAGGAGGTGGTGATCGAGGGCGATGACATTGATCTCACCCGGCTGCCGATCCAGACCTGCTGGCCCGGCGAACCGGCGCCTCTGATCACTTGGCCGCTGGTGGTGACCCAAGGGCCCACGGCCGGTGCGCGCGGCGGCGACAAGCGCGACGCGTTCAACCTCGGCATCTACAGGATGCAACTGATTGATCACCGGACGACGCTGATGCGCTGGCTCAAGCATCGCGGCGGCGCCCAGCATCACGCCCGCTGGAAGGGGGTGCGCTCGGACCCGCTGCCGGCGGCCGCCGTAATCGGGGCCGACCCCGGAACCATCCTCGCTGCGGTGACGCCGGTGCCTGACACGCTCTCGGAATACCAGTTCGCCGGCCTATTGCGCGGGGCGAAAGTGGAACTGGTGGACTGCAAGACGGTGCCGATCAAGGTGCCTGCGGAGGCCGAGATTGTCCTTGAAGGGCACGTGTCTCTGGACGAGGAAGGCGACGAAGGGCCCTACGGTGACCACACCGGCTACTATAATGCGGTGGAGCGCTTCCCCGTTTTTCACTTGAGCGCGATCACCATGCGCCGCGAGCCGATTTATCTGTCGACCTTCACAGGCCGGCCGCCGGATGAGCCTTCGGTCCTCGGCGAAGCGCTCAATGATGTCTTTGTGCCGCTGCTGCAGCAGCAGTTTCCGGAGATCGTCGATTTCTGGCTCCCGCCCGAGGCGTGTTCCTACCGGATTGCCGTCGTCTCGATGCGCAAAGCCTACCCGGGCCACGCCAAGCGGGTGATGATGGCGGTCTGGTCCTTCCTCAGGCAGTTCATGTACACGAAGTTTGTCATCGTCGTTGACGCCGATATCAACGTTCGCCAGTGGACCGACGTCGTGTGGGCGGTTTCGACCAACGTCGACCCGGCACGCGACGTAACCATGGTTGAGCGGACTCCCATCGACTATCTCGATTTCGCCTCGCCCGTCTCGGGGTTGGGCAGCAAGATGGGGATCGACGCCACCGCGAAGGCATTTCCCGAGACGGATCGCGCGTGGGGTCGCAAACTCAAGATGAGTGAAGAGGTCGTTGAACTCGTCACGCGGAAATGGTCCCGCTACGGGTTGCCCGGCAGCGGCCGGCCGATCTGGCCGCTGAACGAATGACGGGAGCGCGCGGGTCTCGCTCCCGTTCGGCCCGCATGCTAAGGCAGGCACAGGCCGCTCGGCCGTGACTGCCGATGAGGAGGCGAAGCTTTGCCTGATGAAGTGCTAGACCAACCCTCTGCCGCTCGCGCGGTCGCCGCGAATGCGCGCGCTTGGCCTTTCGTCGAAGCGCGCAAGCTTCTCGACCGGTTCGCTGACCAGCCGCCGGCGAAGGGTTACGTCCTGTTCGAGACCGGATATGGCCCGTCGGGGCTGCCGCATATCGGCACCTTCGGTGAGGTCGTGCGTACGTCGATGGTACGCTACGCATTCGCGCAACTCTCCGACCTGCCGACGCGGCTCCTGGCCTTTTCTGATGACATGGATGCGCTGCGCAGTGTGCCCGGCAACGTGCCGAACCAAGGGATGCTCGCGGAGTACTTGGGTCGGCCGCTGACGGCGGTGCCGGACCCCTTCGGCACCCACCCCAGCTTCGGTGAGCATAACAATGCCCGCTTACGTGCATTCCTCGATCGCTTCGGCTTCGAGTACGAGTTTGCGAGCGCAACCGACTATTACCGGAGCGGCCGCTTCGATGCAGCCCTGCGCGTTGTTCTCAATCACTATGACGCTGTCGCCAACATCGTCTTGCCGACGCTCGGCTCCGACCGCCAAGCAACCTATAGCCCGTTTCTTCCCGTATGCGCCAAGACGGGCCGCGTGCTGCAGGTGCCGTTGCGGCGGTGGGATGCCGAGGCGGGAACGATCGTTTATGTCGATGATGACGGGGAGGAGATCGAAACGTCGGTCACGGGCGGTCGATGCAAGCTCCAGTGGAAGGTCGACTGGGCGATGCGCTGGGCTGCGCTCGGCGTCGATTACGAGATGGCGGGCAAGGACCTGATCGATTCGGTTCGGCTCTCGTCGCAGATCTGCAGGATCATAGGCGGGGTACCGCCGGCCGGCTTCAATTACGAGCTGTTCCTTGATGAGCGCGGCGAGAAGATCTCAAAGTCGCGCGGCAACGGCCTTTCCGTTGATGACTGGTTGCGCTATGGGCCTGAAGAAAGCCTGACCCTGTTCATGTTTCAAAAGCCGCGCAGTGCCAAGCGGCTTTACTTCGATGTCATCCCGAAGAACGTCGATGACTACATCGAGGGCTTGACGCGGTTTCCGGGCCAGGAACTCACCGCCCAACTCGAGAATCCCGTCTGGCACATCCATCGCGGCCAGCCGCCGCGGCAGGAAAGCCGCCTCAGCTACTCGATCCTCCTCAATCTGGTGACGGTCTGCCATACCGAAGATAAGGCCGTCCTGTGGCGGTATATCTCGAGCTATGACCCGGCGACGACGCCCGAGACGGCGCCTCTATGGGACCGCTTGCTCGACTTTGCGCTGGCCTATTACCGTGATTTCGTCAAGCCACGCCTCAAGTACCGGGCGGCGATCGCGGCGGAGAAGGAGGCGCTCGTAGATCTCAGCGCCAGTCTGCGTGCGTTGCCGGCGCTGGCAGATGCCGAGGCGATTCAGAGTGCCGTCTACGAGGTCGGCAAACGGCACGCGGCTTTTCCTGATCTGCGCGCATGGTTCCGCAGCCTCTATCAGATCCTGTTGGGCCAGGACGACGGGCCGCGGATGGGCACCTTCATCGCCCTTTACGGACGCGACGAAGCGGTGACGCTCATTGACCGGGCGATTGCCGGCGAAGACCTGGCCGCCGGCGGCTGACGCGCCCGCGCGACGCGGATTAGTCCGCCGGTACGCGCGATCGTGGCTGGGTTACTGGCTGGCCCAAAGGATGCGCGCAACCCAATCGACTTCCTCGTCCGAAAATACGAGGTCCGGGTGCTCGGGGTTGAGCGACTTCAGCTCAAGCTTGTGCGCAGTCTGCCGTTTCAGCATCTTCGCCATCACCTCGCCGGCCTTGGTCTTGACGACGACGCGGTCGCCGCGGCGGACATTCGCCTGCGGACAGACGATGACGATGTCACCGTCGCGGTAAACGGGCTCCATACTGTCGCCGCTGATCTCAAGCGCATACGCGTGCGGGTCGCCGATCTCGGGGAAGTTGACATCTTCCCAGGCCCCGCCGACGGGGTAGCCAGCATCATCGAAATATCCCTTAGCGCCGGCCTGCGCCATGCCGATCAGCGGAATATTCTGTAAGCCGCCTGAGGCTTTGCCGCCGCTCGCATAGTTGGTGAACTCGCCCAGCGTCGCTCCGGTCGCTTCCAGAATTTTGGCGATGCTCTCCGTGCTCGGCCAGCGCGGCCGGCCGTCGCGGGTCATCCGTTTGCTTTTGTTGAACGTGGTCGGATCCAGGCGCGCCCGCTTGGCCAAGCCAGAGGCGGAAAGACCGCGCCGAGCGGCAAGCGTGTCGATGGCCTGCCATATGTCTGCGTGCTTCACCATGGGAACATTATCAGCCATTCGAGGGCAAAATGCACTAGGAACGAATTCAAAACAGGCTTGCAAACAGGAGTATCATCCTATATAGCCATCGATAACGACAAGCCACTGGAAGGACCGCTCGGGCTGTGACCACCACACGTTTCGTTCCCAGATCGTTCTGCGGGGACTCCCCGGCACAGCCCTTTGCGACGGCCGAGGAGGCATGGTTCTGGTTCGCCCGCTGCCAGGTCGTCCGCCGGCAGGGCGCGCGTTTTGCCCCAGTTCCGGGCGCTTCTGTGCGCCCGTGCGACCCCGACGATATTTATCGTGCAGCCGTTAGTTTGCAGCGCAAAGGACTTCTTCGCCGTCGGCACCTCGCCGTTCTGGGACACTTCGGCGTGTTCGGGCGTCCGCCTGATCCCCGCTGTCCCGAGGAGGAAGAACCTGCCCGGCTGTGGGAGCAGGCGATCGACCGGCTGACCACCGTCTTGCAGGAGAAAGGAATAGTAGCCTGATGGCGACGCGCATCCCGCTCGCTGCGGGCACCCCTGCCGACCTCACCGAAGATGCGTTTGTTGCTCTTGTCGTCTTTACAGGCATGACGGGTATTCGCTGGCTCAAGGCGCTGCGTGCCGGTTTCCGCCACTGCTTCGTGGTGGTGTTCCAGGGCGACACCGCCATCGTCTGTGACCCGCTTTCCAACCAGATGCTCCTTGGCAGTGTGCGGCCGGCAACCCCGGCCGTTGTGGCCGACTGGTACTGCGAGCGCGGATTTACCGTGGTTGCGACCGAGATTCGCGAAGCGCCGCGGCGAGGGGCCAGGCTTCGGCCGCTGACCTGCGTCGAGATTGTCAAGCGCGTGCTCGGCATCAGGGCGCCCTTTGTCCTGACACCCTGGCAACTCTACCGCCACCTCCTGGCGCTCGCGCCGAAGCGCACGCAAGAGACGCTTGACACGAGGTCCGTCTATGAATATAGTCCTAGATACGACGGGCCGAAGTGTGTCCAAGCGTCGTCGCTGGTCCTGGCGCACGGCGATGACCGTGATCTTTCCTAGGATGAAGCGCCTGTCAAGTGGGTATTGCGTGTGTCCCTACCGTTCGCCGTTGCCCTTAACGGCGCCGCCAAGTCAACCGTGCGCGGAGTCAGCATGACGATGTCGGGTCTTAACCCTCAGGACGTAATCCGCCGCTATCAGCGCGCCCGAGAGCGGCGCTCCGGCTGGGAGAGCTTGTGGCAGGAATGCTACGATTACGCCCTGCCCAGCCGTGACACCGCCGTGCGTGCGTCGGTGCAAGGGGTTCGGCGGACGGATCGTCTGTTCGACGGCACCGCGCCCGATGCGGTGGATCAACTCGCTGCCAGCCTGATGGCGCAATTGACGCCGCCATGGGCGCGCTGGTTCGGCTTTGCCTCCGGCCCCGACATTGAGGCTGGCGAGCGCTGGGCGGTCGGTCCGGAGCTCGAGCGGGCGACGACGATCATTCAATCGCATTTCGATCGCTCTAACTTCGCCGTCGAAATGCACCAGTGCTACCTCGATCTGGTGACGGCTGGCAGTGCATCCCTCTTGTTTGAAGAGGCAGCGCCCGGCGAAACGTCCGCGTTTCGCTTCACGGCCGTTCCTCTCTCGCAGGTGCTGCTCGAAGAGGGACCCTCGGGGCGTCTCGACACCACGTTCCGCCGCACCGAGCTTACCGTTGCACAGCTGTTAGCGCGCTTTCCCCAAGCGGCGTCCCATCCCGGGCTCGTCACCACAATGGACAACGAGCCGGACACACGCTTGGGCGTGATCGAAGCCGTCCTGCCTGAAGCCGGAACCTACCGTTACATGGCGATTGCCGAGCTCGATGCGCTGCGGCAGCAGGCCCCGGCCGTCCTCGCCGAAGGGACCTTCGCCGCGTCGCCGTTCATCAATTTCCGCTGGCTCAAGGCACCGGGCGAGACGTATGGCCGCTCCCCGGTGATGAAGGCCCTGCCGGACATCAAAACCGCCAACAAGGTTGTCGAACTCGTTCTAAAGAATGCCTCGATCGCGGTCACCGGGATCTGGCAGGCGGACGATGATGGCGTCATCAACCCGGCGACGATCAAGCTGGTGCCGGGAACGATCATTCCGAAGGCGGTCGGTTCGGCCGGCCTGACGCCGCTGCAGACGCCGGGCCGGTTCGATGTTTCCGAGATCGTTCTCGACCAGCTGCGCTCGCGTATCCGCAAGGCCCTGTTCGTCGATTTCCTGGGCCAGGTCAACAGCCCGCGGATGACGGCAACGGAAGTTCTGGAGCGCGCTGCGGAAATGGCGCGGGTGCTGGGCGCGACCTATGGCCGGCTGCAGAGCGAGTTGTTGTCGCCGCTGATTACCCGTGCCCAGGCCATCCTCGGCCGCCGTGGCGAGATCCCCGATTTCCCGCTCGATGGTCGCACGGTCGCCCTCGAATACCGCTCGCCGCAGGCCCGCTATCAGGCGCAGCAGAGCATCCAGAACACGCTCCTATGGCTCGATGTCGTGAGCAAACTCGGCCCAGCGGCGATCGCCTCGGTGGACCAAGTCGCCGCCGCGCGCTGGCTCGGACGAGCGCTCGGCGTCCCGGAGGAACTGAGCCATCCGCCGGCGGCCGTTGACGAGGGTGCCGCCTTGCTGGCGGCTTCAGGGTTGCCGGAAGCCATCATGAAGGCGGTCCAATGAACCCACCAAGTCAGGGATGGGACTGGTTCGATACGGATCGGTCCAGCGGCGAGGCACAGCCAAGCAACGAGGCCGGTGAGGCGGAATTGGCAACTGTCTTCGCGCGCTGCTTCGTTTCTGCCGACGGGCGACAAGTTCTTGGCCACCTCCGCCGTCTCACCATCGAGAAGGCGCTCGGCCCGCAGGCCTCGGAAGCGCTCATGCGCTACGCCGAAGGTCAGCGCCAGCTGGTTCTTTACGTCGAGGCCCTCGTCGCCAAAGGCGCGGGCGGCCCACACAATCGCAAGAGGGAAACGTGACCGACGATCTGTCAGCCAAAGAAACCGAGACTGTCGACAACCTCCTGAGCGTGACGGCGGATGCCTCCGCTGCAGGTTCGCTCGCCAGCGACGACAACGAGACACCGGCGCAGACTGCGGGCACCGAGCGGCCTGTCGGCATTCCAGAAAAGTTCTGGGACGACGAGAAGGGCGAACTGCGCACCGACGCGCTCGTCAAGTCCTACGTCGAGCTCGAACGCAAGCTGGGCGGCCTTTCGGCCCGAGAGCTGCCGGCGCGGCCCGAGGACTACAACATCAAGATCCAGACCGAACTTCTGGAGAGCGATGCGGACCTTAACCGCCGCCTGCACGCAGCTGGCTTCTCGCAGGAACAGGCACAACTCGTTTACGACCTGGCCTCGGAACGGCTGATGCCGATGGTGACCGAAATCGCGACCCTGTTCGAAACGGAAGGCCAAGTCACGCGTCTCGTCAAACACTTCGGTGGCGAACAGCGGTGGCGGGAAACGGCGCGCCAGCTTGATGCGTGGGGGCGTGCGAACCTGCCTCAGCGCGTATTTGATGCGCTGTCGACGACCTACGAGGGCGTGCTCGCCATGGAGCGCCTGATGAGCAACGGCGAGCCCGGGCTGGTGCGCGAAGGCGAGGCCGGTGCGAGCGTAGCGACCGAGGCTGATCTGAAGACGCTGATGCGCGATCCGCGCTACTGGCGCGATCAGGATCCGGCCATCGTGAACAAGGTTCGCGCAGGATTCCGCAAGCTTTACCAGGATTAGGCGGTTGAGCGCGATCCCAATGCTGGGGCGCGCTCTCCCGCAATTGCCGAAGGCGAAAGGGCCTCCAGCCGGGCGGTCCGACAAATCGTTCTCGTCCCTGAGATAAGCCGACCGGACAACCCGGATCGATCCGATACCGGGCCCGGTTCTGGCGCAAGCGCATGTGCCGGCGGCACCACCATAACCGGCAAGCGCTGCTTCGTTCGCAAGACAGGTCAATTACGAACCAGGAGATTCTTGCATGTCGACTTCTGTCGATCAGGCTTTCATCAAGAATTTCGAAGCCGAAGTGCACATCCAGTACCAGCAGATGGGCTCGAAGCTTCGCAACACCGTTCGTGTCAAGGACGCGGTCATTGGCGCGACCACAACCTTCCAGAAAGTGGGTAAGGGCGTCGCCGCGACGAAAGCGCGTCACGGCAAGGTGCCGGTCATGAACGTCGATCATCAGCCGGTCGAGTGCGTGCTTTACGACTACTACGCTGGCGACTGGGTCGATCGCCTCGATGAACTGAAGACCAACATCAACGAGCAGCAGGTCGTTGCTCGTGCCGGTGCCTATGCGCTCGGCCGGAAGACCGATGAACTCATCATCAAGCAGCTGGCGACGGTGACGGCAACGGTCGGCGGCACGACCGACGGCCTGACGAAAGAGAAGATTCTGGCCGCCTTCGAGACGCTGGGCGGGGCCGATGTTCCGGACGACGGACAGCGCTTCGCGATCGTCGGTTGGAAGCAGTGGAGTGACCTCCTCAACGTCGAGGAGTTCGCAAATGCCGACTATGTCGGCGGTGACGATCTGCCGTGGAAAGGGACCCAGGCGAAGCGCTGGCTGGGCACTCTCTGGCTCCCGCACTCCGGGCTGCCGGTGAGCGCCGGCATCCGCCGGTGCTTCTGGTACCACAAGACCGCGGTCGGTCATGCCGTCGGCTCCGATGTGAAGACCGATATCACCTGGCACGGTGACCGCGCCGCCCACTTCGTCAACAACATGATGAGCCAGGGCGCGTGCCTGATCGATGGCAGCGGCGTCGTCGCCTTCTCCTGCAACGAAAACTGACGGAGCGCCCCAAAATGGCCTATGATCCCAAGCGCTTGAGCGTGCTGGCCTACGCCAACGGCTTCACGCTGTGGCACTACCTCACCAACGATACCGCGACGGCAGTTGGCACCGCCGGCTATTTCAACACCGCAACCGACATGCTGCGGAGCGGCGATATGATCCTTGCAAACGTCGACAATTCGGCGAGCAAGGGGGCGGGCGTCTTTGTCGTCAAGACCAATACCGGCAGCGTGGTCGATGTCGCCAACCTGACCGCCTTCGGGACCGTCAACGACGCATAAACGAATGACGTCGGCTCGTGAGCCGGCGAGCGCGTCGCACCGGCGGCCGTTCCTCGATCGCAGCTCGGATCGGGGAACGGCTCCGGTGAACGCCGCCCCGCCATTCCATCCGTTTTCCGGTGAAGGGATTTCACCATGGGTATGACACCCCTGGACTTGTGTTCGCGGGCGCTGCTGAAGATCGGCGCTGGGACGATCACGTCTTTCGACGAGGGGACCTTGGAGGCGGAGGTCGCAGCGAACCTCTATCCGGCTGCCCGCGACGCACTGCTCTCATCCCATCCCTGGAACTTTGCGATCGCTCAAGCCGACCTGCTGCGGCTTGTGAAGCGGCCCACGGCCGATTTCGAATACGCGTTTCAGTTGCCGCCCGATTGCCTGCGCGTGCTTTCGGCGGGCACTGGCGGCCGGGGATCCGGCCTGCGCTACCGGATCTATGCGCGCCAGGTTCACTGCGATGCCGACGAGGTGACGCTCACCTACATCTGTCGGCCGCGCGAAGACGACTTCCCGCCCTTCTTCACGATGGCGCTGCTGGCGCATTTGGCGGCGGAATTCTGCATTCCGCTCACCGACTCGACCGCGCGCTGGGAAGGCATGCGCAACCTTGCCGAAGCGGAATTCCGCCGCGCCAAGCTGATCGATGCGCAGGAGGACACGGCGCCCCAGATCACCGATTTCACCCTCATCTCGGAACGCTACTGATGCCGCGCCTTCGTGTGCAAAAGACGAGCTTCGCCGCGGGCGAGATTTCGCCTGCGCTGCTCGGTCGGCGCGATCTGCGTGCGTACGAGAACGGCGCTTCAGCCTTGCGCAATGTATTCGTGCATCCCGCTGGCGGCGTGACCCGCAGGCCCGGTCTACGGTTCGTCGATACCGCAGCCGGTCCCGGGCGCTTGATTGCCTTCGAGTTCAACACCGAACAGACCTATCTCCTGCTGCTGACCGACCGCCTCTTGCGCATTTATAGCGACGAGATCCGCATTGCCGAACTCGTCACCCCGTGGACCGCGGCTCAGTTGCGGCAGCTGAACTGGACGCAAAGCGCCGACACCTTGCTCATCGTTCATCCCGACGTGCCGCCGAAGCAGCTGACGCGCATCGGGGCAGCGCAGTGGGTGTTGAGCGACTGGATCTTCTTCAGTGAGAATGGGCGGACGTACGCGCCGCACTTCAAGTACGCCGGTGACTGGGTAAC
The DNA here is from genome assembly GCA_029624735.1 of Defluviicoccus sp. GTDB lineage: Bacteria > Pseudomonadota > Alphaproteobacteria > Rhodospirillales > Defluviicoccaceae > Defluviicoccus. The sequence continues at coordinate 348,766 of JARSSM010000011.1, read as the reverse complement.
CGTGCAGCCGAGTGCAACGACCGGCACGATCACTGTCACCGCCTCCGATCCGGTCTTCGCCACGCAGCATGTCGGCCTGCGCATGCGCATCGGCAATAAGGAGACCCAGATCGTCCAGTTCGTCTCGCCAACCGCCGTACGCGCCGACGTCAAGGAGACGCTGACCTCCACCGGAGCGACAGCGGATTGGAGCGAACAGGCCTTCTCTAATCTGCGCGGCTGGCCGGTTGCGGTCTGTTTTCACCAGGATCGCCTCGTCATTGGCGGGTCTCGCGATCTGCCTAACCGGCTCTGGCTGTCGAAATCGGGCGATCTGTTCAATTTCGATCTCGGCGAGGGGCTCGACGACGAGAGCATCGAGTTTCCTTTGTTGTCGGATCAGGTCAACGCCATTCGCGCCGTGTTTTCGGGGCGCCATCTCCAGGTGTTCACCTCAGGCGCGGAGTGGATGGTGACTGGCGAGCCGCTGATCCCGGCCAACATTCAGCTGCGCCGGCAGACCCGCATCGGTTCGCCCGTCGATCGCACCGTGCCGCCGCGTGATGTCGACGGTGCAACGCTATTCGTGCCCCGCAACGGGCCACAGCTGCGCGAGTTCTTGTTCACTGACACAGAGCAGGCCTACCAGTCGACCGACCTCGCCCTGCTGGCGCGCCACCTCATCCGCCAGCCGGTCGACATGGATTACGACCGTGCCGAGCGGCTGCTGCATGTCGTCATGGCCGACGGCACGATGGCGACGCTCACCGTCTATCGGGAAGAAGAGGTCAGCGCCTGGAGCCAACAAGAAACCGCTGGCACGTTTCTCGCTGTTGGCACCGTAGGCGAGCGGACTTACGTGCTGGTCGAGCGGTCGGCCGGATTTTTCGTCGAAGTGTTCGATCCCGCGGTTAACGTCGATGCCGCTCTGACCGGTACGAGCGGCACGGCGAAGTTGACCTGGAGCGGTCTTGACCATCTTGAGGGATCGGTTGTGAAGATCCTTGCGGAGGGCGCCGTCCGGCCTGACGCGACCGTCACCGGCGGCAGCATCACGCTGGAAGAGGAGGCCACGAGCGTACAGGCCGGCCTCGGTTACCGGCACATCATCGAACCGTTGCCGGTTAACACCACCGCCGGTGGTCCGGGCGGCAAGGTTCGACCGATCTCGGTAACGTTCCGCCTGCACGAGACAGCGGCCTTGCGACTGGTGACGAGTCGCGGCTCGATGCTGGTTCCGTTCCGCCGGCTAGGCCAGAGCGGGCTCGACGCGCCGCCGCCCGTATTCTCGGGTGACAAGACCGTGCGCATGCTTGGCTGGATCAACGACGGCATCCAACCGTTGTGGCGGATCGAAGACGACGCACCTCTGGCGTTCACGCTGTTGTCGGTTGCGACGGAAATCAGCGTCAACGCTTAAGCGGCGGGTCCGCCCTCGCTCTCATGGCGGATGTTGTGGAGCGGGCTGGCGGGGGGTGTCGGTATCGTCGGGACCAATGCCCGTTCGAACTGGGGCCCCCAGCGCCCCTGAAGTAGCCGGTCACAGTCCGGGTGATTTCAAACTGTTTTTTGTCTTGCCGCGAAGAAGTGAGGGACAATGGGCCGCGACGATACCTACCCGCTCGACGAACGACGGATCCGGATTCCGTTCCGCGACATGACAACCGCGGAGGCAGAACACCAAGTCCAGGCGATCTGGCCGTACCTGGATGGAAAAGTGACCGCAATTCTCGCTGAAAAGCTCTCCCAGTTGGAGAGGCAGTATTCAAGCGATGATATTATCGCCGCGATTGCCAACCTGATGGAGCTGAGTGCGGCGACGCCCGAGAACGCAAGGCAAATCCGTGCAGCGTTTCGGCTTCTGCGCCTGGCTGCAGCGACACAGACAATGTTTACACGCATCTGCTTCCGCTGTTTTCTTCCGTGGGTGGTGGCGCTGATCGCCGGTGCGACCGGCATGATCGTCAAAGAAAACTCACCCGCGCTGACGCAATTTATCGAAAAGCTCAAACTGCTTCAGGGACCTTGAGCGCCGCTCGGCAGGGACTTGCGTACGGCGGCCAACGGCGACCGCGCTACGGCGCGCCGACGCAGAGTGAGAGAGCGCTTGCCAACGGTCGTGGATGCTTCGAACGATGAAAAAGGCCTCGCCCGTCCGTCCGGAGATCGACCGCGCATCGCCGCGGGAACGAGCCATGCCCGCCGTGTCCGATCTCAGACAGGATCTACGTCACGGCCTGCCTGCCCTATTGCGCCGCGCGATCGACACCTACCGACGGTTCAGCGCGGGCCCGGCTCCTGAGGACGCAAAGTCGTTTGTCGCCTACCAGTCCGGGTGCCGGGCCGCCATTTTGCACATCCAGCTGCTGCTAAAGCTTGCCGCCTGTGCCGAAGGTGAAGGCGCTGCCATGCCGGTCGGTGCCGCGGAAGCCGATGCTGAGCTCGAAACGCTGATCGAGACGGCCAAGGCGGCGCTTGACGGGCACGACGACTGGGAGGCTTGACGCGAGCGGAGTCGGCCGCGCTGCGGTACCTGAACGAATCAGGGAAAAGAGCTGCGATCTCTCACCCCGAACGGGAGGGTACGACCGGCGATGAATGCGGCCGCCTCAGAAGGTCACTTTCGGAACGGGAGGCCGGGCGTGGTTTCACCGCAAAGACGCCGATCGTCCCGGCCAAGGACGGGGCGCGGGATCAGGGGGCACGGGCCATGAACCGGAAGCGGGAGGTCGACTTTCCGCAATTCGTCTGGATCTGGAACTGGCACCAGGACCTCGAAACGCCGCGCTTGCATGTCGCCATGGCGCGTTGGCTGATGCAGCGCTGGCGCGACGGCGATCGGGAATTGCTGTTGCTCGCGTTTCGCAGCTCCGGCAAATCCACACTGGTTGGGTTGTTTTGCGCGTGGCTGTTGCTGCGTATGCAGGACACGCGCATCCTGGTCCTGGCTGGCGACTTTGCGCTGGCGAAGAAGATGGTCCGCAACGTCAAGCGGATCATCGAGCGTCATCCGTTGACGGCCCACTTGCGGCCGCGGCGAACCGATACGTGGGCCGCGGACCAGTTCACCGTAGCCCGCAAGGCCGAGCTCCGCGACCCGTCAATGCTGGCGAAGGGCATCGCCGCGAACGTGACGGGCCTGCGGGCGGATGTCGTCATCTGCGATGATGTCGAGGTCCCGAACACCTGCGACACGGCGGCCAAGCGTGAGGACTTGCGCCAGCGCCTGCACGAGATCGACTACGTCCTGGTTCCGGGCGGCCTCAAGCTATTCGTCGGCACACCGCACACCTATTACACCATTTATGCCGACGAGGCGCGCGCGGAGGTGGCTGAGACACGTCCGTTCCTCGACGGCTTCAAGCGCTTGGAGATGGCGGTTCTCAACCGAGGGCAAAGCCGCTGGCCGGAGCGGTTTCCGCTCGAGAAGATCGAGGCGGTCAGGCAGCGGACGGGGCCGGCGAAGTTCGAGAGCCAGATGATGCTGAAACCCCGCAGCATTACCGAGAGCCGCCTGGACCCCAACCTGCTTCGCCCCTACGACGACGAACTCATCTATGCCGAGGGCAACCGCCAGGCGCTGCTGACGCTCGCCGGCCGCAAGCTGGTGTCGGTCTCGTGCTGGTGGGATCCGGCTTACGGGGCCCCCGGCAAGGGCGATGCCAGTGTCGTGGCAGCCGTGTTCACCGACGAGGAGGGCGCCTATTGGCTTCACCGCATCCGTTATCTTGAGCACGATCCGGCGCTGTTGGGCGATGTCGATGCGGCGACCCAACTCTGTCGGCAAGTGGCGGCGTTCCTGAAGGCACTGTTCATCCCGGCGATGACGCTGGAGAGCAACGGGATCGGCCGGTTTCTTCCCGGGCTGCTGCGCAACGAGCTGCGCCGGGCCGGTCTCAACTGCGCTGTTATCGAGAAGAACTCAACCCGCAACAAGGACATGCGCATCCTCGATGCCTTCGATGCAGTGCTGGCGGCGAATCGTCTGCAGGTGCACCGGAGCGTCTGGCAGACGCCCTTCATTGAGGAAATGCGGGAGTGGCAGCCAGGCGGCAGAGCGGCTGATGACGGCCTCGACGCCGTTGCCGGCTGTCTCTTGAACGAGCCAGTCCGGCTGTCGCGGCATGCTCAGCCGGGGCCGCCATCGGCCGGTACACTTTGGCGATCGCAGCCGGTGGCCGCGGCAGACCACGATTTTTCGATCCTTCTCTGACCCCCAACGCCCCCACCAATCAACGCCGGCCCGCAGCCAGCGCGGCCGGCCCCGCCTGCGTTTCCCGCAACTCACGTTCTTCCAATAACTTGACTTGAGTAAGGTGTTCAATGCTCGACGAGACTCTCTCGCGGCGCCCAGACGCGGGCGGCGATGCTTCTGCCATCACGTTTGGCCGTTTGACTCGGCATCTCGCTCTCATCCTAGCCCGCCAGACGCAAGATGAGCCGGTGAGGACTCTTGAAGGCATCGCCGCAGCCCTGTGCAACCGCGCCGAAGGGCGTACTCCTCCAGGCTCATCTGCGATCGCGGCTGCCAACGGCCTTGCGTTTGCGGATTGGCTGGTTGCTCTGCAGTCGGTCTTGAAAGGGGAACTACCTGAACCTCCGCTCCCAGCCGATTTTGCCGACCCGAGATTGGCGCTGTGCCTGCGCACTGCCGTGCGCGCCGTTTCGCGGGCGCTTAAGGATCCCACCGGCGGTGCAACGGATTTCCACCCCAGTGGAGTGCTCCCGCCCTGGGCGTGGCCGCGCACGTCGTGCGCCTGCATCGGTACGTTCGTCTTCTATCGCCCCGGTGAGTGACCGCTCTCGATTCGGCGTCAGGCGCCCGATCGGAGGACTCGTTTCCCGCGAACCCGACGCCCGACATCAACATTTGCGCGAAGCTTACGCCAGCCAGCGATAAATATTGTGGATAACGCAATATGTAGTGGACTTGCGGGAATCAACCCGCAACAATGTGGACGTTCGTGGGGCCGCGCCGCGGCCGATTGTGGCACAGGTTGTGCCGCCGTGCGGCTTCGGCGCTGGGCTGGCTGGCTGAGGGAGCGATGTCGAACAACGACTGGACACCGGAACGAATCGCCGTTCTGATGGCACTCTGGTCCGAGGAGTTGCCGACCAGCGAGATTGGCAGGCGGCTTGGGATTACCAAGAACGCGGTCATCGGCAAGGTTCACCGCCTTGGGCTGCCCAAACGGCGGCAGTCGCCAAAGCAAGAACCGCAGCCCGCCGATGTGATCCGCCTTGATAACCTGAGCGCCGACATGTGTAGCTGGCCGGTCGGAAATCCGTCAGATGAGGGGTTTCATTTCTGCGGCGGACCAAAAGTCCTCGGCAAGCCGTATTGCGCCAAGCACTGCGCCGTAGCCTATATCAAGCCGGCCAAGGTTCGCGGCAACGGCTAAGCAGCACGAGCGGCGTGCCAGCGTCGTCCGCTGTTCCAGGAGTCCGCCGTTGAGCTTCCTCGATCGTGTTCGCGCGTGCGCCCGCTTCAATCCAAGCGACTACCGGCCATTCGTTGTCGAAGGGGAGGTGGTGGGCTTTGTCGAGCCCGACTTTGGCGCCCTTCTGGCCACGTTTCCTGCCGTCTTTGAATGGACGAGCGGGCGACTGGAGCTCTCTTCCGCTCTTGCGACCGCGGACCAGCGGACAGCGGCCGTCGATACGGTGCTGCGGCAGGTGCGCACGCGCGGCCTGCTTGGAGGTTGGCGCGATGAGCCCTATCCGGTGCTTTCAAACCGATCGGAAACAGCGCTGTTGACGGTCGAGCGGGCCGCGGTCCCCCGATTCGGCTTGGTTGCCAGCGGCGTTCACGTCAACGGTTTTGTCCGCAGTGAGACGGGCCTCAAGATATGGGTCGGCCGCCGCAGCCTCTCCAAGCCAACCGCTCCCGGCAAGCTCGACCAGCTTGTCGCCGGCGGCCGGCCGGCGGGCTACACCGTGCGGGAGACGCTCACCAAGGAGGCGGCCGAGGAGGCGAGCATTACTGACGCCTTGATTCGTTCTGCCCAAGCGGTTGGCACCATAACCTACGCCACCCGGCAGCCAGAGGGGCTGCGGCGGGACGTCCTCTATCTCTATGACCTTGAGGTGCCAGAGGATTTCGTGCCGGTCAACACCGACGACGAGATCGCGTCGTTCGAACTGTGGCCGATCGAGCAGGTCATCGAGACCGTTCGCGATACCGACGCGTTCAAGTTCAATTGCGCCCTCGTGGTGATCGATTTCCTGATGCGGCACGGCCACCTCGATCCGGACGACGCTGACTACGTTGCGCTTGCGGATGGCATGCGGTCGCTGCCGGTTGCCACGGCTCGTCTCATGGCTGTGTGTTAGGTCTCCTTGGCCGCGCGGCAGCTGCGCCACGCTTCATGAATTTTTCACGCCGAGACCCTTTGGCATCCGATCGCAAAATAGAGTAGCGTACCTTGCGCTTTCTAGTGTGGCGATCGGCTCAACGGGTATGCAGAACTATCCGGCCCTTGTGCTCAATGCGGACTTTCGCCCGCTAAGCTATTTCCCGCTCTCGCTGTGGCCGTGGCAGGAAGCCGTGAAGGCGGTGTTCTTGCGTCGCGTCGTCGTCATCTCCGAGTACGAGCGCTCGGTCCGCTCGCCCAGCCGGGAGATCCGACTGCCCAGCGTGATCGTGCTGAAACAGTTCGTGCCTGTCGATCGCAGGCCCGCCTTTACCCGTTTCAACGTGTTCCTGCGCGACCATTTCACCTGCCAGTACTGCGGGCACTCCTTCGTGGCCGAGGATTTGACCTTCGATCACGTGATCCCCAAGGTTCGCGGCGGCAGGACCGAGTGGAGCAACGTCGTCGCGGCTTGCGAGCCCTGCAATCTGCGCAAGGGTCACCGTTTGCCAGCCGACTGCGGCATCTTTCCGCGGCGCGCGCCGATGCAACCGACGAGTTACGAGCTGCAGCAGAACGGCCGCCTGTTCCCACCCAACTATCTTCACGAGAGCTGGCGCGACTTCCTCTACTGGGATACAGAGCTCGACCCGTCGTGATGCGGTGAGCCTCGGCATCGGGGGAGTTTGGCGGGAAGCGGAAGGGCGACGGTCAGCTTCGAACGCGCATCGAGATCGTCTCTGCGCCACAAGCGCCCTGGCCACCTTTTTCGCCGTTGCCGCGCTCGTCCCGGCTCCGCGTGAGGACGATGGCGCGTGGGGTGAATGGCGGCAGTTCGCCCGCCTCGGCCAGCTGTTCGAGGCGGCTGACTGTCGCCTCGCAGTCATCGTAGGCGAGCTCCCGGGTAATCGCCGAGAGGTCGTAGTTCCACCACTTCAGCCGCAGCAGCCGCTCGATGAGCGGTGCCGGGTGGCGAAAGCGGACAGGGCGGGCGGGCGTTCCGGCGACCACCGCATAGGGTTCGACCGAACGCGTGACGCAGGCGTGCGCGGCGATGACGGCGCCATCGCCAATGGTGACGCCCTTCCTGATGAACACGCCTTCGCCGATCCATACGTCGTTGCCGATGATGGTGTCGCGCTGATTGCCGACAAAGGTGCCCGCACCGGCAATGCGGCGGTATTCCGGTGCCTTGCGAAACGAGTCCGCACCGTCGTACTGGAACGGATGGGTGCTGAGCCAGTCGAGCGGATGCTCCGAAGGCGCGATGACGATCCGGGACGCGATCGAGCAGTAGCGCCCGATCCGAGCCGAACGCATCGCGCACTGGCTGCCGAAATACGTGAAGGCGCCGACGGCACAATCCCCCTTCATCGCCACGCCGGCGAGACGCACCGGCAGTTCGGCCTCGAGAGTGGTGGGCAGAGCGGAAAGGGATTTCATCACCATGCCGAGCGCCGCCAGACCTTCAACCGTCGCTGGGCCGAAGGTCGCCGGGCTGCCGGCGTCCAGTAACGCGGTGTCAGGCATGGGTGCTCACAACCCCATCCGCTTCGCGACCTGCTTTTCGAACAGCTCGCGCGGGTGTCCGCTGCCGCCCTTGCCGCCGTCCTCATTCTTGCCAGCGCAGGAGGAGGCGGCATCTGCGTAGCGTCGGAACCAAGAGCGGCGCATATCGTCGAGAAAGACCAGAAGGTCACGCTCGGCGAATGACATCAGTTCACGGGTCCACAGTTCCTCGATCGCACCATACCCGTTCTCGGCGTTGCGGACCTTGAGGTTCCAGGGTTTCTCCCCGACGTAGTGGAACATGCGGATGTCGCGTGCGGTGAGGAAAGCGTCATAGGCGTCACAATCGTTGAGGGCGCCTGCTTCAATCATCAGCATGCGCTTGGTGTAATTGAAGCGGCGGGGCAGGTAGCCGATGCTGTCGTTGTCGAACAGCATGTTGATGATGGCTTGGTCCGCCTTGCCAGAGCCGGGAGCCGGGAGCTTGTCCCGTACGGACTGGATGGCCGCGGAAAGATCGAAGCCCTGCAACAATGCCTCCCCGATCACCATCAGGCCGGTGTTGACAAAGGACCGGGGCTCGTTGGTGATCCCATCTGCGGCGCGCACGGCCGAGAAGGGAAAATCGGTGATGAGGAGCTCAGCCAGCGATCCGCGGATCAGGATGTCGCTGTCGAGGCAGATTACCCGGCCGAACGTCTTCATCCGAAATGCTTCGAGGATAAAGAAAGCCGGCATGAGCCGCTCCGGCGTGCCAATGACGGTTCGCGCATACTCGAAAAGGTCGGCGAAACCCTTCACATCGATACAGACGAAGCGCACATTGTCACAGTATTTGTCGATGAGCTGCCTCGATCCCGCCGAAAGTGGGCAAATATCATCTTCATAGAACACGAACAGAGGAAAGTCCCAATCCGGATTCGTACGACGCAGGCTGCGCTCCATGCAGATGAAGCCGGGAACGAACGGGTCGTTGACGACCGAACACAAGGCGACGGTATCGTTGCGCATGGCTGGCACCCTCTTAAGCAGCGACCGCTTTGCGGCCGACGACGGTTTCGTAGCGGGCGCGGGGAAACACCTCCAGCCGGCCGCCGGCGGTGCAGTTGACGATCCGCGCGCCTGCAGCGGCGAACCGCTCGGCCACGACCTGATAGGCCTGGAAAATGGGGCCATTGTCGGCCCAAATCCGCTTCAGGCTGTCATACTTGGTCGTACTCGTGGTGTGGCGGGAATAATCGTAGAAGTACTTCTTCGGTGCTTCGGGGGTCGCTAGGCCGTAGTCGCAATCGCAGCCGATAAGGTAGATCTCGCGAATGCCCAAGTGCAGCGCTAGCGGCAGGCAGAATGTGATAATGCCCGTATAGCCATCATCCATCGGCTGGCTGAGATCGAGGTTGATATCACCCCTCGCATCGACGAGCTGTTTGGGCCGATCGAACAAGAGGTAGTCGCACTCTCCGGCCGGGAAAATCCGGCTACTGTCGATGTAGTCCTTGAAACGGAATGAGAAGATCTTGTGCGATCGCCCAGCCAACGCGGTCATGGCCTTGAGCCAGTCGGGGTTGGCGGAGGGCGCGGGATTGTTCCAGCCACCGAACATCTCGTGCGACGAAACGCAGTAATAGGCGGGATTGATTTCGGTGAAGTGCGGGTGATTGACAAACCAGTTGGTGACGAAGGTGATCTCGTTCCGGAGCAGCGTTAAGTCCTGCCCGTTGATCGAGGGGCCATTGCCGATGATGAACGCGCGCCGGCCGGCGTGCAGACCGGCGAGGGCAGCGATCCGATCGTAGGCGCCGGACTCCAGGTAGGCCTTGCAGTTCTGCTGCCGCCGCTCCTCCTCCCGCTGCGTCTTGGTCGCTGCGGAGACGGCTTTGGCAGGGACCCGAGCCTGCTTTGCGACGGTTGGTTTTTCCTCCGTGGTCGCAATCGGTTCGTCGGCGGCCCCGAGGCTGACGCCCCGGACTAAGAAACCTCTTTCAGGCACGCCTGCCTTCAGGCTGGAGTTAGCGTTGAACTTCGGCAGGGTTATGATTTGCAGCTCGACCGTCTCGGCCGACGGCTGCAGGGGCGCGGAAAACGCAATCTCGAACCACCGGTTGGCGAGGCGGCGGACCTGAGCGTCGACGCTGGCGCCTTCCCGCGACGATGCGACGTTGCAGACGCTGCCGTCGCGGAGGTCGACCGAGCAGACGGCATTGTTACTGCCGCTGCCTTTCTGCCGGACGCGGATACGGACGTAGCGGGCGCCATCATCCTTGAGCACAAGCGTCACCGATCGCAGGGCTGAGGCGCTGACGCTTCCGGCCGGTATGGTCACGCCATGCAGACCGTGCCCCTTTGTGTCGCGGACGCGCAAGACTCCCGCGGCCTTCGTGTCGGCATCGACAATCTTCTCGACGGATGCCCGGCTTGCGTGAAACTGCGTCGCTTCGGCCATGGCGACGTTGATCGTCCGTAGGCACTGCTCAACCTTGCTGGGTTTGGCCTTCGCTGCCGCCCTGCCGATCGCTTTGGCTGCCTGATCCAGGCGTGCTGCTGCCTGGTCGAGCGCCGCTGCCGCCTTTGCAGGTTTCGAGGGCTCTTTCGTAACGGTGATCACCTCCGGAGCGGCTTCTGGCTTCTTCTCCGCCGCTGGCGCTTTGCCAGCCTTGTCCTTTGCCGGTTTTTCGACCTTCTCGGCACAGGGTGAAGTCGGCTCCATCTCCTTGGTGCCGAGGAGGCAGGTCAGGAGCTCGTTGACCCGGTCGATCTGTCGCTGCTGCTGCTCGGCATTGCGGATAAAGAATGAGAACAAATCGCCATCATAGAGCTTGGCGCACTTCTTCTCCAGCTCCTGAATATGCTTGTTCTGGCCGTCTATGGTCGCACTATAGGCGTTGATCTTGTTCAGGAGCTGCCCGATCTGTCGCTCATAGTCGACAATATCACGCAGTGCCGACCGTGCCTGTTCTTCGTCGCTCATTGAACGTTATCCTTGTCGAACACCACTGGGGACTGAAACGCGGATGAATATTTTTCGAGCAAGGCCAGCGAGACCGCATGGCCTTTTCGCATCGCGTCGACCCGGCCGATATAGCGGCGAGCCCCTTCAGCGTTGCCGGCCTCGATTTCCGCCAGCGCCGCGTCGTGGGCAAATTCGAATGCGCGCGGGTTTTTGTCGGCTGCCTCGATGACGAAACGCCTGCTGAGCTCAGGTTCGATGTTCCCGTGAAGGCCGGCCAAACCGCATAACTGCTTTGCTGCCCACCAGGCGGGATAACGATCGATCAGCGGCTTCAGGATCGCGAACGCAGCGGCGTGGTCCTTCTTGAAATAGAGCGGAACCGCTGCCTGGATGCCTTCGATCTGGGCGGGAGAGAGACCGAGCCCGACCCGAAACGGCAATCCGTGTGTTTCCGGCGTGAAGCCCGTAAAGACCTGGGAGAAGTATTGATCCAGCGGCGCGGCCTTCTGCAGCGCCTTCGGGAAAAGATGATCGTAGCCAAGGTACGAAACGACAGAGATGTGCTCGGGAAAGCGATCACCATCTTGTAACCAGCTGATGTTGTAGCTGTCGACCGGATCGAGGTCGCCGAACGCGATGAGGATCTCTGTGTCGCTCGCCTGCTTCACCATGGTGCGGATGTCGGCATAGTGGAGCGGCGTATTCCGGTGCGGTGAGCGCGGGAAGGAGGGATCGAGAACGACCTGTGGTGCCAGCGCGATGACACGGCGGGCGCCGAGTAAACTGCCAAACAAAAGTGACGCATAGCCCCCCATAGAGGAACCGAGGCAGTAGACAGACCGGTAGGACTCGCGAATGCGTTTGAGCGATGCTGCTAATGCATCGACATTGCTGGATGGTTCAACGCCGCTCTGGTACCAGTGATTGAGAAAAGGATCGCGCACATAAAGAACATCGCACGGCATGGATTGTGTATTGAGATAAAATGTAAACGACTTGGAGTTTGCGCACGAGAACACGATCAACAGGCTGTCCTCGCGCGATTCATGCCCTGTGGCGCCGGCAATTCTGGTCAACAGCATCGTATCTTTGACCAGAGGGATCAGATCGCGCTCTTGTTTCGCACCGGCAGTCGTTTTCGCTGAAGGCGTTTTCGTCGCCAGTGCGCAGCTATCGCTTCCCGATCCGCTTCCGACAGCCCCTCCGTCGTGCAGCGGAGACAGGTGCGTCATGAGAACGGCTCCTTGATCCTGGCGACCCGAAAGGGGCGTGAGATCATTCACGCGCCGTGATACTTGCGCAATTTTGCTTAAAATTGTGTTAGGAGCCGCCTCTGCCGACGGGCATGGGTGTGCCTTCGGCCAGGGCCGTGTGATCGGCCCTCGTACCCTTTGAGGCGTCAATCCCGCCCGTATGAAGCGCCGCGCTATCGGCGGTTGTCGGGCACGGGCAGGCCACCCTTGGCCAAGCCGTCGATGAAGGCGTCGATCAGGGAGTCCTCGAAATTCCAGACGTGGAAGTCGCGAACGGCGGTCGCGGCGTAATCGGGAAACAATGCCAACAGGCTCGCGCGCGAAGCCGCAGCTTCGGCGGCGTTACCGAGCTCGCCGTTGATCATCACCCCCAGGACATGCGTCCAATAGAGCTCGGGCAGGTGGAGCCGTCTCCACTCGCGTAGGGCGCCTGCGTAGTCTCCTCGCCGGTAGGCATCGAACACCAGGGGCAGCAGGTACCAGTCGGGGTGCCATGGGTTCAGCTCCATTGCCTCGCGCACCAGCGCTATGCCTTCCTCCCACGCGCCACTGTAGGCAAGCCTCGTCCCGAACGAGGCCAGATGCTCACCGTTGTTTGGGTTGAGCTTGAGGGCTTTCTCGCCACTGCTGCGAAACAAGGCCAAGTCACCCGAAAAGAACGCGACCGCCGACAGCGCAAGGCGGGCGGCGGCGCAGTCCGGGTCGAGCGTGATCGCCCGTCGGGCGGCTTCCTTCGCACGGATCATCGGCGGCGGCTCGGCACGGTAGTTGAAATGCCAGCGGTACTCGTCGATGTAGAAATATGCAAGATACGCCCAGGCGAGGGCGAATTCCGGCTCGCGTTCGACCGCCTTCTCGAGGCACTTCCGTCCGCGCCAGTGGTTGTCTTGCGAAATGTTTGCCCAGTAGTGGAGCGCCCACAGGAGGCAGTCGTAGCTACTCAGACTCTTCGCCCGATACCGTGGCAGACCTTCCATCTCAGAGCGGCTCAGTACGCCGTACGGCTCGCCGATCGCGGCCGCTATCTGCCGTGCGATATCGTCTTGAACGTCGATCAGGCTGCCAACGTCTAAGTGGCGCTCGTAACTCCCAGCCCAAACATACTCATCTGTCTCGACGTTGAGGACGCGCACAGTCGCCCAAACGCGTTCCTGATCGCGGTGGGTGCTGCCCTCAATGGCGTAACGCGCCCCGACCGCACGGGCTGCGGCGAGTTCGACCCCGCCGGTTGCTTGGGATTCCTTATCGTGCGGCACCTTGAGCACACGCAGGAGGCGAAAGCGAGTAAGGCGCTCAATGATCCCTTCCGTGATTCCGGAACTGAAGTGCGTTTCTTCGGGATCAGAGGATTGGCTGCGAAATGTCGCAACCACGATCGTCGGTTTGCGCCGTTCGGCAGCAACGGTAGACGCTGGGTCCCACGCCAATGGTGGTGCCGCCGGCCGGCCCCACAGCCCCCACAGGGCAAGGACGATTGCGCAGAGACCCAACCCCAGCCCGATGAGCCCCGCTGCGGGCCACAGCCTCGGCCGGAGTCGCTGGGCTGGAAGCGGTGGTGGTTCCGGCTGCGCCGCCTCTTCTGTGCGCGTGGCGAACGCGAAACGCGGTACATAGGATCCGGGCAGCAACTCGATGCGGACTGGATCGGTGCTGCCGTCGCTCAAGTAGAATTGCTGTAGCCGTCGGCGCAGTCGGCTCGCCTCGACGCGCACGATCGAATCCGTCTGCGGATCGAACGAGATCGGGCGGTTGTATACCTCAAGACCGATCGCGTAGGCCTTCAGGCGCTCCTGCCGGCCGGCCAAGGTTTCCCCGACGATGAACCGCAAGAGCGCCGCCTGCTGCGGCGATGCGGCCAGCGCCGGACTGGCAACGATGCGCTCCAACTGGGCCCGGATGTCGGTATCGGTCGGCTGTGCTGGCGCATGCGAGACCTCCGCAACGTCTGACGTGCCCTCCGCCATACGCCCTGTCCTCCCTCTTATTCTGCTTTGTTCGCGTTCCGGACCGCCATGTCACCGTGACTCACCGCGACTCGCGTTGTCAGCGGGCTGATCTCTACCGACCAGTTGCGATGGGACATCTGTCGATGGGGAGAAACCATGGCCGCGCAAACGATCGAGACTGACCACAGCAGCGCACTGCCGACGGAGCAATCGGTGGCGCGCATGCAGGCATGCAGCAGCTGCCGCGACTGGCGCCGGCGCGACAACCGATGGGGGCGGTGTGTCTCCCTGCGCACCGCTGCGCTTGTCGACGGCGACGGCGGCCTTATGACGCGCACCATTTTTGCCTGTCGCCTGTGGCGGCCCAACGCGCCCTCCGCTGCAGATCGCACGACGCGATAATCGCAGGAGACGCGAATGGATCGGACCAATGAGAAAGGAAGTGCGGACGGTGGTCATCTGTCGTCGGCACCATCCTTGTACACGTGGACGCTCGAACCCCTGCTTCTGTCATGGGTGGCGACCACAATGGCGCTGATCGCCGAAATCGAAACGCCGCACTCACAGGAGCGGCGACAACGCCTGCTGGAGATGGCCGCCTGCTGCCGAAGCCTCGCTCAGGAGATCACGGCCAAAGGCGACGACCACGAACACTGAACTTAGCCGACCGAATTGAGACGCCGAGCGCCGGACATCGCCCAAGATGGGCTGATTACCATGTTCTTGAAGCCTGAGATAGACTATATTTATGAGCAGATGAGGAAGGAGGCACAGGACGGAGGACCCGTCTATGCTCTTTGGGCGACTGCTTGATCGGCTCGTTTGTCGGGGAAGTATTGTTGTCGTTGACGCCCGCAACCAGCGGCATACCTTTGGCGACAATACTGCACCCCCGATTACGATCCGGCTGCACGATCGGCGCCTGCATTGGCAGCTGTTTCTGAACCCAGGACTCACCCTCGGCGAAGCCTACACAGAGGGGAGACTGTCGATCGATGGCGGCGACATTTACCCTTTCCTGGACCTTATTGGCCGCAACCTGCAGGATTCCGGGTGCAGTTGGGGCCATTCTGCCCTACCAGGTTTGGCCGGTCTCATGAGCCGGCTCGGCTTTCCGGTCCGCCGTTTCCTGCAGGCAAACGGTCGTCGTCGAGCGCGCAGGCACGCGGCTCACCACTACGAGTTGAATGAGCAGCTTTACGACTTGTTCCTTGACCCGGACCGCAACTACTCGTGCGGCTATTTCCTCAATGCGAACGATTCCCTGGAACAGGCACAACAGCAAAAGAACCGCCACCTCGCCGCCAAACTTCGGCTGCGCCCCGGCTTGCGTTTGCTCGACATCGGCTGCGGCTGGGGCGGCCTGGTGTTCTTCCTGGCGCAGGCGCTCGATGTCAGCGTCACGGGTGTCAACGTAGCGGCGGAACAGGTGGCTGCAGCGTACCGGCGTGCCGAAGAACGCGGCCTCGCCGGTCGAACCCAGTTCGAGGCGCGCGATTATCGCGACATCCAAGGCACTTATGACCGGATTGTGTCAGTCGGCTTCCTTGAGCACGTGGGCGTGCCGCACCTCGAAGCCTTCTTTGCCAAGGTTTCGCAATGCTTGGCCGAGGATGGCGTGGCCGTGATCCATTTCATTGGCCGCGCCGACGGCCCCGGCCTCACCAACGCCTGGCTGCGCAAGTACATCTTTCCCGGCGGCTACTGCCCGGCTCTCTCCGAGGTCGTGCCGGCGATCGAGCGCCAGCGGCTGTGGGTGACCGACATCGAATGCTGGCGCCTGCACTATGCCTGGACATTGCGCCACTGGCGGGAGCGGTTTCGTGCCAACTGGGCGCAGGCGCAGGCGCTGACCGACGAGCGGTTCTGCCGGATGTGGGAGTACTATTTGGCCGCGTGCGAGATGGCCTTTCGCTACACGCCACTTGCCGTCTACCAGATCCAGCTCGCCAAGCGCGTTGAGGCTCTGCCGCACACGCGGGACTACATCAGGGAGCCGGAGATGGTCCTGCCGGACGCGCGACGGTCGGCGCCCGGGCTATTGTCAGCCGCCGCCGGCGGCGGATCGCGGCGCGCGGCGAAGCCTATCGCTTGAGCAATCGCGCGCGCCCAGCCTTCTAGCCTGCAGGGACCGGTTCGGCGGCGGCCAAGAGCAGGGCACGCTCTTGGTGCTGAAACAGGTCCTGTGGCCTGATCGACCTCCCTATTGGCAAACCGGCGCAAACGCTATATAGCGCGCTATATAAAATAGCGTTGATGGAGGCGGAGATGCGCACGCTTACGCGCGGTTTGGCGGCCCTGGTTCTGATGGTTCTTCTATGCGTTACGGGCCGCGATCTTCACGCGCAATCGGACCCGGTCCTTGTCATGGCGGCGGCAAGCCTGAAGAACGTCTTCGATCAGGTCGGCGCGGATTGGATGACGGAAACGGGGAAGAAGGTCGCATTCTCCTACGCTGCTTCGTCCGCGCTTGCCAAACAAATAGAGCAGGGAGCGCCAGCCGACGTGTTCGCGTCGGCCGATCTGGCATGGATGGATTACCTCGATCAGCGCGGCTTCATTCGCACCGGGACGCGCACCAACCTACTCGGCAACGTTCTGGTGCTGATCGCGCCGGCTGATACAGCTAAATCAATCACCCTGGCGAAGGGCGCCGATCTCAGCAGCTTCATTGGCGATGGCCGCCTCGCCGTCGGCAATGTCGACGCGGTGCCGGCCGGCAAATACGCCAAGCAGGCGCTCCAAGCGCTCGACTTGTGGACCGGCGTCGAGGACAAGCTGGCGCAAGTCGACACTGTCAGGGCTGCGTTGGCACTGGTGGCGCGCGGAGAAGCCGTGGCTGGCATCGTTTATGCTACCGACGCAAAGAGCGAGCCCCTGGTCAAGGTGGTGGCGACCTTCCCAGCCGAGAGCCATGTGCCGGTTACCTACCCGGTGGCGGCAATCGCGGCATCAAGCCACCCGGATACGGGCAATTTCCTCGCCTACCTGCGCTCAAAGAATGCCCAGCGCGCCTATGCGGCGCACGGGTTCACGTATCTGGAGTAGGTTCGAGCTGTTGCCTGATGTTTGCTCTCTCGCCTGAAGAGGTGACGGCAGTCCGATTATCGCTGCGGATCGCTGCGGTGGCGACGATCGTCAGCCTGCCCTTCGGCATCGCCGCCGCCTATGCGGTTGCGCGCTGGCGCTTTCCCGGCCGGGCATTGCTCGATGGTCTCATCCACCTGCCCTTGGTGCTGCCGCCGGTGGTCACCGGCTTTCTCCTGCTGCTGCTGCTCGGCCGCAAGGGCGTGCTGGGCGCCTTTCTCGCCGATCACTTCGGCATTGTCTTTTCCTTTCGCTGGACCGGTGCGGCGCTGGCGTCTGCGGTGATGGGGTTTCCTCTCATGGTGCGCGCGATCCGGCTTTCGATCGAGAGTGTCGACCGACGGCTCGAAGCCGCGTCGGGCACCTTAGGGGCGCCGCCGGTCGCGACCTTCTTCCTGATCACCCTGCCGCTTGCCTTTCCCGGCATCGTCGTCGGCTCTATCCTCAGCTTTGCCAAGGCGTTAGGGGAGTTCGGCGCCACCATCACCTTCGTTTCCAACATTCCCGGCGAGACGCAGACCATCTCGGCGCTTATATACACCAATACGCAAGTGCCGGGCGGTGATGCCGGTGCAATGCGCCTCATGCTGGTTTCCATCGTGATCGCTCTTGCCGCGCTTTTCGTTTCCGAACTCGTGCAGCGTCGTGCGCGGCGCCGGCTTGCCCTCGTACCATGATCGAGGTCGCAGCGAGCCTGCAGCAAGGCGCGTTCCTGCTCGATGCCGCTTTCTCATGCGATAGCGGCATCACCGCGCTCTTCGGCCGATCCGGCTCGGGCAAGTCCACCGTGATCGCCATCATCGCCGGCATCCGAAGGCCGGACCGGGGGCGAGTCGCGGTCAATGGCCAAGTGCTGGTCGACACGAACGCCAAGATCTGGCTGCCGCCGCACCGCCGCCGGATCGGCCTCGTCTTTCAGGACAGCCAGCTGTTTCCGCACCTGACCGTGCGCCAGAACCTGCTCTACGGGCGCTGGTTCTCCCGCCACGGCGGCGACGAAATAGGGTTCGATGCCGTCGTTTCCACGCTCGATATCGGGGCGCTACTGCCGCGCCGGCCGCCGCAGCTTTCCGGCGGCGAGAAGCAGCGGGTGGCGCTAGGACGTGCGCTCCTCGCCAATCCGGCGCTCCTGCTGATGGATGAACCGCTCGCCTCGCTCGATATGGCGCGCAAGATCGAGATCCTGCCGCTGATCGAGAACGTTCGCGACGCCTTCGGCATCCCCATCCTCTACGTTTCGCACGCGCTGGAGGAAGTGGCGCGGCTGGCAAACACGGTCGTCGTGCTCGATGCCGGCCGCGTCGTCGCCTGTGGACCGCCGGAGGCCGCCTTGGGCTCATCGCCGCAGCCATCCGTGCGTGATCGCTTTTCCATCGCGTCGGTTCTCAATGTCAGCGTCGGGCCATTTGACGAACGGTATGGCCTCACGCTGCTGCGTCATCCGGCGGGGGATATCTTTCTCTCCGGCCGGATCCGTCCCCACCTGCAGGACGTTCGCGTCGTCATCAAGGCCATCGATGTGGCGCTTACGACTGAGCCACCCCGGCAACTCAGCATTCGCACCGTGCTGCATGCCCACATCGGCGCTATCAATGCCGATGAGAGGGCGGTGGCGGTCATCGATCTCGTTCTGCCGGACGGAAGCCGGCTTCTGGCTCTCGCCACACGCAAGGCGCTTGACGAGCTCAACTTGGCGCCGGGCCGGCCGGTGTTCGCGCTGATCAAGACCGTCGCCATGGACGAGCGGCCGGTGGGCGCGGTGGACACGCGCCGGGCAATGGCGGGAGGCAAGCGGTGAGCATCGCTGAGATGGAGCCGGTAATTGGGCTCCGATCAAAGACCGGCAAGCGCATCGGCGATGACCGCATCCGTTTGCTCGAAGCGGTCGATCAGCTAGGCTCCATTTCTGGTGCGGCGCGCGCCGTCGGCTTAACGTACAAGGCAGCCTGGGACGCAATCGCAGCACTGAACAATCTCGCTGAGCACCCCCTGGTCGTTGCCCGCACGGGCGGGCGCGTCGGCGGCGGTGCCGTACTGACGGAAGACGGCCGGAGGCTGCTCGCTTCAATGCACTGGCTTCAGGCCGAGTTGCAGCGGCTTTCCGCGGCTTCGGCCGCGCGTTCTGATCAGCAGAGCCTGGCGGGTCGAGATGGCTTTGCCCCTGTCCTCTCATGGAGGTTTGTCATGAAAACAAGTGCTCGCAACATGCTCCGCTGCAAGGTGGCGGAGGTCAAGCGCGGACCGGTCAGTGCCGAGGTGATCTTGAGTGTCACGGACGGCATCCGGCTGGTTGCAATCATCACCGGCGAGAGCGTCGCCAGCCTCGGCCTTGCGCCAGGCAAGGAGGTGTTCGCCCTCATCAAATCGACGTTCGTGTTGCTTGCCCCCGCGGCGGAAACTGGCCGCACCTCTGCGCGCAACGTCATTCCCGGCACGGTCGTCCGCCATGTGGAGGGAGCCGTCAACAGCGAGATCGTTCTCGACATCGGCAGCGGCAAGACGATCGCCGCCATCATCACCAAGGAAAGTGCCGAAACGCTCGGCTTCAAGGTCGGCGATCGGGCATGCGCGCTGATTAAGGCATCGCACATCATTCTTGCCGTCGAATAGCGGGACGGGGACCTTTAGCGCCGATCGAATTCATCGCTGCCGCCGTTGTGCTCCTGGCCGCTGCTTCGACCGCCGCGCCGCGGCAGCAACATGAGGCAGGTTCGCATCGCTCGGCCTATATGGCGGCTGCGGGGCAGGTATCGAGCTTGGTCCAATCCGACCAATGCTGATGCAGAATGCGGTACTCGACCGGAATGTCGCGCGTGGACAACATGGCCACCACTGTGCCGTCGCCACCTATCACTGGCAGATGGCGGAACTGGCCCTCACTCATCATCGCGAAGGCCTTAACGAGGGGCGCCGCGGCCTCGATCGTACGCGGCTTGGGCGTCATCACATCGGCAACGCGAGTCGTCTTGGGGTCGCGATCGGCTGCAACGACTCTTCGCAGGACGTCCCGCTCGGTAAAGATTCCGACCAGCTGATTACCGTCCAGCACGGGCGCACCACCAATAATTTGAGAGGAGAGGATGCCGGCAGCCTCAAAAACCGTCTGGAAGGGAAAAAGGACGATTAAGTCACGCCCCGTGAGTAAACTACGGACGGAACTGTGAACCATTGTGCCGCTGCCTCCCAGCATTGATCGGGGCTGACGTTCATCGATTCGTCTTTGTCGCCAGCAACGCGGCCCCGTTCATGAGCGCCTCTGATCATCCGTGAAATGCGACCTGGTCGCAATAAAAAGATCGTGCAATCGTAACAATGCGCTCGCGGTCGCTGAAGGGCGTGAACGCACCAAGACCCGAACGGGCTCCCTTTGTCGACGGCGGGACAGCGCCGCCGACAAAGGCGTTCTTGGCCTAGTCGGCCGGCGGACCGAGTCGCATCACTAGCGTTGGTATCGAGAACTTTATCGAGAAGCCGCCAATGTTGACCTCTGCGCCACACTGCTTGATGTAGATGCGGCAGCCGTACGCGTAACCCTTCGGCGCGATCTGCTGGCTTGCCAGGATCACGACTACCGAGACAACCATGACGGCGATATTGGCAATGATGGCGACAACCTCCCGCGCCGGATTGATGGTGACAAGCGGCAAGCCGCCCGGCCCGGCGCTCAGGTTCCACTCGCCGGGTTGAACAGGCCAGTTGAGATCAGCTTGGCTCCGCCCAGCCCGCCGAAGCAGAACAAGATGTGCTTCGTACTCGCCATCAGGGAGGATAAGCGGTCAAGCGAGTCGGCATCGCGGCAGTACAAGACGTCACAGCTAGGCGACGTCGGTGCTGCCGGCGATGTCCCGAGTAGTGGTGTAGGAGCGCGGGGTCACTCGTGATCTCCGGCAGGCCGGTCGGGCGTTCTCACCGGCACCGCTCACCGCAGCCGACCGAGCGGCGCATCGGCTATGGACATTGCGGCAACGGTCACGCCGACCGACGGAGGCCGGTTGGCGCAAGCGGCTGCTTACATCAACGTGTAGCGGCAGCCATCCCGCGCCCTACCACGTAGCGTCAAGCGAATTGGCTTCATGGCGGCTTGTGTCAAGCGAAACGGCATTTTACTTTACACAAAGTCGGTTATGTCCAACGGACGAGACACAAAGGTGGTGCGGCGAAGCGAAATCTTCACGATCGCGCTACTTGAGAAGAGCGAGCACGGCAGCGACCGCCGCAACAGCGGTTAATATGGCCATTAGCCAAAATTTGAACGTTTCGCGGTTCTGTCGACGAACGGCTTTGTTCAGTTCTTCACGAGAGTCATCGAGTCGATCTCCAATATCCTTGAGTTGCCCAACCGAAGAGGCCGCTTCAAGGTAGTAACTCTCTCGGCGATCGTTGCCTTCTCTTGCTTTCTCTATTTTGTGTCGCGTACTCGAAATCGTTTTCTTAAGGATAGAATAGTCTGGGATCACATCGGATATGACGAATCGCCGATAGTCATCCTGGAACGTCCTGATCTTTTCTAGCAGGTATATGATGCTCGTATCACTAGCATCAAAAATCGCCCGTTGGCAGTGCCGACGGGCGCGGGCAAGCTGCTCCACAGCGTTATCCGGGTCACCCGAACAGAGGGCTTCCAACAGATGCCATCCCGCATATCGAAGCTCGTTGACGGCCGGTATTGCCAACTCACCGGAGATTTCTTCAGCTCTTTTTATTTGCCGCTCAGCATCCCGGAAGAGATCGCGTATATTTGCGATCTCATCGCTCGAAATCGACATCGCGAAGCTTCTTATACCTTTCGTCGATTTGGCGCTTCGTGACATAGCGTCCGGTCTGCAGCCGGTAGTTGCCGCGCGCGAACATCATCACGATGCGGCGAGCGAGCGCGTTCAAACGATCCGAGTTGTTTTCCGGCACGTGAAGAAATGCGGGCGGAAGCAGCCGCGACAAGTAACCCGTCATAACCTCGCGTTCCCTTCAATTTGACCCATTATCATGATTTCCCAGAGCCCTATAAAGAGTATGGAGACACCCCCTAGCGCGTCAATGGGTTTGACGCGAAGCCTGAGTCCCCACATACCAAGCTAGGCTCGCCCCCGGAACCTCAGGGTAGGAATATATATACCTACGGCGAGACCAGTTCAACCCGGGAACCGCAATCCGATTGACATCCGAAACGCCCGGACGTGGCGTTTGAAGGGTGCAGCGGCTTTCGTGCTAGCGCTCTTCTCAATTGGTGCCCCCAGGGAGACTCGAACTCCCACGCCGTTGCCGGCAACAGATTTTGAGTCTGCCGCGTCTGCCATTCCGCCACAGGGGCCGCAATCCGGATCATAACCGCAGTCGCCGCCAAAGGAATAGTGAATCGCGCACGCCTACCGCAACCTTTCCTTGTGCTGGCTGTTAACGACGACTAAGATCAAGGTCTGCTAACCTCCCTTCCCATTCGCCCCAGCAAACGAGCCCCGCATGCTGCGTCGTTTCTACGACTGGACGATCAATCTCTCGAACTCCCGTCACGCACCGGCCGCGCTGGCTGCCGTCTCGTTCGCCGAGAGTTCGTTCTTCCCGATCCCCCCCGACGCGCTCCTGGTGCCGATGTGTCTCGCCAATCGGGCCCGCTGCTGGACCTACGCGCTCAGTTGCACGCTCGCGTCCGTGATCGGCGGCATGCTGGGCTATGCCATCGGGTATTGGCTGATGGATACGCTGGGCGGCTGGATCATCGACGCTTATGGCTACGCCAGCAAGATCGAGGCTTTCCAGGAGACCTATCAGCAGTGGGGCTTGTGGATCATCCTGATCAAAGGACTGACGCCGATCCCTTACAAGCTGGTGACGATCGCGAGTGGCGCGGCGCATTTCAATCTCCTCGTGTTTACCCTTGCATCGATCGCCACCCGCGGCGCCCGCTTCTTCCTGATCGCGGCCCTGTTGCGTCGCTACGGCGAACCGATCCGCGCCTTCGTCGAGGAACGCCTGGCGCTGATCACGTGGGTGTTCCTGTTCGCCATCATCGGGGGCTTTCTGATCGCGAAATACGTCGTTTGAGATGCCGTGGCGCCGGCTTGGCGTTGGCAGGGCGAGCCCTTATGCTGCCAGCCATGGAGAGAGCCCCCACGGGCCGGGCGGGACCGGCGGCAGGCTGTGGGCTAGTCAGGTTGAGGCAGCGATGACGGAGCAAGAGCGACGCGACACCGGGATGCCGAGCGATTTGAGCGAAGCGGAGCTGGCCGAACGCTTCCTGCGCGTCAACCACGCCGGCGAATACGGTGCCGTGCGCATCTACGCGGGTCAGCTTGCCGTCCTCGGCCGGACGCCGGTGGCAAGCGTGATCCGCGCGATGGCGGCCAAGGAGGATGAGCACTTAAGGGCTTTTGACCGCCTGCTCGTCGAACGGCGGGTGCGACCGACCGTGCTGCATCCGCTCTGGCACGTCGCCGGCTTCGCGCTCGGCGCCGCCACAGCGTTGATGGGCGCGCGCGCGGCGATGGCGTGCACGGCCGCCGTCGAGGAGGTGATCGACGATCACTATCGCGGTCAGGTGGCGAAGCTGACGGATGCGGAGGCCGATCTGCGCGCGACCTTCGAGAGCTTCCGCCAGGACGAGGTCGAGCACCGCGACACCGCGATCGAATACGGAGCTCGCAAGGCGCCAGCGCACGGGCCGCTGACACGCCTGATCAAGGGCGGCTCCAGGCTTGCGATCTGGCTCTCGGAGCGGATCTGACACACGCGCCTTGCGGCCGTCTCACGCGCCGCCGCTACCACCGCGCGGTCGCCTGGGCCCGGCAACCAGACAACTGATGATTCCGCGGAGGGTGCGGACCTCCTGCGCGCTCAGGCCGGCGCGGCCGAACAGATTGCGCAGGTTGCGGACCATGATCGGTCGCTTCTCGGTGATGCGCAGGAAACCGCAGCGATCGAGTTCGCTCTCCAGCTGCTCGAACAGGCCCTGCAGCTGCTCCGCCGTCGCCGGTGCCGTTTCCTTCGGCAGCTGCAGTACGGCCCCGGGCACGGCCGCCAGCGGTGTCGCGTCTGCCGCCGTCTCCACCGCATTTGCCGCCATTCGCCACTCGTAGCCCACGATCAGCACCGCCATCGCGAGATTGAGCGAACTGAAGGTGGGGTTGAGCGGAATGGCGATGATCGCCTGGGATAGCGCCACGTCGTCGTTGCCGAGCCCACGCGCCTCCTTGCCGAACAGGAGTCCAACCCCGATACCTGCGGCCGTCGCGCGCCGGATCTCGGACGCGGCTGCGCGCGGCGTGAGCGTCCACTTTGTCATTGCGCGCGTCCGCGCGGTGGTGGCGAACAGCAGGTTCAAGTCCGCAGTGGCTGCCGCGGTCGAAGGGTAAAGGCGCGCCCGCTCGAGCACGCGATCGGCACCGGATGCCGCCGCTACCGCTTTTTCGTTCGGCCAGTCGGCACGTGGACGCACCAGCCGCAGATCGTCGAGGCCGCAATTCAGCATGGCGCGCGCGACCATGCCGATGTTCTCGGCGAGCTGCGGTTCGACCAAAACGACCGCAGGCGTGCCGCCGCCGCTGCTAACCGGCTCGTCCGTACCGCCTGGCATCCCTCTCAGGCGGTATGGTCCGGCACGCCATCGCGGTAGAGCTTGTAGACGATGGCATCGCGCAGTGCGCGGTAGGAGGCGTCGATGATGTTGGTCGAGACGCCGACGGTCGTCCAGTGGTCGCCGTCGCCGTTGGCGGATTCGATCATGACGCGGGTGACGGCGCGGCTGCCGTCGCCGGGCGTAAGAATGCGGACCTTGAAATCAACCAACGTAACGGCGCCGAGCTGCGGGTACATCGGCGTCAAGACCTTGCGCAGTGCGGCGTCGAGCGCGTTGACGGGGCCGTTGCCCTCCTCGACCGCCATCACCTTGGTGCCGTTCACGGCGAGCTTTACCGTCGCTTCGGACAGCGTGATCAGCTCGCCCTTGGCGTTCCAGCGCCGCTCGTCGATCACCCGGAAGCTTGTGCAGTCGAAATACTTGGGCAGCCCGCCCAGCGCCTCGCGCGCCAACAGCTCGAAGCTGGCCTCGGCGCCGTCGTAGGCATAGCCGTCATACTCGCGGGCTTTGACGAATTCGAGCAGGTGGCCGACCTTGGGATCGGCCGGGTCGATCTCGATGCCGATGTCGCGAAAGCGGGCGAGGATGTTTGCCCGCCCGGACTGGTCGGAGACGACGATGCGGCGGTGATTGCCGACCAGCTCCGGCGAGATGTGCTCGTAAGAGCGCGGGTCCTTCTCCACCGCAGAGACGTGTAGGCCGCCCTTGTGCGCGAACGCTGACTCGCCGACATAGGGCGCGTTGCGCTGCGGCGCCCGATTGAGGCGCTCGTCCAGCATCCGCGAGACGTGGCTGAGGCGTGTCATGTCCGAGGCGGAGATGCCCAGCGTGTAGCCCATCTTGACCGCCAGCGAGGGGATGATGGCGATCAGATCGGCATTGCCGCAGCGTTCGCCGAGGCCGTTCAGCGTGCCCTGTACCTGGCGCGCACCGGCGCGCACGGCCAACAGGCTGTTGGCGACGGCGTTGCCGGTGTCGTTGTGGCAGTGGATGCCGACGTGGCTGCCGGGGACGGAGTCAACGACGCGGGCGACGATTTCCTCCACCTCATCGGGCAGGGTGCCGCCGTTGGTATCGCACAAGACCACCCAGCGGGCGCCGGCGTCATAGGCAGCCCGCACGCAGCGCAGCGCATAGGCGGGGTTGGCCTTGTACCCGTCGAAGAAGTGTTCGGCATCGAACAGCACTTCGTCACACTTGGTCCGTGCGAGCGCGATGCTGTCGGTGATCATCTCGATGTTCTCATCGAGCCTGGCGCCCAGGGCCTCGGTGACGTGAAAATCCCACGTCTTGCCGACCATGCAGACGACGGCCGTGCGCGCCTGCAGGAGATCGTTCAGACCCGGATCGTTAGCAGCGCTGCGACCGGGCCGCCGGGTCATGCCGAAGGCCGACAGCCTGGCCCGCTGCAATGCCGGCGGACCGGCAAAAAAGGCGGTGTCGGTCGGGTTGGCGCCGGGCCAGCCGCCCTCGATGTAGTCGAGACCGAGGCTGTCGAGCTCGCGCGCAATCGCGGTCTTGTCGGCGACGCTGAAGTCAACGCCTTGCGTTTGCGCGCCATCGCGCAGCGTGCAGTCATACAAATAGACCCGATCCGACATCCGTATGTTCCGTCTTTTCGCCTCAAGGGGAAGTCCAGTTGCGGCAGCGATTGCAGTGCCGCCAGCGGCGTGCGCACCCTTAGCATATGGGATGCGTTCGCCAGAAGGCGAATCGGCAACGTCTCGCTTCCTGCATCAGACCTCAGGCACGCCGCCAGGTCGTGCCGGCGGCACCGTCTTCGAGCACGATGCCCTGGGCCGCCAGCTCGGAGCGGATGCGATCGGCGCGGGCGAAATCACGCGCCTTGCGCGCCTGGAACCGCTCTTCGATCAAGGCAGCGATCGCCTGTTCCGACAATGTCTCGGCGCCTTCCGGCTGCCAGCGGAACCAGGCTTCGGGGTCTTGCGCGAACAAGCCCAGGAGCGCGCCGGCGCCCAAGAGCTGAGCCTTGATCGCGGCCTGCTGCGAAGGTGCAGCCTTGTGCGCCTCGCCGACGAGGGCGAAGACATGGGCAAGCGCTTCCGGCGTATTCAGATCATCGCTGAGCGCATCGAGTACGGCCTGTGGGGCGGCCGGCTCAGCGCCCGGAACGGCAGCGAGATCGCGAAGCGCGGTGTAGACTCGGTTCAGCGCTTGGCGGCTCTGCTGCAGACCGGCGCGGGTGAAGTCGAGCGGCTGACGGTAGTGGGTCTGCAGCAGGCTCAAGCGGATCGCCTCGCCCGGAAATTCGCTCAAGAGCTCGTGCACGGTGTAGAAGTTGCCGAGGCTCTTCGACATCTTCTGCCCTTCAGCCATCAGGAAGCCGTTGTGCAGCCAGTAGCGCACGAAGGGCTGGCCGCCATGGGCGCAGGTGCTCTGCGCAATCTCGTTCTCGTGATGCGGAAAGATCAGATCCTGGCCGCCGCCATGGATGTCGAAGGTTTGGCCCAGGTAGCGCCGGCTCATCGCCGAGCACTCGATGTGCCAGCCGGGCCGGCCGCGGCCCCAGGGGCTGTCCCAGCCGGGCTCATCTGCGCTCGATGGCTTCCACAGCACGAAGTCAAACGGGCTCTTCTTGTACGGCGCTACCTCGACCCGTGCGCCGGCCATCATCTCGTCCGTGTTGCGGCGGGACAGCACACCGTAATCCGGGTCGGAGCCGACTTCGAACAGCACATGACCTTCCGCCATGTACGCATGCCCGCGCGCGATCAGCGCCTCGATCATCGCCACCATGTCGGCGATGTGGTGCGTGGCCCGCGGCTCCGTCGTCGGCGGCAGGCAGCCCAGCACGGAGACGTCGTGGTGATAGTCGCGCGTCGTCCGCTCGGTGATCGACGTTATCGGCTCGCCGGTCCGTTGATGTGCCTTGATGATCTTGTCGTCGACGTCGGTGATGTTGCGCACATAGCTGACGTGCGCTTCGCCGTACAGCTGGCGCAACAGGCGGAACAGCACATCGAAGACGACCGCCGGCCGGGCGTTGCCGATGTGCGCGCGGTCGTAGACAGTGGGGCCGCACACGTACATCCGCACGTTCGCGGGATCAAGCGGGACGAACGCCTCCTTTGCCGCAGCAAGCGTGTTGTAAAGGCGCAAGCTCACGATCCGGTCCCCTGCAACCTCTGTTGTGCCTTGGCGCGGCCGATCAACGGCAGCAGCGCCTTGAGCTCGGGGCCGTCGGTGCGACCCGTGAGTGCGCATCTGAGCGGCTGGAACAAATCCCGGCCGCGGCGCCCGGTCGTGGACTTGAGCTGGGTAACCCAGTCGCCCCAAGTCCCAGCCGTCCACGGCTCCGGCGGCAACAGGGCCGCGGCTTGGGCCGTGAAGCAATCCTTGTCGCGATCGACATCGATGTTGCCAAAGCACACCTCATGCCAATAGGCGGCGTCTCCGATTCGGTGCAGGTTATCGCGCACGGCGAGCCAAAAGGCTTCGTCCGCGCGCTCAAGCCCCAGCGCCTTGAGCTTTGGTGCGACCTGATCGTAGGACATCTCGTGCACGAAGCGCTCGTTGAAGCGGCGCAGCTGCTCGTCGTCGAACTTCGCCGCCGCACCGGCCAGTCGGCCGAGCTCGAAATCGCCCGCCAAATCGTCAAGGGAGAGCGCGGGCCGGAGTGCGATGCCGGTGCCGAGCGTGGCGAGGAAGGCGTTGAGTGCCATCGGCTCGATGCCTTCGGCGCGCAGGCTCGCCAGCGTCAGGCTGCCCAAACGCTTGGAGAGGCCCTGGCCGGCGCGGTCCGTCAACAGCGGCACGTGCGCGTAGCGCGGCGGTGTGCCGCCCAGCGCTTGGCACAGCACGATCTGGACGGCGGTGTTCGGCACGTGATCCTCGCCGCGGATGACGTGGGTCACGCCGAGTTCGATGTCATCGACGGTCGAAGGCAGCATGTAGAGGAAGGTGCCGTCGGCGCGAATGAGGATCGGATCGCTCATGCTGTCGGCGCGGATGCGGGTTGGCCCGCGTACCAGATCCTCCCAGCCGACCTCGGCCGAGGGCAGCTTGAGCCGCCAATAGGGGACGCGGCCTTCCGCCTGCAGCGCCGCCCGCTCTGCCGCGCTTAAGGAAAGCGCGGCGCGATCGTAAAGCGGCGGCTGGCGCCTCGCGAGCAAGCGTCTGCGCTTGAATTCGAGCTCATCTTGCGTCTCGTAGCAGGGATAGACAAATCCCCCCTGCACGAGGCGTGCAAACGCCGCCTTGTAGCGCTCGATCCGATCCGACTGTCGTACTTGCAGCTGCCAGCCGATCCCCATCCATTCCAGATCAGCAGCAATCGCGCGGGCGAATTCCTCGCGCGAACGCTCAGCGTCGGTGTCATCGAAACGCAGGATGAAAGTTCCCGCCTCGCGCCGGCAGAACAGCGCATTCAAGAGCGCCGTCCGGGCATTGCCGACGTGCAGTTGGCCGGTCGGGCTCGGAGCAAAGCGGACGCGCGCAGTCATAGCAGGTCGGTAAAGCCGTTCGTGATTGGGTAGCGGCGGTCGCGGCCGAAGGCGCGCGGCGTGATCTTGACGCCCGGCGGCGCTTGGCGGCGCTTGTATTCGGCGCGATCAATCATCCGCCAGACCCGGCGCACTGTCTCGCGCGCGAAGCCGCGGCTGACCACGTCCTCGATCGAAGCTTCCTCTTCGATCAGGAGCGCCAGGATCCCGTCGAGGACATCGTAGGGCGGCAGCGAGTCCTGATCCGTCTGGTTCGGCTTGAGCTCGGCCGTCGGCGGCTTGGTGATGACACGCTCCGGGATGGTGCGGCCAGCGGGACCAAGCGCGCCTTCAAGCGTCTCCTGATTGCGCCAGCGGGCGAGCGCGAACACGGTCGTCTTGTAGATGTCCTTGAGGACCGAATAGCCGCCGCACATGTCGCCATAGAGCGTCGCATAGCCAACCGACATCTCGGACTTGTTGCCGGTGGTGAGCAGCATTTCGCCGAGCTTGTTGCTGATCGCCATCAAGGTGATGCCGCGGCAGCGCGCCTGCACGTTCTCCTCGGTCGTGTCCGGCGGCCGGCCGGCAAACACGCCCGCAAGCATGCCGGAAAAAGCCGCCATCGCCGCATCGATCGGCACCGTATCCAGGCGCACGCCCAACAAGTTCGCGACGGCGGTCGCATCCTCCAGGCTTTCGGTCGAGGTGTAGGGAGAGGGCATCATCACGCAATGGACGCGCTCGGGCCCCAGCGCGTCGACAGCAACGGCGGCCGTGAGCGCGCTGTCGATGCCGCCGGACAGGCCGAGGACAACACCCGGAAAGCGGTTCTTGCCGACGTAGTCTTTGAGGCCGGTGACCATGGCCTGGTAGATCGCGGCCAGGCCATCAGGGTTGGGCGCTGGTGCGGCACTCGCACAGCTCCAGCCTCCGTGAGGCGCGCGCTTCCAGACCGTGCGGGTGACGCCGGTTGCCCACGCGGGCGCCTGGACCGCGACTCCCGCCTTCGGCAGGGACACGAACGAGCCGCCGTCGAAGACGAGCTCGTCCTGGCCGCCCACGAGGTTGACGTAGGCGAGCGGCAGGCCGGTCTCCTCGACCCTGCACGCGGCGATGGCGTGCCGTACGTGAGCCTTGCCGACCTCGAAGGGGGAACCGTTGATCGCGATCAGGATCTCGGCACCCTGGTCACGCAGGTGGCGGGCGACAGCGGGCGCCCACAGGTCCTCGCAGATCATGGCGCCAAGCGCGACGCCGCGAAAGGAGAGCGGCTGCGGCAACGGCCCGGCGCGAAAAACGCGCTTTTCGTCGAAGACACCGTAGTTGGGCAGATCGTGCTTGAAGCGAATTTCCTGGATGGTGCCGTCCGCGAGCAAGAGCAGCGTGTTGGCGACGCCGCCTTGGGTGCGCCAAGGGGTGCCAATAATCAGCGCCGGCCCGCCGTCCGCCGTCGCGCGCGCGAGCTCGGCGGCAGCGGCCTCGATGCGGTCAAGAAATAACCCCTTCAGCACCAGGTCCTCCGGCGGATAGCCGGACAGCACCAGTTCGCCGCAGACCACGAGGTCGCACGTCGGCGCGCTCGCACGCAGCGACCGCACGCGCTCGGCATTGCCGGCGATGTCGCCGACAATCGGATTGACCTGAGCAAGGCCGATGACAAGGGAGGCGGTCATGGCAAAGGCAACCGGACCCAACGAGGAGAAATTAAGGCGTTTGCGACTGCCGGCCCTTCAAAAGGAACTCACGGCCGATCTTGACGGAAGGCACGCCATCGTATTCGACAATATCGGCCGTCGCGTATGTTTCGCGCCAGTTCTCCGGCAGATAGGAGCCAGTGCCGATGACGTCAATCGGTGCCGCGACGTCGGCCATCACCTCGCACTTCTCGACGTTGAAGCCGGACGAGGCGACGATCCGGACCTTCGGGTAGCCGGCTGAGTCGAGTTTCTCGCGCACCCAGAAGATCGCCGCCGCCGAAACGCCGGTACCGGTCAGAAACCGCAGTTCCGTTTCGTTGCGGTAATGACGGATCGCATCCGGCACATGGCGCTCCAGCACGGCGTAGGAGTTCTGCGGATCAAGGCCCTCGACGAAGCGACCGCCGTGGGTATCGAGGCGGACCGCGAGCCGGCCTGCCGCCGCCAATTCGGGAAAGCGTGCGCAAACGTCGAGCGCATCGCTGACTTCGCGGCCGAAATAATCGACCAGCACCGTCAAATCCTCGTCCGGAAACGTCTCGTGGAACATTTCTGCCGCCCGCACGGTCGAGCCAGCATAGCCGATCAGCGCGTGCGGCATGGTGCCGAGCCCGCGCTCGCGGCCGAAGTAGTGTGCCGTTGCGTCGTTGGCGTTGCCGACGAAGCCGACGGCGTTGACGCGCTTCTTGGCCGCCCGGCTGCCGACCGCCGCCGCATAGGCCATCTGTTCGGCCATTTCGATGCCGGCGCAGTGGCGCGCGTCCATGGCGATGAAGGCGACCCGAGGCAGCGCTTCCACCATCGCGCACGCGTTGTAGGCGGCAACGCATGCGGCGCCCAGCTTCTGCAGGTACAGCGTCTCAAGATCGACCAGGTGGTAGAACGAGCCGATGAGGTACATCAAAGGCTCGCCGGCGCCGACCCAATCGCCCTCGGCGTAGTTGAGCCGGACCTCGAAGGCACTGTCGCGTGCGGCCATGGCTGCCCGCAACCAGTCGAGCATGAGGCCGGGCGTGAACAGGACCGGGCGCCGCATGAACAGCGCGTAGCAGACCGTCTTGTCGCCGAAGCGGGCGATGGTCTGCTTGGTCTTGAGGAAATAGCGATCGGTCCAGGCTTCGATCGCGTCCGGTGCCGGCTGCAGGGCGCGCGCGGGACGGCCTGTCGGGGCGGATGTCACCGCATCTGCCTCAGGATGCCGGGATGGCACGCCGGAGCTCCCGCTCCCGCGTCCGGTGCCGTCCCTCCTTCAGCATCTCGGCGAGGAGGTAGGCAAGCTCAAGCGCCTGGCTCGCATTCAAGCGCGGATCGCAGGCGGTATCATAGGAGCCGGGCAGATCGGCCTCGGTGATGTCCTGGGCGCCGCCGACGCATTCCGTCACATCCTTGCCGGTCATCTCGAAGTGAACCCCGCCGGCATAGCTACCCTCGGCCTCGTGGACCTGGAAGAACGTCCTGACCTCGTCGAGTATGCGGTCGAAATGGCGTGTCTTGTAGCCGTTCGCGCTCACCACCGTGTTGGCATGCATGGGGTCCGAGACCCAGACGACGTGCTTACCTTCCCGGCGCACCGCCTTGATGTAGGCGGGCAGCATCTCCTCGACCTTCTTGGCGCCGAAGCGGATGATGAGCGTGAGGCGGCCCGGATCGTTGCTGGGGTTGAGGATATCGATCAGGCGCAACAGGCCGTCGATGTCGAGCGTGGGGCCAACCTTGAGGCCGATCGGGTTGCCGACACCGCGCAAGAATTCGATATGCGCGCCTTCGGGCTGACGGGTTCGGTCGCCGATCCACAGGAAATGCGCCGATGTGTCGTACCAATCGCCGGTCGTACTGTCGACGCGCGTCAACGCCTCCTCGTAATCGAGCAGCAAGGCCTCGTGCGCGGTGAAGAAGTCGGTTTCGCGGATCTGCGGCGCCGTTTCGGAGGTGAGGCCGCAGGCCGCCATGAACGCGAGCGCCTCATCCAGCCGGTCGGCGAGATCCCGGTAGCGGTCCCCTTGCGGGCTGTCGTCGACGAAGCCCAGATTCCACGCATGCACGCGGTTGAGGTCGGCGTAGCCGCCTTGCGCAAACGCGCGGATCAGGTTCAAGGTCGCCGCCGACTGGTTGTAGGCGGTCACCATCCGCTGCGGATCGGGGATGCGTGCCTCGGCCGTGAACTCCTGGCCGTTGACCATGTCACCGCGATAGCTCGGCAGCGTAACGCCGTTGATCGTTTCGGTGTCGGCCGAGCGCGGTTTGGCGAACTGACCGGCCAGTCGCCCGACCTTGACCACCGGTACGGCCGCGCCGAAGGTCAAGACGACCGCCATTTGCAGCAACACGCGGAAGGTATCGCGAATGTTGTTGGGGTGGAACTCGGCAAAGCTCTCCGCGCAGTCTCCGCCCTGCAAGAGGAACGCGCGGCCCTCGGCGACCAGCGCCAGCAGCCGCGCGAGACGGCGCGCTTCACCAGCGAAGACCAGCGGCGGAAAGCGCCGCAGTTCCTGATCAACCGCTGCCAGTTTGTCGCGGTCAGGGTAAACCGGCACCTGCCAGATGGGGTGGGTGCGCCAGCTGTCAGGGCTCCAACCAACGGTCATACGATCTCCCAACGTGCTCAAACGGCGAAAGCAGAGGCTATACGCGTCCGATCCCGCATTTTCAATGCCAAGCCCGATGCGCGGCCACGTGTTTGCCCGTGGCGCGCCTTCAGCACAACACGCGTTACTCGACGGTCACGCTCTTGGCGAGATTGCGCGGCTGATCGACGTCGGTGCCCTTGATCACTGCCACATGGTAGGCAAGGAGCTGCGCCGGGATGGTGTAAAGGATTGGCGCCACGAATGGATCGACCTTCGGCAGTTCCACCGTTGCCGCCGCCATCGTGCCCAAGCGCTGGATTCCCTCGGCATCGGACAAGAAAACCACGCGGCCGCCGCGGGCGATGACCTCTTGCATGTTGGAGGCGGTCTTCTCGAACAGCGCGTCGGACGGCGCGATGACGATAATCGGCATCCGCTCATCGACGAGCGCGATGGGGCCGTGCTTCATCTCGCCGGCGGCATACCCTTCGGCGTGGATGTAGCTGATCTCTTTGAGCTTGAGCGCGCCTTCAAGCGCAATCGGATAGCCGGTTCCGCGGCCCAGATAGAGGACGTCACGTGCTTCGGCCACCTCGCGGGCGATTTCCGCCAGCAGGCCATCGTGGTTCAAGACCTCGTTGGCGCGGCTCGGCACCTCGGTCAGCGCGCGGCAATAGCGCTTCTGGGTCTCCCGGTCGAGGCAGCCACGCCGGGTCGCGAAGCCAATGACGAGGCAGGCCAGCACGGTGAGCTGGGTCGTGAACGCCTTAGTCGAAGCGACGCCGATCTCCGGGCCGGCATGGGTCTGCAGCGACACCTCCGCCTGGCGCGCCATCGAGCTCTCGGCGACGTTGACGATCGAAACCGTGTGCTGGCCCTGGGTGCGGGCATAGGCCATTGCCGCGAGCGTGTCTGCCGTCTCGCCCGACTGCGAGATGAAAATGGCGAGCCCGCCGGGCGGCAGGTCGGGGCTGCGGTAGCGGAATTCGGACGCGATATCGACCTCGACCGGGATCCGCGCGATGGTCTCGAACCAGTACTTGGCGACCAGCGCCGCGTGATAGGACGTCCCGCAGCCGATGAGCGTGATGCGCGAGATGCGGGTGATGTCGAAGGGGACCGGCGGCAGGACGATGACGTCGTTCCACGGGTTCAAGAGCGTGTGCAGGGCTTCACCCATCACTGTCGGCTGCTCGTAGATCTCCTTCAGCATGAAGTGCGGGAAGTTGCCCTTGCCGATCAGCGCCCCTGACGAGGCGGTGAGCTTGATCACGCGCTCGACGACCTGGCCCGAGGCGTCGTGGATAGTGGCGCCTGCGCCGTTGATCTCGACCCAGTCGCCTTCCTCCAGGTAGCTAATGCGGTTGGTGAGTGGCGCGAGAGCAAGCGCGTCGGAGCCCAAGAACATCTCGCCCTCACCGTAACCCAGCGCCAGCGGGCTGCCGTGGCGGGCGCCGATCATCAGGTCGTGATGGCCGGCGAACAGAATGGCGAGCGCGAAGGCGCCGCGCAGCCGCTTGAGCGCTTTGGCCACTGCCTCCTGCGGCGTCAGCCCTTCGCCCAGATGCTGGCTGATGAGGTGGACGATGACTTCCGTGTCGGTTTCGGTCGCAAAGACGCAGCCGGCGCCCGTGAGCTCGCGCCGCAGGTCCTGGAAGTTCTCGATGATGCCGTTGTGGACGAGCACCACGCGCTCATCGGCGTGCGGGTGAGCGTTGATCTCGGTCGGCGCCCCGTGCGTTGCCCAGCGGGTGTGGCCGATGCCGATCCGGCCGGCCGCTGGATCCTGGGCAAGCACGGTCTCGAGGTTGACGAGTTTGCCCGAGGCACGGCGGCGGACGATCGTGCCGTTCGACAGCGTGGCAATCCCAGCCGAGTCGTAGCCGCGATACTCAAGCCGGCGCAGGCCTTCGATCAGCAGTGGCTGAACGTC
The DNA here is from genome assembly GCA_029624735.1 of Defluviicoccus sp. Taxonomy (GTDB): domain Bacteria; phylum Pseudomonadota; class Alphaproteobacteria; order Rhodospirillales; family Defluviicoccaceae; genus Defluviicoccus. The sequence goes on along the minus strand of JARSSM010000011.1, from coordinate 313,477 downwards.
TGCTTTGCCGACAATTCCGATGATGCCGCACATGGTCTAGCGATCCCCCTTCTCAGCCTGTTTCTTGCGCTTCTCTTCGTCCTTACGGGTGCGAAACGCCCTTCCCCAGCCCTTTCGTTGCAGGTGCGGCCCGCGCGTTAGCGCCAACGCATCGGTCTCGACCTCGCGGGTGATGACGCTGCCGGCGCCGATGATGGCACCGGCGCCGATCTTGACCGGGGCGACCAGGGAGCTGTTCGAGCCGATGAAGGCGCCTTCGCCGATATCGGTGAAGCCCTTCGTGAAGCCGTCGTAATTGCAGGTGATGGTGCCGGCGCCAACATTCGCCTTGGCGCCGATGCGGGCATCGCCGATGTAGGTCAGATGGTTGACCTTCGCGCCCTCTTCGACTGTTGCGTTCTTGATCTCGACGAAATTGCCGACGTGCGCTCCGCTGGCCAAGACCGCCCCTGGCCGTAACCGGCTGAACGGCCCGACGATCGCGCCCTCTTCGATCACGGCGCCTTCGATGTGACAGAAGGCGCGGATCTCGACGCGATCGCCGACGGTGACGCCGGGACCGAAAAAGACGGAAGGCCCGATGGTGACGTCCCGGCCCAATCGCGTATCGGCGCTGAAATAGACGGTGGCGGGATCAATCAGCGTCGCCCCTTCGTTCATCGCCCGCTGGCGGAGCGTTTCCTGCAGGAAAGCCTCGGCGCGGGCGAGATCGGCGCGACTGTTGACGCCGATCAGCTCGCGCTCGTCTCCTTCAGCAACGCGGCACGCGAGCCCCTGCGCTTGCGCCAGCGTAACGACGTCGGTGAGGTAGTACTCGCCTTTGGCGTTGGCGTTGCCAAGCGCATGCAGAAAGCCGAACAGGTGGCGGCCGTCGACCACCATCATGCCGGCGTTGCACAGCCCGATCTTGAGCTGCTCGGCCGAAGCATCCTTCGCTTCGACGATCGCCTGCAGCCGGCCGGCGTCGTCAACGACCAGGCGGCCGTAAGCGCCCGGATCCTCGGGCCGGAAGCCGAGCACGACCACGGCCGGCCGTGGTTCGGCACGCTTAACGTCCAGCATGCGCTGCATGGTTGCGGGCGAGATCAGGGGCGTATCGCCGTAAACGATCAACACGTCGCCAGCAAATCCGCCAAGCACCGGCTCTGCTGCCAACACCGCATGCCCGGTGCCCAGCCGCTCCGTCTGCACGACCGTCGGGTAGGGCGCGACCGCGCGCGCGACCGCCTCCATCTCGGCGCCGATGACGACGCAAGCCTGCTGCGGCGCCAAGCCCTCGACGGCGGCCAGGAGATGCTTGATCATTGGCCGCCCAGCCAGGGGGTGCATGACCTTCGGCAGGCTCGACTTCATGCGCGTGCCCAACCCGGCCGCCAGGATGACGACTGCAGTCTGATCGCCGGTCATGAGAGGCCTTCTTTTTTCGGGGGAACCGTCTTGGTATTGGGGGCAGCGTGCCATACGTCAGGCCACGCGCCAAGCCCCCCAAATGATGGAAAAGATACCGCAATGACGTCTGTGCAACAATCAGTAGAAGCCGTTGTATTCGACCTCGACGGCACGCTGGTCGACAGCGCCGCCGACATCGCCTTCAGTTTGAACGTGTTCCTGGCGGAGATTGGGCGGTCGCCGCTGCCGCTCGAAGCGGTCACGGGCATGATCGGCGAGGGGGCACGGACGCTGATCGCGCGTGCGCTTGCCGCCACCGGCGCGGTGCCGCCGGCAGACGAGGTTCAAGCCCTCACCCGGCGCTTTCTCGATCTCTATGAAGCGGCTGCGGCCGACCGGACCACGGCCTATCCCGGTGTCGCTTCGACGCTCCAGGACCTGCAGGCTTCCGGGTTGCGGCTGGGCCTGTGCACCAACAAGCCGGAGCGGGCAACCCGCCTCCTGCTCGCGGCGCTCGAGCTTGATCCGCTGTTCGATGTCGTTGTCGGCGGCGATACCCTCGCAGGCGTGCTGAAGCCGGATCCGCGGCCGCTGCTGCATGCGCTCGATGCCCTGGGCGCCACGGCTGAGCGGGCGGTGATGGTCGGTGACAGCCCGATCGATGTCGCGAGCGCGCGCGCCGCCGGCTTGCGCGTGTTGGTCCGGCGCGGCGGCTATTCCCGCGGCCCGGCCGAGGACCTCGGCGCTGACGGCATCTTCGAGGCCTTCTCCGAGCTGCCGCAGGCAATCCGGCAGCTTTCTTGACATGGAGGACGCAGACCTTATCCTTGGTCCTCACGCAGGAAAGACCCTGTCGGGCGCGTAGCTCAGCGGGAGAGCACCGTCTTCACACGGCGGGGGTCGCTGGTTCGATCCCAGCCGCGCCCACCAGGGGATTGCACAAGCCTGCATCAGACCGTCGCGCCGGCCCCCTTCAGGTGGTTGACGGCTGATGGGCGAGCGTCTCGAACGCGCCCTGGCCCTGCGAACTCACGACCTGATAGCCCTCATCGAAGGTGCGGTTGACGCGCACGTTGTCGACCAACAGGAACGAGTTCTCCGCATCAGGGCCGGAGAAGTCGGTGCTGCGGTCGTTGACGACGCCAAAGCCGATCACGAGCTGGCCTGTGGCGCTGGCGGTGAAGACCGAACTGCGCCAGTCCGAGGCGCCATGGTCGCCGACCCCGCGCACATCGGCGAGCGAGAACAGCCGTGTCGTTGTGCCGTCATTGATGGTGGCAAACGCATAGTCGTTGTCGGCTTGGCCGTCGGTGGGTGCCGACACCGCATCCCGGGCATCGAACATCCAGTCGAACGACACCTCATCGCCGGCTTGAACGTCGGCCGTGAGCTTAAGCGCCGAACCCGCGGCCGGGAACGAGCCGTCGCTGTCGCGTGGCAGCGTGCCTGCGGGCAGACCGAGGAACTGCTCCAGTGCGCTCGCGGAATGTCCGCGCGCTTCCAGCACGGCCATCCGCCCGTCCGTGGCCGGATCGGTCGGCGCGTAGAGGCCGCGGGCGCCGTCGGTCTCCTGATAGGTTTCGGCGGCATTGACGAAAAAGCCCGTCTTCTCGGGCAGCGGGTCGGTCTCGAAGCTCTCCACCACGCGCTCAATGTCGTTCCGGCCGAAGATGGTAACCTGCACCTCGCCGCTCTCGCTCAGGCCCAAGCGGTCGCTCACGGAATAGCGAAAGGTGTCGGTCGCCTGTTGGCCCGCCTGCAGCGTATCGAAGTGGCCGGCCGGATCGTAGCGGAGGGTGCCATCAGCACCGACGGTGACGATGCCGCGCGTGCCGGTGGTGTCGATCGCACCAAGGGAAAGGGTATCGCCCGCATCCGCATCGTGGTCATTGGCGAGCACGTCGATCCTGATCGCGGCTGATTCGGTCGTGTGCGCCTGATCGGCAACCGCGACCGGGCGATCGTTGACGCCGATGACCTCGACCTCGATGGTCCCGGTTGCGGTGGCTCCCGCTTCATCGGCGATCCGATAGGTCCACGCATCGGTGATCTTTTCGCCGGCGGCGAGCGCATCGAACCGGCCCTGCGGGTCATAGAGGATCTGATCGCCGGCGAGCGAAACAGCTGCGTGGGCACCCGAACCATCGATCGCAACCAGGCGCAACCGATCGCCTGCATCCGCATCCGTATCGTTGGCCAGGAGCTGAGCGACGGACAGGGACAACGGAGTGTTCTCGGTTGTCTCGGCGTGGTCGAGCGTGGCCACCGGCACGTCATTCAGACCCTGGACGGCGACGCTTACCGTCGCTTCCGCGGCGGCACCGGCGGCATCGCTGATGCGGTATGTGAATGTGTCCGTCCGTTCTTCCCCGGCGCGCAAGGATTGGAACGCCGAGCGCGGGTCGTAGGCGAGCATGCTGTCGGGAAACAGGACGACTGAGGCACCCGAGGCAAGGCTGATGCTGTCGCCGACGCCAATCGCGCTGCCGTTGATTGCCGTGACCGTGAGGCCGTCAGTGCCGTCGGCGTCGTGATCGTTCAGGCGGACATCGAAGCGGGCGACACTGTTTTCGTTCGTGACCAGCGCGTCGTCAGCGGCGACCGGCGGGGTATTGGGCGCCGAGAGGCTCACCGTCACGACACTGGTGCTGGTCAGCCCATGACGATCGGCAATCGTGTAGCTGATGCTATCGGTCAGGACCGGACCGGCACCGAGGCCTGAAGCGGTTGGGGGCGGCGTGTAGAGCATTCCGGCGCCGGGTTCACCGGTAAGCGTGACTTCCGCGCCGGACTGGGCGCTCGCCGCCAGGACGCGCAGGCTCGACGCATCATCGTCGGAATCGACGTCAGTGTCATTGGCCAGCACGGCGATCGCAATCGGTGCCCCGCCCACTTCCGCCACGGCCGTGTCGGGCTTGGCGACAGGCGCATCGTTGCGGCCCACGAGCGTGACGAAAGCCTGGCCCGAAGCGGTGCCGCCGTTCGCGTCCGTCACCGTGAAGGCGAGTGCGTCGTGGGCCGTCTCGCCCTCGGCCAGGGCATCGAAGCGGCCGTGCGGGTCGTAGCTGATGCGTCCGTCGGCAAGCGTGAACTGGCCGGTGCTGGCGGCGCCGTCGATGCTGACAAGCTTAAGCGTGTCCGCCCGCGCCCCGGCGGAGGGTTCGGCCCCGGCGAGGAGCGTGCTGGCCGCGAAAGAGGTGGCAGCGTCCTCGTCAGTGGTGGCAACCTCGGGCGGGGCACCGTCGCCGAGCGATGGCCGCGGCCTGAAGATGCTGAGCCCGTCGTTCTCCAGACGCAGCAGCGGCTCAAAGCCAGCGCCAAGGGCAGGGTTGAGGCGGACGTTATCGAGCAGCAGCGATGACGGGTTTTCGTTGCTCTCATCGTTGATCGCGGCGAAGCCCAGTGTCAGCGTTACCGGGCCGCTGTTGCGCAAGTCGAAATCAGCAGCGGCGTCGTAAACGGCCGTCCGCCAGCCGGCGCTGCCAGGCCCGTCCGCGCGCACGTCGGCAAGCGTGAAGACGCGCGCTCGTGTGCCGTCGGAGACAGTGAAGACGGCTGCGTCGTTGCGGCCGCCGCCGTTGTCGGTCACTTGTTCGGTGGTGACGAAGGCCCAGTCGAAGGCGATGTAGGCATGGCCGGAAGCGTCAAGGGCGGTCGAGCCAAGGGTAATCCGCGTGCTGACGGCGGCGGCGGAGGCGGGCTCGGTGCCATCACCCGATTCGCCGGCGTGGCGGCCGGTGTCGTTCGGGATGGCATCGCCGGGCAAGCCGAGGAATGCCTCCAGCGGCGATTGCACCGCGCCGGGGCCGCGGGCGCTGGAGCCGACCGCGTCGATCTGCAGCATGCTGGCGAGGTGGGTGGGGACCAGGCCGGAGGCCGCCTGCGGCGCGGCTGCGACCAGCGCCGTTGGTGACGGAACAGCGCCCGGCCCCGGATCGCGCAGCCAGCCCGCCACGACCGCCCCGGACGGTGTTTCGAAGCTCTCGAACAGCTCCCCCGGCGCCGGTACGGATGCCGAACTGCGGACGGTCACGGTGACAGTTGCTTCGGCTCGGCCGCCCAAGTTGTCATCTACCGTGTAGCGGAAGGTGTCGGTTGCGGTCGCTCCGACCGCGAGATCGGCGAACTTGCCGGCGGGATCATAGGTCAACGTGCCGTCGGCGTTGGTGCGGACCTGGCCGCGGGTGCCGGCCGTATCGACAGCCGCGATCGCCAGCCGCGCGCTTTCCGGATCGGTGTCGTTGGCCAGCACGGCGATGCGCACGGAGGTGCGGGCATCGGTCGTTGCCGTGTCGTCGAGCGCGATTGGCGGCTGGTTGTCTTTGACGATCTGGATGGTCGCCGTTGCCTCGGCGCGCGCGCCGCTGCGGTCGGCGATGGTGTAGGTGAAACGCTCAGTCGCGGTCTCGAAGACATCAAGATCGTCAAAGTGGCCGCGCGGATCGTAGGCGACGCTGCCGTCGGCTTGCACGCTCAAGTGTGCGCCGGATGCGAGGGTGAGGGTGCCGCCGACCGCGGATGCGTCGCCATTGATGGCGACCACCTGCAGGCGATCGGCAGTGTCCACATCGCGGTCGTTGGCAAGCACGCCGATTGCGGGCGTTAACGTGAGGAGAGTGCCGGCAGCGGTATTCAAACGGTCGGCGACGGCGATCGGTGCATCATTGCGGCCGGAGACGGTGACGGTCACGGTGCCGTTTGCCGCTAATCCGTGCCGGTCGGCGGCGGTGTAGGTGATGGTATCGCTCGCCGTCTCCCCGGCACTCAGGTAATCGAACCGGCCAGCCGGGCTGTAGCTGATCCCGGCGCCGGGGGCGCTTGTGAATGTCACAGCGGCACCCGAGGTCGCCGATGCTGCGGTCACGTGCAGCGAGGCCGCCGTGTCGTCGCTATCGATGTCGTCGTCGTTGGCAAGGACGGCGATCGGAACATTCGTGTCGTCCTCGCCCGCTGCTGCCGCATCGGCACGGGTGAGCGGCGCATCATTGCGGCCGGCGACGGTGATGGTCAGCAGCGCGCTGTCGCTGGTTCGGCCGTCGCTCACCTGGACGCGGACCGACTCCTGCGCTACCTCACCCGCGGCAAGGGTTTCGAAGTGGCCTTGCGGATCGTAGCGGACGGCGCCGTCAGCACCGATCACGAGGCGGGCGCCTGAAGCCAGCACGCGATCGAAAGGTTGCGTCCCGACCGCCTGGCCATCAACCGCGATGACCGTGAGTGGCGTCCGGCCGCCGTGGTCGTTGGTGAGCAGGCCCGGTGCCGCCAGTACCGATGGCTGATCCTCGTTGGCGGTAATCGCGTCCGCATGTGCGGTCACTGGCGCCGGTCCGGCGGCAAGCGTGATGTCGAGCGTGCCTTCGGCCCGCGCGCCGTGGCTGTCCTCGATCGTGTAGATAACCCGATCCGCACTACCGCTGCCGGAATCGGGCGGAGTGTAGGTGAGGCTGCCGCCTGGGCTGGGGTCGAAGGTCACCCGTCCGCCCGCTTGCGCCGAAGCGGCGATGATGCGCAGGCTTCCTCGGGTGTCGTCGCTGTCAACGTCGGTGTCGTTCAGCAGCACCGGAATCACGATCGGTTCGCCGCCACGCTCAGCAGCCGCGGTGTCAGCGGTCGCGACCGGCGCGTCGTTGATGCCGGTGAGCGTCAGCGAGACTTCCGCTGTGCTGGCGCCACCTGCCTCGTTCGCAACGACATAAGTGAAGCGGTCGGTTGCCGTTTCCCCCGCCGCCAAAGCATCAAAGCGGCCGCGCGGATCATAGGTGATGGTGCCGTCGGCGCCGAGGCTGACGCCGCCACGGGTGTCCGCACTGGTAATCGAAACAATGGATAACTTCTCCCCGGCGGCGCCATCATTGGCGAGAACATCGAGGGTAACCGGCGTTTCCTCATCGGTCCGGCCGCTGTCGGCCCGCGCTTGCGGTCCCGGCACGCTGCCGGTTAGTGTCACCGCGACCGAGCCTTGGGCGCGGGCGCCGTGGCGGTCCTCGATCGTGTAGGTGATCGTATCGGTCGCAAGAACATTGCTCGCGGGTGGCGTGTAGGTGATGCCTGACCCGGGCAGACCATCGAAGGCTACTTTCGCTCCCGATTGGGCGGTTGCGGCGACGACGCGCAGGGTCGTGCCATCGTCGTCGCTGTCGACGTCCGTATCGTTGGCAGTGACAGCGATCGCGACCGCAGGACCACCCCGCTGGATCACCGCGGTGTCGGCGCGGGCGACCGGGGCATCGTTCACGCCTTGGATGTGCAGGGTGACGCTGCCGCGCGCGGTCTCATTGTTGCCGCCGTCAACGATGTAGGCGAAGCCGTCGGTCGCCGTTTCGCTCGCCGCCAGACTCTGAAAGCGGAGCGTGGGATCGTAAACAATGCCGCCGTCCCCAGTCGGAAAGACGCGGCCCAAGGCGCCTGAACGATCGATCCCCTGCAGGACCAGCGGGTCGAACGGATCGGGATCGACATCATTGGCGAGGAAGGCTTGCGGATCGAGCGTCAGCACCTCGTCCTCGCGCAGCGTGAAAGCATCGGCGACGGCCATGGGCTGCGCGCTCATGCGCTTCAAAGTGCCGCCGAGTTCGTCCGTTCGGCTGTCGAGCGTGTGCAAGGTGAAGCCCGACGCCTCCGATTGCCGGACGTGATCGACGTAAAGCCGCGACGGTGCGAGCGGAGTGCCGCCTTCGAGAACGGCGAAGCCGAAGGTGTAGGCTCCGGTTTGCCCGGCTGTGTATTCGATCGTCTGCCAACCTGAGGCGCCATAATCGCCGACGTCGGCGATCGAGATCATCGGCAGCGCCGCGCTGGTATCGCCGGTGGCAGCCGAAAACACGGCAAAGTCATTGAGCGGCGCGGCGCCGGCGGCATCGAAGAAGACATCGAAGCGGACAGTGTCGCCGGCGTTGAGGTGGATCGCATCGACCGACTTGATGGCAGAGCCGGTCGTGGGACCGGCATCGGGCGCGATCCGGGCCAGCGTGCCGGGCGCAAGCTTGAGAAACTGTTCTATCTCTTGCGTCGACCGGCCCGCCTCTTCGAGCTGGACCATCTCGCCCGCCCGCGCGGTGATGAGGCCGGTCTTTTCGAGCGGCAGCTCAGGCACACTGCCCGCGGTCTCGTCCGCCGCGCCCAGCGCATCCCAACGCCGGCCAGGATCCCAGCTGGTCAGGTAGACGGGCGGCAGCGGATTGGGCTGCCCACTGTCGTCGGCCGAGGCCGCCATGCTCTGGTAGAGCGCTTCCTCGACATGGCGCGCTCCTTCGATGGGCTCGGACGCAGCGGCTTGGATGCTTGGTGGTGCCTCGGCCAGCGTGGCCGGCTCCGGTGCCAGGTCAAACACGGCGAAGGCCGCGGCGGTTACGTGGAAGGGAGTTTCCGCGGTGCCTGCATCGCTGGGCTCAGACGCCGGTGCCGCCGTTTGCTCCACGTCGGATGCCGCCGAACAGCCGGCAGCGCCGACCGACAGGACATCGGTGAAAGGATCGATAAGCCGCGCGCAGTCGTCGGCGTGGCCGGCGAGGGGGGGTGCGGTTCGCTCGGCAATGGTGACGGTTTCTGACGATGATGCGACATCGTAAGCGCCGGTGTCGTTTGCGAATGCCAGCCGGCCGGCACTGCCGTCGGCGCCGTCGTGCAGCATGAAATGCACGCCACCGCCGCGCACTTGTTCGAGCACCAGCGTGCCGGCCTTGAGGCGGATCTCCCCCGCGGTCGTATCGAGCACAAACGGCTGCTCCGATCCATCGACAGCCGCCGGCAGGTGGATCAGGAACCGCCCGGCGAGCGGCGTGACGCCACCGGCCATGGTGCCGCCGGCAGGTTGCTCGGTGTCTGGGGTGATGAGAAGGCGGCTCTCTGGTCCGGCGATGACCTGGCCGCCGTTCGCAGTGCGCAGCACCAAGCGCGCGCCGGCGCCAGTCTCGACAATGTCATCGGCGTCCAGTCTGTCGCCTGGGCCGAGCGGAAGCACGGTCCCGTCCGCGCTCAGCGTGTGACTGACACCGCTCGATTGGGTTTCGACCGTGACGCCGGCGGCCACTTCGGCACTGCGGATGGACGCGAGGGGGGTGGCGGGATCTTGGAGGCTGGTCGTCGTGGGCGGAATCCCGTCAGCAGCCATCGGTTCCGGCTGAGGGGAGGCAATCGGTGCCTGCAGCATGCTGGAGAGTTCCTCTCGAACGCACGTTTCACACTCACGCGAACCACGTGTGTCCCACTCCTTATCGTGCCGGCTGTCATCAGCAGCCTGTGGGGCATCGGACGATGAGCGGCCTTCCTTCGCGTAAACGCCGCGCCGTCCGAGGCTTATTCCATAACCGCACCTGAGGCGTCATGCCCCAGTTGGTCGGTCATGCCCCTCTCCTCCCCAACAGACTGCCGCAAATGTAGCAGATCCTTAAGAAAGCGAAACAAGTTCCTTCAAACGGGGCATTCGTGGGGTTGCCGAACCGGCATGAATGCCCGGGTGGGGCAGAATGGGATTGACTCGATGGGAAAAAAGGACTAAAAACCCAGACATAGGCCGATCATCCTTTCAGCGGCCACTCTGCCACCACGGGAGGCGCACCTAATGGGGAGTGTTTTCAAGACGCCGAAACCGGCCAAGCTGCCGACGGTGACGCCGGCAGTCGATTCTGACGAGAAGGAACGGCAGCTCCGCCTGGAAACCCTCGCCAGGATCAGGCGCGGTCGCGCCGGCACAATTGCGACCTCACCGCGTGGTCTGTTGGTCGTCAGCGACTGGTCTGCCAACCGCAAGTCGCTCTTGGGGCAATGAAGCGCGGGTGGGTTCCAGCGGGCTCGCCGGGCCCGCGCTCGACAGGATCTTGAGGAGTCTCCTCATGGCAGGATTTGTTCCTTCCGCCGCGATGGCCGCACTGCAGATGGGCGTCAGTATGGCGCAGCAGAAAGCCTCCTATGCGGCTCAGAAGGGTGAGACCAAGGCTAGAGTGGCGCAGATCCAGCAGGCGCAGGAAATTGATGCCCGCGACCGCCAGGAACGGCTGCGCCGTGCGCTCGCAACGCAGCGCGCCCGCTTCGGAGCGCAGGGGGTGAGCTCATCCGGCTCTTCGAACGCGGTTCTCGAAGGCTTGGCCGCCGAGGCCAACCGCGAACAGATCGAGGCCAACGCCCTGGCCGAGACGCGAATCCAGCAGCTGGGCTCCGAACTCGCCAGTGCGCAGCGCAAGAACTTGCTGGCCGCTGTCCAGCCCTACAACCGCCTCGCCTTCAGCGCGCTGCAGCGAAACCTGGATACGCACCCCCTGTTGGAAGCTTAACAAACTCACTTGAAGGACGCGTAGGGAATGCCCTCTGAACACATCCGGATCCCCGCGGTCGATCCCGTCGCCCGATACGAGGCCAACGGTACGCAGACCAGTTTCGCCTACCCTTTCCCGATCTTCGAGCCCGAGAACCTCGAAGTATACCTTGCCGACACGCTTGTCGGCTCCGGATACAGCGTCACCGGTGCAGGCGAAACGGAAGGCGGCCAGGTGGTTTTCGCTTCCGCGCCAGCCGAAGGGACGGTGGTCACCTTGAGCCGGCGTATCCACGCCGAGCGGACGACAGACTTCCAGGAATCGGGCGATCTGCGCGCGAAGGTCCTGAACGATCAGTTTGATCACTTGACCGCGGCGGTGCAGGACGTCGCTGCTGACATCACGCGCTGCATCCGGGTGCCGGCGTCTGAGTCGATCGGGCCGGAGAGCCTGGCGCTGCCGCCGGCGTCGGAACGGCGCAACAAGTGGCTGGGCTTCGATGCCGACGGCCAGCTGATCGTCTCCGGCGTCGCGTCATCCGGCACCGGCAGCGGTGGTGCGCAAAGCGGCTTGCCGCCGGCCCAGGTGCCTGCGGCGGGCGGGATGTGGGGCGAAGTCGGTGGCACGCTCTCGGCGCAGGCCGATCTGTGGAGTGCGCTCGCCGCCAAGTCTGATGCTACCCACAACCATGATGCAGCCTATGTCCCGGCCGGTCACGCCGGCTCACGCGGTGCGACGCACGGGCTCGCAACGACCACCATCGCCGGTTTCATGGCGGCCGAAGACAAGGTGAAGCTGAACGGTGTCGCTGCGGGCGCCGAGGTCAACCTTACGGCCACCGAGCTGGTCGAGACCCTCAACACCCACCTTGGCGGCACGGCCTGGCAGAGCAGCGGCTCAGGCGGGAGCTGGGGTGGCATCGGCGGCACGCTTGCCGATCAGACGGACCTGTACGCAGCGCTGGCGGGCAAGGCGGCCGCGAGCCACAGCCATTCGGCGGCGACGATCCAAGCCGCCGGCTTTCTGTCTGCGGCCGACAAGACCAAACTCGACGGCATCGAGGCCTTCGCGACCGCCGACATGACGGCGAGCGAGATCGTCGACAAGGTCAACGAGGCTCTCGGTGGCACCAGCTGGCAGACCAGCGGTAGCGGCTCTGTCAACGGCGACAGTCTTCAGGCGGTGTTCATCAATACCGTCAACGGCACCACCATCACCGCTGGTTCACAAGGCAACATCAACTTCAGCCAGGCGACGTTCACCCGCACCGGCGCTAGCTTTTCAGTCGCTGACGGCGAAGTCACCATCAACGATACGGGCAGGTTCTTCGTCGAATCCGACGTCACGATCAATCTGCCGGTCGCCAACGTCAAGGGATCGACACCGATCTACCTGCAGAGCAACGCGAGCGGCAGCTGGCAAACGGTTGTCGGCGGTGAGGATATGCTCACCGAAGCGGGTGCATCGGCGCAGTCGGCAGTTCAGAACTGTACGGGTGACGTCTGTGCCTACCTGGAACTGACACAGAGCGGTACCAAGGTTCGCGTCCGCGCCGCGCCGCAGACCAGCTACAACGACATCATCGCGCTTGCCAACAAGTGCAGCTTGCGGATCTACAAGATTGTCGAAGGCGCGAGCAGCGGCGGATCAGGCAGCGGCAGTCCGGTCACCTGGTACGACGAGCAGACCCAGCTTGGCCAGCAGACGAAGCTGAAGTTCATTGGGGCCGGCGTCGGCGCAGCCGTCAACGGCGATACCGTTGAGGTGACCATCGCAGCACAGGCTGCTGCCGCTGGTGGTGCCGCTTCGACGGTCCAATTCAACAGCAGCGGCGCCATCGCCGGTGCCGCCGGGATTAGCGTTAAGTCCCCCGCCAACGGCCCCGGCCACACCAATCATATCCTGCACGCCAATACGTACACCGGTGGCTGCACATTCGAAACGGTGGCAGCCGGCAGCGGTTGGTGGGCCGACAGCTTTCACGATGTTGCTTACGACATTGCCCTGCAGGGTGCGGTCACACTAAAGGGATCAGTGATCAACGTCCAAAACAACAACGAGATCGCCTCGACAAAGGTGTATTTAAGAAACACGACAAACGCGGCAATCAGTGTCACCATCGATACTGGCGATGGACACTTCACGGAAATCATCGGTCTTACTAATCCCTTCTCGATTGATGCGAGCGCGACCAAGATAGTCTACCTCACCGCACGCAAGGATGCGTCCGGTACGATGCGGAAGGCCGTCGAAGGATGATGCCCTTCTTGGGAATTGGGACCCGGACCAGCGCCGTGACGATCCCCGTGGATCCCCCGGTTAGCGGTTCGAAGCCGACCGAGGCGCCTGTACTGCAGGCGAAGGGCCTGTCGCTGATCTGGCAGGACCGCTTGGGCGAAACGGACGCGCCAACGGACGACAGGCAGTTCTTTCAGACGACGACCGGAAACCGCATCTCGGAGGATCCGGATACGACCGGCACCGGCAACAGGCGGCTGTCGTTCGTGACCTACGACGGCAGGCCATGCCTGAAATCAACGTATCCGGCCAACGCGCCAGGCTGGCTGAACTGGCGCGCACAATACCTGCCGCAGCGCTATATGGAGCTCGGCTTGTGCGTCGATTTCATCTATCCGGCCGGCTACGATTTGCAGAACATCTCTGGTGGCAACACCAGCGGCAAGTCGCTGTTTGGCTTGCTATGCGGCCATGCGGATCATCAAAAGCCGGGCCTGCCAAGTTACCCGCGCGCCTGGGCTGGGGAGGTTAAGTGGCCGGAGGATCAATGGGGATCCTCGCTCGGAGTCAACTGGACCTACCGTGCCAGCAATCCCGGCGGCGTTGAATACCATTGGTATCCGCACGTCATCGGCGCCTACGTCAACGGCGCCGATCAGATCCGCAACGACAAGTTCTCCAATCTGTTCAACATTGCCGGCTACGTGGACCCGGGCAAGCAGCGCTTCACCACCGGCGCTTGGCATCGCCTCGAGCTGTACGGGAAGATGGACACCAACCGCCGCGACGGCGTGCTGGAGATGTGGATCGACGGCGTTCTTCGCGCTCGTTGCGCCAATCTCGACCTGGGCGGCTGGGTTGGCAATCGCGGGCTCTATGCCGGCGCCATCGGCGGTTCGGACTCGGCCGGCTCTGGCCAGCTCGTTGGTTCCTCAGGCGGCGGTTGGCGGTTCCAGGGGATCTTCATCCGCGAGATGATCGGCGGCGTCACCAACACGCCGGAGCAGACGCCAAAGTATGGCGGCTCCTATTACGCCTACAATTGGCGCGTTTACGGGAAGCTGTAGAGAAGGTGACCCGGCGCCGGCGGCCATCCCGAGGCGCGCGCCATAGCCATTGCCGCGCGTCTCACCGTGCCTTGCCGGCACCCTTGTCTGGCGCCGGCTGCGGCGCATAGAGGCGGATGTTGGAGAGCCACCACGCCTGCTTCCTGGGTGAGCCGTCGCAGTGCCACATCTGGTAGGTGTAGATACCGCGGATCAGCCAGCCGCGGTCGGCGCCGAAATCCATTCCGCAGCCCTCGTCGACCAAAGCGCCGTCGACCCAGAACGCCACGCAGCCATTGTGCTTGCCTGGCTCGTTCATCTTCACTTCCAACTCGACCGGCACCCAGCGGCCGCGCGGCGTGTAGCCCGACTTTTTCGACATGCCGGCGCCGAAGCAGCGCTCGCGCGGATTGTCGGGTTGGGGGCAGTCGTACGAGCACAGGACGCCGTCTTTCTCGCACTGCGGCTGTGCCCGGTTAAGATAGTAGATGTAGGCGCCGAAGTTCGCCCCTTGCCCGGCACGGTCGCCGCCGCTGCCCCGATTTAGGCGGATGCTCACCCCTCTTTGTTCGCCGAGCGAGACTCCGCCACCGATGTTGCCGGTATACGCATTGCCGCCGATCCACAGCCCGATCGGCCAGCGACCGACGCCAGGGTGGGGCTGCCAGGAGGTTTCCGAACACTCGTAGGCAAAGACGAAATCTGCCGGGATCCAGACATCGACAGCAACACCGGCATGCTGGACGCCGGGTGTCCAGTGCTGCGACAACGTCTCGTCATGCGGAACGTTGCCGCGTGCCACGTTGTACTGGATGGCGGCCCGCCCATCCGGTGCACGGGCAACGATGCGATGGTCGCCGGTTGCCTCCGAGTTCCGCCGATGCCATTTGCTGAACTCGCCGAAGGGTCCGTACAGGACTTCCGCGGTCGGGACTTCGCCGACATGCTTTTCCAGCGAGTCGCGCCAGACCAGGCTCAAGCCTCTCGCGGCCAGGTTCTTGGCGTCAGGCAATGGATCGCTTGCCACCGCCGCGCGGCAAAGCGCGAGAAGGCAGATCGCAACGATCGTCAAGAAATGGATACGGGGACAGTTCATGGAAGGCTGCCTGCCTCATGCTGCGGCGGGCGCAGCCGGCGCCACCTCACCGCATGCGCAAATTCTACAGCTACGGTCCCTGGTTGTCGAGCAACCTTAACGCGAGGTCATGCGCGTGGAACGCTGGGACAGCCGAGGTCGCACTGATCAGAGGAAGCCCAGCGCCAAGCGAGCATCCTCGGACATGTAGTCCTTCGTCCACGCAGGCTCCCACACCAGCGTCACTTCGACCATCCCCACGCCGGGAACAGCAGCGACGGTCTCGGCGACCTCGGTCGGCATCTGCCCAGCGACCGGGCAGCCCGGTGTCGTCAGCGTCAATTCGATGGCCACGTCGCCGTTGTTCTCGATGCGCAGGTCGTAAATGAGACCAAGATCGTAAATGTTGACGGGAATTTCCGGATCGTGAACGGTGCGCAGCGCCGCGATGACCTGTTCCACAGTGGCCACCGGGATCCCTGTCGCCAGAGGCGCGCCGGCCGCCGCAACCAGACCTTCGTCATGTTCCGCCGCCGACGGCCACCGGTCCCAGGCGTTCGGGTCGTCCATCACGTCGACCACTGTCTTCACTCCGTTGTTACCGCGGCGCCACCCTCGATCGCCGCCTTCATCGTATGCCAAGCAAGCGTCGCGCACTTCACGCGGACGGGGAACGCGCGCACGCCGGCCAGCACCTGGAGGCGCTCGAGCGCGTCTTCATCGACACCGGCCGTTGCCGCATCGAAGCTCTCTTCGGTGCACAAGCGGTGGAAGGCGTCGAACATCCGCTCCGCTTCCGTGATCTGGCGGCCCTTCAAGGTCTCGGTCATCAGCGACGCGGACGCCATCGAGATGGCGCAGCCCTTGCCCTCAAAGGCGACATCCTCGATCGTCCCGTCGGCACCGATCTTGAGGTACACGTCCAGCGTATCGCCGCACATTGGGTTTTGCCCGTGGGCATGGCGCGCCGGCTCGGCCAGCCGGCGGAAATTCCGCGGCGACCGGCCGTGGTCGAGGATGACTTCCTGGTAAAGCTCTCTCAGTTCGTCCAGCATCAGGCGAAGATCTCTCGGACGATCTTGAGCGCATCGGCCAGCGCGTCGACGTCCTCCATCGTGTTGTAAAGGCCGAACGACGCCCGCGCCGTTGCGGCGAGCCCAAGTCGCTCCATCAGCGGCTGGGCGCAGTGGTGGCCGGCGCGAACTGCGATCCCGGCCCGGTCGAGGATGGTGCCGATGTCGTGCGCGTGCACGCCCTCCATCACGAACGAGACGATCGCTGCTTTCTCGGCCGCGCGGCCGACGATCTGCAGGCCCGGCAGCGCACTCAAGCGCTGGCTGGCGTAGGCTAGCAGCGCCTGCTCGTGCGCACGCACCGCTTCGCGGCCGAGCGCGGTCAGGTAATCGGCGGCAGCGCCCAAGCCAATCGCCTCGACGATCGCGGGCGTCCCCGCCTCGAACCGGTGCGGCGGCTCCTTGAATGTCGATTTGGCAAACGTCACCGTGCTGATCATCTCGCCCCCGCCCTGGTAGGGCGGCATCGTGGCGAGCAGCTCCTTCTTGCCGTAGAGGACGCCGATGCCGGTCGGCCCATACATCTTGTGGCCCGAGAAGGCGTAGAAATCGACGTCAAGCGCCTGCATGTCGACCGCCATATGCGGCACCGCCTGGCAGCCGTCGAGCAGTACCTTGGCGCCGGCCCGGTGCGCGGCTTCGATGATGGCCCGGACCGGGGTCACGGTGCCGAGCGCATTCGAAACATGGGTGACGGCGACCAGGCGCGTGCGTGGCGACAACAGCTCCTCGAACGCCGGCAGCAGGAAATTGCCGTCGTCGTCGATCGGCGCGACCTTGATCACAATTCCTTTTTCGGCCTGCAGCAGTTGCCACGGCACGATGTTCGAATGGTGTTCGAGCTCGGACAGGATGATCTCATCGCCCGCCGAGAGGAACTTCCGTCCGTAGGTTGCGGCGACCAGGTTGATGCCCTCGGTGGCGCCGCGCACGAAGATGATTTCGTCCGCAGAAGCGGCGTTGATGAAGGCCCGCAGCTTCTCGCGTGCCGCCTCGAAGGCGTCCGTGGCCTCCTGGCTCAAGGTGTGCACACCGCGGTGAACGTTGGCGTAGATGGTTTCCTGCGCCACCTGCATCGCATCAAGGACAGCTTTCGGCTTCTGCGCCGAGGCCGCACTGTCGAGGTAGACGAGCGGCCGGCCGCGGATGCGCCGCTTCAGGATCGGGAAATCCTCGCGCACCCGGTGCACGTCGAAGCTGACGCTGTGCCGCCCCTCATCGTTCATCGCCGTTCGGCTGGTGGAAGCGAGCATCAAAACGGTTCCTCTGTCCTTGTCCCGCGCCCGGTTCAACGGTCCTGCAGCCACGCGAACGCGGTTTGGCTGAACGCCTCGCGCACGGCCGCGTCGCTGATCTGGCTCAAGGCATCGCCGAGAAAGCCCTCGATCAGGAGCCGCTGCGCCACCGAGGCCGGCACGCCGCGGCTCCGCAAATAGAACAGCGCCTCGCGGTCGATCTGGCCGGCAGCGGCACCGTGGCTGCACTTGACGTCGTCGGCGTAGATCTCCAGCTCCGGCTTCTGGTTGACGCGCGCGCCGTCGGAGAGCAAGAGCGCCTTGCTCAACTGGTCGGCGTTGGTCCCCTGCGCCTCGCGCTGGACGACGATGCGGCCCTGGAAGACCGCTTCGGCGGTGCCGTCGACGACGCCCTTGAAAACTTCGCGGCAGGTCGTCCGCGGCGCGCGGTGTTCGATCAGCGTCGTCGTGTCGAGGTGCTGCGAGCCATCGACCAGATAGGCGCCGGCGAGGCGTGTTTCGGCGCCGGGCGCGTCGAGCGTGACGGAGGTCTCGTTTCGCACCAGCCCGCCGCCCGTCGTGAGCGTAAAGGCTTCATAGACGGCATCGGTGCCGAGTGTTGCCGCAACCGCGTTAATGTGGAAGCCGGTCGTGCCAAGCGCCTGCTGCCGGTAATGGCAGAGCTGCGCGGCAGCGCCCAGCGCGATCTCGGTGACGGCGTTCACCAGAGCAGGCGCCGGCATCTCGGCTGGTGCGCGCTGGTGTTCGATGATGGTTGCCTGCGCGCCGTCATCCAGCACGATCAGCGTGCGGCCATGCCAGGCGAGTGGCTCGGAGGCGGCGCTGCCGAGCGATACGATCTCGATCGGCCGCTGCAGATGGACCCCGGCGCGAACGTGAATGCACAGGCCATCCTCCATGCCGGCGGTGTTGAGTGCCACCAGCGGCTGGTTGGCTGCCGTCGCGATCCGGCCCAGGAGGCGTGCCGCGAGCGCCTTGTCGTCGCCGGCGCCGGCATTAAACGGGCTCATGCTCACGCCGGCCTCGCTCAGATCGCAGAAGCTGAGATCGGGGCGGTAGCGGCCATGCACGAACACCAGCCGGCTGCCCTCTGGCGGCGGCAGGTCGAGCAGATCGGAAAGCGTGCGCACGGATGCGCTGTCATCCGCCACCGGGGCACGGAAGGCAATCTCCGCGAGCGGCTTGAGGTCGGTGTATTTCCACGCTTCCCGCCGGCGTGTCGGCAGGCCCTGGGCCGCGAAATCACGCGCTGCTGCCGCCTTCAGCCGGCTGAGCCAGGAGCTGCCCGCTGGTTCTCCGGCCCCGAAGCCGGGCGCAAGCAGGCTCAAGCCCAGCACGCCGTCCCCGCGCGCTTCCATTCCCGGCATCGCTTCAGGCCGCCGCTGCGGCATAGGCCGCGTAGCCGGTGCGCTCGATCTCGCGTGCGAGTTCGGGGCCGCCGGAGCCGACGATGCGGCCGTCGGCCAGGATGTGCACGCGATCCGGCACGATCTCCTCCAACAGCCGCTCGTAGTGGGTGATCATCAGAAACGACCGCTTCGGTGCGCGCAGCGCGTTGACGGCGCGGGCAACCGTGCGCAGCGCATCGACGTCGAGGCCGCTGTCGGTCTCGTCCATGACCGCGACTTTGGGCTCTAAGATGGCGAGCTGGAGGACCTCGTTGCGCTTCTTCTCGCCGCCGGAAAAGCCGACGTTGACGGGCCTCTTCAGCATCTCGTCCGTCATGCCGAGGCTGTTCATCTTCTGCCGCGCCAGTTTAATGAACTGCAGCGCATCCAGGTCCGGCTCGCCACGGCTGCGGCGCTGGGCATTAACGGCCTCGCGCAGGAAGGTGCTGTTGGAAACGCCCGGGATCTCGACCGGATACTGAAAGGCGAGGAACAGGCCGGCCTGGGCCCGGTCCTCCGGCGCCAGATCCAGAAGCGAGCGGCCGTCGACGAGGAAATCGCCGCCAGTCACCTCGTAACCGTCGCGGCCGGCCAGCACGTAAGCGAGCGTGCTCTTGCCGGCGCCGTTCGGGCCCATGATGGCGTGCACCTCGCCAGCGCCGACGGTGAGCGTCAGGCCCTTGAGGATTGCCTTGCCATTCACCGTCGCGTGCAGATCGCGAATTTCCAGCATGTTAATCGCGCGTCCTTTGTCTGTCTTGCGTGCTGCCGAATGTCCGCTAACCGACGCTGCCTTCGAGGCTGATGCCAACCAGCTTCTGCGCCTCGACGGCGAATTCCATCGGCAATTGCTGCAAAACATCGCGGCAGAAGCCGTTGACGACCAGCGCCACCGCATCTTCGAGCTTCAAGCCCCGCTGGCGGCAGTAGAACAGCTGGTCGTCGCTGATGCGTGACGTCGTCGCCTCGTGCTCGACGACCGCTGAGCGATTGTGGCTCTCGATGTAGGGCACGGTGTGGGCGCCGCAGGTGGAGCCAATCAGGAGCGAGTCGCACTGGGTGTGGTTGCGCGCCCCTTCGGCGCGTGCCGCCACGCGCACCAGGCCGCGATAGGTCTGCTGGCCGTGGCCGGCCGAGATGCCCTTGGAGATGATGCGCGAACGGGTGTTGCGGCCAAGATGGATCATCTTGGTACCGGTATCGGCCTGCTGGTAATTGTTGGTAATGGCGATCGAATAGAACTCGCCGACCGAGTTGTCGCCCTGCAAAATGCAGCTCGGATACTTCCAGGTGATCGCCGAGCCGGTTTCAACCTGCGTCCACGAGATCTTCGAGTTGCGGCCACGGCAGGCGCCGCGCTTGGTGACAAAGTTAAAGATGCCACCGCGGCCCTGTTCGTCGCCCGGATACCAGTTCTGTACCGTCGAATACTTGATCTCTGCATCGTCGAGCGCGACCAGTTCGACCACGGCCGCGTGCAGCTGGTTCTCATCGCGCATCGGTGCCGTGCAGCCCTCAAGATAGCTGACGTAGGAGCCCCGATCGGCAATGATCAGCGTGCGCTCGAACTGGCCGGTCTTGGCGGCATTGATGCGGAAATAAGTCGAAAGTTCCATCGGGCAGCGAACGCCGGGCGGCACATAGACAAACGAGCCATCGGTAAACACGGCCGAGTTCAGCGTCGCGTGCTTGTTATCGGTGTAGGGCACAACGCTGCCAAGGTACTTGCGCACCAGCTCCGGGTGCTTCTGCACCGCTTCCGAGATCGGGCAGAAGATGACGCCGTATTCTTCCAGCTTCTTCTTGAAGGTGGTCGCGACCGAGACGCTGTCGAACACCGCATCGACCGCCACACCGGCCAGGATCTGCTGCTCGTGCAAGGGGATGCCGAGCTTGTCGTAAGTCCGCTTGATCTCCGGATCGATGTCGTCAAGGCTCTCCAATTTCGGCAGGTTCTTTGGCGCCGAATAGTAATACGCATCCTGATAGTCGAGCGGCGGGAACGAGACCTTGGCCCAGGTTGGCTCCGGCATCGTCAGCCAATGGTGATAGGCCTTGAGACGCCAGGTGAGCAGCCACTCCGGCTCGTCCTTGCGGGCCGAGATGAAGCGAACGATCTCCTCGCTCAAGCCCTTGGGCGCGGTGTCGGCCTCGATGTCGGTGACGAAGCCGTACTTGTAGCTCTGGCCGACAAGCTCGTTCAGCACATCGGTTCCGCCAGCACCTGGAGCCGCCATCGGAGTATCCTTCACCGTGTTGCGCGTTCGCGCGCGTCATGCGCCGGATCATCGCTTGCAGGAACCGCGCCAGATTGCGCCCAAGCCTGCGCGGGCGGCCACACCAGCTCCGCCAAGGAGACGGCGTTGAAGGCGCGCTGCACGCCTTCGTTGATCGCTTTCCAGCCGTGCTGGGTCGGGCACAGGACCTCGACTTCGCACGCGCCCGGTCCGTGCTCGATGCACTGAGTGAGTGCGATCGGCCCGTCGACGGCGCTCACGATCGCGCCGACCGGGATTTCCTGTGCCGGCCGGGCGAGGCGATAGCCGCCGCGGGCGCCGCGCGAGGCGACCAGCAGGTCGGCCCGCGCCAGCGACGCCAGGAGCTTGCTGACGGTAGGCAGCGGCACGCCGGTCGCGGCTGCCAACTCCTGCGCGCTGTGCACGCGGTCGCCCGCGAGCGCAATCTGCGTCATCAGGGCGACGCCATAGTCGGCAAGGCGGCTCAAACGGATCATCGGCGCCAATCGCAATCCTGATCAAACTGGTCCGATATCTATCTAGCACACCGTTCGACGTTTGCAACAGTCGAGATGGTGCAGTGCACAGCGATGGCGCCTCCCCGCCAGCTCCCTTTGCGGCGTGAATGAGGGTTGCGCAACCGTCGGCGCCTGGCGTTAGATCACCCCGCCCTGGCGGCAACGGGAGGAGGAGGACGATGAAGTTCTATGACTGCGGGCCGGCGCCGAGTCCTAAGCGCGTGCGCATGTTCATTGCCGAGAAGGGCCTGAGCATTCCGGTCGTGGAGGTTGACCTACGCTCAGGCGGCCAATTCAACGAGGCGTTCCGCAAGCTCAATCCGTGGTGCACGGTCCCGGTGCTCGAGCTCGACGACGGCACCGCCATCAGCGAGGCGATCGCCTGCTGCCGGTATCTCGAAGCCGCGTATCCGGAGCCGGCGCTGATGGGCCGCACAGCGCGCGAGCAGGGCGTGATTGCGATGTGGGAGCACCGCTGCGAGAGTGACGGCTTCCTTGCCGCCGGCGAGGCCTTTCGCAACCAGACGCCGGCCTTCAAGACCCGGGCGTTGCCGGGTGCGGACGATTTTCCGCAGATCCCGGCCCTGGTCGAGCGCGGCAAGGCGCGCGTGCAGAGCTTCTTCAAGTGGCTCGACGCGCGCTTGGGCGAAAGCGCGTTTGTTGCCGGGCCGGAGTTCACCGTCGCCGACATCACCGCGTTCATCAGCATCGAGTTCGCCGGCTGGCTCAAGCTGAAGCTGCCGGACGACCACACCCACGCCAAGCGTTGGTACGAGGCCGTCGCCAGCCGCCCCAGCGCGAAGGTGTGAACGTCGTCCTTGACTGCGGGTCGCGTATAGGAATACTATCCTTACGCCCGCCATCAAGGACAGGACGTTATGGCCCGCAACCTCGTGCCCGCCGTTGAGACTATCCGTGCCTTCGAAGGCCTCGCGGACGGCGACCCCCGAACGGCCAACCTCGATCCCTATCTCTGCCCTGCCGGCTACTGGACGATCGGCTGGGGGCATGTGGTGCGCGATGCCGAAGGCCGGATGCTGAAAGGCACGGCCGCGGCTGGCCGGGCGAAAGCGATCTACCCTTCAGGGATCACGCTTGACGAAGCGCGCGTACTGCTCAATGACGACATTCGCGCACTTTTGCCGACACTGGAGGCGGCCATCACGGTGCCGGTGAACGATAACCAGTTCTCCGCATTGACAAGTTTCGTCTTCAACATCGGCGTCGGCGCGTTCAAACGGGCCTCTCTCCTGCGCAAACTGAATGCCGGCGATTACGCGGCCGTACCGAAGGAGTTGATGCGCTGGGTCCGGGCAGGCGGCAAGGTGCTGGCCGGCCTCAAGCGCCGCCGCGAGGCCGAGGCCCGGCTCTGGCTGATGCCTTAGCTGCCGACCGGCTGACGACCCGCTGACGACCCGCTGACGACCGTTTGACGACCGGCTGACGACGGCCGGTCGCCCGGGCTTTGCATCGTGCCGCTGCGAATGATACTCCTCTGCGAAAAGAGGGGGCGGCCGGGGCGGGAGGAAGGAGCGGGCGGCATGAGCGGCGGTGCAATCCTGATCGGCGCGATCGCGCTTGCGCTGGTCATCGGCTATCTCTGGTATGCGACGATCGTCGCCCGGCGCAACAAGGTCAACGAGGCGCTCGGCTCGATCGACGTCCATCTGCGCCAACGGCACGAACTGATCCCCAACGTCGTCCGCCTGGCCGGGCGCTTCATGGAGCACGAGCGCGGCCTGATGGAGGCGGTGACGCGCCTGCGCGTCCAGGCGGATCAGGCCCTGGGCGGCGGCGCAGGAGAACGCGGGCGCCTGTTCGAGGTCGAGAACGCGATCAGCCGCGAGGTCGGCCGCCTGCTGGTCGCGGTCGAGAACTACCCGGATCTCAAGTCCGACACCCAGATGCTGGAGGCGCAGCGCACCTGGACCGAGACCGAGGCCCAACTGACGGCAGCCCAGCGCTTCTACAATGCCGCCGTCAACCAGCTGAACAACGCCGTGCAGATCTTCCCCGGTCCTGTGCTGGCCCGGCTTGCCGGCGTCGCGGCGATGCCATTCTTCAAGGCCGAGGCGGAAGCGAGGGTGGCGCCCGATGTGGACCGCATCTTGCCGTCTGCCGCTGATGCCGGCCTGAAGCGGTAGCGGCTGATGGCGGCTGCGGCGCCGCTGGTGGTGGGATCGTCGCTGAGCCTGCAGCTGGAACGGCAGCGGGCACGCACGTGGCTCGGCATCCGCATCGCCGCCGCGTTCCCCGTGCTCGGCTGGCCGCTCGCGTTCCTGATCGGCGATGGCTCGGAAACCCGCGACAGCATCGGCGGCTTCCTCCTCATCGCCGGCATCATCGGCCTCGTTACCACCTGGGTTTTCATACGCGACTGGCAGCGCGGCTTCGCCGGCAAGCTGCTCGACGTCGTTGCGGCCGAGCAGCCGGGTTTGGTCCACATCGATGGCCAGCGCCAGGCGGCGGCGCGGGCGGCGCTGACCAGCGGAGACATCGACATCACGGCGTTCCAGGGGGTAGGGCTGGTGGAGCCGTTTGCGACGGCGCAGGTCGAGCATGTGCTGAGCGGTCCGGTCGGCCGGGTGCCGTTCCTCCTCACCGAGGTCCGGCTGGTCAACCAGGAGGGCTATCAGGTGTTCCGGGGCGCGCTTGCCGGCTTTTCCACCGGGCGTGGCGGTGAGGCGATCACCGTGGTCGGGCGCGACTGGGGGCTGATCGGCAATGCGGTCGCGCGCTTCGGCAGCACCATCGAGCGGGTCACGCTCGAAGACCCGACGTTCGAGTCGATCTTTGAGGCTTACGGCACCGACCAGGTCGAAGCGCGCGTCGTTCTGACGACCACCATGCTGGAGCGGCTGCGCGCGCTCGATACCCTGGCCCGCGGCCTCTCGTTCCGCTGTGCCTTCGCGGGCGGCCGGATCCTCTTGGCTTTTCCCGGTATGCGCTGGCGGCCCTCGTGGTGGCTCGTCACCCGGCCGCTCGCCGGCTGGGTGACTGAGTATCGGCAGTGGCTGGAGACCCTGATCCGGCTGCCGGCGCGCATCATCGAGGTTCTGGCGTTGGGCCCGGCCGCGCGCCCTGGCATGGCGTCGCCCGCCGGCCCGGTCCGGCCGCTGGCGGCGGCACCAGCACCCGTCAGCGTCACCGCCGCGGCCGATGAGCCGTTCACCGGCGGCCTCAGCCGGATCGTCGCCGGCGTCGGCATGGCGCTGATCTATATCGCCTCGGGCACCCTGTTCGGCGGCCTCGCCGCCTTTTTCGGCTGGATGATCTTGCGCGAAGAGGGCTGGTCCGCCATCGTCGGCAATGCATTTGTGCCGATGATCGCGCTCGGCCTTCTATATGGCATCGGGGCTGTCGGCTTCGGGGCGATGCGGCTGTTCACCTTTGTGCGGACGTGGCGGGGGCCGCTGCGCGGACTGCCGGCAAGCGGTTGGCCGGGTGCGAGGAGGCGCACGTGAGGACAGTTGCCGATCTCTTCGCGCGCGCGATGGACGAGCACCTTCGCCTTACTGAGGCGGTTGCAGCAGGCCAGGCAGACGCATTTGCCGCCGCCGCCGGCGCCTGCGTTGAACACCTCGGCACCGGCGGCAAGCTGTTCCTGTTCGGTAACGGCGGCAGCGCTGCCGACGCGCAGCACCTGGCCGCCGAGCTGACCGTGCGCTTACGTTGCGACCGGCGGCCGATCCCAGCGCTCGCACTCACCGCTGATACGGCCGTGCTGACGGCGGCCGGCAACGACTTAGGGTTTGCGCAGATCTTTGCCCGCCAGATCGAAGCGCTTGGTCAGGCCGGCGACATCGCGCTCGCCATCAGTACGTCGGGGCGCAGCCCGAACGTGCTCGAGGGCCTCGCCGCCGCGCGACGGAAGAGGCTGCTCACCGTCGGCTTTTGCGGCGCGAACGGTGACGAGATGGCGGCCTTATGCGATCACCTGCTGGCCGTGCCGTCGGCGGTGACCGCACGCGTCCAGGAGTTGCACATCGTGCTGGGGCACATGCTGTGCAGCGCCATCGAGCAGGGGCTCGGCCTGGCGCCGGATTGAGACGGGCCTTCAGGAACTCTGCAGCCGGAACTCCGGCGGCGGGCTTTGGCGCGCTTGCTCGTAGTACGGCATCATCTTGGGCGCGATCGCGGCCAGTTCCTGGATCCGCGTCTCGGGGCTGGGATGCGTGCTAAGGAACTGCGGCGGTGCCTTGCCCTCGCTGACGCGCGCCATCTTCCGCCACAACGAGACGGCGGCGCGCGGGTCGTAGCCGGCCTTGGCGGCGAGCTCGATGCCGATCCGATCAGCCTCGCTTTCGGCGGTCCGGCTGTAGGGCAGCTCGATCGCGAGCGAGGCGGCCAGCGCCCCGGCGGCGCCCGCCGTCTGGCTGCCGGTGCCAAGCGCCAGTGCCGCAACGCCGAGCTGGGTTGCCAGCGCGACCGACATCTTTTCGGCCGTGTGCTTGGCGAGTGCGTGCGCGATCTCGTGCCCCAGCACCTGGGCTAGTTCGTCGTCCGAGGGCTCGACCTGCAGCACCAGGCCGGTGTAGAGCGCCATCTTGCCGCCGGCCATGGCCCAGGCGTTGACCGTCTTTGGATCGTCGAGAATCTTGATGCTCCAGTCCCAGCCTTCGGTGTCGGGGCGCATGCGCACGGCCTGAGCCACCAGCCGGCTGGCGATGCGGTCGACCCGCGCCTTGAGCGCCCGATCGTTGTCCAGCCGGCCGGCGCGGGCGTAAGGCGCGAGCTGGCTGCGGTAGGCTTCCTCCGACGCGCTGATGGCCGTGCTTTCCGGCACGATCATCAACTGCGAGCGGCCGGTCGGGCTGGAGGCGCACGCGCTCAGCAGCGCCAGGACCAGTGCGGCCCCGAAAGAAAGTCTCATCGTTTATCCCCTCCGGTCCCTGCGGCGGCCGCTGTTGCTGGTTTCTGGCGGCAGCCGCCCCAACCCTTTAAGTATGCCAACCTGGCTCTGATCGCACGAGCGGCCATGTGATGGAGAGGACCATGACGGCTTTCGACTTCGATCTCTTTACCATCGGCGCCGGCTCGGGCGGCGTGCGGGCGAGCCGCGTTGCCGCCGCTCACGGGGCCCGCGTCGCGGTTGCCGAGAACCGCTATCTCGGCGGCACCTGCGTCAATGTCGGCTGCGTGCCGAAGAAGCTCCTTGTCTACGCCGCCCAGTACGCAGAAGCCTGGTGCGAGGCGCCCGCCTTCGGCTGGTCGGGCGGCACCCCGGCGTTCGACTGGCAACGGCTGATCGCCAACAAGAATGCCGAGATCGAGCGCCTGAACCGCGTCTACCGTGGCCTGTTGACGGATTCGGGCGTCACGATCATCGAGGGCCGGGCACGGCTCATCGATGCGCATACGGTTGCGGTCGGCGAGCGGCGGCTGACGGCCCGCCATGTCCTGATCGCGACCGGCGGCTGGCCGGTGGTGCCGTCGTTTCCCGGTGCCGAACATGTGATCACCTCCAATGAGGCCTTCTTCCTCGACCGCCTGCCGGAGCGGATCGTCATCCTGGGCGGCGGCTACATTGCGGTCGAGTTCGCCGGCATCTTCCATGGCCTTGGCGCGCGCGTCACCCAGCTCTACCGCGGGCCTTTGTTCCTGCGCGGTTTCGATGATGACATCCGCCACACGCTCGCCGAGGAGATGATCCGCGCCGGCATCGATCTGCGTTTCCGCACCAATATCCGCGCGCTCGCACGGACCGCCGACGGCCTTGCGGTCACCCTGGACGACGGCAGCACGCTGCAGGCGGATTCGGTCATGGCGGCGACTGGCCGCGCGCCCCTGACCGCCGATCTTGGCCTGGAGGCGGCCGGCGTCACACTTGATGGCAACGGCGCGGTGGTGGTCGATGCCGATCAGCGGACCTCGGTGGCGACCATTTATGCCGTCGGCGATTGCACGAACCGCCTCAACCTGACGCCGGTCGCGATTCGCGAAGGCCACGCCCTGGCGGACAGCCTGTTCGGGCCGAAGGCGGCGCGGGCGGATCACGAGGGCGTGCCAACGGCCGTCTTCAGCCAGCCGCCGGCAGCAACGGTCGGCCTCACCGAGGCGGCGGCACGCGAGCGCTTCGCCGATGTCCGCATCTTCCGCACGACCTTCCGGCCGATGAAGCAGCAGATGGTGGGTGGCCAAGGCCGGACGATGATGAAGCTCGTCGTCGATGCCGCGACCGACCGCGTTGTCGGCGCCCACATGGTCGGTGCGGACGCGCCCGAGATCATCCAGGGGATTGCAATCGCGCTCAAGTGCGGGGCGACCAAGGCGGACTTCGACGCTACGGTCGGCATTCACCCGACGGCAGCCGAGGAGTTCGTCACCCTGCGGACGCCGGTCGCGGCCAGTCCCGCAGCTTGAGTCGGTTGCTCCCCTCCGCACGGCATGGTTTTCTAGCCTGACGGGTGCGGGCGGGTCGCCGGGAGAGGATACGACGAATGACCTTTGAGAGCTTCGGCTTGACCAGGGATCCGTTCGCGGACGCAGACTTGGCCGCAGCCGGCGGGCGGCGGCTGTTTGCGGCGGCTGCGGCCGAGCGCGCGCAGGAGGCGCTTCAGCAGGCGATCAGCGAAGGCCCGCTGCTGCTCGGCCGCGGCGGGCCGCGCACCCGGATCGTCTTTCTTGTCGGCGCTGCTGGCGTCGGTAAGACGACCCTGATTGCGACCATGCAGGAGCGGCTCGAACAAACGGGGTGGCTGGTCGCGACGTGGAACGCGGAGGACGCCGAGCAACAGCCTTACGTGTCCGCCCTCAATCTCCTCGAAACCGCCTTCGCAGCGACGCCGGTAAGCGTGCATCTGGCAGCCGAACATCTGGCGGTCGCGGGCATCAGCGTCGTCCGTCCGCACGTCGGCAGTCTTGAGCGGCCGACCGCGCTGATCGTCGACGATGCCGACGCGCTGATCGAGCCGACCATTGAAGACCTGATTCAGGTCAAGGCGGAGCGGGCGCTGACCGGCGAGCGCTGCTTCTGTGTTGTGCTGGTGGGAACGCCATCGCTGGTCGAGCGCTGCCGCGAAATGGATGCGGTCGCGGCACGAACGGCAAACGGCGACGAGATCCGCCTGGTTCGCCTGCACGGCCTGAGCGAGGAGGAGGTCGAGCCTTACCTCAGCCATCGCCTGGCTGCTGCCGGCGGCGTTGCAACGAGCCTGTTCACACCTGATGCGGTGACGCGGATCTTCGCCTACAGCCGTGGCTTGCCCGCGGTCATCAACCGCCTCGGCCAAGCCGCTCTCGCGCTTGCGGAAGCGCGCGGGCATGGTGTCGTCGAGGCAGCGCTGTTGGATGAGGCCGCGCTCGACTGCTGGCTCGACGAGGAAAAGGTCGCCTATTCCGGGATCGATGACCTGTCGGCCGAAGAGCAGCCGGGAACGCTGGGTGCGCCCGAAACGCTGGCGCCGCCGCCGACTGCCGGCGGAGCGGATACGCTGGCGAGCGGCGAAGCGCCGGTTTCCGCTTGCGCCGATCAGGATCGAGCGCCGCAGTTGCGGCCGGACAACGCGGCCGACGCAGTGCCAGAGCCGTCGGCGTCAACCACCGCAGTCCCTGCTTCTGCCGCCTCAGCTCCCGCCACGCCCGAACAGTCGGCAACAGGCTCGATGCCTCCGGATAACCTGGGCGATGCTCAGGTTGCCGTCGCTGCTGCGGGGGACGCCCAGGAAGCGCAAGCGGACATGCCCGCAGCCGGCGATGCCGCGGCACCGCCGCCGGACCCTGCGGCGCCGGCTTCGCAGCTGGCGGCGCTGGCGGCTTTCGTTCGTTCTCGGTTCGGCGCCGGAGGGCGAACAATTGCCGCGGGTGCTGCAGTCGGCGCCCTGCTGGTGGTCGGCACCGCGACGCTGGTCCGCCAGCTCGCCGAGCCTTCGCCGCCGCCTGTGGTGGCGGAGGCCGGGCGCGATCCGCGCACTGCGCCGGTTCGCCCTGCCAGTGCGGAAAATGCGGCCAAGCCCGAGAGCATCGCCGTGCAAGCGGCTGCGCCCGCTCCGGGACCGGCACCGGTCTCGGCGTCAGCGCCCATCGTGGCGAGCGCTGACCCAGCGCAGGCGGAGCCGGCCGCCGCTGCTCCGGTCCACGCGCCGCCGAAGGTGCAAACGTCGCTGCCGGATGCGGGCGATCCGGCGCTGAAGGCGGTGAAGGAGGCGCCCGCACTGCCTACGCTCGCGATCGGGCCGATGGGTGATACCGGCTCCCTCATCGAGCGCGGGACCAGGCTCGCCGCACTCGGTGACATCGCCAGCGCGCGTCGGTTCTTCGCGGCGGCGGCACGCCGCGGCGACGGCCGCGCCAGTATCCTGCTGGCGCGTACCTACGATCCCATGTTTTTCACCGGCAGCGTCGTCAGCGGGACAAGGCCCGACCCGGTGCAGGCGGTTCGCTGGTATGCGGACGCAGAGCGCTTGGGCGAGACCGGGGCGTCGCAGCGGTTGCGGGCGCTTAAGGCGGATCCGGCGTCGCAGAAGCGAAACTGAAGGGGAGTTGCGGCCGGCCGCGGCCGTCAGCGCGGCGGCTGGGCCCGCCGCTCCCGCCACTGCTGAAACTGCAGGAACAAGACGCCGCGTTCCTCTTCGCTCAGCGTTGCGACGCTGCCTTGCAGGTTTCTCGTCTCCAGGAACTGCAAGAACTCATCGAGCGCCGGCCGCAGTTCCTGATCCTTGGCGTCGGCAAGCGGCGTGACCGCCGGCCCGACGTTGGTGCGCAGCCACTCTTCGGCCACGGCCGTCCGCGTCCAGCCCGGCGCCACTGCTGCCAAGTTGATCTCACCCCAAGCCGGATCCCGGCCGGGCTCGAGCAGGCGGCCGAACGCACCGAACAGCGCCTCGACAAAGGCCTTGACCCGGCGTGTTCGCTCCGGCGGCTGGCGGTCCCCACTCGCGACAACGAGCAGGTGCGGCACGGCAAGGGTGCTGACCGGAATGCTGGCGGGGATGAGCCCCGGATAGTCGTCGGCGGTCAGGATGGCCGGCAGGTAGACCTGTTCCAGTTCACCGCTCAGTGGCACGTTGAGGAAGCGGAGGTCGGCATCGGGGCCAAGCGCCTGCAATGCGGGCACCGGAATGCTGCCAAGGGAGACGACAGCCGCGATCTCGCCGCGGCGCAGCTTTGCCAGCGCGGCCGGCAGTTCATCGCTCGCCGGCTCAACCGTGATGCCGAGCGTGCCCAGGACATGCGCCGCCGTGACGGCAGCCGCGCTCCCGGGCGGGCCGAGATTGACCGTCTGGCCGGCAAGCTGGCTGATGCCGCCCGTTTCTCCGCGGGCAAGCACGCACAGCACGTCGCTGTACAGCGGCGCCAGGTAGGTCAGCCGCTTCTCGATGTTCGCATGCAGGCGTTGGCCGCGGAGAACCGCGAGCACATCGGCCGGCACGATGGCGATGTCGGCTCCACGCAGGTAGAGAAGGTCGGTAACCGCCTGCACCGGCCCGCGGCCCAGCATCGGTACGATACGCAGGCGGCCTTCGGTATCGAGTACGCTTGCAAGATCGGCCGCCAAGCGCACCTCGCGCCCGCCGGCGCTGCTGGTGATGAGGCCGATGGTGCCGCGGTTTACCGTGTCGCGCCATTCCTCGGCGCTCTGAGCCTGCGCGTGCTGCACGGCCACGGCCAGGAGCAGCGCCGCAAGCGCAGTTCGGACCGGCTGCAAGCGCTCCCCCGCCATGACAGGCCAGCCTTCTAGCTGCCGACCGAGGTGAACAACTGGTCGAGACGCTCCATCTCGGCGACCGCGATCTGCACCGGATTGCCGGCGAGGATGCCGGCGACGTTGCGGAACGGAGCGCCGATATGCATGCCGGTGTGATCGATCGAAAGCTCGCGGATCTCCTTCTCGTGCGGCGAGCCGCGCATCTTCAGCACGGTGACGCCGCGGCGCATCTCGCCGTAGAGCTCGACGTAGCGCAGCAAGATGATGGTGTCCGTGATCGAGGAGATGTGCGTCTCGGTGACCGAGCTGCCGCCGGTCAGCGTCGGCGTCGTCGCGGTGAACAGGCCGGTGATCTCTTTGTGCTTGATGAACGAGGTCACGGCGAGCACGAATTCGCGGAAACCGCGGATGGTGGAGATGCGCTCCAGCGCTGACACGCTGTCAATCGCGACCCGCGTCGGCTTGAAGGAATCGATCTGTTCCTTGATATGGATGACGTGGTCCTCGAGGCTCGCCGACTCCGGGTACTCGCAGACGACCTTGAGTTTGCCTTGCTTCTCCAGGGCATCGAAATCGACACCCCAGCCAATGGCGTTACGGCCCAACTGCTCGCGCGATTCCTCATAGGCCAGGAGGAGGCAGCGCTCGCCCGAGGCCGCTGCGCCAGAGACGAAGTGCGTTACCATCAGCGTCTTGCCGGTTCCGGTCGCGCCGGAGATGAGGATGATCGAGTCCCGGAACAGGCCGCCGCCGCACATCCGGTCGAGATCGGGATTGCCCGACGTGACGCGCACGTTGGCTGAGCGCTGTTTCAGCTCGATCGCCGACAGCGGGATGACGATGATCCCCTCGTACGGGATGACGGTGAAGGGGTACTCGCCCTTGCGATGGGTCGTGCCGCGCAGCTTCAAGATCTCGATCGTGCGCCGCCGCTTTTCATCCTCAAGGACGTTGCGCAGGATGACGACGCTGTCGGCAACGAATTCCTCCACGCCGTAGCGGGCGATATCGCCGTACTCTTCGGTGCGTTCGGCGGTGAGAACGGCGGTCAGATCCATTTCCCGCAGAGCGGAGGCAATACGGAACAGCTCGTAGCGGACACGGCTGACGTTCGGAAAATGGCTGAACACGCAGCCGATCGAATCAAGCACGATGCGCTTGGCAGAGACGCTCCGGGCCGCGTGCTCGATCCGCGCCAAGAGCGCGCCGAAGTCGTAATCACCAACGATCTCAACTTCCTGCGCCGGTTCCGGCGAGGCATCGACGAAGGCCCATTTCCCTTCCGCTTCGAGGGTCGGAATGTCCCAGCCGAAGCTGACCATGTTGCGGCGGAGATCCTTCGGATGTTCCTCGAAGGTGACGAACACGCCGTTCTCGCCCTCCACCTGGACGCCGGCGGCGAGAAACTGGGTCGCGAAGACCGTCTTGCCACTGCCAGCGCTGCCGGCAACGAGGACGGTGCGCCCCTGGGGAAGTCCGCCATCGGCGATGAAGTCGAAACCGCGAATGCCGGTCGGCGTCTTCTTGAGCCCTTCAACCACTCTCAGTCTCCGCTTTCGAGCTTGGGGGAATCACTTACCGCGAGATCAAGGCCGACCAGCAGCCGCTCCCGATTGGACAGATCGCCGACAACGCGCCGCAAGGGTGGTGGCAACTCCTTGACGAGCGTGGGAGTGGCGAGAATCTTCTCGTTCTCGGCGAGTTGCGGCCGCTCGAGAATATCGATGACCGCAAGTTCGTATGCGCGACCCAGCTCTTCCTCGCAGATCTGCCGCAAGGTCGAGATCGCTTGCTCGGTCCGCGCTGTCCGGCCAGCGATGTAAAGCTTCAGCGTGTATTTGCTCATGCCGCAGGCCCTATGTCCTCGATGCTTGGAACGTACCCTCTGGTGCGGAAGCGGTCGGGCGCGCGGTCGGGGCTTTGCCCCATGACAACGACCGGTAGAACGAAGCCAAGTGACCCATCACCTGAAGGATCAACAGGCGGCCCTCCTCAAAGTAGGCCTTGGTCCTCATGGCTGGCTCGCGCGCGATCTTGGCGGCGATCGCGGCCTTGTGGATCGCGACCACGTCGCGCGGGCCGGCGTTGACCATGCCGAGCCGTTCCGCAAAGCGAAGCAGCCTTGGCTCGAAATCGTCTACCAGTCTGCACGCTTGCCGCTCAAGTAGCATGTCCAAAAGGGTGTCGTATGCATTCAACAACGATTCAAACTCGTCCGGTGTCTTTTCGCGCAGAGACTGCATCCCGAGGCTGCGCCCGGTGATCGGCGACGGCGCGGGTCCGCTGAGCGCGCCCAGGCTTCCGATCTCCTCCTCCGCCGAGAGCGCATCCGCTCGCGCATCGCGCACCGCTTCGCGGACGACGCTAAGCATCAGCGGTTGTAAGGCTTCTTCGCTTTGAAGCACATGCTGGGCACCGGACCGCCGCGCCTTCTCGACAAGGCGGTCGTTGATCGCGGGAGCGATGACGACAATCGGCGTTCGTGTGGCGTGCCGGCGCAGGACCGCTATCCTTTCCAACAGAGCGCTGTCGTCATCGCTCACGGCCTCGGCGACGATTATATCCGTCTCTCCTTCGGCCAGGATCGCCAGCGCGTGATCAAGACTGGTCGCGGCCCTGACCTCCAGTCCCCCATCGGCAAGCCCTCGCAGCGGGCCGATGAAGGCGGATTCAACCTCGTCGTCCGATCGAACCAGCAGTACGGCGGATCCTTGCACGTCCACGAGAGCTTTCGTACCTTGCGCCACCCCTGCGGGCGGCGCCTTCTGCCGGAAGTTACCCCGAGCACGACCTTACTCAATCCAGCCGCACAAGGCTAACCGCCTGATTGCCACGGAGGGATGTGAAAGACACAGAGCTTGCCTGTGGCCGCTTGTCAAGCCCATAGCCGCAGCGAAAGCCCTTTGTTGTCGGCGATGGCTGTGCGATATGAACGGACGTTCGCTGCCGGAAAGCACCGACCGGCTCGCAGCGAAGGCTTCACGTGGCAGGCTTTAAGTGGATGCGTTCATGGTGCGAAAGCGCCTCTTGATCGTTGATGACGAGCCGCGTTTTGCGGCATTCGTGGAGCGGGTCGCCACTGCGCTCAATTACCAGGTCGAGGTGACGCACCACGGTCGCGAGTTCATGAAGGCTTACGACCGCCATCCGCCCGATGTCGCCATCATCGACATGGTCATGCCGGA
The DNA here is from genome assembly GCA_029624735.1 of Defluviicoccus sp. GTDB lineage: Bacteria > Pseudomonadota > Alphaproteobacteria > Rhodospirillales > Defluviicoccaceae > Defluviicoccus. The sequence goes on along the minus strand of JARSSM010000011.1, from coordinate 279,175 downwards.
TATCGACGGCAACGAGCTTATCCTTTGGCTGGTCAAGCGCCGCTGCACCGCCAACGTGATCATTATTACCGGATTCAGCCCCGATTACGCCTTGAATGCCCGCCTTCTTGCCGAGTTCCGCGGTTTGCGGTCGGTGACGACGCTTAACAAGCCGGTCAGCGTGGCGAGCCTGCGCGAGACGCTGATGGCGCCGCTGGCAGCCGAAGATGCGACGAGCGGCCGGCCAGCCGCCGGCGATGGTCCGAATGAGTGATGAACAAAGCCGGACACTGCTCCTCCTGATCACGGCCGCGCTCACGCTTGCCGTGGCAGGCCTGGGCATCCTCCTTGTTTATGAGGACGCGGTCCGAGGCCGCGAGCGAGCGCTGCAAGCGGCCGCGCGGGAACAGGCGCAAGCCTGGGACCGGGTGCTTGCGGAAGCGGCCCCACCTGCCCCGGCCCCAGATGCTGCGGAATTCCGGCGTGATGCGCTTCTCGCAACCGCCATCGACCCAGCCGTTTATCGCAGCTTAGGGCCTGACGGCCGGCTGTTCCTGGTCACCGCTGCGGCCGACGGCAGACTTGCCACCTTCGCGGCCGGCGAGCATGAAGCGACGGCAGCGCCGCCGCTTGGCGAAAGCCCTGTGACCGCGCTCAGTGGTCCCGCGCATGAAGGCGGCGGCGGGCCGGCGGGCGCCGTGGTGTCCGATCGGGGAGAAGGGCGCGTTATCGCCGTTTACCACCCACTCGCCGCGCCCGGTTTCGCGGTTCTGGCGGAAATCCGCATGCACACCCTCAGGGCGGATTTCGTGCGCACGGCGGTGATCGTGTTCTCTGCCGCGACCGTGCCGTTCGCTGGCTTCACCGTCGCCTTTCTTGTGCTGAGCAACCGCATCATCCGCCGCGGCCGCGAGGGTGAAGTGCGCTTGCACGAAATGTTCGAGAACATGCGCTTAGGGGCGGCGGTCTGCCGGGCCGGCGACGGCGACGACTTTGTCATCAGCGCCATCAACAAGAGTGCCGAGCGCATCGATGGGATCGCCCGCGAAGCCGCGGTTGGTCGCAAGATCATCGACGTTCTGCCGTGGATGGATGACACCGGTGTGCTGAACCTCATGCGCCGGGTGCGCCGGACCGGCACCGCCGAGCATTTGCCGGCGGCCTTCCATAGCAACCACTATGGTTCCTGCTGGCGCGAGGCACACGTCTACACCTTGCCGACCGGTGAGATCGTCGCGCTCTACGACGATGTCACCGACCGCAAGCGTGCCGAGGAGAGCCTGCGCGAGAGCGAAGCGCGCTGGCGCTCGATCATCGAGATGCAGTCGGTCGCGATCGTCATCGTCGATCACAACCAGGAGATCCGCTACGTCAACAGGGCCGCCGAGGCGCTGTTTCGGCAGGACAGCCACAATCTGATCGGCGTGCCGTTCGGTTACCCGATCACCGGCGACAATGTCGCCGAGATCGAGATCATCCAACCGCAGCGTGGCATCGCAAGGGCCGAGATGCGGGCGATCCCGATGCGCTGGGGCGGCGCCGAACATCACCTGTTGTTCATTCAGGATGTCTCTGCCTACAAACGCGCCCAAGGTGATCTTGGCAAGCTGTTCCAGGCGATCGAACAGAGCCCGTCATCGGTGGTTATCACCGACAAGGACGGTCGGATCGAATACGTCAACCCGAAGTTCACCGAAACGAGCGGTTACACTTACGCTGAGGTGGCCGGCAAGAACCCGCGGTTCCTCAAGTCCGGCCAGGTTCCGCCGCACGTCTACCAAAACCTCTGGCATACGATTGCCTCAGGCCAAGTCTGGCGTGGCGAGTTCCTAAACCGTAAGAAAAACGGCGATCTCTACTGGGAGACGGTCGCGATCGCGCCCATCCGCGATGCAAGCAACCGTATTACCCACTACGTCGGCATGAAGGAGGACGTCACCGAGCGCAAGCGGACGGAGGAGCAGCTCCGTGTCGCGCAACGCCTCGAGGTGATCGGCCAGCTCACCGGCGGCATCGCGCACGACTTCAACAATCTTCTGGGGATCATTGTCGGCAATCTGCAGCTGCTGGAGGAAAAGCCGTCGCTCGACGGCGAGTCGCGCGAGCTGATCGCCGATGCTATCTGGTCGGCCGAGCGGGGCGCGCAGCTGACCCACAGATTGCTCGCCTTCTCGCGCCGGCAGCGCCTGCATCCGACGGTGCTCGACCTCAACCACGTCTTGCGTGAGATGACGGAACTCTTGCGGCGGACCCTCGGTGAGAAGATCGAGATCCGCGAAGACCTCGGGGCCGAACTCGGCAAGACCAAGATCGACCGGGCGCAATTGGAGAGCGCGGTCTTGAACCTCGTCGTTAACGCCCGCGATGCGATGCCGGACGGTGGCACCCTGACCATCAGTACCGAGAATGTCCTGCTCACGGAAACAAGCGAGCCCGAGATCGATCCCGTCGGGGCCGGCGCCTACGTGATGATTGCTGTTGCCGACACCGGCGCCGGCATGCCGCCCGATGTCCTCGACCGCATCTTCGAGCCGTTTTTCACGACCAAGAAGGTGGGCCAGGGCAGCGGCCTCGGTCTCAGCATGGTCTACGGCTTCGTGCGCCAGTCAGACGGCCATATTGTCGTCGACAGCACGGTCGGCAGTGGTACGACGGTCAAGCTCTACCTGCCTCGGCTTGAATCCCTGCCTGTCCCGGAAGCGGAGCGGTCGCCTGCGGCCCGGCGGCATGGCCGAGGCGGTGGCGAGACGATCCTTGTCGTCGAGGATGACGATCCCGTCCGTCGCAGCACATCGAGCGTGCTTACCAAGCATGGTTATCGCGTGCTGCAGGCGGCAACAGCGCAAGACGCGATCGAGATCGCGCGGCAGGAAAGCCGGCTCGACCTGATCTTTACCGATGTCATCCTGCCGGGCGACATTATGGGGATCGAGCTGGCACAGCAGGTCATCGCCGAAAGGCCGGATATCCGGGTTCTGCTCACCTCCGGCTACGCACCGACGGCTTTTGTCAGCAACGTCGGCCTCGACGACGCACCACCGTTCCTGCCCAAGCCCTATCGCCACGACGAGCTGACCGCAAAGATCCGCGACGTTCTCGACCAGTGAGATGGCATCCGCCGACGCCCGGACTGCGACGATGCAGGGTGGCTCCCCGCTTTCCGCCGGCCCGGCACCGCCGGCGGTGCGGGTCGCCACGTTCAATGCATCGTTGAGCCGGCCGGCTCCTGGCCAGCTGATCGATGAGCTCGCAAGCGGCGACAGCGTCCAGGCCCAAGCGGTCGCGGAAATCATCCAGCGGGTCCATCCGGATGTCGTGCTGATCAACGAGTTCGATCGCGACGCAAGCGGTACGGCGGTGGCGCTGTTGCAGGCACACTACCTCTCGCGCGGTCAGAACGGGGCGGAGCCGATCACCTATCCGTACGTCTTTCATGCCGAGGTGAACACCGGTATCGCATCCGGGTTCGATCTCGATCGCAATGGCAGCGCCGTGCAGCGGCCGGGAGCACCCGGCTACGCCAACGATGCCTGGGGGTTCGGGGCCTTTCCCGGTCAGTTCGGCATGCTCTTGCTATCGAAGTATCCGATCCTCAACGATCAGGTGCGGACGTTCCGGCAGTTCCGGTGGCAGGAGATGCCGGATGCGCTGATACCCGACGATCCCGCAACACCGTCACCCGCCGACTGGTATCCGGGGCAAGCGCTGGCGCTGCTGCCGCTCTCCTCCAAGAGCCACTGGGACGTGCCGGTGCAGATCAAGGGCGAGACAGTGCACATCCTGGTGGCGCACCCAACGCCACCGGTTTTCGACGGCGCGGAGGATCGCAACGGCCGTCGCAACCATGATGAAATCCGTTTCCTTGCCGACTACGTGACGCCCGGCCGCGATGGCTACATCATTGATGACAATGGCCGCTCGGGCGGTCTTGGTGCCGGCGAGCGGTTCATCATCGTGGGTGACTTGAACGCCGACCCGATTGACGGCGACAGCACAGGCCGCGCCATGAACCAGCTCTTGCACCACCCGCTGATCAACGCTGGCTTCACACCGGTCAGCCAAGGCGCTGCCGAGGCCGCCCGCTTGCAGGGCGGCGTCAACGTGAAACAGAAGGGAGATCCGGCCGCCGATACCGCCGACTTCCAGGACCGTACGGTCGGCAACCTGCGCCTTGATTATGTGCTGCCATCGGTTGCCGGTCTCACGGTCGAGGGCGCGGGTGTCTTCTGGCCGGAACGTGCGGATCCGTGTCATCGCCTGATCGGCAGTACCGATGCCGGACGGGCGGGACGCGATGTGGTCAGTTCCGATCACCGCCTGGTCTGGGCCGATGTGAGGGTTGTGGGGAGTTCGGACGAGTCTCCGCGAACGAGCATCCAGAGCCTGACGTTCCTGGGTGAGGCGCAATTCCCGACCGGCTTCGCCTTCGGCGGCACGACCGTGGGCGGGCTCTCCGGGCTCACCTATGACGCTGCGCGCGGCGTCTACTATGCGCTTTCCGACGACCGCAGCCAGATCAACAGCGCCCGCTTCTACACGCTGACGATCGACCTGAGCGACGGCGGCCTCGATGCTGGCGACGTCGTTTTCACCGCCGTCACGACGTTGCACGGCCGCGATGGCGAACCGTACCGTGAAGGCAGCGTCGATCCGGAAGGCATCGCGCTGAAAAGCCCCGGCACGCTTTTCATCGCTTCGGAAGGCGATACGGCGGAAGGTATCCCGCCGTTCGTACGCTCATTCGCGCTCGACGGCGGGGAGCAGACAGCATTGGCCGTGCCGGCCAAGTTCTTGCCCGATGCCGAGCGGACGCAAGGCGTGCGCAACAATCTGGCATTCGAGAGCCTGACGCTCACGCCGGATGGCCGTCGTCTGTTCACCGCCAACGAGAACGCCCTGGTGCAGGACGGCCCGGAGGCCACGCTGGCTGCGGGAAGCCCGGTGCGGATCGTCAAGTTCGACGCCGCCTCCGGCAAACCCGTCGCGGAATACCTCTACCGCACGCAGCCCATCGCCGTGGCGCCTGTCGTACCGTTTGCGCCGGCCGGCAATGGCCTGTCCGAGCTGCTCGCCCTCGATAACGCTGGCACGCTCTTGGCGCTGGAGCGGGGCTATTCCGCCGGCTTCGGGATCACCGCGCGCCTGTTCGCCATCGAAACCCAAGGGGCAGCCGACATTGCGGCGATGGAAGCGCTTGCCGGCAGCGACGGCGTGCCGGCGGTCGACAAGCACCTCGTCTTCGACTTCGCCGCTCTGGGGCTCCCGCTCGACAATCTCGAAGCGATGACGTTCGGTCCGCCACTTGCCGATGGCCGGCAGACGCTGATCGTTGTCAGCGACAACAACTTCAATCTGAAACAGTTCACGCAATTCCTTGCGTTTGCCATCGAGACAGGGCCTGACCAACCGGCCGAAGCGGCACCCGGCGACGACGGCGCTCGGCATGCCGGCGCTCTGCCCGAAGGAACCGTCGCCGGGGAAGATTTGGAGCCGCCGGGTTGGGACGGCGCGGCTGTCGATGCCGCCGCGGCAGAGGGGCTGATCGCAACCATCGCGGGACCAGCGGTGGAAGGCGGCGCTGCGCCCGCAACCAGCGGCGAGGCCGACTTCCTTATGTGAGTGGTGCCCGCAGCGGCGAAAGGCCTTGACCCTTCAGGTGCGGCCAGCCATGAACAGCAGCGAGACGATAAAACAGCGAAGGCGATCGGATGGCGAAGGAGGAGGTTCTCGAGTTCACCGGTGTTGTCACGGAGTTGCTGCCGAACGCGATGTTTCGCGTCAGGCTCGATAACAACCACGAGATCCTTGCGCACACGGCGGGGAAGATGCGCAAGAACCGCATCCGCGTCCTCGCGGGCGACAAGGTGAGCGTGGAGATGACGCCCTACGATCTGACCAAGGGTCGGATTACATTCCGCTTCAAGTGATGCTGGCGTGCGCCCGGCTGGAGACGATCGGAACAAGCCGCGGCGAGAGCGTGTGCCACCCTCGCCGCTGATCCTCGCTTCGGCCTCGCCGCGTCGGCGCGCGCTGCTTGAGCAGATTGGGTTCATCCCCGACCGGATCATGGACGCTGGCATCGATGAACAGCCGCGGCCGCGCGAGCTGCCCCGGGCGCTGGCGCTGCGCCTGGCGGTTGCCAAGGCGGATGCAGTCGCCACGTCCTTTCCGCAAGCCGTCGTGATCGGCGCCGATACGGTGGTCGCCCGCGGCCGCCGCGTCTTGCCGAAACCGGAAAGCGCCGAGGAGGCCGCCGCCTGCCTGCAACTTCTGTCTGGCGCCCGCCATCGGGTCTACGGCGGCATCGCCGTCTGCGCCCAAGGCGGCCGCCGCCGCGCGGTCCGGCTGGTGACGACGGCGGTCGCTTTCAAGCGACTGACGGCTGATGAAATCGCCCGCTATCTCGCCAGCGGCGAATGGAGCGGCAAGGCCGGCGGCTACGCTATCCAAGGCTTGGCGGCGGCGTTCGTGCGCCAGATCACCGGCTCCTACACCAACGTCGTCGGCCTTTCGCTGTTCGAAACCGCGCAGCTTCTGACCGGCTTTGGCGTGCAGCCGCGTCCACCGGTCATGGTGGCCGAGGAATCCTGATGCCGGCGCCCGATACGATCGTCGTTTCGGCACTGCCGGGCGATCGCCGCATTGCCTGGCTCGCGGACGGCGTGCTGGTCCGCTATGCGCTTGACGCGGGGAGGGACGCAGGCGGCGAGGCAACCGGCCAGTCAGGCGTCCGCGCCGGGGACATCATCCTGGGCCGCGTTATCCGCGTGCACGCCGGCCTTGCCGCTGCCTTCGTCGACATCGGCGATGCCCGCGCCGGCTTCCTGATGCTGCATGACGGCCCCGCACGCGCGGAGGGTGGGCGGCGGCCAGGATTGGCCGAGGGCGATCGCGTCCTGGTGCAGGTGTTCCGGGCACCGGAAGGCAGCAAGGGGGCGAAATTGAGCGGACGCTTTCGCCCCGACGACCAGGCGCTGGCGCTGGCGGCGGAAGCTGCGGCGGCAAACACCCGGCCGCCTGCGGTCCTGCAGCGGGCGCCCGATGCGTTTGTGCGCGCACTCCGCGAGGGCCTGCATTCCGGTCTCGCGCGCGTCGTCGTCGATGATCTCGCCAGCGCCGCTGCGGTGCGCGCCGCCTGCCCGGAGCTTTCCGACCGCATCGAGATCCCGCTCCTCGGTCCGCCGCCGTTTGCTGCGCTCGGCATCAACGAGCAGCTGGAAGCGGCGCTGAAGCCGACGCTGGCGCTGCCTTCCGGCGGTGCGCTGACCATCAGCGAGACGCCCGCCCTGGTCGCGGTCGATGTTGATGCTGGCGCCACTGTAGCCGGCGATGCCGCGGCGACGGCGCTCACCGTCAACTTAGAAGCGATCGCAGCGCTCAAGGCAGCGCTGGATTTGCGCGCGCTTGGCGGCCACATCGTCATCGATGCGGTGCCGATGCGAGGTAAGCACGACCGTGAACATGTCCTGGCGGAATTGCGCGCGGCATTCGCTGCCGAGGCGCTGCAGACGGACATCGGCGGCTTTACGCGGTTCGGCCTGATCGAGCTGACGCGCGCGCGGGTGGGGCCGTCGCTGCGCCAGCAGCTCGGGCGCGCATGCGACGCGTGCGGAGGCAGTGGTATTGTGCTCAAGCCCTTCGTCGCGGCTGGTGATGCGCTGCGGGCGGCCGTCGCTGAAGCGCGCCTCAGCCCCGGCCTTGCGCCGGTGATCGCGGCGCCAATGCCGGTCATTGAAGCCCTGCGCCGGCCGATGGCGGCAGCGCGTGCCGCGTGCGAAGCCCGCCTCGGCCGCGCTATCGGGCTGAAGGAGGCGGATGCGCTCGGTCCCGCCTGCTTTCGCATCGAGGCGGCGTGAGGCCTGGCCAGGCACGCCCAACGCGAGACGGCTGTGGAGGAGGTGTGATGACCGCGCGCGAGGATGCGCATGAGGCGGCTCCGGAGCGCCCGGCGCCCCGCTGTCCCGTCTGCGGCCGGCCGCGAATGGACCGCTGGCGGCCGTTCTGCTCCAAGCGCTGCGCCGACGCCGATCTCGGCCGCTGGCTGGGGGAAGCGTATCGGATTCCGGCCGTCGAGGCCGCCCTCGAGGAGGGCGACGCGCGCGCGATGGGTCCCGAGGAGACGTAAGGACCCGCGGCGGCCAGACTGGACAAGCGCTGGGCCCTGTTGGTATACGTCCGGGCTTCCCAGCACATGGCCAACGGTGCCGGGAACAAGGCGCTTGTCCGCCCGCGCACTGCCCAGGTAGCTCAGTTGGTAGAGCACATGACTGAAAATCATGGTGTCGGTGGTTCAATTCCGCCCCTGGGCACCATTTAGCGGCGGCAGCGCTGCGCGCAGGGAGCGCCCTGTGACGTTCCCGCCATTGTCGCCGCCAGGGTACAGCTGCGCCGCCCGGCGGGCTTGAATCTCTCTTCACACCGTTTGGGTATGGTCACTGATGTATCACTGTGATACATGAGTCAGGGGGTGTTCATACGACAAACCGCTGTCGCCGCGCGAGGCAACGGAACTCTTGAGGCGAATTGGTGCATCGAACCCCAAGCTCTTTTGGACCCAGCATGCGAGAGAACGGTTAAGAGAGCGGGGGCTGTTGGTCGGTGACGCGCTGCACGTACTGAAGCACGGCTTCGTATACGAGAACGGCGAAGCTGCGACCCGGCCAGGGTGTTTCAAGTACAAGATGGAGTGCACCACACCCAATTCAGCGGGGAGAATCGTTCGTATCATCGTGATACATTCGGCTGCCAATGGCGTGAAGCTTGTGACCTTGATGTGGGCGGACGAAAAGTGAGTGTGTTGATGGGGGCGAAAAAGGAGGCGCGGAGGATGGCAACGCGTGAGAAATTCGTCGACTACCGCTACGAGGAATGCGGGCTCGATTACGTAATGATCCGCAACATGCGGGTGCTTGTCGATGACTCGGGCGAAGAGACCTATTGCATCCCCAACATCACCAGTTTGCACAAGCTGATCGCGGCGTGCCTGATCATGCGCCGGCACGGATTGCTAGGACAGGAGTTGCGGTTCCTGCGCACCGAACTGGGCTTGACTCAGGCCGAGCTGGGGCAGCTGGTGAAAAAGGATCATCAGACGATTGGCCGCTGGGAGCGCGGCGAGACGCCGATCGATGAGAACGCGGAAGTGGTTATCCGCACGTACGCGGCCGAGGCGCTGGAGATTCCGCGTGAGATTACGATCGAGGAGCTCGCCAAGCGCTGTGTGCCCAGCGCGGAAATCGAAACGATCGACATCGATGCCAGCAACCCGGATGACTATCGGCGGCTTGCCGCCTAAGCAGTCTGACCAAGCCTATGCTTTCCAATTACGCACCAAGTGGCGTACCATTATCGCGTCTCCGAGGGGCGGAGGGGTGGGGCGATGGAAGGTGGCGGCACGCGGGCTGAGGACGAGCGGAATCCGTTCATCGCCATTCTCCGCAAGGCCATCGCGGCAGGGCGGACAGACACCCGCGCGGGCAAACCGGCCGGCCGGCAAGCAGAGCGATGGGACAATCCCTTTCGCGCCACATGGCGAAGGTTTCTCGCCTTCATCGCATTCCTGTGGAAGGTCCTAAGCGAGTGGGGCGGGATCCTCTCGCCCTGCCGCTTCAGTCTGGTCTTGGTGGTGCTGGCCGCGGCGATCGTGTTCGCAACCGACCAGGGCAGCGAGTTCGCCGCCACGGCCGGCGACAGCACCGCGAAGATTTTCTGGTTCCTCGTCATCCCGCCGGTCTGCGGCTTTCAGACGTGGTTGTGGGCGCGCGTTGCGCTTAACGGCACCATCAGCGCCGATCGCAAAGAACGAATTCCCGGCACGCAAGCGGTTCGCAACGTTGCTACCCCGCAAGCGGCCGGTGCGGACGTGAACGCTCTGTCGGCGCGCGAACAGTGGATGGTTGACTACACCCCGCGCTTGCTGGGGGTAGCAGTGCCATTGATCACCGGGCTTGCGCTTTTCCGTCAACTGGTTCGTTTGAACCCGACGCTGGCGGCGATCGCTGCCGAGAGGCTGGTTTTCGCCCGCTATCTCATCGGAACGATTGCCTGTTTCGTTACCGCCTGCATTCTCTACCGCTTCTTTTGTGAGGTTCGGCACCAAGGTCAGGCCGGGACCAGTGCATATCAGCCAAGTTCCTGGTTCGGCCGCTGCGCTGCGCGTCCGGCTGCCTGGGTGGCGGCAAACTTCACGGCGCCGCATCGCATGCGCGGTCATAGCTATACAAGCTACCAGAGCCTGCCCAAGGCGGTGCACTGGTCGTGGCGGCTGTCGGTCCTTGCCTTCGTGGTCACGGTTGCGTTCTCGCTGTGGAAGCCGTGGTGGATCGGCAAGGCGTCCGGCGCGCTGCCGATCCTTCTGCTGGCGATGATGCTGATCGTGCCGATCGGCACCCGCCTGATCCTGGCATCGCGGGCGAACGGCTTCCCGGTGGTGACCAGCCTCTTGGTATGGGCTGTCGTTGTGAGCTTCCTTCCCTTGGCCGACAACCACGCCGTCCGGGTCGTCGATCCGGCGCCGGCAGGTGCACAGCAGCGTGCAGAGCGGCCTGATCTCACCCAGCGAGCGGATGCCTGGGCAGGGCAAGTAAGCGCGCTCCATCCTGAGTCTCAGCGCAACATCCCGCTCATTATCGTTGCGACTGCCGGCGGCGGATCACGCGCAGCCTACTGGACCGCAACGGTGCTGGGCCGGCTCGCGGACGAGATGCCCGGCTTCGCGCAGCATGTGTTTGCGATCAGCGGCGTCTCCGGCGGTAGCCTCGGTGCGGTGACGTTTCTATCGCTGCTTGCGGCCGAAAAGTCACCGGAGATGGGGACCGAGCCGGGGCCGGAGCCGGAGCACAAGAACGGCTTCGCGGTCTGCGGTCAGGAGATCCTGGGCCGCGACTTCCTCGCCCCGCTGGCAGGCAGCTTTTTCTTTCCGGATCTCGTCCAGCGCTTCATTCCGCTGGGTCTGGCCGACCGTGCCCAGGCGATTGAACAGGCCTGGGAGTATCACTGGCGGCAAGCCATCGCCCAGCCGCCCTGCAGCGGGCGGTTCCAGTTCAGGAAAGAGGGGGTGGATGGGTGGTTTGCGGCGCCGTTCCTCACCCTCTGGCCACAGGATGGCGATGGCGCCTGGCGGCCGGCCTTGTTCCTCAACGGCACCCACCAGGAAACCGGCAAACGGGTCATCACCAGCCCCGTGCGCATCGAGCCCAGTACGTTCCTCGACGCGATCGATTTCTACGAGCTGGTCGATGACGATGTCCGCCTCAGCACCGCTGCCAACAACAGCGCCAGGTTTACCTACGTCCAGCCGGCGGGCACGCTGATGGCGCACCCCACCAACGGACACCTTCGCAACAATGGACACATTCTCGACGGCGGCTATTTCGAGAACTTCGGCGCGATCACGGCCGGCCAGGTCCTGCGCCGGGTGGTTGAGCATCTCAAGAAGAAGGACGACGCAACAGCGTTTCGCCCGTTCGTCATTCAGATCTCATCCGATCCGGACATCGAAGGCGATGCCGCGCTGCCCCTTTGCGCCGCTTCGCATCCGCCGCTTGCTCGCGCTGATGAACCTGGTGACGAACGCCTGAAGCCCAAATTGCCGGCCGCGAGCAATGCCGTGAACGAAGTCTCGGCACCGATCCGCGGCCTCCTGAACACCCGAGGCGCGCGCGGTCAACTGGCTGCGAAGGAACTATGCCATCAGATTGCCGGCATCACGCAGCAACCGGGAGCGGTCGCCGGTTCAGATCCCCGCTTCTTCCACTTCCGCCTCTGCGCGCGCGAGGATTATCCGAAACCGCCGCTGGGCTGGGCGCTGTCGAAGCGGACACGGGAGAACTTGGCAACACATTTCGACGCCTGCGGCAACAAGCAACAGTTCTGCCGCTTGGTTGCAGCCCTGGCCCCGTACCTGCCAGCGACAGAGGGTCGGAACACGGCCCTTGGGACGTGCGGTACCAGGCGGCTCACACCTTCTGATTAGAGGGAAGCGGGCTATCCTTTAATAAGCCTGAGCCTTATTAAAGCAGCCGTTAATTAGCGGGAGTGCGACGAACCGTTCGCGCGCGTCGCGCACCACCCGGTAGCGGGTGGCTGATCCCCTGGCTGGAGGTCACTCGGTAACCGGTCTGCCGGAAATCGCCGCCGTGGAAAAGCCAGCCGCTTGCTGTCCTTGGCGTCCCCTAGGGGATTCGAACCCCTGTTGCCGCCGTGAGAGGGCGGTGTCCTGGGCCTCTAGACGAAGGGGACTTCGCTGGCCGCTGCAGCCAAGTATGTATCAGCGCTGATGCGGCCGGATCAAGCCTCGCTTCAAGGAAGGGCCGGCGCGGCGCTGACGATCCGGACGCAGGCCTAACCATCCCCCCGCGCCTGGCCCGAGAGTGGCGGGAAGGCTTGGTCCCGCCCTGCGCCAGCGCGGACGGCCGGATTGTACTTCAGGCAGTTCGGCACGCAATCGCACTCGAACGCGATCTTCATCGGTGCAATCCGGCCCTCGTTCTTGAGCTGGAACAGCCGTGGCACCACCTTGTCGCGCAAGCCCTCGGGGTCGATGGTGTTGACGTAGATGTGGGTGCCGCCTTCGAAGCCGGCCGGATTGGAGATGCGCCACTTGATCTGCACCCGCCACGGCATGGCGACGTCGGCATCGGGCGGCTTGTAGTGCCACTCCTCATTGCACGGTATGCCCGCTCCCATCGCCGCGTGACAGGCATGCACGAGGTCCGACACGCCGCGCAACTCCTCGGCTGAGTGGTTCCAGGGCTGCGAGCGCTCACTCTTCGAATAGATTTCCAGTGTCGGGAAGCGGTGGCCGAAGCCGGCAAAGGCGATCGCGTGCTCGTTCTCGGCGAACACAAGGTTGCGGTAGCCGGCGAAATTTACCGCTGCCTCGTTGTAGATGTTGGGATTGGCACGCGCGAGCTGGATCTCGAGTTCGTTATAGGCGCCGCGGTCGTCAATCGCGACCAGTTGCTTGTGCAGGTGGTCGAATGAGGCGCCGGCCGGCGGCAGCCAGTTCTGGAACACGGCAGCGAAGCGCACGTAGCGGTTAGCGAGATAAATGTCGCGCAGCGCCTCGATGGTGAAGCGAAAATACTGGTAGTGTTCCTCGGGTGTGAGGGTGCCGGAGCTCACCAGCTGCTTGTCGTGCTGGGCGCCGGCCTCGAAGTGGCGCCTGGCGATGATCAGCTCGTGGCCGCCGGCGAAGAAGGCATCGGCGAGCGCGATCTTCTCCGCATCGGCCATCGCAGCGATCGCGGCTGGCTCCAGGCCGGACAGCTTGAGACGGAACTCGATGCGGTCGCGCACATGCCGGCGGCCGGCTTCGCTCGCCACGTACGCATCGCGCCGCGCCTGCAGCGGCGCGGGCATGCGGTAGCCATAATTCTTGGCCCAATAATCGTAGGAGACGATCTCGAACAGGTTCGGGATCCGGCGGAACACCCACTCGGTCGAGAACAGTTCATCCGCCTTGAGATCGCGCACCGTCTCGAAGCCGGCACTGCGCCGCACCAGGCGTGCCTTCTCCGGCGGCGTCTCCAGGAGCCGCTTGGCACAGAAGGCGCAGTGTGCGTCCGCTTGTGCCGGATCGAGCGGCCGGCCGGGGGCTTCGTGGCTGCCCAGCGGGCGGATGCCGCGGCCCGGTACCGTCCACACTTCCGTGCCGGTGAACGGGTTGATCTGCTTGACGGTACCGTCCGCCATCCGGGTGAGGTAGGTGGCGGGCGCGATCAGCTCCGGCGGCATGGCGGTTCGGCTCCCGGCTTCTGGTCGTGTGCGGTCATGGGCGGCTTCGTCTGGGCTGCGCTTGCGATCGGAAGTGGCGCGAATCCGGCCGCTTCCTGATCATAGCGCCAGGCGCGGAGGTCCGGTCCGCTGCCGGAACCGAGGCCGATGATCAGCCATACGAGGTCCGGTTCGTAGACCCGGCTCAAGTCGCGCGCGGATGGCTCGGCCGTGGTCCGCGGATGCGAATGGTAGTGGCCGATGATCGCCTCTCCCGAGCCGTGCAAGCTGCGCATCAGGGATAAGCGCAGCTGCGGGTCAATCTCGAACGAGGAGGCGGCGGCTCCCAGCGTGACGTTGCGGCTGGGGGCGATGCGGTCGATGACGGTCGTCGTTTCATCGACCGTGCGGCCGACGAGGAGGCCGCAGCATTCGTGCGGCCGGGCGGCAACGGCGGCGTCGATGAGCGCGCGACGGAGCGGATCGGGCAGGATGATCATGGCTCGAAGCGGAGGCTGCCGAGCAGACGGCCGGTGCGCACCTCGATCAGCCAGATCCGCGCGCAGGTGCCGGCCGGCCCGGTGCGGAGATACAGCAAAGGGCCGTCTGGATGCATTTCGATGGGGGTGCACCCCGCCGGCAGCTGGATCAGGACATCGCCGAAACCTTGAGCGCCGGCGGCTGGCAACGGTTCGGCGGCCGGCAACGGTGTGGCGGCGCTAGGCAACGGTGTGGCGGCTGGCAGGGCGGCCCCGGTCGTTGCATCGTGCGGCACGGGCGAGGTGGCGACGGCAGCGTCGCGGGCCTTGAAAAGCCGAAACTCTGGGTTCGTAATGCGCATGTAGAAGCCGAAGCCCAAGAGAATGAAGGCGATGACGATCAGGACCCCCATCCCGTAGACGAGACCTTTCAGTGCCTGCATCGCTGCCCGAACCGCCGCCGTTGATTGACGACCTCCCTTACACCGTGGTGGTCGCGCCGGACAAGGCCGGCCTGCGCCTCGACCGCCTGCTCGCGGACGCCCTGCCCGCCCTCTCGCGCGCCCGCGTGCGGCTCTTGATCGTGGGCGGCCACGTGCATTCACGCGAAGGCGAAGCGATGTTCGCGCCCGACCACCGGGTTCGCGCCGGCGAGTGCTTCGTTGTCCGGGTGCCGGAAATTCCGCCGTTCGTGACCACGGCGCCGGCGGCACAGGCGATGCCGCTTGCGATCGTCTATGAGGACGCGCACCTCATTGTGCTCGACAAGCCTGCCGGCCTCGTCGTTCACCCCGGCGCCGGCAACGCGGACGGCACGCTCGTCAATGCGCTCCTCGCCCATTGCCCAGGCCAGCTGTCCTCGATCGGCAGCCCGCTGCGACCGGGGATCGTTCACCGCCTGGATAAGGACACGAGCGGCCTCCTGGTGGTGGCGAAGAGCGATCTGGCTCACCTCGATCTGGCGCGCCAGTTCGCTCGGCACAGCGTCAAGCGTGCCTATTGGGCGCTCGTGTGGGGTGGGCCGGTCCCGCCAGAGGGACGCATCGATTATCCGATTGGCCGCTCGCCGCAGGTGCCGACGAAGATGGCAGCGGTCGCGCGCGGCGGCAAGGCAGCCGAGACGCGCTATCGGACGCTCAAGCGCTACGGCAAGCTTGCAAGCCTGCTCGAATGCAGGCTTGCAACCGGTCGCACCCACCAAATCCGCGTCCATATGGCTTCGATTGGCTATCCGCTGATTGGCGACCGAGTTTACGGCGGCGTCGCGCGTCTCCCTGCCGGCTGCCCGCAAGACGTCCGCGATGCCGCCGAGGCACTGGCCGGCCAGGCGCTGCACGCGCTCGAGCTGGGTTTCGTCCATCCGGCAACCGGCAATGAACTTTCGTTTACCTCTCCTCTACCATTACACATCAAGACGTTGGTCGATGTTTTAGAGGTACACTAAATTTGCCATAGCGGCACGATTCCTGCTATGCTACTAATAGTCATCAGCGGTTAGCCTCGATCGTGGTCGAGGAATGCCGATGGTGCCGACCGCGGGATGGAGCTTGAGCGAGCATCGGCGATGGCGAAGAGCGAACCGGAAACAGCCCTGACGCCCGAACGCAACCTCGGGCGCTATTTGCAGCACATCCGCAAGTACCCGATGCTGGAGGCGGAGGAGGAGTTACGGCTCGCCAAGACGTGGGTTGAGACCGCCGACGAGGCGGCGGCACATCGCCTCGTCACCAGCCATTTGCGGCTGGTGGCGAAAATCGCGCTGGGCTACCGCGGCTACGGTTTGCCGCTTGGCGAGCTGATCGCCGAAGGCAATGTCGGCATGATGCAGGCGGTGCTGCGCTTCGACCCGGATCGCGGTTTCCGGCTCGCCACCTACGCGATGTGGTGGATCCGCGCGGCGATCCAGGAATACATCTTGCACTCCTGGTCGCTGGTGAAGATCGGCACGACGGCCTCGCAAAAGAAGCTGTTCTTCAACCTGCGCAAGCTCAAGGGTCAGATGCAGGCGATCGACGACGGCGACCTGCCGGCGGCGCACGTCACTGCCATCGCGCGCCGTCTGGGCGTGCCCGAGCAGGATGTGGTGCAGATGAACCGCAGGCTCTCAAGCCCCGATGCGTCGCTCAACACGCCCGTCCATGACGAGGGCGAGGGCGAGTGGCAGGATTGGCTGGTCGACGGCGGCGACAACCATGAAGACCGCTTGGCCGACCATGAGGAGGCGTACGGCCGGCGTCTCTTGCTCGCGGGCGCACTCAAGACGCTATCGGAACGGGAGCGGCAGATCATTGCCGAGCGGCGCCTGAAGGAGGAGCCGACGACGCTGGAATCCTTGAGCCAGCGTTTCGGCATCTCACGCGAGCGGGTGCGCCAGATCGAGGCTCGCGCGCTCGAAAAGCTGCAGAAGGCTGTGCGCAACGCCCTGATTTCGAGCCGGCTGGCCCACTCCTTCTAACGACGAGGGAGCCCCCGGCCTCCGTCAACCCGCATGCGCCGTCAGGAGCCCTGGCAGGTCGGCCATGTGGCGGAACACGGCATTGGCACCGGCTGACCGCAACAGCCGCGCGTGGTCCGGCCCACAGTGACCGCCGCCGACGAACCCCAGCGCCCGCATGCCGGCGGCGCGGGCGGCGCGGGTGCCGGCTTCCGAATCCTCGACGACGACGCATGCTTCGGGAGCCACCTCCATTGCGCGGGCGGCAAACAGGAACAGGTCCGGCGCCGGCTTGCCATGGCGGACCATGTGCGCGGAGAAGAGGTGCGGCTCGAACAGCGGCAGGAGGTGGGTGAGGCCGAGGGTGAAGCGGATCTTTTCCGGCGCGCCGGACGAGGCGACGCACTTTGGCAGCGCGAGCGCGCTCACCACTGCCGCAACGCCGGCGATCGGCTGCAACGAGCGGCGGAACGCCGCGAAGTC
This sequence comes from Defluviicoccus sp., assembly GCA_029624735.1. GTDB lineage: Bacteria > Pseudomonadota > Alphaproteobacteria > Rhodospirillales > Defluviicoccaceae > Defluviicoccus. The sequence continues at coordinate 262,084 of JARSSM010000011.1, read as the reverse complement.
TTGTTCGCGGACGCGGGCGATGAAATCTGCCGGGACTGGCCGGCCCAGGTCCGCCTCGATCGCAGCGATCACCGCCGACATGGCGATGCCGGTGAAGCGGCGCAGGCAGTCGGCGGCAGTCATCGCCAAGCCCAGTTCGCTGACGGCCGCCGCAATGACGGCAGCCGCGATCGGTTCGGAATCGACGAGCACGCCGTCGCAGTCGAAGATGACAAGGCCGGGCGCGGTGGCGGTCATGCGCTCAAATCCTTACCATCAAGATCGTGGCGGACGATGTGGCGCAACAGCCCTTGGGCACCGGTTTCGATCAGCTGGAACATGTGGCGGAAGGCTTCCGGCCCGAGGGAATAGGGATCGGCGACCTCGCGGTGCCCGGCATCGGGCGCGAAATCGAGGAACAGGCGCAGCCGCGGTTCACGGCCTCTCGGACAGAAGTTGGCGAGTGCGGCAAGGTTGCGCTGGTCCATCGCCAGGAGGTAGTCGAAGCGGTGGAAATCCTCGGGCCCGGCCTGGCGCGCCCGCAGCCCTGACAGATCGATCCCGCGCCTCAGCGCTTCCGCCTGCGCGCGGGGATCGGGCGGCTGGCCGATGTTCCAGGCGCTGGTGCCGGCACTGTCGGTCGTCACCTTGTGCGCGAGACCGTGCCGGTCAACCAAGGCATGGAACACGCCTTCCGCTGCCGGTGAGCGGCAGATGTTGCCGAGGCAGACGAACAGAACGTTGACCAACGCGGATTCTCCCTTAGGCTATTCCCGCCGGGCGGCAATTTGCGGCGGGAGGAACGGGCATGAGCAGCGACACCAGCACACGGCCGGGCAGCATCGTCATCTTGACCGGCGCCGGCATCTCCAAGGAATCGGGCCTCGACACCTTTCGCTGCGCCGACGGTATCTGGTCGCGGGTCAACCTCGAGGACGTGGCGACGCCGGAAGGCTTCGCGCGGGATCCCGAACTCGTGCACGCGTTCTACAACGCCAGGCGGGAAAAGTTGAGCGATCCCGCCGTGCAACCGAACGCTGCGCACGCCGCGCTTGCTCGCCTGGAGGCCGAGTGGCCGGCCGAGGTCCTGCTCGTCACCCAGAACATCGACGATCTGCACGAGCGCGCCGGCAGCCGCGAGATCATCCACATGCACGGGGAGCTGAACAAGGTGCGCTGCCAGGCGTGCGAGCATCTGGTCGTGTGGCCTGATGCCCTGAGCCTGGAGCACACCTGCGCTGGCTGTGGCCGTAAGGGCACACTACGGCCGCATGTTGTCTGGTTTGGCGAGATGCCGCTCGAAATGGAGCGGATCTATGATGCACTCAGTCAATGCAGCTTGTTCGTCTCGATCGGCACCTCCGGGCAGGTCTACCCGGCCGCCGGCTTCGTCAGCCACGTGCGGATGTACACCCGCGCGCGCACGGTCGAACTGAACCTGGAGCCCTCAACCGGCGCCACGCTGTTCGAGGAGGCTTTCTACGGACCGGCGAGCGGCGTTGTGCCGGCATTCGTGGAGCGCTTGCTAGCGGGACGATCGTAGGGCGTCTCGAAAGGGGTAGGCGTGCACGGACCTGCGAAAAAGCCACCCCTAATATTTACTCGTCTTCCATACACAACTGTTATACGATACGCGCCGTTCCGCTGACGCGGAACAGCACCCCTTTCCAGCCAGCGGAGTCTGTCGTGAGGGCAGCAGCATGAAGCGAGGCACCGGGCCCGGCGCCTGCCAGCCAGTGGACGGAACCGATGATGAGCGCCAGAACGGGCTCGACCGCCGCAGCGGTCGTGACCGGCGGCATTCAGGTGAGCATGAAGCCCCTTCGGACGAACCTCGCGCCTACGGTTTTCGTGATTTCGATCCGCGCCGTGGCAACCAGGACCGCCGCCTCTACGGCATCGACGGTGGTCGGTTGAGCGCCGGCGAGCATGAGGACGAGCCGGCCGACGACTCGGTCGAGCCGGAGGCAGAGGCAGAGATAGAGGCAGAGCCCGAAGCCGAGGCCGGCGATCCCTTGGAGGGACTGTTGCCGCTCAGCCCGGACCAGCTGCGGACGCTGTTGCGCAAGGACGGCCGCTGAGGGGCGGCCGCTTCCCCTTCAGCTCAGCCGCGCCGCGACCCGCAGGCGGAGCGCGTTCAGCTTGATGAATCCCTCGGCATCGCGCTGGTCGTAAACCGAATCGGCCTCGAAAGTGGCGATGCTCTGGTCGTACAGGCTGAACGGCGACTTGCGCCCGGTGATCGTGACGTTGCCCTTGTAAAGCTTGACGCGCACGGTGCCGGTGACCCGCGTTTGCGTTTCGTCGATGAGCTTCTGCAGCGCCAGGCGCTCGGGCGAGAACCAGAAGCCGTTGTAGATGAGGGCGGCGTAGCGCGGCATCAGGTCGTCCTTCAAGTGCGCGGCTTCGCGGTCGAGCGTGATGCTCTCGATCGCCCGATGCGCGGCCAAGAGGACCGTGCCGCCGGGCGTCTCGTAGACGCCGCGCGACTTCATGCCGACGAAGCGATTCTCGACCAGGTCCATGCGGCCGACGCCGTTGGCGCCCGCGATCTCGTTCAGGCGCTCAAGCAGCGCGGCTGGCGTCATCGGGACGCCGTCGAGCGCGACGGCATCACCTGCCTCGAAGCCGATCTCGATCGAACACGGCGTGTCCGGGGCGGACTCGGGCGCGACCGAGCGGCGGAACATCGCCTCGTCCGGTTCGACCCACGGATCTTCGAGCGCGCGGCCCTCGTAGGAAATGTGCAAGAGGTTGGCGTCCATCGAATAGGGCGGCTCGCCCTCCTTGTCGGACGGCACCGGGATCTGATGCTGCCGCGCATAGTCCAAGAGCGTCGCGCGTGAGTTCAGGTCCCATTCCCGCCACGGCGCGATGACGCGGATGTCGGGCGCCAGCGCGTAGTAGGTGAGCTCGAAGCGGACCTGATCGTTCCCCTTGCCGGTGGCGCCGTGGGCGACAGCATCGGCGCCGACTTCGCGCGCGATCTCGATCTGCCGCTTGGCGATCAAGGGCCGCGCGATCGACGTGCCCAACAGATACGCCCCTTCGTAGAGGGTGTTGGCACGGAACATCGGGAACACGTAGTCGCGCACGAATTCCTCGCGCAGGTCCTCGATGAAGATGCGCTTGACGCCCATCATCTCCGCCTTGTGGCGGGCGGGCTCGACCTCCTCGCCCTGGCCGATGTCGGCGGTGAAGGTGACGATCTCGCAGCCGTAGGCATCCTTGAGCCAGCGCAGGATGACCGAGGTGTCGAGACCACCCGAGTACGCGAGAACCACCGTCTTGACCTGACCGCCCATCCCCTGATTGTCCCTTTGCTGCCGCCGTTGAAGAGCGCCGGAGTATAGGCAAACGCCGCCTTCGCTCAAGGACAGCCGCGCCGGAGTCCAGAGATCGCCCGATCGAGGCCCGCGAGCGACATCGCCCCCTCGCGAAACGGGCGTGAGATGGCGGTGCAAGAATCTTCTGCGGGAAACCGACCAACACGCGGCTACAATAGACAGCCGTGCGTGCAGCGGTGATCGGCGACACGAGTGGTCTGGTTGCGGCAAACAGCGATCCGAGGGTAAGATGATGAGCGTAAAGGAAAAAATGGCTGAGGTCATCAACGCCCAGCCGGACGATGCAACCTACGACGACATCTTGCGTGCGCTGGCTTTCGAACGGATGGTCGCGCGGGGTCTGGCGGATGCACGCAACGGACGTGTTCTCTCCGATGCCGAAATGGCACGCCGGATCGGAGAATGGCAGAAATAGTCTGGACCGAGGAGGCGGAGCGGTGGCTGCGCGATATATACGACTACCTCGCGGCCGAAAATCCTGCCGCCGCTGCCAAGGTCATAACTGGAATCCATGAGAGGGTGCAGGTTCTGCGCCATTTTCCGGAGATCGGCCACATCTATCGTGCCGAACTAGAGGGTTACATCAAGATTCTTCTCTACGGCCACTATCGGATCGCGTACCTCTTGCGCGCGTCGCGCAGGATCGATGTTCTTGGCGTGTTCCAGGGCGCGTTGGATATTGAGCGTTATCTCCGGTGAGGTGGCGAGGGGCTTTTCAGAACCCCGGCGCGAGCGAGGGACGAACCCAGACTGCGATCACACTTCGTCCGGTCATCCGGGCGGCCAAAGGCTGAGAAGACGGGCTGGGACTGCGCCTTCGCCAAAAGTCCAGGCGAGCAGAGCTCCCAGCGCGGTCAAGAGCGCACTGCCCAGCCCCTTGGTGACGATGCTCGCGTCCATAGCCTCCCCCATCCCCGCCTCCCCGCGCGTGGTGTTGTCGTACCGTATCAGACCCCATCGGGTCGGGGAACAAACGCTGAGCGCTCTCTTGCGCCCGGTTTGCACGCGCGGGATAGTGGCATAAGGCGACGCGGTCGGCCGAGCGGTGGCCGACGCCGGCTGTGGCGGGAGCAGGGTGCGCGAGTGGTTTTCAGCAAACGCGTGCTGATCGTCGATGATGACTCAGGGCTCCGCGAGCTTCTGGGCGAGCAATTCGTCGTCAACGACGCATTTACCGTCGATACCGCCGCAACCGGGGCGGCCGCTCTCGCGCTCGCGACAGCTAGCCACTTCGATGCCATCATCCTCGACGCCGGGCTGCCCGACATCGACGGCTGCGACGTCTTGCGGCAGCTGCGCCAGGCCGGCGTTCGCTGCCCGATCGTGCTCTTGATCGAGGAAGGCGAGGGCAGCGAAGCGCAAGCCGCTGCCGGCCTTGCGGCCGGTGCCAGCGCGTGCGTCGCCAAGCCGTTCCGCCTGGGTGCGCTCCTGGCGCGGGTCAACGCGGAGCTGCGCCAGCACGAGCGGTCGGAGGATGCCGCCGTTGCCATCGGCCCCTACACCTTCCACGCCGGCCTCAAGACTCTCGTCAATGATGCCACGGGGGTGCGGATCCGCCTGACCGACAAGGAAGCGGCGATCCTCAGCTACCTTTACCGCGCCGGCGACCGGGTGATCAGCCGCAGTCTGCTGCTGGAGAACGTCTGGGGCTATAACGCGCAGGTGACGACCCATACGCTGGAGACGCACATCTATCGCCTGCGCCGCAAGATCGAGCCGATCCCGGGCGAGGCCAATCTCCTGATCACCGAGGCCGGCGGCTATCGCCTCGTCCTGTAGGGCAAAAAAAAAGCGCCCGGCCAGGGGGGGTAGCCGGGCGCCAAGCTTCCTCGGCGGAAGCCACGGATGGCAGGGGAACCATCCGGGAGGGACCTCTCCGAAAGGGAAATCACCTCCACCCATTCACATGGGGCAAGGACGCTGCCAAAACCAATGCGCCCAATGCAGAACAGCCCCGCGCCAAACGCATGGCTGGAGTGGCTGCCACTGCTGCGCCGCCGCCAGGCTCAGTCGCGCAGCTTTTCCTCCCAGAAGCGCGGGTCATCGAACCGGAACAGCTTGTCGGAAAGCGTGCCGCCGAAGCGCGCATCGAGCAGCCGCACGGTGGTGGTGATGCCTTGGGCATCGGTCACCTGCCACTGCGTGAGTGTGAGCGGCTGATCGGCGAACACGAGCGTGAGCGTTCCGTCCGACGGGCTGCTGCGGCGGACCAGGCTGACGCGTACCGTTCCCGGGCCAGCTTCCGCTGCCGTCACGCTCAAATCGCCGCCGTCGAGCTTGATGCGGTCGGCGAGCAGGATCGAGGCCGGGGTCGAGCCGATCGGCAGGTAGCTCACCTGCTCCAGTGCCGAGTCCGAATAGATCAGCCAAGTGCCGTTGGCGATGACGAGGATTGGTGACGGTGGCGCATAAGCCAAGCGCAGGCGGCCGGGCCGCGCGAGCGCCAGTGTGCCCTCGGCGACCTCTCCGGTCGAGGCGATCTGCACGAAGCGCGCCTCAACGGTGGTGATCGCGTTCAGATAACGCTCGATCCGCTCCAGTTGAGCGCGGTCGATGGCGGCTGCCGCGGGCAGCGGCGTCAGCAGCCACGCGCACACGAGCAGCAGCGCCGCCAGCGGTCGAAGGTTACGAATTGCGGTCACCGATCAGCACTTCCCGCCGCCCGACGCGGTCCGGCTTCGAGACCAGGCCCTCCTGCTCCATCCGCTCCATCAGCCGTGCGGCGCGGTTGTAGCCGATCTGCAGCCGGCGCTGGATGAAGCTGGTCGAGGCCTTGCCCTCGCGGCTGACGATGGCGACGGCTTCGTCGTAAAGGGCATCGCTGGTGCCGGCATCGTCGCTGTCGATCGCGTCAGCCGGCTCGGCATCGCCCAAGTCGGTGATCTCCGGCAGGTACGAAGGATCGCCCTGGGACTTGAGGTGTTGCACCACCGCTTCCACTTCGGAATCGGAGACGAAGGGGCCGTGCACGCGGCTGATGCGGCCGCCGCCGGCCATGAACAGCATGTCGCCATGGCCCAGGAGCTGCTCTCCCCCCTGCTCACCGAGGATGGTGCGGCTGTCGATCTTGGAGGTGACCTGGAAGCTGATCCGGGTCGGGAAGTTGGCCTTGATGGTGCCGGTGATGACATCGACCGAAGGGCGCTGCGTCGCCATGATCAGGTGGATGCCGGCCGCGCGCGCCATCTGCGCCAGCCGCTGCACCGCGGCTTCGATGTCCTTGCCGGCGACCAGCATCAGGTCTGCCATCTCGTCGACGACGACAACGATCAGCGGCAGCGGTTCGAGATCGAGCGGCTGGTCCTCGAACACCGGCCGGCCGTCGGAATCGAAGCCGGTCTGGACGCGGCGGATGATCTCCTCACCCTTGCGCTTGGCCTCCAGCACGCGGGCGTTATAGCCGGCGATATTGCGCACGCCGAGCTGGGACATCGCCCGGTAGCGCTCCTCCATCTCGCGCACCGTCCACTTGAGCGCGACGACGGCGCGCCCCGGCTCGGTGACGACCGGGCACAGGAGATGCGGAATACCGTCGTAGACCGAGAGCTCCAGCATCTTCGGGTCGATCAGGATGAAGCGGCAGACCTCCGGCGAGAGCCGATACAAGAGCGACAAAATCATCGCGTTGATCGCGACCGACTTGCCCGAACCGGTCGTGCCGGCAATCAGGAGGTGCGGCATGCGGGCGAGATCGACGAACACCGGCGCGCCGCCGATGTCCTTGCCGAGCGCCAGCGTCAGTGTGCCGGCGTAGCGCTCGAAAGCTTCCGAGGCGAGCAGCTCGCGCAAGGCGACGGTCTCCCGGCGCTGGTTGGGCAGCTCGATGCCGATGACGTTGCGGCCCGGCACGACGGCAACGCGGGCGGACACGGCGCTCATCGAGCGCGCGATATCGTCGGCAAGCCCGATCACCCGCGCACTCTTGGTGCCGGGGGCGGGTTCAAGCTCGTAGAGCGCCACCACCGGCCCAGGGCGCACCTTGACGATGTCGCCGCGGACGCCGAAGTCGTCGAGCACGGTGGCCAGCATGCGCGCGTTCTGCTCCAGGCCGTTCTTGAACGCGCCCTCATCGTGCGAGCCGTTCATCGCCAGCGGTTCGTGCAGGAGATCGAGCGACGGCCCACGGTAGGGCGGGCTTTGCGTGAAATCGAGGGTGCCTTGGCCGTCGCCCTCGCCCTTGCGGCCGCTGCGGGGCTTTGTGCGCCGGGCCGCTACCAGATCGCGTACGCTCGCCGAGGCGACCGTGTCGGCGATCGTTGGCCCGACGATGTCCGGCTTGCGGCGCTGCCCGACCGCGGTTCCCTGCCGCTGCCGGCGGAAGAAGCCGGCGCGCCGGCGTGGATCGGTCACGAGCGCGTGCGCAGTGCGGCCGAAGGCGACGACCGCGCGGGTAGCGGCTCGGGCGTCGCGCGCCAGCGCCAGCCACTCCGACCAGCGGAAGGTCATGCCGTAGAGCGCCAGCGCACCGCCAAGGCTGAACGCCGCGAGCGCGACACCCGAACGGCTCAACAGACCGCCGGTGCCGCCCGCCAGCAGGGCGAGCCGGTTGAGGAGCGCTTCGCCGATGCCGCCGCCGGCGGACGTGGAGATCGGCCAGCCAGCCGGCGCCGGCAACAGGGCGAGGCCGATGCTGAGGCCGAACAGGCCGAGAGTGAGCGCGAGCACACGCAAGCCGAGCCGGCGAACCGGCTGCTTGCACAACAGCCGCCAGCCCCACGACGCCAGGCCCAGTGCCGGCACCGCGCAGGCAAGGCCGAAGCCATGCAGCAGCAAATCGGCGGTGTAGGACCCGGCGGCGCCAAAAAGGTTGGCGGGCACGCTGTCGGTTGCGTGATTGAACGACGGGTCGGTCGGGCTGAAGGTCAGGAGCGCCAGCATCAGCGCAACCGCGAAGAACAGCGTCCCCACTCCCGCCGCTTCAAGAACCCGCCGCCTCAGGTAGTCGGCCATCCCGACGGGCAGCAGGGCAAGACTGCCGCTTGCGCTCATATCAAACCTGAAGATTGGTTATTACCGCGCTGAAAACTATAAGGCGTCCGTGAAGCGGCGCAAAGCGTCTTCTGTCGCTGCCAGATCGTCGATCAGTGCCATGCGGATATAGCGGCGGCCGGGGTTGTCGCCGGTGGCGTCAGAGCGCGCGAGATAGGCGCCGGGGAGCACCCGGAGCGCTGCCCGCTGCCACAGCGTGCGTGCTGCCGCCTCGCCATCTTCGACATCGAGCCACAAGAAGAAGCCGCCGGCCGGCCGATAAAACGCGAATCGCCCGCCGAGCAGCCGCTCGGCCAGATCGAACTTGGCCCGGTACAGGCGCCGGTTCTCTTCGACATGCGCCTCGTCCTGCCACAGCGCAGTGGAGGCGGCGAGAACGGGAAGCGGCAGCGTCGCGCCGGCGAAGGCGCGCAGACGCCGGAAGGCTGCGATCAGCCGCGCATCGCCGGCAACGAATCCCGAGCGCAAGCCCGGTACGCTCGATCGCTTGGAGAGCGAGTGAAAGGCGAGCACGTTCTCCAGCCCTTCGCCCAGTGCGGCGCAGGCGGCCAGCACGCCAGCGGGCGGTGCCGCATCATAAATCTCGGCATAGCACTCATCGACGACGAGGGTGAACCCATGCTGGCGCGCCAAGCGGACGGCGGCCTCAAGGTAAGCGGGATCAGCCGCGGCGCCTTGCGGATTGGCGGGCGAGCAAAGGTAGAGCATTGCCGTGCGCGCCAAGAGCGCTTCCGGCAGGCTGGTGAGGTCGGGCAGGTAGCCGGTTTCCCTTGTCGCCGGCAGGAAAACCGGCTCAGCGCCGTGCAGCGCCGCGGCCGCCAGATAGACCTGATAGAACGGGTTCGGCATCAACACCGCAGGCGGCCCGCCCGCGACCGCTGGCGGCACGCACGCGCTCGCGATCAGGAACAGAGCTTCGCGCGTGCCGGCTACCGGCAGGATGTGCTGGGCCGGGTCAATGAAGCCGTGCGGGAGCTGGAAACGGTTCGTGAGCCACTGGGCAACGGCTTGGCGAAAGGCTTCGGTGCCGTCGACCGGCGGGTAACGGTTCCAGGCGGCATGCTCGCGATCGATGATTTGGCGCACCATCGCAGGCGGGGCATGCCTGGGCTCACCGACCGAAAGCACGAGCGGTTTGAGCGCGGTGGGCGGCGCGATCGGGTCCAGGAGCGCGCGCAACCGGTCGAACGGATAGTCGTTCAAAGCTTCGAGCGCCGGGTTCAGCATGGCGGCTATCGTAGGCGGGAAGCTGGGCGGGGCTCAAGGCAGCTGCTGACTGGCTGGTCTTGCCCGGTTCTTTGCTGCCGCGCTGACCGCTCTTTCCCGAAATAAAGATCGGGCCGGAAGGGGGGAACCCTTCCGGCCCATCGAGGGGGACCAGCAGGAGTGAGGGAGGACGAAGGCTAGGGCCGGCCCAAACCCCGCCGTTGTCAGTGCACGCTTTCGCCGTGCAGGCTCAAGTCGAGGCCGGTGACCTCGGCTTCCTGATCGACGCGCAAGCCGATGATGACATCGATGACCTTGAGGATGATGAAGGTCGCGACCGCGCACCACACGACGGTAGCCATGATGCCGACGAACTGCGTCCACACCTGACCCGAATTGCCTTCGAGAAGGCCAGGTGTGCCGCCGATCGCCTCGACCGCAAAGACGCCGGTTAGGAGCGCTCCGACGATGCCGCCGATTCCGTGCACGCCGAAGGCGTCGAGCGAGTCGTCGTACTTGAGCGTAGTCTTGAGCCACACCGCGCCCCAGAAGCAGGCGATGCCGGCTGCCGCGCCGATGAACAGGGCACCCACCGGCCCAACGAAACCGGATGCCGGCGTGATTGCCACCAGGCCGCCGACGGCGCCGGAGATGATACCGAGCACGGAGGGCTTGCCGCGCAGCATCCATTCCACCAACATCCAGGTCAGCGCAGCCGTTGCGGCAGCGATCTGGGTCACGGCCATCGCCATTCCGGCGCGGCCGTCGGCAGCACCCGCCGAGCCGGCGTTAAAACCGAACCAGCCGACCCACAGCAACGAAGCGCCGATCAGGCTCAAGGTCAAATTGTGCGGCGCCATGTTCTCGGAGCCGTAGCCGCGCCGCTTGCCGATCACGATCGCCGCCACCAGGCCGGCGATACCGGCATTGATGTGCACGACGGTGCCACCGGCGAAATCAAGCACACCCTCACCGGCAAGGAAGCCGCCACCCCAAACCCAGTGAGCGACCGGCGCATAGACGATCAACCCCCACAGGCCCGTGAACCACAGGAGCGCCGAGAACTTCATCCGGTCGGCGAACGCACCGGTGATCAGTGCCGGCGTGATGATCGCAAACGTCATCTGGAACATCATGAAGACGCTCTCAGGGATCGTCAGTGGCGCGAACAGGTCGCCCATGGCCATGCCCTGCATCAGCACACGGCTGAAACCGCCGACGTAGGGGTTGAGATCGCCGCCATCGGTGAAGGCAAGGGAGTAGCCGACCACGACCCACAACACCGTGCTGAGGCAGCAGATCGCGAAGCTCTGCACCGCCGTCGCCAGCACGTTCTTTTGCCGCACCATGCCGCAATAGAACAGCGCCAAGCCGGGGATGGTCATCATCAGCACGAGCGCGGTCGAAGTCAGCATCCAGGCGGTGTCGCCTTTGTCAAGCACCGCCTCCTGGGCCAATGCAGCGCCGCTCGAACTCAGCAGCGCCAGCATGCCGAGTCCGGCGGTTTTCATGGGTTCCGTGAAACGGGGCATCGTACGGCTCTCCTTACGGTCCGGTCATTGTTGGTCCCTCGGACGGGGATGTCCGTTGGTCTCTGGGCGCGATGGGGACGAGCAAGCGCTCACCAGCGCCCCGGCTTATCTTTACAAAGCCCGTGCCAGCCGTGCCCAGGCGCAGTTAAGCGTTTGTGATCAAGCCAATTCTGGGAGAATGCCGAAAAACGCGGCGCCATCGAAGACCTGTGCCAGATGATTAAGCATTAGGCACTCTGGGCTTGCCCGATCATTTTTGCGGCAAGGACGGACCGTGGCCTGATGTACCGTCGCGGCTATCGGCGGGTGTGCGAGCCCGAAAAACCAGGAGGGCGTTACCATCGCTGGTAACGCCCTATGGCTTGTGGTGGCTCGCTTGCTTACTCTCCGAAACAAACGAAGCTTTGCTAAGCCTATAATCGCTTTTCACCGCGCGAAAGACGCACGCTTGCGCCAATCTAGCACGCACGATGGCCCTTGGTAGGGTCTTAAGGCCCGATGCCGGAGCAGAGCGGGAGACCGAGAGCTTATATAGGAGGGTGAAGAAAATGTCAAGGGCGAAAGCCGAGTGCCACCGATACGCAGTCCCGTATTTGATGTAGATCCTTCCCGGAGAGCGTAGGCTTCATGTATCTCCGCTTACCTTGAAAATCCTTGTCGCCGCGGATCAAATCAAGCCGCTGAAAGGAAACGGTCGACAGCATATCTGCTTTGATCCACACCCATTCGGCGTGCCAGGGGCGCGGCAAGATCGGCTGAATTCTTACCTGACAATGATAAGCCTGTACTGAAACCGGGGCCGTCGTGCTGAGCGGCACAATTGTGCACAAGTTGTCCCGCTGTCGCAGCCGCGGCGAAACGACGACTACCAACCGCCGCTTCACCATTTCAGGCGGAATGAACCCAGTATTGAAGTTGCACACGAGGATGGTGCCGGGATCCGGGTGAAAGGTCAGTGGCATCGATCGGGTAGCGAGCTTGTGATTAGGTCCCCCTGTACGGGTCAGCTGCTTCTGGCAGCCCTGAAGCCGCAACCCCGGAACGGGACTGCAACATGAAACCTCCCTCATGTCAAAATATCTTCATGATGTCGGCATGCTGCAATGCAAAACTGGCGATCGGACGAAAAGGGAGAACGTGCTATGCTTCGAAGGCTTTGGTTCTGTTGAGTTGAGGGAGGCTCCCGCTATGGCCGACGAACCCTTCCAAGTACCGCAACCGCTGCCAGCGACTGCGACAACCACTCAATCAGCCGCTGCGCCGGACGCTGCGCCCAAGCGCCGCATCAGCGATCGCCCGGATGTTATGCCGGATGTGTTCGACAGCATCGATCGCACGGTCAATGCGCGGCTCGCCACCCTGACCTTCGGGATGTCGCCGGTGGCGCTTGCGATGCAGACCTTCGACTGGATGGCGCATCTCGCCGCCTCGCCGGGCAAGCAATACCAACTGGCGGAGAAGGCGGGCCGCAAGCTGGCGCGGTTTGCCGAATACGCGGTCCGCTCAGCCTTCGAACCGCAGTCGCCGCCCTGCATCGAGCCCCTGCCGCAGGACCACCGCTTCGATCACCCTGGGTGGCGGCGGTTTCCGTACAATCTGCTCTATCAGTCGTTCTTGATGCATCAGCAGTGGTGGCACAACGCCACCACCGAGGTACGCGGGGTCTCGCCGCGCAGCGAGGCGGCAGTGTCGTTCGGCGCGCGCCAAGTGCTCGACATGATGTCGCCGTCGAACATTCCGTTCCTCAATCCGGAGATCATCGAGGCGACGGCGCGCGAGCGCGGCGCCAATCTATTGCGGGGGCTCTCCAACTTCATCGACGACGTCCGTCGCAACCAGATTGGCGACAAGCCGGCCGGCAGCGAGGCTTATGTCGTCGGCCAGAACGTCGCCGTTACTCCCGGCAAGGTGATCTTCCGCAACCACCTGATGGAGCTGATTCAATACACACCCACGACGCGCACCACCCAGCGCGAGCCAGTGCTGATGCAGTCGGCGTGGATGATGAAGTACTACATCATGGATCTGTCGCCGCAGAACTCACTCGTCAAATACCTGGTCGAGCGCGGCCACACGGTCTTCATGATCTCCTGGCGCAATCCCGGTCCCGAGGACCGCGACCTCGGCATGGAGGACTACCGCCGGCTCGGCACCATGGCGGCGATCGACGTAATCTCCGACTTGCTGCCGGGACGCAAGATCCACGCTGTCGGCTATTGTCTGGGTGGCATCCTTTTGACCATCGCCGCAGCGACCATGGCGCGCGACGGCGACGAGCGGCTCGCCTCCATCACGCTGTTCACCACGCTGACCGATTTCACCGAGGTCGGCGAAATGGCGGTATTCATGGACCCGAGCCAGATCGCATTCATGGAAGACATGATGTGGGACCAAGGCTACCTCGATGCCGAACAGGCGTCGGGCAGCTTCCAGTTGCTGAAGTCCCGCGATCTGATCTGGTCGAAGATGGTGCGCGAGTACTTTCTCGGCGAACGCGAGCCGATCTTCGACCTCATGGCCTGGAACGCCGACGGCACCCGCATGCCCTACCGGCAGCATTCGGAACTTCTGCGCCGGCTCTATGCCGACAACGAGCTGTTCCAGGGCAAGTACCGTGTCGGCGGCCGGCCGATCCAGATCAGCGATATTCATGTGCCGATCTTCTCGGTTGCTGCCGAGGCTGACCATGTGGCGCCGTGGCGCTCGGTGTTCAAGCTGCATCTGCAGAGCGATGCCACCCAGCTCACCTTCGTGCTGACCAAGGGCGGCCACAACGTTGGCATCGTCAACGAGCCGGGGCGGCCGCGCCGCAACTTCCGCCTGCGAACCGTCAGGGAGGGCGAACGCGCCCCTGATGCCGATACCTGGGTGGCGGAGACGCCGCTGCGCGAGGGCTCGTGGTGGCCGGCGTGGCACGAGTGGCTGGTCGAGCACTCCTCCGGACTGGAGCCGGCGCCGATGCCGGGCGATCCTGCCAGAGGCTACCCACCGCTGGGCGACGCACCGGGCACCTATGTCCTCGCCGGTTGAAACGGCAGCGGAGACGAACGAACCCTCTTCCGGCGGGCGTGAAGGCAACTGGCGCGAGGTGCTGCGCGCGTTCTTGATTCTTGGTGTCACCTCCTTCGGCGGGCCGGTCGCACACATCGGCTATTTCCGTGAGGCTTTCGTCGTTCGCCGCCGCTGGCTCAGCGAACGTGCCTATGCCGATCTGGTCGCGCTTTGTCAGTTCCTTCCCGGCCCGGCATCCAGCCAGATCGGCGTCGCGATCGGCCTAGCCCGCGCCGGAATGAAGGGCGCGTTTGCCGCCTGGGCCGCCTTCACGCTGCCCTCAGCGCTGTTAATGGTGCTGTTCGCCTACGGAACCGGGTGGATCGGCGCTGCGGCCGGGACCGGGTGGCTGCGCGGCGTCAAGGGCGTCGCAGTCGCGGTGGTGGCGCAGGCGGTGCTGACGATGGCCCGCAGCCTCTGTCCCGACCGTACCCGCGCTGCGTTTGCGATTGCAGCCGCCGCGCTGACCCTGCTGCTGCCCGGCTGGGGGGCACAGATCGGCGCCATCGCCGCCGCCGGCGTGCTGGGCTTGGTGCTGCTGTTGCAGGGGAAAGGCATTGGCGCCGGCGAGGTGGAGTCAGACGGTGGCTTCCAGCTGGCGGGCTCACTTAGGGCGCGCCAAGCCGCAGGTGCCCTAATCGCCTTCTTCGGCCTGCTGGCGCTCTTGCCGGCGCTGGCCGCGGCTGCCAGCGGCAGCCAGACGCTCAGCGTCCTGGCCGGCTTCTACCGCGCCGGTGCGCTGGTGTTCGGCGGCGGCCATGTCGTGCTGCCGCTGTTGGATGCGGTTGTCGTCGCACCCGGCTGGATCTCGAGCGATGCCTTCCTCGCTGGCTATGGTGCGGCCCAAGCCGTGCCGGGGCCGCTTTTCAGTTTCGCAGCCTATCTTGGCGCGTTGTTGGCGCCGGGTGCGTGGGGGCTTGCCGCTGCCGCGCTTTGCTTGGGCGCCCTCTATTTGCCGGCGCTCCTGGTCTTGTTCGGCACCTTGCCGTTCTGGCAGCGGCTGCGGCAGCGGCGCCAAGCGCAAGCCGCACTTGCCGGCATCAACGCCGCCGTCGTCGGCCTTCTTCTGGCGGCGCTCTACGATCCGGTGTGGGTCGCAGGTGTGCACAACCGTGCCGACGCGGCGCTGGTGTTCGCCTGCTTTCTCCTCTTGGAAGGTTGGCGGCTGCCTTCCTGGGCCGTGGTCGGATTGGGTGCGCTGGCCGGCACCGGCCTCGCCATGGCCGGGTTCTAAATCCAACCCATCCGGCGCAAGATGAGGGCCTGGATGCCGAGGAGAAACACGATCAGTCCCGCCAGCTCGAAGAAGGCGTAAGGGTTCTCCTGTCCCGGAATGCCGCCAATGTTGGCACCCAAGAGGCCTGCGACCAGGCTGGGCGGCAGTAACAGCCCGGCAATCGCGGTGAAGCGGTAGGTGGTGCGCGCGATCTTTTCGGAGATCATCGCGGCGAGGTCATCGTGCAGCAGCGAGGTGCGGTCGCGGATGGCGTCCAGATCCTCAATGTGGCGGACCAGGCTGTCGATCACGCCGCGCAGGCGCATCCGGTCGCGCTTGTCCAGCATCGCGGTGTCTTCGTTGCGCAACTGGTAGAGCGCATCTCGCTGCGGCCCGAGATAACGGCGCAGATGAATGGCGCGGCGGCGGATGTCGGCAATCTCGCGGCGCAGTTCGCCCATCGCGGTGCCAATGATCTCCTCCTCGAGGCCCTCGACCTCGTCCTCCATCTCCTCCAGAACCGGGTCCAAGTCGCGGACCATCTTATCCGCGATCTGGCCGAGGAGGCCGCCGGGTCCGCGCGGTCCGCGCCCGTTCTTGAGCGCGATACGGATATCGCGCAGTGCGGAAAGGGCGTGCGTCTTGTCCCGCAGCGTCAGCGCGCGGCTCGGCATTATCCAAACGTGTAGCGGTACCAGTTGCAGGCTGCTGCCGGGGGCGAGATTGATGCCGCGCAGGATGAGCAGCAGCGCATCGTCGATGTGCTCAACCCGTGGCCGGGAATCCTCGGCGATCAGAGCTTCGGCGATCAGGGGATCGATGCCGCTGGGCCCCATCACCCATGCCTGCGCCTCGGGAGCGTCGCGCTCGAGGTGCACCCACAAGAAGCCTTGCTCCGGCTTCCACGCCGCAACGCCTTGCCAGTCGAGCTCTGCACACCCGCCCTTGCCGTCGAGCACTACGGCGAAGCGCAACCCTGGCTCCACGCCCGCCGGCAGGTCGAGGGTCGGCCGGCCGGCACGTGCTGCCTCCTCCGCCATCATCCTCACCCCTTATCGCAAACCGTTGCCCGCTCATCCGCTAGCGCCTGCGAACGCGGCCAGGTCGGCGGCAAACCGGTCCGGCTGATTGACATGCGGCGAATGATCCGCGTTAGCGTAAATCACCAGCTGCGCGCCGGCAATCGCATCGCGCACGTAAGGTCCTGTTGCGGGCGGGTAATAGTTGCTCTCCTCGCCATAGACGAGGAGCGTCGGCACGCTGATCGCCGGCAATACAGGGCGGAAATCGGCGCCCGAGAGCGTCGGCCAGACCTCGATCAGCGGCCGCGCGTCGAGCATGCCGAGGTAGGCCGCGAGCCGCTGCAGGCTTGGATGCCGGCTCTTGTAGCGTTCGCGCGCGGCGCCGTTGAGGCCAAAGGCGATCAGCCGGATCACCGCTTCGACGAAATCAGCCTGCATTGCGGTGATGAACGCCTGATCGCGGCTGGCCGGCCAGTCGCCATAGATGCCGAGCGGCCATGTCGCATCGGTTGTGAGCCGCGGCGATTGATCGATGAAGCACAGCTTGCCGAGCCGGCTACAGCCGTGGCGGGCGATGTAGGCCCAGAGCGTGAGCGCGCCCATCGAATGACCGGCCACGACCGGCCGTTCGAGGCGGAAATGATCGAGGAGGCACGCAAGGTCGTCCGCCATCCGGGTCACGCTCACGCTTCCCCGCACCGAAGCCGGTACCACGTGGCTGCCGTGACTGCCGTGCCCGCGCGCATCCCAGCGGTAGACTGTGAAACGGTCGGCAAGGCGGTGCGCGATTGGCTCCCACACCCGGTGGCTCGAAGCCCATTCGTGCAGAAGCACCAGCGGTGGGCCGTGTCCGGTCACTTGCGCAAAGATGTCCTGGCCGTCGTCGGCCTGAAACAGGATCAGCCCCGGTTCCGTCATTGGTCCTGGCTCCACCCTGGCATCGGTCCTGGTCCCGCGCGCGCCCTAGAGCCGCGTCGCATGAAAGCGCGCTTCGAAGGCATCCCACAGCTCGGCCTCCAGGCAGACGCCGTCGAAGCGGCCGATCTCCTGAATGCCGGTCGGTGAGGTGACGTTGATCTCCGTGAGCCAGTCGCCAATGACATCGATGCCGACGAAGACCAAGCCGCGCGCCTTCAGTTCCGGGCCGATCATCGCGCAGATCTCGTGCTCGCGCGGCGTCAGCGACGCCTTCTCCGCCCGTGCGCCGACGTGCAGGTTGGCGCGCGCCTCGCCAGCCTTCGGCACCCGGCGCACGGCACCGGCGGCGCGGCCATCGATAAGGATGATGCGCTTGTCGCCGGCACGAACCTGCGGCAGGTACTCCTGGACGACGATTGGCTCGCGATAGAGCTGGGTGAACATCTCCAGGAGCGCGTTCAGGTTGTCGTCCTCGGCATCGACGTGGAAGACGCCGGCGCCACCATTGCCGAACAGCGGCTTGATGACGATTTCCCGGTATTCACGGCGAAAGGCGGCAATCTCATCGCGGTCGGATGTGATCAGCGTCGGCGGCATCAGCTCCGGAAAGCGGGTGACGAACAGCTTCTCCGGTGCGTTGCGCACCTCAATGGGGTCGTTGATGACGAGTGTCTGCGGGTGGATGTGCTGCAGGATGTGGGTGGCGGTGATGTACGCCATGTCGAACGGCGGATCCTGACGCATCAGCACCATGTCGACCTCGGCAAGGTCGATCGTCTCCGGCGTGCCGAGGAGGTAATGATCGTCCAGCACCCGCTGCACTTCGAGCGCGCGCGCCTTGGCCGTCACCCGTCCGCGCGTGAACGAAAGCGCATGCGGCAGGTAGTGCAGCAGATGATGGCCGCGCCGCTGCGCCTCCAGCGCCAGCGCAAAGCTGGAGTCGGTCTCGATGTTGATGGTCTCGATCGGATCCATCTGGATGGCGACGGTCAGACCCATGGCGTCTCGCTCTCCTCAGGCAGCAGCATTGGCCTCAGTCGTCGGCCCGCCACGCGTTCCGAATGTGCCGCGGCCAGCGCCAGGGCGCCATTAGCATCAGATCGAAGCGAACGCTTTCAAGGCGCGGGTCCTGCTGCCGCGACAGGAACGCTTCGGCGGCGCGGACGATACGCCGGCGCTGGGCGGGACTCAAGCTGTCGGCGTCCGGCGCCCGGGCACGGCTCTTGACCTCGACGAACGCGACAACGGCGCCGCGGCGAGCGACAACATCGATCTCGCCCACCGGTGTGCGCAGATCGCGGGCAAGGATGCGGTAGCCCTTGAAACGCAAGAGCAAGCGCGCCGCAAACTCCGCCAGACGGCCGAACCGCTGCGCCGCCCGGCGGCGGTCTGGATGCGAGCGGGCCGCCATCAGTCGTCCCCGTCTTCAGCGACCTCGTCAGCGACATCGTCCTCAAGCGCCGCGTGGCTGCGATCGAGAGCGATCGCGCGGGCATAGAGGGGACGCCGCGGCAGATCGAGCGCCTGCGCCACGGCTGTGGCTGCCGCTCGCGGCGAACTGCCAACGAGGGCTTCACTGAGCATGCGGTCGATATCCGCCGGATCGGGGGCAGCGGCAGCCGCGGCGGGGCCGATCACCAGCGTCACCTCGCCTTTCGGCGGTGGCCCCGCGGCGACGGCAGCGGCCAGCTCCGGAAGCGTACCGCGGCGGACCTCTTCGAACAGCTTCGTCAGTTCGCGCGTGACCGCAGCCGGGCGGTCGCCCAGCACGCGCGCCAGATCGGCGAGCGTCGCGGCCAGCCGGTGCGGCGCCTCCATGACGACGAGGGTCGCCGGCAGCGTGGCGAGCGCCTCGATCGCCTTCAGCCGCGCGGCTTGCCTGGGTGGCAGGAAGCCAGCGAAGAAGAACCGCTCGCAGGCCACGCCGGCGACGCTCAGGGCAGCCATGACCGCGCTCGGTCCCGGCACCGGGACGACGGTGACGTCTTGTTCGATGCAGGTCTGCACCAGCCGGAAGCCGGGGTCGGAGATGAGCGGGGTGCCGGCATCGCTGACGAAGGCGATCGCGGCGCCGGCTTTGATGCGGGCGACGAGCTGCGTTGCTGCCGTCCGCTCGTTGTGGTCGTGGCAGGGCATGAGCGGCTTGCGGATGCCGTGGATTGCCAACAGGCGGGCGGTGACGCGGCTATCCTCGCACGCAATCGCCTCGACCGCGTTCAGCACGGCGAGCGCGCGCAAGGTGATATCGCGGGCGTTGCCGATCGGAGTCGCCACGAGGTAGAGGGCGGGCGCGAGTACGCCGGCTTCCGCGGCGGCCCCAGCCGACTGCGGCTGTTTACGCGCGCTGCGAGTATCGCTAGGCTGGTGGCGAGCAGGCTTTTTGGAACGCACCACGGGCGCCATTGGGGCGATGATCCTTTTCACCTCTCGCAGCAAGGCCGCACGGACCGCACCGCTGCTGATCGCGGCAGCCCTCGTTGTTGCGTCTTGCACCTTTGCGCCGACGCGCACCCCGCCGCAAGCCCCTCCGCGGGCACCAGTACAGCTGCCGCCGCGGTTGCCGCAGGCGCCGACGCCGCCGTTGACCGAGGATGCTACGGCGACCGATTTGGCACCGCTCCAGTCGCCGCAGGTGGAGGCGCAGCGTCTGCGCGGCGCGCCGCCGTTGCTGCCTCCGGGGCCGGGCACGACCCGCGCCGCCCTGCTTGTCCCGCTGAGCGGCAAGCTCGCCGGCCTCGGCACCAGCATGCTGCGAGCGAGCCAGATGGCGCTGTTCGACGTCGGGGAGCCGGCCTTCGAGGTTGCGCCTTATGATTCGCTCGGCACTCCGGAGGGGGCGCAGCGTGCCACCCGGTTAGCGCTGGCGGAAGGCGCGGCCGTGGTGCTGGGGCCGCTGCTCGCCAATTCGGTGCGCGCAGTGCAACCGTTGGCGACGCAAGCCGCGGTTCCGGTCGTCGCCTTCTCGAATGACAGCCGGGTTGCCGGCGGCGACGTGCAAATCATGGGCTTCGTGCCGGAAACCGAGGTCCAGCGCATCATCGGTTTTGCGGCCGAGAACGGCGCATCGACCTTCGGCGTGTTGGCACCCAAGGACGGCTACGGGGAGGCGGTGGTGGCGGCTGCCAAGGCAGCAGCGGCAGCGCGCGGGACCAAGATCACGGCCATTCAGCTTTACGATCCGAACACCAAGGATTTCGCGCCCGTCCTGCGTCGGCTTACGGCAACGAGGGAACGTGCTGCGGCCAAGCCAGAGCCGGTGCCGCCGGCCGCCGCGGCAAGCCCGCTTCCAGGTTCCGCCGCGGTGCCGATGCCGCCGGCACCACTGCCGTTCAGCGCGCTTCTGATTGCGGACGGCGGTGCGCGGCTGCGCGCGATCGCAGACGCCTTGCCGGCGCAGGGACTGAGTGCGCAGACGGTGCAGCTCTTGGGCACCGGTGCCTGGGATGAAGCGGGGCTTGGCGTTGCCGAAGCGCTACAGGGCGGCTGGTTCGCGGCAGCCGCGCCGTCGTTCCGCTCTGCCTTCGAGGATCGCTACCGGGCGCATTTCGGTGAGCCGCCGCCACGCTTGGCGACGCTCGCCTACGATGCCACTGCGGTCGCGGCGCTGGCGGCAAGAGCCCGCATCAACGGTGTAGCCGTTGCCGATACTCTAGCCGATCCGAACGGTTTCCTTGGCCGCGACGGCCTGTTCCGCTTTTCGCCCAGCGGCATCGCCGAGCGCCGCCTGGCCGTGCTGGTGGTAGAGAAGGGCGGCTTCCGCGTGGTGAGTCCGGCCGCGCTGTCCTTCGCAGGGAGCTGAGGTGCGGGCCGCGCCGCCGCAAGCGGTCAGCACAATAGCGTTGCGCTGAGGTGGTCAAGGCAGGGCCGGCCCCTGGTGGTAACACGCACGCCCGCGGCATCGCACACGAGGTAGCCCTCGGCCGTGAGCCGATCGAGGGCGGCGCGGTTGAGTGCATCCTCTGGGTGGCGGCCGGTAAGGCGGCGGAAGCGCTCCCGCTCCAGGCCGATCGCAAGCCGCAAGCCCATCAGCACCAGCTCGTCGCACCGCTCGTCGGCGGAGAGGAGGTCCGGTGTGTTGAGGCCGCTGCCCGTTTCCTCCACCCGCTTGAGCCATGCCGACGGCTCCTCGACCTGATGCAGCGCCAGCGTGCCGGCCGCATCGGCCGCGGTTCGCATCGTCAGCCGGCCGTGTGCGCCGGGCCCGACGGCGAGATAGTCGCCGCCCCGCCAGATGGCGACGTTGTGGCGGCACACGGCCGAGCCGCGTGCATGGTTGGAGATCTCGTAGGCGGTAAACCCGGCCCGCGCCAGCACTTCATGCGTCGTCGCGAACAGGGCGAGGCCCCGATCCTCGTCAGCGGCCAGGACACCGCGGCGGGCGAACGGCGTTCCGGGCGCAATGGTCAGTTGGTAAGTGGAGACATGCTCGCCGGCGCAGCTCAGCGCATCGTTGAGCGCGAGCGCCCAGGCGGCCGTGGTTTGGCCGGGCAGGCCGTAGATCAGGTCGATGGAGACGCGCGGGAACACCGCGTGCGCCATCTCGATCGCGGCCTTGGCCTCGGCGGCCGAGTGGGTGCGGCCAAGAAAACGCAGTTCTTCGTCCGCGAGCGACTGGACACCGATCGAGAGCCGGTTGACGCCGGCCGCGCGCAAATCCCGGAAGCGGCTGCGGTCGACCGTGCTCGGATTGGCCTCGAGCGTGATTTCGGCATCGTCGCCAACGGTCCACTGCGCGCGCAAGGCCGCCAGGATCGTTGCGACGGTTTCCGCCGGCATCAGCGAAGGCGTACCGCCGCCGAAGAAAACGCTCCTAACCGTGCGGCCGGGCGTGAGCGGCCCATAGGCCAACAGATCACGCTCAAGCGCCCTCTGCCAGCGCGCAAAATCGATCGCTGTCGCCGCCGTGCTGTTAAAATCGCAGTACGGGCATTTGGCGATGCAGAAGGGCCAATGGATGTAAATGTCGAGCGCGGCTGGTCCCGCCACTGGTTTGACGTCCGTGGGGAGCGCAATGTGCTGCCGGTTTGCCATGAGCGAAAGTCTGCCATGAGGTTACCGCCTGGGAAAGGTGTAGCAGGAGCGGGGTGCGCGTCGTCAGTGCGGAAGCATTTGCCTGATTCGGGTGAAATTATGGTCGATACCCACGATGCGGCGCGGTGCGCCAGGGCGGCTGGTTCGTCAACAGAAGCTGTGGATAAAACTGTGCATGAGAGCCCGCTTCGGGGCCTAAGCCCCTCAAAACAGGGCAGCTTCCTTATGTTGCCCAGCGCTTAGGCATTTTTTTCGCTTGACCGTATGTTCGCCTGCGCACCTTTTGCGGGGCAATATTGATTACTTACGCTATCACACGCTTTTCTTCACCGCCGGCAGGATTCGCGCCAGTTGGGGCGCTGTGGACAACTGAACGAAGCCTGTGCGGGTGCAGCAATCGAACGCCGCCGGCCCCGGCCAATTTGCCGAGCGCGCACGGGTTTCGGTGCATTCTTTTCCCTTAATGGGGAAATATTCGGATTCCTGCTTCTGTCAACCGCAAGGTGCATCGGCCATTTTGGCGGCTGGTGTGGCGTCCGTGGCCGAACGTCCTGATGTGTTCTTGGTTTGATCTGAAATTGCTGCGCCGGCTTCGCTGCAGGGAGCGCGAGCTTGGCAAACCAGTGCGTGCCGTCACCTCCGTTTTACCTCAAGACTTAGCAGTATTTGCCGGTGATGCTGCCAGCTCTCACAACTTTGTCGCTAGAGGCCCCGTGTTTGATTGACTCTCGGGGCCGCGGCCCAAATCAGCGCACAGCGCCTGTCGGTCGTGCTGCGCGGGCCGGTGCCGCGCCTTCGACGGTGCTTGATCCGGCTCACGATTGTGCCGATGATTGAGGCGCGGCCACGCTTGCGGGATGAACAGGGGACGACCACGATGCCAATGGTAGAAAAGAGTTTTTTGGGCTTGAGCACGCATGGATTCCATCGCGTCGCCTACTTCGAGTGGGGCGATCCCGCCAACGGCCGGGTGGTGGTCTGCGTCCATGGTTTGACCCGCCGCGGCCGCGATTTCGACATTCTCGCCCAGGCGCTGGAGGACAGCTACCGCGTCGTATGCGTTGACCTGCCTGGCCGCGGCATCAGCGACTGGTTGCCGATCGCGACCGATTATCAACCGAGCACCTATGTCCAGAACATGACGGCCCTGATCGCCAGGCTCGGCGTCGAGCAGGTCGACTGGATCGGCGTCTCGCTCGGCGGGATCATCGGCATGACCTTGGCGATGATGCCAAAGAGCCCGATCCGCCGTCTCGTCCTTGATGACGTCGGCGGCTACATCGGCAAAGAGGCTTTGGAGCGGATTGCCAGCTATGTCGGCAAGGATCCGACTTTCGCCGACATTGGCGCGCTGGAGCGCTATATGCGCGAAGTGAACGCACCCTATGGTCCCTTGACCGACGCGCAGTGGGCGCACGTTGCCAGGTACGGCGCGCGCCAGGACCCGGCGACCGGTCTCTGGCACCAGCACTACGATCCGCGCCTCGCCGAACCCTTCAAGGACGGCTTCTCGGAGCCGGTTGCGTTGTGGCCGCTATGGGACGGCGTCCGCCAGCCTGTCCTCGTGCTGCGCGGCACCGATTCCGACGTGCTGACGACGGAAACCTTGGCCGAGATGCGCAAGCGCAAGCCGGAGGCGAAGGTGATCGAGTTCGAAGGCGTCGGTCACGCGCCGATGATCATGAGCGCGGATCAGATCGGCCCAGTTCGGGAATTTCTGCTGGGTTGATTCCGGCGCCAGTTAACAGGCGCGGTGTTCCGGCGGCCTCATCAGATGGCGGCCGCCGGAAACGCTGCCTCCTCGATCGCAGGCGCCGGCTCGATGAGGTCGCGGTAGGCGTGCCAGGTGGAAAAAGCCAGCACCGGCATGGCAATGAGAAGGCCGAGGAAGCCGGTAACGAGGCCAACCGCTGTCAAGACCGCGATCAGGCCGGCCCAGCCGAACATGACGCGGTAGTTCAGCTGCACGCACAACAAGCTGATGCTGATCGCGGTAACGACATCGAACGGCCGGTCATAGATCAGCGGCACCGATACCGCCGTCACGCTAAAGACGATGGCGGCGAACAGGGCGCCGACCAGCGTGCCAAGCAGTAGCAGCGGCGCGCCCCTCAGCGAGAACAGGACATCGCCAACGAAGGTGTCGAGCGGCGGTGGTGCATCGCTGAAGAAGAGCATGAACAAGAACAGTGCGACCTCGATCCAAACCAGAAAGGCGATCAGAAGGACCACCCCGATCGCCGACAGCTGGCTCAGGTTGGCGCGGAAGGCGGCAAACACATCGGCCATCGTCACCGGCTGGTTGGCCTCCAACCGGCGGCTGACGTCGTAGAGACCGACGACCAGGAGCGGCGCGAGGATGATGAAGCCGCCGGCAAGCGGCAGGATGAGCGAATCCAGGCCGGCCAGCCAAAGGCCGAGAGTCAACAGGTTGCCGAGGATCACGAATCCGGCGCCGTAGATCAGGCTGACCCTGGGCGCAGCCAGGAAATCGCGCCAACCCGCCGCGAGCCAGCGTCCCGAACGATCGATATCGGTGATCCGCCGGATCGTGACCGGCAGCCGGCTGATCCGGCCCTCCAGCGCCGCCATGCGTCCTAACTCCTTGGTGTTAACTCACGCCGTCCCCAGTTCACGTTGCGCCTGGGCGTTCACGCTCCTCGACCGAGCGAAACCGATATTGAGCCGCGATCGTCATGCCTTTCAATGGCCTTAGCAGGCCAACCGAGGCCGCGATGGTAACTGGGATCCATACCAGCGCGTGCACCCACAGCGGCGGCTCAAACGCCGCCTCCAGCCAGACGGCCAGGCCGACAACGACAAAGCCCAGGATGAAGATCCCGAACACGGCCGGCCCATCGCCTGCGTCGTGGCCGGCGAAGCTGAGCCCGCAGGCGCTGCAGCGCCGGGTGACGGTGAGAAAGCCCGCGAACAGAGCTCCCTGCCCGCAGCGCGGGCAGCGCCCGCGCGCGCCGGCCAGCAGCATCGCAGCCGTCGTGTGCAGGTGCGCTGCTGCCTCGATGCTTGCGGTCACGGCCGGCCGGGCGCGGAGGCTGCCAACACTAATGCCCCATCGGCCCGTGGTAGCCCGAACTGCCCCACCAATAGACGGCAACGAACAAGAACAGCCAAACCACGTCGACGAAGTGCCAGTACCACGCGGCTGCCTCGAAGCCGATGTGCTTCTGCGGCGTGAAATGACCGGCCCGCGCGCGGAAGAAGCAGACGATCAGGAAGCAGGTGCCGACGAACACATGGAAGCCGTGGAAGCCAGTCGCCATGAAGAACGTCGAGGGATAGATGCCGTCGGTGAAACCGAAGGCAGCGTGGCTGTACTCGAACGCCTGACAGATCAGGAAGATGATGCCGAGCAAAGCCGTTATGCCCGTCCACAGCACCAGCTTCTTCTTGTCGCCGGCGACGACGGCATGATGCGCGATCGTCACGGTCGCGCCTGAGGTCAACAGGATCAGCGTGTTGAGGAACGGCAAGCCCCAGGTGTCGAAGGGAACGATCCCCTCCGGCGGCCAGACGGTGTGCGCGACACGGTTGATCGCCGGCACGCTCGAGTGAAAGTACGCCCAGAAGAAGGCAAAAAAGAACATCACCTCCGAGGCGATGAACAGGAGGAAGCCGACGCGCAGGCCGTGTGCAACCTCGGCGGTGTGATTGGTGCCGACGCGCGACTCCTTAACGACATCACGCCACCAGGCGTAGAAGACGAAAATCAAGAGCGCGAAACCCGCCGCGAGCAGCAACGGCGGCCCGCCGTGCATGAACCAGATCCCGCCGGTGGCAATCAGGAAAGCTGAAAGCGTCCCCAATGCCGGCCACGGGCTCGGGTCAACGATGTGATAGGGATGTGATTTTACCGTTTCCGCTGCCATGTCCCTGCCCCTAGTTAGCGTATCGACGCCCCGTTCGGGCACCAAACCGTTGCCACGCGCCGCCGCCGAAGCGGCAGCGCCCTTAAAGCGCCTTCTCGCCCGCTGACGGCTGTTGAGCCTGCGTTTCCACCGGGAAGAAGGTGTAGGAGAGTGTGATCTTGCGCACTTCTGCCGTGTTTGGATCCTCGAACAGTTGCGGATCGACGTAGAACACGACCGGCATCGAGACGTCCTCGCCCGGCTTCAGCGTCTGTTCGGTAAAGCAGAAGCACTCGATCTTGTTGAAGTACTGAGCCGCCTTGAACGGCGTGACATTGAACGTTGCCGTGCCGGTAATCGGCTTATCAGCGAAGTTGTGCGCTCGGTAGTGGATCAGGACTTCCTCACCCGGGCGCACCACGACCTGGCGCTCGACCGGCTGGAACTGCCATGGCAATTGCGAGTTGACGTTGGCGTCGAAGCGCACCGTCACCTCGCCCGCCGCACCGGCGCCGGCAGACGCCGTGCCGACATACGCACCGGTTCTGGGCGTACCAGCAAAGCCGGTGACTTGGCAGAACATGCGGTAGAGTGGCACGGAGGCGAAGGCGAGGCCGCCCATCGCTGCGACGACAGCAAACAGTATGACCGCCGTCAGCTTGGTCCGGTTGATCCCTCGCGCTTGCGCTCCAAGCATCGCTGCCTCCGCCGCTCCACTCGGCCTTGCGCGCCTACTCGGCCGGCCGCGGATGGGCACCGTGGCCATGGCCGCCGTGGCCATGGTCGCCGGCACTGATCACGGGCTGCACCTCATGGGTATGGAACGGCGCCGGTGATGCCACGGTCCACTCCAGCGTCGTCGCCCCTTCGCCCCACGGGTTGGCCTCAGCCGGCTTGCCGGAGCGTATGGTATGGAAGACGATGTAGTAGAACAAGAAGGTCCCGAGCATGGTCAGAAGCGCGCCGAACGAGCTCACCATGTTCCAGCCGGCATAGACATCCGGATAATCGGGGATGCGACGCGGCATACCGGCCAAGCCCAGGAAGTGCTGTGGGAAGAACAACACGTTGACGCCAATGAAGAACAGCCAGAACTGCGTCTTCGCCAGGCATTCGTTGTACTGCTTCCCACTGATCTTGCCGATCCAATAGTAGTAACCGCCGAACATCGCGAAAATGGCAGCGATCGCCATGACGTAGTGGAAGTGAGCAACGACGTAGTAGGTGTCATGCAGGGCGAAGTCGATGCCGGCATTCGCGAGCGCGACGCCGGTGACCCCGCCGACGACAAACAGGAAGATGAAGCCGATCGCGTACAGCATCGGCGCCTTGAAGTCGATCGAGCCGCCCCACATCGTCGCCAGCCAGCTGAAGATCTTGATGCCGGTCGGCACGGCGATGATTAGCGTTGCGGTGGTGAAGTAGGCGCGCGCGTTGACGCCGAGGCCGGTCGTATACATGTGGTGCGCCCACACGATGAAGCCGACGACGCCGATCGCCGACATCGCATACGCCATGCCGAGGTAGCCGAACACCGGCTTGCGCGAGAAGGTCGAGACGAGCTGGCTGACGATGCCGAATGCCGGCAGGATGATGATGTACACCTCCGGATGGCCGAAGAACCAGAACAGGTGCTGCCACAGGAGCGGGTCGCCGCCGCCGGCGGGATCGTAGAAGTGGGTGCCGAAGTTGCGGTCGGTCAGCAGCATCGTGAGAGCGCCGGCCAGCACCGGCAGCGCCAGCAGCAGCAGGAAGGCGGTGATCAGGATCGACCATGCGAACAGCGGCATCCGGTGCATGGTCATGCCCGGCGAGCGCATGTTGAGGATGGTGACGATGAAGTTGATCGCGCCCAGGATCGAGCCGGCGCCGGCGACATGCAGCGCCAGAATGCCGAAATCGACCGCGGCATCCGGATGGTAGGCGATACTCGATAGCGGCGGGTAGACCGTCCACCCAGTCCCCGGTCCGCCACCGACAAACGCGGACATTACCAGCAGCACCAAGCCAGCCGCGGTCAGCCAGAAGCTGATGTTGTTCATGCGCGGAAATGCCATATCCGGCGCACCGACCATCAGCGGGACGAACCAGTTGCCAAAGCCGCCGATCATCGCCGGCATGACGACGAAGAACACCATCAGGAAACCGTGCGCAGTGACCAGCACGTTGTAGAACTGGGTGTCCTCGATGAACTGAATGCCGGGCTCGGCGAGTTCGAGACGGATGTACCAGGACATCATTCCGCCCAAGAGCGCCGCAATCATCGACAGCACGATGTACATCGTGCCGATGTCCTTGTGGTTCGTCGAATAGACCCAGCGCTTCCACCCTGTCGGGTGATGGTCGTGTTCGCCGTGCGCGTGGGCGCCGTGTCCGGCGGCTGCTCCGTGTGCCATGACGCGTTTTTCTCCCTAACCGCTAGCGCGCTTTGCCGAATGCGCTACTGAATTGACTGCGCAGGCGCGGCGGCGACTGCCGGCGCCGGCCGCGCGGCGAACTTCTCTTTGGCCTCCTGCGTCCACGCCGCGAACCGCTCCTTGGAGACGGCCTTGACTTGGATCGGCATGTAGTAGTGGTTGACGCCGCACAGCTCCGAACACATGCCGTAATAGGTGCCTTCCTTGGAGATGCGCACCCAAGTCTCATTGACCCGTCCCGGGGTCGCATCGGTCTTCAGGCCCAGCGACGGCACGGCGAAGTTGTGGATGACGTCGTCGGTCGTCACCAGCACCTGAATCGTCGTGTCGACCGGCAGCACGATCGGATTGTCGACGGTCAGCAGCCGCGGCTGCCCAGCCTCCAACACTTCCGCCGCAACCGGCAGGCTGTCAAAGGCGAAATCGCCATGATCAGGGTAGGTATAGCTCCAGTACCACTGATGCGCTGTCACTTTCAGCGTCATGTCCGGGTCTTGCGCCCGGTCCGAGAAGTAGAGAAGCTTGAGCGATGGGATGGCAATGATGACGAGAATGACAATCGGCACCGCCGTCCACACGATCTCGAGCAGGGTGTTGTGCGCCGTCCGCGATGGATCCGGGTTCCGCTTCGCATTGAAGCGGACGATGATGTAGGCCAGCACGCCCAGCACCAGCACGACGATGGAGATCTGAATCACCAGCAACATGTTGTGGAAGCCGTGCACGCGCTCCATGACCGGCGAAGCTGCGTCCTGCAGGTTGATCTGCCACGGCGTCGCCATACCACTTGCGTGGGCAGCACCGGCGGCGACTACGGCACCCACTCCGGTCAGCGATCCCCCAATCAGCGATCTCAGAATTCGCGTGGTCATTCTCTCCACCCGCCCTTTTTGTCCCTCAAGCGTCAGCGCACTCGAATTTACCGCGTCCAAATCTAACGCGCCTTGCGTTCGAGCGCTAGCGCCACAATCGGTGTTTTCGGCCCAAGTCGGTTAAACAGTGCCATGCGGCATCCTACCGGCGATTGAGCAGCGTTCGGTTGACTAACATGAGAGTATGATGATGAAAAGCATTTTCTTTCGCATTCGAGGCGCCCAGGAGGCCGCCGCCGCTGTCTGCGGCACGCATTGATTTTTCCCACCGTGGGCGTAACCTTAAGGGAGTGTTGCGGCGCAACAAACGGGACTGGCGCCGGCGGCTTTCACAAGCTCGGCGCACACGATGAGCAAGAGGTCGACTGCCATGAAGAACGTCGCTCTGGCCGTGGTGCTGGCGCTTGCCGCACTCGGGATGTACGTCGGCATCTTCTTGAAGGTGAGTGGCGGATAGGGCCCCTCTTCTGCCGCGACGGCCCGACTGCAACCTCCGGTATCGGCGGTTGCGTGGGTATCAGAACCACTGCCACGACGTTGGACCCGCATGAGCATCGAAATCGCCGATCTGCCGCATGTCAACGCAGCCCTCAACGCCGTCACCATCGTATTTCTGGCCGCTGGGTTCGCTTTCATCCGCGGCGGAAATCGCGCTTGGCATCGCGCAGCAATGATGGCGGCCCTGGCCGCATCGGCAGGCTTTCTGATCAGCTATCTGATCTATCACTTCAACTCCGGGCTGGCGAAGTTCGGCGGCGAAGGGATCATCCGGCCGATCTACTTCTCGATTTTGATTGCACACGTCCTCATCGCGGTCGTCATCACGGCCCTGGTGCCGATAACGGTCTGGCGCGCGCTCAGCGGTCGCTTCGAGCAGCATCGCCGCCTGGCCCGCTGGACTTGGCCCTTGTGGATGTATGTCGCGGTCTCCGGCGTCGTCGTTTACGTCATGGCGGTGCATCTGTTCCCGTTCCCGCCCGAAGCCTTGGGCCTGAGCCATGGCTGAGCCAGTATCAGCGGTGATGCCGGAAGCGCCGCGGCCCGCCGCCGCCACCGCTGGGCCGCCTGCAAGCGAGCTGAAGGCGTGGGTGCTTGTCGCTGCGGCGGCGCTTGGGCTCGCCGGTGTGTTCGCGCTGCTGTTGGCGATCTCGCGCATCCCCGGCGTCGAGGCAGTATTCCCATGGCCGGTTGGTTTTTTTCACAAGGGCCTCGTCATCCACGTCGTGTTCTCGTTCGTGGTCTGGTTCTTGGCCGTGTTCGGCGCTCTTGCCGCGTTGGTCGCGCCGGCGCAAGCCGGCCGGCAGCAGCGCTTCGGCTTGGGCAGTCTCGCCGCTGCCGGCACCGCGGTCGCAATGCCGCTCTTGTTCGTACCGGCGCTGCTTGACCGCGGCGAGGCGACGCTCAACAACTACATCCCCGTTATCATCGACCCGCTCTACTACGCAGGCGTCGCGCTCCTGTTTGCGGCGCAAGGTGCGGTAGCGCTGCGTCTGCTGGCCGCCGTGCGCGGGTCGCGGCTGAGCGAACAGCCGGCGGCTGCGGCCGTCGCCGCCGCAGCCATGATGCTGCTGCTCGCCGTCGCTGCGTTTGGTCTGGCGCTGGGCTTCCAAGGCGGGGTGGTGCCAAGCCACGCCTTCAATGAGGAGTTGTTCTGGGGCGGTGGCCATATCCTCCAGTTCATGAACACCGCGCTCCTGATTGGCGCCTGGATCCTGCTCGCGGCGGCTATGCGCGGCGACCGGGCGGTGTCGACGATGGTGCTTCTGGTCGCGCTCGCGCTGCTGCTGTTCAGCGTCCTGCCGGCGCCACTGTTCTACTTCGTTTTCGAGCCGTTCTCGGCAGCGCACACGGAAGCCTTCACGCTCCTGCAATACGCGCTTGGTCCGCCGGCGCTGTTGGCGGCTTGGGCGGTGATGCAGGCGCTGCCGCGTCCCTGGCCGTGGGCGCAGCCGGCGTTCCTGTGCCTCGCACTCTCGATCCTGTTGTTCGTCGTCGGCGGCTTCCTCGGCGTGTTCGTCGATGGGGCCGATACGCGCACGCCCGCGCACTACCATGGCGTCATCGCCGCCGTGACACTCGCTTTCATGGGCCTGTTCTATGTGAGCTTCCTGCCCCGCCTTGGCTGCCAGCCGCCGCCGGAGCGCTGGCAGCGGCGGCAGATCCACCTGTTCGCCTGGGGCCAGTTGTTTGCCTGCCTCGGCCTGTTTGCCGCTGGCGGCCACGGCGCGCCACGCAAGGTTGCCGGCGCTGCCCAAGGTCTCGACGGCCTGATCCCCGTCATCGGTCTGGGCATGAACGGTTTAGGCGGGCTGATTGCGGTGATCGGCGGCGTGATCTTTGTCGTCCTGGTGCTGGCGGCGCTTGCCCGTGGCAGCGTCAAAGCCCTACCCTGATGGTCGGAAATGCAGCTATAGTCCGGGAAACGTGAGGGGCGCCAAACCCGGCAAGAGCAGCCCGAAGTCGCCCGCGGTGACGGCGAAGGGAGAGAGGAGCGATGGTTCGTCCGTACGAAGGCGCAGGCTCAGTGGCGGCCGCAGCGCCGGCTGATGTGCGCTTTCAACTGCGCGACTATGCCGTTCTGCTCAAGCCGCGGGTGATGGCGCTGGTGGTCTTTACCGGCTTTGTCGGCTTGGTCTTGGCGCCGGTGCCGCTGCCTGCGCTGACTGCAATCGTCGCCGTAGCCTGTATCGCGCTTGGCGCTGGCGCGGCCGGTGCCATCAATATGTGGTACGACCGCGACATCGATCGCGTGATGCAGCGGACGATGAACCGACCGCTGCCGGCCGGCCGACTGCAGCCGCAGGTGGCGTTGCGGCTCGGCGCCGGCTTGGCTACGTTTGCGGTCGTGACGATGGCGCTGGTGGTGAACCTGCTGGCGGCGGCGCTGCTGGCGCTCACCATCATCTATTACGTGCTCATCTATACTGTGTGGCTGAAGCGCAGGACACCGCAGAACATCGTCATCGGCGGTGCGTCGGGCGCGCTGCCGCCGGTGATCGGCTGGGCGGCCGCAACCGGCTCGGTCGGTCTCGAGGCCTTGAGCCTGTTTGCGATCATTTTCCTGTGGACACCACCGCACTCGTGGGCGCTCGCCCTGTTCCGGCGCCAGGATTACGATCAGGCCGGCGTACCGATGCTGCCGGTGGTCGTCGGTGGCCGCAAGACACGCCTCTACATCCTGGCCTACACACTTCTGCTGATCCCGGCGACGCTGCTGCCGTGGGCGATCGGCATGGCGAGCGCGCTTTACGGGATCGCGGCGCTGGTCCTCGATGCGGTCCTGCTGTTCCATGTCGTCCGTCTCGCGGGCGATCCGCGCACACAGCCGGCGCGCACGCTCTTTCTATTCTCGATTCTTTATCTTTTCCTCATCTTCGTGGCGCTGCTGGCTGATCGCGCCTTCATGGGTCATGGTTGAGCTGCCATGCCGCACGCGTCGTACAAGCGCCTCGAAGAGTGGTTTCGCCGCATCAGCGCACTGACCGACGCCGGCGCCATCCTGCAGTGGGATCTGGCGACGATGATGCCAAAGGGCGGTGCGCGCGGCCGGGCCGATCAGTTGGCGGTCCTGAAAGCACTCCGTCACAGCCTCTTGTGTTCCCTCGAAGTGGCACAACTCCTGGACGCCGCCGGCGCCGATGTCAGCCTCGATGACTGGCAGCGCGCCAACCTGAAGGAGATGCGGCGCGCGCATGTGCTGGCCTCTGCCGTCGGCCAGCCGGAGGTGGAAGCGCTTTCGCGAGCCAGCTCGGCGTGTGAGGCGGCCTGGCGCGATGCGCGGGCCGAGAGCGACTTTTCGATTGTCCGGCCCAGCTTGGAAGCCCTTGTGCCGCTGGTGCGGGCAACCGCTGAGGCGCGCGCGAAGGCCTTGGGCCTCGATCCCTATGACGCGCTCCTGGAGGAGTACGAACCGGGCGGTCGCGCGGCCGAGATCGACCCCATCTTCGCCCGCCTAGGCGAAGCCCTGCCATCGCTGCTCACGGCCGTACTGGACCGCCAGGCCGAGGCCGGGCCGCCGCCGGAGTTTGGCGGGCCGTTCCCGATCGAGGCGCAGCGCCGGCTGGCCGTGCAGTTCATGGAACGGCTCGGCTTCGATTTCCATCATGGCCGCCTCGACGTCAGCCTGCATCCATTCTGTGGCGGCACGCCCGACGACGTCCGTATCACGACACGCTACGACGAGCACGACTTCCGCCCGGCGCTGATGGGGGTCCTGCACGAGACCGGCCATGCGCTCTACGAACGTGGTCTGCCGAAGGATTGGCGCGGCCTGCCGGTGGCGGACGCGCGCGGCATGGTCCTGCACGAGAGCCAGTCGCTGCTGATCGAGATGCAGGTCTGCCGCTCGCGAGCCTTCCTCGCCTTCGCGGCGCCGTTGATCCGCGCCACCTTCGGCGGCTCCGGGCCGGCCTGGGAGGCGGAGGCGCTCTATCGTCACTACACCCGCGTCGCACCCGGCTTGATCCGCGTCAACGCCGACGAGGTCACCTATCCGGCGCACGTGATCCTGCGCTATCGGCTGGAGAAGGCGCTCTTGGCGGGGACGCTGCAGGTCGCGGACCTGCCCGGCGCGTGGGCGGAGGGGATGCGCGATTTGTTGGGCATCACCCCGCCAGACGACCGCTCAGGCTGCCTGCAGGACATCCACTGGTTCGACGGCGCGTTCGGCTACTTTCCCACCTACACGCTGGGCGCGATCGCGGCCGCGCAATTGTTCGACGCCGCCTGCCGGGCCGAGCCGGGGTTGACCGAAGGAATTGCGGCCGGCGAATTCGCGCCGCTGATTACGTGGCTGCGTACGCACGTGCACAGCCAGGGCTCTTCCAAGAGCACGCGCGAGATCCTGATTGCCGCCACCGGCCGCCCCCTCGACGCGGACGCCTTCGTGACGCACCTGGAACGGCGGTACCTGGGGTAGGCTGGCAAAGCGGGTAAGCGACCACTCACCCGCGTACGGGACCGAATCCGCCTTCGCATCGGCGCGGGTCGCTTGTTTCCTTTTTCCGTTGCGGCGCAAATGCCGCCATCGCCCGCCCGCAGGCCTTCTCCAGCCGCGGCTGTACTTCCCTGTTTCCGGCGACAAAAAACCCGCAAAGCGGGTACTAAATGAAAAAAATCTCTTTACAGCTGCAGTCGGCATTAATATACTTTTGCGTGTTCAGACGACAGCGCAACCCGTGAAGGGTGTATGTTTCGCAGCTGTCGTTGGCAGTGCAGGAGTGGAGCGCCGACCATGATGATGGCCTCGATCGCAGAACCGCAGAGCCGCCGGCCCACCGCTGCACACGCCCCGATGCTGGCGCTGACACCTGCAGAAGCTGGCGCGCCGGACGAGGTGCAGCTGGCGCAGATGCTGTGCGCGCGGCTCTGCCATGACCTGATGGGCCCGGCCGGCGCGATCAACATTGGTCTTGAGTTCTTGAGCGACGACAAGGCGGAGACAAAAGAAACGCTGGAGCTGATCGCTGCCAGCGCACGCCAGGTGCGCTCAAGGCTCGCGTTCTTCCGTACCGCGTTCGCGATGGCCTCGGCCGAGCGCGCCAGCAGTCTCGCCGAGGCGCGGACGCTGATCGAAGAGTTCCTGAAGGGGAGCCGCGTTGCGCTGGAGTGGCGCACGTGCGAGCAGTCCTTGAAGGGGGTACCGCTTGTCAACAGCAGTGATCTCGCCCGGTTGCTGCTGTGCCTCGTGCTGGTGGCGCGCGAATGGCTGCCGCGCGGCGGCACGCTTGCGATCGATGTGCACGAGCGCCGTGGCCGGGGCCAGGTTCGGGTGGCGGTGCGGGGCACCGGCGCCCGCGTTGCCGACGACATCGAGGCGGCGCTGGGCGCGGCGGCAAGCTCCACTCCCGGCGTGCGCAGCATCCATGCCTATTACCTCAATAGGCTGCTCGAAGGCCTCGATCTGAGCGTAGCGCTCGATCGATCGGCGGCGGACACGATCACGATCGTTCTCAAGGCGGCATGAAACTAGGCCGCTCTCAGCGCCGGGTAGCACTTCGTTAAGTCCTTCCGCGCTAGCCTCATCCGTCGCGGCGCCGTCAGGCGTCAGCCCGAAGCGTTGAGGACATGCCGCTGCCATGGACGAACTGCTGACCGAGTTCCTGACCGAAACCAACGAGAGCCTGGCCGTTATCGACGCCGAACTGGTCCAGTTCGAGCAGAACCCGGGCGATCTCAAGATCCTCGGCAACATCTTTCGCCTGGTCCACACCATCAAGGGCACGTGCGGATTCCTGGGCTTAGGCCGTTTGGAAGCTATCGCGCACGCGGGCGAGACCCTGTTGGGCTTGTTCCGCGACGGCAAACTCTCCGTGAGTGCGCCGGCGGTAACGGCGATCCTCAAATGCATCGACAGCATTCGCGGCATCCTCTCCGAGCTGGAGCAGTCCGGCGCCGAGCCGGTGGGCGATGACTCTGCACTCATCGCCGAACTGGGCGCGATTGCCGCCGGCACGCCTCTGCCACCTGCAGCTGCAGCCGCCCCCTCCGCTGCGGCGGCGCCGGCTACCGCTGCACCGGCAGATGCCATTCCGGTTGGCGAGGGCGGTTTTCCCGTTGCGGCGGAGCTCTTGGAAGAGGTCGCGCGGGCAGAGGCTTCCGGCATCCATGCCGCCAGCGACGCCGATATCGCCGCAGCGATTGCCGCCGAGCGGGCGCGCGAGGCCGCAGCGGCGATGGGCGCGGCCGAGACTTCGGCGGCGGCACCGGCTGCCGCACCTCAGGCCGCCGGCGAGGCCGCGGGTGCTGCGTCCGGCGAGCGTGACTCGGCCGTGGCAAACCAGTCGATCCGGGTCGCCGTCGATACGCTTGAAACGCTGATGACGTTGGTGAGCGAGCTGGTGCCGACCCGTAATCAGCTGCTGCAGATGGTGCGCAACCGCGAGGATACCGGCCTTGCCGCGCCCTTGCAGCGCCTGAGCCACCTCACGACCGAGCTGCAAGAAGGCGTAATGAAGACGCGCATGCAGCCGATCGGCAACGCCTGGGCCAAGCTGCCGCGCATCGTCCGCGATCTCTCGGTCGAGACCGGCAAGAAGCTCGAACTGACCATGATCGGTGCCGAGACAGAGCTCGACCGTCAGGTCCTGCAGCTGATCAAGGATCCGCTCACCCACATGGTGCGCAACTCGGCCGATCATGGCATCGAGACGCCCGAGGAA
Source organism: Defluviicoccus sp. (assembly GCA_029624735.1). GTDB lineage: Bacteria > Pseudomonadota > Alphaproteobacteria > Rhodospirillales > Defluviicoccaceae > Defluviicoccus. The sequence goes on along the minus strand of JARSSM010000011.1, from coordinate 225,478 downwards.
CGGCGTGCCCAGGGCAAATCGGAAACAGGCACGATCACGCTCAAGGCCTATCACGAAGGTGGGCACATCATCATCGAGGTGGCCGACGACGGCCGCGGCCTTGATGTCGATCGCATCCGCCGCAAGATCCTGGCCCAGGGTTTGGCCAGCCCGAGCGAGCTCGTGCGTCTGAGCGACGATCAGGTCTATCAGTACATCTTCCGCGCCGGCTTCTCGACCGCCGAAAAGGTCACCAACGTTTCGGGCCGCGGCGTCGGCATGGACGTTGTGCGGACAAACGTCGAGAAGATCGGCGGCACCATCGCGCTCAAGGCGCTGCCGCGTCGGGGGACGGCGTTCACAATCAAGATCCCGCTCACGCTGGCGATCGTCTCCGCGCTCATCCTCGGCTGTTCCGGCCAACGCTTCGCTGTGCCGCAGATCTGCGTCCGCGAGTTGGTGCGGGTCGCGGGCGACAGCGAGAACCGGATCGAGCGCATCAACGACGCGCCGCTCCTGCGCCTGCGCGAGCGGCTGTTGCCGCTGGTCGATCTGCGCGCCTTGCTGCGGCTCGAAGGCCCCGCGACTGCTGCGACCGCTGAGACCGAACCGTTCGTGGTCGTGACCCAGGTTGGCGCGGTCAGTTTCGGCATCATCGTCGATGAAGTGTTCGATACCGAGGAAATCGTGGTCAAGCCGGTTGCCTCGATCCTGCGTGCAATCCCGTACTACGCGGGCAACACCATTCTCGGCGACGGCAGCGTCATCATGATCCTCGATCCCAACGGCATCGCCGCCACCGTCGGCGACAAGGCGGCTGAGACGGCGGATGAATGCGATACGCGTGGTGCCAAGGATCAGGAGACAACCCGGGTGCTGGTGTTCCGCGCCGGCGATGCCGATCCCAAGGCGGTGCCGCTCGAACTGGTTGCGCGCCTGGAGCAAATCGAGTCCGCCAAAATCGAGCGTTCACAGGGACGCGCCGTGATCCAGTATCGCAACTCCCTGATGCCTCTGGTGCCGCTCGCAGACTCCTTCGATTGGGCAAGCCGGCCGGTCCATCCGGTCCTTGTCTTCTCCGACCGCGACCGCTCGATGGGGCTCGTCGTCGACGAGATCATCGATGTCTTGGAAGAGACGCTCACCATCGAGATTGCCGCCGAGAAGGCGGGCACCATCGGCAGCGCCGTCATCGGCGGACGATCGACCGACATCATCGATGTCACCCACTTCCTGACCAAGGCCTATCCCGCCTGGTTCGGGCCTGAGGCCGGGGACGGGTTCGGCACTGCCAGCACGAAGAAGCAGTTGCTCGTGGTCGAAGACAGCGACTTCTTCCGCTCCCTGGTGGTGCCGATCCTGGAGGCTGCCGGCTACGTGGTGACCGCCGTTTCCGATGCGGTCCAGGCGTTGCGCATCCGCGATGCCGGCCAGCGCTTCGATGCCATCATCAGCGACATCGAAATGCCGGGTTTGAACGGCTTTGAGTTTGCGGAGAACGTCCGCCGCGACGACCGCTGGTGCCAGACTCCGCTGGTCGCGCTGTCATCGTACGCAAGCGAGGCGGACTTTGCGCGCGGCCGCGCGGTCGGCTTTACCGATTACGTCGCCAAGTTCGACCGTGAGGGCCTGATTCAGAGCCTGGCGCAGACGCTGGGCAGCAGGCCAAACGCCTGGAACGGCGAGAGCGGTCCTTTGCGGAACTGACGGCCGAAAGGGGTGGTGAAACAAATGGTCGCGATACGCTCGATCGTAAGCAGTGTGCGGCGCGTGGGTGCCCGCTCAGAGCCATCCCGGGCCAAGCCATGAGAACCTGTCTGATCGTTGATGACTCGCGGGTGGTCCGCACAGTCGCGCGCCGGATCCTCGAAGAGCTGCAGTTCTCCTCCCGTGAAGCCGGCGACGGCCAGGCGGCGCTCGCGGCCTGCCAGGAGGAGATCCCCGATTTCGTTCTCCTCGATTGGAACATGCCGGTGATGAATGGTCTCGACTTTCTGCGGGCGCTGCGCCAACTGCCGAGCGTTCGCCAGCCGATCGTCATTTTCTGCACCACCGAGAACGACATCAATCATATCCAGCAGGCGATCGAGGCCGGCGCCGACGAATACATCATGAAACCGTTCGCGAGCGATGTCCTACAGGCAAAGCTCGTTCAAGTCGGCCTCCTCTAGCTGCGACAGGCCCGTGTTGTGAATGTCTTGCCAGGCACGAAACCCGTTTCGCGAGCGGCTGTCATTGCCGATGCCCCTTACCGCGTCATGGTGGTTGATGATTCAGCGATCGTTCGCGGTCTGATCAACCGCATGCTGGAGGGCGATCCGTCGATCGCCATCGCGGCATCAGTCGGCAATGGTGCCACCGCGGTCGCCCAGTTCGAGCGTGATCGCGCCATCGATGTCGTCGTCCTCGATATCGAGATGCCGGTCATGGACGGTCTTGAGGCTCTGCAGCGGCTATTAGCGCTCGATCCCTGCGTGCAGGTGGTGATGGCTTCGACCCTGACCCAGCGCAACGCCGAAGTGAGCCTGAAGGCGCTTCAGGCCGGCGCGGCCGACTACGTGCCAAAGCCCTCGACACAGCGCTTGAGCAGCGCGCAGGAATTCGCGCGCGAACTCGTGGCGAAGGTCAAGGCGTTGGGTGCCCGTCGGCGCCAGATCGATCGCGAGGCCGGCCGGTCCAGGGGAATCGTACCTCCTGCCGCTTCACCGGTTCGCCCGAGCGGGAGAACCGCCAGCCCGGCACGGCTCCCGATCACGCTGCAGCCGGCAGCCGGCAGCCGGCCAGACGTGATCGCGATTGGCTGTTCAACCGGCGGTCCGCAGGCGCTGCAGACGCTGTTCGCGGGTTTGCGCTCCGGCGCGCTGATGCAGCCGATCCTGATTACCCAGCATATGCCAGCGATGTTCACCACCATCCTTGCTGAACACCTGCAAAAGCAGAGCGGTCGCCCGTGCGCCGAGGCGGTCGACGGTACGCCGCTGGTCCCGGGTCAGATCGTGCTTGCTCGCGGCGACTGGCACATGCGGGTCGAGAGCCGCGGCGCGCAAGGCGCAATCGTGCGCTGCAACCAGGAGCCGCCGGAAAACTTCTGCCGCCCCGCGGTCGATCCGATGCTGCGCAGCGTCGCTCAGGTTTTCGGCAGCCGGGCGCTGGCCGTCATCCTCACCGGCATGGGCAGCGACGGGCTAGAAGGCGGTCGGGCGGTAGTCGCCGCCGGCGGCACGCTGTTAGCCCAGGACGAGGCGACGAGCGTTGTCTGGGGCATGCCTGGTGCGGTCGCATCAGCGGGGCTGTGCACAGCGGTGTTGCCGCTGGCCGACCTGGCGCCTGCAATCCTCAAGCGTGCCACCGGGGGCTGATATGCAGGCCGCCGACTTCCAGTTCCTGAGCGCCCTGATCAAGGAACGTTCGGGCATCGCGCTCTCCAGCGACAAGACCTACCTGCTCGAGAACCGGCTTGGGCCGCTCGCGGCGCAGCGCCGATTGAACGACATCGCCGGCCTCGTTGCACAGATGAGATCGGTGCGTGACGAGGAGCTGATCCGTGATGTCGTCGAGGCGATGACGACCAACGAGTCGCTGTTTTTTCGCGACGGCAAACCGTTCGAGCTGCTGCGCACCGTCATCTTGCCCCGCATCGTCGCCGCGCGCCCGAAGGAACGGCCGCTCCGCATCTGGTCAGCCGCGTGCTCCAGCGGCCAGGAGGCTTACTCGATCGCGATTACGCTCCTGGAGGAAGAAGGGCTCCTCGCCGGCCGGCCGGTCGAGATCGTCGCCACCGACATCGCTACCAGCATGCTCATCAAGGCCAAGGCCGGTGTCTACTCCCAGTTCGAGGTCCAGCGCGGATTGCCGATCCGGCTTCTGCTCAAATACTTCGCGCAGAAGGGAACGAACTGGGAGATCGCGCCAAGGCTGCGATCGATGGTGAGCTTCCGTCAGCACAATATGCTGGGCGAGTGCGCGGGCTTGGGCCGCTTCGATATCGTGTTCTGCCGCAACGTGCTTATCTACTTCGATGAGCCGACGAAGAAGGGCGTCATCGAGCGGATCGCTCAGGTGTTGGCGCCGGACGGCGTCCTGCTGCTGGGTGCGGTTGAGACGATCATAGGCCTCTCAACCCGGCTTGAGATCGTTCCCGGCGCGGCCGGCATCTATCGCCCCGTTGGCAGCGGCCCGCGCGCAGCCGTTGCCTGAGGGCGAAGAAGCATGGCCGTGGCGGCGGGTGCCGTCGCGCGCTCAGGCCGCGACCGACGCAGTTGACCGGCCCGCCGGATCACGCAGGACGTAGCCGCGACCCCACACGGTCTCGATGTAGTTCTCGCCGGCGGCGACCGCGGCCAGCTTCTTGCGGATCTTGCAGATAAAGACGTCGACGATCTTCAGTTCCGGTTCGTCGATGCCGCCGTAGAGGTGGTTGAGGAACATCTCCTTGGTCAGCGTCGTCCCCTTGCGCAGGCTCAGCAGCTCGATGATGCCGTATTCCTTGCTGGTCAGGTGCAGCGGGTTTTCGTCGACCTGGACCGTCCGCGCCGCCAGGTTGACGGTCAGCCGACCGGTCTGGATGACCGACTGCGAGTGACCCTTGGAGCGGCGCACGATCGCCTGGATGCGCGCGATCAGCTCCTTGCCGTCGAACGGCTTGGTCAGATAGTCGTCGGCGCCCGAGCCGAGGCCGCGCACCTTGTTTTCGGCTTGTGACAAGCCCGACAGGATCAGCACCGGCGTCACGACGCGCGCATTGCGCAGCCGTCTCAGCACTTCCATGCCCTCGATATCGGGGAGCAGGAGGTCCAGCAGAATGATGTCGTAGTCGTAGAGCTTGGCCAGTTCCAGGCCGTCTTCGCCCAGATCGGTGGTGTCGACGACCATCCCATGCATCTTCAGGGTGCGCTCGACGATCATTGCCGTGGTCGAGTCGTCCTCGATAAGGAGAATACGCATGCCAACCTCGCTACAATCTAGAAACGAACTGCGCTCTTAACGTGCCATTATGAATAGTACACATTTGAGGCATGCGCAACAGAAAAGTGTACAGATTTCTAGACACACGTAACAAGTGTACCTTCCCGGCATGGGACCGTGGGTCGCCGGGCCTTAGCGGTGCATTAATCGGGAGCCGCGACAATCGACCTCCGGGCGGCAGTTCCGCCGCCGGCAAGCCGAGGCCGGGCCGATGACGCCGACCTTTCCCCTGCGTGATGCGATCGCGCGGATCCCGGATTTCGCCATTCACGGCCGGGTGACCGGCGTCGTCGGGCTGACGGTTGAGGCGACCGGATTTGCCGGCACGATCGCCGTCGCCGAGGAAGTGTCGCTCATTGCCAGCGACGGCGCCTGCATCCGCGGTGAAGTGATCGCGCTCAAGCCCGGCAAGGTGCTGATCATGCCGCACGGTTCCGTCGATGGCATCGGCCTCGGCTGCCGGGTGGTCCCGGCCGGCGGCCAGGCGTCGTTGTCGCCGGATCCGTCATGGCGCGGCCGGGTGCTGAATGCGTTCGGCGAGCCGATCGACGGCGGTGGCCCGCTCCGGGCGGGAGCGGTCCGTTACGGTCTGCGCCGGCGGCCGCCACAGGCGCATGCCCGCGGGCGCGTCAGCGGCAAGCTTGACGTCGGCGTGCGCGCGCTCAATGCCTTTCTCACCTGTTGCGAAGGCCAGCGGCTCGGCATTTTCGCCGGCTCTGGCGTCGGCAAATCGAGCCTGTTGTCGATGATCGCGCGCAACACGGCGGCCGACGTGGTCGTGATCGGTCTGATCGGCGAGCGCGGCCGCGAGGCGCGCGAGTTCATCGAGGATGATCTCGGCGAGGCCGGGCTTGCCCACAGCGTCGTCGTCGTCGCGACGTCCGATGAGGCGCCGGGCGTGCGCCGCCGGGCCGCGCTGGCGACGATGACGGTGGCCGAAGCCTTTCGTGATCAGGGCGCCAACGTTTTGTGCCTGATGGATAGCGTGACCCGCTTCGCCATGGCCCAGCGCGAGATCGGCCTTGCCGCCGGCGAGCCGCCAACGACCAAGGGCTACACGCCATCGGTATTCGCCCTGCTGCCGCAACTCCTGGAACGGGCCGGTCCGGGTGAGCGCGGCCAGGGCAGCATCACCGCCTTCTTTACCGTCCTCGTCGACGGGGACGATCACAACGAGCCGATCGCAGATGCGGTGCGCGGCATCCTCGACGGCCATATCGTCCTCGACCGGGCGATCGCCGAGCGCGGTCGCTATCCCGCCGTCAACATCCTGCGCAGCATCTCGCGCACGATGCCGGGCTGCAATTCGGCAGCGGAGAACGCAGTTGTTGCCGAGGCCAGGCGCGTGCTGGCGGTCTACGAGGACATGGCGGAGCTGATCCGGCTTGGTGCGTATAAGCGCGGCACCGATCCGGAGATCGACCGCGCGATCGCGCTCTATCCGCGCCTCGAGGCGTTCCTGCGGCAGGCGAAGGACGAGAAAGGCGCGCTGAAGGACGTTTATGGAGCGCTCAAGGCGGCGATCACGGCATGAGGCGGGGGCGATGAAAAGCGCCTTCGCGGCGCTCGGCCGGCTGCACGACTGGCAGGTGCGCGAGCAGCAGCGTCTGTTGTCGAAGCTTCGTCAGCAGCAGCAGGCTTTGCAGGCGGCGCTCGAAGCACTCGCCGAAGAGGTTGCAGCCGAACAGCGCTTTGCCGCCGAACAACCCTTCGAAGCGAGCGTCAGCCTTCACGCTTACATGCGCGCGGCTGCGGCCAAGCGAGCCGATCTCGAGAAGCGGATGGCAGAGCTCAAGGCCGCGGACGAGCAGCAGCAAGATGTGCTGCGCGCTGCCTATGGCGAGCTCAAACGGGCTGAACTCCTGGACGAACGTGCCAAGGCGGATGCGGCGCGCAAGCGCGAAGACGAGGCCGCCAAGGAGCGCGATGATCTGAGCACGGCCCGCCGCAGCAGTTCAGGCGCCGCCTGAGACCGGCGCCGGATCGGTGTTCGATCGCGGGCCGTCTACGCCCTGCTGTTCGGATCGGCGCCGGCGGTGGCCATCACCCGCAGATCGGCGGTCGGCTTGACGGGATCCAACAAGACGAACAAGCAGGCCTCGTTCTGGACGACCAGAAAGCGCTTGTTGGCGCGGCGCGGCAGGCTGATCGTGTTGGCGATGCAGAAGCGGATCATTGCCTCGAGGATGAACGGCGTCGGCAGCTTCACCTTCTCCTCGCGCCACTCGCGTCGGTCGTAGACCCGGGTTACGAGCGTAATCGCGGGCTCGCGCGTGAGCAGGAGCGAGAACGGCTCGCCCTCAAACGCAGCCGGCTCGGCAACGCGGTTGTAAGCGAGCAGAGCCTCGTAAAGCTCCATTTCGGAGAAGATGATCTGCCGACGTTCGCGCGGCATGATCGCGTTGCCCGATCCAGGTTTTCTGTTGCGAGCACCGCCGGAGGCCGACTGAAACGCCGCCTGTGGCCGCATCGCCGGTCTGTTGTCGCACAAGCGGGCTTAACAACGCATTACCCCGCCGCCACTCTGCCGTTGGTCAACCGCCAGAGGCGGCGGCTCTCATCTCTCAGCACGAGCGGCGTTTTCGGTCTGGGGGAATTCCCCTATATCCAGGCTTGCAGCCTGTTCATTTGTGCTGGGACCCGCTTGATCGCTCGCTCGACATCCGCATCACCCGCCTGCGCCGCAAGATCGAGGCGGACCCGTCCAATCGGCAGGCGATCCTCACCGGCCGCGGCGCCGGCTATATGTTCGTTTCCCGCGCCGGCTAGGCGGGTCCGTTCTTCACCGATCGATCGTTGCGTGCGCGGCGAGTTCTGATTGCCATGCCCGAACGTGCGATGGACAGGCGACCGGGGAGCCTTCCATCGCGCTCCAACGTGGGTTAGGCTTGTTCTCTTGCGAGCGAGGAGGGCGAGCAGGAGCGTGCTCATTGGCGCCGATCGGTGATCATCGGTGTGCGGTGGCACCGGCGGAGCACGCACGGTTCTGCGAGGGATCAGTGAGGGAGGCATGCGCCAAGTCGCCTTGACGATAATGCTGGTTGCGGCACCTTGGCTGGTGGCCTGTGACGGCGGGGAGAAAAAGGCCGATCTGCCGTTCGCGCCGGTTCGCGAGGCGATGGGCAAGGACGCCCAGGCGTTCGCGGCCTATTTCCAGACCATTAAGGGGCAGACGATCAACTGGAGCGGCCGCGTCGCCGAGGTCTCACGCCAGCGCGGGGACGACTACATTGAGGAGGCTTACCTGTTCGTTGACATGGACCAGCCGGGCCACGGGCAGGAAGCGGCCGATGTGACCTTCCAGATCCCGGTGTCGGCGGTCGACAAGCTGCAGGCCGGCCAGCCTGTCAATTACGTTGCCGTGATCCGGGAGTTCGAACGCAACGATAACGCGGTTGTCTTGAAACTGGAGCTCAAGAAATTGAACTAATGCTGCGGGCGGGCGTGTCCCCGCATGCGCGCGTTCGCGGGGCGCCGTTCTGGTGCGCTTGTGGGTGTGGTCCGATGAATTTGTTTCGTGCGCTGCTGCAGCCGGATCGGGAAGAGCTTGAGATGGCCGACCGGATGATCATGGTCTCGGCCGCCAACCTCTTGGATGTCGGGGAGTTCCAGTTCCTGCAGCTCGCCTACCACGAATGGTTCGGCAAGGATCTGCCGCCCCCGCTGGTGGACCGCCTGTTCCGCCGATACATGATGGAGTGCGAAGTCCCCCCGTGGGCGCGGCACTACGCCCGCCTGATCCTGGCGCGCGCCGACGGTGGCCGCCTTGATCCGAACGACCTCGCCTACCACCGTTACGATCACGGCTATCGCACATCGGTGCCGAAAGGCGTCCAGTGCTTCATCGGCCTCGTCAGCATCCTTGTCTTCTGCCTGATCGCGAGCGTGATCATCGCCGACCTGGGCGTGCGATCGCCGATGTCGCGTCTGCCGCCCTACTTCGACCGAGAGGAGTTCCGCAAGCCCGCACCGGCGACGACCATTGACGGCGGTGCTGAGATTCCTCCGGCCGCGCACGAGAGCCGGTAGGAGCGGGCGGTGTTCGATTTCGCTGGCAGGGCCGAGTCACTGGTCGATCTCGTGTTTCTGGTCGTGACCGGCTTCATCGCGTGGCACGGTATCCGCTACCGGGACGCGGAAGGGAGAACGGATTTCGTCCGCCTGCTGTTCGGCTGTATCGCTGCTGTTTTTTTCGTTATGGTGCTGCTGCAAGACGTGCTGCAGGTCACCCGCTTCTAAGATCCCCGCGATATTACGGCTTGTGCATGCGCTGCCTGGCGTCGATCTCCGGGATGTGCAGCACGCGTTGGTCTTCGGGAAGCGCCAGCTGTTCCTGCAGGTAGCGGGCGCGGTCGGCGACGGTTGACGGACGCGCGTGCAGCAGGACCTTGTGCATGAGACCGGGACCCGCCACGGCGCCGGGATCGATCCTGAGCGCCTGCTGATAGTCGGCAAGCGCCGCTTCGAACCGCCCCTCGCGGTCATAAAGAATGCCGCGGTTTGCATAAGCCGCCGCCAGCACGCCGATGCCGGTCGCGTCGTCGGGCTCGACGGTCTCGGTCAGGAACGCGATCAGGTGGCTGAACTCCGCCTCGGCTTCGTCGTGGCGCCCGGCTTGCAGCAGGGTAATGGCGCGGCCCATCATGGCGCCGCGGTGGTTGGGGGAGCGTTCGAGCGCTTGCGCGAACTTCGCGATCGCCTCGTCATATTTCCTGTCGGTCAACAAGATGTCACCCTGGCGGGTTTCGTAGTCGCCTGGCGGGGCCTCCAGATACTCGCGGACGACGGCCCAGGCGGTGAACATCACGAAGGTTGCCACCACCATGAGGATGATGAAGCGGCGAATAACCGCCGGGCTCAAGGCGCGTGCATTCATGGCTGGGCGAACAGCGGCGCCATGACGACGTTGACGTAAGCGACGGAAAAGACAAAGCACAGCAAAGCTGCGGTGACGGCCGTCCGGCGCTTGAGCGCACCTCGCTCCTCCTCGCTCGATGGCTTGCCAAGCTGGCGCTCGAGGCGGCGGACCGACATCACCCACAGCAACTGCCGGGTCGGGTAGAACAACAGCCCGCCCAGCGCGATCGTCCAAACCCAGGGATTTGCGATCAGGTTCTGCATGTCCGCGTTCGGGATCACCGCCCTACTGGCCGTCCGTTACAGCTGTTGAGCAGTTCAAGGCAACAAAAAGGGGGAGGGGCTGTCCCCTCCCCCGCACGTGCTGTCGACAGCTCGTTAAACGCCTGGCTTTTCCAGCGAGGTATCCCCGACATCTTCGATCAGCGCCTCGACTTCCTTTGAGGGCACCGTCGACATTTCCATGTAGTAGGCGAGGAACCACATCATGGCGACGCCTAGCATCCAGAACAGGATCTGCCACGCCCAGATCGATGGGATGCCGAAGGTCCAGCCCTCCCGGCCGGCATCGGGTGCGCCAAAGATCCAGTTGCCGACGACGCAGCCCGGTCCAATGCCGAAGAAGAACCAGGCAAGAGTGACACCCCAGGCGAGCGGGACCAGCGACTTCTTGTTTGCCGTCAGGGTGGCGTGCTCGCGCAGGAAGTTGTGGAACTTCATGCGATGCGCCAGCTGATGATCGTTCTGGGTCATCATCGACACTACGACGCAGACGGCGACGTTGAAGAGGATGCCCCAGCCGGCGGAATGGATCGTCCACGGCCAGCGGCCGAATGGCAGGCCGCCGAACATGCTGCCGATCGTCTGGCCGAAGCTGTCGGTCATAATCACCGCGATCAGACCGGCGGCCAAGCCCCAGGTCGCACCCTGGCGGGTGATCCAGGGGAAATAGCAGATCGCCGCCAGAGGCACCCACATCTGGAAGCCGAATGCGACGGCCAACCCGCCCAGGAGAACCAACGCGTCCTTGGAATAGGTTGCCACCAGCAGCGCGCTGATGACGATGAAAGCAACGCCCATCCGGCCGAACAGCTTCTGCGTGGTGTGCGTTGCAGTCGGGTTGAGGTAGCGCTTGTAGAGGTCGCGCGTCAGGATGCCGCCGGCGGTCGACATGTAAGCGGCACCGGTTGACTGCATGGCGGCCAGGGCGCACACCGCGAGGAAGCCGATCAGCCACGGTGCGGCGTCCGCCATCAGGTTGAAGTAGTAGGGAACCAGCGAGTCCGGGTTCTTGTTGACCGCATCGGAGATAACATTTCCGACCGCGAGGCCAGCCCGCGTGACTTCAGGATTGGCGCCGAGGAAATGGCCGGCCATGCCCTGGAAGGCGGTGAAGAAGAACAAGATCAGGCCGATCATGAACGACGAGCCCCACACCTGCTGCGGCGCGAACGGCGCCGGGTTGGTGTTGGCGAACGACCACATCGAGAATGCCGGCGCCGACTGGATGCCCATCAGCGCGAACATGTAGGTCAGGATCATAATGCCGGTCCAAAGCCCGCCGACCGGCGTCTCCTTGCCGAGGCCCGCGGTCCACTGGATCACGCCCGGGACTGCCAGGTAGGCGTTGTAACCGTCGGGCGTCGCCTTCCACTTGCCCAGCGTCGGTTGCTTGCCGAGTGCGGCCATGGCGTCATTGAGAGCGCCCCAGCCGCCCACCGCGTTAAGGGCGATGATGCCGACGATGACGATGCCGAGCGCGAGCAGGATGCACTGGGCCGTATCAACGTACGCGACCGCGCGCAGGCCGCCCGAGGCCACGTAGATCAGAACGACCAGCGACAGGATCCACATGCCGAAGGCCTCGCCGACCAGGCCATCGGTCAGCACGTTGAACAGGAAGCCCGACGCGCCAAGCTGCACGCCGAGATACGGGATCGAATAGAGAAGAGCGACGATAACGGTGAGGAAACGGATCCCCTCGCCCTGGAAGTAGTCGGAGAGCATCTCGCCCGGCGTCACGTAACCGAAGCGCTTGCCGATCATCCACTGTCTCTTCAGAAACATCACGCCGGTGAAGGGGATGGTGATCGTGTAGAAAGAGGCGTACGCGTACTGGAATCCGTCACGATAAACGAGGCCGGGATGGCCCATGAAAGTCCAACCCGAAAACGATGTTGCCGTTGCGGCAAGCACGAAGACCCAGAGCGACAGGCGGCGGCCTGCAATAAAGTAATCGCTTGCCGTCCGTGCCATTCGGGCGCCGCGAATGCCCCAATAGATACAATAAGACCAGTACAAACCGACAAGAACAAACAGCCATACGACTTTTGGACTCACGACGCGTCTCCCTTTTTTCTCGCGGGCTTACCCGTGCAAAGCGCTAAGTTTTGGCGTTTCCGGATGTTTGTGCCCTTCATCAATGCTTATGTCTGCGATACTTCTTGTCATTGGGGCGTCGGCGCGGCTGTCGAACGTTCAGAATCTCGGGCAAGCACGCGCGACCTCTCACGTGACGGCTCGCTGTGTCCAGTCAACTGAAACGTTTCGCCATCCCTACGAGCAACGCGCACCGCTCACGGTTGAGACCGTCGCGTCGGCCGATGTTTCGCTTTTCTTATATGAGCCCCGCTCGCCGGTTACCCGACGTCTGCGAACGACACCCGGACAACAGCCTTATCATTTTTCTGGAAAAGCGACAACGGATTTGCTTCAAACCACAAGCAAGAAAGCGGCGCGACGCGCAGTTACAAATGCAAGAAATCCGCACCGGCATTGAATGGCGCCCAATACGCACATCAGGGGAGCGGGCTCTGTCGTCTGCCCCTTTAGGTGGCGTTTCTTTCGTCGTGCGCCCGCTGGCCACCGGCGCAGCTACCGACTTGCTTCCCCCGACGGCGGAGCGAGCGCGCCTGTGCTGCGCCGCCAATGCCAATGCGGAGAAAAAAAGGCTTTCCTACGAAGGGTACGGCTGCCAGCCAATCATCATCGGCAATCCCGTCTTTCGCGCGTTTCCTTACACAGCGAGGCAGGGGGAGGGCTGAGACATCATCCTCCTTTTCACCGATTACGGCCACCGCGGTCCTTACGTTGCCCAGGTCACGGCCGTCCTGCGCCGCGCTGCGCCTGATGTCGATGTCATTGCGCTCATTTCCGACGCGCCAACGTATCATCCGCGCGCAGCCGCGTATCTGCTCGCTGCCTATGCGTCGGAATTTCCGCGCGGCAGCGTGTTCTTGTGTGTGGTCGATCCCGGCGTTGGCACGGCGCGCGGTGCGGGCGTCCTGCGGGCGGACGGCCGCTGGTACGTCGGGCCGGACAACGGTCTATTCGAGGTCATTGTCCGCCGTGCCGGCCGGGCGCAATGGTGGCCGCTGCAGGTGCCCGTGGAGCCGATGCCGGCGACGTTTCATGGCCGCGACTGGTTTGCAGGCGTTGCTGCCCGACTGGCCAGCGGCGCTGCGCCACCGGGAGGGCAGGGGATCGCCGCGCCCGTGCGCCGGCCCGACTGGCCCGACGATCTCAGCGAAATTATCTATATCGACGGGTTCGGCAACGCGATGAGCGGCTTGCGCGCGCGTGGCATCGACCGGCGCACGAAGGTTATCGTCCAACAGCGCAGGCTCGGCTGGGCGCGCACCTTCGCCGATGTTCCGCTTGGCGCCCCATTCTGGTACGAGAATGCCAATGGCCTGCTTGAGATCGCCGTCAATCAGGGGAGTGCTGCGCGCCTGCTTGCGCTTGCCGCCGGATCGCCGATCGAACTCGCTGTGTGACGCGGATCACACTTCGACCGTACCGCGAACGTTTATTGAGTTTAGGAGCGCGTTCAATCAAGGTGGCGACGCCCACGCGAAGGACTGAAGCAGTGCCGCCAATGGTTCGGTAGCGACCATGTTCAGTGTCAAGTTTTGGGGCGTGCGGGGAAGCATCGCCTGTTGCTCGGTCGGCCATGTCGCTTATGGCGGCAACACGAGCTGTATCGAGGTGAAAGCGGGCGATCACCGTTTCATCCTCGACGCCGGCACCGGCATCCGCATGCTCGGCAAGGAACTGGTCGAGAACGATGTGCGGGCGATCCATCTTTTGCTCAGCCACACGCACTGGGACCACATCAATGGCTTTCCGTTCTTTCGCCCCGCCTACGATCCGAAGCGGCGCTTGAGCGTGCTTGCCGGCAACCTCAAGAACTACGGAGGGGTCGAGAGCGTGCTGGCGCGGCAGATGCAGGAGCCGGTGTTTCCGGTACCGCTCGATGCGATGAAGGCGATCGTCGAGTGGCAGGACTTCGATGCCGGCGATGCGTTCGTGCTGTACCCGGATGTTCACGTGCGGACGGCGCCGCTCAACCATCCGAATGGCGCGACCGGCTACCGCATTGAGCACGCTGGCAGGGCGGCCTGCTACATTACCGACACCGAGCACATCCCCGGCCATCCAGATGAAAAGATCTTAGGCCTGTTGGCAGGCGCCGATCTCGTCATCTACGACAGCACCTACACCGAGGAGGAGTTCCCCGCTCACGTCGGCTGGGGCCATTCGACCTGGAACGAAGGGGTGCGGCTCTGTCGCATGGCCGGCGCCAAGCGGCTTGCCATCTTCCATCATGAAGCCGATCACGACGACACCTTCATGGATGCCGTCGGTGTCGAGGCCTCTCAGCTCTGGAGCGGCGCGTTCGTGGCCCGCGAGGGGATGGAAATTCGTCTCGACGATCCGGTGCCTTAAGGACGGGCTGCGGGCTTGAGGCGCATCAGCGCTCGCGGAATGCCTCGTGGCGCAGCTTCAGGACCGGCTTGATCAGATACTGCCAGACCGATTTGCGGCCGGTGTGAATGTCGACCACGGCTTGCATGCCGGGGGAGATCGGCATGCTGGCACCGTTGGTTTCGAGCGCGGTCTTCTCGGTTTCGACGACCACCTCGAAGAAGGTCTGGCCGTTGCTGTCGGTGGTTGAGTCCGGTGCCACAGCAGCGACCCGCCCGGCGAGCCCGCCATACTGCACGAAGTCATAGGTGCTGATCTTGACCAGCGCCGGCTGGCCCGCGTTGACGTAGCCGCGGTCGATCGGGTTAAGCCGCGCCCGGACGACCAGCTCATCGCCCAAGGGTACGATCTCCATGATCGGCTCGCGCGGGGCGACGACGCCGCCGATCGTGTGATAGCGCAGCCGCTTGACGATGCCCTCGATCGGACTGCGGATTTCGGCGCGGACATCCTGGTCGGTGGCCTCGGCCAGAAGCTCGCGCAGCCGGGCGAGCGACTGCTCGGTCTCTTCCAGCTGTTCTTGTGCCTCGCGGCGGAAGCGGATCTCCGCCTCCTGGCGCCGTTTCACCGCCTCGGTCTGGGCGGCGCGGGCGCGCGGCACTGCCTGGGTCAGGCCCTTGAGTTCGCCTGCAAGCTTCTCGACCTCCGCCTGCAGCTGGAGGTGCTCCATTTGCGGCGTCAGACCATCCTTTAGGAGCGCGCCCGACATGTCGAGCCGCTGCCGCGCGAGCGCGAGGCCGTTGCCAACCGCCGTCCGGCGCGCTTCAAGTTCCTGTACCTCGAGTACGCGCTGGCGGATCTGATCGTCGAGCACGCCCAGGGTCGAGGCGCGCTCGCTGCGCCGCGCCGCGAAACCGTCGCGTTCGGCCGCGGCCAGATCGGGCCGTTGCCGGGCGATCTCCTCCGGCAGGCTGAGCGTCCCGCCCAAGATTTCCGCACCGAGGCGGGCGCGGCGCAGCAATTCGCCGTCAAGGCGTGCCTGCAGTTCGTTGCGATTGACGCCGGCGGTAGCAAGGTTGAGCTGCACGAGCGGAGTGCCGGCCGCGACCACCGCTCCCTCCTGAACGTGGATCTTCTCGACGATGCCGCCTTCGAGGTGCTGGATCACCTTCACGCGCCCTTGCGGCACCACCTCGCCGGTTGCAACGGCAACCTCGTCGAGCTCGGCAAAGACGCTCCACACGGCAAGGCCGGTCAGGAGCGCCATCACCGGCCAAGCAGCTGCCCGCCAGGTCGGGAGCGGATGGCGCGCGATCAGGTCATCGAGCGGGCTCATGCGCGGCTCGGCCGTGCTTCCGCTGCCGGGCGGACCTCGATCAGGCGGCGCAGGATTGCGGCTCCGGGTCCGGTCGCCGTGAACGTACCGCGCTCCAGCACGCTCACCGTATCGCACGCCGACAAAAGAACGAGGCTGTGGGTGGCGACCACGACCGTCGCTTCGCGGGCGAGTTCGATCAGCGTGCGCCGGAGCGCCTTCTCCGCTTGGTGGTCGAGGTTGCTCGATGGCTCATCCAACAGCAACACCGCCGGCCGCCCGAGAAGCGCGCGGGCGATCACCAGCCGCTGCCGCTGGCCGGCGGACAGGCGCCGCCCCGCCTCGCCGATATCGGTCGCGTAGCCGTCCGGCAGATCGATGATGTCGGCGTGAATGCCCGCGGCTTCGGCCGCGTGGACGATGGCAGCGTCTTCGGCATCAGGTTGGTGCAGCGCGATGTTGGTGCGGATCGAGCCCGCGAACAGCACACACTCCTGCGGCACCACGCCGAGCCAGCCGGCGATTTCGCGGCGCGTGTACTGGCTGATGTCGGCACCATCGATCAGGACCCGGCCGGCATCGCAACCGTAAAGGCCCTGGATCAGCTTCAGAAACGTGCTCTTGCCGCTGCCGTTCGGCCCCATCAAGCCATGCAGGCCGGTGGCCGGCAGATCAAGGCTGATGCCGCGCAGCATTGGATGGCTTGCGCCGGGATAGGTGAAGGAGGCGTTCTCGATCGTGATCCGCCCGCGCGGGCGCCCGAGCTGAAGCACGCTCTCGGTGCGCTCGCCAGGCAGTGCGAAGGCGTGGCCGAGCCGGCGCGCGGCCTGGGCGAACGCGGCATAGGTCCGCCAGTTGGTCACCAGTTGGTTGAGCGGCCCGATCAGCCGGCCGCTCAGCATGTTGGCGGCAATCAGCGCACCGATGGTGAGTCTCTGCTCAAGGATTGCGAGCGCGCCGAAGGTCGTCATCGCGACGCTCGTCGCCATCGTCACCGCGGCCGCGAGATTGGCGTAGCCGTCGGCGTGCGCACCTCGATCAAGCGCGTGGCCGATCGCGCGCGCATGCCGCTCCTCCCAGATCGGCGCCAGCGTCCCTTCGAGTGCCAGCGCCTTCACCGTGCCGCGGCCGGCGATCATTTCCGCCACGAGTGTGTCCCGTGCCGCGGCGCTGTCGCGTTCCTTCGCCGTGCCGCGCGTCATCGATGCGCCTGAAGCCCAGGCGATGAACACGAACATGGGCAGGACAGCGAGGATGACCCAGGCGACCGGCTGGGCGATGAGAAAGGTCAGCGTCAGGAACAAGACCACGAACGGCAGATCGCAGACAAGGACGGCCGAAGCGCCGGAGAGCGCATTGCGAACCTGCTCGACATCGCGGAACAGTGCCTGCCAGTACGGTGCCGGCTGGCGCTCCAGAACGACCAACGGCAGCGTACCGATCTTCTCCATCAGCAGCCGGCCAACGACCGCGTCGAGCTTAAGCGCCACCGTCTGCAGCACCCGTGCCCGCATCTGCCGCAAGATGAAGTCGAACACCAGGACCAGCACCATGGCGGCGACGAGCGCGGCCAGGGTGTTGAGGCCGGCATGGAATACGACCCGGTCGTAAACCTGCAGCACGAACACTGGCACGGCAAGCGCCAGGAGGTTCACGAACAGGGATACGACGACCACCTCGGCAAACGCCGGCGCGAGGGGTCTGAGCAGCCCGGGCAGCCAGGAGTGGGAACCACGGCCAGACATCGGCCGCATATATAACCCAAAGAGGGGCTATAATACAGCGGTGTTTGCTTCTTACGCGCGCCTTCGGCAACCAAAGGACGTCGGCGTTCCCTGCAGGTCATGCCGCCTGCGGCATTGCCTGCTCAGGCTGCCTGCGGCGCCACCGCTTCGGTGCTCTGCGGAAAGTGGTACGTCACTTCCATGACGTCGTCGTCAGGGACTCTGCGGCTTGTGAAGCCCAGACTGTGAACCATGTCCAACATGCGCCTGTTGTCGCACAGGACGAGGCCGGTGATCTGCTTGAAGCCGCGCGTGCCACAGTAGGCGATGATCTTGTCCATCAACTTGCGGCCCAGGCCCTGCCCTTTGAGATCGGAGCGGATCAGGATCGCATACTCGGCGCTGTCAGCGATGCCGTCGGCGACGATGCGGACCACGCCCAGTGTCTCCGACGTCGCCGGATCGGTGGGACTGGGCGCGGTAACGATGATCGCCATCTCCCGGTCGTAGTCGATCTGGGTCAGGCGCGCCATTTCAGCGTGCGGAATCCGCCGGACATGGTGGAAGAAGCGCAGCCGAATGTCCTCCGGCGTCACCTTCGACAGGAACTCATAATGCGCCGGCTCATCCTCCGGCCGGATCGGGCGCAACAGCACTTGCCGTCCGTTGGCAAGCGTGAACAGCTCCTCGACGTCCTTCGGGTACGGACGGATGGCAAGCCGGCCGTCGGCGTTCTCGGTTGCCGGCGCCACTTGGATCGCGGCCTCGACGGCGAACACGCCGTTCGCATCGACGAACAAGGGATTGATGTCGAGCGAGACGATCTCCGGCAGATCGATGATCATCTGGCTGACCTGGACCAGAACCAGGCACAGGGCGTCGATGTTGGCCGGCGGGCAGTCGCCGTAGCCTGTCAGCAGCTTCGCCACCCGCGTCCGGTTTACCAGCTCGCGCGCGAGGCTCATGTTGAGCGGCGGCAGCGCGACGGCGCGATCACTGATGATTTCGCTCGCCGGACCGCCATGGCCAAAGATGATGACCGGGCCGAAGACCGGATCGACGGTCATCCGGATCATCACTTCCTGGGCGCCGGGGCGGAGCACCATGCGCTCGATGATAAAGCCCTGGACGAACGCGCCGGGCTTGCGATCCCGCACCCGCTCCAGCATGCTTTCAGCGGCCTTGCGAACGCTGTCGGGCGAATTGAGGAACAGGTCGACGCCGCCGACCTCGCCGCGATGTGCGATCTCCGGCGACTGGATCTTGAGCGCAACCGGAAAGCCCATCTTGGTGGCAATGGCGGCGGCTTCCGGCGGGTCCTTGGCGATGCGCGCTTCGGCGGTCGCGATGCCGTAGGCGGACAGGATGGCCTTCGCCTCGCGCCGACTGAGCGATCGCCCGCCGCGGCCGAGGATCTCCTCGATCACCAGACGCGCGGCGTCGCTTGCCGGCGTGAACCCGGCCGGCGTCGATGCCGGCGTTTCCATCAGGATTTCCCGATTGCGGCGAAAGCGCACCATGTGCATGAAGGCCTGGACCGCAAGCGTTGGCGTTTCGTAGGTGGGGATGCCGGCGTCTGCGAACAGGCGACGCGCCTCAGCGACGCGCTGGCCGCCCATCCAGCTGGTCAGCACCGCGCCGTGCTTCTCCTTGACGGCCTTGATGATGGCCTGGGCGGCGCCCGTGCTCGACATCGAGAACACCGGGGCGTGCACGACCATCAGCGCATCGACCTGCGGATCTGACAACAGCGCCTTCGCCGCTTCACCGTAACGTTCCGGCGCCGCCTCGCCGTCGAGGACGACTGGATTGGTGCAGGGCCACCCCTTCGGCAGGTGGTTGGCGAGCGCTGCCACAGTGTCCGCCGACAATGTGGCCAGGTTGCCGCCGTCAAGGAGCAGGGCATCGACGGCAAGCGCAGCGATGCCGCGGCCGTTCGCCAACAGAGCCAGGCGCTCCGCTTTGAGCGGCTTTGTCCGGCCGAGCGTTTCGACGGCAGCGAACAGCTCGCCGAAGCCGTGCACGCGCAGCATGCCGGCGCGGCGGATGGCGGCGTCGTAAACGGCATCGGAGCCCGACGCCCGCTCGTCGCCGAACGTGGTGCGCCGCCCTTCCGGCGTACGGCCCGACTTCACCACCAGCACCGGCTTGTTGCGGCTGGCGCCACGGCCGGCCGACATAAAATTGCGGCCGCACTTGATCTCCTCGACGTAGAGGACGATCGCGCGTGTCATCGCGTCGTTGCCGAGGTAGTCAACGATGTCAGCGATATCGACGTCGGTGCCGTTGCCGAGCGAGACGAAATAGGAGAAGCCGATGTCGCGCTCGCGTGCCCAGTCGAGCACGGCGGTGCCCATCGTCGATGACTGCGAGACGAAGCCGACGCCGCCCGGCAGCGCGCCCGCGTGCGCAATGGTGGCGTTAAGGCCGATGCCCGGCACCATCACGCCCAGGCAGTCGGGGCCGAGCAGGCGCACGCCGCAGCGCCGGGCCTCGGTTTGCACCGTGGCATTGAGGAGGCCGCCGCCGTTGTGTGGCGCCGAGAGGTTCTCCGCCAGGAGGATGGCGGCCCGCGTTCCGCGTTCGCCGAGTTCTCGAATCAGTGCTGGCAGCGCCGGCTGACGGCCGCAGACGACGGCGAGATCGGGCGTGATCGGCAGCCTGCCAATCTCGGGATAGGCAAGCACGCCTGCAATCGCCCGCTCGGACTCGGTGACCGGCATGATCGGCCCCTCGAAACCGCCCTGCAGCAGGTTGTGCATGACCACATTGCCGGCGGCGCCGTCCCGATTGGTTGCCCCCACCACGACGACCGAGCGGGGGTAGAACATCTTCTCAAGGTTTTGCAGCGGCATCAGCGGTTACGGTCCTGTTGGCCGTCGCGCCCGGCGCAAGTCCTGCGCTCGGCCGTGGCTGGCGCGGGCGAGGCGGGTTTCACAAGTCGGTGTCTGCGATCGCCGACGATGCGATCCCAACCTCAATATGGTGAGCGCCGATCCTCGACGAAGTCATGGCCTCAAGAAAATCATAGCCGAACGTGGCGCCGAACACCAAGGCGTTTTGTTGCATTGCACAAATTCGTCATCTCGGCAGCCCGCAGGCGCCGGCACCGTTCGGCGTGGATGCGGCACAACGGATCATGTTCGTTCAGCGCGAGAGCTGCCGCAAAGGCCTGCTCCGCTGCCGCGAACCGGCCGGCGCGGCTGGCGGCAAGGCCGCGGTGGTAGTGCCGCAGCGCCGCGCGCAGGCCGGGAAAGGTCGTCTCGCTATGATGATCAAGCACTTCGTAAACAGGTGCGGTTTCGCCAAAGTCGTACAACGGTGGCTCGTGCAGGCGCGGCGCGTCGAGAAGCCTGAGGCAATAGTGATCCGCGAGCTGCCGGCGCACCGAGGCGCTGATCAGAATGCCGGCGTGGCAGCCCTTGCACGCCTGTTGCAGTGCAAAAGCGGAATTGACATTGGCACCGATGACGGTCGGCGCAACCCAGGTCCCGGCGCCGACGCGGCCGAAAAATACCTCGCCGGCGTTGATGCCGATTGCGACGGCGATTGCGGTGCCGGCTGCATGCGGCGCGGTTCGGTTGAGATCCGCGACTCGGCGCTGAATGGCGATCGCCGCGCGGACGGCCCGATCCGCCTCGTCCCCTTCCGCCATCGGCAGGCCGAAGACTGCAAGCACGGCGTCGCCAATGAACTTATCGATGCTGCCGGCTTCCGCCTCGATGCATGGCACAATGGCGCCGAACAGCCGGTTGAGGAATGCAGCCGTGGCGGTGGCGCCGAGGTGCCGGCTTATGCCCGTGAAGCCGCGCACATCGGCCACCAGCACAGTGGCGGCGGCGATGCCTTCGTTCGTCGGCAGCCAGGCAGAACCGCGTGCAACCGAAGCCCCGGCCACCGCTGGCCTTGCCGGAACGACGATCGCTGCCGCGCGGCTCGGGGCGGCACGGGGGCAAAGCAAGCCCAGCGGGGCAGGTGTGGGCGGCATGGGGCCTTGCGGAACTGCGGCTGGCGCCGTGTGTGGCTAAGGCAAACGCACGAACGGTCGAAGATACCGCGCCAAATGTTGCCAACACCCTAACACGCCTGCTTTCAGGGCCAGGCGCGCGACGGCTGGCGCTCCGTCTGCTAGGCTTTCCGGAGTGCCGCCGTGAACCATCCTATAAAAAGAAGTGAGACGCGCTCGGCCTGCAGGGACCGAAACGGCGGCACGACTGCCGACAGGCAGCCCGCGTCCTGCGCTAAGCTGCCGCTCCTGCTGCAGCCCTTGTTGCGGGGGCGCCGCTGTTAAGCCGCGCCGGCCGCGACACCTTTGTCCTTAAGGAGTTGATCGAGCTCGCCATTCGCTGCCATCTCGCGGACGATGTCGCAACCGCCGACGAATTCACCCTTGACGTAGAGCTGCGGCAGGGTGGGCCAGTTGGTGAAGCGCTTGATGCCTTCGCGCAGCGACGGATCGGTCAAGACATCGATCCCCTTGAACTTCACGCCGAGATTGCTCAGCACCTGCACGACTGCAGCGGAGAAGCCGCACTGGGGGAACATCGGCGTCCCCTTCATGAACAGCACCACCGGCGTCTCTTCAATCTCCTGGCGGATGCGGGAGAAAACGGCGTCGTCACTCATCGGTCAAACCTCACTGAAAGCGTGTCGTTTACGAAGGGACCGCGGTCTGCAGGGACAAGGCATGCAGAATGCCGCCCATCCGTCCTCCGAGCGCGTCGAAAACCATCTTGTGCTGTTGCACCCGCGTCTTACCCGCGAACGCCGACGAGACGACCAGCGCCGCGTAGTGATCGCCATCGCCGCGCAGGTCTTCGATCGTCACTTGCGCGTCGGGCAGCGCCTGGCGGATCAGGTCCTCGATCTCGTGGGCATCCATCGGCATCGGGTCACTTCCCTTTCTTAAACTTCGGTTGCGGGAGCGGCCATCAGGCCGGGCAGCCAGCGTTCGTGGGCGTCTCTCAAGCTCGCAACGGATATGGTTCCCTGACCCTCGACGGTCAAATCACTTCCGCCCGTGCGTCCGATCACGCAGGCGGCAACGCCTGCGCGCTGGCTCAAGGCGATGAGCGCAGCCGCCTCAGCTGCCGGACAGGCGATCACGTAGCGACCCTGATCCTCGCCGAACAGCCAGGCATGGCACGTCTCCGGCGCGACATCTTCGAGCGTGAGCGTCAGCCCCAAGTTCCCCGCCATCGCCATTTCCGCCACCGCGACGAGGAGCCCGCCGTCGGCGATGTCATGGCAGGTCACAACACGGCCATCTTTGATCAGCGCGCGGACGAAATCGCCGCTCATCCGCTCGTGCGTGAGGTCAACCGGCGGCGGCGCGCCGTCCGTGCGGCCAGCGATCTGGCGTGCGTAGAGCGATTGGCCAAGCCAGCCCGGCCGCCCGTTTTGCATGCCGATCAGGATCAGCGCCTCGCCCGCGGCCTTGAGCGCAAGCGTTGCCGTGTGGGCGAGATCATCGATCAGGCCGACGCCGCCGATTGTCGGTGTCGGCGGGATGGCGATGCCGTTGGTTTCGTTGTAGAGCGAGACGTTGCCGGAGACGACGGGAAAGGCGAGGGCCTCGCACGCATCGCGCATGCCGGTGATGCAGCCGGCGAACTGGGCCATGATCTCCGGCTTTTCCGGGTTGCCGAAGTTGAGGCAGTTGGTAATCGCGAGCGGCCTTGCGCCGACGGCGGTCAGGTTGCGCCATGTCTCCGCCACCGCCTGCCGGCCGCCGGTCACCGGCTCGGCCTCGCAATAGCGCGGCGTGCAGTCGCAGGCGAGCGCCACACCCTTCGAGGTGCCATGCACGCGGACAACAGCGGCATCCCCGCCCGGCCGCTGCACGGTGTCCGCCATCACCATGTGGTCGTACTGCTCCCAGATCCAGCGCCGGCTGGCGAGATCAGGGCTGCCCATCAGCAGTTCGAGCGCCGCGAGGGGATCGTGCGCCGGCGCAACGGCGGCTGCAGGAACGATCGCCGGCGCCGGCAGCGTCGCCCGTGGCCGGTCGTACTCGGGCGCTGCCGATGCGAGCGGCGCGACGGGCAGATCGATCACCACCGCGCCTTGGTGCTGCGCGACGTAGCGGTCGCCATCGGTAATTGTGCCAACGACAGCGAAATCCAGGTCCCATTTCTCGAAGATGGCCCGCGCCAGCGCCTCCCGCTCCGGCTTCAGCACCATCAGCATCCGTTCCTGGCTTTCCGAAAGCATGATCTCGTAGGCGGTCATGCCGGTCTCGCGCGTCGGCACGCGATCGAGATCGAGCGCGATGCCGACCTTGCCCTTGGACGCCATCTCGAACGAGGACGAAGTCAACCCCGCCGCGCCCATGTCCTGGATGGCGACGATCGCGTCCGTGGCCATCAGTTCAAGGCAGGCTTCGATCAGGAGCTTTTCCGTGAAGGGATCGCCGATCTGCACCGTTGGCCGCTTCGCCTCGGCTTCCTCGCTGAACTCGGCCGATGCCATGGTGGCGCCGTGAATGCCGTCGCGGCCGGTTTTCGAGCCGACGTAGACGATCGGGCTGCCCGGTCCGGCGGCGGCGGAGAAGAAAATGCGATTGGCATCGGCAAGCCCCACCGTCATCGCGTTGACGAGGATGTTGGTGTTGTAGCCGGCATCAAAGGCGCATTCGCCGCCCACTGTCGGCACGCCGACGCAGTTGCCGTAGCCGCCGATGCCGGCGACGACGCCCGCCACCAGATGGCGCGTCTTCGGGTGGTCGGCGGCGCCGAACCGCAGCGCGTTCAGGTTCGCGATCGGCCGCGCGCCCATCGTGAAGACATCGCGCAGGATGCCGCCGACGCCGGTCGCGGCCCCCTGATACGGCTCGATGAACGAGGGATGGTTGTGGCTTTCCATCTTAAAGATGATTGCCTGGCCATCGCCGATGTCGATCACGCCCGCGTTCTCACCTGGCCCGCACAGCACCCAGGGCGCCTCGGTCGGCAGCAGCTTCAGCCACCGCTTCGAGGACTTGTACGAGCAGTGCTCGCTCCACATCACCGAGTACACGCCAAGCTCGGTCAGGCTCGGCGGCCGGCCGAGCATTTCAAGGATGCGGGCGTACTCGTCCGCGCTCAAGCCGTGCTCGGCGATCAGTGCGGGGGTGATTTGTGTCATTGCAGCGCCGTCATCAGGCCGGTGAAGAACGCTTCGCCGTCCGTGCCGCCCAGGAGGGGATCCGCCACCCGCTCCGGGTGCGGCATCATCCCGAGCACCGTTCCGCTCGCATTGATGATGCCGGCGATGTTGCGTCGCGATCCGTTCGGATTGCCGGCCTCAGTTATGGCGCCTTCTGCCGTACAATAGCGGAATACCACCTGACCCTCCCCCTCCAGCCGGTCGAGGGTCGCATCGTCGGCGAAGTAGTTGCCCTCGTTGTGCGCGATCGGGATCCGCACCACTTGGCCGTTGCGATAGCCGGCGGCGAAACGGCAGGCTGCGTTATCGACGCGCAAGAACACGTCGCGGCAGATGAACCGCAGGTCCCGGTTACGCATCAAGACGCCGGGCAGGAGCCCGCATTCGGTCAGCACCTGGAAGCCGTTGCAGATGCCGAGCACCGGCACGCCAGCGGCTGCACGCTCCTTGACGGCGCGGATGACGGGCGAATGGGCGGCGATCGCACCGGCGCGCAGGTAGTCGCCAAAGGAAAAGCCGCCGGGGACGACGATCAGGTCGAGCGGCGGCAGCGTCGTTTCCTTATGCCAGACCATCACCGGTGGCCGGCCGGCAGCGCGGGCCAGCGCGAGGGCGACGTCGCGGTCGCAGTTCGAGCCCGGGAAAACGATGACGCCGGTGTTCATGGCGCCCGCCGTCATCCTTCGATGTCAATGCGATAGGTTTCGATGACCGTGTTGGCGAGCAACTGCTGGCACATCGCCTCGACGGTCGTGCGCGCCTTGCCGGGGTCAGTCTCATCGAGAACGAGGTCAAACGACTTCGCTGTGCGCACGCCGTGCACGCCCGCGAATCCCAGCGCATGCAAGGAGTGTTCGACCGCCTTGCCCTGAGGGTCGAGGACTCCCGCCTTCAGCCCGACGTGCACCCTAGCCTTGATCACCGGCTGTGTCCCTCTCTCCACCGTTAAACCTCTTAAGGTGCGCTATTGCAGCGTGTCCGGGCCTTTGATGTCGGAAGGGCCGCTCTCGGGCAGGATGCCGAGCCGGCGCGCAACCTCCTGGTAGGCATCGGCCAGATCGCCGAAGTCGCCCGAATGCCGCTTCTGGTCGAGGCGCTGGTTGGTGCGCAGATCCCACAGCCGGCACGAATCTGGGCAGACCTCGTCCGCAAGGATGATTCGCACCTGCTCATCCTCCCACAGCCGGCCGAATTCGATCTTCAGGTCCATCAACCGCATGCTGATGCCGAGGAACAGCCCGCTCAGGAAATCATTGATGCGCAGCGCCAGCGACATCATCTCGTCGATTTCCTGCGGCGTTGCCCAGCCGAAAGCCGTAATATGCTCTTCCGAGA
The DNA here is from genome assembly GCA_029624735.1 of Defluviicoccus sp. Taxonomy (GTDB): domain Bacteria; phylum Pseudomonadota; class Alphaproteobacteria; order Rhodospirillales; family Defluviicoccaceae; genus Defluviicoccus. The sequence continues at coordinate 199,450 of JARSSM010000011.1, read as the reverse complement.
TCATCGGATGTTCAAGTTCGTCAGACTTGTAGTAATATTCGACGATCGAGCGCGGCAGGGGGGTTCCTTCCGCCATGCCGAAGCGGCGTGCAAAAGACCCGGCAGCGATGTTGCGCATGATGACTTCGATCGGTATCGGTTCGACCTCACGAACAAGTTGTTCGCGCATGTTCAGGCGGCGAACGAAGTAAGTAGAGACACCAATCTCACCAAGTCGCGTCAACAAGTATTCAGATATGCGATTATTTAGGACGCCCTTGCCAGTAATGATGCCTCGGCTCTTGACATTGAGCGTCGTCACATCGTCCTTGAAGTACTGAACCAATGTCCCTGGCTCGGGTCCTTCAAAGAGTATCTTGGCTTGGCCTTCAAAAATCTGTCTGCGGCGGGCCATTTGCGCTCATCCGAAACCGTCATCCCTGACGGCGGACAGGGAGAGATGCTGATATAGCAAGGCAACCCCAGCAAAACAATTGAATGCGCTGATCAGCGTTTACACCGCCCGCGTGAACGCCGTTTCGCCCGGCCGGCCGGCAGCGAACAGCCAAATCGTCGCGCGCCCGTCGTTCGCCTCATCGCCTAGTGCCAGCAGCGAGGAGGATACGGTGCCGAAGCCGGTCGGGGTGACCACCGTCATCGCGCCGCCGGGGCCGGCACCGGGATCGGCGCTGCGGTCGGCGAGCAGCGTGCGCCACGCCTGCCAGTCATCCCGGTCGGGGTCCGGCGCCGGCGCGGCGGCAAAACGCGGCAGAAAGCGTCCGATCCGCGGCGAGCTCTCGTCGTTGAGATCGAATGCGGTCAGCATCGACAGCCCGTCGGGCAGCGGTGTCCGCTCGATGCGCGCTGCCGCCCCGCCGCAGCTGGGGGCGCCGGGCAGTGCGCGCAGCCAATAGCCGCTCGTGCGGTCGATGACGAAGGCATTGAACGGGCGGAAGCGGCCGGGGTCGAGCGCGGCCAAGGCGTCCGCAGCGGCCTCGGCGTTGGCATGCTGCAGCGCCGTAATCGGCAGGTCGCCCCGGCTCGAGAGGTTCGGTGCCGGGCCGAGCGTGTTCATCCGGTTGAGCACGCCGCAGATGACGCCGGTGTCGTTGATTGCCAGCCACGAACCGCCTGCAAGCACGTCAAGGCCGCCGATCACGTCCGTCTGCGCCGGCCAGTGCCGCCCCGGCGCCAGCCACGGCCGGTTCGCCATTTCGTCACGATTGGCGGCGATGAGGACTGGCCACGGATGGCCGGGCCGCCTGAGGATGACGACGGAGCACATGTTCTTGTCTCACCCCTGCTTCAGCGCGCGGCGGCAGAATGCCGCACCTGCGAAAACTTGTCGGCGTTCGGATGTCACGTCATTGCTCTCGCTTCGCGATCGCCATAATCTCCGGCGGGTAGGCAGGAGGACAGCGAATGACCGACGCGTTCCGGGAAATCGAGAAAAGCCACGAAGCCAAGTTTAAGCTCGACGAGGAGCGCCAGTTCAAGGCGCAAAGCCGCTGCAACCGGCGTCTGGGGGCCTGGGCCGCCGAGCGGATGGGCTTGGCCGGCAGCAAGGCCGGCGACTATGCGCAAGCCCTCGTGCTGTACAATCTCGACCATCCCGAGACGCATGCCGTCATTGCCAAGATCGAACGCGATTTCGCCGCCGCCGGCGTTCGGGTGGCGGAGCGCGAGATCATCGCCCAGTGCGAGCGCTTCCGCGCCGAGGCATTGGAGGAGTTGCTTAGCGTCTATCCCGAACCGCTCGACACCGATCACATGCAGATCGGCGGCTAAACGGTCGCTGCGGTTTCAAGCACCATCGGCGAAAACCCGCTCGAACACGTAGTCGACGTGGCGGAAGTAGTGCGCCTCGTCGAACAGGGCGGCGATCGTCGCGTCCGTCAATACGCCCGCGACCTCGGCATCGGCGGCTAGAGCCGCGCGAAAATCCGTCTCCCCCCGCCACACGGCCGCTGCCGCGCGCTGAACCGCGCGATAGGCATCCTCCCGGCTCATGCCATGCTGCGTCAGGGCCAGCAGTACCCGCTCCGAGTGGACAAGGCCCTTGAGCCGGTGGAGGTTGGCAGCCATTGCGTCCGGATAGACGACCAGGTGGTCGATGACACCCGCCAGCCGCGCGAGCGCGAAATCGAGCGTAATCGTTGCGTCAGGGGCGATGAAGCGCTCGACCGAGGAGTGCGAAATGTCGCGCTCATGCCAAAGCGCGACGTTTTCGAGCGCCGGAACCACGGCCGCGCGCACCATGCGGGCAAGCCCGGTCAGGTTCTCCGCGAGGATGGGATTGCGTTTGTGCGGCATCGCCGACGAGCCTTTCTGGCCGGGTGAGAAATACTCCTCGGCCTCGCGGACCTCCGTCCGCTGCAGGTGGCGGATCTCGATCGCCAACCGTTCGATCGAGCTTGCGAGCACGCCTAGGGTAGCGAAGAACATCGCGTGCCGGTCGCGCGGGATGACCTGGGTCGAGATCGGCTCGATCGTGAGGCCGAGCTTTTCGGCGACATGCCGTTCGACCGCGGGATCCAGGTTGGCGTAGGTGCCGACGGCTCCGGAAAGAGCGCACGTCGCAACTTCCGCGCGCGCCGCGGCCAGGCGGCTGCGGTTGCGCTGCCATTCGGCGTAGAACGAGGCCAGCTTCAAGCCGAAGGTGATCGGCTCGGCATGGATGCCGTGGCTGCGGCCGATGCAAGGCGTGCCCTTGTGTTCGATCGCGCGGCGCTTGAGCGCCGCCAGTACCCGGTCGATGTCGGCGAGCAGGAGATCGCTCGCGCGTGTGAGTTGCACCGCAAGGCAGGTATCAAGCACATCCGATGACGTCATGCCCTGATGCACGAAGCGCGCCTCAGGGCCGACGTGCTCGGCGAGGTTGGTCAGAAACGCGATCACGTCGTGCTTCGTTTCCTGCTCGATGGCATCGATGCGCTCGACCTCGAAGCGTCCTCGTTCCCACACAGCCGCTGCTGCTGCGGCCGGGATGACGCCGAGTGCCGCCTGCGCGTCACACGCATGCGCCTCGATCTCAAGCCAGATCTGAAAGCGGCTCGCGGGCTCCCAGATTGCCGCCATCTCCTTGCGGCTGTAGCGTGGAATCATGCTTGGCCCCTTGAAGCGTCTTGCCGAATGCCGGCCGGTCTTTCAGTGCTGCGGCACCTGTTCGCGCCGGAAGGCGAAAAACCACAGCGTCGCCGCCAGCTGCAGCCCGAGCATGAGGGTGAAGGCAGCCCGGTAACCACTCGCCGGGTCGCCGCCGAACGCCCCTGTCCAGCGGCTGACGATGACACCAATACCCCACTGGGTCGCGAAGGCCACGACAAAAACGAGCACGTTCAGGGCGGTGTTGAGGCGGCCGGCGAGCGCGACCGGAAAGCGTTGCGACAGTGCGGCATACGGCACGATGCCGGCGGTGCCGAAGAAACCGAAGGCGACCCAGGGCCAGGGGCTCCCGGCGAACCAGCCGCTGATGATGACCGCCTGGCTCAAGGCGAATGTGCCCATGCCGGCGATCGCAAGCGCCATCGGCGGGACGCCGAGCCTGCTCAAGCGTTCCGCTGCCCCGCCGAGTGAGAGGAAGCCTGCGATCATTGCTGCCGCAATCAGGAACAGCGTGTTGGCGATCTCGGCGCGTGCCAAGCCTTCGACCGCCGCCAGCCAGCGGCCCGACCACAAGCCCTGGATGGCGAGAAAGCTCGCCTGTGAGAGGATGGTCACCGGCGCCACCCGCCAGAACAGTGAACTGCGGTAGATGCGGCCGACACCGGCAATCAGCGACCGCGTCGGTACCTGGCCGCTGACGGTGCCGGCATCGGCCGGAACCAGGGCGACGATGGCACCCGCACAGAGCAAAGTCAGGACACCGAGACCGATGAACACGCCTCGCCAATCGGTGAAGGCGAGTGCTGCCGCGGTCGGCGTCGTCGCGGCGATGGCTCCTAAGCCGCCGGCCGCCATCTGGCAGCCGTTGATGAGCGGCAGCCTGGCTTTGGCGAACCAGACGACGAACGCCTTGAAAGCGGCCATCAGGCAGGCGGAAACGCCGAAACCGATCAGGGCACGGCCGACGAGGAGGCCGGTGAAGCTGTCGGCGGCAGCAAAAACAAACGCCCCGGCGGCCGCCGCGACGAGCAGCAGCGCTTCCGTGCGTCGCGCGCCGAAGCGGTCGAGCGCGATGCCAAGCGGCAGCTGGGCGGCCGAGAAAGTGAGGAAATAGGCGCCGGTGAGGAGGCCCAGCTGATCGGCATCGAGCTGAAAGGCTTCGATCAGATCGGGTGCGATCACCGCGTTGACGACGCGATAGAGGTACGAAAGAAAGTAGCCGGCGGCGAACGGCAGCAGCACGCGCAGGAGCAGCACGCGCTTGGAATAGCTCATCCTTGTGCCCATTCCTCGGCGCCTGCCGCGCCTGGGGCCTTTTCAAGCGACCGCGAAAGAGCCAGTATGACTCTCAAGGCTGCGGCGAAATAACGACCGCGGCCGCGTGCCAGAGAGGTCCCGCGGTGAGGAAGAACATCGGTGCCTGGCGGCGATTGGGTCGCTTGATTCATTTGCGGCTGATCGTGCCCTTGAAGCGGAGCCGCCACTCTCCGGAATTCACGGCGCGCGGCACTGCAATTGGCCTGTTCTGGGCGTTCACGCCGCTGGTCGGCATCCAAATGCACCTCGTGTTCCTCACGTGGTTGTGTATGCGCCCGACCCGATGGCGTTTCAATCTGTTGGTTGGCGTGGCGTGGACGTGGGTGACCAACGTGCTCACCATGTGGCCGTGCTACTACGTCTTCTACGTCACCGGCCGGCTGATGCTGGGGGACTGGCACCTTGACTTCGCCTACCATGACGTTGTCGAGGGGTTGAAGTCGGCGTTCCTCGCCGGGGATGATTTCCTGAGCTCGGTCGGGCACGTGATCAAGGCTCTGCTCGCCGATACCGGCCTCCCGCTGCTGCTGGGCTGCGTCCCGTACGCGATCGGCTTCGGTTGGGGCGGTTACTTGTGGTCGGTTGCCTACCTGCGGCGGCGCCAAGCGCGCCGGCTGGGGGCGCTTGGCGAGAGGGCGCAGCCGGTTGCGGGCGGTGTGCGATAGCCTAGTGCACTGGCACAAACAGCGCGTAGATCCTGTTTGTGCCGAAAGTGCACGCGATTCAGTATGTTGTGCAGCGACAACCTTGCTCGGGCGTGAATCGCCCGATTGGGTCGCTGCACTCGTGCACCGGTACAGACAGCGCGTAGATCCTGTTTGTGCCGAAAGCGCACGCGATTCAGTATGTTGTGCAGCGACAACCTTGCTCGGGTGTGAATCGCCCGATTGGGTCGCTGCACGAGTGCACTGGCACAAACAGAGCGTACATCCTGTTTGTGCCGAAAGTGCACGCGATTCAGTATGTTGTGCAGCGACAACCTTGCTCGGGCGTGAATCGCCCGATTGGGTCGCTGCACTGGCCGCTGTGTCAGCGTAATTTCGCAACCATCGGATGAATGAATCCGCGTTGGAGTCGTCGCTCTTTGCGGTAAGCGACTGGCCGCGCGTCACTGCACGAGAAATACAGAAAGCAGAGTTAGCAACTATTGCGGTCTTGCTTTGTCAAGGAGCGCCGCCCAATGGTTGGATTGTTCAGTATTGAGAATGATTATCGTTATACATAAACTTTTTTTGCCCGAGGCTGCTTTGAACTCTGGGCTTTTTACTCAATGTCTATTATCCTCCGCCGCGAACGAACGAATATAACTGCCACGCTCCCGGAACCTTCCCGAGGCCGGGGAAAGATGTGGCCATGGGAGGTACGGCATGAGCGGTGGATCGATCGCCACTGACGCGCGTGGCTTTGGCGAGTTGGACGGCTACAAAGGCGCTCTCGGGGGGCTGGACCGGCGCACCTTTCTGAAATTCTGCACTGGTGTCGCCGCGACGCTCGGGCTGTCGCCATCGCTCGGCGTGCGGATCGCCAATGCCGCCACCAGCCCCGCGCGCCCGCCGGTCATCTGGATTTCGGCCCAGGAATGCACCGGCTGCACGGAATCGCTGCTCCGCGCCTATCACCCGACGGTCGAGACCTTGATCCTCGACATGATCTCGCTGGACTACCACGAGACTCTCGCGACCGGTGCCGGGCATCAGGCGGAAGAGTTCCGCGACCAGTCGATGAAGCGGAACTGGGGCAAGTATGTGCTGGTGGTCGACGGTTCGATCCCGACCAAGGACGACGGCATCTACTGCATGATCGCCGGCAAGACCGTGCTGAAAACGGTCCAGGAAGCGGCGGAAGGGGCTGCCGCGATCATCGGCATCGGGTCTTGCGCGTCGTGGGGCGGCATCCCTTCGAGCGATCCGAACCCGACCATGGCCCGCTCCGTGCACGAGGTCCTTCCGGGCAAGACGGTCATCAACATTCCGGGCTGCCCCCCCAACTCCTATAACTTCCTCTCGACCGTCCTCTATCTTCTCACCTTCGGCAAGCCGCCCGAGCTCGATACCAAGAACCGGCCGAAATTCGCTTACGGCCGCCTGATTCATGAGAACTGCGAGCGCAGGCCGCACTTCGATGCCGGCCGGTTCGCCCTTGAGTTCGGCGACATGGGCCACCGCCAGGGCTGGTGCCTTTACAAGCTCGGCTGCAAGGGGCCGGAGACCTATGCCAACTGCCCGGCGATCGGCTTCGGCGATGTCGGTCAGGGCTCATGGCCGGTCGGCACCGGTCATCCCTGCTTCGGCTGTACCGAGAAGGGGGTCGGCTTCACCAAGCCGATCCATGCGATGGCCGAGGTGTTGACTGTGACGCCGCCGACCGCATTCCCGCGTGTTTCCGAGGAGAAGGGGCAAGGCATCACCGCGGGTGCCGCGGCGTTGACCGGCACGGTGGTGGGCGCCCTGGTCGGCGGTGGGGCGGTCCTCGCCAGCCGATTGGGCAAACAAAGTCCGGTTGCCGAGGAAGCCTTCGAGCCGACGCATTACACCGAGACCGACACTAAGAATCGGTGAGGAAGAGGAGGCGCAAGATGTCCATCAATCGCCGCCAGTTCCTCCGCGGCGTTGCGGCTACTGGTGCGAGCGCCGCCGCCGTTGCGGCTACGCCGGAGGAAGCGGCAGCCGCCCTGCAGCGCGAACCGAGGGGCCGCGCGCCGGAAGCGCTGGGTCTCTTGTACGATTCAACGCTGTGCGTCGGCTGCAAGGCGTGCGTTGCCGCTTGTAAGAGCGCGAACGGCAAGCCACGCGAGATATCGGCTGACCAGAGCGACTGGAACGCTGGCACCTGGGATAGCGCCAAGACGCTCTCGGCCAAGACCTACAACATCATCATGGTCTACCAGAACGGCACCATGGCGGCCAAGGATGCCGAAACGGACGGCTTCGCCTTCATCAAGCGGCAGTGCCTGCACTGCGTCGATCCGTCGTGCATCTCCTGCTGTCCAGTCTCGGCGATGCAGAAGGATCCGGTGACGGGCATCGTCAGCAACGATCCCAATCGCTGCATCGGCTGCCGCTACTGTGTTTACGCCTGTCCGTTCCAGGTGCCGAAGTTTGAGTTCGAAGGCGCGTTCGGGCGCATCTCGAAATGCGAATTGTGCCGGCACCGGCTGGCGAAGGGCGAGCTGCCCGGCTGCGTCGACTCGTGCCCGACCGGAGCGACCTTGTTCGGTCGCGTCGCCGATTTGAGGACCGAGGCGCATCGGCGGATCACGCTCAAGCCCGGCGATACCTACGCCTATCCGCGCGGCGATATCAGCGGCAAGTACGGCGAGCACCGCGAACCACACGAAAAGGTCATCACGGCGGCGTACCGGGAGGAGGTGTACGGGGAGACCGTGCTGGGCGGCACCCAGGCGCTCTACCTCTCGGCCGTCTCCTTCGACAAGCTTGGCCTGCCCTACGGGCCGAATATTCCGACCTCCGGTTATGCATCGCAGACGGAAGGCATCCAGCACTTCCTCTACACCGGCATGATCGCACCGGCGGCGGCGCTCACGGGTCTCATCCTGCTCGCGCGGCGCAATGTCGATAAGCATCACTCGGAAGCGGACGAGGACGCCGCGGACAGCCAGGGAGGCTCCCATGGCAACGCATGAACACGCGCCGGTCGGCGGCCGGCTGGTCACTGCACCGTTCATCTTTCTGTTTGTGATCGTCTTCGCCGCGGCGGTGATCCTGACGCAGCGATTCGTGTTCGGCCTTGGCGGGGTCACCCACCTGAGCGACGGCTATCCGTGGGGCATCTGGATCGCCATCGACCTGATCATTGGCACGGCGCTCGGCTGCGGTGGGCTCGTCGTGGCGCTGCTCGTCTACATTGTCAATCAGGGTGAGTACCATCCGCTGGCCCGCGCCGCCCTGATGACCAGCCTGTTCGGCTACACCATGGGGGCGATCGCGGTCATGATCGACCTCGGCCGCTGGTGGCTCGGCTACAACATCATGTTGCCGTGGTTGTGGAACACCAACTCGGTACTGCTTGAGACCGCGCTCTGCATCTTCCTTTACATCATCGTGCTGATTATCGAGTTCGGGCCGACCTTCTTTGAGCGTTTGGGCCTCAAGGAGTCGCGCCGGCGGCTGCACCGGGTGATGTTCGTCTTCACCGCGCTCGGCGTGCTGTTGCCGATGATGCACCAGTCATCGATGGGCACGGTCGTGATCTTGTTGGGTTACAAGCTGTCGCCCCTGTGGCAATCGCAGCTGCTGACGGTCAACTTTCTGTTCACCGCCTTCACCATGGGCTTTGCCATCGTCGCCTTCGAATCCACGTTGTCCTCGGTGGCGCTCAAGCGGCCGTTCGAGACCCGCCTGCTCAGCCGCCTGTGCTACATCATGATGTGGGTGCTGATCATTTTCCTCGGCGTCCGCTTCATCGACCTGTTGCGGCTGGGCGCTTGGCCGCTCGCGTTTCGCATGGACGTCCAGGCAATCAGCTTCTGGGTCGAGTACCTCTCCGGCATCGCGGCGATCGCACTCCTGTGGCAGGAGCGCAACCGCATGCATCCCCGTTACATCTTTCTCGGGGCCTCGGCGATGCTGCTGAACGGCTTCATGTACCGGCTGAACTGCTACCTGATCGGCTACGATCCCGGCCACGGCTGGAGCTACTACCCCTCGACCGGCGAGATCATCGTCACGCTCGGCATCTTTGCGATCCAGATCATGCTGTACCTCGTCTTCGTCAAGCAGCTGCCGGTCCTGCATGCCGTGCGCAAGGCCTGAGATCGAACACAGGCCGAGCGACTAAGAAACCAGGGCTCAAGCGAGCCAAAGAGACGCCACGGGAGGCAACAAGAATGCGAATCACGGTCGATCCCATCACCCGCATCGAGGGCCATCTGCGCGTCGACTGCGAAGTCGACGGCGGCAAGGTGGTCGACTCGTGGTCGTCCGGCCAGATGTGGCGCGGTATCGAGGTCATCTTGCAGGGGCGCGATCCGCGTGATGCCTGGGTGTTCACGCAGCGGATCTGCGGCGTTTGCACCACCGTGCACGCGATCGTCTCGGTCCGCGCCGTGGAAAATGCGCTCGGCCTCGAAGTGCCGCTGAACGCGCAGTACATCCGCAACATGATCATCGCCGCGCACGGCGTGCACGATCACATCGTCCACTTTTACCAGCTCTCGGCGCTCGACTGGGTCGATATCGTCTCGGCACTGCAGGCGGACCCGAAGGCGGCCGCGAACCTGGCGCAAAGCCTGTCCAACTGGCCGATGAACAGCGTCCAGGAATTCACCCGGGTCCAGGAGAAGCTGAAAGGGTTCGTCGCTTCAGGCCAGTTGGGCGTGTTCGGTTCGGGCTACTGGGGCCATCCGGCAATGAAGCTGCCGCCGGAGGTCAACCTGCTCGGTGTCGTCCACTATCTGCAGGCGCTCGATTATCAGCGCCGCGCCAACCAGATCGTCGGCATCCTCGGCTCGAAGACCCCGCACATCCAAAACCTCGCCGTCGGCGGGGTGTCGAACCCGATCAATCCGGAGAGCCAGTCGACGCTGACGCTCGAGCGTCTGTACAAGATCAAGGCCCTGATCGATCAGCTCGGCGATTTCGTCAACCAGGTCTACGCCGTTGATGTCGCCGCCGTCGGCGCCCTCTATGCCGAGTGGACCAAGTACGGTTCCGGCGTTCTCAACTATCTCTCGGTGCCGGACATGCCGCTCGACACCAAGGGCACGCAGTTCGCGCTGCCGGGCGGCTACATCAAGAACGGCGACCTCGCCGGCATGAAGGCGATCACCAGCTATCAGGACCAGTATTTCGAGAAGGGCGTCAAGGAAAGCTCCAAGCATTCGTGGTATCAGAGCACATCCGGCGCGCTCCACCCCTACAAAGGCGAAACCAAGCCGGAGTACACGGGCTTCCAGGACACGGGCAAGTATTCCTGGGTCAAGGCGCCAACCTTCTATGACGACCGTGCCCAGGTGGGACCGCTCGCCAACGTCCTGGCGATGTACGCGCTTGGACACGAGCCGACCAAGCGCCACCTGACCCGCGTCATCGAGATCGCGAGCAAAGTGGCGGGCGCGCCGATCCCGCTCGCCGCGCTCCACTCGACCATCGGCCGCCATGCCGCACGCGCGGTCCGCTGCGCGGTGCTGGTCGAAACGCTCGACCAGCAGTGGAACCTCTTGATGCAGAACATCGCCAAGGGGGACTTCGACACCTACAACCGGCCCCGGTTCCCGCGTGGCGAGATCCAGGGCTTCGGCTATCACGAGGCGCCGCGCGGGGTTCTGTCGCACTGGACGGTGATCCGCGATGGCAAGATCGCCAACTACCAGGCGGTCGTCCCCAGCACCTGGAACGCCGGCCCGCGCGACGAAAAGGATGCGCTCGGCCCCTACGAGGCCTCGTTGCTCGGCAATCCGGTCGCCGATCCGCAGAAGCCGCTTGAGGTGCTGCGCACCATCCATTCCTTCGATCCCTGCCTCGCCTGCGCCATCCACATGCATGACCCGGTGAACAGGGAGATCGTGCGCGTCAAGGCCGTTTAGGGCGCGCGCGTCAGGCCATGGGGGCCGATATCGGCGGAGGCGGCGGCGGGAGCGGGCAAGGTCCCCTCTCGCCGCCCGGTTCCGTCCTCGTCCTGGGGGTCGGCAATATTCTGCTGGCGGATGAAGGCGTGGGCGTGCGGGCAGTCGAGGCGTTCCGCTGCCGCTACGTCGTTCCCGCCGCGGTCGAGATCCTGGATGGTGGCACCGCCGGCATGGGCCTGATCGACCTGATCGCCGGCCGCAAGCACCTGATCATCGTCGATGCCGTGAATGCCGGCGGGGCGCCCGGCTCGATCGTGCGTTTGGCCGGCGCGGACATCGTCCCGTTCCTGCGCCAGCGGTTGTCGCCGCATCAACTCGGGCTGTTGGACGTGCTCGCCTATCTTCAACTGATGGAGACGGCACCGGAATCCGTCACCATCATTGGCATCACGCCGGACGACATGAGCTTGAGCCTCGATCTTTCGCCGCCGCTCCAGGCGGCGCTCGCGGGCATCGCCGATCGCATCGCCGATGAGCTCACGGGACTGGGCGTTCCGCTCGTCCGTGCCGGCGCGGCATAAGGCTTGGGGCGTGAGCCGCGCACTTAAGACCCACGCCCTTGTGAGCAGCGGCCGCCTACTGCCGCCCCGTGTTACCCGCTACCGGCCGCCTGTTACCAGCCGAACAGGGAGCGCCAGCCGCGTGGACGTGCCAGCTCTGCCGCCATGCTGCGCGCGCTCGGCTTCGGCTGCACCTCAGCCTTGTTGACTGAGCGATAGATGCGGCGGTCGTGCAGGACAACCGAGGAAACCAGCACCCGGCGGTGGAACGGCCCGCTGCATTCGAGCTGGGCATGCAGCGGCAGGCGGGGCAGATCAACCAGGCGGCGCACGGTCCAGACGCTGACCGGATCGTCAACGCGCATGAAACGATCGCCAAGCCTGACTTCGTCAGAGGAGCGCAAACCAAGCATTCTCTAAACCTCCGAGACAGTTCGCGTACGGAAACGTGAAGATTTCACACTGCCATTCAAAATCGCGATCCCGCCCCTTAAGGCTGTTAATTGTTTGGGCATTGCGCGCGGCGCTGCCGGCGGCCCGTGCCGCCGCTCGCTCCAGCCGCGTCTTGCTCTCTTCCAACCAGGGACCATCCGTGGTCACCGTGCCTTCTTGAAAGTTTCGCCAGGGTTCTTTCTCGGCCGAGGCGCCGGCCGCGCCGGCTTCAGTCGTCACTGGTGCCGCGGAGTGGAATTGAACCACCGACCCCGTCCTTACCAAGGACGTGCTCTGCCCCTGAGCTACCGCGGCGCCTTCTCTAAAGCCGGCACGATGCCACAGCGCCTGCGTGCCTGGCAAGCGGCCTTGACCGGCGGGTCGCGTCTGCGCTTTGATGGCGCCATGGTCGAACCCGTACAGCCCGGCGCAACGTCGCCCAACGCCCAGAAGGGCGCGCAAAGGGCGGCCCGTCTGGCAGCGGCCCTGCGCGAAAACCTGCGCAAGCGCAAGGCCTGGCAGCAGGCGCAGGCGGCGGCCGGCGGTGCCGATGGGGGCGAATCGGTGAAGCCTGCCGGCTGAACCAGCCGAAGCGTCTTGTGATCGGTGCCGGCGTCCCCTAAGAAGCCCGGATCTGTTGACGTCAACCAGCCGGTCTCGGCACAAGGTTGGGGTATTCGTTCGTCCCGGCCGTTCGGTCGCCATCACATCGAGAGTCCATGAAGCGCATTCATATCCGCGGCGGCACGCCTTTGTCCGGGATCATTCCGATCAGCGGTGCCAAGAACGCCGCCCTGCCGCTGCTTGCGGCGGGCCTGCTGACCGAAGGCACACTGACGCTCGACAACGTGCCGAACGTCGTCGATATCGAAAGCATGCTGGCACTGCTGGCCGAGCTTGGCGCAACGGTCGAGACCGACGCCAACACCGGCACCAACGGCAGTGGCAGCGGGTTTGGCCTCTCCGTCCGCCTCAGTACGCCCGCGATTCGCAGCACGACCGCCGTCTATGACCTCGTGCGCAAGATGCGCGCCTCGGTGCTGGTGCTGGGTCCCCTGGTCGCTCGCTTTGGCCATGCGCGGGTGTCGCTGCCGGGCGGCTGTGCGATCGGCACCCGGCCGATCGATCTGCACCTGAAAGCGCTGCAAGCGATGGGGGCGGAGGTGGGCCTCGACGCCGGCTATGTCGAGGTCAGCGCGCCGAAGGGGCTGACCGGTGCCGTCTTCACCTTTCCCTCGGTTTCGGTTACCGGAACCGAGAATGCGCTCATGGCCGCGGTGCTGGCACGTGGCGAGACGCGCATCTGCAATGCCGCCCGCGAGCCTGAGATCGGCGATCTCGCCCGCTGCCTGGTCGCCATGGGTGCGGACATCACCGGCATCGATACCGATACGCTCAAGGTCCAGGGCGTCGAGCGCCTTGGCAGCGCGCGCCACGCCGTCATTCCCGACCGCATCGAGACCGGCACGTTCGCGATTGCAGCGGCGATTACCGGCGGCAGTATCGAGCTGCAGGGAACGCGGTTGGAGCTGATCGGCGCCACCGCCGACGCCTTGCGGCAGGCCGGCATTGCGATCGAGCCGACCGCACACGGCATCCGCGTCGCCCGCCGCAACAACGGCGTGCGCGGCGTCGATGTCATGACGGAGCCCTTCCCCGGCTTTCCGACCGACATGCAGGCGCAAATCATGGCCTTGATGACCGTTGCCGACGGTGCGGCGATGATCACCGAGACCGTGTTCGAGAATCGCTTCATGCACGTGCCCGAGCTGTGCCGCATGGGGGCCAACATCAACGTCCACAGTGCATCCGCGATCATCCGCGGCGTGCCGGCACTCTCCGGCGCACCGGTGATGGCGACCGATCTGCGCGCCTCGGTCAGCCTCGTGCTGGCCGGCCTGGCCGCGCGCGGGGAGACCATCGTCAACCGTGTCTACCATCTCGACCGCGGCTACGAGCGGCTCGAGGACAAGCTGGCGGCCTGTGGTGCCACGATCGAGCGTGCCGACGACTAGCGCCGCGGGCGCGCTGAGCGATGCCGCCGCCGTGATTGCGGCCGCGGGGCCGTTGCACGTTTTCGCCTACGGTTCGCTGATGTGGGACCCTGGCTTCTCCGTCGCGGCAACGGCGGTGGCGCGGCTCGCCGGCTATCATCGCGCCTTGTGCATCCTCTCGATCCGCAATCGCGGCACACCCGAGTGCCCCGGCCTGGTCGTCGGCTTGAAAGCGGGTGGGTCTTGCGTCGGCCAGGTCCTGCGCGTTGCCGACGACGATGCGGAGGCGGCGCTCGCGCACCTGCAGGAACGTGAACTCTCGACCAACGCCTACCTGCCGCGCCATCTTGCCGTGCGGCTTGCCGACGGCCGCCGCGTCAAGGCGCTGGCCTTTGTCGCCCGGCCCGATCATCCGCAGTTCGTGTCGGGCTTGAGCATTGCCGAGCAGGCGGCACTCGTCGCCCAGGGCGTCGGTCCCTACGGCTCCTCGCTCGACTACCTGCGTCACGTCTGCAGTGCGCTCGATGACCGCGGCCTGCCCGACGGGCCGTTGCACCGGGTGCTGGCTGCCGCCGAGGCGCTTGCGGTCTCGCCAGCTCGCAATCGCGCCCCGACCGCGCCATCTCCTTGAGAGAGCGGGAGGCAACAGATGGCAGTTGTGGACCTGGCCGTTCGGACCGAAGCGGCGGTGGCTGGTTCGGCCGGCACCAGCGGCAACGAGCACATCCGCCTCGCCATCGCCGGCATGACCTGCGCGGCGTGCGCGGGGCGGGTGGAGAAGGCCCTGGCGCGTGTCAGCGGCGCCGCCAATCCGCGCGTCAACCTCGCCCTGGAGCGGGCCGACGTCGAGCGTGTCGATCCCGCCCTTGACGCTGGCCTTCTGGTCAGTGCGGTCGAGAAGGCGGGCTACCGGGCTGCGCTCCTCGATGATGAGGCCGGCGCCGCCGCCGACCACGATGCGCAAGCCGCGGCCGAGGCACGCTCCGAGCTGATCCGGCTTACGATTGCGGCCGTTCTCGCCGTGCCGATCGTGCTGCCGATGCTGGCCGCGCCGTTCGGGCTGGCCTTTCACCTTCCCGGCCCGCTGCAGGCGTTGCTCGCAGCACCGGTGCAGTTCTGGATCGGCGCCCGCTTCTACAAGGGCGCCTGGAAGGCGCTCAAGACCGGCACCGGGACGATGGATGTGCTGGTGGCGCTCGGCACCACCGCCGCCTACCTCTACAGCCTTGGCGTCGTGCTCACCGGCGAACGTTTCGGCCACGGCCTCTACTTCGAGGCGGCGGTCGTCGTGATCACCTTGGTGCTGCTTGGCAAGTGGCTGGAGACCGGCGCCAAGCGCAGTGCGACGACGGCGATCCGGGAGCTGATGGCGCTCAAGCCGGAGACGGCGTGGCTGGAGAGCGATGGCGAGTTCCGCCAGGTCCCGATCGGTCTCGTCCGCGCCGGTGACGTGGTGATGGTGCGCCCCGGTGAGCGGGTGCCGGTCGACGGTGTCATCGAGGAGGGCGCGAGCGAGCTCGATGAAGCGCTGATCACGGGCGAGAGCATGGCGGTCGCGCGCGGCTCGGGTGAGCCCGTCATCGGCGGCGCCATCAACGGCACCGGGCGGCTGCGCGTGCGGGCCACTGCCGTCGGCGCGTCATCGACGTTGGCGCGCATCGTCCGCCTGGTTGAAAACGCGCAGAGCGGCAAGGCGCCCATCCAGCGCCTGGTTGATCGCGTCACCCGGGTCTTCGTGCCGGCCGTGGTGCTGGCGGCCGCTGCGACGCTGGCGGGTTGGCTCCTGGCCGGCGCCGGCGTTGAGCGCGGCCTGATCGCGGCCGTCGCGGTTCTGGTCGTTGCCTGTCCGTGCGCGCTGGGCTTGGCGACGCCGATGGCGCTGGTGGCCGGTACCGGCGTCGCCGCCCGGCACGGTATCCTGGTCAAGGACATCGGGGCGCTGGAGCGTGCCCACAAGGTCGATACGGTCGTCTTCGACAAGACCGGCACGCTGACGCTGGGTCGGCCGCAGGTGAGCGATATCGTCATCATGGCCGGCGTGCGGGACGACGTGCTGGCGTGCGTCCAGTCCGTTCAAGGCGGCAGCGAGCACCCGCTTGCGCACGCGATCGCCGATTACTGCCGCGGCCTCGGGCTTGAGCCGCGGACCGCAACCGATGTCCGCAGCGTTCCTGGTGCCGGCGTCGTCGGGGTCGTCGATGGCCGCCGGGTGGCGATCGGCAACGAAAGCCTGATGCAGGCGCAAGGCATCGATGCCGCCGCGCTTGCCGTTCCCGCCCAGCGGCTTGAGGCCGAAGGGAAGACGACGATGCGGATCGCCATCGACGGTGTTCCGGTGGCGGTCGTCGCTGTTGCCGATCGCGCGCGGCCGGAGGCGCTGGCGGCTGTTCAGGCGCTCAGCCGGCGTGGTCTCCGCACGCTCATGCTGTCCGGCGACGTGGCGCGGGTCGCTGCCGCCGTCGGTGCCGCGCTCGGCGTTGCCGAGGTTCAAGGCGGCGTCACGCCGGATGGGAAACTCAAGACCATCGAGGAGCTGCGTCACGCGGGACGCACCGTCGCCATGGTCGGCGACGGCATCAACGATGCGCCTGCGCTCGCCGGCGCCGATATCGGCATCGCCATGGGGAGCGGCACCGCGGTGGCGCTGGAAACCGCCGGCATCACGTTGATGCGCGCCGACCCGCGGCTGGTCGCAGCCGCGCTCGACATCTCGCGCGCGACCTGGCGGCGCATCCATTACAACCTGTTCTGGGCCTTCGCGTATAACGTGATCGCCCTACCGCTTGCAGCCTCGGGTCACCTGAGCCCGGAACTCGCCGGCGCCGCGATGGCGATGAGTTCGCTCAGCGTTGTTGCCAGTTCGCTGCAATTGCGGCGCTGGAAGCCGCACCTCGATCCCGCTCACGCCTGAGGCGACGAATGCCGGCCTTGACATCGCGCGCTGCGATAGGCTATTATTCCTAACAAGAGTGACAGCCGCGAGCCGTGATGAAAAGCCTGACGACGCGCCAGGAACGCTTCTGCGAACGCTTTGTCGAGTTGGGCAACGCCTCGGCGGCGGCCAAGGCGGCCGGTTACCTGCCGGCTTCGGCGCGCAACACCGGCTATCGTTTGCTCCGTGACCCGCGCATCGCCACCAGGATTGCGGCAATCCAGGCGCAGATGGCCGACCAGCACTGCCGGCAGGTCGATATCCTGCTTGGCAAGCTTGAGACCGTATTCCGGCGCGCGCTTGACGATCACCAGTTTGCGGCAGCGGCGCGCGCCATCGAGCTCCAGGCAAAACTGGCCGGGCTGGGGGACCGACCGCAGGCGCGAACGACACCGCGCCGCGACAAGGCAGCTTTTGATACGGCCGATGATTCCGGCAGTACCGGCTGACGGCGTGTGCCGTCCTCTTGATGCGGCAGCGAGCGAACCAGACTAGAACGGCAGTCGATCGGCGCCGTTGCCGTTGCCGTTGCCGTTGCCGTTACTGCCGCCAGCAGCATCCTGCCCATTGACCTTCACCGGCTCGGCGTCGCCGGCAGGCTCAATCTCAAGAGGCGTGGCGCGGGCGTTCCGTTCGCTCTCACGCACGTCTTCGGCGCTCAAGAGCCTGAAGTAATGCTCCGCATGCTGATAAAAGCCTTCAGCAGCGATCGGGTCGCCGGCAGAAAGCGCGTCACGACCGAGGGCCAAATACTTGTCGAGCACCTGCTGAGCGGTGCCGCGTATCTTTCCCTCGGGGCCGTTGCTTTCAAACGACTGATTCCTGACAGGAATATGACGTTTACCGTTTCCCCGGTTGCGCGGCCGGCGCGGATTCGGATTGTGTTTCATTTGCAACAAGAGCACGTCCGTGGCTAGATCACGATGTGATACGAAAAACGAACCAGCGTGGAGTCAAATGCTTAGACAAGTCGGCAGGATGGAGAAGATTGACCTCTCAACGGGCATCTCGGTGCCCTCACTGCCACACGCGCCTAACTTATGGCGTCGTCGCCATAGTTGCGACAGTAGTCTGGACTCGCTTTCATTCCAAGCACTTTTTTCTGCAGGCGCGTCAACGAAGCGCTGATGCACCGTGCCCGGCCGCCCAGATCGGCCTGAACGGTGATGGCGGCGAAGCCGTGCCCGCGCAGGAGTTCTGCGATGCGGTCGCCCTGGTCGTGGCCGCACTCGAGGTAGGCGCGGCCCGAGGGGGCGAGGATCCGCGGCAGGTCGGGAACGATCCTGCGGTAGGCACAAAGGCCGTCATCGCCGGCCAGGAGCGCTGCTTGCGGTTCGAACAGGCGGATCTCCGGTGCCAGCCCCGGCCACTCGGCTGCCGCAACATAGGGCGGATTGGTGACCACGATGTCGAACGGCCCCGCCAGTGCCGGAGCCCAATCGGAGGCAACAAAGCGCAACCGGTTTGCCAGGCCCAGCGCGAGCGCATTCATCCGCGCTAGGTGGAGCGCCGCGGCGGAACGGTCGACCGCTACCGCCGTGGCATTTGCAAGCTCGTGCAGCAGGGCCAGCACGAGGCAGCCGCTGCCGGTGCCGAGGTCGACGATGCGCAAGGGTGCCGACCGGTCGCCGACGTCATCCAGAACGGCTTCGATCAGGGTCTCGCTATCGGGGCGGGGAATGAGCGCTGCTGGCGTCACGCTCAGCGGCAGGCTCCAGAATTCGCGCTGGCCGGTGATGTAGGCAACCGGCTCGCGCCGCAGCCTGCGGTCGAGCAGCGCCTCGATCCGCTGCCGGTCCGCGTCCGTCAGCGCCCGTTCCGGATGCCCGATCAGATCGCTCACGCTCAGTCCGAGCGCGTGGCCGACCAGCACGCGGGCATCGAGACCCGCGTCGGGGATGCCGGCCTGCCGCAAGCGGAGGCGTGCCGCCGCGAGCGCCTGGCCGATGGTGGCAGCCGCCTTCATTCGTGCTGTGCCAGCCGGCTCGCCTGGTCTGACGCGGTCAGTGCCTCGATCACCTCGTCGAGTTCACCGTCGAGGACGCGGTCGAGCTTGTGCAGGGTGAGGCCGACGCGGTGGTCGGTGATGCGGCCTTGCGGGAAGTTGTAGGTGCGGATGCGCTCGGAGCGGTCGCCGGAGCCGACCTGGCTCTTGCGCTGGGCGGCGCGGTCGGCCTCCTGGCGGCGGCGTTCGAGGTCGAACAGCCGTGCGCGCAGGATCTTCATCGCCTTCGCCTTGTTCTTGTGCTGCGATTTCTCGTCCTGCTGGGTAACGACGATGCCGGACGGCAGATGGGTGATGCGCACGGCGCTGTCGGTGGTGTTGACCGATTGGCCGCCGGGTCCGCTGGAGCGATAGACGTCGATGCGCAGGTCCCGCTCGTCGACCGCGATGTCGACCTCCTCCGCTTCCGGTAGCACCGCCACCGTGGCAGCCGACGTGTGGATCCGGCCGCTCGCCTCGGTCTCCGGCACCCGCTGCACCCGGTGCACGCCCGATTCGAACTTAAGCCGGGCATAGGCGCCCCGGCCGGTGATGGTGGCGATCGCTTCCTTGTAGCCGCCGATACCGGTCTCGTTCAGGCTCATGAGCTCGAAGCCCCAGCCGTGCAGATCGGCATAGCGCTGGTACATGCGGAACAGGTCAGCCGCGAACAGGCAGGCTTCCTCGCCGCCGGTGCCGGCGCGGACCTCCAAGATGACGTTCTTCTCATCCGCCGCATCCTTCGGCAGCAACAGCACCTGCAGGCGCGCCTGCAGGTCGGGGATGCGTCCTCGGATCTCCACCAGCTCCTCGCGGGCGAGCTGGCGCATCTCGGGCTCACTGGTGTCGTCAGCAGAGAGTTGCTCGAGACCAGCCGCCTCCGCCTCGCAGCGCTTCAATTCCTCGATCGCGGCCACGATCGGTTCCAGGTCGGCATATTCCTTCGAGCAGCGGGCGAACTCCGGCGGCGACAGGGCCTCTGCGCCCGCCATCAGCGCACCCAGGGCGCGGTAGCGCTCGACGACCTGATCGAGCTTCAGTTCCAGCACCGGCGATGTTCCTTCAGCTCAATTGGCTCAGGCGGCCGGCAAGCTCAGCCAGCGCAACGTCCTCCTGCGTGCCTGAGTCCATATTGCGGACCGTCGCCACTTGGCGCGCCAGCTCGTCGGAGCCGAGGATGACGGCGACACGGGCGTCGATCCGGTTCGCCCACTTCATGCGTTTGCCCAAACCGCCTCCGGCGTTGAACTCGGCGATCAGACCCGCCTGGCGGAGTTCGCGCGCAAGTGCCAAGGCGGCGCAGGCTTCCGCAGCACCCAGTGGCAGGACGGCGATCGGCCGCGGCGCTGGCGGGCAGCCTTCGGCCAGCATCATCAGGCGCTCGACCCCGGCTGCCCAGCCGATGCCGGGCGTTGGTGGTCCGCCCATCTGGCGCACCAGCTCATCGTAGCGGCCGCCAGCGAGCACGGTGCCCTGTGCGCCCAGCGCGCTACTGACGAACTCGAACGCCGTGTGGCAGTAGTAGTCGAGGCCGCGCACGAGCTGGCGGTTGACGCGGTAGCCGATGCCGAGCGCATCGAGGCCCGCCAGCACCTCGGCAAAGAACGCCTGCGCGGGCGCGCTCAAGTGATCTTCGAGCGAGGGTGCTTCGGCGACCACCGCCCGGTCACCCGCGTCCTTGGAGTCGAGGATGCGCAGCGGGTTCTGCTGCAGGCGCACGCGGCTGTCCTCGGACAACGACTCCACGCGCGCGGACAGGTAGTCGACCAGAACGTTTCGGTACGCGCTCCGGCTCTCGGCATCACCCAGCGTGTTGATCTCGAGCGTGACGGTGTCCTTCAGGCCCAGGCGCGCAAGCACGTCGGCCGCGAGCGCGATCACCTCGACATCGGCGATCGGCGTGCCGGCGCCGAGGCACTCGACGCCGATCTGGTGAAACTGGCGCAAGCGCCCCTTCTGCGGCCGTTCGTAGCGGAACATCGGCCCGCGGTAGAACACTTTCAAGGGCAGCTGCTGCGTCAGGTTGTTCGAGAGGAACGCGCGGACGATCCCGGCGGTGTTCTCGGGCCTGAGCGTCAGGCTTTCGCCGCTGCGGTCTTGGAAGGTGTACATCTCCTTGGTCACGATGTCCGAGGTATCGCCCAGCGTCCGCGCGAACACGTGCGTGAACTCAAAGATGGGCGTCGCGATCTCGGCGAAGCCGGCGCCCGCGGCCACGTCGTGCGCACAGTCCTCGACAAACCGCCGTTTGCGGCTGTCTTCGGACAAAAAGTCCTTGGTGCCGCGGACTGGCCGCAGCGCCGTCATGCCGGTGCTGGTGCTCAAGCTGCTGCGGTGTCCCGGGACGGCTCGGCTGCGGGCCGTGGCGGGTAGTGGGTGCGCACGTAGTCCTCGACGAGGCGCTTGAATTCCTCGGCCAGGCCGGCGCCGCGCAAGGTGATCGTTTTTTCGCCGTCAATGAACACCGGTGCCGCCGGTTCTTCGCCGGTGCCGGGCAGGCTGATGCCGATGTTGGCATGCTTGCTCTCGCCGGGGCCGTTGACGATGCAGCCCATCACGGCAACCGTCATCGCTTCGACGCCCTCATACTGGCGCGACCAGATCGGCATCTGCCGGCGGATATGGACCTGGATCTCCTCGGCCAGCCGCTGGAACACGGTCGAGGTCGTCCGTCCGCAGCCAGGACACGCGGTCACCAGCGGCACGAACGAGCGCAGGCCCATGGTCTGCAGGATCTGCTGGGCGACGATCACCTCTTCGGTCCGGTCGCCGTCCGGCGCCGGCGTCAGCGAGACGCGGATGGTATCGCCGATGCCCTGCTGCAGGAGGATCGCCATTGCCGCCGTCGAGGCGACGATGCCCTTCGAACCCATGCCGGCCTCGGTCAGGCCGAGATGCAGCGCGTAGCTGCAACGGCCGGCCAGATTGGCATACACGGCGATGAGGCTCTGCACATCGCTCACCTTGCACGACAAGATGATCTGATCCGCCGCCATGCCGAGTTCTTCAGCGCGCGCCGCGCTCTGCAGCGCGGACACAACAAGCGCTTCTTGCGTGACTTCCTGGGCCGACTTTGGCGTCGCGTGCAGCCGGTTCTCGTCCATCAGGCGAACGGCCAGGTCCTGATCCAGGCTGCCCCAGTTGACGCCGATGCGCACGGGACGCTGATGCTTGAGCGCCACTTCGATCATGGTCGAGAACTGGCGGTCGCGCTTTTCGCGGAAGCCGACGTTGCCCGGATTGATGCGGTACTTGGCGAGTGCCTCGGCACACGCCGGGTGTTGGCTCAGGAGCTTGTGGCCGATGTAATGGAAATCGCCGACCAGCGGCACGGTGACGCCGCGGGCATCGAGGCGCTCGCGGATGAAGGGAACCGCGCGGGCCGCTTCCTCGCGGTCGACGGTGATCCGCACCAATTCCGAGCCGGCTGCCGCCAGGGCCTCGACCTGATCCACCGTACGCGCCACATCGGCGGTATCGGTGTTGGTCATCGACTGGACGACGATCGGTGCGGTGCCGCCGACGATGACATCGCCCACCTTCACCGGCAGGCTGGTCCGACGCGCTAACAATCCCATCCGTTACCGTCCCTGGTTAAAGGCCGCGATGCGCCCGCGCCGCCGACGCGACTGCAGCCGCTCATCCCTCACGTTCTTGCGCCGGCTGGCCTTCGGGCAGCTTGGCCGGATCGAGGGCGATGTTGCGCACCACGGCGCCCGGCCGCCCCAGCGGCGGCAGCGTCTTGCCGTCGACCATGATATCAAGGCCGCCCGCATTGCCGGCCAGCAGTCTTAGTCCCGGCCGGTCGGCGACCGGGTAGGTGTCACCGGCGCGCAACAGGCGGGCGTAGACGAGCTTGCCCGAATCCGTGTCCTTGATCTCGATCCAGCAGTCCGTCCGCGCCTTCAAGACGATCCGGGCGTTTTGGGCTGGATCGCCGGTTCCCAGCCGTTCGGGCGCAAAGGCCCCGGCTGCCGCTTCCGTCGGCGCCCGGCGCGGATCTGCCGCAGCCACCGGCGCACGGGTGCCGGTCTGCGCCACCGCCGTCGGCGACGGGCCATCGCTTGGTGCTGGTGCCGGCTGTGGCTGCGCCTCAACCGTCCCCTTAGCAGCTGGGCCAGCAGCCGCACCCCCGCCTCCAACAGGCAGCGGCTCTGCCTCGCCCACGCCATTTTGGACGGCAGCCGGTGAGCCGTGCGGTTCCTTCCATAACGTTGCCGCAAAGCGTTCGGGAACGGGATGGACCTGGCTCGCCATCTCGGTTCCGGATGAGGCGTAGAGATACCAGCCGCCGTAGGCAACAAGCGCGATGATGCCGCCGACCAACAGGACCGCCGCCTTCGGCAACTCGCCGTGTGCCGGCGGGAGGGGAAAGCTCAATTCGCGCGGCTGGTCGCCGCCGCCGTTCTCGGCCCGGAAGCGCTGGGCGACGCGGTCGCCATCGAAGCCAAGGTGGGCAGCATAGGCGCGGACATAGCCGGCCGCATAGCTCCTCGCCGGCAGCGCGTCCAGCCGGCTGGTCTCGATCGCCTCGATGTGGGCCGGCCGCATGCACAGCTCGCGCGCCACCGCCTGCACGGTTTTTCCGCGCCCTTCGCGGGCTTGGCGCAGCAGCGCGCCGACGGTATTGCGGCGCGGCGGGGGGGCGTCGACAACGGGTCCGGATTGATTCGCGCCAGCGCTCTTGCATTCGTCGCTGGGTTCAACTTTCGCATGGTCACGGGGCATCGCCGGCCTGGCGTCGTGTTGCGGTCCGTTCACCGGGCGATCCCCTTCCGTCCGGACACCGAGCTGTCTGGGTCTATGCCGGTGCATTCTCGCCAAACTGCGCCGGATTGCAACACCCACAAGGGCTCGCTGTTCACGCGAGGGCGATACCGTGGTCATGGGCGAATGCGCGCAGGTCCGCGCGTATGCTCGCCTGGCGCACGGTGGTGAGGTGGGAGACGAAATCGGCCAGGACGGCGGTGTCGGCGCTGCGGATCATCGCCTTGACCGGCCCGACGCAGGGCGGCGCCATCGACAACTGCCGCAAGCCGACTCCGATCAGCGCCATCGCATCGAGCGGCCGGCCGGCCATTTCGCCGCACAGGCTCAACGGCACATTCCCCTCGCGGCAGCGCTCAGCCACCTGCCGCAGCAAGCGCAGGACTGCCGGCGAAAGGACGTCGTAGCGCTCCGACATCCGGTGGCTCGCCCGGTCGCTCGCAAACAGGAACTGCGCCAAGTCGTTGGTGCCGATGGAAAGGAAATCGACAACCTGCACCAGCTCGTCGAGCTGGAAGAGAAGCGCCGGCACTTCGAGCATGGCCCCGGCACGGACGCTCAACGGCGGCGGCTGGTTTGTGCCCCTGTGCCGCTCCAGTTCCAGATCGAGAAGCCTGCGGGCAAAGCGGAACTCCTCGACCTCCGCGATCATCGGGAACATCACGTGCAGATGCTCACCGGCCGCCGCCTGGATCAGCGCCCGCAGCTGCTGGCGCAACACCGCCGGCCGGTCCCAGGAGACCCGGATCGCCCGCCAGCCCATGGCCGGGTTCTCCTCGTTGCCGTGCGGCCAGTAGGGGAGAATCTTGTCACCGCCGACGTCCAAGGTGCGGAACACCACCGGCTTCGCTTTCGCAACGTCCAGGACGTGGCGGTAGAGCTGACGCTGGACCTCGACCGTCGGCAGCTGTTCGTAGACCATGAACGGGACTTCGGTCCGGTACAGACCGACGCCATCGACGCCCGAGTCGCTGAGCGGCTGCAGGTCGACGGCAAGTCCGGCGTTGACATTGAGGCTGATGCGCACGCCGTCGCGGGTCGTTGCCTCCAGATCGCGCAGTTGGGTGTACTCGGCCCGCCGCCGCGCCCGGTCGGCGCTGCTGCGCTCGTAGATGCGCCGCAAAGCCGCGCTCGGCCGCAGGAGAACCTGCGCGTGATCGGCATCGACGATCAGCGGATCGCCGCTTTCGATTCGCGCCATGACGTCTTCGATCTGGCCCACGACGGGGATGCCGAGGCTGCGGGCAACAATCGCGACGTGGGCGTTGGCCGAACCTTCCTGCAGGACCAGGCCCTTGAGTCGGCTGCCGCTGTAATCCAGGAGCTGCGCCGGGCCGAGGCTGCGGGCGACGACGACGAAATCGTGCTCCGGCGGCAGCCGCTGCGCGCGGTCCTCGGCGCCCACCAGATGCTGCAACAGGCGCTGGGCCAGGTCGTCGAGATCCTGAATCCGTTCGCGCAGATAGCTGTCGGAGACGCGGGCGATCTGGGCGTGGATCTCGGTGTTGACCTTCTGTACGGCCGCCTCGGCGGTGAGGCCGGTGTTGATCGCCTCGGCGATTCGGCGCAGCCAGCCCACGTCCTCGGCGATCATGCGGTACGCCTCGAGCACGTCCGCATGCTCGCTGCCGGCGAGACCGTTAGCCCGCAGCATGACATCCAGCTGGCCGTGCATGTCGCTCACGGCCTTGCGCAGGCGTTCGTGTTCGACCGCCGTATCCTCAGCCACCAGACGCCGCACCACCTGATGGTGCTTGTGCAGGACGGCAACGCCGAGGCCGAACCCGGGGCTGAGCCGCGCGCCTTCGAGCCGCATCGGCGGCACGGCGATGGCTTCGCTCGACGCCAGTTCCTCTGGCCCGACCAGGTTGCCGCTCGCGACCATCTCCGCCAGCACCATGGCGATGGTCTGCAGCGCCTCGATTTCCTCATCGCTGTAGCGGCGCCGATCGATGCTCTGGATGGCCAGCACGCCGACCACCCGGCCGCCGCGCAAGATCGGCACCCCCATCAGCGAATGGTAGATTTCCTCGCCGGTTTCGGGCCGGTAGACGAAGCTCGGATGGCTCTGGGCGTCGGCAAGGGCGAGCGGTTTCGCCTTGGCCGCAATCTCGCCGATCAGGCCCTGGCCGACCGCAAGCCGCGTCCGGTGCACGGCGCTCTGCCGCAGCCCGTGGGTGGCGAACAGTTCAAGGACATCGCCAGCGCGGCGAACGTACAGCGAGCAGACCTGCGCGCCCATGTCGACGGCTATGACCTGGACGATCCGCTCCAGGCGCGCCTGGGTGTCGCCCTCGCCGGCCATAACGTCGCGGATCCGCGCCAGCAGCTGGCGCAGCACGAGGACTGTCTGGCCAAACTGCATCACGGCGAAACGGGTCCGCTCGAATCGTGCTCGGCCAGAGCGTCAATGGCCTGTTCGACCAGCTCGTCGATGATCTCGGCCGTCGACTGCTCCGCCGTGACCATGCCGACGCTCTGGCCGGCCATGACCGAGCCGGCTTCGACGTCGCCTTCGATCACCGCCCGTCTGAGCGCTCCGGCCCAGAACAGTTCGATTTCGAGTTGCGCCTCCTGCTGCGTCAGCTCCTGCCTTCGGTAGCGGGCAGCGACATCGCGCTGCACCTCCATGAACTGCTGCGTGCCGGCGTTCGCCAGCGCACGGACAGGGATGACGGGCAGATCGGGATCGATCTGGGTCGAGACGACGGCATCGCGCGCGGTGGCGCGGATGAAGGCTCGCTTGAAGCGCGGGTGGGCGATCGACTCGTGTGCGCAGACGAACCGTGTCCCCAGCTGACAGCCCGAGGCTCCCATCAACAGGTAGAGCGCGATCGCTTCGCCACGGCCGATGCCGCCGGCGACAAAAACCGGCACCTCGCGCACCTGCGGCAGGATCTCCTGCGCCAGCACGCTGGTCGAGACCGGCCCGATGTGGCCACCGGCCTCGGCGCCCTCGATGATCAGGGCATCGACGCCGTTGCGGACCAGCCGCTTGGCCAGCGCCGGCGTCGGGGCAAAACAAAGCACCTTTGCGCCGCCCTCCCGCACCGTTCGCAGCACGGGTGCCGACGGCAGACCGCCGGCAAAAACGATGTGCGAGACACCCTGATCCAGGCACAGCCGGGTCAGCGCGTCCAGCTCCGGATGCATCACGATCAGATTGACGCCGAACGGCTGGTCGGTCAAGGCACGCACGCCCGCGATCTCTGCCGCCAGTTGGGCCGGCTGCAGCGAGCCGCACGCCAGCACCCCGAAGCCGCCGGCGTTCGAGATCGCAGCTACCAGGTGCCGCTCGGACACCCAGGACATGGCGCCGCCCAGGATGGCGTAGCGGGTGCCGAGCAGCGCCCGGCCGCGCTGCCACAGCGCATCCAGGCGCGCCCGCGCCGCTTCGCGCCGCTTCCCCTGCAGGACCGGCCCGGCGTTCGCGCTCTCAGGCGGCATCGAGTCCATAGGTCGTGTGCAGGGTTCGTGCCGCGAGTTCGGCGTACGCCTCGTCGATCAGGACGCTGACCTTGATCTCGGAGGTCGTGATGACCTGGATGTTGATCCCCTTTTCCGCAAGGGCGCGGAACATTTGTGCCGCGATGCCGGCATGGCTGCGCATGCCGACGCCGATCACCGAGACCTTGACGACATTGGCATCGGACAACAGGCTGGCGTAGCCGATGCTGCCGCGGCACTCCTCCAGCAGCGCGACCGCGCGTGCCAAGTCGGCCTTGGCGACCGTGAAGGTGAGGTCGGTCGTGTCGCCCTCGGCCGATATGTTTTGCACGATCATGTCGACATTGATGTTCGCTTCGGCCAGCGGGCCGAAGATGCCTGCAGCGACTCCCGGCTTGTCGGCTACGCGCAACAGCGTGATCTTCGCTTCGTCGCGGCTGTAGGTGACGCCGCTGACCAGGGCCTGCTCCACGATCTCCTCCTCGCTGACGACCATCGTCCCGGGCACGTCTTCGAAGCTGGACAACACCTGGACGCGGACGCCATGGTTCATCGCCAGTTCGACCGAGCGCGTCTGCAGCACCTTGGCGCCCACGGACGCCATCTCCAGCATCTCCTCAAAGGTGATCTGGCGCAACTTCCGTGCCCGTGAAACGACCCGCGGATCGCTGGTGTAGACGCCGTCGACGTCGGTGTAGATATCACAGCGGTCGGCTTTGAGCGCCGCCGCCAGCGCCACTGCCGTGGTGTCGGAGCCGCCGCGCCCGAGCGTTGTCACCCGGCCGTCAGGGGCGATTCCCTGGAAGCCGGCGATCACCGGCACCGTGCCCGCATGCATCGCCCGGTCGAGGTCCGCGGCCTCGATGCCCAAAATGCGGGCGCGGCTGTGCGCGCTGTCGGTCCGGATTGGAATCTGCCAGCCGAGCCAGGAGCGCGCGGGCACGCCCAAATCCTGAAGTGCCATCGCCAGCAAGCCCGCCGTCACCTGCTCGCCACTGGCGACGACAACATCATGCTCGCACGAATCGTGCAGCGGGTTGACCGCGTTCGCATAGTCGACGAGCTGATTGGTGGCGCCAGCCATCGCCGACACGACCACCGCGACCTCATGGCCGGCATCAACCGCCCGCTTGACGCGCGCGGCAACGGCTTTGATACGCTGGACGTCCGCAACCGACGTGCCGCCAAATTTCTTGACCAGCCGTGGCATGGGCCTCAACACTGATCCCGAATTAAGAGAGATCCACGCACGAGGCTTGTCATTGACAATCAGCGAACCTTCTCAGGGACGAACGGGCAGGATCCCAGAGCGGGTTGCATGCCTCTGCACGTCTCCTAGATACTGGGGAGCGTTTCGGGACGCAAGCGCCGCCGTGCGTCGAATCGACGTCAGCGTGATCGGAGAGTCGCAATGACATCCGCTGCCAAGGGGTCGGCTGTGCCTGCGGGCGGCACGGCCTCGGATGACGAGATCGCCCGCTTCGATGCGATGGCGGAAGCGTGGTGGGACCCGATGGGGAAGTTCCGCCCGCTGCACGAGCTGAACCCGGTCCGCTTCGACTTCATCCGCGGCGCGATCGCCCGCCACCGGGCCGTCGATGCCGCTGCCGCGCTTCCGTTCACGGGCTTGCGCTGCCTCGACCTTGGCTGCGGCGGCGGCCTGATCGCCGAGGAGATGGCGAAGCATGGAGCGGCGGTGACCGGCGTCGATGCCTCGCAGGTGGCAATCCGTGTCGCCCGCGCCCATGCCGAGCGCGAAGGGCTCGCCATCGATTACCGGTGCGCGCTGCCCGAAGATGTCGTCGGCTGGGAGGCGCGATACGACGTCGTGCTGGCGCTCGAGGTCATCGAGCATGTGCAGAGCCTCGATCTGTTTTTCGAGGCGGTCGGGCAAATTCTAACGCCGGACGGTCTCTTGGTCGTCGCCACCCTCAACCGGACGCTCTCTTCGCTGGCGCTGGCAAAAATCGGGGCGGAGTACATCCTGCGCTGGCTACCGGCCGGAACCCACGACTGGCGCAAGTTCGTCCGCCCGTCGGAGCTGGCCCGGGTGCTCCGCCGGCAGGGGTTCGAGTTGGCGGAGATACGCGGGCTGCAGTACCAGCCGCTGCTCCACCGCTGGTCGCTCGGCAGTGACCTGATGGTCAACTACATCGCTGCCGTCGTCCGCGCCGCCTCGTGAGGCACGCGCGGCCCGCCCTCGCATCCGCTCAGGCGAAAGGACGTTCGTGCATGAGTGCCGGAATGCGTGCGCGCGCGTCCGCGACCTTGGCCGGGTCGATATCGGCAACGATGAAGCCCACCTCCTCGCCGGCATCGGCCAGCACTTCCCCCCAGGGATCGACGATCAGCGCATGGCCATAGGTCTGGCGGCCTTTGGCGTGGGTGCCGGTCTGCGCCGGCGCAAAAACGTAACAGCCGTTCTCGATCGCCCGCGCCCGGATCAGGATATGCCAGTGCGCCTGGCCGGTGGTGCGGGTGAACGCCGCCGGGATGGAGAGGAAGTCGGCGCCTTGATGCGCGAGGTGGCGGTAAAGCTTGGGAAAGCGCAAATCGTAGCAGATCGAAAAGCCGAGCGCGCCCCACGGTGTCGGCGCCACCACCGCGCGCGCACCGGCCGCGATCGTGTCCGACTCGCGGTAGCGTTCGCCGGCGCTGAGGTCGACGTCGAACAGGTGGATCTTGTCGTAGCGCGCGGCGATCTCGCCGCTGGCATCGATCAGATAGGAGCGGTTGGCGATCTTGTCTCCGTCCACCAGCACCGAGAGCGAACCGACGACCAGCCACACGTCCGCCGCCCGCGCCAGTTCACGAAAGGCGGCGAGCGCCGGATGCGCCGCCTCGGCACACGCCTTCTGCCGTGCCAGCGCGGTGTCGGGTTCCATCATGCTGACGTTTTCCGGCAGCAGCACCAGGGCCGCGCCGGCGGCGCGGGCGCGTTGAACGAGTTCGCTCGCGGCCTTGATGTTGGGCTCGAAGTCCCGGCCGGCGTTGGTCTGGACGCAGGCGACGCGAAAGGGCCCGCTCATGCAGGGTCCGCCCCAGGTGCATTCTCCGGTGCATCGAGCAGCGCCTGCAGCCGGCCGGCCCGGTCGAGCTCTGCCAGCTGATCGGAGCCACCGATGTGGCGACCGTTGATGAAGATCTGCGGCACAGTCTGGGCACCGCCGGCGCGCTGCACCATCTCCTGGCGCCGCTTCGGATCCATCACCACGTCGATCTCTTCGAACGGGATGTTGCGGTCCTGCAACAGCCGCTTGGCGCGGTGGCAGTAGCCGCAGTAGGGGGAGGCATAGATCTCGACAGTCGCCATGTCCGGTGTCCCACTTGTTACCTTAGCCAATATCGGCGTTGCCCGTGCCGCATCAAAGCGGTCGTCGCGAGGCCGCCGGCAGTCCGAAAAGCCTAGAGCTGCACAGCCTAAATCCTTTCTGGGCGGACGACCCGCGCCAGCGTCAGCACGTCGACGGCGCTAGCACCTGCGTCCAGAAGCGCCTGCGCGCAGGCGTCAACGGTGGCGCCGGTCGTTAGTACATCATCGATCAGCAGGATCCGCCGATTCTTGATCCGGTCGCTGCGCGCCGCAGGGACGGAGATTGCGCCCTTCACGGTCCGCGCCCGATCCTTCGCACCCATCCCCGCGAGGCGCGCCGTCCGCCGCTGCCGGCGCAGCAGGTCGACCTCCACTTCGATCCCGGCGGCGCGGCCGATCGCTTGTGCCAACAGCGCTGCCTGGTTGTAGCGGCGGCGCAAGAGGCGCGTCCAATGCAGCGGCACCGGCGCAATCAGGTCGGCGTCAGCGATCAGGTCGCGGCCGGCGTGGCCCATCCAGCTTGCGAACAAGGGTGCCGCGTCGGTGCGGTCGGCGTACTTGAACATCAAGATCATGTGCCGGCTTGCATCGTCGTATGCAAGGCTTGAGCGTGCCCGGGCATAAACGTGCGGCCTGCGGACACAGCGGCCACACAGGGCGCCATCGCCCTCCTCGACGTCAAACGGCCGCCCGCAGGCGCTGCACATGGGGTGCTCGATGAAACGAAGCCGCCCCCAGCACGCCGCGCACAGCGTGTGCGGATCGTCGACCACGCTGCCGCAACTCAAGCATTGCGGCGGCAGCACGAGATCGATCAGGCTGCGTCCGATCCAGCTCAGCTTGCTCGTGATTGCCGTTGCCAGCATGCTCGCGGCGTGAGGCCTCCTGCCCTCGGTGACGGCTTTAGACGCGGGTTGCGCGCGCAGGCGCCCTCTGCTCCCATATACGATAGCACGACGTGCCGATCCAAGGGGCTGAGGATGCAGGACAGCGGCGACGACGATCGCATGAGGCGCATGCACGTGTTCGACCGCCGCGCGGTACGCCAGCACCGTGAGCGCGCGGCCGCTGGTCTCGATCGCCACGACTTTCTGTTGCACGAGGTCGGCGAGCGGCTGGCCGACCGGCTCGACGACGTGCGCCGCACATTCCCACTTGCGCTCGATCTC
This sequence comes from Defluviicoccus sp., assembly GCA_029624735.1. GTDB lineage: Bacteria > Pseudomonadota > Alphaproteobacteria > Rhodospirillales > Defluviicoccaceae > Defluviicoccus. The sequence goes on along the minus strand of JARSSM010000011.1, from coordinate 167,925 downwards.
GGCTGCCACTCCGGCCAACTGGCGCGGCTCCTGGCCGGCCGCGGCGGTATCGAGACGCTGGTGCAGACGGATCTGGCACCAGCGATGGTGCGCCGGGCCGAAGGGCTGCGGGTCGCCGCCGATGAGGAGGCGCTGCCATTCGCCGCCGCCAGCTTCGATCTGGTCATGAGCCTGATGAGCCTGCACTGGGTCAACGACCTGCCGGGAACGCTGGTGCAGATCCGCCGCTGCCTCAAGCCGGACGGCCTGTTTCTCGGAGCGATGCTGGGCGGAACGACCCTCACGGAGTTGCGCCAGGCCCTGCATGCGGCGGAGATCCAGGGCGAGGGCGGCTTGAGCCCGCGCGTCTCGCCGTTTGCCGATGCCCGCGATGCCGGCAATCTCCTGCAGCGCGCCGGCTTCGCGCTCGCGGTGGCGGACGCGGAGACCGTGACCGTCTCCTATGCCGACCCCTTGGCCTTGATCAAGGATTTGCGCGGCATGGGCGAGACCAACGCGGTGCGCGGCCGGCGCCTTCAATGCAGCCGGCGGGCGACGCTGTTGGCGGCACTCGATCACTATCGACGCGCGTTCGCCAGCGCCGATGGCCGCATCCCGGCGACGTTTCAGGTCATCTTCCTCATCGGCTGGGCGCCGCATCCGGATCAGCAGCGGGCGCTCAAGCCGGGCTCTGCCCGCGCGCGGCTGGCGGACGCCCTTGAATCCACCCTTGCACCGCCGGCGCCAAACGCCGACCGTGGCGTACCTTAGAGCCCTATCAAGGCGCAGGCGCGTCCGCTGGAGAGCCCATGCAGTTCAGTCAACCTTTGCTCCGTGGCACCCTCGTCAAGCGCTACAAGCGCTTTTTCGCCGAGGTTGCGCTTGCCGATGGCTCGGTGGTGACGGCGCACTGTCCCAACCCCGGCTCAATGCTGAGCGTCAACGCGCCCGGATCGGCGGTCTGGCTGTCGGAAGCCACCAATCCGGCGCGGACGCTGAAATACACCTGGGAACTGATCGAGGTCGGCGACACCCTGGTCGGCATCAACACCGGCCTTCCCAACCGCCTGGCTGCCGAAGCCGTGCAGGACGGCGCCATTCCGGCGCTTGCCGGCTACGAGCGACTGCGGCGCGAGGTCCGCTACGGGACGGGCAGCCGCATTGATCTCTTGCTGGAAGATGGCCAACGACCCACATGCTTTGTTGAAATCAAGAATGTCACCTTGAGGCGAGGAGCGGGGGCGACGCAACCTGTCGAGTTTCCGGATTCAGTGACGGAGCGCGGCTTGAAGCACCTTCACGAGCTCATGGCGGTCGCGCAGGCCGGCCAGCGGTCGGTGATGCTGTTCGTTGCTCAGCGCGGCGACGCGCCGTCGTTTCGTGTCGCGGCCGACATCGATCCGCGCTACGCGCAGGCGTTGCAACAAGCGGTTGTGGCGGGCGTTGAAGTGCTGTGTTATTCTTGTGATGTTTCGCGCGCAGGCGTTCGGCTGTCGGCGCCGGTCACGATCGAGCTGCCGGCATGAGCAGCGGGTCGGTGTCGCCATGAAGCGAGCGAAACAACGGCTTACGGGATGATTGTCGACAAGGAATGAATGACGTGCGGCGAGCTTATGCGACCAGCCTCGGTCGATCGATCAAGATTCACGACGCCGAAAGCTTTGACGGCATGCGCGCGGCCGGCCAACTGGCGGCGGAGACGCTCGATTTCATCGCCCCGCACGTTGTCCCCGGCGTCCGCACGGACGAGCTTGACCGGCTGTGCGAGACCTTCATCCGCGACCACGGCGCGATTTCGGCTCCTCTCAACTATCGCGGTTTTCCGAAGTCGATCTGCACTTCCATCAACCACGTCGTCTGCCACGGCATTCCCGGCCCGAAGCGGCTGCAGGAAGGCGATATCGTCAACATCGACGTCACTCCGATCGTCGGCGGCTGGCACGGCGATACCAGCCGCATGTACGGCGTCGGCCGGATCGGCGTGAAGGCGCAGCGTCTGATCGACGTCACCTTCGAGGCCATGTGGCGCGGCATCCGCGTCGTCCGTCCAGGCGCCACTGTCGGCGACATCGGCGACGCCATCCAGACCTACGTCGAGGCGCAGCGCTTCTCCGTCGTCCGCGACTTCTGCGGTCATGGGGTCGGCCGCATCTTTCACGATGCGCCCAACATCCCGCATTTCGGCGAGGCCGGCGACGGCCCGGTCCTGCGCGAGGGCATGTTCTTCACCATCGAGCCGATGATCAACGCCGGCCGCTGGGAAATCAAAGTGTTGAATGACGGCTGGACGGCGGTCACCAAGGATCGCTCGCTGTCGGCGCAGTTCGAGCACTCGATCGGTGTCACGGCGGCCGGCTACGAGGTCTTTACCATGTCGCCCGGCCAGGGGGAGCCTGCGCTCGACAACGCTTAAAGGGCGAACTGGGCGTGAGCAAGGACAGCGCGGGACGCAAGGGCGTAACCGGGCGCTCGCAGGGTGCGGCCGAAGAGACGGTTGCGGATAGCGCCGCTGCGGCGGCGAAAGCGCTGCTGCCGCTGCATGCGGATCACCGCCAGCGGTTGCGCGAGCGTTTCCTCAAATCCGATACCGATGCGTTTCCCGACTACGAGCTCTTGGAGCTGTTGCTGTTCTACGCGATTGACCGCGTCGACGTGAAACCGCTGGCGAAGGAGCTGTTGCGGGATTTTGGTTCGCTCGGTGCCATCCTCGCCGCCGAACCGGCCCGGCTGTTGCAGTACAAGCGCGTCAACGAGCGGACGCTGGCGCTGTTCAAGGCGCTCAAGGAAACGGGCCGGCGGCTCGGCCGCGCCGAGATCGAGGATCGGCCGCTCCTCTCGTCCTGGGATGCGCTTGTCAACTACTGCCGGGTAACGCTGGCCGATGAGGCCACGGAGCGCTTTCACGTCCTCTACCTCAACCGCAAGAACCGCTTGATTGCGGACGAGGAGCAGCAGCGTGGTACGGTCGACCACACGCCGGTCTATCCGCGCGAAGTCGTCAAGCGCGCGCTCGAGTTGGGCGCCACGGCGGTCATCCTCGTCCATAACCACCCCTCGGGCGATCCGACGCCGTCACAGGCGGATATCGACATGACCCGCACGATCAAGGAAGCCGGCGACATCATCGGCATCTCGGTCTACGACCACATCATCGTCGGCCGTACCGGCGCCCAGTCGCTGCGCAGCTTGGGCGTGCTCTGAGGCGACCCGCGCCCGTGCCCGCCCACGCGATGCGCGGAACAAGTCCGTGCATGACGGGTTAAAGGGTAGGGCACCATCCCTATTGTCGTCGTCATGGCCGGGCTTGTCCCGGCCATCAAGGGTCGGAGCGCTCCACCGGCCTGCGCCTCGGCGTTGACCGGCCGCGCCGGTGGCACCAGATTACGGACGGCATGGTTGACCCTTCGGATGCCGCCGCCGAACCCACCGCTAACCTCGCCGCCAATCCCGGCGACGCGCAGCCCGCGCCGCGTGGCGCCGCGGTAATCGCCGCCTATGTGCGGACGCTTCCCAACGTGCCCGGCGTCTACCGCATGCTCGACGCCGAGGGCGGCGTGCTGTACGTCGGCAAGGCGCGCGATCTCAAGAAGCGCGTCGCCAACTACACCAGTCCGGACCGCCTCAATCTGCGGCTGAACCGGATGGTTGCGGCGACCGTGGCGATGGAGTTCGTCACCACCCATACCGAGGTCGAGGCACTGCTGCTTGAATCGAACCTGATCAAGCGCCTCAAGCCCCGCTACAACATCCTCCTGCGCGATGACAAGTCGTTTCCGGCCATCCTCCTGACCGGCGATCATGCCTTTCCGCAGGTCCTCAAGCATCGCGGCGCGCACAGCCGCAAGGGCGAATACTTCGGCCCGTTCGCTTCCGGTTGGGCCGTCAACAAGACACTGGCCGCCCTGCAGCGCGCCTTTCTCCTGCGCACGTGTTCCGATGCGGTGTTTCAGGCGCGGACCCGGCCATGTCTGTTGCATCAGATCAAGCGCTGTTCGGCGCCTTGCGTCGGCCGCGTCAGCGCCGAGGACTATGCCGTCCTTGTCGCGCAGGCGCGCGCCTTCCTCAGCGGCGGCAGCCAGGAGGTGCAGCGCGATCTCGCGCGCAAGATGGAAGAGGCGAGCGCCGAACTCCGCTTCGAGGACGCCGCCACCTATCGCGACCGGGTGCGTGCGCTCACCGCCGTGCAGTCGCAGCAGGACATCAACCTCTCCGGCATCGGCGATGCCGACGTCATCGCCGCCGAGCAGGTCGCCGGCACCACGGCGGTCCAGGTCTTCTTCTTTCGCGGCGGCTGCAACTACGGCAACCGCGTCTACTTTCCGCAGCATGGTGCCGATGAGGAGGTGGCGGCCGTCCTGGAGGCGTTCATCGGCCAGTTCTATGCAAGGCACCCGCCGCCGCCTCTGGTGCTGACCAGCCAGCCGTTGCCGAACGCGGATCTGGCCCAGGCGGCGCTCACGGTTCGTGCGGCGCGGCCGGTCAGGCTGCATGCGCCGCAACGGGGCACCAAGCTGCACTTGATCAATCTGGCGCTGATCAACGCCCGCGACGCGCTGAGCCGAAGGCTGGCCGAAAGTGCCTCCTATCGCCGCCTGCTCGAGGGGCTGGCCGGCCTCCTTGATCTCGATGCCCCGCCGGCGCGGATCGAGGTCTACGACAACAGCCACGTTGCCGGTACCGATGCCGTCGGCGCGATGATCGTCTCCGGCCCGGAGGGGCTGATCAGGAACGCCTACCGCAAGTTCACCATCCGCAGCGCGGCCATCACGCCCGGCGACGATTACGCGATGATGCGCGAGGTGCTGCGCCGCCGCTTCGGCCGCGCGCTGGCGGAGGATCCGGAGCGGACACAGAACCCGTGGCCGGACCTGGTCCTGATCGACGGCGGTGCCGGCCAGCTTAACGCGGCCTGCGAGGTGCTCGATGATCTGGGCCTGCATGCAATCACGCTCGCCGCGATCGCCAAGGGGCCGGAGCGCAACGCCGGCCGCGAGCGGATTTTCCTGCGCAACCGGCCGCCGCTGCAGCCGCAGATCAATGATCCGGTGCTGCATTTCCTGCAGCGGCTGCGCGACGAGGCGCATCGCTTCGTGATCGGCAGTCACCGCGCCCGCCGTTCAGCCCGCCTCGGCCGTTCGCAGCTGGATGAGATCCCCGGCATCGGCGCCCACCGCAAGAAGGCGCTGTTGCACCATTTCGGCTCCGCGCAGGCGGTTGCTGCCGCCGGATGCCCCGATCTTGAGGCGGTGCCGGGGATCAGCCGAGCGATCGCAAAGAAAATCTATGATTGGTTTCACCCACAGGGCTAAACTGACGGCGAACTCTCGACATCACGGGCGGACCAGGCAGGCTTGATGCCGGCGAATCTCCCCAACGCGCTAACGGTGTCGCGGATCCTTGCGACGCCGGTCGTGTGCGTGCTTGCCGTCCTCGGCACCGCGTTCGGCAACTGGCTGGCGCTGGCGGCGTACCTCTACGCCTGCATCACCGACTTTCTCGACGGCTACCTGGCGCGCAGCCGCAAGCAGCAGTCGCCGTTCGGCGAAATGCTCGATCCAATTGCCGACAAGCTTCTCGTCGGGGCGCTGCTTCTCGTTCTGGTCGGCATCGGCCGCATCGAGGGCATCGACATGCTGCCGGCGCTGATCATTCTCTGCCGGGAGATCGTCGTCTCCGGCCTGCGCGAGTATCTGGCGCGCTTGAACGTCGGCATGCCGGTGACGCGGCTCGCCAAGTGGAAGACGACGCTGCAGATGGTGGCGCTCGGCTTTCTCATCGTTGGTGACGCCGGCCCCCGCTTCGGGCCGCTCGCAGCCACCGATATTGGCCTGTGGGGCTTATGGCTGGCAGCGGTGCTGACGCTCATGACCGGCTACGATTATCTGCGCGCGAGCCTGCGCCATGTTGTCGGCGCGGCGGCATCGAGCGGCCCGGAGCCGGCAGGCGAAGAGCACCCGGTGCGGCCGCTTGAGCGCGCTGACGGCTGATGCCAGCGAGAAAGAGCGCCTGATGCTGACAATCCTTTACTTCGCGTCGGTGAAGGAGAAGGCAGGCTGTGGTGAGGAGACCGTGCGCCTGCCGGCCGCTGTCACCGACGTGATGGGTCTGGTTGCTTGGCTGCGGCAGCGCGGCGGCGGGCCGGCGGCAGCGCTCACCGACCTTGCGGCCGTCCGTGTCGCCGTCAATCAGGAGTACGCGCGTCTCGACCATCCGCTCACCGGCGACGAGGAAGTCGCGTTCTTTCCCCCCGTGACCGGCGGCGCGCCATGATCCGCGTCCAGCGCGAGACCTTCGATGTCGGCGCCGAAATCGCAAGCCTGTGCGCGGGCGATACCGCTGCCGGCGGCGTCTGCGTCTTCCTAGGCCGGGTTCGCGAATTCGCCCATGGTGCCGCCCTGCAGGCCATGACGCTGGAGCATTACCCCGGCATGACCGAGCGTCAGCTGGAGGCGCTGGATGCAGAGGCGCAGCGCCGTTGGCTGCTCGAGAAGACGCTGATCATCCACCGCTACGGACGGCTGCTGCCCGGCGAGGCGATCGTCCTGGTCGTCACCGCTGCCGCCCATCGCGAGGCCGCCTTCGATGCCTGCCGCTTCCTGATCGATTGCCTGAAGACGACGGCCCCCTTCTGGAAGGCGGAGGAGACGGCGGCCGGCAGTCGCTGGGTCGATGCCCGTGCTGCCGACGATGCGGCGGCACTGAGCTGGCAGGATGGCGCCGCGGCGGGCGGATCGTGAACGGCGTGCCGCAGCCGGCGGTCGCGGGCCTGAACGGGGATTCTCCGCCGACCGAGGCCGTCATCTTCGACTTCGACGGCGTTATCGTCGAGTCGGCCGACATCAAGACTGAAGCCTTCATCGCCCTTTACAAGGAGCACGGCGCCCAGGCCGTGGCGGCAGCCGTCGCCCACCATCAGGCGAACGGCGGCATCTCCCGGCGCAAGAAGATCCGCCACATCCACCGCGAGCACTTAGGAATCGGTTTGAACGAGGACGGGCTCGAAGCGCTGTGCCAGCAGTTTTCGCGCCTCGTCGAGTCAGCGGTCGTCGATTGCGCCGCGGTCGCGGGCGCGGAAAGCTTCCTCGCCGCGCACCACCGGCGCCTGCCGCTGTTCGTCGTGTCCGGGACGCCGCACGAGGAACTGATGCGGATCGTCGATCGGCGCCGCCTCACGCCCTATTTCACAGCCGTGTTCGGTTCGCCGCCGGAAAAGCCGCCGACCATCCGCGCCATCTTGCACCAGCACGGCCTTGCTGCTGCCAACGTGCTGTTTGTCGGCGATGCGCGGACGGATTACGAGGCGGCGGCCGAAACCGGGCTGCGCTTCGTCGGCCGGGTGGCGCCGGGCACGGCCAGCCCGTTTCCGGCCGGGACCGCGGTCATTGCCGATCTGACGGAATTGTCGCTCTAGCCCGCAGCCATGCCGGCCGCGCCCCGCTTGAGCCGCAGTCCCACTTAGGCCGCTGTGGCCGCAGCCTTGCTGACGGTCTGGCCGGTCGCGGCGCGGTAGTCCTGCATCAGGGTGCGGGTGAGCTCGCCGGGAACAAAGCGGTAGTCGTCGATCGCGCCGACTGGGGTTACCTCGGCGGCCGTTCCGGTCAGGAACACCTCGGTCGCGTTCGCCAGTTCCTCCGGCCGGATCGCCCGTTCGATGACCTCGATGCCGCGGTCGCGCGCCAGGCCGATGACGGTCCGCCGGGTAATGCCGTCGAGGAAGCAATCGGGCGTCGGCGTGTGCAGGCGGCCGTCGCGCATGAGGAGGAAGATGTTGGCCCCGGTCGCCTCGGCCACCTGGCCGCGCCAGTCCAGCATCAGGGCGTCGTGGTAGCCTTGCGCCTCCATGGCGTGCTTTGAGAGCGTGCAGATCATATAGAGACCGGTCGCCTTGGCGTGCACGGGCGCGCTCTCCGGCGGCGGCCGGCGCCACGTCGACGTCTTCATGCGGATGCCCTTGGCGAATGCCTGCTCGTCGAAATAGCTGCCCCAGCGCCAGGCGGCGATGGCGAGGTGAATGCGGCTGTTCTGCGCCGACACGCCCATCATCTCGCTGCCGCGCCAGGCGATCGGCCGGACATAGCCGTCCTCAATGCCGTTCGCCCGGCACACCTCCTCGCAGGCGCGGTTGATGGCGTCGACGCTCCACGGGATCTCGAAGCCCAGCATGCGGCCGGACGCGACCAGGCGTTCTGAATGTTCGGTCAGCTTGAAGATCGTGCCGCCGTAGGCGCGCTCGCCTTCGAACACCGCCGAAGCATAGTGCAAGCCATGGCTGAGGACGTGCAGCTTGGCCTCCCGCCAGGGCACAAGCGTGCCATCCTGCCAGATCACACCGTCACGATCGTCATAGGCCTGGGTTGCCATCTGCCGTTTCCCCACGCATGCACCGGAGACATTAAAAAGCCGTTCGAGGGCGCTGATTAGGTTTGCTCCCGTAGCACCGCCCGGCATATATGTCAACGTGGCTGACTTAAATCGCCGGGTTCGCGGTGGCCGGCTCTTCAAGGTGCTGCGGGTGAGCGAGCAGGCGTTGCACGAGGCAGGCATACCCAAGTCCGCGCAGGCCGATGGCGGCGCCCGGCGCCCGTCGGCGTTCAGCCCGCGCGAGGTCGAAACGGTCATCGAGCTTCTGTTCTTCGCGTATCGTGACTTCACCGCCGAGGCCGATGCCATGCTGGCCCGCTACGGCTTCGGCCGCGCCCATCACCGCGTCCTCCATTTCGTCGGCCGCCATCCGGGCATCACGGTAAGCGACCTGCTCGGCATCTTGCGCATCACCAAGCAAAGCTTGGCGCCGGTGCTGGCGCAAATGATGCGCGAGGGCTTCATTCACCAGCGGGCCGATCCGGCCGACCGCAGGCGGCGGCGGCTTTACACGACGCCGGAGGCAGCGGCATTGGCCCAGCTGTTGAGCGAGCGGCAAGCGGAGCACCTGGCCGCCGCCTTCGCCGCCACCGGCCCGGAGGCGGCGCGCGGCTTCCGCGCGGTCCTGCAGGCGATGACCCATCCTGACGACCGCAACCGTTTCGCGATGCCCACGGAGCCGATCCCCGCCGATGGGCTCTGATCAACCGCATATCCTGGTCGTCGATGATGACGACAAGCTGCGCAAGCTGCTCGCCCGCTATTTGAGCGAACACGGCTACGTGGTGGCGGCCGCGGCGACCGCGGCCGACGCACGGGCCAAGCTCGCGACGTTGGCGTTCGATCTGATCATCCTCGATCTGATGATGCCGGGCGAGAGCGGCCTCGATTTCGCCGCCGAGTTCCGCCGCCGCAGCGAGGTGCCGATCTTGATGTTGACGGCGATGGGAGAGCCGGAGGATCGCATCGCCGGCCTTGAGCACGGGGCCGAGGACTATCTCGTCAAGCCGTTCGAGCCGCGCGAACTGTTGTTGCGGATCGCCAACATCCTGCGCCGCCTGCCGCGGACGGAAGGGCAGCCGGCGGAGGTGCGGATGGGCGCGGTGGTGTTTGACCTCGACCGCGAAGAGCTGCGTCAGGGCGATCAGATCGTGCGCCTGACTTCGGTCGAAAAGGCGCTCCTCAAGGCGCTCGCCGTGCGCGCCGGCTCTGCGCTGAGCCGCGAGCATCTGAACGAGCTGACCGGCGGTGCCGGCGGCGACCGCGCAGTCGATGTGCAGGTGACCCGGCTGCGCCGCAAGATCGAACCCGACCCGCGCGAGCCGCGCTATCTGCAGACCGTGCGCGGGCGCGGCTACGTTCTGAAACCGGACTGAACGGCGAGCTCAGCCATGTTCAAGTATTTCCTGCCGCGCAGCCTGCTCAGCCGCGCGCTCCTGATCGTGGTCGCGCCCTTGATCACGACCCAGATCCTGGCCGCCTACGTCTTTTTCGAAAGTCACTGGGATCAGATCAGCAAGCTGCTCGCCCGTGCGCTGGCGGGCGAGGCGGCGGTGCTGGTGGATGGCGTGCAGACGCTGCCCGATCCGGCCAGCCGGGAATGGCTGCTCGATGTTGCCGCGCCGATGATGGAGCTCGTTCCCTCGATTGAGCCTGGCGGCATCCTGCCGAACGTGCAGGACCATCAGCTGCCGATCGAGGGCGAGGTGCGGCGCGCGCTGTTGTATCGCAACGTGACCAAGCCGTTCCGGATCGATGCCCGCTCCGATCCCGACAGTGTCGTGCTGGCGGTGCAGATGGCCGATGGCATTTTGCGGATCGAAGCGCCGCGCACGCGCCTGATCAGCAAGACGACCTCCATCTTCGTCCTCTGGATGGCCGGAACCTCGCTCCTGCTGGTCGGCGTCGCCGCCATTTTCATGCGCAACCAGATCCGCCCGGTGCGCCGCCTGGCGCGGGTGGCGGAAGCCTTCGGCAAGGGCCGCGACGATCCCGAGTTTCGGCCGGAGGGCGCGCGTGAGGTTCGGCAGGCTGGGCTCTCCTTTATTGCCATGCGCAATCGGATCCAGCGCCAGATCAACCAGCGCACGGCGATGCTGGCCGGCGTTTCGCACGACCTGCGCACGCCGCTGACGCGCATGAAGCTGCAGCTCGAGATGATGAGGCCGGGCCAGGCGGTGCGCGAGCTGAAGGAAGACGTCGCCGAGATGGAGCGCATGCTGGAAGCCTATCTGGCGTTCGCCCGCGGCGAGGGTGCCGAGCAGCCGGTGGTGAGCGATTTGGGCGCGCTCGTCACCGAGGTGGTCCGGCAGGCACGGCGCAAGGGCGGCAGCATCGTGCTCAGCGTCGAAGACGGCCTTGTGCTCCCGCTGCGCCCCGGTGCGGTGACCCGTTGCGTCACCAATCTTCTCGACAACGCAACGCGCTGTGGAACCAAAGTCACGGTGCAGGCACTAAGGCGCGGCAAGGCCGTCGAAGTGGTGATCGATGATGACGGCCCCGGCATTCCACCCGATCAGCGGGAAGGGGTGTTCAAGCCGTTCTTCCGCATTGAGGGCTCGCGCAACCCGAACACCGGCGGCGTCGGCCTGGGCCTGACGATCGCGCGCGACGTCGCCCGTAGTCATGGTGGGGAGATTTTCCTTGAGGACTCGTCCGCTGGCGGCCTGCGCGCCCGGCTGCGGTTGCCGCTCTGAGCACGAGACCCGGGTGTGCTCGAAGAACGCCGACGGAAGAGCAGCATCTCAAAAACAGAAGCGGCCGCCCAGGTCGGGTGGCCGCATCCAAAGTCAGCAGAGGGTGAGGGCAGAAGTCAGCTCTGCTTGTAGCTCAGCGCCAGTTCCTTGATCTCATCGAGCGTGGCGGAGATCCGGGTGTTGACCGTGCTGGCGGCAGCCTCGTTCGCCTTCGCGACCATCTCGGCAAGCTCACGCATGTTGCCGATCGCCTTGTCGAACGCCTGCTTCGCGATCTCCAGCTGCTTGGCAGCCATTTCCGGCGGTGAGCCGGCCTTGGAAACGGAATCGACGGCCTTGGAGGCCTCGTTCATCGTCTCCTGCAGGATCTCGGCCTGCCGCTTGGCAACAGCCTGCAAGCCTTCGAAAGCGACGCGATTGGCACTCGTCAGAGCCTCAAGGTTCTTCTTCTGGCTCGCGACAACCGCCTCGATGTTGACGCCCGGAAGGCGGTATTGCTTCAGCGCATTGCTGAATTCTTCGACCATCTTAGTCGGATCGAAGTCTTTCAGGTACTTCGTAACGTCGAACAAATTCTGAATTCCATTAGCCATTGCAGTTCCTTCCCCAGTCCGCAAGCGCGCCGTCCCTCGGGATTAAAGATGACCCTATTATTCTTCAGGCTGATACCGGCGTCAAGGCTTTTTGTGCGGCGCACAAAAAAGACCTTCGAAGGCGCAGCATGGCTATGTGCCCGCGCAACATCGCGGGCGCTCAGAGGCTGCCGACGCCGGTAAACAATGATCGCGGTGGTCGATAAGTCCGCGCGCAGCGCTGTTTTTTTGACGAGTCGGCGGCCGGGGCCGGGGCCGGTTCAGCTCGCGCCACCCGCGATGCTGTCGGCCGCGGCGCCTTTCGGTGGGAGAGCCACCCCGGCCGATTCGGGCACGCCGGCATCGCCGGGGGCGTGTGCCAGGAAGGGACAGCGGCGTGCGACCCCCTCCGCCTCGCGCAGGCCGCGGTCGACCATGGCCATGGTTCGTGCCATGTCCGGGCTGTCGTCGTTGAGCCAGACCCTCAGCGCGGCGAGGTAGACGAGCGCGATCGCCTTGACGCGCATGAAGCCGACGATCCCTTGGGCAGACAGGCCGGCCGCTTCCAGAATCCAGGCCACCGAGCGGGCCAGGGCCGGGGCCGCGGCGAGCGCAGCCAGCGGGTCCATGGGCAGGCCGCGCAGGATCGCGACCATGCCGGAGCGATCGGCCTGCAGGGCATCGAAGCGGCGCATCAGGATCTCGAACAGCCGGTCGCGCGGGGAGTCTTCGCCCGCTGCCGGACCATCGAACAGGACCCTGCGGTCGATCCGGCCGATGATGCCGTCGAAGAGCGCGCGCTTGTCCGGGAACGCCTCATAGGCCGAAACCAGGCTGACGCCCGCACGCTGTGCGGCAGCGGCAAGAGACAGCTGCTGCCAGCCGGTTTCCGCGGCGAGGCCGAGCGCGGCCTCGATCAGGCGCTCCGCATCCGTTTCCAGTCCAACCACGCCTTTCGTTCCTCTCCTGGTCCGGCGGCTCGCTGTTTGGTGGCCCTGGGTCGGGCAGTCCTGGGTCGGGCAGCCCTGGGTCGGGCAGTCTTGGGTCGGGCAGTCTTGGGTCGGGCAGCCCTGGCGCCGCCGTTCATGCCAGCTGCCGCGAGCGGGCCGCCGCCGCCTCGACCGCATCGGCCATGAGCGTCCGCAGGCCACCGGGGCCGTCGAGGACGGCAAGCGCCGCCGCGGTGGTCCCCCCCGGACTGGTCACCTGTGCGCGCAACCGCGCCGCCGGCTCGGCTGAGCGGTCCAACAGCGCGCCGGCACCGGCGACGGTCTCCCGGGCCAGCCGTTCGGCCAGCGCTGGCGGCAGCCCGGCCTTGACGCCGGCTTCCGCCAGGCACTCGGCGAGCAAAAAGACGTACGCCGGTCCGGAGCCGGAGACCGCCGTCACCGGATCGAGCAGGGCCTCGTCCGCGACCCACTCGACCGCGCCGACCGCCGCCAGCAGCGTGTGTGCCAGCGCCCGCTGGCGTTCGCTCACCCGGGCGTTCGCGCACGCTACGGTGATGCCGCGATGCAGTTGCGCCGGCATGTTGGGCATCGCGCGGACGATGGCCGCTGCCGGGCCGAGCAATTGTTCGAAAAAGGAAATCGTGCGTCCGGCAGCAATCGAAAGAAACACACAATTCTTAGTCGCTAGCGGGGCATAGAGCGGCACGACGGCGGGCATCGCCTGCGGTTTGACGGCAAGAACGACGACATCGGTCGCCCGGCCGCCATCGACACCGGGCAAGTCGGCGCCGACCGTGACCGGATACGCCTGCGCCACCAGCGCCGCCTGGGCGGGATCGGGCTCGACGATGCGGATGTCGGGCTGGTCGCCACCGGCTCGGCACCAGCCGGCCACCAGCGCCCGGCCCATATGGCCGCAGCCGACCAACAGGACGGACGACCGCTCCGGCATTGCCGCTTAAGCTTCGCCGACGGTATCGATCAGCGCCGCCGCGAGCGCATCGGCCGAGCTGCTGCCACCCCAGATGACCTGCTGGAACGCCGGGTAGAAGCGGTCACACTCGGACAATGCCGTTTCCACCAGATCCTCGATCTGCCCCAGCGTCGGGCCTGCCGTCCCCTTGAGCGGCAGGCCATGCCGGTAGACAAGCAGGCTTTCGTCCTGCCAGATCGCGAAGTGGCCCATCCAGACGCGATCGTTGATCAGCGCCATCAGCTCGTGGACCGCGTTGCGGCGCTCCTTCGGCACCCGGATGTCGAGGCCCAGCATCAGGTGCATCGCGTCCTCGTCTTCGTTCCAGGCACAGTAGAAATCGTAATCGGTCCACCGGCCCGGCACCTGGACCGCGATCTCCTGGTCGTTGGGCCGGTCAAAGCGCCACTCGTTCGCCGATACGATCTGCTCGACCACATCGAGAGGGCTTGAGTCGCGAACACTCGCCGCGCGGAAGCTTGTCATGCCTCGCCTCGTCTCAGAATCCGTATCAATATGGCGTGGGAGCGATCCATGTGCATTTCCCTGCCCGGTGAGGGGCGATATATAGAGACCATAGGGGAAGCACGTACTAAGCCTAGGTTGCCAGATTGCAACGCCGGCCGCAAGCCGCGATTTGCCCGGCTCCTTGCGTCAGCTGTGGACAAGTGCCGGCCGCCGTTCCGTGGTCGCGCCAACTCAGCCGGGGCCGTCTCAGCCGGGGCCGTCTCAGCCGGGGATCGCTCAGCCGGGGCTGGATGAGGCATCGGTTCCGCCCGCGAGGTCGTCGGCGGCCGGTTTCGCCGCTGCTCCCCCGCCGGTCGCGCCCAGTCGGGCCTCAAGCGCTGCGACCCGCTGTTCCAGGCTTTCCTGCGCCGCGCGGGCGTTGGTGGCGAGTGCGCGCACCGCCTCGAATTCGTCCCGCGTGACGAGATCGAGGCTGGCGACGGCGCGCTCGAGCTGCTGCCGGACCATGGCGTCGAGCTCCTGCTTGATCCCAACCAGGGCCGATGCCGCGCCGCCTGCCATCTTGGCGAGGTCGTCGAAAAAACGGTTGTTTGTCTGCATGCCTCCTCCGCTGCGGGCCACCGGCACGCCGGCCTACCATCACGCGGCGCCGTCCTTGTGAGCGCCCGCACGCCCGCACACCCCTTTTAAGGCCATCGGTGCCCGACCCGCAACCCGCGTCCGCTTGCTCAGCCTCGATGGCGAGCCTATAAGGGCGCGGCGCTGCCATTCCGGCGCTCGCAGCGGCTGCAGTCCGCGCGATCCAACGGCGTTCCCCAGCCGAGAGCGGATGCCCTGAACGATGCTCGTCATCCCTTACCCGGTCATCGACCCGGTGGCTGTGCAGATCGGGCCGATCGCGATCCGCTGGTATGCGCTTGCCTATCTCACCGGCCTGATCGGCGGCTGGCTGTACGCCCGCTGGTTATGCCGCCGGCCGCCGGCGCTGGTGACGCCGCTTCACATCGATGACTTCCTGACCTGGGCGACGCTGGGGGTCGTGCTGGGTGGCCGGCTCGGCTTCGTGCTCTTCGTCCGGCCGGGCTACTTTATTGACAACCCGGTGGCGGCGCTCAAGATCTGGCACGGCGGGATGTCCTTTCACGGCGGCCTCTTAGGCGTGATCGTCGCCGGGCTGATCTTCTGCCGCCGGTTCCGGCTGCCGTTTTTCGCCTTCGCCGACATCATCGCCTGCGCAGCACCGATCGGCCTCGGGTTGGGCCGGATCGCCAACTTCATCAACAACGAGCTGGTCGGCCGGGTCGCCACGGTGCCGTGGGCGATCGTGTACCCGGGCTGGGGACCGCACCCGCGCCATCCGAGCCAGCTTTACGAGGCCGGCATGGAGGGCGTGGTCCTGTTCGTCCTCCTGTTCGTGCTCGCGCTCAACGAACCGGTGCGGAGGCGCCTGGGCCTTCTGTCCGGGATCTTCCTTCTCGGTTACGGCACCTTCCGCACCATTGCCGAGCGGTTCCGCGAGATGGACGCCTGGATCGGCATCTTGGGGCCGAACCTGACGCTGGGCCAGCTCTTGAGCCTGCCGATGATCGCGGCCGGGCTGTTCCTGATCTATCGCGCGCTTCGGCGCCCGCCGGCAGGCTCCAGCCCGCGGTGAACCCGCTTCACGCAAGCCTCGCCGCCCGGATCCGGGCCGGCGGGCCGATCAGCGTCGAGGCGTTCGTGGAAGCGGCGCTCTACGACCACGATCACGGCTACTACCGCACGCAAGGAGCGATCGGCGCGGCCTCCGACTTCATCACCGCGCCGGAGGTGAGCCAGGTCTTTGGCGAGGCGGTGGGCGCCTGGATCGCCGCGACCTGGCAGGCGCTGGCGGCCCCCGATCCGGTGCACCTAGTCGAGTTCGGCCCCGGCCGCGGCACCTTGCTCGCCGATGCGCTGCGGACGCTCAGCCGGCTCCAGCCGGACCTTGTTGCCGCCCTCCGGCTGCACCTGATCGAGACCAGCCCGCTGCTGGCGGCGATGCAGCGCCGGGCGCTGGCGGACATCGCGCTCGTCGCGCCGCCGGTCTGGCACGAGCGCCTCGACAGCGTCCCGGAAGGACCGACCATCGCGCTCGCGAACGAGTTCTTTGACGCCCTGCCGATCCGCCAGTTCGTCCGCGTAGGCGATGGCTGGCGCGAGCGGAGGGTCGGGCTGGCGGCAGACGGCCAGGCGCTCGCCTTCGTCGCCGGTCCGCTGGCGGAGCCGCCGGCAGGGCTTGCGGATGCGGCTGAAGGGGCGGCCGAAGACGAGATCGTCGAGACCTGCCCGGCCGGCGAGGAACTGGCGGCGGCGCTGGCTTCCCGCCTGGCTGCGGCCGGCGGTGCGGCGCTCGTCATCGACTACGGCCACGCCCGTGCGGCGCCGGGTGACACCCTGCAGGCGGTGCGCGGGCACCGGTTCGCCCCGGTGCTGGAGCGGCCGGGGGAGACGGACTTGAGCCACCACGTCGACTTCCAGGCGCTCACGGCGGCGGCGCAAGGCGCGGGGCCCCAAGCGGCAGGGGTAACCACGCACGGGCCGATCCCGCAAGGGCTGTTCCTGGGCCGGCTTGGTGCCGGGGAGCGCGCCGAAGCCCTGGCCAAAGCCGCAACCGACCCGGCGCAGGCGCAAGCGATCGTCGGCGCCGTCCGCAGGCTCCTGCATCCTGGCCGGATGGGCCTGTTGTTCAAGGCGTTCGCGATTGCAGGGCCGGGCCTCGGGCCGCTGCCGGGGTTTGCCCCCTCGGCGCGCGGCCAGCGGCGGGAATGACGACGTTCGCCCCAGTTCACGCGCGGCGCCGCATCATCGCGCGGCCGTGTCGTCCGGCCAAGGTCCTGGAATTCCAGGAGACTGCGGCCGACGGTGGTTCGTGTCGTCAGATGTCGGCGGGCGTCGTCGGCGCCAGGCTGGTCGGCGGCAGCCGGGGCGCGGCTCAGCCGAAATCAGCCGAAGAAGTCGTAATCGAAGTAATCGGGCAGACGAACGTCGGCCGGCTTGACCGGCTCATCAAGATAGAAGCACAAGGAGATGCCGTTGCGGGCGGCGAGGATGGTGCGCGCCGCCGCTTTCGGGATCGGGATGTGGCGATTGATGCAATAACGAATAAGGGCAGCGCCGAGATACTCGACCTCGAGATTTATGACTTGCAAGACATTGGCGCCACGCTCACTGCAGGCGAGTTCGACAACGCCAGTCGAGACTGTTTCGCTATTCACGGAAACGATCTCTTTGCCGGCAAGCATCTTTTTTCCGCGACGATCGTAATCCGTCATGATCGTCCTGATCTCGTCCGTTGAAAAAGTAATTTTACGAAATTCCGTCGGCATTGTTTCTCTCCGGGCCAGCTGCGCCCGCGATTATTCCGCGAAGCCGTAAACAAAGCCTTAACCGGCGAAACCGGGCGCCAGGATCGTGTCGCTGTCGTCCGCGCCCCTTCACCGTGCCGAAGGAGATCGGTATCGTTTTCCCGGAACCCGATGTGCCCGGAACCCGATGTCACCCGAACTTGCCTTTGTCGGCCCGCCCGTCACCGCTCAACGCGCGGAACCGTGTGCAGCGAAAACCTCTTTGGCCGCGAATAATCCGTTCAGCGCCGTCGGAAATCCGGAATAGACCGCCATCTGCATGATGATCTCGGTGATTTCCGCCCGGCTCAGGCCGACGTTCAGCCCGGCGTGGATATGCACCTTGAGCTGCGGCGCGCAATGGCCCAAGGCGGTCAGCGCCGCGATCGTCGCGATCTCACGCTCGCGCAGGCCGAGGCCGGGCCGCGTGTAGATGTCTCCGAAGGGAAATTCGATCAGAAGCCGCGCGAAGTCGGGCGCGATGTCAGCCAGCGCGTCGATCACGTTCTGGCCGGCTTGGCCGTCGATCTCCGCGAGCGCGCGCGTGCCCTTATCGAAGCGGCTTTCGGAGCTGGTTCGGGAGTGCGTCGTCATCTTTCGCCTCGTTGGTCAGGTTGCTGGCGTAGCCAGTGATCTTGGTGTCGAGGACGGCGAGGCAGCTTTGAAGCGCGGCGACATGGGCGCGGACGCGGTCACGATGCGCAACCAGAAGGTCGTGGCGTTCCCGCTCGGTGGCAGGACCCGCCGCTCGCATCGCGGCATAGCGCAGCATGTCGCGGATCGGCATTCCGGTCGTCTTGAGACGGCCAAGAAATTCGAGCCAGACCAGGGTCGAGCCGTCGTAATCGCGCCTGCCACCGCCATCGCGATCGGCTCGGGGCAGCAGCCCGATCCGCTCATAGTATCGGATGGTGTGGGCCGAAATCCCTGCGCGTCTCGCCAGTTCCCCGATCTTCATTGCGCTCGCTCTTCTCACGACGCGAATAGATCTACGAGTTTGAGCGCACTCTAAGTCAAGAGCAAATCGACGCCTTTTTCGCTGTTCACGATGCCTGTCCCTGCTGTCCCGTTGAATGCCAGCAAGAAACCGAGCAAATGTCGTTGCGCGGAGCCAATCGGACGCCTCGAAGCCGTGTAGGTCGGATTAGCCTTGCGTAATCCGACGGATGTTTCTGCTATCGTATCCGAAGTGACCAGATTTTGTAGGTCGGATGAGCCTTCAGGCGTCATCCGACGGATGTGGGCGCCGATTGCCGCCCCCGAGGTGATCCCTGAGCCATGCCGGATTTCCGTCGATTGCGCGTGCCGGGCGGCCGCTTCTCCTTCACCGTCAACCTCCTGGAGCGGTGCTCGCACGTCCGGCGCAGGGATCACGAGCGTGGCATCTGGCAACGCCGCTTTTCGGGAGCACGCCATCCGCGACGACGAGGACTACGCCGCTCACATGGATTACGTCCACTTCAACCCCGTGAAGCATGGCTTGGTCCCGGCGGCGGCGGATTGGCCCTACTCCACCTTCAAGGCGTGCGCCGCACGCGGGGCATACCCGAAGACTTGGGGCGGCGATGGGGTAGCGGACGTCGACGCTGGCGAACGCGGCCGAAAGCATCGTCCGTCGGATTACGCTCCGTTCATCCGACCGACGCGGTCTTTGTTTTGGCCAGGCAATCTGCTACACTATTGTGGTTGTTGTGATCACGAATTGTGTCATCGCAACATTCGCGCTCGCAGATCGCAATGGCCTGGAATCAAAGCGAGAGTCGGCCGTGAGCGTTCTATGGTTGTGGTGGTTGTAGTGGAAAAGCTGTGGATAAGTCATCGCGCTCGCAAACGCCCGAAATCGGCTTTTACGATCAAGGGCTTCCACAGGGTCCGTGACTATCCGGTCGAAAGGCCGGCCCAATTGAAACTCATCCGGGTTTACGTCCAGAGATACATCCATCCGGATCGTGACTATCCGGTCGAAAGGCCGGCCCAATTGAAACCCGCGTACGATCCGCGTATATTCCGCGTTCGTTCCGCATGTGACTATCCGGTCGAAAGGCCGGCCCAATTGAAACCCCGCCGGCTTTGCGGCCGGCGTGGGTGCGGTTTGCACCGTGACTATCCGGTCGAAAGGCCGGCCCAATTGAAACTTCCGAGCTCACGGGGAGTGCGTTACTGACTTCTTTGTTGTGACTATCCGGTCGAAAGGCCGGCCCAATTGAAACCCATCGTATCGGTAGGCGACGCACACCGGAATCTCATTGTGACTATCCGGTCGAAAGGCCGGCCCAATTGAAACTAATAGCTGTCGGCAATAGCAAAGATCCTTGCGCGTCCGTGACTATCCGGCCGAAAGGCCGGCCCAATTGAAACGAGGATTGGCGAGGACGCATTGTGCGATGGGCCCATCTCTGTGACTATCCGGCCGAAAGGCCGGCCCAATTGAAACTCTTTGACCCTGATCACTTCCTCGAGGCCGACGATCGGAGTGACTATCCGGCCGAAAGGCCGGCCCAATTGAAACCGTTGCAGGGCACGCTTTCCGAGCGTGTCCAGTGGCGTGACTATCCGGCCGAAAGGCCGGCCCAATTGAAACGACGACACTCGCGTAGGGCTTGCGATTTTCACTCTGGGTGACTATCCGGCCGAAAGGCCGGCCCAATTGAAACGATTTTCACTCTGGGTCCCCCGACCCGGGGGTGCGGTGGGTGACTATCCGGCCGAAAGGCCGGCCCAATTGAAACGTCGATGTTTGCGGTAAGGAAGTTCATCTTCCCGTCCTCCTTGTGACTATCCGGCCGAAAGGCCGGCCCAATTGAAACGAGCAACGCGGCGGCGAAAAGCCTACTCTTCCGCATCTCGTGACTATCCGGCCGAAAGGCCGGCCCAATTGAAACCATATCCGTGATTTGTAGGGGGCTGGGGCACCCCCCTAGTGACTATCCGGCCGAAAGGCCGGCCCAATTGAAACGCGGTATACCATGGGGGTCCGAGTACCGGGTATTGCTGTGACTATCCGGCCGAAAGGCCGGCCCAATTGAAACGTATGCCGCATTTATCGCGGCCCTACATTCTTCCGGGGTGACTATCCGGCCGAAAGGCCGGCCCAATTGAAACATGGCCGTGACCATCGCCACTTCACCAGTGAAGAATTGGTGACTATCCGGCCGAAAGGCCGGCCCAATTGAAACTTTAGTGGAGGTGGGAGGTTGGCGAGGACGCACTCCCCCGTGACTATCCGGCCGAAAGGCCGGCCCAATTGAAACCGCGGACACATCGACCAGGGCTCGGCCGGAATCTCGTGGTGACTATCCGGTCGAAAGGCCGGCCCAATTGAAACATCGACAGTGCCGATGGCAAAATGGACGTTGAGTCCACGTGACTATCCGGTCGAAAGGCCGGCCCAATTGAAACCGCTGAGTCTTTTTAACGCGATGGTGTTTGCGCGTGCGTGACTATCCGGTCGAAAGGCCGGCCCAATTGAAATGAGTAGAGGAGCGACTCGCGTAGGGCGGGTTCAAGGCGAAGCCTAACCCGCCGCATGCGTCGCCATGCGGGATACTGTCCGGCGGATCACGCTTCGCTTTAGATCCGCCCTACGAAGTCTTGGGGCGGCGATGGAGGGATCGATCTGGAGGCGGGTGAGCGCGGCGGCTATGATCATCCGTCGGATTACGCTACGCTAATCCGACCTACGAGCTCTTGGGGCGGCGATGGGGTAGCGGACGTCGACGCTGGCGAACGCGGCCGAAAGCATCGTCCGTCGGATTACGCTCCGTTCATCCGACCGACGCGGGCTGCTATCGTATCCGAAGTGACCAGATTTTGTAGGTCGGATTAGCCTTCAGGCGTAATCCGACGGATGTGGGCGCCGATTGCCGCCCCCGAGGTGATCCCTGAGCCATGCCGGATTTCCGTCGATTGCGCGTGCCGGGCGGTTGCTTCTTCTTCACCGTCAATCTTCTGGAGCGGCGCGGCAACGCGTTGCTCACCGATCGCATCGATCTCTTGCGCGATGCTGTCCGGCGTGTCCGGCGCACCCGCCCGTTCGCAATCGACGCTTTCGTCGTCCTTCCCGATCACATGCACGCAGTCTGGACGTT
This sequence comes from Defluviicoccus sp., assembly GCA_029624735.1. Taxonomy (GTDB): domain Bacteria; phylum Pseudomonadota; class Alphaproteobacteria; order Rhodospirillales; family Defluviicoccaceae; genus Defluviicoccus. The sequence goes on along the minus strand of JARSSM010000011.1, from coordinate 146,473 downwards.
GCCGCCGGATGATGACGACTTCTCGACCCGGTGGCGGCTGATCAAGACCTTCTTCGCCCGCGGCGTGGCAGCGACGGAGCGGCGCTCGCGCGTCCGGCGCGCCGATCGGGAGCGTGGCATCTGGCAACGCCGCTTCTGGGAGCACGCCATCCGCGACGACGCGGATTACGCTGCCCATGTCGATTACGTGCATTTCAACCCCGTGAAGCATGGTTTGGTCGCGGCGGCGGCGGATTGGCCGTACTCCACCTTCAAGGCGTGCGCCGCACGCGGGTGGTACCCGGAGACTTGGGGCGGCGATGGGGTAGCGGACGTGGAGGCGGGTGAACGCGGCGGCTAAGATCATCCGTCGGATTACGCTACGCTAATCCGACCTACCCGGCAGGCTACTCACCTGCCCTCGATCGCCAAGAGCTGCGGCAATAAATGAGCGAGTAGCCCGGATGAAGCCTTGGCGCAATCCGGGGACCGCCGGGGCGAAACGCAGTTCCCGCATTCCGCTCGCGCTCCATGCAGGCTACTCAGCTGCCGTCGATCGCCAAGATCTGCGGCAATAAATGAGAACCAGTATTAACACGGAGGCGGGAACTCGGGAGTGATCGCTTGCAGGGCAATTGTGGATTGACAAGACTGGCAAAGCCCGCTTACCTTCGAAACCAATAAAATACATAAGCACTCCATCAGCTTACTATGTTCCTCTTGGTTGAGAGGCGACCCGGGAAAGGGTCGGAAAAGGATGGAGGTTTGGGAGGCACAGCGCGTCCGCGCGATTCCCGATGAAGATCGGAGCCGCGCCGGGCTTTACGGCCTACTCGCGCACCTGTTGGCGGCGCCGCCGGATGCGGCCGTGCTGGCGCGCCTGGCCGGCATCCGCTCCGACGGCACTGCCATCGGTGCGGCCTTCGGCGCGCTCGCGACCGCGGCGGCCGCCTGCACGACTGCTGGCGTAACCGAGGAATACGAAGCCCTGTTCATCGGCGTGACCGGGGGCGAGCTCAAGCCGTACGCGTCCTACTATCGGACCGGTTTTCTCAATGAAAAGCCGCTCGCCGACCTGCGCCGGGATCTGGCGGCGGCCGGTATCGCGCGCGCCGACGGCGTTGCCGAGCCGGAGGATCACATCGCCTTCCTGTGCGAGGTGATGCACGGCCAGATCCTCGGCCTCTATGCGGAACCGGCGGCGCTAGCCGCCCAGCGTGCGTTTTTCGACAAGCACATCGAGCCCTGGGCGGCGCGCTTTTTCGCAGATCTGGAGGCGGCCACGGCGGCGGCCTTCTATCGCCCGGTCGGCACGCTCGGCCGCAGCTTCCTTGCCATCGAGCGCGAGGGGTTCGGCTATTTGGACTAGGGCGTGCCAGGACTAAGGCGGGCCTACGGCGGCGAACACGCGCGCGCAAACGCGGGCAAGGGTTCTTGGACGAGAGAGGGAGTGGAGAAGCCATGGTGAGCAACACACGAGAGGAAAAACCGCAAGTGAGCCGCCGTGGCGTCCTGCGTGGTCTTGGGCTGGGAGCCGCCAGTGCGGCTGCCGCGGCCACGCTGGTGCGGAACGCGGATGCGGCGCCCACGGCGCCGGCGTCCCAGCCGCAGGCCGGCGGCTACCGCGAGAGCGATCACGTGCGCCGCGTTTACGAACTTGCCCGCTTCTGATCCCGTCGCGAGGGTCAGCCGAGGCACAAGAACACTTCGGGTTGAGGAACGTCCATGCTGATAAAGAAAGAAACTTCTGGTGCCACCCGGCCGCGGCTCGCGAAACCGATGGCGGGACTCCTGGGCGATGCGATCGATCGCCGCGCCTTTCTGAAGCGCTCCGGGCTTATTGCCGGTGGCGCTGCCGTCGCCACCACGCTGCCGCACGGGATGGTGCAGAAGGCCGCCGCGGCGCCGCAACCGGCTTCGGCCGCCACCAGGCTCACGGAAGTGAAGACGATCTGCACCCACTGCTCGGTCGGGTGCACGGTCATCGCCGAGGTCGATAACGGCGTCTGGGTCGGCCAGGAGCCGGGCTTCGACAGTCCGTTCAATCTTGGTGCGCACTGCTGCAAGGGGGCGAGCGTCCGCGAGCATGCGCACGGCGACCGCCGCCTGCGCTACCCGATGAAGCTGGTCGGCGGCAAGTGGACGCGCATCAGCTGGGATCAGGCGATCACCGAGGTTGGCGACAAGATCCTGGAGATCCGCAACGCCTCTGGGCCTGACTCCGTGTACTGGCTGGGCTCGGCCAAGTTCTCCAACGAGCAGGCGTACCTGTTCCGCAAGTTCGCCTCGATGTGGGGGACCAACAACGTCGACCACCAGGCGCGCATCTGCCACTCGACCACGGTTGCCGGCGTCGCCAACGTCTGGGGCTACGGCGCCATGACGAACAGCTACAACGACATCCACTTGAGCCGCTCGATTTTTCTCATCGGCGGCAACCCGGCCGAGGCGCATCCGGTTTCGCTCCTGCACGTGCTGAAGGCGAAGGAGCAGAACAACGCCGCGCTCATCGTCGTCGATCCGCGCTTCACGCGCACGGCGGCGCATGCGAGCGAGTATGTGCGCATCCGGCCGGGCACCGACGTGCCGCTGATCTGGGGCATGCTGTGGCACATCTTCCAGAATGGCTGGGAGGACAAGGAGTTTCTCCGCCAGCGGGTCTGGGGCGTCGATGACATCCGCGCCGAGGTGGCGAAGTGGACGCCGGCGGAGGTTGAGCACGTTACGGGCGTTCCGGAGGCGCAAGTGCGCCGGATCGCTTATACCATGGCCACCAACAAGCCCGGCACCGTCATCTGGTGCATGGGCGGCACCCAGCACACGATCGGCAACAACAACACCCGCGCCTACTGCATCTTGCAACTCGTGCTCGGCAACATGGGCGTTGCCGGCGGCGGGACCAACATCTTCCGCGGCCACGACAACGTGCAAGGCGCCACCGACTTCGGCGTCACCTGCGACTCGCTGCCGAGCTATTACGGGCTCGCAGCCGGCGCCTGGAAGCACTGGGCCCGGGTCTGGGACGTCGATTACAACTGGCTGGCCGGCCGCTTCGCTTCCAAGGAGCTGATGGAGCGCACCGGCATCCCGGTGTCCCGCTGGACCGACGGCGTGCTTGAGGCCAAGGCCAACATGGATCAGCCGGAGGCGCTCCGCGCGATGATCTTCTGGGGCCACGCCCCCAATTCGCAGACGCGCGGGCCGGACATGAAGCGGGCGATGGAGAAGCTCGATCTTCTGGTCGTCGTCGATCCTTACCCGACCGTGACCGCGGTCATGCATGACCGCACCGACGGCGTCTATCTGCTGCCGGCGGCCACCCAGTACGAGACCTACGGCTCGGTCACCGCGTCGAACCGGTCGCTGCAGTGGCGGGAAAAGGTGTTCGAGCCGCTGTTCGAGGCCAAGACCGACCACGAGATCATGTACCTGTTCGCGCGCAAGTTCGGCTTCGAGAAGGAGCTGTTCAAGCGCATCGCGGTCAACGGCACCCAGCCCCTGGTCGAGGATATCACGCGCGAATTCAATCGCGGCATGTGGAGCACCGGTTACACCGGCCAGTCGCCGGAGCGCCTGCGCCTGCACATGCAGCATCAGGAGACCTTCGACAAGACGACGCTGCGCGCCAACGGCGGCCCTTGCGACGGCGAGTTCTACGGCCTGCCGTGGCCGTGCTGGGGGACGCCGGAGTTCGGCCATCCCGGCTCGGCCAACCTTTATGACCCATCGATGCCGGTCGCCAAGGGCGGCGGCTGCTTCCGCGCCCGCTTCGGGGTCGAGCGCAACGGCCAGAACCTGTTGGCAGAAGGCTCCTATCCGGCCGGCTCCGAGCTCAAGGACGGCTATCCGGAAGTCACCATGGCGATGCTGAAGAAGCTCGGCTGGGACGGCGACCTGACGGCGGATGAGCGCAAAGTGATCGAAGGGATCGACGGCGACAAGACCAGCTGGGCGACCGATCTCTCCGGCGGCATCCAGCGGGTCGCGATCAAGCACGGGCTCTCGCCGTTCGGCAATGCCAAGGCGCGGTGCGTTGCCTGGAACTTCCCCGATCCGGTGCCGATCCACCGCGAGCCGCTCTACACGCCCCGGCGCGACTTGGTCGAGAAGTATCCGACCTACAAGGATACCAAGGCGTTCCGCCTGCCGACGCTCTACGCCAGCATCCAGGGCCGGGACGTGGTCAAGGACTTCCCGATCATCCTCACCTCCGGCCGCCTGGTTGAGTACGAGGGCGGCGGCGACGAGACGCGGTCCAATCCGTGGCTGGCCGAGCTGCAGCAGAACATGTTCTGCGAGATCAACCCGCGCGATGCCAACAACCTCGGCGTCAGGGCCGGCCAGCAGGTCTGGGTCGCCGGGCCAGAAGGCGGCAAGGTCAAGGTGATGGCGCTGATCACCGAGCGGGTGGCGCCCGGCGTCGCCTTCATGCCGTTCCACTTCGGTGGCTATTTCCAGGGCGAAGATCGCCGGAGCAAGTATCCTGAGGGTGCCGACCCGGTCGTCCTCGGCGAGGCGTGCAATACAGTGACAACCTACGGCTATGACTCGGTCACGCAGATGCAGGAGACCAAGGTCACCTTGTGCCGGATCGAGCGAGCCTGAGGAGCAATGTTATGGCAAGAATGAAGTTTCTCTGTGATGCCGAGCGCTGCATCGAGTGCAATGCCTGCGTCACCGCCTGCAAGAACGAACACGAGGTGCCGTGGGGCATCAACCGCCGCCGCGTGGTGACCTTGAACGACGGCAAGGCCGGCGAACGCTCGCTCTCGGTTGCCTGCATGCACTGCTCCGACGCGCCGTGCATCGCCGTCTGCCCGGTCGACTGCATCTACCAGACCGAGCAAGGGGTCGTGCTGCACTCCAAGGACCTGTGCATCGGCTGCGGCTACTGCTTCTATGCCTGTCCGTTCGGGGCGCCGCAGTATCCGCAGGCCGGCAACTTCGGCAGCCGTGGCAAGATGGACAAGTGCACCTTCTGCGCCGGCGGGCCGGAGGAAGATCACTCCGAGGCCGAGTTCCGCAAGTATGGCCGCAACCGGCTCGCCGAGGGCAAGCTGCCGCTGTGCGCCGAGATGTGCGCGACCAAGGCGCTCCTGGCCGGTGACGGCGACGTGGTGTCGCAGATCTATCGCGAACGGGTCGCGGCGCGCGGCTTCGGTTCCGGCGCATGGGGGTGGGGACCGGCCTATCCGCAGGGCAAGCGCGGTGCGTGAGCCATGCGCGACACCGTGATTGCGATCGTCATTGCCAGCTTTATCGGCGCCGGCTTCCTCTTCGTTGCCGTCTCGAACAAGAACATGGGCGAGCGGCGATTCGTGTTCAACTACGAGAAGGGCGTCTACCGAGGGCCGACCGAACCGCCTCTGGCGCCGGCAACACTCGATGCCCTGCGCCAACGGGCTGGTTACCAGGCCGCCGCGGACGGCGAAGTGGGGCCCTCGGTCGGCATGGAAACCGAGGGTGGGAACGTCCGCATCGGCGAAGGGGCGGGCAGCCGCTGAACAACAAGAATGAGGTGTTAAGGAGGGAACGAAGGATGAGCCGCATTCGAGAGCGCTGGCGGCCGGCGCGGCTGACCTGCGCCCTGCTCGCCGTGTGCTTCGCCTTTGCGCTGGCGGCAGCGGTGCCGCTGCTTCAGCGCAGCGCATCGGCGCAGACGGAAGGCCGCGTGCCCGGCAACGCCAGCGGCAATGTCAGCGATGCCGAAATCTGGCGCCAGGTACGCCAGGGTGTCGCCGGCAGCATCACCATCCCCGATACCAAGGCGGCGGTGCTGGCCCAGTCGGAAGGTGACAACTGGCGCTCCTGGCGCAACGGGCCGATCGCCGTGGTGGGCGCGGTCGCGTTCTGGGTGATGTTCTTCGTCGTCCTCAGCTTCCACAACATTCGCGGCCCGGTCCGCCTGAGCCACGGCCGGTCGGGGCGGAAGGTCCTCCGCTTCAGCTTCATCGAGCGCTTTGCCCACTGGCTGACCGCCGGCTCATTCATCGTGCTCGCCATCACCGGCGTGAACATGATCTATGGCCGCTTCCTGATCATGCCGATCATCGGCCGCGATCTGTTCGCGACGCTGACGCAGTTCGGCAAGTACATTCACAATTACGTCGCCTTTGCCTTCATGGCCGGCTTGCTGCTGATCTTCTTCCTGTGGGTGCGCGACAATCTCTGGGACCGCTACGACTGGGGCTGGATCAAGAAGGGCGGCGGGCTGTTGTTCAAGACCGAGCATCCGCCGGCGGCAAAGTTCAACTTCGGCCAGAAGACGATGTTCTGGGCCGTGATCATCGGCGGCAGCATCCTCTCCTTGACCGGGCTCAATCTCCTGTTCCCGTTCGTGTTCTTCGACATGCAGCAGATGCAGTGGATCCAGGCTATCCACGGCACCGTCTCGCAGGTGGTCTGCATGCTGATGGTGGCGCACATCTATATCGGCACCGTCGGCATGGAGGAGGCTTTCACCTCGATGTCGACCGGCTACGTCGATGAGAACTGGGCCAAGGACCACCACAAGGCGTGGCTGGAGGAGATCGAGGCCGAGCGGGCGAAGGACGCGCGCACAGTGCCAGCGGGGGTGCCCGGTGCGCCGGCAGAGTAGGCGCGCCCGGCCGCCCGGCAGCAGCGGCAGCGGCGGCAGCGATGGAGTGATCCAATGAAAGCCATGGGACTGGCGTTCGCCACCATCATCGTCATCGCCTTAAGCGCGGCGGTGGTGTTGAACAGCTTCGGTGTTTCGAGCGCTGAGCGCTATGCCAGTGCGGCGGTGCGGCTGAACTGAGGCCGGCCCCATCAGCGGAAGGCCCGTCAGCGGAAGGCGCTCATCAGCGGAAGGCGCTGAAGGGATAGAAGTCGACCCGGTCGCCTTCGCTGACTTGTTCGAGGTCCTCAGGCAGCTCGATCAGGCCGTCGGCTTCGACGAGCGAGCTGAGGATGCCCGAGCCCTGCTGCGGGAACTGCTGCGCCACCGGCTCACCCCCGGCGCCGGCGACAAGGCGAGCGCGGACCCACTCCCGCCGGCCGGTTTTTTTCCGCGCAGCGAAACCCGCCCGTACCCGCCAGGCCGTGGGCGCCGTTTCGGTGGCGCCGGCAAGCCCGAGCACGAGCGGCCGGGCGATACGCAGAAATGTGACGATCATCGCCACCGGGTTGCCCGGCAGGCCGATGAACGGGACGCCGCTAACGGCGCCGATGCCGATCGGCCGGCCCGGCTTGATCGCCAGGCGCCAGAACGCAAGGCTGCCCAGTTCGCGGACCGCTGCCTTGACGTGATCCTCCTCGCCGACCGACATGCCGCCCGAGGTGACGATCAGGTCATGACCGCCCGCGGCTTGCGCCAGCGCAGCCCTGATCGCGCGCTCGCGATCGGCGATGATGCCGAGATCGGCGACCGTGCAGCCGAGACCCGACAGCAAGGCCATCAGCGCGTAGCGGTTGGCATCGTGGATCTCGCCCGCTTCAAGCGGCGTGCCGGGCTCCTTCAGCTCATCGCCGGTCGAGAACACGGCCGCGCGCAGGCGGCGATATACGCGCACGCTGCCCACGCCCACAGCTGCCGCCAAGCCGATGTCCTGGGCGCGCAGGCGCCGGCCCGGCTTCAGCACGACAGCGCCTTCACGCACATCCTCGCCGGCGCGCCTGCGGTTGGCGCCGGCCTTGAGGCCTGCCGGCAGCAGCACGTGGCCTTCCTCCAGCCGGCAATCTTCCTGCATGGCGACGGTATCGAGCGCGGGCGGCATCGGCGCGCCGGTGAAGATGCGCACCGCCGTGCCGGGCGGTGGGGGTGCGGTGATGGGGTGGCCGGCGGCGGCGCGGTCCACTACCCTGAGCCGTCGGTCGGTTTGCTGCGCCAGATCAGCCGCAGCAAACGCGTAGCCGTCGACGGCAGCGTTGTCGTGTGGCGGCACCGCGTGGCCAGCGCGCACTTCCTCCGCCAGGATGCGGTCGAGCGCGTGCGCCAATGGCACCGGCTCGTGATCTGCGATCGGGCGCACACTGCCGGCCAGCGCAGCCAGAGCCTCGGCGAGCGTCATCACCGGCGCATCGGCAGGCGAGCGGTTTTCAGGCACCGACGACCTCCCTTCACCTCGTTGAATCGAAACGCGATGTGCTCTGCCTTCAAGCATTGCAGGCGACCAAAAATGAGCCTACGCTGCCGCACCTGACAAGAACGAAAAGGCGTCCGCTCAAAGCGAGACCGCCATGACGAACGGGAGGTTGGAACACGGTGAGAGGGGAGGCGCCGACGTTGTCGCCGCCCTGCGCTCTGCGGCAGGAGCCCACGGCGTGATCGATCCCTACGGCCGGTCGATCACCTACTTGCGGCTGTCCGTCACCGACCGCTGCGACTTCCGCTGTGGCTACTGCATGGCGGAGACGATGACCTTCCTGCCGAAAGCGGAGGTGCTGACGCTCGAAGAGCTGGAGCGGGTTTGCCACGCCTTCATCGGCCTGGGCGTCACCAAGCTGCGCATTACCGGCGGTGAACCGCTGGTGCGCCGCGACATCATGCTCTTGTTTCGCGCGCTTGGCCGCAGGCTCAAGGATGGCGCGCTGCAGACGCTGACGCTGACCACCAACGGCAGCCAACTCGCCCGCTATGCCGGTGAACTCGCCGCCTGCGGTGTGCGCCGGATCAACGTTTCGCTCGATTCCCTCGATCCTGGGCGCTTCGAAGCGATTACCCGGCGCGGCCACCTGCAGACGGTGCTGGACGGCATCACGGCAGCGCGCGAGGCCGGCCTTGAGGTCAAGATCAACACCGTCGCGCTCAAGGGCATCAACGACGATGAGTTCGATGAGCTGATCGCCTGGTGCGGCTCCCGCGGCTTCGATCTCTGCCTGATCGAGACGATGCCGATGGGCGCGATCGGCCACGACCGTGCCGACCGCTACCTGCCGCTTAAAGGCGTGCAGGCCGATCTCGAGCGGCGCTGGACCCTGATCCCGAGCCTGCACCGCTCCGATGGCCCGGCGCGCTACATGGAGATCGCCGAGACCGGCCGGCGGATCGGCTTCATCACACCGCTTAGCCACAATTTCTGCGCCAGCTGCAACCGCGTCCGGGTGACGTGCACCGGTATGCTCTATCTCTGCCTTGGCCAGGAGGACTCGGCCGACCTGCGCATGCCGCTGAGAGCCAGCCAGTCCGACATCCCGCTTGTGGCGACGATCGAGGACGCGATCGCGCGCAAGCCGAAGGGGCACGCGTTCGCCGTCGAACGCGGTGCCACGCGGCCCGCCGTTGCCCGCTTCATGAGCCATACCGGCGGCTGAGCGGTCCGGCCGTTGACGTCACCCGCCGCCGGGGGCTCATCAAGGCTCAGCTGCCGAGCTTGCCGGCGTTGGCAAAGAACAGCGGCTCGCCATTGATCGTGTAGGCGTTGATCGCGGCCTGGCCCGGCGCCGAAATCAGCCAGTCGACGAATGCTTGCCCGTCCTTCGCTTTGACGTGCTGATGGCGCGCCGGGTTGACCAGGATGACGCCATACTGATTGAACAGTGCCTTATCGCCTTCAACCATGATGGCGAGCGTGCCCTTGTTGTTGAACGAGAGCCACGTGCCGCGGTCGGTGATTGCGTAGGCATCGAGCCCGCTCGCGGTATTGAGCGTCGCCCCCATGCCGGAGCCGGTCTCGCGGTACCAGGTGCCGCTCGCGGCCTTGACATCGACGCCCGCCTTTTTCCACAGCTCCAGTTCGAGCTTGTGGGTGCCGCTGTCGTCGGCGCGCGATGCGAACGGCTGGCCGGCGGCAGCGATGCGGGCAAGCGCGGCCGGCGCATCGTTGAGGCCGCGGATGCCGGCCGGGTCGGCCGCCGGGCCGACGATGACGAAGTCGTTGTACATGACGTCAAAGCGACGGACGCCGAAGCCGTCGGCGACGAACTTCTCCTCCGACGGCTTATGGTGAACCAGGAGCGCGTCGGCATCGCCACGCTCGGCGAGCCGGATCGCCTGTCCGGTGCCGACGGCGACGACCCGCACTTCGATGCCGCTCGCGGCGGTGAAGGCGGGCAGGATCTTGTCGAACAGGCCCGAGTTTTGGGTCGATGTCGTCGAGGCGACGGTGATGAAACGCTCTTCGGCCCACGCCGGGCTGGCCCCGACGAGGACCCCGATCATGCCAATCGCAAGGGCAAGGGTGGCCGCCACGCGCGCGGCCCATGCGCCTGGTGCACTGGCACAAACAGAGGGTACATCCTGTTTGTGCCGAAAGTGCACGCGATTCAGTATGTTGTGCAGCGACAACCTTGCTCGGGCGTGAATCGCCCGATTGGGTCGCTGCACGAGTTTCCATCGCATCATGGATTGATCCTCCTCAGTTGCGGGAACAGCTTCCCTTCCAAGAAATAGCCAGCCTCGGCGGTGCGGGGTGCGGTGAAGAAGACTGGCGCCGGCGTCTGCTCGCACAGCCGGCCGCGATGCAGGAACAGCACCTCGTTGGCGAGCCGGCGCGCCTGGGCGAGATCGTGCGTCGACATGATGATTTTTGTGCCGCCGGCATCGATCCTCAGAATGATCTCCTCGACCGCGCGGGTCGCCGCCGGATCGAGGCTCGCGGTCGGCTCATCGAGGAACAGCACGTCCGGGCGCAGCGCCCAGGCGCGGGCAAGCGCGAGCTTCTGCTGCTCGCCGACCGAGAGCAGGCGCGCCGGCTGGGTGGCGAAGCGCCTGAGGCCGGTTGCGGTCAGCACATCCTCGATCCGCTGCTGGCGGTCGGCGCGGGCGAGGTCGCGCAGGCGGAGCGCGTAGTCGACATTGGCGGCGACCGAGCGGCGCAGCATCACCGGACGCTGAAACACCATCGCCTGGCGCAGCGCCGGATCGGCGCCTGCCGCCCCCTTCCAGACGATGCGGCCGCCGGTCGGCCGGATCAAGCCGTGGCACAGCCTTAACAGCAGCGTCTTGCCGGCGCCGTTGGGGCCCAGCACGATGCTGCGGCTGCCGGCACTGAGAGTGGCGGTTATGCCCTTGATCAGCGTCTTGCCGCCGGCAGCAAAGACGAGCCCTTCGAGGCCGAGCGGCAGGATGGCGGGCGCGGCGGAGGCTGGATCGGTCAGGCCTGTCATGCCGAGCGCTGCCGTTCCGCCGCCAGCTTCAGCGCGTAGGTGCCGCCGGCAACGCCCATCGCGAGCGAGATCAGGATGATGCCAAGGCCCAAGGCCAGCGACAGGTTGCCCTTGCTGGTCTCAAGGGCGATCGTCGTCGTCATGACCCGGGTGACGTGGTCGATGTTGCCGCCGACGATCATCACCGCGCCGACCTCGGCGCTCGCCCGGCCGAAGCCGGCCAAGAGCGCCGTCAGCAGCGCGATGCGGCCCTCCCACAACAGCGTCGCCAGCGCGTCGCCCCGCCGGGCGGCAAACGACTGCAGCTGCTCGCGATATTCCTCCCACAAGCCGCTGATGGTTTGGCAACTCAAGGCCGCGATGATCGGCGTGATCAGCACCGCCTGGGCCAGGATCATGGCGGCGGGCGTGAACAGAAGCCCGAGCGCGCCCAGCGGACCCGCACGCGAGAGCACCAGATAGACGATCAGGCCCACGACCACCGGCGGCAGGCCCATCAGGGCGTTGATGGTGATGAGGATCGCCGACCGGCCGGGGAAGCGGAACACCGCCAGTGCGCCACCCAGCGGCAGGCCGATCACGGCCGCAATCGCCATCGCCGTCAGGGTTACCCGCAGCGACAGCAAGACGATGCCGACCAGGTCCTGGTCGAGCGACCAGATCAGCATCGCCGCGGCAGCGAACGCGTCCGCAAGGTCGCTCATGGTTCCTGGCGCCTCAGTCACCCATTTTTCGGGTGTTTCTCTCCCGAAACCGATCTTGCCCGTGCGGCCGCAACAACACAAGCGCCGCACCTTAGAATTCCTCTCGTTTCGGCGCTGCGCCGGCACTAGGATCGGCGCACGGGGAAAATGCAGCAAACGGTGGGCAAACCGGCACCGGGACGAGGGCGTGACGATGGCCGAACGGCCGCTGGTGGTTCCCAATCCGAGCGATGCGCGCCTGACACGGCGCCTGAAGGGCCTCGATCAGGACCGGCAGCCGGTGTTGAGCGATGTCGTCGTCGAACGGCCGCTAACCTTGTACCTGAACGGCCAGGAGATCGTCACCATGATGACGATCGGCGACTATCCCGAGTGCCTGGCCGTCGGCTACCTCTTGAACCAGAACATGCTGCTTGCTGGCGACCGCATCAGCGGCATCGATTACGACGAGGAGGTCGAGACCGTCGTCGTCCGGACTGAACGCGTCACCAATTACGAGCAGAAGCTCAGCCGCAAGGTGCTGACCTCGGGCTGCGCACAGGGGACGCTGTTCGGCGATGTTCTGGAGAAGTTCCGCGAGGTCAAGCTCGATCGCGCCGCGGTCCTGCATACCCGCTGGCTGAAGACGCTCCTTCGCGAAATCGGCACGCTGCCGAGCCTTTATCTGGTGGCCGGTGCCATCCACGGCTGCGCCTTGTGCGCGGGCGATGCGGTGATCCTCTACATGGAAGACGTTGGCCGCCACAACGCCGTCGATAAGATCGCCGGCTACATGTTCCTCAACGGCATCGCGCCGCACGACAAGATCTTCTACACCACCGGCCGGCTCACCAGCGAAATGGTGATCAAGACCGTGCAGATGCAGATCCCGATCCTGATCTCGCGTTCGGGCGTCACCGCCTGGGGCGTCGAACTCGCCGAGCGGGCTGGCCTCACGCTGATCGGCCGGGCGCGCGGCCGGCGCTTTCTGGTGCTGGCGGGATCTGAGCGGGTGATCTTCGATGCCGATGCAGGCGAAGACGCCGGTGCTTGATCCGGCCGCGGATGTGGCGGGTGTCGTTCTCGCCGGCGGGCTTGGCCGGCGCATGGGCGGCGGTGACAAGTGCCTGCGCACGCTTGCCGGCCAGCCGCTGATTGCGCACGTTATCGCCCGCGCCCGGCCACAGGTCGCAGCGCTCCTGCTCAATGTCAATGACAGCGCGAGTGCTGCCGCACTGACCGGCTTCGGCCTGCCGATCGCACCCGACGTGGTGACGGGCTTCGCCGGGCCGCTGGCCGGAATCCTGACGGCGATGCGATGGGCGCAGGCCTCCGCGCCTTCGTGCCGCTGGCTCGCCAGCTTTGCCGCCGACACACCGTTCCTCCCCCGCGACGTGGTGGAGCGCCTGCGCGCGGCGGTGGCCGACGATGGCGCCCAGGATGGCGCCGCAATCGCGTGTGCGGCTTCCGGCGGCCGCAGCCATCCGGTCATTGCCCTGTGGCCGGTCGCCCTGGCTGACGACCTGGAGACCGCCGTCACGGTCGAGAACATCCGCAAGATCGATGCCTGGACGGCGCGCTATGCGGTCCGCCACGTGTCGTTCGCCATCGAGGCCGGCGATGACCCTTTTTTTAACGTCAACACGCCGCAAGACCTGACGCGGGCGGCGGAACGCCTGGCCGAAGCAGAGCGGCCAAGCGTATGCCGGCCAAGACGATGAAGGTGTTCGGCCTCGCCGGCTGGAGCGGCAGCGGCAAGACGACGCTGATGGTGGCGGTGCTGCCGCTGCTGGTTCGCGCCGGGGTGCGGGTCTCGACGATGAAGCACACGCACGAGCGCGTCGATCTCGACCAGCCGGGCAAGGACAGCTACCGCCACCGCGCCGCTGGCGCTTGCGAGGTGATGCTGGCCTCGGCCAGCCGCTGGACGCTGATGCACGAGCTGCGCGGCGAGGACGAGCCGGCCCTGGACGCGCTCGTGGAGCGGATGACGCCGGTCGACCTGCTGCTGGTGGAAGGCTTCAAGGCCTATCCGCACCCGAAGCTGGAGGTGCACCGGCCGGCGCTGGGCCGGCCGCTCTTGTGCGCGCAGGATCCCAGCATCGTCGCGGTCGCGAGCGACAGCGTGATCGAGGGTTTGGCGGTCCCTGTGCTGCCGCTCGACGACGCAGCGGCAATCGCCCGCTTCATTGCCGCCCACTGCGGCCTTGCGGCCGAGCTCGGTGCCAAGCCGTAGGCCAGATCGGCGACGGGTCTCGGCGGCGCCATAGCCTCAGGGAAAGAGTTGAGGGCACTCGCGCTGGATGTAGGAGCGGATGGACTCCACGCCGGCGCCATTGAGCGGTGCCCAGCGCCAAGTCACGTCTGGCCCGGTCGGGATCCAGTTGTCCCACATGTACCAGTATTTATTGAAGTTATAGTCGCGGAAATTATCGGGTGCTGCGACCGAGCGCGGCCCATAAGGGGACAGGCTTTCGAGCAGACCGTATTTGTTGATCGTCCACGGCTTGCGGCCGTTGAACTGATCGTCGCCGCGGTAGGCATTGAGTTTCGCCATTTGCGTCGCGATCCAGCGCTCGAAGCAGGCGATCCCCTCCGGCGATTCCCAAGGATTCATTGAGCTGCTCCGCATCCGGTCTTGCCCAGAAGCGGGCATCATAGCAGCCTGCCGGCCGCCGGCCCATAGCCGGCCCTCGTGCAGCGACCCAATCGGGCGATTCACGCCCGAGCAAGGTTGTCGCTGCACAACATATTGAATCGCGTGCACTTTCGGCACAAACAGGATGGACGCTCTGTTTGTGCCAGTGCACTAGCCTGGATGGGGCGAAGAGCGTGCCGGGCTACGCCGTCAGGCTTCGCTCCAGGCATGCCGCGAGCCGGCGGCTGAAAGCCTGCGCGTCGCTCACGCGCTCGCCTTCCTGGATCCGCGCTTGATCGAGCAGCAGGAACGCCGCATCGGCAAAGACCGCCTCCGGACTGTCCGCAGCCACCGCGGCGAGCCGGCGGATGAGGGGATGGGTGGGGTTGATCTCCAGCACCCGCGGCGTGGCGCCGTCGCCCTCGAGCTGGCGGTGCCGGCGCAACAGGCGCTCCAAGTGCATGTCGAGATCACCCTCGCCGGCAACGAGGCAGACGGCGCTCTCGGTCAAGCGCTTGGACGCGCGCACATCCTTGACCGCATCCTTGAGGACATCCTTGAGCCGGCCCAGCATCTGCTCGAGTCCATCCGGCGGCTCGCTCGCGGGCTCGGCCGTCTTTTCGTCGGCTTCGATCGTATCGAGCTGAGCATCGGCAGCGGCCGCCGACTTGAACGGCTTGTCCTTGTAGGTCCGCACCGAAGGGATCCAGAACTCGTCGATCGGGTCGGTCAGCAGCAGTACCTCGACGCCCTTGGCACGGAAGCCTTCGAGCTGCGGGCTGCGTTTGAGCGCCTCGACGTCATCGCCGGCAAGGGTATAGATCGCATCCTGCCCCGGCTTCATTCGCTCGATGTAGCCATCGAGCGAGGTGAGTTCGCTGCCGGCGCTCGACCGGAAGCGGCACAAGGGCAGGATCCGCTCGCGGTTCTCGAAATCCTCGTAGAGCCCTTCCTTCAACACCGCGCCAAACGCGTTCCAGAATGTCTCGTATTCGCTGGGTGCCTCCTCCGCCTTCTTCGCCAACTCGTCAAAGACGCGCTTGCACAGCCCCGAGCGGATCTTGGCCAGGCGCGGGTCATGCTGGAAGGTTTCCCGGCTGATGTTGAGCGGCAGGTCTTCGGAATCGACGATGCCGCGCAGGAAACGCAGGTATGGCGGGATCAGGCCCTCGCAGTCGTCGGTGATGAAGACCTTGCGCACGTAAAGGCGCACGCGGCCCTTGCGCTCGGCATCGAACAGATCGAACGGCGCCTGTTCGGGAATGAACAGCAGGCTGGTGTAGGAAACCACGCCCTCGACCGTGTTGTGCAGGATTAACCATGGATCGTCGAAGCCGTGGCCGACGTGGCGGTAGAACTCCTTGTACTGGCTCTCGGTGATGTCCTTCTTGGGTCGCATCCACAACGACGAGCCGGCGTTCAGCGTCTCCGCCTTTTCGCCCTCGCCCAGGAGGATCGGAAAGCCGATGTGATCGGAGTATTTCTTGACGATGCCGCTGAGCCGCATCGTTTCCAGGAACTCATCCTCGTCCGCCTTCAGGTGCACGGTCACCGTCGTGCCGCGGCTCGGCCGTTCGGCGCCGTCGATGGTGAACTGGCCACGGCCGTCGGACGACCAGCGCCAAGCGTGCTCCTCGCCGGCCTTCCGCGTGATGACGTCAACGCGGTCCGCCACCATGAAGGCCGAATAGAAGCCGACGCCGAACTGGCCGATCAGCGAGGTATCCTTCTTCGCATCGCCACTGAGCTTGGCCAGAAAGGCCTGCGTGCCGGAGCGGGCGATGGTGCCGAGCGTCTCCAGCAGGTCGTCCCTGTTCATGCCGATGCCGTTGTCGACGACGCTTAAAGTGCGGGCATCGCGGTCGACGACGATGCGGATCTTGAAGTCGGTATCGCCGGCGGTGAGGTGTGCCTCGGTCAGCGCCGCGTAACGCAGCCGGTCGCAGGCATCCGAGGCGTTCGAGATCAGCTCGCGCAGGAAAATCTCTTTATGTGAGTAAAGGGAGTGGGCGACGATCTCGAGCAGACGCTCGACTTCCGTCTGAAAGGTGAACGTTTCTTGGGCCATGGTCCCCTCTGGCGCTGCGATCCGGTGAATTCCGCTTGGCGCCGGTGATATGTGCGGAACGGCACGTTGACGCAAGCGGAAGCACGCGTTGCCCGCACGGAGCGGCAGCGGATTGCGGGGACTTCGGTTGAACCTAGGAAGCAGCGAGAGGAACGCGGAGCTGATCGAGATCCTGCAGGCTGGAAGAGACGAGAGGCCTGTTGCTCCGGACGACCGGCGCTGCCCGGATCTGCCTTAGGAGGGGGGCTCGGCTAGGGAGCCGAAGCGCGGGCGGTTGGCGGAGACGCGGTAAAGGACAGTGTCCTGGAACACGTCGTCGAGCAGGATCGGCTGATATTCGTAATAGACTTCCGAGACGATCACGTTCTCGCCGTCGGCCAGGGTCAAGCCGTTGGGAAGCGTGGCGGTGCCGCCGACCGCGCCAACTTTGCTTCCGTCGCTGCCGTGGCCGAAGTCCTCCTGCCAGTTTACGACCGGCGTGGTTGCCGTGCCGGTGACGGAGGAGACGATGACGCGGCCATCATCGTTCAGCGCGAACGGCTGCAAGGTGTCGTCGACGACTGCGAACAGACTGTCGATCTCGGCCAACGTGAGCGCGGAGGACTGTGCGATCACGTCGGCGACCATCGCGGTGGCGCGCTCAAGCTTCTGGTTCAAGATCGCGAACCGGACATACTCGGTGCCGCTCAGGAACAGCGCGACCAGCAGCGGCAGAACAAGAGCCAACTCGAGGCTGACGCTGGCGGCTTGGTCGCGCGACAGCCTGCGCAGACGCAGGCTCAGGCCGCTGCACCAGGTCAGCATTTCTTCTTGTCCTTCGAGGTCTTGCCGGATTCCCACGGCTCGTTGCGGACCAGCACCGAGGCCCGCAAGGGAAACTTGCCGTTGGTGCCAATCAGATCGTTCAGCACCGGCGTCAGCAGCTTATAGTCGTATTCGAAGGTATAGAGCACGACATCGGCGGAGTCGCCGGCATCGTTCTTCTTCCCGCGGTCGTTGTCATACTTGCCGTTGCCGTTGCAATCGGTGAACGACTCGCCGGCGTCGTAGTGGCCATTCATGTCGCCGGCATCGACATAGCTCTCCCCCTTACCAACGTCATCGAAGCTCGGATAGGCTTGCGCCTCGATCCGCGCCGCCGCCAGATCGATCAAGCCTGAGGTCTTGTCCTCGACGATCTTGATCACCTCTTCGAGCCGCGAGGCCGTCTCCGTCGGCGGCGCTCCGGTGATCGCGTAGCGCGCCGCTTCGCGCAAGCCGCCCTCCATCATCACCCAGGTCAACAGCATGATGCCCATGTCGATGATGCCGAAGGTGATAAGGAACAGAACCGGCGCCAGCAGCGCAAACTCGACCGCCGAGCCGCCTTCGTTACGGCGAAACAGGGTTCGAAACTTTTTGCGGGGATGCGCCATGTCGAAACAGATGAAATTAGCACCGGCTCTATTTTTCCAGCACTAATAATAGCATTCCGGTACAACAACCTCAAATTCATTAAATAAAAGCACCGTCCATGTATTTTGATATTCCCTTGCCATCAATTTTTCTATTTATTTGATTGAAATTGACTCCATCGTCTGCGCTCGCGGCCGGGCCCGTCCACCGTCGGCGCGGCCGGCACCAGCGGCCATTGACGCGCCCGGCAGGGCCGCTAGTGTAGGCGCATCCTCCGCCGCATGAGGCTTTCGATGAAGTTCCTCCGCTACGGGCCGAAAGGCCGTGAGAAGCCCGCACTCCTTGATCCCGAAGGCCACATTCGCGATCTTTCCAATCACGTCGTCGATTTGCGCGGCGATGTCCTGCACCCGGACCGGTTGCGCCAGCTAGCAGGGATCAGACCCGAGACGCTGCCGCTGGTCGAAGGCACGCCCCGGCTCGGCTCGCCGGTCGCCGGTGTCGGCACGATCTTCGGCATCGGCCTCAACTACCGCAGCCACGCGCTGGAGACCGGCGCCAAGCCGCAGAGCGAGCCGCTCGTCTTCTCCAAGGCGGTCACGGCCTTGAGCGGTCCCAACGATCCGATCGTCATCCCGCGCAACTCGACCAAGACCGACTGGGAGTGCGAGCTCTGCGTGATCATCGGCGCCAAGACCCAGTATGTCGACGAGGCGCACGCGCTCAACGCTGTTGCCGGCTATACCGTCATTAACGACGTCTCCGAGCGTGAGTTTCAGAAGGAGCGCGGCGGCCAGTTCATCAAGGGCAAGAGCTGCGATTCCTTTGCGCCGATCGGTCCCTGGCTGGTGACCACTGACGAGATCGGCAGTCCGCAGGACCTCGACCTGTGGCTGAAGGTCAACGGCAGCCAACGGCAGACCGGCAACACGTCCGACATGATTTTCTCGGTTGCCTTCCTCATCAGCCACTTGAGCCAGTTCCTGACGCTGATGCCGGGCGATGTCATTGCTACCGGCACGCCGTCCGGCGTCGGCATGGGCTGCACGCCGCCCGTCTATCTCAAGCCGGGCGACGTCGTTGAACTGGGCGTCGAGGGGTTGGGCAAGCAGCGGCAAGAGGTGGTGGCCTGGGCGGCCAGTGCCTAAATCAAAGGTTTGGACCTTTGGCCGTCAGGATTTGCCGCGCCCATGCTGATTGCCCAGATCTCGGACTTGCACCTGCGAGCCGGCGGGGCGCTCACGTTTGAGCGCTTCGATACCGCGGATGCGCTTGGCCGTGCGATCGACCACATCAACGGCCTCGATCCACTGCCGGACGTGACGCTCGCGACCGGCGACCTCACCGACGACGGCCGGCCGGAGGAATACCAGGCCCTGCGCGCGGCTCTCGACCGCCTGCGCATGCCGGCCTACGTGATCCCCGGCAACCACGACGACCGTGCCAACCTGCGTCAGGCGTTCGCGGATTGCGGCTATCTGCCGGTCGACGGGGAATTCCTCCACTACACGGTGGAGATTTGGCCGCTCAGGCTGATCGGGCTTGATACCGTCATCCCCGGCGAGATCGGCGGCGGTTTGTGCTCCGAACGGCTGGCCTGGTTGGTGGACCGGCTCGCCGAGCAGCCCGATCGGCCGACGCTCATTTTCATGCACCATCCGCCGTTCCCGACCGGCATCCGCTACATGGATGCGCCGCCGCTCGAAGGCGCGGCCGAACTCGAAGCGGTGATCCGCCGCCACGCCCAGGTGCGCCAGATCGTCTGTGGCCACATCCATCGCACCATCGCTGTCAACTGGGCGGGAACCGTGGCGGCGGTGGGGCCGAGCCCGGTATTCCAGATGAACCTGACGCTCGCTCCGGGTGGCCGCTTCAAGCCGGTCGCGGAGGTGTGCGCGATTGCGCTTTACCTGTGGGAGAACGGCATCGGGCCGATCGGCCATACCAGCATCGTGCGCGAGCAGCCCGCGCGCGCGGTCAAGGCGGCCGTTCCCGCATGAACGCACCGGCCGCCCTTGCCGCAAAGTACGACCTGCGGGTGCCGCGCTACACCAGCTACCCGACCGCGCCGCACTTCTCCGCCGCCGTCGATGGCCGCGTTTACCGCACATGGCTGTCGGAGCTTGATCCCCAGCAGCCGCTCTCGCTCTACTTCCACATCCCGTTCTGCGATTCCATGTGCTGGTTCTGCGGCTGCTACACCAAGATCGTCCAGCAGTACCAGCCGATCCTCGACTATCTCGAAACCCTGCACCGGGAAATCGGACTGATCGCGCAAGCCTTGCCGGGCCGCTTTACCGCGCGGCACCTGCACTGGGGTGGCGGCAGCCCGACGATGCTGAAGGCGGAGGACTGGCTGCGCTTGGTGGAAGCCTTGCGCCAAGCCTTCGATATCGCCGCTGATGCCGAGCTCGCGGTCGAGGTCGACCCGCGCGATACGACCGAGGAGTACGTCGCCGCACTCGCGGCAGCCGGCGTCAACCGCGTCAGCATTGGCGTGCAGGATTTTGACGCCACCGTGCAGGCAGCCGTCAACCGCCTGCAGCCGTTCGAGACCGTCGAGCGGGTGGCGAACTGGCTGCGCCAGCACGGCATCGGGCGCCTCAACCTCGATCTGATGTACGGTCTGCCGCACCAGACCGTGGCCCGGGTCACCGCGATGGCGGACCACGCGGTCAAGCTCACGCCGTCGCGCGTCGCCCTGTTCGGCTATGCGCACGTGCCGTGGATGAAGAGCCACCAGAAGCTGATCGATGAAAGCGCCCTGCCGGGGGTGGAGGAGCGCTTGGCGCAGTACCTGGCTGCCGCCGAAGTGCTGAGCGGCCGCGGCTACCGCGCGATCGGGCTTGATCATTTCGCGCTGCCGGGTGACCCGCTCGCCGAGGCCGCCGCCGCTGGCCAACTGCGGCGCAACTTCCAAGGCTATACGACCGACGGCGCGGACGTTCTCATCGGCTTCGGCGCGTCGGCGATCGGCAGCCTGCCGCAGGGCTACATCCAGAATGCGGCGCCACTCAAGACCTACCGCACCGCGATTGCCGAAGGCATGCTGCCGACCGCGCGCGGCATCGCGCTCGATGCCGAGGACCGGCTGCGGCGGGCCATCATCGACAGCCTGATGTGCGCACTCAGCGTGGATCTCGATGCGGTGTGCCGTGCGCATGGCGTCGCCGCGGATCGATTTGCTGCCGAGCTGGAACGGTTGCAGCCGCTCGCCGCCGACGGCCTGGTGACGATCGCGGGCGGGCGCATCACGGTGACGGACGAAGGCCGGCCGTTCGTGCGCTTGGCGGCAGCCGTCTTTGACGCCTACCTGGAGACCGGCGCGGCGCGCCACTCGCGCGCCGTCTGAAGCCCGACCTCGTGCACTGGCACAAACAGAGCGTACATCCTGTTTGTGCCGAAAGTGCACGCGATTCAATAGGTTGTGCAGCGACAACCTTGCTCGGGCGTGAATCGCCCGATTGGGTCGCTGCACTAATGCCGCGCGGCGAGCGCCCGCGGCCGGATGATGCGGTTCTCACCCAAACGGCTCTGCAGTTGGTCGATCTGCGGCGCCGCCATCGGTTTGCCGAAATAGTACCCTTGCGCCACATCGCAGCCGATCTCCCGCAGCCGGGTGACGATCTGCTCGTTCTCCACTCCCTCGGCGACCACCTTGAGGCCGAGATTGTGGGCGAGGTCGATGGTTGACTGGACGATCTTGGCGTCGCGGTCGCGATCCAGCATCTGCAGCACGAACGACTTGTCGATCTTGAGTTCGTTCACCGGCAGCCGGCTCAAGTAGGCGAGCGACGAATAGCCGGTGCCGAAATCGTCGATGGCGAGCCGCATGCCAGCCGCGGCCAAGCGCTCGACCACGGCCATCGACTTCTCCGGATCGACCATGAAGGCGCTCTCGGTGATCTCGAGCGTCAGCCAGTGCGGCTCGATCCGCCACTCCTCGATTGCGCGCAACAGGATTTCGGGCAAAGCGGCATCGTGCAGGCTGCGCGCCGAAAGGTTGATCGCCACCGTCAGGTTGCGGTGCGACCGCCGCCACTGGGAAAGCTGACCCAGGCCCAGCGCCACCGTCAAGAGCGTCAGCTGCTTGATCAGCCCGTTGCGCTCGGCCTGGGCGATGAACTCAGTGGGAGCGACGCAGCCGTGGTCATCGTGCTTCCAGCGCGCCAGCGCCTCGACGCCCAACAGCGCGCCACTGGCGAGGTCGATCTTCGGCTGGTAGGCCAAGAAAATCTTGCCCTGCTCGATGGCTGAACGCAAATCGCCGGCAAGGGTCAAGTTGCGGATGCTGTTGCGGTCTTTCGACGCGTGATAGATGCTGACCCGGTTCTGCTCTTCCTTCGCTGCGTACATCGCGACGTCGGCGCACTGCAGAAGCTTGTCCTTGGTCTGGGCGTGAATGGGATAGACGGCGATGCCGGCGCTGGCGCCGATGTCGATCGAGATACCGCAGTAGTCGAACGGCCGCTCGGCGATGCGGACCAGCCGGGTTGTCAGTTCGAGCGCTTGCTCCTCACTCCCGAGTGCCGGCAACAGGACCGCGAACTCGTCGCCACCGAGGCGGGCAACGGTGTCGCACTTGCGGACCGCGCTCTGCAGCCGTTCGGAGACGACCCTGAGGACGACGTCGCCGGCGTGGTGGCCAAGCGTGTCGTTGACCTCCTTGAAGCGGTCGAGATCGATGATGACAACGGCGAATGGCTCGCCGCTGCGTTCAGCGCTGGCGAGCGCGAGGTCGAGCCGATCGTTGAACAGGACCCGGTTCGGCAGGTCGGTCAACGCGTCGTGCAGCGCCTGGTGGCGAACCCGTTCCTCCTGCGCGCGCCGCTCGGTGATATCGCGCACGATGGCAAGGTAGCTGGGCGTCGCACCGAGCTGGACCTCGCCGATGGCGATCTCGACCGGAAAGCGCGTGCCGTCCTTGCGCCGGCCCTGGCCGTCGAGGAAGCCAAGCTTCGCTCCCGTCTGGCTGACCGCGTTGCGGACGCCATCCAGGCCCTCGACGATCAGATCATAGAACGAGCACGACGTGATCGTTTCCGGGGTGTGGCCGAACAGATGCGCGAGACCGCTGTTCGCCGCTTCGATCCCGCCCTCGCGGCGGAAGATCGCAATCGCATCGAAGCTGTTCTCGAACACCCCCTTGATCAGTGCGTCGGCACGCTTGAGCCGGAGCGCGTTGGTGATTGCGGCGCCGGCGGCGTTCTCGTTGCGGATCTCCTGGAACCGATGCATGTAGCGCGCCAGCAACGAGTCCTTGGGCGACGCAGTTGGTCTCAAGTCGGCGATCATCGCACTCAGCCTTCGGCTTCAAGGAGTCAGTTTGGTCCGGCAGATCCTCGTTCGGACGGAGCCGGCACGGTCTAGTGTTCGGCGCGCCAGCGTGCGATCACGCCTTCGAGGAGATCCTTGCCGGCGCCGTTCGTCTGCCACGCCTCCGAGAACGGCGCTGTCTTGCTGCACGGCATGTGTTCGGGCGGCAAGGTATCGAAGCGGACGCGCGCCGGCACCGGCACCGCCTCGCCAAGGACGATCGCCTCGCCGTTGCGCAGCGCCGGCAGGAAATCGAACAGGCCGCCGCCCCAGTCTGGCAGCATCGCGCGCACGAACTCCTGGTCGGCGGTGTTGCTGAGCCGGAGCGCGAAGATCGAATTGCACTGGCACAAAGCACTTATCGCGAGGTCGGAGGGCCGCTGACTGATGATGCCGAGCGCAACGCCATACTTGCGCCCCTCGCGGGCGATGCGCGAGAGGATGCGTTTGGTCGGCTCAAAGCCCTGGCGGTCGTCGGCGGGCAGGTAGCGATGCGCCTCCTCGCAGACGAGCAGGATCGGCACGCTGCGCTCGCTGAACACCGCCAGATCGAAGGTGATCCGGGCCACCACTGAGACGACGATGTTCAGGATCTCCGACGGTACTGCCGAGAGATCGAGGATCGAGATCGGCTTGTCCCCGACCGGGATGCGGAAGATCCGCGACAGAATTCTGCTCATGTTGTCGGAGGTGGCGATGCCACCGAACATGAAGGCGTATCGCGAATCGCTTCTGAAGCTATTGATTTTGTTCTTCAAGTTTTGCAGCGGCAGCACGTTCCGGCTGTGCCCGAGCTTGCCCATTTCCGCGTCGAGGAGCGACAGGAGCTCGGACATCTTGTAGGGCACGGGCGTGTTGACAGTGATGTGCGGCGCCTTCTTGGTATTGCCGAGGAAGGCCTCCTTGGCCCGGCAGATCAGCGTCGCGAGCGCCGTCGCCTCCCGCTGCAAATCTTCATCCCGAGACACGTCACCGAGGATTACGCCGCGCAGTTCCTCAAAGTTGAATAGCCAGTACGGTAGCTCGAACGAAGAGGCATCGATAATCTCGGCATAGTCGCCGAACGCACTTGCATACTCGTTGTGGGGATCGAGAACCAGGATGTGGGCGTTGCGATGCGTTTCCACAATCCGGCGCAGGATGAGCGCTACCGCGCACGACTTTCCGGTTCCGGTCGTACCGAGGACGGCAAAGTGTTTGCCAAGTAACCGGTCTGGCGAGACGTAGGCCAAGATTGACCGATCCTGGTGGATCGTGCCGATGCGAACGGAGGTCGGCGAGCGCTTAGCATAGACCAGCGCCAGATCATCGGCTGTGGCGACGTAGACTTGAGCGCCGACCGAAGGGAAGAAAGAGACGCCGCGCTCGAAGCGGATTGATGTTCCCGGATCAGTACCGACGTCCGCTTCACCCAACAGCAAGACCTCGGCGAAGCGCTGCTCGTCAGGCGTCTGCTCGTGACTTGGCAGCGGGATCGAGATCGCGGTGACGAGGCCGAAGACCCACGTCGATTGACGGCGGATCTTGACCAGGGTTCCTTTGACCACCGCGCTTGCGCCCGGCAGCTGCGAGTCCTGGGGGTCCGGCTTCACATGAACGATAATTTGCGAACCGGTGACACTCGCTACCCGGCCGACCGACTCCTCAATAACGAATACAGCGTTTCCATCCATCGACAGCAGCCCTTCGCCAGACACCATCACCACCCCGATCGCCGCCGCAACGCGTGGCAAACCGGTTGACATGCCTCTTTTTCTGGACGGCGACGCCGCGGTTGGGCGCGGGCTTCTTGCTCTCCCGCGATCCGGCCGAAGGTGGGTCGCCGTCAGCGCTTCTCACGAGCGCTTGGTTGCATCATCGGCAGAGAGGTCCCGCCGGTCCGCGGCGTCGGTGAGTGCCAGCGTTTGAGCGGCTGCCCTCAGGTTGCGATGCGGTGCTGCCGAGGCTCCGCCAACGTGTGATCTCTCGCCGCCGGCCACTCTAGCAAACGGACCGAATGGGGCAGTGACGGCGGTCACTCGTTATGCGAGTATGGTGTGCGCAAGCGGTTGTAATGCCGGCCTGGTGCACTCGCACAAACAGAGCGTACATCCTGTTTGTGCCGAAAGTGCCCGCGATTGAATATGTTGTGCAGCGACAACCTTGCTCGGGCGGGAATCGCCCGATCGGGTCGCTGCACTAGCCGCGGCGGCGCGCCAGGGTCAGGCCGTCGCCGATCGGCACCAGGCTCAAGTCGACCCGCACGTCGTCGTGCAGGGCGGCGTTGAAGCCGCGGATGGCGCAGGTGTTCGCATCCTGCACGCTGTCGTCGGCGACACGGCCATCCCACAGCGTGTTGTCGACCACGATCAGCCCACCCGGCCGCACCAGCTTGAGGCAAGCCTCGTAATAGGCGTGGTAGCCGGACTTGTCGGCGTCAATGAACGCGAAGTCGAAGCGATCCTCGCCACCGTCGGCGAGCAGGGTTTCGAGCGTTTCGATCGCCGGTGCCAGGCGCAGTTCGATCCGTTCGGCAACGCCGGCCTCGCGCCAATAGCGGCGCCCGATGGCCGTCCATTCGGCGCTGACATCGCAGGCGACGATGTGTCCATCGGGCGGCAGGGCGAGCGCCATGGCGAGCGCGCTGTAGCCGGTGAAGGTGCCGATTTCGAGGATCTCGCGCGCGTTCATTACGCGCACCAGCATTGCCATGAACTGGCCTTGCTCGGGCGCGATCTGCATGCGGGCCTCGGGGAGCGCCGCCGTCTCCTCCCGCAGCCGCGCAAGCAGCGGTGGTTCGCGCAGCGAAACGGCGTGCAAGTAGTCGTACAGGCGGTCGTCGAGGGTGATGGTGCGTTTTGACATGGCTCCCAGGTCCTCGTTCCGGCCAACCGGGCTACGGCCGGCGGCAATGGTGGGCCTAATTCTCTTCCGCGTCCATCACCAGCACGGCAGCGCCGCTCAAGGCGCCGCGGCGCAAGCGATCGAGGGCCTCGTTGGCGGCGGTGAGCGGAAAGCGCTCGATCTCGGTCTGCACGGGTACTCTCGGTGCCAGCGCCAGGAATTCGTCGCCATCGGCGCGGGTCAGGTTGGCGACCGAAACCACCTTCTTCTCCCGCCATAGAATGTCATACGGAAACGACGGGATGTCGCTCATGTGAATGCCACCGCAGACCACCGTGCCGCCCGGACGCACCGCGCGTAATGCTGCCGGCACCAGCGCTCCGACCGGCGCGAAGATGATCGCGGCGTCGAGTTCCTCGGGTGCAGGTGCATCGGCATCGCCGGCCCACGCGGCCCCCATCCGGCGGGCAAACTCCTGTGCTGCTGCATCGCCGGGCCGGGTGAAGGCGAACAGCTGGCGGCCCTCGAAGCGTGCGACCTGGGCAACGATGTGCGCCGCCGCGCCAAAGCCGTAGATGCCGAGCCGCGCCGCCTCGCCCGCCATCTTCAGGCAGCGGTAGCCGATCAGGCCGGCGCATAACAGCGGCGACGCCTCCGCATCATCGCCATCGCCCGCGATAGGAAAGCAGTAGCGGGCGTCGGCAACCGTGTGGGTCGCGAAGCCGCCGTCGATCTGGTAGCCGGTGAACCGCGCGCTGGGGCACAGGTTCTCCTGGCCGTTGCGGCAATACGTGCAGACACCGCAGGTCCAGCCCAGCCAGGGAATGCCGACGCGGGTTCCGACCGCGAACTGGGTGACGCCGGCGCCCAAGGCCTCGATGCGGCCGACGATCTCGTGTCCGGGGATGATCGGCAGCTTGGGTTCCTTGAGGTCACCGTCGACGACATGAAGGTCGGTGCGGCACACCGCGCAGGCCGCAACACGCACCAGTACCTGGCCCGGTTGAGGCTCGGGCACCTTCAGGCTGCGCAGCTGCAGCGCCTGGCCGGGTGCGTCGAGCACCATCGCCTGCATTCGTGCCGGCTCCGCCATTGCCGCTCGCCTTTCCGGCCCTTCACCAACCTCCCATCAGGCTACCTTGTCGCGCGCTGGGAAGCGAGCGCGGCGCGTGTCGAGACCTGTTCCGCGTTGGGGATGATCTCGATCACCGCCGGCCGGCCGCTCTGGCGCGCCGCCTCCAGCGCCGGTGCAAACGCGGCGGTGTCCTTGACTAAGAATCCCTCGGCGCCGAAGGCGCGGGCGATATCGGCGAAGCTGGGGTTGGTGAGCGCGGTCGCCACTGGCCGGCCGGGATAGCGCCGCTCCTGGTGCATGCGGATGGTGCCGTACATGCTGTTGTTGCAGACCAGCACGGTGATCCCGGCGCCGATCTGCAGCGCGGTCAGCAGTTCCGCACCGGTCATGCCGAAACCGCCATCACCGACAAAGGCGATCACCTCGCGCTGGGGAAAGGCGCGCTTGGCCGCGAGCGACGCCGGGATGCCGTAGCCCATCGCCCCGTTGCAGGCGCCCAGCAGCCTTCGGCCGCCGCCGTGGCGGAGGAAGCGGTGCGGCCAGCCAGAGAAATTGCCGGCATCGACGGTGATGATCGCGTCCTCGGAAAGGAAGCCATCAAGGACCGCCATCGCCTGACCAAGGTCGACGCCGGCTGCGGGCTCGCTGCCGATAAGCGGCTTCCGGTCGGCGAGATAGTCGGCGCGCGCCGCCGCGGTCCAGTCGTGCCAGCGGTGGCCACCGATGGGGGCTAACCGCGCGAGGTGGGCCATGAATGGCGCCACTGCCGCCTCGATCGCGAGTTCGGCTGGGAACACGCGGCCGATCTCCCGGCCGTCCGGGTACACGTGCACCAGTGTCGGGGCGGGCGGGCCAAACAGCGTGTAGCCTTGGGTCGGGACTTCTCCCAGACGGGTGCCGATGGCGATGACCAGGTCGGCGGCGCGGATGCGGTTGACCAGTAACGGATCAGGCGCGATGCCGAGCGTACCGACAAAGCTCGGGTGGTCGTTATCGAGAATGTCGTTGCGCCGGAAGGTGCAGGTGACGGTGAGCCCGTTGACGTCGGCAAAGCGGGCGAGGTCTGCGCGCGCTCGCTCCGTCCAGCCGCCGCCGCCGGCGATCACGAGCGGCCGCTCGGCATCGCCCAGCATCGTGTGCAGGCGCTCCATCAGCCCAGGATCGGGCTCGGGCAGGTCGACGGGCAGCGTGTCGACATCGGCAACCGCCGCCTCTTCGCGCAACAGATCCTCCGGCAGCGCCAGCACGACCGGGCCGGCGCGCCCTTGCTCGGCGGTGAAGAAGGCGCGCGCGATCGCGGCCGGCAGATCCTCGGCGCGGCTCACCTCCCCGGCATGCTTGGCGAGCGGCGCGAAGAAACGCGCGTGGTCGACCTCCTGGAACGCCTCGCGGCCGCGCAAGGGCCGCGAAACCTGGCCGATCAGCAGCAGCATCGGCGTCGAATCCTGCCGTGCCGTGTGCACCGCAATGGCGGCATTGCAGGCGCCGGGACCGCGGCTCACCACGCAAACGCCGGGCCGGCCGGTGAGCTTGGCCGAAGCCTCGGCCATGAAGCCGGCGCCGCCCTCGTGGCGGCAGGTGACGACATCGATGGTCTCGCGCACGTCGTAGAGTGCGTCCAACAGGCCGAGGAAGCTCTCCCCGGGCACGGTGAAGATCCGCTCGCAGCCATGCGCCCGCAGCGCATCGACGACGGTCCGCCCGCCGGTCCGTGTCCGCATTCCAGCCCTCCTGCGCCGCTTTCGCGCTGCCGTTTCGCGGCGTATCGTTAGCATCGAAAGGGGGCGCGAAGGCAAGGATGACGACGCGCGGCTGGGAGCACTTCGAGCATGGCGCCGATATCGGCGTGCGCGGCTGCGGCCCGACCCTCGAAGCCAGTTTTGAGGAGGCAGCGACCGCGCTGGCGGCGGTCGTCGCCGATCCGGGCACGGTGAGGCCGCTTCAGAGCATTGCGGTAGCCTGCGAGGCGCCGGCCCTTGATATCCTGCTGGTCGATTTCTTGAACGCCATTATCTACGAAATGGCAACATCGGGCCTGCTGTTCGCCGCGTTTCACGTCACCATCGACGGCGCCCGGTTGCGGGCGGAAGCCAAGGGCGAGCCATTCGATGCCGGCCGCCATGAAGCCGCGGTCGAGGTCAAAGGCGCGACCATGACCGCACTCAAGGTCGAGCAGCTGGCCGACGGCCGCTGGTGCGCGCAGTGCGTCGTCGACGTGTGAATGGGGTAGCCGTATTGTCGATATTGACCGGGTGCCGCCCGAGATCGTTACCGCCTATCGAACGAGTAAGCTCGCAAAGTATCGGAGCGCCTGAATGAACGTTACCTACGATCCGCACACCGATACGCTTTCGATCGTGCTGGCACCGCGTGCTGTCGCTGAGAGCAGCGAGGACAAGCCGGGCGTCATCCTCGATTACGACGCAGACGGGCGGTTGGTCGGCATTGAGATCCTCGACGCATCGAAATCAATGCCTGATCCCGCCAGCGTCAACCTCAAGGTCGCGGTTTAGGCGGGCCGCACGCGTACCGCTGAGGACCTCGGTACCATGCCAGAACGGCGCCTGAACCGCATCGGCGAGGACGAGTGGGAGATCGCACAGGAAGGCGCGATGCGGGTGCCGGCGCGGATCTTCGCCAGCGCCGATCTGATCGCAGGCCTTGACGACAAGGTCCTCGAACAGGCGGCGAATGTCGCCATGCTGCCGGGGATCGTCGAGGCATCGTACGCCATGCCGGACGCACACTGGGGTTACGGCTTTCCGATCGGCGGCGTGGCCGCGTTCGATCCGGAAGAAGGTGGTGTGATTTCCGCCGGTGGCGTCGGCTTCGATATTTCGTGCGGCGTGCGCACGCTCCTGACCGGCATCGGTGCCGGTGCGATCACCGCCCAGCGTGAACGGCTGGCGGACGCGCTGTTTCAGCGCATCCCCGCCGGCGTCGGCTCGCACGGTGAGATCTCGCTCACACCTAAAGACATGGACGCGATGCTGCGAGGTGGCGCCGCCTGGGCGGTGGGACGCGGCTGGGGCGTGGCGGCCGACCTGACCCGCACGGAGGATTACGGCTGCGTCGCTGGCGCCGGCCCGGAATTCATCTCCGCGAAGGCGAAGGAACGGCAGAAGGGGGAAATGGGCACGCTCGGCTCCGGCAACCACTATCTCGAAGTGCAGCGGGTCGCCGCGATCTTCGATGAAGACGCCGCGCGCGCCTACGGGCTCAAGGCAGGTGATGCCGTCGTCAGCATCCACTGCGGCTCGCGCGGGCTCGGCCATCAGATCGGCACCGAGGCATTGCGTGAGATGGCGCTCACCGCCGCCAGCCACGGGATCGCGTTGCCGGACCGGGAGCTCGCCTGCGCGCCGATCGCATCCGAGACCGGCCAGCGCTACCTGGGCGCCATGCGCGCGGCGATCAACTGCGCGCTCGCCAACCGGCAGATCCTCACCCACTTGGCCCGCAGCGTCTTTGCCGCGATCCTGCCGCGGGCGCAGCTCAAGCTCCTCTACGATGTCTCGCACAACACCTGCAAGGAGGAGACGCACACGGTCGCGGGGCGTCCGCGCGCGCTTTATGTCCACCGCAAGGGGGCGACTCGCGCGCTTGGGCCCGGCCATCCGGCGCTACCGCCTGATCTGCGCGCCGTCGGCCAGCCGGTGCTGATCGGCGGCACCATGGGCACCAGCTCGTGGATCCTGCGCGGCACGGCGGAGGGGATGACGCGTGCGTTCGGGTCCGCCTGTCACGGCGCCGGCCGCAGCCTGTCCCGTCACGCCGCCCGCCAGCGCTGGCAGGGCCGTGCCGTCATCGACTCGCTCGCCGAGCGCGGTATCATCGTCCGCAGCCGCTCCGCCAAGGGGGTGGCAGAGGAGGCCCCCGGCGCCTACAAGGACGTCGATGCGGTCGTCGCTGCCGCCCATCGCGCCCGGCTCGCGACCAAAGTGGCGCGGCTCGAACCGCTGATCTGCATCAAGGGCTAGGCCCTCCTCGCGCCGCGCCGCCGAGACACCTGATGGACCTGTTTGCCAACCCGCTGCTGACCGACCTCTACCAGCTCAACATGATGCAGTCGTACCTGGAGCATGGCATGAGCGGGACGGCGGTGTTCGAGTTCTTCTGCCGCAAGCTGCCGCCGCGGCGTAACTTCCTGATGGCGGCGGGCCTGGCGCAGGCGGTCGAGTTCCTCGAAACCGTGCGCTTTTCCGCCGCCGATCTCGACTGGCTGCGCGGGACGGGCCGCTTCTCCGCCGATTTCCTCCGCTATCTCGAAGGATTCCGCTTCACCGGCGATGCCGATGCGATGGCGGAAGGAACGGTGTTCTTTCCGGACGAGCCGCTGTTGCGCATCATCGCGCCGCTGCCGGAAGCGCAGTTCATGGAAACGCGGCTGATCAACCTCATGCAGCTGCAGACGGTGGTGGCGTCAAAAGCGGCGCGCATGGTGCTGGCGGCGCCGAACCGAACCCTGATCGATTTCGGGCTCAGACGTGCGCACGGCGCCGAGGCGGGGCTGTTGGCGGCGCGCGCGGCTTATATTGCGGGCTTTGCCGGCACCGCCACCGTGCTCGCCGGGAAGATGTTCGGCATCCCCATCTTCGGCACCATGGCGCACGCCTTCATCCAGGCGCACGACGACGAAACGCTGGCGTTCGAGCGCTTCGCCCGCTCGCGTCCGGACAACCTCGTTCTCCTGATCGACACCTACGACACCGAAGCCGGGGCACGGAAGGTGGTGGCACTCGCGCCGCGACTCAAGGCAGCCGGCATCGCGCTCCGTGGCGTTCGCCTCGATTCCGGTGATCTTGCCAGCCACGCCCGCGCCGTGCGCGCGATCCTCGATGCCGGCGGCTTGACCGAGGTCAAGATCTTTGCCAGCGGCGGCCTTGACGAGGATCGGCTCGCCGCCTTCACTGCCGATGGCGTGCCGATCGATGGCTTCGGCATCGGCACCAGCCTGGTCACGTCGGAGGACGCGCCGGCGCTCGACTGTGCTTACAAGCTGCAGGAGTATGCGGGCATCCCGCGGCGCAAGCGTTCGGAGGGCAAGGCGACCTGGCCCGGGCGCAAGCAGGTTTTCCGCCGCTATGCGGACGACTGCACGCTCGTAAGTGACATCCTGACCGTCGAAGGCGACGCCCAGACCGGCGAGCCCCTTCTCGCGCCCGTCGTCCGCGCCGGCTGCCGCGTCGCGCCGATGCCGACGCTCGATGCCATCCGCGCGCACGCCGCCGCGCAGCTGGACCACCTGCCGGCGGCCTTGCGACGGCTGGGTGGCAGTGGTACCTGCCCTGTGCAGGTCGCCCCCGCCTTGCGCGCGCTCGCCGAGGCGGCCGACCGCCACACTGGCATCGGGACGGCAGGTCCGGCATAAGGGTTCGTCTCCTCTCATCAACCGGGGAGCCGCCCCTCTTCCCCAGAAGCGAAGGGCACGATGAACTGGCAGTGGAGTCTGAACTGGGACGAGGTCCGCACCGACATGGTCATCGGCTCCTGCCCGATGATCATCGAGGACATCGACCGCATTTGCGAGGAAGCCGGGGCGACGGCGCTGTTGTCGCTGCAGAGTGAGGAGTGCCGCGCCGCCTTCGGCATCGATTACGAGAGCCACCGGGAGCACGGCGTCGCGCGTGGCGCGCTGATGCTGAACACGCCGATGCTCGACTTCAATCCGCCCGATCAGCGCATCAACCTGCCGCAGGCTGTGCGCGCACTGGCGATCCTGTTGGCCACCAGTCACCGCGTCTATGTGCACTGTACCGCCGGCCTCAACCGCGCGCCGCTGGCCGTGCTCGCCTACTTGGCCTTCGTCGAGCTGATGCCACCGGAGGAAGCGCTCACCTTCATTCGCCGTGTTCGCCCGGCGGCCGAGCCATCGTGGGAGGCGTTCCACGGCTGCCGCGAGGATATTGTCGTGGCGCTGCGCGACCACGTCAGCGTGCGCGCTTACTATCTCGCCCAGCAGTATCCCGCCAACGATCCGCTGAACAACTGGTCGCAGGCCGAGACCGACACCATCCGCGCGGCGTTCTTGAGCAAGAAGCCGGTGCCGGGACCGCGGCAGGACCCCAACCGGCCGTGATGACAAGCGCGCGCCATCAGGTCCGCCGGCGCAAAGGGTCCCCTTGCGGCGGCGCTGCGATGGCGATACCTTGGCGTGGCTTGGCGATCCATCGCCGGCGGAGGGAGGGGCGTTGCCTGAGTGGCATTTCCCCTCTTCGCCGCCGGACGCATGGGGGATAGTTTAGCGGTAGAATTCTCGGCTCTGGACCGAGCGGCCCTGGTTCGAATCCAGGTCCCCCAGCCACCGGCAATAACGCTCTCGTATCGACGGGTTTCGTTCCCGCCAGCCGTGGCCAGTGAACGCGGTTGTGGCGGCATGCGGCATCGCCTATCCTGTTCGTACGGATGTTGTAACGTGAGGAGAAGGCCTTGAGCTCGGTCGTGACACTCAAGCTCACGGCAATCGGCAATTCGGTCGGCGTCGTCTTGCCGAAGGAGGCGTTGGCACGACTGAAGCTGGCAAAGGGCGATACCCTTTTCTTGACCGAAGCGCCTGATGGATACAGGCTGACACCGTACAACCCGGAGTTCGACGAGCACATGGCAGAGGCCCGCCGCATCATGAAGGAGCGGCGCGCGGCGTTGCGTGAGTTGGCAAAATAGGTGCCCATCGTCTGGGTTGGCGAGGCCGTCGTGTTGGCCATCCACGACGAGCAGCTCGTTGAGCATGGAGGCGCTCCGGGGCTCCGCGATGCCGGTCTGCTGAAATCGACTTTGGCCCGCCCGCAAACCCTGCAGGTTTACGAGGCCGCCTCGGATCTGCCTTCGTTTGCCGCCGCATACGGCTACGGCCTCGCCCGCAACCATCCCTTCGTTGATGGCAACAAGCGGACGGCGTTGGTGGTTGTCGAACTCTTCGTCGCGCTGAATGGCCTCCGCCTGACCGCCGACGACGAGGCATGTGTCCTGGTGATCCTCGAAATCGCCGCCGGTTCTCGATCGGAAGCGGCCTTCGCTGCATGGATCCGCGACCATGTTGCGGACGTTTGTGACCCGCAACAGAACCGTTTCCGGCAGGACGACTGAATCGCTGGCGGAAGGCTGCGGACATTTGTGTTCCGCTTTTCGCGGGCACAATCGACGAGAGCCCTGTCTACAGGTTCTGCGTCAGTTCCTTTAGCGCGACCTTGAGCGCATTCTCGCGCCACGGCTTGAAGCGCGCGAGCAAACCGTCTCCTTTCTCGTTGTAAAAGAATACAAACCCGTCTTCAGAGACCGGAACCAGCGCCGGCCTCGTCTGTCCGTCCTCGTCTTTATCCTTAAATTCAAGGAATGGAGCGCAGATGAGGCTGCCATTGAACGGCCTGCCGATCCCGTGGATCGCGAAGACAAGCTGGCCCCGACGCGACCAGCGCATGTTCAAGGCGATCCAGGACCGGTACTCCGCGGTGTCTGCGAAGTAGTCGATGTGTTTCTTGGCGATCTCGATGATCTGTGCCCGGAAGTAGTGGTCCGTCTGCGTGTTGGATCGTATGACGTATGCATCTGCACCATCCGAAACGCGCTGAAGTGCGTCCCGGATGGTCGGCGCCAGCGCGTTCAGGCGCCTGTCGAGGTCGTCCTCAATGAGGCGTGCGAGATCGAATACTCCCTTGAGCGCGGCGAGCTTGTCGGCGGCAATCTTGTCGGCCGCCTTGAGCAACCCGCCGAGAGCCGCCTGCACGTCTTCCTCCACCAGCAACGCCTGAGAGATGTCGGTTGCCTTGCGGAATTGGGTGATCTGCAGCTTCGCGATGAGGTCGATCAACGGCTTAAGGTTTCCGTTGTCCGCCGCCTCCAGAGCGTCGAGATACATGGTCCGATCGTTGCGCGTCACGACAAGCGGGAAGAGGCCGTCTTTCACAAGGACAAGTGAGGCGATCGCGCGGGCGACCCGCCCGTTTCCATCTTGGAAGGGGTGGATCTGGGCGAAGCGGTGGTGCAACCACGCAGCTTGGATCTCGGTCGGGATGTTCTGGCTGACGTGGTTGGCGTGCATCTCAATCAGGCGGTCCATCTCCGAGCTCACGTGCTCGGGCGGGCAATAGGTGTAGGTGACGCCGTCGCGCACAGGATAGTTTGCCTGCGCCTTCCACGCGCCCTTGATAAGAGGGATCCTCACCGGGCGCCCGAGCGCATCGAGGCCATCCGTGGTATCCTGACTTCTCAGCAAGGCGGCGTGGAGTTCCTTGAAGTATGATGCGGAAAGACTGCGATTGCTCTTCACGAAATCGAACACGCCGTCCAAGACGTCCTTCTGGTCGTGTAGCAGCCGAAGCACGTAGTCTCGCGGCTTATTCGTTGAGCCGTGGCTCAGCAGTTCCGCCCGGAAACCCTGCTCGATAAGTGTTTGCGTAACGCCGCGTTCGATCTCGTAGAGGTTCTCGATGACGCCCGTCTCGATCGCCCACTCGCGGCTCAATTTCTCGGTGAAATCCGATAGCTGGGCCGTGCCCTTCAGCCGCTCCCGCTGATCTGTCCAGACCGCCTTGATGCCGGGGATTTCAGAGGCCCGCAGCTCGTGCGGATCGGCTTCGAGGTCCGTTATCCCGGTGTCGGGATTCCAGATCGCGTGCGTGGAGGTGTCATTCATTCGGGCGTTACATGGACTCGGAATGGCTCTTTGCCAACAGCAGAAACGAAATCGCCCGTCGTGTATACCATGCTCCGTGCCCGCCTTTCAGGCCAGATTGCCAGCCGGGCGAAGGGAGCGGCGACGAGGCTTGGAAGGCAGGGGAGAGCGAACGAAGGTGTCGGAGTTTCTGACGATCGGTCGGTTTCAGCGCATGGGCCGGAAGCTCACCTTTCATAAATTCGTGTCGTGCATCAGTTGCAACTTCCCCGAACCGGCCGGGCTTGATGTTGTTCAAGCCCGGCGGCCCGCTAAAGTCAGCTCACCAGCTCATGGTCTTGGTGTCATCTTTGAACAGAAGGCTGCCCGTCAGATCCGGGTTGCCAAGCTTGGCGCCGTCAATGAGGTTGGCCGTATCGATGCCGTAGTGCTTGGCACAGAATGGGCAGACGATCACGACGGCACCTTTGGCCATCATTTCTGCCAGCGCCTGCTGCTGGCCCTTGAACTTCTCGGCACTTGATTTGGCGCCGACGAAAACGCCGCGATCATTCAGAAAGATAGTCACCGGGTGGCCACGCTCCAATTGGCTCTTGGAGAACGTGATCGCCATATTCGCACGATGGTCATCGTCGCTGGTCAGGTTGACAAAAAGCGGATCTGGGCTGTCAGCAACTGCAGGCAGTGCTGCCGGCATTGCCGCCAGCACGCCGATCAGAGCGAAGGCAAGAAAGAACTTGCGAAACATTGTCTATCTCCTGCTTGGATTAAGGGCCCGCAACGAGCGCCTGCTCGATCACCCCGGGCCTAGAAGGTGAATACTTTCCGAACGCCGACAAACAGGGTCCACGCGTCCTCGAGCTGCGGACCGTTGAGGTCCTGGTACAGCGGGACCGTAAACTCGATGCCGGGGGTCACGCCCTTAAGCAGGCCTTCGGGGACGCGATAATCGAGCCCGAACGAGGCCAGGGTTTTCCAGCCGCCGTAGTTGTTCGGATCCGAGGTCGGGCTGGCGCCGGTGATGCTGTTATCGTTACCGTCGATGTCGCCCAGGTACTCTTGGCTCAAGCGCAGCGACGCGGTGAAGCCGTAGCCCAACGTGTAGCCGCCCCACGCCGAGACGTAGGCGCGGTCGCCAAACGTGTAGCCTTCATCGTTTTCGCCGAGGTTGATCTGGCCCTGCGCCTGGATGCCCCAGTTCCAATCCCCGCTTGCGCCCCAGTACGTCAGTCCCGGTAACAGGCCGTAGGTGCCGCTGCCGAGCTGCAGGCCATACGCAAGCCGCCGTCTGCTCGTCGTCCCGTTCGGCTGCAGCGTCTTGCCATCTTCGCGGATCGATCCGGTGGGAAAGCTAACACCGGCCATCAAGTGAAGGTGGTGCACCGGGTCGTCATAGAGCTTGTAGAGCCCGCTGACCGCGATATCGCCGATGCCCGAGGTTTCGTTCTCGAACGTCCCGAGCTTCGTGGTTCCGGATGGTCCTTGGAAGGTAACGGCCGTTCTCTCCTTGATCACATACGGAATACCGATCATTGCCGAAAGCTCATCCGTGATGCCGACCTGCGCCCCGAAGGCATGGACCTGCACGGTCATGTTCTCCGGCGCGCTGCGATAGGTCGCCGGCTGCCCGGGCCGGCCGGCGAAGTGATTGCGCATGGTGGCAACATCGGTCGTGCTCACGCTGTCGTCGCCCTTGGCGAGTTGGTTCTTCTGCGAGAGCATGTAACGGTAATTGAGCATGAGCTGACCCGGCTTGATGACCCGGCCACCACCGATCCCGATCGGCGGTACTGCGGGCATCATCATCGTCATTGGACTGGGGCTTGCTGGGGCCGCATTGGTCCCAGAGGTGGACTGAGCCACGAGATCGTCGTCGGCGATGGCGGCTTGTACGCAAAACAGGCAAAACCATCCCGCCGACATGGACGCAGCAAGACTGCGCATGTCCTCTCCTTTCGAAAGGCCAAGAATTGAGCTGAAGTGTTAGGAGGTCTTCAGGAGAGGACGGGCGGCGCGCGGGAAAGGCGGTCGAAACCAGTAAAGCGGGCGCCGATTTCACAACTGAAATCCGGCCATGCGACCGCTTGTTCGATGAATGCAACCGAATGTACGGCGTCAACCGCAGACGGCAGCACAAAGCCAGTGAGAATCCTGCAAAGCGGGCAGTCGTTCTTTGCGGTTTGTTTGCCGGAGGGCGTGTCCGAAGACGGGAGATCCGCGGCAATAATCCGGAGGCCGTTGGCGGTGCAGACCTCAATGCCATTCCGTTCGGCGGCCGGGACCCAGAGCGGCGACAGGCCGACGAAGATATAGGCGAACAGCGCGAGGACAACGCCCAGGCGCGCAAGCGGACGCCGGCGAACGGCGCGCAGCAGGGAGCACTGCTCAACCTGCCTCACTTGCATGGCCCCTCCCCGTTGCCGGAACACAGCGACCCAGATTACCCGGAACCAATTGTGGTGGTTGGCGGGTTCGAGCTTCTTCGCCCCTGGGCACGCACACCGAGGACCCGCTTAACGTCCACAACGGCGCGCATGCGAACTGGTTTCATATTCGGCAGCCCGCGTTGCCGTCAAACGGAAAGCGCTGACCGCCGGCAGGGCCAACTGCCGCTCAAGATCATGAACGGCTGAGGACATGACACCGCACCCGATTACGGGCAATGTCGCGCCGTCGGTCGAAATTGAGCGCGGCACTGACGGCAGCCGTTGTGCCGCGTCCGCCAGGCGGGCGAAGGGAAGGGGCGACGATGAGGCTTCGGGGATCGGGCAGCGACGGTGCGCATGGCCGCGGGGTGGAGCCGGTACCGGCGGTGCTCGTGAGCCTTGCCGTTGTCGCCCTCGTCTCGATCGTGCTTGCCGCGAGCGGGTGGGCGGCGGAGCCTGCCGCCGACGCCGACATTGCGGCGGCTGCCGAGCCGGACAGCCTGCTCTTTCGCATCCAGGCCGACATGTACACGCTGCACGGGCGGCTCAGGGAGATGCTCACCGCCGCGGCCGAATTGCCGTCGCTCGGCCCCTTCATCCTGAGGCGCATTACCAAGGGTTACGGGGCCGAGCACGTTTGGCAACTGGTGGCCTCGACACTGGTGATCCTGGCGGTCGCCTGGGCCGGCGAGGGGATAGCGCGCCGGCTGTTCCGGCCGCTCCTGATCCGCCTGCCGGCGCTCGATACCCGATCTGACTTTGGCAAGCTCGGTGTTCTGGCGCTCCGCTTCATCGTCAGCATGGTCGAACTGGCGGCCTTCGCCCTGATCGCGATTGCAATGTTCTTCTTGGTGTATCAGGGGCATGAGGCGGCGCGGCTGGCCTTCTGGACGATCCTCGCCTTCGTTCTCTGCGTGCGAACCAGCGCGGCGTTCTTGCGCCTGCTGCTCGCCCCCGATCAGGGCGGCTTGCGCCTTCCCGCGATCGACGATGCCACGGCACGGCAACTCTACTGGAGCTTCCTCTTCCTTGCCGCGCTCGGTGCCGCCACGGTACTGAGCGGAATGTTTCTCGACCATATCGGTGTCGATCCCACGCTCTTGCTGGCTTTTGGCCAGTTGATCCTAGTTCTCAATTTTGTCGCCATCGTCGCCGTCATCGGTGCCCACCACGATGGCATCGGCCGCCTCGTCGGCATTCACTCCGCCGAAGGCGTCGAGCGGGCAACCGGCTTGGGCGGGCTGATCGCCGGCCACTGGTATGTGTTCGCCATCTGCTACGTGGTTGCGATGGCCTTGACCGCGACTGCGAACCGCCTCTTGACCGGCGAAGCACAGGCCGCCCACACCGTGCCGACGCTCGCGGTGCTGATCGCCGTTCCGATCGTCCACGGCCTGTTGCGGATGACGGTGGATCGCTTCTTCACCGACGGCGCCGCCGTTGCCGGCACATCGTCGCGCCTCGAAACGGAGCCATCAGCCGTCGCGGCCGCCGGCGACACCGACGGCTATGGCCGCGTCATCATGCGCAACGGCAACATCCTGCTTGGCGTTGTCGTCGTGCTGCTGCTGGCGGAAATCTGGGCGGTCGACCTTGACGCGCTCGCGGCGCACAGCCTGGGCGCGCGGATCGCCAACTCCCTGTTCGACATCATCATCACGCTGATCCTGGCGTCGGCCGGCTGGGGCATCATCAAGACCGCGATCAACCGCCAACTGCCGCACGAGCGGCTCGGCGCCCTGGCGCTGGTCGAAGACGAAGCCGTGGGCACGGGGCTGACGCGGCTGGAAACCCTGCTGCCGCTGTTGCGCAAGTTCCTGTTCATCACGCTCCTGGTCACCGTGGCGCTGATCGCCATCTCGGCCATGGGCATCAACATCGGCCCGCTGCTGGCCGGCGCCGGTGTCGTTGGTATCGCCGTCGGCTTCGGCGCTCAGACCCTGGTGCGCGACATCATCTCCGGCGTGTTCTTCCTCATCGATGATGCCTTCCGCGTCGGCGAGTACATCGACGTCGGCGAGGGCAAGGGCACGGTCGAGCGGATGTCGGTGCGCGCGTTGATGCTGCGCCACCACCTTGGCCAGATCAACACCATCCCCTTCGGCGTCATCCGCCGCGTCACCAACTACAGCCGCGACTGGGCGATCATGAAGCTTGAGTTGCGGGTGCCGTTCGACGCCGATCTGGAGCAGGTGCGCAAAATCGTCAAACAGGTCGGCAAGGAGATGATGGCCGATCCCGAGTACGGCCAGCACTTCATCCAGCCCTTGAAGTCGCAAGGCGTGCACCGGATGGACGATTCCTCCTTTATCGTCCGCGTCAAGTTCATGGCCCGGCCGGGCGAGCAGTTCGTGCTGCGGCGCGAGGTTTTTCGCCGCGTGCAGGAAGCGTTCCGGCAGAACGGCATCAAGTTCGCGCCCAGGCGCGTGATCGTCGATGCCGTGCCCGCGCTCGGCGGGGCCGCCGCGGCGGCCGTTGCGGCAGAGGCTGCCGACGCTGGGGGAGCGGATGGCGCGAAAGCGGGTTGACGTCGGCGGCGCCGCGAAAACGAAACAACTCTCACTATAAGTAGCATCCTTATTCGGGCCGGCATCTCGGCCATATCTATAGATAAAGTACTCACGAGGGGTAACGGCGCTCGGGTGTGCAATATTCCCTGCATGTTTTACGATATTCAATGAATCGAAGATTTGCGGTAGTACTTTACCGTCAGTAGGGCGCGCGTTTGGTGTGCGCTTGAGCGAAAGCTGCAGGCGAGGGCGGGGTACTCGCCCTTCTGCGCGGGGATGAGGGGACACTGACCATGGCGACGATCTTTGGCACGAACGGTGGCGACACGCTCGTCGGCACCGCGGGTAGCGATTCCATTTTCCTTCTGGCCGGCAACGACTGGACCAACGCGCGGGCCGGTGACGACACGGTCGACGGTGGCACCGGCAACGACAAGCTCAACGGCGATCCGGGTGCCGATCTGCTGATCGGCAGCACCGGTAACGACACGTTTCGCGGCGGCGCCGGTGACGACACGGCGTTGGGCGGCACTGGTCGCGATGACCTGTTCGGCGACGATGGCAACGACCTCCTCGACGGCGGCGCGGACAATGACCGCCTCTACGGCGGCGCAGGCAACAACACCATCTTGGGTGGTTCCGGCAACGATGAGGCGCTCGCCGGCTCCGGGGCTGACCTGGTCGACATGGGCGATGGCGACGACTGGGCGCACGGCAACTACGGCAACGATACGATGCAGGGCGGCCTCGGCACGGACAAGCTCTACGGCGATGCCGGCAATGATGCGATCCGCGACGACGGCGGCAGCGACGGCTGCGCCTTCGGCGGCACCGGTGATGACAGCATCGAGGCTGCGATCGCGGACCGGCCGGTCAATAAAGCTGCCGCAGCTGCCTACTGCGCCGAGGGCAACGACGGCGCGGACAAGATCACGGCAGAAGCGGTGGCAGTGGCAACGAGGACCATCTTTACCAACGATCCGCCCGCTGGCGGCACCGGCACCGCGTCCTTGAGGATTTCCGGCGGCGGCGGCGATGATACCATCGAGGCGAGCAGCAACGCCGAGGTCGACTACGGAAGCTTCAGTGGCCTCGCCACTGCCGAGAACACGGTTTTTGGCGGCACCGGCGACGACCATATCGAAGCCTCGGCGAAAGGAAACACGCAGGGTGGCGGATTCGGCCGCAACAGCATCGATGGCGGCACCGGCAACGATTGGATCACCGTAACAACGGAGGGCGGCGGCGAAGCCGGTTTCGCCGAGACGACCGTGATCGGCGGTGAGGGCCAAGATTCCATCCAAGGCAGCCTTTTCGGCGGCGGATTCCTAGGTCGGGCGACCAGCCTCGTCGATGCCGGCCCCGGAGATGACACGGTCGACATCAATGTGTCCGTGGGTGGAGTGGTCGCCGTCGCGGTCACCACAGTCATCGGCGGGGCGGGCAAGGATAGCATTCGTGTCGAGCTCTCAGGCAATTACGAGTTCGCGTTCGGCACGATCATTAGCGGAGATGCCGGCAACGACAGCGTCAGCTTGATCATTGATCTGAGTGACCTGACGAGCACTGGGTTCTTGAGCATCTCAACGCTCACCGGTGGCGCCGGCAGCGATAGCCTCTCCGTTTCCCACCTCACCGACCATCCGGACACAGAGATCCTACGAAGCACCCTCGATGGCGGCAGCGGCGATGACACGCTGACCGGCGGCGCTGGCATCGAGACGTTCCAAGGCGGTGACGGCAACGATGCGATCCGCGACGACGGCGGCAGCGACGGCTGCGCCTTCGGCGGCACCGGTGACGACAGCATCGACGCGGTGATCGAAGACAGGCAAGTGGATGCGGACGCGGCGGCTGCCTATTGCGCCGAGGGCAACGACGGCGCGGACAAGATCACGGTGTCGGTGACTGCTAATGCGCAGGGTATCGACGGGTCCGGCGGATCGGTGTCGGGTATCGCATCCCTGACGATCTCCGGCGGCACCGGCAATGACAGCATCAGGGCGCGCAGCGACGCTTCGGGCGATTCTGGGCCCTATGCCGGCGCCGGCAGGACCGAGACGACCCTGTTTGGCGATGAAGGTGACGACCACATCGAGTCTGCCGCATTCGCCGGGGGAGGAAATGGAGGAAGCGTCCGTCATGTCATCGCCGGCGGCAGCGGCAACGACACGATCGCCGCGAGTTCGAAGGCGGGTGGGGGTGGCGGAGGTGGGACTGAGACAAACCTCAGCGGTGACGACGGCAACGACCATCTGACGGCGACGGGTGAAGCGGGCGGCGAGAGTGGCGTCGTCAAGAATACGCTGACCGGTGGCGCCGGCGACGACGTCCTGAGCGCAACCGCTGACGGCTCTGGTGTATTTGACGGCGACGCGCGCAATACGGGCGACGGCGGGAACGGCCACGATCGCATCGATCTGATCGCGACCGCGCGGGGATCCGAAGGCACCGCCTGGAACTCCGCTCAAGGGGGTGAGGACAACGACATCATTCACGTCGAGGCGCACGGCGAGTTTAGCGACAGGTTCGGCGGCACAGCTAACACCGTCGGCGGCGGTGCCGGCAACGATGCCCTCTATCTGACGGCCGAAACGAAAAACTCCGGCGTTGCCGACGCCACCAACACTGCTACCGGCGGCGATGGCGATGACTATGTCAATGCCTCTGCAAAGGGGGAGGGAGATACGGCCTCGCTCAGCTTCACGGTGCTGAACGACGTTGACGGCGGCGCCGGAAGCGACACCATCGAGGCATCGGCTTATGCCGGCAGCAACGTCCTCGACGGCGGCAGCGGCACCGACGTCCTTACGGCAAGCTGCGCGCTCGATTTCCCCGGTGCCGTTCGCAACGAGATCCATGGCGGCGCTGACAACGACACCATCGCCGGCACGGCCGATGCTGCCTCGTTTGAAGTCGTCGCGCGTAACCTCCTCTACGGCGATGCCGGCGACGACCACATCGTTGCCGTCGGCGGTTCGGATGCGTATGGCGATTTCCTCACCCTCACCGGCGGCGATCCTTGGAGCGTCGCCAATATCCTGAGCGGCGGCAGTGGTAACGACACGCTCACCGGCAGCAACCACCGCGATATCTTCGCCTGCGCCGCCGGCGATGGCACCGACCTCATCACCTATTTCCAGGATGGCCACGACAAGTTCGGCCTCGCCGGCGGGCTTACCTTCGCGCAACTGAAGATCAGCGCGTCGGGTGCGGCCGATACGCTGATCGAGGTCACCGCGAGCGGCGAGGATCTAGCCGTCGTCCAAGGGATCGCCCCCGCCGCGTTCGATGCCACAGATTTCATCCTGATCTGATCCCTCCCTGCCTCCCAACTCGAAGCCGGGCGCACACCAGCGCCCGGCTCCCTCTTCCAGCGGGTGGCTCACCGCAACATCGCTGTTGATAAGTCCCGCGCAGGCGCCGATAACTCCCGCCGCGCCGTGGTTCGGGTTGTGCTGACCGCGGCCCCGCGCAACGCAAGCGCGCTGCCGCGACGCGAGGAGAGGAGCAGCGAACCGCACGAATGGTCGCCGAACGCCCAACGCGCGCGTGCTTTCCGCTCGCCCGCCTCGCGCCTCTCTTGTGCGCTCTCCTCCTCCTGCTGCAAGGCTGCGCCCAGGTCACTCAGATCAGGGAG
The DNA here is from genome assembly GCA_029624735.1 of Defluviicoccus sp. Taxonomy (GTDB): domain Bacteria; phylum Pseudomonadota; class Alphaproteobacteria; order Rhodospirillales; family Defluviicoccaceae; genus Defluviicoccus. The sequence continues at coordinate 102,242 of JARSSM010000011.1, read as the reverse complement.
CGGCTGTTCGGATCGGAGCGGGCCGAAGGCGCCGAGTTGGAGGACGTCGACGCGACCGCGAGCGAGCCGATCCCCTACGAGGTTCGCATCGAGGGCGAGCTGCCGGCCAGCCTCAAGGCGCTCCTGGAGGCCTCCTCGGGGCTGATCGCAAACAAAGACCGGCCGCCTGCCTCGCTGGCGGCGCTGCGCAGGCGGGTTGCCGACGACGTCCAGCGCTTCAACCAGGTGCTGCAGTCAGAAGCCTATTACGACGCCCGGATCGACACCAGCACCGATACCGCAGTCCAGCCGGCTCAGGTCACGCTGCGCATCACGCCCGGCCCCCGCTTCCGCCTGGAGACGTACGAGATCGTCTATGAGCCGGGCCCGCCGCCGGCCAAGGCGCCGCTCGGCGCCAGCGATGTCGGCCTCAAGATCGGCATCCATGCGACCGCCAGCCCGCTGGTCGAGGCCGAGCGCACCCTGCTCGCCCGCCTGTCCGAGCACGGCCATCCGCACGCCCGCCTGATCGAACGCCGCTATGTCGCCGATCGTGCGGCGCGGACCGTGCGTGCCACCATTCGTGTTGATGCCGGCCCCGCGATGAAGATCGGCCCCCTGCACATCGATGGCCTGGAGCGGGTGCGGCAGAGCTACGTCGAGCGCCTCGTCCAATGGCACGAGGGCCGCACCTTCGACAGCCGCGAGCTGGACCGCATCCGCAGCGTCTTGGCCGGCACCCAGCTGTTCTCCACCATCAGTATCGAGCGCGAGGAGCCGGCCGCAGGCAGCGAGGCGATCCCGGTGCGGGTCACGCTCAAGGAACGCAAGCGGCGCTCGGTCGGTGTCGGTGCCAGTTATGCGACCGACGAGGAAGGCTTCAGCGGCCAGCTGTCGTGGGAGCACCGCAACCTGTTTGGCCGCGGCGAGTCGCTGCGCTTGCGGGCCGACGGCTCGATGATCCGCCAATCGGTCGATGCGCGGTTCCGCAAGCCCTACTTTCTCAATCGGAAGCAAGCAATCGTCGCCGATACGCGCGTACGGCGTGAATCCTCGGAAGCGTTCGACGAGCTCAGCATCTCGTCCTTCGCCGGTATCGAGCGCCGCTTCTACGACCACTGGATGATCACCAGCGGCCCGGCCCTCGTGCTTGCGCAACTGGAGCAGGACGGCAACCAGGACAGCTATGTTCTCGTCGGGCTGTCGAGCACGCTGATCTACGACACCCGCGATGACGAACTCGATCCGACCAAGGGAATCCGCGCCGCCCTTGCGGTCGCACCGTACGTCAGCGTTGCCGGCACGCAAACCCAGTTCGTCGCCAGCAACGCAACGCTGGCTGGCTACCAGCGGCTGGTCGAGAGCGGGCAATTCGTGCTTGCCGGCCGCGGTCGCCTGGGCAGCATCCTGGGCTCCAGCCGCGCGGCAGTGCCCGCCAACATGCGCCTTTACGCCGGCGGCGGCGGCTCGGTCCGCGGGTACGCTTTCCGTACGCTGGGGCCGCTGGACGACGACAACAATCCGCTCGGTGGCCGGTCCGCCGTCGAGCTCAACACCGAGCTGCGCACGCGGTTGACCGAGTCCTTGGGCCTTGTGACGTTTGTCGACGGCGGTCAAGTCTATGATGAGCTGGCACCGACGTTCGACAACGATCTGCAGTGGGCGGCGGGACTCGGCGCCCGCTACTTCACCGGCTTTGGGCCGCTCCGCCTCGATATCGCCTTCCCCCTCAACGGCCGCGACGTCGATGATCTCTTGCAGTTCTATATCTCGATTGGCCAGGCGTTCTGATGGCTGAGGCCGAACCGGAGCCGCAATCGCAGCGCCCACACCGCCGCCGGGCCTGGCGGTGGCTGGCCCGTGGCCTCGGGATTGGGTTTGGCGGGCTGCTGCTCATCCTGGCCGGAGCGCTAGCGGTTCTGCGCACGGACTGGGGCCTCGCGCAGCTCAAACTCCTGATCGAAACGCTCGCATCCAGCGAGGCAATGACGCTCCAAATCGGCGGCCTCGAAGGGCCGTTCCCGGAGCGGCTGCATCTTCGCGATGTTCGTCTGGAGGATAGCGGCGGCCTCCTGATCAGCCTCGATGCGGGGGAGCTGCGCTGGCATCCGCTCACGCTGTTGGCGCGCCGGCTGGAGATCGCGGCGATCGAGCTGGGCACGCTCACGATCGCGCGGCTGCCGGCCGGCAACGAAGAAGCCGAGCCGGAAACCGAAGCCGATCTGAGCCTGCCGCGGCTCCCGGTCGATGTCGTGCTGAAGCGGTTTCACTTGCGCACGCTGGCGCTCGGTCCCGCGGTCGCAGGCCTTGCCGCGGAGCTGACCGCCGACGCCGATCTCGCGCTCGACCGCCGGAGCCAGCTCACCGCCAATGCCGCCCTGCGCCGGCTTGACGGGCCGCCGCTCGATCTCCGGCTTGCCGCCGACTACAACGGGCCGCGCGCCTGGCTCGCTCTCGATCTCGACCTGCACGAGCCGGCAGACGGTCTGGTGGCGAGCCTCCTCAGCCTGCCGGGCCGGCCGCCGATCGACGTCACGCTTGCGGGCAAAGGGCCGCTCGCCGCCTGGCAGGGCCGGCTGGACGCGAGCGCCGGTGGCGACGCCCGCGTGACGGCCGACATCGCGCTGGCGGGTGATTCGCCGCGGACGGTCCGCCTCGATGCCCGCGCGGACGTCGCGGCCTTCCTGCCGCCCGAATTTGCACCACTGGTCGCGGGTGGCCTCAACCTGCGTGCGCGGGCGGACGTCGACGGTGCCCGCGTCGGTGTCACCGAGCTGGCCCTGACGACCGCCGCCGGCAGCGTCAGCGGCACCGGCAGCTATGAGGGCACCGAAGCAACGCTCGACGGCCGCCTCGACGTCGTGCTCGGCCCGGCAGACGTGTATGCGGCCCTCATTCCCGGCCTTGCCTACCAGGCGGCGCGGCTTGGCCTGACGGTCGAGGGGACGCTTGAGCGCCCGCACGCGCGGCTGGCAGCCGACGCCGAAGCGGTGGCGCTGGACGATCTGCGCCTGGGCCGGCTCGATCTCGATGCCCGTGTTGCGCCGGCCGTGACAGTCGAGGACGGCAGCGACGCCATGGACCTTAGCGCCGCGCTGACACTGACCGCGCTGCAAACCGCATCGGCCGAGCTCAACCGCCTGTTTGCGGAGCCGGCCCGGTTAACGCTCACCGGTCGCCTCGATCCCGGCCGGCAGCAGGCACGCTTGCAGGCGCTCGATGCCACCGCCGGGCCGCTCAGCCTGAAGGGCGAGGGCGAAGCGAGCTGGGCCGGGACCGCTGCTACTGTTGCCGCTGCGGATGCGACCGGCGGCACCAGCGGCTGGCTAAAGCTGCGCGCGACGGCGGCCGGTGCCGATCTCGCCCGCGCCTGGCCGGAGCTCGGCCGGTTGGCTGGCGCCGCGCCGGTTGTGAGCGCCGAGGTCCGGCACGGAGCGGAAGCCGGAGCACCGATCAGGGCCGAGCTCCAAGCCCGCCTGGCCGACGGCGCTGTCAGCGCCGACGCGAAGGGATCTGTCAGCGGCGATCTCGCAACGGTCGAAGGCGTCACGGTCGATGTTGCCGCCGACGACCTGGGCCGCCTGCAAGCGCTGGTCCCAGCGCTCGGCGGCGGCAGCCTGAAGCTCGCGGCGAACGCCGCCGGGCCGATCCAGGCACTCACCGGCTCGCTCGATCTCACCGGCCGCGGCATCGGCTATGGCGCGGAGCGGATTGAGACGCTCGACGCCAAGCTCACCGCAGCGGCCCAGGCCACCGCCGCGCGTGGGGCCGGCGCGGCACCGGAGCGGGTCGAAGGCATGCTGACCGCTACTGCTGGTGGCTCCCTCGGCACGTTCGATCTGCGCGGACCGTTCACGCTGGTGCCCGGCGAACGCTTGCGGCTGCCGGATCTCTCGCTCGCCTATGCCGATGCCCTGTTCGCCAACGCAACTGCCAACGTGCCGTTCGACGGCAGCCCCGTTGTCGGCAGCGTGAGGGTGCGCGCTGACACGCTCACCCCTCTCGGCCGCCCGTTCGGCTTAGCCCTTGCCGGCAGCCTGGGGCTCACGGCAGAGCTCGGCAATGCCGGCGGGAGGCAGAGTGTGCGGGCGACGGCGGCGGGAAGCGGGCTCGAGTACGGCGCGGCGGGCGAGACGGCGGCACCGCAGGCGCGGATCGAGCGGGTGGATGTGGCGCTTGACCTCACCGATCCGGCTGCCGAGCGGCGGTTGACGGTGAGCGCCGAGGCAAACGGCCTGGCGCTTGCCGCCGGCCGGCTGGACCAGACCCGGCTCGCGATCGAGGGCGCACGCGATGCATACACGGTCCGTGCCTCGACCGCCGGTGACCTGGCCGGTCTGAGCCAGCTCGATACGGAGGCACGCGTCCGTACTGGGGCCGTCCAGGAAGTCGCGCTGCAGCGCCTCGATGCCATCCTCCACGGCGAAGCTCTGCGGCTGGTGAAACCGGCACGCCTCACCGCCGAAGGGGAACAGATCACGCTGCGCGATCTGGTGCTTGCCTACGGCAAAGCGCGGGCGGAGGCCGATCTCGTCAAGGCGCCGGCGCGCGTCGACGGTAAGCTGACGCTGCGCGACCTTGATCTTGGCGTGGTCGAGCGGTTCGCGCCCGGCACGGCGCTTGCCGGCACGGCCAACGCGGAGGCGCGTCTCACCGGCACGCCGCGGCAACCGTTGCTGCGGCTCAAGACGAAGGTTCAGGATTTCGGCCTCAGCGACGAGAAAGCGGCATCGAGTGCCCGCCTGAATGCGCAGCTCGACGCATCGGTGGAGGCTGGCCAGGCGCGGGCCAAGCTCACCGCCGAGGGGCTCGGCCGCCGCCCACTGGAGGCGGAGCTGTCGGCGCCGGTGCGCTTCGCGCTTGATCCGTTCGCGGCGGAGGTGCCCGAGGACGGCGCCGTGCGCGGCCGCGTCGTCTGGCAGGGCGCGCTGGCGCCGGTCATGCAGATGCTGCCGGTTGACGCGCTGGCACTCGCGGGTGATGCCGATGTCAACCTCGGCATCGGCGGGACGGTGCGAGATCCCCGGCTTTCCGGCAGCATCGCGGTGACGCGCGGCAGCCTGGAGGTGTTCGAGACCGGCACTATCTTGCGGCCGCTCGACCTGCGCATCGCCGCCGACGGCCGCACCTTCCGCATCGATCGGCTCGAAGCCGGCGATGCCGGCCGCGGCCGGCTGACGGGCACGGGCAGCATCGCGCTTGATGGCGCACCGCGCCTCGACCTCAAGCTCGAAGCGCGCGACGCGACCCTCATCCGCCGTGACGATGTGACGTCGCGCCTGAGCGGCACGGTCGCGATGACCGGCACCGTCGGCGAGCAGGGGCGCCTCACCGCGCGGATCGAGAATGAAGCGACGGAGATCCGCCTCGTCAACCGGCTGCCGCCCGCGATCGATACCATCGACATCGTCTTTGCCGATGAGATCAGGCCAGAGAGCCCCGCCGACGAGACGGCCGCCGCGGGGCCGGGCTGGCTCATTCTCGACGCCCGCGTCGATCTGCCGCGGCGCGTGTTCGTGCGTGGCCGCGGCCTCGAATCCGAGTGGGCAGGGCAGATCAGCGTCGAAGGGCCGGCCGACAAGCCGCGGGTGCGGGGCCGGCTGCGCCCGGTACGCGGCACATTTTCGCTGCTCGGCAAGATGTTCACGCTGGAAGACGGCGCCATCGTCATCGACGGCCTCGATCAGGACATCAGCATCAACCTGACCGCGGCCTATCAGCGCGCCGACCTGAAGGCGCTCCTGATCGTCACCGGAACCGCCGCCAAGCCTTCGATCCGGCTGTCGTCCGAGCCCGAGCTGCCGCAGGATGAGGTCCTGGCGCAGGTACTGTTCAACAAGGCGTCCGGTGATCTCGGGCCGGTCGAAGCCGTGCAGCTGGCTGCTGCTGCGGCGGCGCTTGCCAGTGGCGAGCCCGGCATTCTCGACAAGCTGCGCGATGCCACCGGCCTTGACCGCCTCACGGTCGGCTCCGCTACCACGGCAGATGGCCAGACCACCGGAACCGTCGGCGCCGGCCGCTACGTCACCGAGGGAGTCTACGTCGGCATCGAGCAGGGGACGGTTGCGAACTCGACCGAGGTGGTCGTCGAGATCGACCTGACACAGTCCCTGAAGGCGCGCTCGACGACGTCGGGCGATGGCCGCAACCGCGTCGGACTGCGCTGGCAATGGGACTATTAGGCTAAAGCAAAAGGGCTTCAGTTAAACCGATGGGCGCCGTATCGTGGCAGCCACGGAGGTGTAGCAGCGTGACCACAACCCCGCCCGCGGCGCACGAGAAGGGCACGATCTTCGGCTTGGCCCTGCGCGCGGTCCGGCTCCACCTCGGCCTCGACCAGAAGGCACTGGCGGCACGACTGGGCGTCAGCGTCGGCACGCTCAAGGCTTGGGAGGCCGGCCGGCGCCCGCCACCAAGCTCGGCGCAGGCGCAATTCCGGCTGCTGCGGCAGGAGGGGCTGTCGCCACTGCCGGCGGACGTTCTGGACGCCATCCCAGCGATGATTTTGTGGCGCGGCGCCGACGGCAGCGTGCGTTTCAGGAACCGCGCCTTTGCGGCGCATATGGCTGGTGCGATGGCGGACCGGAGGCACGCCGCTGCCGGACCGGTGCCGCCGGTCGCATGGTCGGAGCGCCGGTTTCCGGACGGATCGCTGCTGCAGATCGGCATCGAGACCAGCGACCGCCTGCGGTTCTTGGAATTCTTCCGCAACATGCGCAGCGGCGCCGCCATCTGTACGGCGATCGACGGCGGCAGCGACTTCATCATCACCGACCTCAACACCGCCGGCGAGCAGATCGGCCGTGCCGATCGCTCGGTGATCGGCCGGCGGTTGAGCGAGGCTTTTCCGGGCTCGGAGCCGTTCGGACTGCTGCAGGTCATGGGCGACGTGTGGCGGACCGGGCGGCCGGCCAGCATCCCCGACCGCTATTACCGTGATCAGCGGTTCGAAGGCTGGCGCGAATGCTACGTCTACAAGCTCACCACGGGCGAGGTTGTGGTCGTCTTTACGGACGTTTCGGAGCGGGTGGCAGCGACGCGCGCGCGCCGACAGAGCGAGCTCCGGGTCCGCACCCTGCTCGATGCGAGCCGGGATGAGATCCTCTTGTTGTCCAAGACCGGCGTCATCCTCGCCATCAACGAAGCCGCACGGGTACGGCTCGAGCGGCGGACGGGCGGCGTCGATCCGCTCGGCGCCAAGTTCGATCAGGTTCTTCCCGCCGGTGCCGCCCGCTCCCGTCTGGCGGTGCTCCACGACGTCGTGACGACGGCGAAAGTGGCGCACTTCGAGGAACAGATCCGCCAGCGCTGGTTTGAATTCTGGTTCGTGCCGGTCGGCCAGCCCGGTCGCTCGGTGGAGGAAGTGGCGCTCTACGCCCGCGAGATCACCGAGCGCAAGCGGACCGAAGAACAGCTGCGGCAATCGCAGAAGCTGCAGGCGATCGGCCAACTGACTGGCGGAATCGCGCATGATTTCAATAACCTTCTGGCGATCATCGTGGGCAATCTGCAGCTTTTGCAGGAGCGGCTGAGCGGCAGCAACGACGTCAAGGATCTGCTCGCCGATGCGGTCTGGTCGGCCAAGCGCGGCGCGGAGCTGACGCACCGCCTGCTCGCCTTTGCCCGCCGGCAGGCGCTGAACCCCGAGGTGGTCAATCTCAACAACGCTGTGCGCAACATGACGCAGCTGCTGCGGCGGACCCTCGGCGCCGGTATCGAGGTCCGCGAGCGGCTCGCCCCCGATCTGGCACACGCGCTGGTTGATCCAGGAGAACTGGAGCGGGCATTGATCAACCTTGCGCTCAACGCGCGCGATGCCATGCCGGGTGGCGGCGTACTGACGATCGCGACCCGCAACGTCATTCTCGGCGCGGCTGCCGCGGCCGCGCTGGAGGAGACCGAGCCGGGCGACTACACGCTCTTGGAGGTCATCGATACCGGCACCGGCATGACGACCGACGTCGTCAAGAAAGCTTTCGAGCCATTCTTCACGACCAAGGACGTGGGCGAAGGCAGCGGCCTCGGCCTCAGCATGGTTTACGGCTTTGCCAAGCAGTCGGGCGGCCATGTACTGCTCGAAAGCACGCCGGAACATGGCACGACGGTCAAGCTGTTTCTGCCGCGAGCCTCCAACCTGACCGATCGCAAGCGGACTGCCGCGGCGTCGATCGAGTGGGGCAGCGGGCGATGCCGCGGCCGGGCGGTGCTGGTCGTCGAGGACGAGGCGAAGCTGCGCAAGGTCGCGGTCACCATGCTGCGGCAGTTGGGCTGTGAGGTGGTCGGGGTCGGCACGGCAGCGGCGGCGCTGGCCCATTGCGCTGCGGCTGGCCCGATCGACGTGCTGTTCACCGACATCGAACTGCCCGGCGGCATGAACGGCATTGAACTGGCGGCACGGCTGCGGACACAGAGGCCCGACATCGCGGTCATCTATGCCACCGGACACGCCACCGAGGCGATCTCCGCCAAGCCGGATGACGCCGCCGTTCTCGCCAAGCCCTATGCCTGGGCTGAGCTCGCGCATGCAATCGCGGGCGTGCTCGGCGCACGCGCCGACGAGGGGCGGGCCGCGGAGGACCGCCCTTCGCACTGATCCGTCAGGGCGGGAATGCGGCGCAAACAAGCACTTCGGCTCGAAACGCCGAACAAGTGTGACCGTGCAGCAACACTCCAGCGCCGGGTTGGCGCCTTGCCCTTCTCGCAGTGGCAGCAGAGCCCTATATTGTCTGCGTCACGGAGGGATTGGACCGGATTTTGCTCAGTGTCGTTATTCCAACCCTGAACGCAGGCGCTGTCCTCGGGTCGACCATCGATGGCATCGCGGCGTCGCAGGACGATCTTCCGTGCGAAATCGTCGTTGTTGATGGCGGCTCGATCGACAATACGGCGCTGATCGCCGCGAAGATGGGCGCGATTTTCCTCGAAGCGCCGCGCGGTCGCGGTGCTCAACTGGCAGCAGCGGTGCCGGAGACGTCGGGCGAATGGCTGCTTTTCCTGCATGCGGACACGCGGCTTGGCAGCGGCTGGGGCCAGGCAGTGCGGGCGTTCATCACCGATCCCGCCAATACGGCGAAGGCCGGCTACTTCCGCTTCGCCCTGGATGACGATGCCCGCGCCGCGCGTCTGGTCGAGGTGGTGGTGGCGCTGCGCTGCCGGCTGTTCCGACTGCCTTACGGCGATCAAGGGCTCCTGATCAACCGCGCCCACTACGAGGCGCTGGGCGGCTACAAGCGCATCCCCTTGATGGAGGACGTGGACATCGTGGGCCGCATCGGCCGCCGCAACCTGCGTCGGCTCAACGCAGTAGCGCTGACATCGGCTGCACGGTATCGGCGCGACGGCTATCTCATGCGGCCGCTGGCGAACTTGGTGTGCTTGAGCCTCTACAGTGTTGGCGTCTCGCCGCGCTTCTTGGCCTCCCGGTATCGGTAATCCCCCACGTCAACACCAAAGCGCGCCTCCAGGAGCGGGTGATCGGGTGAGCATGCAGCCGTGCCATCGCGGGGTGGGCGATGTTCGCCCATCGCTCTCGGTGGCCAGGTCCATGGTCCGAGGGAGGCGGGCGGGTTCGGTCACCCGGCACCTAGTCATGTTCGTCAAGCTGCCACGAATCGGCCGCGTGAAGAGCCGGCTTGCGGCCGATATCGGCCTGGTGCCGGCGTGGTGCTTCTGCCGCACCGTGATCCGGTCGCTGCTGCAGGGGCTGGCTGCACCCCGACGCTGGTGCTGCTGGCTCGCGCTCGAACGTTGGGGCGAGCGCGGTGGCTACTGCGGCCTTGCCAGCCGCGGGTGGACGCGCCTGGAGCAGGGCCGCGGCGACCTCGGCCAGCGGATGGGGCGGGTGCTGCGCATATTGCCGCCGGGGCCGGTGGTCATCATCGGCAGCGACGTGCCGGACCTCGTTCCCGCCCACATCGAGAAGGCGTTTACGGCCCTGCACCGCTGCGATGCGGTGTTCGGTCCGGCGGTTGACGGCGGCTTCTGGCTCGTCGGCCTGCAATCGAAGGCTCGCCGGCTGCCGCTGTTCGAGCAGGTCCGCTGGTCAACCCGGTATGCGCTCAGCGATACACTTGCCAACCTGCCGCGCCAGACGGTCGCCGCTCTCGATCTCCTGGAGGATATCGATTACGGCTCGGCCTATCAGCGCTGGCTGCAGCGGTGCCGGCACCGCGGCGTCAGGAGCTGTGCTGCCGGCGTATCAGTTTGAGCCTCGACGCCGGCATCCGCGTGCTTAATGGGTTTGGCTGCGGCGGCTGATGTAGCGGCCGTCCTTGCGTCCGGTGAACAGCTCATCGACTTGGGGATGGGTGATCGGCTCCTCCGAATCATCCGGCACCAAGTTCTGTTCGGATACGTAGGCGACGTAGGCTGCCTCCGCGTTCTCCGCCAACAGGTGGTAGAACGGCTGGTCCTTGCGCGGGCGGATGTTTTCCGGGATGGCGAGCCACCATTCCTCGGTGTTGGAAAATTCCGGATCGACGTCGAAGATCACGCCGCGGAACGGGAAAAAGCGGTGGCGAACAACTTCGCCGATGCGGAACTTGGCATCTTTGATCGGCATTTTCATCACTCTTCTCCCGACCTTAAGGTGGACTCTCAAGGGGGGGATGTGCAAGCCCCAGCCGCGTTATCGACGGCACCGTGATCGAAAAGCAAGAAGGGGGCCAGGGGCGCAGGCACGGACGTCTTGCGCGGACCGAAGACCGTCTGTCACCGCGCCGGCGGACGCACCATCTTTTCGAAAGCGGCGGCCGCCTCGGAATCGCGTAAGAGCGCTGCGCGAACGACATTGACGCGATCGAGGTCGTTGGCGAGCTGCGCCATCTCGACTCGGTTCTCTTCCCAGCCGATGCGGATCTGCTGGTAGACGATTTCCCGGTCCTCCGGCGGCATGTGCGGCCAGGCGAGCAGGCTCAAGCGCAGCCGCGACCACAACAGGCGTGGTTCATAGGACGCCGTCAACAGCGCCAAGCGCAGGGCGGACAGGGCGAGCGGCGACCACCCGCGCTTGCGGGCTTCGGCATAGGACAGCCGCGCCCAGGCGTAAGGATTGCCGGGGGCGACCACCAGGCCATCGGTCAGCGCCTGAACGGCCAGCGCCAAATCGTTGCCGACCCGCGGCTCATCGGCCGGCAGCCGCTCCGCCATCAACAGGTGCGCGAGACCGAGATCGGTCGAAAGCCGTCCATCGTTGACGAAGATGAGGCCGCGCGCTTGCGCCGCGGCGACGGTCTCGAGGTCGGCGAATGTAACCGGCTGCTGATGCTGCAGGCGCTCCAATACCAGCGCCGACGGAATGGTTACCAGCGCGGCGAGTGTCCGCGGCAAGGACAGGACAAGCAGCACGGTGGCGAGCACTGCGCCCATGCCCACCGCGAGCGAGCGTCGGCCAACGAGATTGATCCTCGCCACGGCAAGACCTCCTCTCAGGGCGCGCCACCGCTCGGTTCAAAGAACCTTGCGACGCGCACCACGAATGGTCACGTGCGCGTCGCAAAGTAAAGCAAGGAGTGCGCAACCACAAGCAAGGCCCGGCACCGGGACGGGGCCCGCCGTTCCTAGCCTAGAAGTAGCGCTCAGGGACTTCGATGACGTCGCCAGGCAGCACCGGGGCGGTTGGCTCCGCATCGCGCGCGCCGCCTTTGCTGCCGACGCTGGTGATGCGCACTTTGCTCTGGCGGGCTCGGTAGGTGTAGCCGCCCGCAAGCGCGACTGCCTTGATGACCGTCATGCCATCGGCATACGGATATTCGCCTGGCTGGTTGACCTCGCCATGAATGTAGAACGGCCGATAGTTCAAGACCTCCACGCTGACGCGGGGGTTGAGGAGATATTCAGGCTTGAGCTTGTTTTCGATCTCATCCTCAAGCTCGGAAACGGTCAGGCCTTCGGCTTTGACCGATCGGATCATCGGCAACGAAATATTGCCCGAGCCATCAACCGCGAACTCTCCTCCCAAGTCCTCGTGCCCGAACACCTGGACGCGTATTTTGTCGCCCGACCCCAGCCGATACCCCAAGGTATCGGCCGCTGCAGGGACGGGGTTGGCAACCAACGCCAACGCGGCAAGCGCGACGACACTGATCGCCGATACCACACCAACAAGCCACTTCCGCAACTGGGTATACTCCTTCAGCATCAGGCAATTTTCAGCAGGCACTCCTGCGTGCCGGTGCTCCCCACTCCGATCCCGAACGGAACCACCCTATTATAGTCTGACGGCCGCGACCTTTGTAGGGTTTAGAACTGGCCCTCAAGACCAAGCCGGACGATGTTCTGGCTGTAATCGTCGGTCGAGTTGTCGCCATCGCGTTCCGAGAAACGGTAGGCCAGTGAGGCATAGAAGTGCCGGTTCATAAGATAGCGAATGCCGAATCCGGCCGTGTAGATCATGTCTGTCCGCGAGTCGCCCTCGTAATCCTCCTGGCCGATGGAGCCGTTGGCGTTCAAGAGCAGGTTGCGCAACAGCTCATGATCGACCGACAGTGAGCCTACCGTCAGCACGTAGGCGGAAGCGTTGTTGTCGGTCGTCTCCTGCACAGTCTGCTCAACGCGCGCGGTGATCGTCGTGAGTGGCGTTACGTTCCAGCCCAAGGAGAGGCCGAAGGTCGGACCGCTGAAATCATCTTCCGCGCTGTTGTCGTAGAATTGCTCGCGATAGCCGACAAAGACATCGCCGAACAGGACGCCGGTGAGGTCGACCGCGAGCCCGGTAACGACGGCATAGCCCGACGAGTCGCGGGTGCGGCCGGCATCGTCCGGCGTCGTGTCATAAACCCGTCGGTTGCCGCTGGCCCGCACGAACGCCTGGTAGTTGGGCTGGAATTCGTAGCCGACGCGGACGCCGCCCTGGAAAACGTTGATATCGCGATCCTGGTTCTGCACACCGCCCTTGGCATTTTCGTAGTCAAGGCGTGCGAATGAACCGTCGACGGTCGCCAAGAAGCGCCCAAACTGCTGATTATAGCGGAGGAAAGCATCCGTCTGGTAGAAATACTCGGGATACTCGCTGCCGCCGAAGTTCGGATCGTCCGGGTCCTCATGTGCGCGCTTGAAGCCGGCGCCGCCTTCGACATTGATATCCCGGGTGACATCGAGGCGGCCAGTGGCCCGCGTGAACCAGTCCGTGTAATTCGCTTCGTCGTTACTGAAATAGAGGCCCTGATCGAGACCAGCGGCGAGGGTCAGGGCGTGGTTCGTCCAATCGGATTGGAGCGAGACCTCGGGCCGGATGTTGGTGATGAAGTCATCCGTCTCGTTATCGTCGGTCGCGTAGATGTTATCGTTGTAGCTCTCTTCCAGCGTAAGTTTTGGGAACAGGAGGAAGGATCCGACGCGGATGCCGAGCGGGTCGACCTCGGGCCGAGGGCGCGTCAGCACGGTCTCGCCGCGCTTTGATTTCGTTTGGCCAGTTGGTTTCGCTTGGCTAGTCGTTTGAGCCTCCGCAACGCCGGCGCTCATCAGGGCCGCGGCAACGAATAACAGGCCAGTTCCTAGGCTGGTTCGGGTCATGCTCTTCCCCTTCCCCTTGTTGGCGGGTGCGCCGCTTTGGTCGCACGCATCAGGATGCACGGGTGAAATTTGCTCACGTTCCTACCGTGAACGCCTAGCGCGCGCAACCTGACGCTCCGCGCTCGCGTGCGCTTTGGTGCACTTAATAGCGGCGCTGTGTTGTGCTCGCCACGTCGGCGGGGCCCGGCTCGATGCTGATGCACAAAGCCGGCTGGGGGCAGGCGAGTGGGCCGCGCCCGACCGGCCATGCCTCCTGAAGGCGTTCGTTGGGCGCGCTGTCTGCAACCGAGAGTGTGCCTAGCGTCCGCTCGGCCGCCCCCAGGACCGCCTCGCTGCACTGTGGAAACCGCGCCCGCAGCGCCCGATGCACCGGCGAAGCCTGGTCCGGTTGCGCCCGGATCATGGCCGCGGCGACGTTTTGCAGGCACGCGCACGGGTCGGCTGCGCGCCGATCGGGGCGGCGGGCCACCAGATCAGACGTGTAGGAGGCGAGCGCGACGGCCAAGCCGCCGTTTGCTGCTGCGATTTCGGTCATTGTTGGCATGGCCGGACAGGCTTCATTGCGAGCGACGGCCGCATCCATTTCGCGCATGACCAGGTTCTGCAGGCGCGCCGGCAGGGGGGGGTCGTCGGCGCCGGCCGCCAGCGGCATCATCACCAAGCCAGCGAGGAATGCTGCGCCCATCCAACGCGGGCCGCGCTTGTCGAGCATCCGTTGGTTACTCCGTTCGCGCAAGACACGGAGCCCTCGCCATTCCCCGCCACCTGTCATTGCCTCGATCGGTGGCTAATTGCTCTCGAAGATAAGCCAAGATGCGGGAAAAAGCAATGAATAGTTGTATAACAGTTTGATATACCCTAAGTGAGGGTATGACTTACGTCATAGCCGGCATTTGCCGGCGGCTGTAATCTGCTTTATGCATGGGCTCAAGCAATCGCGCTGGCATAACCGGCGCGCCTGCCCGTCGGTCCAGATGGGTTACAGCAATTATGGGCTCGGCGGTGCCAGGATCACGGACGGGCGAGCCACCGCGGGAAGCGAGTCGACGAGAAGCCATTTTCCTGTGCATAACCCAGCCCTATGTAACTTCAGGGCGGGCGTCGTCAGCGTGGTGGAGCCGACGCGCTCAGTGGAAGGGCCTTTCGTGTCGCCCGCGGCGGGGCGGCGGATGAGTGATTGAAGAGATGTTTGCACGACACAAGATCAGGCAGCTGTTTGGACCGCGCCAGCGCGTCACCGTCGATAACGCTCAGGCCCCCGATGGCGTCCGGGTTTACGCTGTCGGCGACATTCATGGGCGCAACGATCTGTTGGAGCGCTTGCACGACCGCATCGCGGGGGATGCGCGGTCGCTCGCTGCCGGCGTGCGGCCGATCGTCGTTTATCTGGGCGACTACGTCGATCGCGGCCTGCACAGCCGCGAAGTGATCGATCTGCTGCTCGATCAGCCGCTGGCGGGATTCGAGACGCATTATCTCAAGGGCAATCACGATCAGCAGTTGCTGGATTTCCTCGCGACGCCGGCGAGCGGCGCCAACTGGATGCGCTATGGCGGCGATGCGACGCTCTACAGCTACGGCGTCCGCTTTCCCAAGGACCAGCCGCGCGCGTTCCACTTGAAGCTGATGAGCGATCAGCTGCGCGAGATCATCCCTGAGCGCCACCTCGCCTTCTTTCAAGGACTGAAGTTGACATACCAGGCCGGCGATTACCTGTTCGTCCATGCCGGCATTCATCCGGAAAAGCGGATGGAAGATCAGAGCGTCGACGACATGCTGTGGATTCGCGAAGAGTTCTTGGAGTCGGATGCCGACCTCGGCAAGGTGGTGGTGCACGGGCATTCCGTCACCGACCTGCCGGAAGTGCGCGACAACCGCATCGGCGTCGATACCGGCGCGGTGTTCAGCAATCGGCTCTCCTGCCTGGTTCTGGAAGGCAGCCGGCGGCGGTTCCTCTCGACCCGCGACTGAAGAGTCACCGCACGACCCGGGGCGTTGCGCCTGCCGCCTGACCCGAGGGCGGTACCGGCGATCTGTGTCCGGCCGCCACTGACCCATGTGGGTCAAAATCCTCGGAGAGTTTCAACTGCAAAGCGATTGATTTACTCTGTCCATGAGGTAGAAGACAAAGCCATCATCGCCGCTCAGGGAGTTTCCCACCATGCGCGTCCTCCTGCTCACCAACGAGTATCCGCCGCACATCTACGGAGGCGCAGGCGTGCACGTCGAGTACCTCTCCCGGGAGCTGGCGCGGCTCGTCGATGTCGAGGTGCGGAGCTTCCACGAGCAGGCATACGTCGATGGCAGGCTTTCGGTCCGCGGCACCAAGCTCAGCAGCGCGCCGTTTGCCGGCTGCCCGGTGTCGCTGGTCTCGCCGCTGCGCGCCCTTGCGACCTGCATCGCCTTCAATGGCCAGGGGGTGCAGGCCGACATCGTTCACTGCCATACCTGGTACACCCATTTCGGCGGCGTCCTGGCCAAGATCCTGTACGGAATTCCCCTCGTCATCACGGTCCATTCGCTGGAACCGCTGCGGCCGTGGAAGCGGGAGCAGATCGGCCGTGGCTATGACCTCTCGAACTGGGTGGAAAAGACCGCCCTCGAGATGGCCGATGTCGTGATCGCGGTCTCGCGCAGCACGCGCGATGACGTGCTGCGCCTGTTCGATGTCAAGCCGGAGCGGCTCCGGGTCATTGCCAACGGCATCGACACCGAGCAGTACCAGGCGGTGCACCGGCCGGACGTGCTGACCAAGTTCGGCGTCGATCCCAACGCCGCCTTCGTTCTGTTCATTGGCCGCATGACACGGCAGAAGGGGGTGCGCTACCTGCTCGAAGCCGCCGAGCACATCGATCCGCGGCTGCAGATCGTCTTATGCGCTGGCGAGTCCGACACGCCCGAGTTGCAGGCGGAGCTGGAAGCGATGGTGCACGCGCTGCGCGAGCGGCGTCCGGGCGTCGTCTGGATCCCGGCGATGATCGACCGTGAGGAGACGATCGCGCTCTACTCGCACGCGACCGTGTTCTGCTGCCCTTCGATCTATGAGCCTTTCGGCATCATCAACCTCGAAGCGATGGCCTGCGGCACACCGGTGGTCGGCAGCGCGGTCGGCGGCATCCCGGAAGTCGTCGTCGATGGCGAGACCGGTTTCCTCGTCGACGCCAAGCTGTCTGACCAGCCGCCGCACGATCCGACCGACGCGCAAGCGTTCTCGCGAGGTCTCGCCGAGGCGATCAGCCGCTTCGCCGCCGATCCAAGCTTGCGGGCGCGCATGGGAGAAGCCGGCCGCAAGCGCGTGGTGGAGAGCTTCAGCTGGCAGAGCATTGCCAAGCAAACGCTCGAACTTTACAACGCGCTGACCGACTGAACGCTGCGCCATTCAAGGCGCGGCGGCGTGCCCGGAGCCGGCGAAGGGGAGCCGGATCAGCGACAACAAGGAGGCCGTCTTGAGCGAAGGTGCGAGGATTTACAACCTGTTCCCGACGCTTGCGGGAACGATTGCGGACTGGGTCAAGCACCTCGATCGCGTCGCCGGCATGGGCTTCAACTGGATCTTTCTCAATCCCATCACGGCGCCGGGTTTCTCTGGCAGCCTCTACGCCGTCAAGGACTACTACAGCGTCAATCCGCTGTTGCGCGGCACTTCGCAGGAGTCGGTGGACAAGCTCGTGCGCGGCTTCACCAGCGCCGCCGCCGACCGCGGTATTTCCGTGATGATGGACCTCGTGGTCAACCACACGAGCAAGGACTCTTTGCTGGCGGAACAGCACCCCGATTGGTTCGAGCATGAAGCGGACGGTAGTCTGCACTCGCCGTTCGCCCTTGATCCCGGCGATCCGAGCAAGAAAACCGTCTGGGCCGATTTGGCCGAGATCAGCTACCACGACCGGCCGCAGCGGGCGGACATTATCGCCTACTTCTCAAAATACGTCCGCGAGTGTGTGCAGCTCGGCGTCCGCGGCTTCCGTTGCGATGCCGCCTACATGGTGCCAAAGGATGTCTGGCGCGAGCTGATCCGCGCCGGCCGCGCCGCGGACGGCCAAGTCCTTTTTATCGCCGAGAACCTGGGCGGCATGATGGAGCAGGTCGAGGCTCTGCGCGGTTCCGGCTTTGACTACCTGTTCAACAGCTCGAAGTGGTGGGACTTCCGCGCGCCCTGGCTCCTGGAGCAGTACGAGAAGTTCCGTTCGATCGCGCCCTCGATCGCCTTTCCGGAAACGCACGATACCGAGCGCTTGGCCGCCGACCTGGGCCGCGCCGGCGTCAACGATCCGGCCCAGCTCGATCGCCGCTACCGCCAGGCCTACCTGTTTGCGGCCGCGTTCTCGACCGGCGTCATGATCCCGATCGGTTACGAGTACGGCTTCCGCCGCCGCCTGCATGTCGTCGACACGCGCGCCGAGCATTGGGAGAAGCCGGCCTTCGACCTCACCCGCTTCATCGGCGAGGTCAACCGGATGAAGGCCTCGGTTCCGGTGCTGAACGAGGAGGGCCCGCAGCAGGCTCACTTCATCGGCGATGGCCGGGCGGTCTGCCTTGTCCGCCGGGCCATGCGCGGGCCGGGCTGGGCGGTGACGGTCGTCAACCCCGATCAGCACAACGGAGTCCGGGTCCGCGTCGACGGCTTCGGCGGCGATTTCCAGGGTGGCCGGGAACTGACGCCGGGCCGCCAGGCGACCCCGTTCCAGCGCGGCATGGAGGTGTCTCTCGATCCCGGTGATGTCCGCGTTTTCGCCCGCGCCTAACAAGAACACCCCAGAAAGGAGGGGGCTATGACAACGCTCGCGACCCCGACCATCTGCCACGGTGATACCCGTATTGTCGCATCGATCGCGGCGCGGCTGCAGAGCCGGCCGATCGTCATCCAGGATGTCGCGCCGCAGCTCGATTGCGGTCGCTATCCGGTCAAGCGGGAAGTCGGCGACGAGATGGAGGTGGGCGCGACCATCTTCCGCGAGGGCCACGACAAGTTGACCGCCGTTGCCCTCTACCGGGAGAAGAGCGCGAGCGCATGGCGGGAGGTCCCGCTCGAAGTCGTCAATGCCGGCCTCGATCGCTGGCGCGGCGCGTTTACCCTCGACGTCAACACGACCTACGTGTTCACCGTCGAGGCGTGGACCGACGTCTACGCGTCTTGGTGCTCCGAGCTGGAAAAGAAGGTCGCCGACGGCCAGCAAGTTGCGGTCGAGCTGCAGGAGGGCCGCGCGTTGCTCGCCGATGCGGCCACGCGCGCAACCGGCGAAGACAAGACCCGGCTGAACGAGATCCTGACCCGCTTCGATGCCGCGACCGATCCGCGCCGGATCGAATGGGCACTCGACTCGACCACGCGGCTGCTGATGGCGCGCTGGCCCGACCGCGCACTCGCAGTCCGTTACGACCGCGAGCTGGAAGTGGTGGTCGACCGTATCGAGGCCCGCTACGCCGCCTGGTACGAGATGTTCCATCGCTCGCAAGGCCGCGTGCCCGGAAAGAGCGCCACCTTCGCCGACTGCGAGGAGCGCCTGCCGGAAATCCGCGCCATGGGGTTCGATGTCATCTATTTCGTGCCGATTCACCCGATCGGCCGCATCCACCGCAAGGGGCCGGACAACACGCTCGTTGCCAAGCCGGGCGATCCCGGCAGTCCTTACGCGATCGGCTCCGAAGAGGGCGGCCACAAGGCGGTCCATCCGGACCTCGGCACGCTCGATGAGTTCCGCCGCTTCGTGCGCGCCTGCCACATGCAGGGCATGGAGGTTGCGCTGGACTTCGCGATCCAATGCGCACCGGACCATCCGTGGGTCAAGGAACATCCGGAGTGGTTCATCTTCCGCCCCGACGGCACCATCAAGTACGCCGAGAACCCGCCCAAGAAGTATCAGGATATCGTCAACCTCAACTTCTATGGCCCGCATCAGGAAGCGCTGTGGAACGAGCTGTTGTCGGTGGTGCTGTTCTGGGTCGAACAGGGCGTCAAGATCTTCCGTGTCGACAATCCGCACACGAAACCGGTGCCGTTCTGGGAATGGATGATTGGCGAAGTGCGCGCGCGTGATCCGGAAGTGATCTTTCTCGCCGAAGCATTCACCCGGCCGCCGGTCATGAAGATGCTGGCGAAAGTCGGCTACCAGCAGTCCTACACCTATTTCACGTGGCGCAACTTCAAGCACGAGCTCATTGATTATCTGACCGAGCTGACGCAATCGGACGCGAAGGAGTTCATGCGGCCGAACTTCTTTGTCAACACACCCGACATCAACCCGCCCTATCTTCAGACCGGCGGCCGGCCGGCACACCAGATCCGCCTGGTGCTGGCGGCGACCTTGTCGAGCGTCTATGGCATCTACAACGGCTTCGAGTTGTGCGAGGCGACGCCGATCCCCGGCAAGGAGGAGTTCCTCCACTCCGAGAAATACGAGTACAAGGTCTGGGATTGGGACCGGCCGGGCAACATCAAGGACTTCATCACCAAGATCAACGCCATCCGGCGCGAGAACCCTGCGCTGCACGAGCTCGAAAACCTGCGCTTCTACCCATCGGACGACGATAACATCTTGTTCTACGGCAAGATGACCAAGGACCGCGCCAATATGGTGTTCTTTGCCGTCAACGTCGATCCGTTTGACCCGCACGTCGCCGAGCTCAAGTTCCCGCTCGAGGAGATGGGAATGAAGGCGGGCGATACGTTCCAGGTCGAAGAACTGCTCACCGGCCGGCGCCATCTCTGGCGTAGCGGCACGCAGGGCGTGCGCCTCGACCCAGAGGTCAATCCGGTCGAGATCTATCGCGTCGGCGCCTGGGAGAAGATCGACTACCGCAATCCCTGCTATTAGCGCTGCTGCGAGGGAACGGCTGGAGCTCGGCCGGGGTCCCTGAGGGACGCCTCGGAAAACGCAAGATCGCGTCATTGCGAGGAGCAACAGCGACGAAGCAATCCACATGTTTTGTTGTGTTATGAAAACTGGATTGCTTCGCTGCGCTCGCAATAACGTGCGTTTCAGCGCTTCCTGATGAATATCGTTGCGGCATCGGCGTCCGATCTCGCGGACGTGCTGGTGGTCGAGCACTTGGCGTTTGGTGGTGAGGTCGAGGCCGGCCTCGTCGCCGAGCTGATCGCGGATCCGACCGCGCAGCCGCAGCCCTTCCCCGCTACTCCCCGGTGTTGCGGGCGGCGGGCCAGCGGGCGGCAAGCACGCTCTCGCCAGCGGCTCTCGCGCTGCGATCCGCGAGCCGTGGCTTAAGCAGGGTTGCGACCGGGGTTGCCGCCAGTTCCGCCGTTGCGACGCGCAACCGCCGCCGCCAGTTCGGCCGCTCATCGACCGTCCCCGGCACGTTGATCTGCTCACTCTCATCGGCCAAGTCGTCGACCTGCACCAGCAGCAAAGCCGCCTCGGAGCGCGCCAGGTAGGCGTGCAGGGCGGCTGACAGCGCCGGCGGCAGCGGCCCAGCCTCGGCCCGCTCGGGATTGAGGCCGGCCGGCAGCAGGCCCTCGTGCGCCAGCGCGCGCAACAGCAGGCTGCGGTCATGGGCGCGTGCCGCCCGCTCGTTCGCCAGCGCTTCCGGCGAAGGATAGAGATTGAGGCGCTGCTTCAAGTCGATGTCGGCCTCCTGCCAGAAGCCGGTGAGCGTTGCCAGGTCGTGGGTGGTGGCACACGCGAGCGCCAGGTGCGGATACTCGCTGGGCCCCTTAAAGCGATCGCCGTCCTTCTCGAAGTAGAGCACCCGGTAGGACAACACGTTCGCGTCGGCCATGCGCTCGCGGAAGCCGGCCGGCACGGTGCCCAAATCCTCGCCGATGACGACGCAGCGCTCGCGCTGGCTCTCAAGCGCCAGCACCGCGAGCAGGTCCTCGAACGGATACTTGATGTACGCGCCGTCTTTCGGCGGCAGGGCCGAGGGCATCCAGAACAGATGAAACAGGCCCATCACGTGGTCGATGCGGAGTGCGCCGGCGTGGCGCATGTTGGCCCGGATGATCTGCACGAAAGGCTCGTACGCCTGTTCGCGCAAGGTGTGGGGGTGCAACGGCGGCACGCCCCAGTCCTGGCCCAGCATGTTGAACGGGTCGGGCGGGCAGCCGATCTTGGCGCTCTGCACGATCACGTCCTGGGCGCTCCAGGCATCGGCGCTGTCGCGTGCGCAGCCGACCGCCAGGTCGCGGTAAAGCCCGATCGAGAGGCCGCGCGCCTTGGCGTGCGCCTGCGCTGCGGCCAGTTGCTCGTCCGCCAGCCACTGCAGGAACTGATGGAACGCGATCCGTTCGCGATGCTTGAGCGCGAACTGCTTGACCTCGGCGCGGTCGGGTTGGCGATACGATTCCGGCCATTCCTGCCAGGGAACGCCCGGGAACTGCTCGGCAAGCGCTTCAAAGGTGGCGAACCGGGCAAGTGGCGCCCCTTGATCGTTGCAGAATCGCTGGAACGCCTCCGCACGCGCTCCCTCTGCGCGACCTCGCCCGCCGAAGGCCGTGAAGATCGCTTCCAGGACCGCGATCTTGAGCCGCGCGACCGCCTGGTAATCGATGTTGGTCTTGGCCCGGAGCGCGTCGAGTTCCGCCCGGTGGCGCTCGATCAGGGCTCGCGCTGGTGCACTCGCGCTCAGTTCCGGCACGGCCGTGACATCGATATAGAGCGGGTTGAGGAACAGCCGGCTGCTGGGCGAATAGGGGCTGGCGCGCTCTGCTTCATTGAGGAACAGCGCGTGCAGCGGATTGAGGCCGATCACCGAGGCGCCTAAGGTGGCGGCTGCCTCGACCAGCGTCTTGAGGCTGGTGAAATCGCCGATGCCCCAGTCGGTCGCGCTGCGCAGAGCATAGAGCTGGGCCGAGAGGCCCCATTGCTTGCGGCCAGCCGCGATTGGCGCCGGCAGGTAACACGCTGCGGGTGCGACGATGAGCCGCATCTGCGACCCGCCCCTGTCGTCGAGCCGAAGGGTATGGTAGCCGAGCGGGAGCTCGACCGGGATCGGCATGCGGTAGCGGCGATGCTCGCGGCCCTCGATCGTCCGCACTTCGATGACGTCGCTCGCGGCCGGCTGATAGCTGAACTCGTGATAGGTCCCGCTCTCCTCCAACAGCGTGGCGCCGATACGCTGCCGGTCGTCGGCCGCGGGTAAGGTCACGATCGCGGTCGCCGGTTCGTTGGTGCGCAGGATGCGGACCGGCGGCAGCGGCCGCAGCCACTCCTGCTCGACGAGCCGGGAGGCACCGGCATCGGCGGCCGCGTCGTCCTCCGCAGGGCAGCCGAGCGTGCTCAGGAGCAGGCGCTTGTTCTCCGGTGCGATGGCGTGATGATTGCCCCAGATATCCCAGTATTCCGGTTCAACGCCGGCGAGGTCGGCGAGCCGGTCGAGGACGGGGGATGCTGTCATGAAAGCCAGCCTCTTGTTAAAGCGGTGTTGCTGATCACTGATCGCGTAGAACGACGAACGAGCGCCCCTGCAGCGGGTAGGACGCGCGCGCGGGATAGGTTTTCTTCGCGTCCGCTTCCGTTCCCGTCGCCTCCTCTAGTGCCGTGTCGAGGACGCACTGCCAGTGGCCGCTGAAACGCGGCTCCGGCAGCGGAAACGACAGCGCATCGTTGCCGCCGTTCATCAGCACCAGGTAGAGTTCCTGCCGAGCCGGCGCGCCGGCGTTGGCGGTGGCATAGAGCTGCGCGCCGAGGAACCGGGAATTGGCCTGGTTCCAATCGCCGTCACGCATTTCTTGGCCGTGCGGTGCGAGCCACGTCACATCCTTAAGGCCGGTCTCGTCGATGGCCTTGCCGGTGAGGAAGTGGCTGCGGCGGAAAACCAACGCGTCGCGGCGCAGCGCCAGCAGGTGGCGGACGAACGCGGTCAGCGCCCGGTCCTCGGGCTGGCGATCGTCCCAGTTGACCCAGCTGATCTCGTTGTCCTGGCAGTAGGCATTGTTGTTGCCCTGCTGGGTGCGGCTGAATTCGTCGCCCGCGACCAGCATCGGCGTCCCCATCGAGAGGATCAGCGTCGCCAGCAGGTTGCGCTTTTGCCGGGCGCGTAGGGCGAGGATGGCGGCATCGCTGGTCGGCCCTTCGGTGCCGCAGTTCCAGCTCAAGTTGTTGTCGGTGCCGTCCCGGTTGTCCTCGCCGTTCGCATGATTGTGCTTGTGGTTGTAGCTCACAAGGTCGTGCAGGGTGAAGCCGTCGTGCGCGGTCACGAAGTTGATGCTCGACCACGGCCTGCGGCCATGGCGGTGGAAGAACTGCGCCGAGCCGCTGATGCGCCCGGCGAGATCGCCGATGACGCCGGAGTCGCCGCGCCAGAACCTGCGCACGCTGTCGCGGAAGCGGTCGTTCCACTCCGCCCAGCCGGGCGGGTAGTTGCCGAGCTGATAGCCGCCGTAGCCGATGTCCCACGGCTCGGCGATCAGCTTCACCCGTGAGAGCACCGGGTCCTGCACGATCGCATCGAGAAAGGCCGACGACGGGTCGTAGCCGTGTGCTTCGCGCGCGACCGTCGTCGTCAGATCGAAGCGGAAGCCGTCGACGTGCATCTCCTGGACCCAGAAGCGCAACGAGTCCATCACCATCTGCAGCACGCGCGGGTGGGCGACGTTGAGCGTGTTGCCGCAGCCCGTAACGTCGACATAGTGGCGCTGGTCCGCCTGCAGGACGTAGTAGGCCTTGTTGTCGATGCCGCGGAAGCACAAGGTCGGGCCGAACTCGTTGCCCTCGCCGGTGTGGTTGTAGACGACGTCGAGGATCACCTCGATGCCGGCGGCGTGCAGGTTCGCGACCATGGTCTTGAACTCGCGCACCTGCCCGCGGCCGAGGAAGCGGACGTCAGGGGCGAAGTAGGTAATGGGGCTGTAGCCCCAGTAGTTGCGGAGCTGCTTGTGCGCGAGATGCGGCTCATCGACGATCGGGTGGATCGGCAACAGTTCGACCGCGGTCACCCCCAGCTTGACCAGGTGATCGATGACCGCGGGCGAGCCCAGGCCGGCGAACGTGCCCCGCTGCGGCTCCGGGACGTCCGGGTGCAGCTTCGTAAAGCCCTTGACGTGCAGCTCGTAGATGACCGTCTGCGACCACGGCAGATTAGGCAGCCGCTCGGCCCCCCAGGTGAAGGCGGTCTCGACCACCCGGCACTTCGGCGTGACCCGGGCGCTGTCGCGGCGGTCGAACGACAGATCGCCGCGCGAACTGTCACGACGGAAGCCGAAGTGGGCATCGGCGAGCACGATCGGCCCCTCGATCGCGGTCGCATACGGATCCAGCAGCAGCTTGTTCGGGTTGAAGCGGTGCCCGCTGCGCGGCTCGTAGGGGCCGTGCACCCGATAGCCATAGAGCTGGCCGGGATGCAGGCCCACGATCGAGCCGTGCCAGACCTGGTTGGTGTACTCCGGCAGCGTGACGCGCTCGGTTTCCTTGCGGCCCGTAGCGTCGAACAGGCATAGATCGACCCGCTCGGCGTGCTCGGAGAACAGCGCGAAGTTGACGCCGCGGCCGTCCCAGGTGGCGCCGAGCGGCGAGGGACTACCGGCCTGAACCTTGCTCGGTGGCATTTGGCGTGGCCTCCTCCGCGACGCTTTCAGACACAACACTCTCTTCGACGGGGCTTGTGTCCTCCGGCGCCGCCTCGGCGGCCGGCTCGACGCACTCGACGACCGGCAGGGCGATCGGCTTCAGGATCAGCGCGCCGAGCGGCGGCACATTCAGGTTCAACGTAAACGGCCGCCCGTGCGAGCTGCGCTCCTCGGCCATGACGCGGCCGCCGTTGCCGAAGCCGCTGCCCGCATAGCAGTCGGCATCCGTATTCAGGATTTCGTCGTACTCGCCGCCGCGCGGCACGCCAAACGCGTAACCGGTCCGCGGCACCGGGGTGAAGTTACAGACCACGACCACGAAGTCGTCCGGGTTCTTGCCAATACGGAGGAACGAGATGACGCTGTTATCGGAGTCGTGGCAGTCGATCCACTGGAAACCCTCGGACATGCAGTCGAGCTCATGCAGCGCCGGGTTGTCGCGGTAGACCCGGTTCAGGTCGCGCACGAGGTTCTGCACCCCCTGCTGGAACGGATACGCGAGCAAGTGCCAATCGAGGCTCTTGTTATGATTCCATTCGTCGCCTTGGGCGAACTCGCAGCCCATGAACAGGAGCTTCTTGCCCGACATCGTCCACATGAACGTGAGGTACGAGCGAAGGTTCGCAAACTGCTGCCAGGAGTCGCCCGGCATCTTGCTCAACAGCGAGCCCTTGCCGTGCACGACTTCGTCATGGGAAATCGGCAGTACGAAGTTCTCGGTGAACGCATACAGCAGGCCGAACGTCAGGAGATTGTGGTGATACTTACGGTGCACCGGTTCCTTGCACATGTAGCGCAAGGTGTCGTTCATCCAGCCCATGTTCCACTTGTAACCGAAGCCGAGGCCGCCCAGGTACGTCGGCCGCGAGACCATCGGCCACGCCGTCGATTCCTCGGCCACGGTCATCACACCCTCGTGGTGGCCGTAGACCAGCTCGTTCATGCGCTTGAGGAAATCGATGGCTTCCAGGTTCTCCCGGCCGCCGAAGACGTTCGGGATCCACTCGCCTTCCTTGCGGCTGTAGTCGAGGTAGAGCATTGACGCCACCGCATCGACCCTCAAGCCGTCGATGTGGAACTCTTCCATCCAGTAGAGCGCGTTGGAAAGCAGGAAGTTGCTGACCTCGCGGCGGCCGTAGTTGAAGATCAGCGTGTCCCAGTCCATGTGCTTGCCCTTGCGCGGGTCGGCATGCTCATAGAGGTGGGTGCCGTCGAAGTAGTTGAGGCCGTGCGGGTCGCCCGGGAAATGACCGGCCACCCAGTCGATCAGGACCGAGATCCCCTCCTGGTGGCAGCGATCGACGAAGTACTTGAAGTCGTTCGGACTGCCGAAGCGGCTGGTGGGCGCGAACAGTCCCACCGGCTGATAGCCCCACGAGCCGTCGAATGGGTGCTCATGGATCGGCATCAGCTCAATGTGGGTGAAGCCGAGGTCCTTGGCATACGGCACCAGTTCGTCGGCAAGCTCGTGGTAGGTGAGGAAGCGGTTCTCCTCCTCGGGTTTGCGCCGCCAGGAACCCAGGTGCACCTCGTAGATCGAAACCGCGGCGTCGCGGTCGTTGCGGTGCGCCCGCGTCCGCATCCATTCCGCATCGTCCCACGCGTAGGGTTGCTCGGAGGGCACGAGCGAGGCGGTCTTGGGCGGTACTTCCGCCTCCTGGCCGAACGGGTCGGCCTTCTGCGCCATCAGATTGCCGAACCGATCCTTGATCTCATACTTGTAGGGCGTGCCAGCGGCAGCGTGGGGGATGAACATCTCCCAAACGCCGCACTCGAGCCGGCAGCGCATCGGATGCCGGCGCCCGTCCCAGCCATTAAAATCGCCGACGACGCTGACGCGGCGCGCATTCGGCGCCCAGACGGCGAAGCCCGCCCCCGGCACACCATCGACCGTCATCGGATGCGAGCCGAGTTTCTCGAAGATCCGCAAATGCGTCCCCTCAACGAGGAGATGGATGTCAAGTTCACCCAGCACCGGACCGAAACGATACGCATCCTCGACGTCGTACTCCTCGTCCGAACCGTGCGGTAGCAGGCGCAGCTTGTAGCGGAACGGGGTTGCGCGGCCCTTGACGGAACCAGCAAAGAACCCCTCCTCACGCACTTTCGGCAATTCCGCGACGACCTTGGCCGTTGCAGAGTCGACGACGCTGACCCGCCGCGCGTGGGGCTGGAACGTGCGCACGACAACGTCCGCACCGCCGGCGGGGTCCTTGTGCATCCCAAGGATCGAGAAAGGATCCCCGTGATCGGCATTGAGAATGCGGTCGATCTCAGCTTCCAGGTTCTTGTTTGTCATGATTGCATCAGTCCCGCGTCCGGATTTGATTGTTGAAAAGGCTGCCGCCAAAAAACGAGTCTATGAGATCTCGTTCTCGCCGACCGATCGATCGCCCCTTTGCTCGTTATGTTTAGCCAAGCATGCCTTAGTGAAATCTAACGGAAGCTGATGTTTTCCGCTCAAGTCGTCGCGCTAAGCCTTCTTTTTCGCAGCAGGCTTCTTCGGCTCGGCTACAGCCTTTTCAGGCGCCGCAGTTTTCTTGGCGGCAGCCGGCTTCGTCTTTGCTGCAGGCGGGCTCGGCGGCTCGACTACGGCCTTCTTGGCCTTGGCGGCCGCTGCCTCCGGTGCGCGCGCTTCTGGCGCGGGTGCTACCGATGCGGCCTTGGCGGCCTTCTCTGCAGCGGCCTTCTCTGCAGCGGCCTTCTCTGCAGCGGCCTTCTCTGCAGCGGCCTTCT
>JARSSM010000011.1:0-74394 GCA_029624735.1 Defluviicoccus sp. | reverse complement strand
CTGCAGCGGCCTTTTCCGCAGCGGCAGCGGCTTCGTCGTCAAGCTCGGCAACGGCGCGCTGCCAATGCTCCTCCGCCCTGCCATCCGGACGCCCTTCGCGTTCCCAAATCTCGTGAGCACGTTTTTCAATCTGGCTTTGATCGTGATGCGACATTCCCTGTTTCCCCACCGGGTGTTTTCCCGACTTCAGTTTAGCCAAAAACGGCAGAGATACCAGCCCTGGCACCGCCCCGAGCCGCGCCGGGTCGCGCCCGCGTTTGTTCTCTCGAAGCCTTGCCTCAAGAATGCGCCTGCCCTGCCACGGACCCGCCGGAACCGGTCTCGGTGGTGCTGCGGGTGGGCGAAGACGCGTCGCAAAGCCGTTGGCGCTCCGGAGGCTGTTGATGGTAGGGGCGTGGTAACCTCGAACCACAATGGTTACAGGGACAATTACGCCCACCGCGCCGAGCCCACAATTCCTTTTTTCGCTTCTTCACCTACGGCTCAGCGGGAGCGGTCGGGACAAGCAGGGCTACGTCGTGCCGGCCATGCGTCCCTTGAAGCGGACGATCCTTCGGCTGGGATTCCATGCACGTGAGGCGGTTAGCGCGTGCCGCCAAGCCTCTTTCTCGCCGCGATCACTTGCTGCATAGTTGGTGAAGGACGGCGGCGCGGACGTGGGTGATGGGCGGCGCGCCCGGGAGTGAAGGCCAGTGGCAGGCGCAACCCGGCCGGACGACGGCGCTTGCGTGCTCGACACGGGCGCCCTGGAGCAGCTGATCGAGCTCTTGCGTGCGGACGGCTACCGCGTCGTTGGACCGCAAGTCACCGACGGTGCGATCGTGCTGGGCACGATCGCAGGCGCGGGCGATCTTCCTGCAGGCATCACGGACGACCAGGAGCCGGGGCGCTACCGCTTAAGGCAGGGAACTTCTCAGGCACTGTTTGGCTACGCTGCCCCCGCGCAAGGCTGGAAGCGATTCCTGTTTGCGCCTGACGAAACGCTGTGGCGGGCGGAGCGGACGGACGGCGGCTTTCGCTGCGAGGAGGAGCCGCCCGCGATCGGCCGCACCGCGTTGCTGGGCGTCCGCCCGTGCGATCTCCGCGCCGTCGACATTCTCGATCAGGTGTTCACGCGCTCGGGCGTGGTCGATCGGCGCTATCAAGCCCGCCGCGCTGCCGCCCTCATCATCGCCGTTGAATGCACGCAGGCCGGCGGCACCTGCTTCTGCGCTTCGATGGGCGCCGGGCCGGACATCGCCGACGCTGCGAACTGCGGCGCCGACATCATTCTCACCGAGTTTCTCGTCGATGCTGGCCCACTGCTGCTCGCGCGGCCGGCAAGCGCGCGTGGCGCCGAGCTGCTCGCCGGCGTGCCGGGCTGGCGCGCCGGCGCCGCCGACTGCGAAGCGGCTGCAGAGGCGGTGAAGGGCGCGGCCAGGTCGATGGGCCGCCAGATGCCGGCCGATGTCGCAACCCTCGTCGGCCGTTCGCTCGATCACCCCCATTGGGCGGATGTTGCGGCCCGCTGCCTGGGCTGCGGCACCTGCACGGCGGTCTGCCCGACCTGCTTTTGCAGTACCGTTGAGGACTCGACCGACCTTGCGGGAACTACGGCCGAGCGCCGGCGGCGCTGGGATTCCTGCTTCACGCTCGATTTCAGCACCCTGCACGGTGGGCCGATCCGCAGCAGCGGCGCCGCCCGCTACCGCCAGTGGCTGGCGCACAAGCTCGCCCACTGGTGGGAGCAGTTCGGCCGTTCGGGCTGCGTCGGCTGCGGCCGCTGCATCACCTGGTGTCCGGTCGGCATCGATATCACGGCGGAGGCGCGGGCGCTCGCGGAACGGGAGGGGCGTACGGATGCAAATCATTGATGCCATCGGCCGGTCCCTGCAGCAGGTGCCGGTCTTTGCGGACTTGAGCGCCGACTATCACCAGCTCGTCGCCGGCTGCGGCGCGCTCAGCGTGTTCCAGAGCGGCGAGACCATCTATCGCGAAGGGGCGGCGGCCGATTCGTTTTACGTCATCCGTCGCGGCCGGGTCCGGCTGGAAGCGCATGTGCCGGGCCGGCCGCCTTGTATCGTTGACAGCCTCGGTGCCGGGGATCCCCTCGGCTGGTCGTGGCTGGTGCCGCCCTATCGCCTGCAGTTCGATGCCAAGGCGCTTGAGCTGACGCGCCTGATCCGGTTCGACGCTGCCTGCCTTAGGCGCAAAATGGCAGACGACCCGCGCTTTGCCTGTGCGATCTATGAGCGCCTCGTTCCGGTGATCGTCGGGCGCCTCGCCGAGGCGCGTCGGCAGCTGATGGACCTGTACGGCCAGCCGGCGGGCCGGAGCCAGGCATGGCGATAACGGCGCCTTTGCCGCTGCCCGCTTCCAACCCGTGGCAAACCAGCCCGTGGCGCATCAGTCATGTCCGCCGCGAGCTAGCAGACACCTTCACGCTGACCCTCGATCCGCCGGCCGATGCCGCTGATGCCGCCGCCGCGTTCCAGCCCGGCCAGTTCAACATGCTGTACGTTTTTGGCTGCGGCGAGGTGCCGGTCAGCATCAGCGGTACGGCAGGCGAAGGCGGGCGGCTCAAGCACACCATCCGTGCCGTCGGCGCCGTCACCGGCGCGCTGCAGCGGCTGCGTGCAGGCGACGTTGTCGGCGTGCGGGGGCCGTTTGGTGCCGGCTGGCCGATTGACGACGCTGCGGGGAGCGATGTCGTCATTGTCGCGGGCGGTATCGGCCTTGCCCCGTTGCGCCCCGCGGTCGAGGCGATCCTGCACGCGCGCGAACGCTACGGCCGGTTCATTGTTCTCTATGGCGCCCGGTCTCCGGAGGACATCTTGTTCGCGCGCGATCTTGGGCGCTGGAGCAGCCGCCTCGATACCTTTGTCGATGTCACGGTCGACCGCGCTGCCGGCGCCTGGCGCGGCAATGTCGGCTTGGTGACCGCCCTGATCGCCCGCGTCGGACTGGAGGCGGAACACACGGTTGCCTTCCTCTGCGGACCGGAAGCGATGATGCGCTTTGCCGTGGGCGCGCTCGCCAAGCGCGGCGTCGAGGCCAGCCGCACCTATCTCTCGTTGGAACGCAACATGAAGTGCGGCGTTGGCCTGTGCGGGCGCTGTCAGCTGGCTGGCCATTTCGTCTGCCGCGACGGGCCGGTGTTTCGGCTCGATCGCATCCCCAACGTGTTTCAAGTGCGGGAACTGTGAGCGATGGCGCGGTCCTCACCCCCCAAGCTCGCGGTGTGGAAGTTCGCGTCGTGCGACGGCTGCCAACTGTCGCTCCTCGACTGCGGAGAGGAACTGCTCGCGATCGGCGTCCGGTTTGAGGTCGCGCGCTTCACGGAAGCCTCGCGGGCGGTGATCCGCGGCCCTTATGATTTGTCGCTGGTCGAGGGCTCGATCGCGACTGCGGCCGATGTGAAGCGCATTCAGGCCGTCCGCAGGCAGTCGCGCTGGCTGGTGAGCATCGGCGCCTGCGCCACTGCCGGCGGTATCCAGGCGCTGCGCAACGGCGCTGCGATTGCGGATATGGTCAAGGCCGTCTACCCGCGCCCGGACTATATCGACGCGCTCGCGACCGTGACGCCGATCGCCGATCACGTTCCTGTCGATTTCGCGCTGCACGGCTGCCCGATCGACCGCAAGCAGCTGATCGAGGTGATCGCTGCCTTCCTTGAGGGCCGCAAGCCGAACATCCCGACCCACAGCCTGTGCCTCGATTGCAAGCGTGCCGGCTTCGTATGCGTGTTGGTGGCGGGCGGCCAGCCCTGCCTCGGCCCGGTCACGCAGGCCGGCTGCGGCGTTTTGTGCCCGTCGGTGGGGCGTGGCTGCTACGGCTGCTTCGGGCCGATGGAGGCGCCGAACCCGGCCGCCTTGCGGCCGTGGCTGCGTCGCTCGGGCCTCGATGCCGAAGCCATCGCGCGGCTCTATCGCACCTTCAATGCCGGGGCGGCTGCCTTCCGGGCCGCCAGCAACGACCATGACTGAGGCGGGAACGCGGCGGATCAAGGTCGACGCGCTGGCCCGCGTCGAGGGCGAGGGTGCGCTCGACGTCACCATCCGGGACGGTGTCGTCACGTCGGTCGCATTCCGCATCGGTGAGCCGGCGCGGCTGTTCGAGGCGTTCCTGGTCGGCCGCCAGTTCACGGAAGTGCCTGACATCACGGCGCGCATCTGCGGCATCTGCCCGATCGCCTACATGCTGAGTTCGAGCCAGGCGCTCGAGCACGCGCTCGATGTTGCGGTGAGCGAGCCGGTGCGGCGGCTGCGGCGGTTGATCTACTGCGGCGAGTGGATCGCCAGCCACGTCCTGCATGCGGCGTTCCTGCACGCGCCGGACTTTCTCGGTGCGGCCGATGCGTTCGCGCTGGCCAGGCGCGATCCGGCGCTGGTCAAGACCGCGCTCGCCCTCAAAGGCTTGGGCAACAAGATCATGGAGGTCGCAGGCGGCCGCGCCATCCATCCGGTCAATCTCCGCCTGGGCGGCTTCTACCGTGCGCCAGCGGCGGATACCGTGCGGGCGTTATGCGGCCCGTTGCGCGAAGGGATGGCCCAAGCGATGGAACTGGGCCACGCCTTTGCCCGCTTCGATTTCCCCGCCACCGAAGTCGATTACACCTTCGTCTCGCTGCACGATCCCGCGGCTTACGCGATCGAGCGGGGCCGGATCGTCTCCAATCGCGGGCTTGACGCCGACGTTGCGGCGTTTGGCGTCCATTTCCGCGAAGAACAAGTTGAGTATTCAACCGCGCTGCACGGACTGACCGCAGCAGGTGCATCTTATGTCGTCGGGCCACTGGCACGCTATGCCAACAATTACCCACAGTTGACGACAACGGTGCGCGACTTCGCCGCGGCGCTCGGGCTCGGTCCCGTCTGCCGCAACCCGTTCAAGAGCATCCTGGTGCGGATGGTCGAGACCGTCTTTGCCTGCGAGGAGGCACTTGCCTTGTGCGAGCGCTA
This sequence comes from Defluviicoccus sp., assembly GCA_029624735.1. GTDB lineage: Bacteria > Pseudomonadota > Alphaproteobacteria > Rhodospirillales > Defluviicoccaceae > Defluviicoccus. Next base: position 69,454 of record JARSSM010000011.1, on the reverse strand, counting down.
CCAACCGCCGGTGCCAGCCGCAGTCCCGATCCAGCCTCGGGCGGGCGAGGGCCACGGTGCGACCGAGGCGCCGCGCGGCCTGTGCTACCACCATTACCGCATGGACGAAGGCGGTATTGTTACGGCTGCGCGGATCGTGCCGCCGACGGCGCAAAACCAGCGCCAGATCGAGGCCGACCTGGCCCAAGTCGTTGCCGCCAGCCTCAACCTGCCGGCGGACGCACTGCAGTGGCGGTGCGAACAGACGATCCGCAACTTCGATCCCTGCATCTCGTGTGCGACCCATTTTCTAACGCTATCCGTCCTTCAGGAGTGACTTGCGCGCGCAGGCGAACCCATTGATGATACGGGCAGCGCAACTGCTTCCCCCTGTTTCCCCTCCTGTTGTTGAGGACCGGCATCAACCATGGCGATCTCTTCGGCAGCAGATACATTCCGCTCGGCGCGCTTCGATCCGGCGCCGATCATCTTCTTTGCTGGTGTCATCCTGACCTTCATGGGCGGCGGCATGCTGGTTCCGGCGGCGGTCGATCTCGCCTCCGGCAGCGACGACTACAAGGTCTTCTTGGCCTGCGCCGGCATAACGTCGTTCTCGGGCGCCTGCATGGCGGCTTCGACGTACCGCATCGGTGCGCGGATGAGGTCGCGCGAGGTTCTGCTGGCGGTACCGACGACATGGATCTTTGTCGATGCCTTTGCCAGTCTGCCATTCATGTTCTCGGAGCTGCGGCTTTCGCTTACCGATGCTGTCTTCGAGACCATGTCGGGATTGACGGCAACCGGCTCGACAGTCATCGTCGGTCTCGACAGCGCGCCGCCCGGCATCTTGATGTGGCGTTTTCAGGTGGTCTGGTTCGGCGGCTTCGGGATGGTGACGCTGGCGCTCCTCATCCTGCCGTTCCTGCGCATCGGCGGCATGCAGATGTTCAGCCTCGATCTGTCGGCGCAGGCCGGGCGTTTCGTACCGCGCATCACCACGGTCATCTCGCGCATCGCCCTTGTCTATCTCGGCATCACGGTGCTGTGCGGCAGCGTTTACCGGGCATTGGGCATGACGCCCTTCGATGCCATCGGCCACGCGATGTCGACGGTGGCGACCGGCGGCTTCTCGTCCCACGATGCGAGCTTCGGCTTTTTTCAGAGCGCGCCAATCGAATACGCGGCCTCCGGGTTCATGCTGCTTTCCGCGCTGCCGTTCTATTTGCTGGTGCACGCCGCGCGCGGGCAGATGCGCGAGCTTACCGGCGATTCGCAGGTGCGGCTCTTTATCGCCATTGTCGTCACATCAATCGCCGTTCTGACCGTCTGGCTCGCGACCGCCAAGGGACTCAGCTTCGCGGAGTCGGTGCGGGGTGCGACGTTCAACATCGCCACGCTGATCACCTGCACCGGCTTCACCTCGCAAGACTTCAGCCATTGGGGCGGATTCGCGCTGATCCTGCTGCTGACGATGATGTTGATGGGAGGGTGCACCGGCTCAACCGCAGGCGGCATCAAGATGTTCAGAATTTACATCTTGTTTGAATCCTTGCGCGGGCAACTGAAGCGGCAGGTTTATCCGAACGCAACCATAACCATTCGGTACAATAAAGAACCGGTTCCAGATGTCGTGCGGATTGGCGTCACCAGTTACTTCTTCGTTTTTATGTCCACCTTCTTCGTGCTTGCCCTTCTTTTGGGCGCTGCCGGCCTCAGCTTCGAGGAGAGCTTGAGCGCATCCGCGACCGCGCTCAGTGGCGTCGGCCCGGGCTTCGGGCCGGTGATCGGCCCGTGCTGCACGTTCCAGCCGATTTCAGACGTGGCGAAGTGGTTGCTCACGTTTGGCATGTTCGCCGGCCGGCTGGAGATCCTGATCGTCATCCTGCCGCTGACCCGCACCTTCTGGCGCGCCTGAGCGCCCGCACGTCTGCAGACAGCGCGTCAATCCAGCTCGAAGGCGTCCTTGTAATCGCGCTTCAAGGCCGGATCCTGATCTTCCTTCGCCAAGACGCAGTTGCCGGCGACCAGAACTTCGATCTCGGTGCCCATGAAGCAGCGGAAGGCATCGGCGGGCGTGCATACGATCGGCTCGCCGCGGACGTTGAAGCTGGTATTGACGATGACCGGGCAGCCCGTGCGCGCCTTGAAGGCGGAGATCAGCGCATGGTAGCGCGGGTTGGTCTCCTTGTGCACGGTCTGCACGCGGGCCGAGTAGTCGACGTGGGTGACCGCCGGGATCTCCGAGCGCTGCACGTTGAGCTTGTCGATACCAAACAGGGCCTCTTCCTCGGCCGACATCTGCCGCCTTCGCCCTGCCACGACATCGGCAACGAGCAGCATGTAGGGGCTGTCGGTCGCGAGTTCGAACCAGTCGGCCACGTCCTCGCGCAACACCGAGGGCGCAAAGGGGCGGAAACTCTCCCGGTACTTCACCTTGAGGTTGAGGAGCTTCTGCATCGCCGGCGAACGCGCATCGGCGATGATCGAGCGCGCCCCGAGCGCGCGGGGGCCGAACTCCATGCGGCCCTGCATCCAGCCAACCGCGCGGCCGGCCGCGAGCGCATCGGCCGTGCGGGTGGTTACCTCATCATCGCTCACGACGGTGAAGCGGGCGCCGGCCGCCTGCAGGTCGGCCTCGGTTTCGGCCTGGCTGAACGCTGGGCCGAGGTAGGAGCCAGCCATCTGGTCGATGCGCCCGTTCAAGGGCAGCCGCGGCTGGTCCTTGAACTGGTGGCAGGCGGCCAGCGCGGCACCCAGCGCGCCGCCGGCATCGCCCGCCGCCGGCTGGATCCAGATCCGCTCGAACATGCCCGCGCGCAACAGCTTGCCGTTGGCAACGCAGTTGAGCGCGACGCCGCCGGCAAGGCACAGGTTACGCTGCCCCGTCTCGGCCGCAATCGAGCGGGCCAACCGCAACACCGCCTCCTCGGTCACCACCTGGATCGAGGCGGCAAGATCCATCTCCCGCTGCGTCAGCCGCTGTTCCGGCCGCCGCGGCGGGCCGCCGAACAGGGTGGCGAACCGTTCGTTCGTCATCGTCAGACCGGTGCAGTAGTCGAAGTAGCTCTGATCGAGGCGGAAGCTGCCATCCGGCTTGAGGTCGATCAGATGATCGAGGATGGTCTGAACGAACTTCGGCTCGCCGTAAGGCGCGAGCCCCATCACCTTGTACTCACCCGAGTTCACCTTGAAGCCGGTGTAGTAGGTGAAGGCGGAATAGAGCAGCCCGAGCGAGTGCGGGAAATGGATCTCCTTCAGGATCTTGAGCTCGTTGCCGCGGCCGATGCCGACGCTGGTCGTGCACCATTCGCCGACGCCGTCCATGGTCAGGATTGCGGCTTCGCTGAACGGTGACGGAAAGAACGCCGAGGCGGCGTGGCTCTGGTGGTGCTCGGCGAACAGAAGCTCGCCGTTCCAGGCGGTGCCGCCCGGCAGTGTCTTGAGCTCGTCGCGCAGCATGCTTTTCTGGAACAGCTTCTCCTTCATCCACACCGGCATCGCCATCCGGAACGACTTGAAGCCCTTGGGTGCCATGGCGACGTAGGTCTCGAGCAGGCGCTCGAACTTCAAGAACGGCTTGTCGTAAAAGACGACATGATCGATGCCGCTCAGGTCCGTGCCTGCCTCGCGGAGACAAAAGGCAGCCGCGTGGTGGGGAAAGGCGCTGTCGTGCTTCTTGCGCGTGAAGCGCTCCTCCTGCGCGGCGGCGACGACGCGGCCATCCTCGACCAGGGCGGCGGCGCTGTCGTGATAGAAGGCTGAGATGCCGAGAATGCGCATCGCCGATCCCTCCCTCACGTCGTTGCTAAAACAGGGTATAGATGAAGGGCGCGATCGCCGTTCCCTGGGTAAGCACAATCAAGCCGCCGAAAAGGCCAACGACGACCAGGATCGGCAGCAGCCAAAATTTCTTGCGCGCGCGCAAAAAGCGCCACAACTCCTTCAGGAAATCCATGTCCTCCTCCGTCAGTCCCGCTTCGGTTAGTTTGTTGTTGCTTGATTTTGATTAGAATTGATTGCGCAGTCCCTCGGCGTTCGGTCCCGGCGGCTGGCGTTCGATCCAGTAGCTGGCCGCCGTCGGATCGCGGCGCAGGCGCAACAGGTCGCGGCCCATCCAGCGCATGATGAGGCCGGTCGGCACCACGGTGAGAATGAAGATGAGGAACAGAACCACCGGGTTGACGACCTTGAACAGGACCAGCCCGAGCTTCGTCCACGCGCGGTTGAGCGGTGCCAGCGAGCTGGCGGCAACGAGCCCGAGCGCGGCCAGAGCGCTGCCGCCGCCCACCAGCACGACCGCCCAGAGGTCGAGGCCGGTACCGAACAGGCCACGGATGAGGCCGATGGCGGCAAGGATGCCGCCGACGGTAAGGCCAAAGGCACGGTCCGAGCTGCCTTTGATTTCGGTGTGCGCGCGAAGTTCCTCGTGGGTGCCGCTCTCGGGGGCGGTTCTGTTCATCGTGACTCCTCCCTTCCTCGGCCTCGGGCCTGCAACCGGACGCGGCAACCGCGGCGGTTCAACCCTTGTTGGTCCCTGCGGGGGGTGCGCAGGCGCCAAAACGTGTCCCTTCCTCTGCCAACCGGCCTGCGATCGCCGCGGCCACCCGGGCGTTGCCCTCGATCGACAGGTGGGGATCCGTTGGCTGGGCGACCTCGGTGCCCGTGATCCCGGCGCCCGCGAATGCCTGGTGCAGATCGAGATAATAGATCTGGTTCTCATCGAGAAACAGCCGAACCTCCCGATAGTAGTCGGGCCAACTCATGCTGGGTGCATTCGGCAGCAGAATCATGGCAAAGCGGCTGCCGATGGCACAAGCAGACGCCTTGAACGCGGCAACCGCCTTCTTGTTTTCGCCGGCCTCGGCGTCGTTGAAGGGGTAAACGTCCCTGCGCACAGGACCATCACTGGAGCCCAACATGGACAAGCGGTACGCCATGTTCGTGATCAGCGAGTGTTCCTTCAAGAACCACTTGAGCCGTGTCGACACTGATGGATGGTCGAGGTTGTCCTGCGCTGCACGGATGCGGCTGGCAAGGCCTGCGGGATCGTCCTCGGCACGAAGCCGGTGAACGGGATAGCCCTCGATCACCGTCTGCGCCGGAAAGTCGCGATCGTCCGCGGCGTCGTTGTTGACATAGCCGACCAGGACAAGTTCCGGCACCGCGCCCAGGCGGCCGACGATATCGAGGAACTTGTCGCGCTGGTGCCATTGCGCGGTGCCAGCGACGCCGCAGTTCAGCAGCCGCAGCGACGCCTTTTGTGCCAGCAGGTCGGGCCAGCGCTGCTCCTTGGCGACGTAGCCCATGGTCTGGCTGTCGCCGGCGGCGTAGAGGAACGGGCGGCCATCGGGCACGAACTCGTCATCCCGGCAGCCGAGGCTGTTGGTGGCGAGCTCGAAGGTGAACGGCGCAAAGGCGAACGCGGTGCCCCGACCGCCGGGCGTGAGATCGATGCCGCGGGTCGGGTGCGCCTCGAAGTAATAGCGCGGGAAATGCCAACCGAAGTCGCTGCCCCGTTGTGCATAGGGCCGGAAGCGATAGCCGGGGAAGTGGTACTCCACCCGCGCCGGCGCCAGGAACCAGGCGGCGACGTCGAACATGACGCACGCGACGACGACGATGAGAGCGCCGGTCAACGCTCCACGGAGAAGCCGCCGCGTCGCTGTGCCCCTCGCCGACGGCATCCGCGCACCCGCCGTCTAGGGTGTCGCCCGCGCCGAGCGCGCACCGGCGGCAGCGACGGGGAGGTAGCGGTCCGGCATGCCGATGACGACGAAGCGGTCGATGTAGCGCTGAACATCATCGGCGGCAGCCTCGCCAGCGCCGAGCGCGCTGATCAGCGCGGCCGGAACCGAGCATTCCGCCTCCGCGTATTCGAGAAACTTCTCGTTCTGGTAGCGGTACCAGCCTGAAGGAAAGCGCACCTTCAGGTCAACCTGGCCGTCGCGCGGCGTGCGTTCATAGAGCGGGTTGACGCCCAGCCGGCCGACAGCGTGCGGCCATTCAGTCCAGGCGGGGTGGTGCTTGAAGGGCGCGTCCGACTGGCTCGCAAAGATGGACAACCATTCTGATCGATCGAGGTTTGCCCCGTCGTCGACGGTCAGATCGAGGCCCTGGCGCGTTAGATACTGACGGACGAGGGTATCCTCGCTGAACAGCACCGACTTCAGGCCGCAGCCGGCGAACAGCCGGCGGTAGCCGTCGGCCGTGAGTTCGTAGCCTTGGCGCGGCTCGACCGCGAAATTGCGCGTCCGGGTGAGGACGATGTTTCCATCTGGTCCGATGACGCGCACCATCTCGCGCGCGGCGGAAGCGCGCTGCAGGAAGCAGAAAAATGCATCGGAACAGAAGACGGAACCGAATGTGCGATCGGCGAAGGGAAGCGACGTATCGGCTTCACCGCAGATGAATGAGGCCTGCGGCGCGATGAAGTTTTGGGCGATAAACAGGCGGAAGAAATCGCGATCGATGCCGACGACCCGTTTATCCGGCTGGCCGTAGGAGAGGTAGTGGGCCAGGTGGCCGACGCCGCAGGCGAGGTCGAGCACGGCTTCCTTGGATTCGCGCAGGACAGAGGCGACGCACAACGCCGCCAGATGGCGCGGCTGGGTGTAGCGGTAGGAGAAGTAATTGCTGATCTCGCTGTTGGAATAGAACCCGTAATAGAGCTCGATGATCTCCAGCGCGCTCAGCCGATCAAGCCGCTCCGTCAAGTAGCGCGCGAGGCCCTTGCGCCAGAGCGGCAGCATAGCCTTTTTCGCGTTCGCCTTTGCAGTGGCGAGAAGGTCGTTCTTCCGGATCCGATTGATGATGGCGGCCTTGATGCCGGGCGCCTTGCTGCCTTTCGCGAGACCGGCAGGCACCGTCGGGGACTCGCCTCGCTGCAGCCCCTTGGGTTTCCAGCGGTCAAGCGAGGTCGGAATGACCGGTCCGCCGAGGGTGAACGGATTGAGGACGAGTTCGAACGCCCGGCTGCGGTCGCCCTCCTTGAGCGCTTGGGCGATATCGCGGACGCGCGGCCCCGGGACAATAACCCGCTCCGTCGTCTCGTTCTGCGCGTCAAGCGTGTCGTCGGGATGGCGCAGGATTGGCACGCCGCCGACGACAGGGAAATCGAAGCAACACGTGGGGCAACGCAAGAGCCCGTCCGTGCAGACGTCGCCCTCTCCCGCCACCTTTGCCGCCGCCTGCACCGCGCCGGCACAGAACGGACACCGCAGCAACTCCAACAACCAGTCCCGCATGGTCGACACCAATCGTCCGGTGGTATTCGTTTCGGTTGTATCGGCCGGAAATTGACCTGCTCAACGGTCCTTGAGCCCCCCGCGGGCAGTCTTGCCGACCGGTTCGCTTCGTCAGTCGTACGCTACCTTAAGCATGGGCGCGCCTGTCGGCACCGACCAGGCGGTGCTTCAGGCTCTGCAGCGCGAGATAGGCTTTCGGGCTCACGAACGCGACAGCGTCGCTCGCGAACTCAGCCGCATGGCTATGGCGGAACCACCACTGAACCAGCATCCGGTAGCAGCGCAGCCGCTCGGCGGGCGCTTGCACATGCCGGTTGACGATGCGGCAGTAGTCCAAGAACATCATCAACGTGCCGATCTGCAGCCAGCGCGAGGCACTCGTGTCCTCATTGCTCAGCCAGTTGAGCCGGCTGATGGCGCTCGTCGCTCGCTGCGCATGCTCGCGGACCGAGAACAGGACCTCGGGGATGTGGAAGAACTTGCCGCGCACGCTGAGTTCGACCAGAGTTGTTTTCTCGCCAGCGTAGTAGCTCGGCATCATCAGGCTGTTTTCCAGGGCGTTGCGCCGGATGAGGCCGTAGGTGTCGTAGTTGTTATGCTTTCTCAGCGCTGTATCAAAAAAGCGCTCAGACGGCTGGTCCGAATTTCGTGCCGCCTGCAGCCCGCTGTCGTAGACGGACGTCTGCGTGCCGTCCGCATCGATCATGCCGATGAGCGACGTGCACAGCATCCGCTCAGGGTGGGCATCGAGCGCGCGCACGCTTTTCTCCAAGCTGTCGGGCGACATCGTGTCGTCGTGCGAGATCCAGCGAAAATACTCGACCGACGGCGAGATCAGCTTGAAGGTCATGTTGAAATTGGGCGCCGCGCCGAGGTTGCGCGGGTTCCGGTGATAGCGGACGCGCGAATCGCGCTCGGCATAAGCGGCGCAGATTGCGGGCGTCGAATCGGTGGAGACGTTGTCGCAGATGATTAGTTCGAAATCGCGAAACGTCTGAGCCAGAACGCTTTCGATCGCGATGCGGAGGTAGTTTTCGCCATTGTAGACGGGCAAACCGACCGCGACGCGAGGTGGCGAACTTTGAGTCATGATTCGTACCATACAGTTCAATGAACGACGACGTCATCCCCCTTTTGGACTGGGGGTATTATTGTCACCGCGTTTTGCGCGGGCGGCGGATGGTTCCGCAGCCAATCCAGGGAAGAAGGTTCATAGGCGGAGATCTGCGAACCGCCACAAGCCCAGCACGAGGGTAGGCACTACGTCACCGTGATCATGGAAGCTCTCAATCGACTCCGGAAACGCGAAGGGATGCAGGCGCAGATCAAGGGGCCGCCACGGCACACCAGTGAACTGGTCAACGTTACGGGCAACGTCGGTGAAGTAGTTGGTGAGCAGGTATGTGGCTCCGGTTTTCTTGAGATTGTTCAGCACCGCCCGGCCGTCGGCAAACGAGAGGTGAAACAGACAGGCACGGCAGAGAACCAAGTCCGCTGCCGGCAGCGGGTCGGTCGTGAGGTCGAGGCACGCAAAGCAGACCTTGTCGCTGCCGTAGCGCTTCTGGTTATCATCGATCACCGCCGGCACAATGTCGATGCCGATGTAGCGATCGACCGGCAGGTCGACGAGGCGCATCCAGTTCCAATCCCCGCACGGTGCGTCGAGGAAGATGCGCACGCCAAGCCGGCGCAGGAGTTTGGGCAGGCGCGCCCGCAGCTCGGCCGTCGCCCGCAGCTCCGAGCCGGTGCCGGAGCCGCTCTCGTCGCTGCGCCACACCCTTCTCTCATAAGCCGAGGCGTAAATTTGCTGCCGCGAGCGAAGGCGCAACCGTAGCGCGTGCGCGAACGGAAGGGTGCGGGCGGCCTTGCTGATGGCGCCGCGCAAGCGAAGGACCAGGGACCGACACCGGGTTGGTTCAGGATCTGGTCGCACACTCATCCGCACCCCGCCAAACGCGTTCCCGAATGTGCGTTCAGGCGCTCACGGCCCGCCGCACATCCACCACGCCGCCGGGTTGGACCGGCACCGCGGTAATGAACGGATGCGGCTTCACCCGACGCACGGCATCGAAGTAGGCAGCCTGCAGCTTGCCGAGGATGGGCTGGTCGGCAGGTAGCGGCTGGCCCTCGTACGACTTGATGAGGGCAACCTCACACAGCGTTCCGCACAGCGCCATCTCGTCCGCGATCAGAAGTTCGGTCCGCTCGACGGGACGACGAACGAACGGAATGCCGTACGATCGGGCGATCGCTTCGACCGCGTCGAGCGTGATGCTCTCAAGCGCGCCCTCGGCCGGCGTCGGCGTGATGACCGTGCCGTCGCGGACGATGAGCACACACGCGCCGCTCGCCTCGCCAACGCGGCTCTGCGAATTGAGGAGAATCATCTCCGAGCAGCCGCGTGCCCGGCCCTCGATGCGCGCCAACCGGCCGGCCTGGTAGTTGGTGCTGGTCTTGATCCGCGCCGGCAAGGCGACGTCCGCCGGCCGCTGCCAGGTGCTGAGCCCGAGATCGATCGGATCGGGGATCTTCTGCTCCTGATGATAGGCAGTGATCACCAAATCGGCGACGGTACCGATGCCCCAGTAGCCTTCGGTGACGAGGAGCGTGGTGCGCGCCCACATGTCGCGGCCGGGTTCGACCATGGTCGCCATCAAGCCGCAGGTCGCATCGCGGTACTGCTCGTAGGTCCACGGGCACGGGATGTGCAGCAGCTTGGCCGAGTGCTGCAGGCGTTGGTAATGTTTCTCGAGCAGGACGATGCCGAAATCGCCATTCTGCTGCCAGTAGCCCTTTACGCCCTCGAACACGTTAAGGCCGCGGACAACGGCTTCCGCCCCGACATGAATCACGCCCTCTTCCCATGGGCGGATCTTGCCACCCATGTAGAGATATTTCGGGGTCTGCAGCTGCACCTGTTTCATCGTTTCTCCTCGTGGAGGGGTTCATTCATACTTCAGAGAATTTTACTGGGGTTTTTGTGGGAGTATTGTTGGAACGTCGCCGCGGGCAGTTCCTCACATCGAGTGTAGCACCGGATAACCTATCACTTTTTTAACGCTGGTGCTAGAAGGGGCCAGAAAACGGCGGCGCAGGGGGCCGCGAAGGGAACCCGGCGATGGCAGCTACGGCGCGGCACGACATGGGAGAGCTGGTAGCGGTAATGCCGCTTGCAGGATCGGCCAATCGCATCTCGCCGTTGCCGCTGAGCAAGGAGCTGTTCCCGATCGGCTTCCATCCGGCCGGGCCGGATGGCGAGCCGCGCGCCAAGCCGGTTTGCCTCTATCTGCTGGAACAGATGCGCCGCGGCGGCGTGCGCCGCGCGTTCCTGGTGCTGCGCCCCGGCAAATGGGACATCCCGGCCTACCTGCAGGATGGCGCGCTCGTCGGCATCGACCTCGCCTATCTGGTCATGCCCTACGGATATGGCGTTCCTTACACCGTCGACCGTGCTTCCGCCCACCTTCTGGGCGCCCGCGTCGCCTTCGGCTATCCCGACATCATCATCGAGCAGGACGACGTCATCGCCACCATCAACACCGTTCAGGCCGAGAGCGGGGCCGATGTCGTGCTGGCCGCGTTTCCGATGGCGGATCCCGACAACTGGGGCATGATCGACTTTGATGAGCATCTGCAGGTCCGTCATTTGGCCGAGAAGCCGGGGCGGACGCACATGACCCACACCTGGGGCGCGGCGGTCTGGGCACCGTCGTTTACCCGCTTCATGCACGAGCAGCTCGCCCAGATGCGCCCGGACGTGGTCCAGCGTACGGCGGACGGGACCGCGCAGGAGATCCAGATCGCCGACATCATGCGGGCCGCGATCGATCAAGGCCTGAGCATCCGCGCGCACCTGTTTCCGCACGGCACGCTGCGCGACATCGGCCGGCCGTCGACGCTGGTCCAGGCCGTGCGCGACTACGCCGGCGGCTGATCGCGCAATCCCGGACCGGCCACGCGTTCCAAGCGCCATCATCGGTCGCCGTTGCCGTTACGACGCCAGCATCTGTTTCGCTGTCTGCGCCACGCCTGCCTCGGTTAGACCGAAGTGGGCGAGCAGGTGGTCCTGGCTGCCGATCTCGCTCGCAAACGCCGACGGCACCCCCATCCGCTTGAAGCGCGGACCGGCGCCGGGGCGCTCGGCCAGGTACTCGGCAACCGCGGCACCGAGGCCGCCGATGATGCTGTGCTCCTCGATCGTCAGGATGACGCCGGTCTGGGCGGCCGCGGCCTCGACCGCATCCAGATCGAGCGGCTTGACCGTGTGCATGCTCAAGACGCGGGCGTTGATGCCGTCCGCTTTCAAGCGGTCGGCGGCGCGGGTGGCGACCAGCAGCATGCTGCCGGTGGCGATCAGACTGACATCGTTGCCTTCGCGCACCGTGATCGCGCGGCCACGCTGGAAGTCGATCGGGCCGGCGTGGATGTTGGGCTCGCCCGCCTTGCCGAGGCGGACGTAGAACGGCCCGTCGTGGGCGACGATCGCCGCCGGCACGCAAGCCGCCTCGATCGGATCGCCGGGCGCGATGACGGTGAGGCCAGGCATCGCACGCGTGACGGCCAGGTCCTCGGTGACGTGGTGGGTGACCCCCATGGAGCCGTAGGTAAAGCCGCCGCCGGAACAGAAGATCGCCACCCGGGCGCCGTGATAGCAGACGTCGTTGCGCACCTGCTCCAGGCAGCGCAGGGTTGGGAAGTTGGCGATCGAGTACGCGAAGACGATCTTGCCTTCGAGCGCCATACCGGCCGCCATGCTCATCATGTTCTGTTCGGCGATGCCGGCATTGAGGAACTGCTTCGGCCGCTCAGCCATGAAGCCCTCGACGATGCGAAAGCCGAGATCGCCGACCATCAGCACGATCCGCTCGTCCTCGCGCGCCAGCGCGAAGACGGCGTTGAAAAAGGCGTTTCTCATTTCACCCCCAGCTCGGCAAGGGCGCGCGGCAGCTCGTCCCCGCGCGGCGGGGTGTAGTGATACTGAAGGTTGTTCTCCATGAAGCTGACGCCTTTGCCCTTGACGGTGTGCGCGACGATGCAGCTCGGCCGGCCGGCTTCGAACGGAACGCCGGTCAGGAGCGCTTCCAGCGCCGCATGGTCGTGGCCGTCGACTTCGCGCGCAGCCCAGCCAAAGGCGCGCCACTTGTCCGCCAGCGGATCGAGGTCGATCACATCCTTGACCCAGCCGAGACTCTGGATCTTGTTGTAGTCGATGATCACCGTCAGGTTGTCGAGACGGTGGTGGGGGGCGAACAGCGCCGCCTCCCAGTTCGAGCCTTCATCGCATTCGCCGTCACTCAAGACGCAGAAAACGCGATGCGCGCGTTCGTCCCGCTTGCCGGCGAGCGCCATGCCGGTCGCAAGCGGCAGGCCGTGGCCAAGGGCACCGGTCGAGACTTCGATGCCGGGGACGCCCTTGTGGGTCGCGTGGCCGGCCAAGCGACTGCCGTCCAGGTAATATGTCTCCAGCCATTCCTTCGGGAAGAAGCCGAACTCGGCGAGCACCGCGTAGAGCGCCGCGCAGGCATGGCCCTTGCTGAGGATGAAGCGGTCGCGGTCCCGCCAGCGCGGTTGCTGCGGATCGAAAACAAGGACCCGGCTGTACAGCACGGCCAGGATGTCCGTCACCGAGAAGCACGAGGCGATGTGCGAGGCGTTGGCGCGGCTGGTCATTTCCACCGTGGTGCGCCGGATCTGCAGGGCGAGGTCGACACTCGATTGCCGCTGCTTCGTGGGCAAGGGGTTCATTGTTCTCGTTTCGTCGTTCATGGTACCGACCGGAAGGGTGTTGCCATCAGTGGCCGCCGCTCAAGTATTGATTGAGAAAGGCCTTCATCTTCTGCCGCGCCAGCTTTGATTCCGGCAGGTCCGGGTTGAACGCCTGGAACACGTGCGGCATCCCCTCGTAAAGATCGAGTTTTGCCGTCTGCCCTGCCGTATCGAGCGCCTGATAGAGGCGAACGCCGTTGCTCAAGAAGATCTCCTTGGTGCCGCCCTGGATCAGGGTCGGCGGAAAGCCGGCCCGGTAGTCAGCGTAAACAGGGGAAACCCAGGGGTGCCGGTGTTCGGTGGCAGGCGCGTACGCGAGTGCGGCGCTCTTGAGGTGCTGCTCGTAGCGAAAAACGAGATCGGCATCGCGTAAGGTCGCGTAACTGTCGCCGATCTCGGCAATGTCCGCCCACGGCGACCACAATACGGCCGCTGCCGGCAGGCCGAGGCCCTCATCGCGCAGCTTCAGGATTGCGCCGCACGCAATCGCGGCGCCGGCGGAATCACCGAACAGCGCGATGTCAGCCCAGTCGTGGCCGGCTGCGCGCAGCGCCGTTAAGACAGCCGCGACCTGGCCCACGACCTCCCGATAGCCGGCCGCGGGCGCGCAGGTGTAATCGACCGCGCAGATACGAAGGCCAGTGTCGTCCGCCACCGGCACGCTCGAAGTCAGACTCGATGCGGCACTGTGCAGGACGTAGGCACCGCCGTGCACGTAGACGAGGATTCGGCGGCTCTCGCTCCAATTCTGCGGCCGGATATCGAGCACCGGCACGCCGCCCAGGTGCGTTTGCACGAGCTGGGGTTTGTAGAGCGCTTCGATGTCGGCGTTCAGCCGCCGCACTTCCGCCTCGTTGCCGGCGTGGGCGCGCGCCCAGCCGGCGATGTCGTCGGCGGCAGGGGAAGGCGGCTTTGCGGCTGGTTCCGGGAAGGTGGCGAGGAACGCCTGCGCTTCGGGCGAGACCGTGGCCGGGATCAGAGGCGACCAGCCGCGCGCAGGCGCAGCGGCGGGCGCCGCGGCGCTGCTAATCGCCGCTTCAACATCGGCCTCGACGATGCGACCGCCCGGGCCGCTGCCGGTCAGCCGCGTCAGATCGATATTGGCGGTCCTGGCCAGCTTGCGGGCGGCAGGTGTGGCGATCACCCCGCCGGGCGGTCTCTCGGAGGGTTGCTGCCCCGCCTGCTCAGCCGGTGGCCGGCGGCGCTGGGTTACGGGCCGCGGGACAAGCGGCTGGCCCGTCGCCGCGACGAGTTCGCCTTCGAAAAGTGGCGGCACTTCCCCGTCAGCGAGGATGAAACCCACCACTTCCTGCTCCGTCAGGCGTTCGCCGATCCGTGCCGCTTGATGCAGGATGCCGTCCGCAGGCGCCACAACCTCTTGCGTCGCCTTTTCGGTCTCGATTAGCAGGATGGGATCACCGGCCGTGACTCGCGCGCCGCTCGGCTGCAGCCATCCGACCAGGACGCCCTCAGCCGTGTACATCCCGAAGCTCGGCATGACGATCGGTTCGGCCAAGGTGGCATCAACCCATGACGTCGTGAACGGCGGCAACGACCTGATCGACACCCGGCGTGTACAGCGCTTCGAGCACGGCCGAGAAGGGCACCGGTGTGTCGGGCGCACTCACGCACTTGATCGGCCCGTCGAGGAAGTCGAAGCAGTGGTCGGCGACGCGAGCAGCAATGTCGCGGCCGATCGAAGCGACCGGCGTATCCTCATCGACGATGACCAAGCGATGCGTGCGGCGGACGGAAGCGAAAACAGTTTCCTCGTCCAAGGGGGCGAGAGTCAAGAGGTCGATTACCTCTGCTTCGATCTGCTCGGCCGCCAGGAACTCCGCCGCCTCAAGGCAGGTGTGGGTGGTGCAGCCAATGCCGATCAGCGTGATGTCGCTGCCCGGCCGGACAATCTCCGCCTTGCCGATGGCGAGCGTGTAGGGCTCCTCCGGCACCGCGCTCTTGGCCGCACCGCCCAAGAACTTGTGCTCGAGGATCACGACCGGGTTGGGATCGCGGATGGCAGCCATCGTCAAGCCCTTGGCGTTATAGGCGGTGCTCGGCACCACCACCTTCAGGCCTGGGATATGGGCAAGAACGGAATAGAGCGTCTGTGAGTGTTGCGCCGCCGCGCCGCCGCCATAGCTGCGCTGATCGCGCCTCGTCCCGTAAGCCGTGCGCAGCACCATCGGCACGGTCACGTGGCCGCCCATCATGTAGTGCATCTTGGCGGCTTGATTGAGGAGCTGGTCGTAGCAGACGCCGACCAGGTCGACGAACATGATTTCGACCACCGGCCGCAAGCCGGTCATGGCGGCACCGACGGCAGCGCCGACGAAGGCCATCTCCGAGATTGGCGTGTCGAGGACCCGCTGCGGGCCGAACTCCTGGATCAGGCCACGGGTCGCGCGCATCGGCCCGCCCCAGGCATCGACGAGGCCCAAGTGCGCCCGGCCGGCGGCACCTGCGATGTCCTCGCCCAACAAGATGACGCTCGGATCGCGCTGCATCTCCTGGCGCAGCGCCTCGTTGATCGCCTGGCCGAAGCCCAGCACACGGTCGCCGCGGGTGATGACTGAAGGCGCTTCGAGCCGGGCAGGATCGGGGGCGTAGACGTCGGTCAACAGCTCGTGCGGTTCCGGCAGCGGACTTTCCTTGGCGAATGCGACCGCCTCGTCCATCCGCTCACGGTTGCGCGCGTCGATGGCGTCGAGTTCAGCGACCGAGAGCGGGCCCTCCGCCTGCATGCGGGAACGGAAAAGCGCAAGGCAGTCGCGCGCCCTGGCCGCCTGTTCCTCCTCCGCGGTGCGGTAGCGCAGCGTATCGTCGCTCTGGTGATGGCCGTAGTAGCGATAGGTCTTGCACTCGATCAGCGACGGACCGTAGCCGGCGCGCGCCGCCTGCACGGCGCCCTCTGTCGCCTGCCAGACGGCGATCGCATCCTGGCCATCGATGACGCTGCCCGGCATGGCGTACGCGGGCGCGCGATCGGCGATATCGCGCAACGGCACCGCGTATTCGACCGGCGTTGCCTGGGCGTACCCATTGTTCTCGCAGACGAACACGATCGGAAGCTTCCAGATGGCAGCAAGATTCATCGACTCGTGCAGGGTGCCGATGCTGGCGGCCCCATCGCCGAAGAAAGCGACGGCGACAGCGCGCGAGCCGCGCACGCGGGCCGAAAGGGCCGCGCCGACGGCATGCGCAACGCCTGCACCCACGATCGGGTTAACGCCAAGGACGCCCTTCGTGATGTCAGTGATGTGCATCGAGCCACCCTTGGCCCGATTGGAACCGGTGCGCTTGCCAAACAGCTCGGCCATCATCGGCGCAACATCGACCTCGCGGGCGATGCAGTGGCCGTGCCCGCGGTGCGTCGAGGCGATCCAGTCATCCGGATCGAGCGCGGCACAGACGCCGGCCGCGACCGCCTCCTGGCCGGTGTAGAAATGCACCGCGCCGACGGGGACGCCCGTCCCGACGAGCCACTTAAGCCGCTCCTCGAAGGCGCGGATCAGCGACATCCGATCGTAGATCCACGCGAGCTTCGCAGCCGCCAGCTGCGGTCGGGCAAGATCGAGATTCATCGTCAGAAGACCACCAAGCGCGGGGCGCGCGACATAAACGGCAGTCCTCTGCTTTCCGGGAAATGCGCCCTGTGTGTCAAGGCCGAAACAACCCGCAACGCCATAAGCCCGTGCGCAGCTCTGCTGCTTTCGCTACGATTTAGCGAAAAACCTGAGAGACTGCAAGCTAGGATGCGTAGGAGGGACCCTCTTGACGGCCGATCCCCTTCTGATTGACAATTAAGGTTGTATCAACCGCGGAGGGTTCGCCATGGCTGTTACCGGCATCAACGGCTTTGGTCGCTTCAGCTTGCACCTCCTGAAGTGGTGGCTCGATCGGCGTAACACCTCAAACTTCTCAATCGAATTCATCAACGACGACGTGCTCTCGCTGGAGCAGGCGTGCGAGATCATCACCAGCGACCCTTACGTTCGCTTCGACGCCTACCAGGTCAGGCGATCGGCGGACGCGCTCCTGTTTACCGACGCGAACGGCGCAACCCATACGGTTGCTTACACCAACGCGCCGCTGGCGACGATCCCGTGGCGAGGCGAGCCGGATGTCGTGTTCGAGTGCTCCGGCAAGGCGACCGAGGCCACGCGTTGCCGAACCTACCTCACCGGCCGGACGCAGTTGGTCCTGATTTCCGCCACCTCCTGGGATGCGGACGCGACGCTGGTGTACGGCTTCAATCACGATGCCTTCACCCCCGACCGGCATCGGATCGTCTCCTACGGCTCCTGCACGGTGAATGCGTACGTGCCGTTGGCGCAGTGGGTGAACGATCGCTTCGGCATCGTCGACAGCGATGTCAACGTCGTCCACAACATCGTCCTGCACCGGCTTTCCCAGCACAACACGCTGCAGCGCAAATTCTGCACGCTGGAGCGCTCGGCGCCGCTGCTGCTGCCCTTCCTTGACGAGAGCCGCAACTTCATCGTCACCTATAGCGTCGTGCCGTGGGCAGGGGTCTCGATGATCGACTTCCGCTTCCGCCTGGCGCGGCCGGCCAGTCGCGAGCAGATCGAAACCGTACTCGCCGAAGCCTTTGCCAGCGGCGGAGGCTTGGAAGGCCTGTACCGGCTGGTGCCGCATGATGAGGGGCCAGAGGCGCATCAGTGCACGTGGGCTTCCGCCGTGCTGGTGGCCGACGGCATCAAGGTTCGCGGCGATAGCGTCTACCTGGCCGGCTACTTCGATACCGAGAACTCGGTCAACCGCTTCTTCGATCTCGCCAACGCCGTCGTCCCACGGCTTGGTATCCGCAGTCCCGTCGCGTCCGTGGCGTAAGGCCCGTCGCGGCGGCGGCTTTAAGGCGCGCGATGGCCGGTGAGCGCCGCCGCGTATTGGAGCGCTTCGAGCAGGCTGCGGTGGTTGGCGATGCCCTTGCCCGCCTTGTCGAACGCGGTGCCATGGTCGACGGAGGTGCGGATGATCGGCAGGCCCAGGGTGACGTTGACGCCGTGCATCTCCCAGGCACCGCTGGTGTGGTCGTAGAGAAAGCCGGCCAGCTTGACCGGGATGTGGCCCTGGTCGTGGTACATGGCGACCACGGCGTCATACATGCCGCCCTTGGCCTTTGAGAACAGGGTGTCGGCCGGCACCGGCCCCTCCGCTGCGATGCCTGCGGCTTGCGCCTCGGCAATCGCCGGAATGATCTCGCGCTGCTCCTCGGTACCGAACAGCCCGTCCTCGCTCGCGTGTGGGTTGACGCCGGCAACGCCGATCGCCGGACGCTCGATGCCGAGGCGGCGGCAGGCATCATCGGCCAGGCGGATGACCTGCACGATGCGCGCGCGCTTGATGTCGCGCGTCAACGCGTCCAGGAGCGAAACGTGCGTGGTGACATGGCAGACGCGCAGCGCACCGCAGGCCAGCATCATGCAGTAGCTCTTGGTGCCGGTCAGCGCCGCCAGCATCTCGGTGTGTCCGGCATAGCGGCGGCCGTAGCCACCAAGGACGAACGATTCCTTGTGAATCGGGTTGGTGACGACGGCGTCGAGTGCGCCTTCGAGCGCGAGTGCGGTCGCCCGCTCGATCCATTCTCCCGCGGCCCGTCCGGTGGCGGCCGAAACCTCGGCGAAGCGATAGTCCTCCGGCGCGAGGTTGTGCAGATCGACGAGGTAAGCGGTCCCTGTTTCGGCGGCCTGGCGCGGATCCTCGATCGTGCGCAGCGGCAGCGTGGCACCGATCAGTGCCTGCGCCTGCTCGACCACACGGCGGTCGCCGACGATGACCGGGATGCAGAGCTCGTCGAGCTTCTCGTGCGCCAGGAGCTTGGCCAGGATCTCAGGCCCGATGCCGGCGGCATCGCCCAGCGTGATGCCGATGCGGGGGATCTGCATGGCTTCCTGCGTTCGTGGTTGCGCTGCCAGTAGGGTGCCTGAGCGCGCACCTGCCGGCAACACCGGGATTGGGCGAGGTGTGTTAGCGACCTCGCACCGCCCGTTGGCGAGCCTAGCTCACAGGAACCAGGGCGCCATTTCCCGCCAGCGGCGGTAGCCGTGCGCGCGGCCGTGCCAGATCTTGAACTGGTGCCAGATGCCTTTGTCCCACAGGATCTGGCTCAAGCGCCGGTTGTCGTCCAGGAACGGATCGTGCTCGCCGACAACAAGCTTGATGTCGATCCGGCGGATCTGGTCGAGGACGCCGTTGGTCATGTTTGCCATGTAGTGATTCGGCATATTGAAGTAGACGTCCTGGTCGTAATAGCCGTCAAACAGATCGCGAAAGCCATCGGGCGCGGTTGTCAAATCGTAGCGGCCGCTGAAGGCGACCACCCGGCCGAACCGGTGCGGGTGGCGCAGCGCGATGTTGATCGCGTGGTAGGCGCCGAAGCTGCAGCCATGCGCGATCACGAATGGGTTCGCATTGAGACTGTGTGAGAGCGGCAGCACTTCGTTGAGGATATAGCGCTCATAGGCCATGTGGCGGAGGATGCGGTCGCGCGGATGGCACCAGTTGCAGTAGAACGTCTCGCCGTCGATCGAATCGACGCAGTAGAGCTGCAGCCAGCCCGCCTCCACGTGCTGGGCGACGGCGCCCACCATCCCCATGTTCTCATAATCGTAGAAGCGGCCGACTCGGGTCGGAAACACCAGCACGCGCGCGCCTGCATGGCCGAACACGAGCGTCTCCATGTCCCGGCCGAGGTCCTGGCAATACCACTTGTGATACTCGCGCTTCATGGACGTTTCAGTATTGTGAAAGATCTCTTACAATGAGAGTCGCGTCAATAAAGAGCACAATCGAGACTGGCTCCGTTTACCATAAGTATTGATCTTACTAAAGGTAACTTCGCTATTGCAAAACCGCGCGCACTCCACTAGTCTCAAACGCTGTGCTTGTGCAGCATTTGTTGCGAAGTTGTTTCTTTTTTGTGAAATTGTCGGACGCGGTGATTCTGGAGACAGTGTCGCCCTCCCGCACAGCAGGGACCACCGGCGGCGATGCCCTCCTGGTTTGACGACGAAGTTGCTGCGCTTGCGCACCGCACGCGAGCGCGCCAGGGTGAGGACAAGCTCATCCTCTTTTATGGGAGCTCGACGTTCACCCTGTGGTCGGACATCGAGGCCCACTTTCCGGCCCACAACGTCCTCAACCACGGTTTCGGCGGGGCGACGCTTGCCGATTGTCTCGAGTATTTCGATCGTCTGGTGACGCCTTTCCGGCCGTCAGCGATCGTCCTCTACGCCGGTGACAACGACCTCGACAACGGCGCCAGCCCGGAAGCAGTCATCGCGCTGCTCAAGGGCCTCCTTGCGCGCAAACGGGCCTGTCTGGGCGCGGTGCCGCTGGGCTATGTCTCCATCAAGGTCAGCCGGCAGCGACTGCACTTCATGCACACCATCGGCTATACCAACAAGCTCGCCGAACGACTGCTCGCCGATGCCGAGGACGCTGCGTTCGTCGATTTCACAAGGCGCCTGACCGGCCGCGGCTACCACCTCTGGCAGGACTATTTCACCCACGATCCGTTGCACATGAACCCGGCCGGCTACCGTGTGCTGGGCAAGACAATCGACGAGTATATCGGCCGCCTCGAAGCCGATCATGGTCCGCTTTCGGTCCGTGCGACCGCGGCGCTACCGAAGTGGGCGGCTCCGCTCGAAGGCGGCAACGGCGCTTCCTGACGTCTCGGGATCAGCGCTCGCCGACGTCGACCAGCGAGCGGAAGGCCCGCCGCTGGCCGGGATCGGCGACGGCTTCGAGCTGGAGGGTGTGAAACGTGCTCACGAGGAGGCGCGACAGCCGGCGCAGTTCCCCGCGTTCCTCGGCCTCGGCGATCGCCTCGCCGCGCCGGCCGTCTGCTACCAGCTGCAGGCAATAGGCGGCCCGGCGATGAAAGCGGGTGTGGATCTGCGCCAACTCCTTGAACGCACGCAGATGACCGTAGGCGGCCTCGCGCCGCTGCAGCCACTGCCCCAGTTCACACTCGGTGTCGGCGATCGCCATCCCTGCCGTCAGCGGTCCGTGCCCGTAGAGGGTTTCGCGCAGGTGGGCGAGCCACGTGGCGTGAGCGCGAAGCGGTCGACCAACGTCCATCGGCTGCCCTTTCTGCAGCGATCGCTGCACTCTCGGATGGACCGCCCGCGAGCGCAATCACAATTGTGGCTGCCCCGCCCAATCGCAGGGGAGCGGTTTCGCCGGCGAGGCCGCGTGTGTTCATGCTATGACAAGCAGGCGGTCGCGGATGCGGGCGAGCGCTTGGACGAGGTCGTGCCTCACCTCGGCAGCGATCGCGCTGTTGTCGACGATGACGAGGAAGAAGTTGAGGCGATCGACGACCGAACTCAGCTTGAGGGGCGAACCTCTACTCCGGCATACCGCCAAATAGAGAGCGCTGATCTTCTCATAATCATCGTCGCTGATCAGCGGCTGGCCAAGCCCTAGAGCGATGTTTCCTAAGGCCGCCGCCAGCGCCGAAACGAGCGCCGCATCGGCGCGGCTGATACCGATAAGGAAACTCGATTGCTCACTGTTATCGTTCTCCACCTCGCAAAGACATTCGTCGATCGATTCCAAAATACTTCCTGGCGGCGGCGTGTCCTGAATGAGCGCGATGGCGACGTGGGCAAAGTGGACCATCAGCGTCCGATAGGCGAGGCCCGATGCCCGGCCACTCCCTTCGGCCACCGCTTCCCGTTCGCATTTCTCAGCCTTCTTCAGCTCCCTTTGCATCTCATTGAGAGTGTCTGCCACTTTTTCCGGAGCAACGATCGTCGCCAAGAGTTGAAGCGCTGAGGCGATCAGCCCAAACTGCTCCGCCGTGCTGCCCATCGTGCCAAGGCGCTTTAGCGTACTTATTTCCTTTCTAATTTCTCCAACTGCGGCGTTTGCTTGTTTATCGCCGTGGTACGCATCGTACGCCGCCTTGCGCACCCGCAAGTACGATAACTGTTCAAGGTCGCTGATGGCGGCCGAGCCGCGATTGGCTTTGAGTGCGCGCTCGAAATCGGCGATAGCCTGATCTAGCGCGTCGAGCTCCGCGTAGGCGCGGCCGAACGCGACCAACATTTCCCCGCTCGCAAGCCAAGCACGGTGCGTCTCATCAGCCCGCAGACGCGCCCGCAAGTCATCGAGCTTTGCCTTGAGACCTCTTGGATCGCACGCGCCCAGCGTTTGCGCGTCCCTGCGGATGTGATCAATCTCGATCATGGCTTCCACCGGCGCGGCGAAGGTGGTCGGTTCGTCGCTGCGCCCTTCCGCCGATGTGGTGCCCCAGCGCCAGTCCGGCTCGCCGTAGCACTGATAGGCGCCCCAGGTCGGGTCCGCAGGTGACTGCCGATAGGCCGCCTCGCGGGCTGTGCGCACCGCCCGGCCGAACTCCTGAGTGGCAAGGAAGCCTTGATAGAACTGGGTCGCAAAGGCTCGCGCGAGGTGGTCGTTGATAGCCCAGCCGGCGGCCACCACGCCGCGCACGCCCATGCGGATCAGCTGCACGGCGATGGAAGCGGCGAGCTCCGGCCGGCGCGCCGCCAACGCCGCCTCCCGGTCGGCGTCGATCTCGCCGACGTGGCAGCAGTTGACGAAAAACAGGTCCGGAGCCACTGGCATCTGTTCGAGCATGCTGGGCTCGAGAAACAGGTTTCGGCCGAGGACGATGCCGGTCGCCTTGCGGGTCCGCTGCAGGCTGCCGGCAGCCGCATCGCCAGCGATCGGCGTGTTCACAGCGATGTCGTGCTCGACGTCGCCGTGGGCGGCGATGTGCACGATCTGCCAGCGCTCGGACAACAGCGCGCCGATGACCTGCTCGGGAAAGACCTGATCGCCGATCAGGCGTGTCACCGCAAAACCCTTGCGCTCCAGGAGCGTCGCGACGTCGGTCGCCTCCTTCAGCGCGCCTTGGAGCGGCTTGTATTCGCGGGCCGGATCGCCGCGCGGGTCGCCGATGACAAGCGCCAGCCTGCGGCCGGCGGTGCTGCCGGTCTGTTCGCGGTAACGCTGCTGCACGAGCTGGCGAACAAGACCGGCGCGGATGGCCGGCGGATCGGCTTTGCTCGCCAGTGCGGTTTCCCAGGAGCGGCGATCGTCCAAGAGTTCCCATGGCAGGGAGGCTGCCCGCTCGTCGAGGATCAGCCTCAAATTGCGATCCCCGAAGCCTTCGCTTTTCAGACGGTTAGGCCACAGGAGTTCGTAGAGCGCGCGCCCCGGCGTCTCGACCGCAGGCCCGCCAGCCTTCTCCCGCTTCGCCTGATCCGACAGGCGGCGTGCCATCTCGACGGTCCCGTACACGGTCGTCGCTTCGACGCGCGCGCGGCCGGCGGCGGTGCTCACCTTGAGGAGGTACTCGCCTGCCACGACATCCATGCTCACCTGCACGGGCTGCCACCAGGAGCGGTCGCGCTCGCTGCGCATCTGCCTGCGGCCGCCATCGCGGCGGCTGATCTCCGGCGCCAGCCGCAAAGGTCGCCTGCCGCTGGCATCGGCGGCGCTGGCATCGGCCGAAAGCAGACTGTTCAGCGCGTGCCAGATGTCGATCGCGCGATGTTCGTAGAGCTCGATGATCTCGATGGCGTCGTAGACGCGGCCGGCCGGATGACTCTCGGTGAGCGCCTTATGCGCCCGCACGACGGCCTCGCTCAGCGCCTTGACGCAGGCCTCCACCGTGAGGCCGCCTTCGCCGGCACCGACCAGCAGCAGGCTCAAGCGCAGCGGCGCTGACGACGCGCCATTCGTCGCCTGCCCGCGGCACCCATCGAACTGGTCGACGGCATAGCGCAACAGGCCGTGGACGAGTGCTTGTTCGAGACCTGCCGGGTCTAGGCTGCCGGGATCGCCCAGACCGACGACGACGGCGCCCGCGGGTCGCGTGTTGTCGTCGAGGACGACTTCGGCGGTGCCGATCGCGCCCGGGTAAAGGCCGAGCGTACGCCGCGTTTCCAGCCGGCCGTCGAGCAGGTGGTTGAGGTGCCCTTCCGGGCCATTCAGGGTGTCGCCGTTGTAGTGTCCCACCAGCACCGGATAGGCAGCGAAGGCGAGGTTGCCGTGCGAAACCGTGATGGTAAGCGGCGGGAGGCCGGGATGCGGCGGCGGCTGCACCGTACCGTCCGCAGCGGCTGCCTCGAGATCGGTGGCGGCAGGGAAAAGCGCCACGGTTTCGCGGGTGACCGGCTGCGGCTGGCCGCGTTCGCGAACGGACCCCGGCAGCGCGGCAAGCCTGTTGGTTGTCCCCTGGTCAAGGATCTCGCTCAATGCCCCAAGTACGGCGCTATCGCCTGGCAGATCGCCGTGGCGGCAGGCGGCATACCAGCGCCGCAGCGTCCCCGCCACGATGCCGGTGCTCCACGGCACCTGGCCGTCGCCCTCCCACGTCTGGGCGAAGCCGATCTGAGCAGGCGCTGCGGGCGGTGTCTCGATCTCAATCGCGCACGGTGTTGCCGCGTGACCGGCGATGTAGAGCATGCGCTCCGCATCGAACGGCATCTCGCGATAGCGCTCGCGGAAGGCCTTCGCCTTCTTGATGTCATCCTCGCGCGGGACGACCCAGGACGCGCGATCGGGGTCGAGGGCGTGCAGGCGCTGCCAGCCATCGGCAGAGAACAGATCGAAGCCGGCATCGCGCGGCAGGAGCTGCAACACTCCCGGAAAGCGGGCGATGACCTGCGCGTGGTCGAGGGCGCTCGAGCTGACGTCGATCATTGTCAGCATCCGCGTCAGCCGGTCGCGCCGCATCAGCATCATCACGCTCGCGTGCGTGCCCTCATTGGGGCTGCCCAGCATGATCAGCCGGCAGCCGGTGCGGCTGCGGAACGCGTCCCAGAGAGCGCTATCGGTCGCAAGCGCGGTCCGGGCGACCAGCCCGCCCATGCCGTGAGCGACGACGCGGACCGGCACGCTGCCGCTGCCGAGTGCCTTACCAAGCGCACGCGCCAGCGCTGCCGCCGTGTCCTCGATCGAGAGCCGCCAGTCGTAGGCGAAAGGCCGGACGTCGTGCGATTGTTCGAGCGTTCGGCAGAGCGCGCCGTATGTTCGATCGAGCAGCTCTCCCGCCACCACGCCGGTGGCATCGCTCCCCAGCCGGGAAAAGCCGCCGGCCGCCAGGCAGTGCAGGTCCGGCCAGATGGGAACGCCGTCGGCGTCCAAGCTGCTGCCGGCAAATCCGGGGACGACAAAGGCCACCGGCCAGTGATCCCCGCCCCGCGCCGCCGGCCGCCACCGCGGAGCCGGCTCGGCGCTGGGAGGGAGCGACTGCTTGAGGGCTGGCCCGCTGAGCGTGATCGCGGCGACCACCTGCTGGGCCGTCCGATCGTTGCGGAAATAGCTGAAATGGTTGACGTCCGGGCCCTGATCGAAGGAGTCGGCAACGGCCTCAGCACGCGCGACACCGCCCGCCATCGCGGCGCTGTTGACGACGAAATCGTGATCCTCGGTATAGAAGGCGTCCGCTGCCCACACCTTCAGCCGGCGGATGACGCCCGCTGCCTCGACGTCGCCGCGGATAACGGTGAGCGGTGCCCGGCTCGTCACGTCAGCCCGGTTCAGCATGCGGATGAACGGGCTTTCGGGGCGCATCGCCTCCAGTCCCGGCAGCGCCGAAGCGCCGCCCGGCTTCTTCCGCTCGGCGACGACGGCGAGCAACAGCGCCTTGACGAAGTCGTAGATCTCATCCAGCACCGGCAGGCGCGCTGCGCCGAGGAGGAGGCCGATGCCGTTGAGGACGACGTTGAGGTACTTGTCCAGGCGGTCGGAGGCCAAGGTGGTGCCGCGCGCCGGGCAGGCAACGCGGACGAAGCGGGTGATGTTCGGGCGGACCTGCTTGATGAGTGCATTCAGGCGCTCAAGTTCGCCGTTCCCGCCGTCGGTCTCTTGCTGGCAGAGAGCGATATCGCGGGCGTCGAAGGGATCCTGGCCGTCGGCGCGCATGCCGCGGCTCAAGAGTTCGCCCACCAGGCCGCCGCGGCTGTGGGTGACGAGGTGGATCTCCCGCCCGGACACGCTCAACGCCTCCAGAAGATCGATCGCGTTGGCGATCGG
The DNA here is from genome assembly GCA_029624735.1 of Defluviicoccus sp. Lineage (GTDB taxonomy): Bacteria > Pseudomonadota > Alphaproteobacteria > Rhodospirillales > Defluviicoccaceae > Defluviicoccus. The sequence continues at coordinate 43,424 of JARSSM010000011.1, read as the reverse complement.
GCTTTGGGTCAGCGTTGGATGCTCAAAGGCGAGGATGCGGTCGTCATAGAGGGCGCGCAGCCGGTGCCATTCGGCCCGCCGCTCCGGTTGAAGCAGCGCGCCGAAACTGCCGTCCGTGTTGGAAAACGTGCCATGGACGAACACCAGCCAGGGTGCATCGCCGTCCGCCGCCCGCAGTCTGAACGGTTCCAGCGCGGTGCCTGCGCTCGTGCCCCAGCGGTAAAGTCCGGGCTGTGGCACGGCACGGTCTTCCAGCCGCTTCGCGATCTCCCGCGCAGTCAGCGTGCCGAGGTCAATGTCGAGGGTGCGCAGGCTGCGAAACAGCCATTCGCCGAGCCCGCGCTCCTGGTCCCCCTCCGGCAGGCCCGGAGCCAGCTCCAGAGTCGGACCGTCGCCCTGTTCACCGCGCGCTTCCCGCGCGAGTGCCGGCAGATCTTCGGCCGGCAGATAGAGCGTCACCCCGCCTTCGAGCGTGACTTCGGCGATCTTGCCACCGATGTCGACCGGCACCGGCGCCGCCGCCGCGCGCGAGCGGCCAAGCAGCAGCGCGCTTTCGACCCTGGGTGCAGTCGCCGCGCCCGCGAAAACGTCCGCAAATGGCTTGCTTAAGATCGGTGCCTCACGCAGCGCGGCATCCGGTGTGCCGTAGGCGCCAAGCGTCTTCATCGATCCTCCCTCACGCGTGGTCGCGCATCCTGCGCCGCCGCTGTTCGCGTCTGCCCGCGCCTTAAGCGATCGGCAAGGCTTGCCGCAAAGTTTCGGCGAACAGGCGCGCGACCTTGCGGTAACCGCGGTTGGTCGGGTGCAGTTCGTCCGCCCATTCGTCGGTCTGCAACAGGCCGCGGACATCGACATGATGGACGTTGGCGAATGCGCCGGCCGGATTGTTGCCGCCGGCAAGCGACTTCTGCAGGCTGTTGAGGCGATCGACCATCACCCGCACGATCGCGCACTGCAGATCGAAATCGACGATGCCTTTCTTGCGCAGCGGCGCGCCCAGCCATTCGTCCTGATCCGCCCATTTCGGATGCCGGGTGTCGCCCGGCTGGCCGCCGGGGAGGCTGTAGTCGTAGCCGTGGATGACGATCGGCAGCGTCGGGAAATCCGCCGCGACGGCGTTAAAGACCTTGCGATAGGCACCGTCGATAAAGGCGATCTGGGCGTCGAACGCGGGCGTATCGACGTAGAACTCGGGCGGCTGGCCGGGCGAGAAGTCGCGCACGATCTTCTCGATGACGGGCACGCCGTCACTATCCTCGCCGACGATGTCGTTGCCAGCACCAGAGAACAGGAAAGCCCGCACCCGATCCCGCTGCGTATCGAGGGCGTCCAAGTACTCCGGATTGTCGATGACCATGTTCTGCAGCGTGTCGCCGGCGGCATCGACGCTCCAGATCAGGTAGTCGTCGCCTAAGCAGTCGATCACGTCTTCAAGAAAAACCGGAAACTGGAACCACGAGTCGCCCTCGGAAACGAGCACGGGAAGCGCCACGCCCGTGTTGAGGCGGCGGTTGAAGCGCAGATGGCGGCGCGTGCGCGCCAGACTGTTCGCCCAGTCCATGACGCCCCGCTGTTCCTCGGCCCGTTCGACCAAGTCCGGGTTGGGAACAACGCTGGGCGCAAAGGCGCCCGAGGCATCGCGGTCGAAATCGAGATAGGGCACCAAGTCGGATTCCGGCACGTCCGGATCTGAGAACTTCCGCTCAAGCTCTTCGATGCTGATTTTCGGGTTGGGCATGGCTCGCTCCCTCTCCCCTTGGCCACGCCGGGCACCCTCCGGCGGGCGCGCATGATCACGCTTTGTTCTCTCATGATACACCAAAGCGATCCCCAGCAACACCCATCAATGGCGTCGCGGCAGAGAAAATCTGTGCGGGCGTTCGCCTACGGCAGCACGGTCCCGCTGCCACGCTGCTGCAGCTGTGCCAGGAGCAGGTCAGCGAAATCGGCGAGCGTGTCGTCGCGCGCTCCCATGACGACGATCCTGTCGCCCGGCTGGGCCAAACGGAGGATGTGATCGCCGCAAACGGCACGCTCCGGCCAACTGTCGGCGCGGCGGCCGTGCGCCTTGAGGGCCTCGACGATGTCACGGCTGGTAACGCTGCGCTCGACGGTGCCGCCGAAGTAGACCGGATCGGGCATGAAGAGGTGGTCATCCGGGCCGAGGTGGCGGGCGAAGCAGGCGATCAGCGCGTCCTTCAAGAGCCGCAAGGGGCCAAACCCGTGCGGCTGGAACAGAACCAGGAGCCGCCCCGGTACGGCCCTGAGGGTCGTCAGCGTCGCGGCAATCTTGTCCGGGTTGTGGGCGAAGTCGTCGATAACGGTGACGCCTGCGGCCGTGCCGATGACCTCCAGGCGGCGCTTCAGGCCCTGGAAGCGCGCGAGCGCTGCCGCCGCCGTTGCCAGCGGCACGTTTAAGGCCCGTGCCGCGCCCAAGGCACAGAGCGCATTCTCGACATTGTGCCGGCCGGGTAGCGGCAGCTCGACAATGGCGCACGCGCCACCCTCCCGTTCGCTGACGCTGAAGCGGACTCCATCCGGCGCCAATGCGAGATCGCCAGCGCAAAAATCCGCGGCGCCGTTGTTGATGCCGACCCGCACGAACCGTTGCCGTGTCGCATCGGCGGCAACCTCCGCCGCCTCATCGTTATCGATGTTGACAACGGCCGTGGCCGCCCGGCCGAGGAAGGAGCCGAACAACGCGCGCAGCTCCGGCAGCGCCTTGTGGTCGAGCGCGATGTTGGTGAGCACGGCCACCGCCGGGGTGTAGAGAGCGATCGAGCCGTCGCTCTCGTCGACCTCGCTCACCAAGAGTGCGGGATCGCCGACCAGGGCGCTGGCGAACGGGGCCTCGGCAGCGATGAAATTCTTCATCACCGCGCCGTTGACGATGCTGGGTCTGCGCCCGGCTGCGTGCAGGATCCAGCCGATCATCGCCGTCGTCGTCGACTTGCCGCTGGTACCGGCGACGCCGACGCCGCACGGGCTGGCGTTGAAGAGGTCCGCCAGCAGGGCCGCACGCGTCATCTGCCGCGCACCCAGCCGGCAGGCCGCCTGCACGTCCGGCACGGTTGCCTCGACCGCCGCTGAGGTGACCAGGATCTGCTGCGCGCGCGTCACGCCGCTGCCGTCCTGCGGGTAGAGTGCGATGCCCTGGGCGGCGAGGAAACGGAACTTCTCCGCCGTTCGCCCCTGGTCTAAGCTGCGGTCCGAACCGGCAACGGTTGCGCCGCGGGCGTGCAGCAGCAACGCCAGCGGCATCATGCCGCTGCCGCCGATGCCGCAGAAGAAATAGTCTTCGTTGCCTGCCATCGCCGGATCCGTATAACGCCGCTCCCGCTCTGGCAAGCTGCCTTGAACCAAGGACCGACCGATTGCGGGACAACCGCTTGAGAATAGCCGTCGTCGCCCCAGCCGCGCGCATCAGCGACGAGATCGCGGCTCGCGTCGGTGCACTCGCAGCGCAGCTCTATCCGCAACGGTTGGCGGAACTCTTCTTTCACCCGCAGTGCTTTCTGACGTCCGGCCATTTTGCCGGCGACGACACGGCGCGCGGGGATGCGTTCATCGCGGTCGCTAACGACCCGCACTTCGATGCGGTGTGGATCGGCCGCGGCGGCTACGGGTCGTGCCGCATCGCCGAGGCGGTGATTGAGCAGCTTGCGGCGCCGGCGCGCGACAAGCTCTACATGGGCTACAGCGATGCCGGCAGCCTGCTGGCGGCACTTTACCGGCACGGCTTTCGCGTCGCCCACGGCCCGATGCCGGCCGATATCCTGCGCCCCGGCGGCGAAGCGGCCGTTGCGCGCGGCCTCGCCTACCTGATCCAGCGCGACCGGGCAGCGCTGGAGCCGCACGTGGTGGCGGGCACCAAAGCGGCGGCGTTCAACCTCACAATCCTAAGCCAGATGCTCGGCACGCCGATCGAACCCGATCTCACCGATCATGTCCTCATGCTCGAAGAGGAATGCGAGCACATGTACCGGATCGACCGCTACTTCTTTCACATCACCAGCAACCCTGCCATCCGCCGCGTTGCCGGCATCCGGCTCGGCCGCTGCAGCAACATCCCCGCCAACGTGCCCGATTTCGCCCAGACGGAGGAGGAGGTGGCGCGGACCTGGTGCGCGCGCGCCGGTATCGCCTATCTCGGCCGCGCCGATATCGGCCACGACATCGACAACAAGGTCGTCCCCTTCGGCGACGGGCACGCCGCCTAACGCCTAATAAGCGCGCTGGCGGAGATGCGGCGCCGGCTGGGCGTTGAGCTCAGCGCGGTAGAGGATTGCGGCGCCGATGCCAAGGCCGTGCAGACACCAGAACCAGATGCCCAACATTGGTCCTTCGAGCGCGACATCGAAACTGGAGTTGATCAGGGCGGCAATCCAGTAGGCGAACAAGAACAAGAAGAAGCGTGACCAGGTGCGGTCGTCGCGTGCGCGGGCGACGAAGAACAGGCGCATCACCGTCACCGCCCAGGAAACGCAGACCACGAGCCACAGCGTGAGGCCAGGAACGCCGCCGCGGGCGAGAAACGTCAGGTGGCCGTTGTGCGGACTGCGCAGCGGCGGCAGGTCCGGATCGTTGACCTGATAGCCGTCATCGATTGCGAGGTTGAGCCCGAACCCTTTGCCGGTCCAGAAGTAGGGACCGTGAAGCGTGTAATCGATGATGTCGTTCCACCACTGCATGCGCCATTCCTTGGTCCCCTGCTCGCGCTGGTCATCGGCAGGGGCAACAATCGTGACGACGTTGTTCGCCACTTGTCGGAACGAAAGGTCGCGATCGGTACCCAAGGGCACGCTGATGTCGGCGGTGAGGCCGATGACGATGACCAGCAGCGCTGCACAGCCGAGGCTGATCAGCTTTCGTGAGAGCGGCATCAGCGCGATAACGATTGCGCATGCGACCAGGACACTCAGCATGCCGCCCCGGTTCTGCGAGAAAGCCATCATCGCGCCGATGAACATGACCGCACCCCACAAGAGGCTCACGCGGCGAAAGCCCAACAGCGCGAATGCCGCGAGGCCTGCGATATGGACGCATGAATCACCGGCGCGGAGGGCGATCAGCGGCATTTCGGAAATCGGCCACGCCGGCAGCCCCTCGCTCGCCAGACGCGAGGTGGGAAATGCGACGAAGAACAGGTACGGGAAGATCGAACTCAAGCCGTGATAGCTGTTGATGAATGCGATGAGCCGGTCGCGGCGCTCGACGAGCAGGGCGGCGATGATGAAGGCGAAGGCACCGTAGATCGCGATCACCGAGTCGCGCAGGGCATCGAAGCCATAGGCGGAAAGGTAAGGCAGCGTGCGGATTGTGACCCAGGCGATGAGCGCGGCCAAAGCAAGGCTGGGCAGGTTCGCTAGTACCGTCGGGAGCGTGCCTGCCCGGAGCGCTGCCAGCGCGCCTAAGACCAGCACCATCTCGCCGACGAAGATTGGCGGGATGCCGGCATAGGCGAAGCCGCGGCCCATCAGCGCATATCCCCACAGGGCCAAGAACAGCAGCGTCAAGTAGCTGTCGTTCAAGTCTCGCGCCTTGCCCCAGCCTGGGGCAGCCGCATGCAACGTTGTCATGTGGGGCTGTCGAAACAACAGCGGCAACGCCAACGGCCGGCCGGCCGACGATGCCTGCGGGCCGGACTCACGCCGCCCGCCGCACCGGCTGCGGGATCAGGTCGAGGGCCCGGCGGCGCGTCTGCACCGGGTCGGCGGCGTGGCCGACGTCGACGCGAGTCAGCATCACGCCCAACACGCGCGCATTGGCATCGTCAAGACGCAAGAAGCCGGCGCGCACTGCTTCCTTCGGCGTCTTTTTCCAGTGCACCGCGTACAAAACGGCGCCGCTGAGAGGCGCGACCGCCAAGGCGTCTGCTGCCAGCATGACCGGCGGCGTATCGACGATCACGATGTCGAAGGCCTCGCCGGCCCAACGTATCAGCCGTTCAACCGCTGCCGACGAGAGCAGACCGTTGCCGCTCTCGATCGGCCGCCGGTTGCCGAGAACGTAGAGGTTCTTCTCGGCCGCGGGCTGCAGGGCGCTCGCAAACGAGACCTTGTCGCTCAAAGCCTCGGCGAGCGACGGGCCGTTGCCGCTGCCGATCAGCTTGCTAACGGTTGGGCGGCGGAAGTCGGCATCGATCACCAGCGTCTTCATGCCGAGGCCGGCGAACGCGCAGGCGAGCGAGACGGCACAGACCGACTTGCCCTCGTCGCCAAGCGACGAGGTTACCGTCAGGACGCGTGGCTGCTGCGACGGCATCAGCGTGAGGATGCGGGTGCAGGCCGTGCGCATCGCTTCTGCGAACAGGGCTCGTACGTGGTCGGCCTGGGGCCTTCGGCCAAAGCTGACCCGCGGCTCGCTGGAGCCGACGCTGGGTACGGTGGCGAGGCACGGCACTTCGAGCAGGGTTTCAACCTCTTGCGAGGAGGCGAAGCCGTCGTCGCGTTCGAGCCGTGCCGCGACGACCGCGGCGGCCAGCAACGCGCCCGCGATCGCAATCGCCAGCACGAGGGCAGGCTGGGGCGAGTCCGGGTAGAGGGGCACGGTCGCGTCTGCGACCAGGCGCCCGCTCACGCGGTTAATGTCGAGCATCGCCTGGGTCTGCTGGTGGCTGGTGGCGATGCTGCGGAACAGCGCTCGCTTCGACTCCGCTTCCAGTTCAAGCTCGCGCAGGCGCGCTTGCCGGCGGTCCATGTCGTCAAGGCTGGCGCGCAGGTTTTCCTGCTGCGCCTTCAGCCGCCGCTCGCGCTCGACGGCGATGCGCAGTTCGCCGCTGATCGCGCCGTTGATCCGCTGTGTCTCCTGGCGAATGCGGCGCTCGATCTCCTGCGCTTCGGCATCGAGGCGTTTGAGCGCCGGATGGCCATCGGCGTAAAGGACGGCAAGCTCCGCCCGCTGGCGTATCAGCGCCACTTGCGCCTGCTGCAAGTTCTGGATCGCGGGCGACGCCAGCACCTCCGAAATCGCACCATCGGTGCCGGCGGCTGCCTTCTCGTTCACTAGCTTGACGCGTGCTTCGAGAGCGACGCGGGTGGCGGCCGCATCTGCCAGCTGGCGGTTGATCTCGGCCAGCCGCTGGCCGGCATCGCCCAGATCGGTGCCGGCGGGGCCGACCAGGCCGCTCTCGGTGCGATAGGCCTGGATCGCGGCCTCGGCTTCGCGGACCTGTTCGCGCGCGCTGAACATCTGCCGGCGCAGCCACTCGCTCACGTCCTGGCTGGTCCGCGCATTCGCCTGCACCTGCTGTTCCAGGTAACGCTGGGCGAAGGCATTGGCGATCGTTGCCGCTTTCGCCGGATCGGCGGAGGCGAAGCGGACGACGATGGTGTACGACTTGCCGTCATTCTCGACGCTCAGCCGGCGCAGCACTGCCTTCACGACCGCCGCTTCGACCTGCTGCGTGTCCGGGCTGTCGGAGTCGGTCGCCCCCGGCGCTGTGGCGGTGCGTCTTGCGGCCTGCAACCGGTACAGCAGCTGCGACAGACCATCCAGAGAGACAATACGCCTGCCCATGAACGGATTGAACTCGGGATCGGCGGTGAGGTCGAGATGGGAGACGACGTCGCGGGCGATGGCTGCCGAGCGGATCAGATCGACCTCGCTGCGCAGGCGGACGTTCGGCTGATCGGCGAGCGGGCTCAAGAAGACCGGCTTGAGCTCGCCGAGTTCGACCGTCCGCAAGTCAAGCTGGATCACACTTTCGGCCCGATAGAGGGGACGGATAAGCATGAGGGCGACAAGAGCCAGCACCAAGCCAGCAGCGGCGAAGCCGAGAACCAGCCAGCGGCGGCGCCACATGGCTGCCAGGACATCGATCAATGCACGCTCCCGTCGAGGAGTGAATGGTGTTGCGGGCGCGTGCTCGGCACGAAGAATGCTGTCGTCAAGCAAGGGTCTCATCGTTCCCTTAAGCCCTCGGGTGGTTCCCCCTGGTGTGTCGCTTGGCCTGCACGAAGCGGTGCCATGAGCTTTTCGGGCTTGAACGACGGCATCTCCTGCCGCCGGATGCCAGGCTCCGCGCCGCTGGTTTCTCGTCAAGTCCGCACGCGAATGCGCCGGAGCCGCTGAACACGAGCTGCGGTGTATCATGCGGGCGTCGGCGCTCGGAACCCCCGCATAGGGAAGCCAACCGCCTCACCACTTTCACTCCCCGCGCGCTGGCGCCCCCGGCTGGCAATGCACCTCCCGAACTGGCAGACTGTGCCCGGACTGCCCCGCCGGGGGGTCGCCGCAACCCTTCACGATGCAGGACAATCGGGCCGATGAGCGATGCCAGTCAGCATTCGACCAGACACCTGCCGAGCGGCCATTCCGGCCGCCGTACGCCCGCGCCCTGGCGTCGGGCGGGGCGCGCACTGGTCCTCGCGTTCCTCGTTGGCGGATGTGCGACGGGGAGCGGAACGACGCCTGAGAAAGCCGACGCGACGGCGCTGGAGGCGCCGGTGCCCGCCTACACGCTTGGCCCCGGTGACAAGCTGCGGATCACGGTGCTGGGGCATGAGCAGCTTTCAGGGCCGTTTGAGGTTGACAGTGCGGGCCGGATCGCGATGCCTCTGATTGCGCGCGTCGATGCCGCCGGCCTCACGCTGGCGCAACTTGAAAGCGAGGTCACGAAGAAGCTTGCGGAACGATATATCGCCGAGCCGCGGGTCAGCATCGATCTCGTCAAGTCACGGCCGTTCTGCGTCTTGGGAGAAGTCAATAATCCAGGATGCTTCGAGTACGTTTACGGCATGACGGCAGCAAAAGCGATTGCCTTTGCCGGCGGCTATACGTACCGCGCCTTGCAGAACGAGCTCATCGTCACCGGCGAAGACGGCCGTACGGCGGGAGCGAACCAGGCGACCCGTATCCGTCCGGGCGATACCGTCGAGATCAAACAACGCTTCTTCTGATGTGCATCGCGCGGTCACCGCGAGACTTGTTCATGGCGCCCGAGCCCATAGGGTAATCGCAAATATCGTGGCAGCGGTTACTGGCCCTTTTGGGTCTGGCGAGGTCGTCGCCACAGCATTACGATCATCAATGATCGGTTCATCAGGACACGCCCACCAGTCATGGCAAGCGCAAACGTCTACATTCTCGTCGTCACCTATCGTTTGCCACGAACCACGATCGAATGCATTACCTCACTCCTCCCGCTTTGCAGCGATCGCGTGCGAATTCTGGTCATCGAGAACGGCTCGCCGGATAACTCGTTTGAGGTCATTCGCTCGGGGCTTGAGGCTTACGTGCCGGCGGCGGGACTGAAGACCGCGGCCGCCGATGCGCTCGATGCATCGGTGTTTGCGGAAAGTTTTCGCGTCCTCCTCGTCCGTAATGAGGTCAACATCGGCTTCGGCCGCGCGATCAACGTGTTGGCGCGTTTCGTTGCTGCCAACACGGATGACGGCTACTTCTGGATCCTCAACAACGACGTCATCATCGAGCCAAGCAGCCTCAACGCGCTCGTCGAGACACTTGCCCGCCGGGACGACCTCTGCCTCGTCGGCTCGCTGATCGCCGAAATGGAGCAGCCCGCGGTCGTCCAGGAGGCCGGTGGCAAACTCGTCCGGCCGGTCGGCTGGTGCCGCCCGCTCCACCGTGGGGAGCCGATCAAGGCGGTCCAGGCGCTGGGGCCGGTGCTGCCGACCGACTGGGTGTGCGGCGCCTCGGCCCTGGTCTCGATCCGGGACTTCACGCGCGTGGGCGGCTTCTGCGAGAGTTTTTTTGTCTACTGGGGGGACGTCGATCTGTCTTATCTGCTTCGGGCGGCGACCGGCCGGCAGTGTGCGGTCGTGACCGGCAGCGTCATCCGGCATATCTCGCGCGCGGTCGACTGGACCATGGCCGATCGTGTTCGCACCTTTGATCTTGCCGGCGTTGTCACTTTCTACCGCCGCTGGTTCCCCTGGCTGTGGCCATTCGTGCTGCTGGTCCGCGGGCTCACCTATATCGCCTGCGACCTGTGGCGGGGCGGCGGTGCCAGCGGGCGCCTGCTCAAGGACCCGAAGGCTACCATCAAAGCCTTGGGCTTGCAGCGGGAGGAGCCTCGGGTGGCCTTTCGCACGGGCAAGTCGCGGCTGACGTGAAAGCGCAGCCCGGTGCGGCCCGGTGATCCGGCAGCCGCACGCCGCGAGAGGCCCTGCGCTCGGGCGGCCCGCTCACCCACGTTTTCCGGTTAGCGGCGTGGCGCCGGCTGCACCGGCAGCGATCGTTTCGTGCCGGCACACGCGGGCGCGGCCGAAGGGGGGCGAACCTTGCTGAGAGTGGTGCGGCGGCTGCGCGGGATGTCGGTCACCGTGGCCGACCAGGCCCTTGTCAGCGCGACCAATTTCCTCACCAACGTTATCCTCGCGCGCTCGATGCCGCTCGATGATTTCGGCCGCTTCGCCCTTCTCTACACCGTTCTCCTGTTCGCCGTCGCCTTGCAGCTTGGACTCATCATCGCGCCGATGATGAGCCTGGGCCCAAAGTTCGAAAATGCGGAAAAGAAGACGTACTTGAGCGTGGTGACGCTGCACGCCCTTCTATTTTCCTTTCTCATCGCCGGCGGCGCGATCTTTTGTCCTGACATCTTGCAGACAATTATTGATGAAGGCGGCTTTGTCGAGGTGCGTTGGGCATTCGTGTTCTGCAGCGCCGGCTTTGTCCTTCAAGATTTCATCCGTCGGCTGTTCTTCACGGATGGACGGACGACCCACGCACTCGCGTTCGATGGCGTCAATTGTGCGGCGCGGCTGGCCGTTCTCGCTGGCCTAAGCCTCGCTGGTGAGGTCAGCGTCGCAGCCGCCCTGTGGGTGATCGGCGGCGCTTCCGCGCTTGCGATCGCGCTCGCGCTCAAATGGCTGGCGCTGCCGCGTCCTATGGCGGCGGTGCGGTTGCTCATCCGCTCGGCTTGGGTTTCGGTGCAGCAGTGGCATTTGGGCAAGTGGCTGCTCGGCGCCAACATCATGTCCTGGGTGGTGAGTTCCGGGCTTCTGGTCCTGGCCGGCAACTGGATCGGTCCCGGCCCCTTGGGCGTAATCCGCGCGGCGCAAAATCTGGTCGGCGTGCTGCTGGTCATCCTCCAGGCGCTGGAGAATATGGTCCCGCATCAGGCCAGCGCCAAGCTTGTGCAGGGGGGAGGTCCGGCCCTGAAGCGCTACATGCTGCGGACGGGCCTCGTCAGCGGCGCCTGCATTGTTGGCCTTGCTGCTGTCTTTGCCGGTGCTGCGGACTTCTGGTTGCAGCTCGTTTACGGCGCCCAGTTCGCCGGCAACGCCGCCATCCTCGTGTTTGCGGCGATCAACTTCGTGCCGCTGTTCGTCCAGGTCATGGCGTCGTTCGTGCTGCGCTCGCTGGGGCACGCCCGCGGCATCTTGTTCGCGTCGGTCCTCGCGGCGGCCGGGTCGGTCGGCTTGGCGCTGCTTCTTGTCCCCTCGCAAGGTGCGCTCGGCGTCGTGCTTGCGATCTGCGCCGGCTCGACGCTGAACGCCGGTTCCCTGCTTCTGCTCGTGCAGCGCGCACTGAAGCAATATCCGGATTTGCCGGCAAAATAGCGGCAATCACCCCGCATGGGTGTTTGGCACTCCTTGAGCCACGGCTAGGTTTACTGCCGTTCTCGACGTCCCGCAGGCCGCTCGCGAGCCGGGGAGAGCACTTCAGGGGCGGCAATTTTCTTCTGTAATCGCCGAAGCGAATCCGATGCGTGAACAGAGGGAGCGAGCCGTTTGACAACGGGAACCGGACTGGCCGTGCCGGCGGTCTCTTTGAGCGCAAAGAGCGCTGAAAGAGCAATTGCGGCCCAATCAACAGCAAAGAGCAGGCTGCGCGCGCGGCGTGACTTGCTCAAGCGAACATGGGACTATCGCTCGCCAGGGAGATTTATTGACTCATGACCGCAAGCCTTTCGAGTGCTCAAAAGCTCCTTGTCATTGCTCCCCACCCTGATGACGATGTAATTACGTCGGCCGGCATTATCCACGCAGCGGTCGCGCGTGGAGATGACGTCAAAGTTGTTTACATGACGAATGGCGATTTGTTCGGCGGTGCTACCAAGGGATACCTGCGTCAGCAGGAGACGGTTTCGAGCGTCGCGCAACTGGGCCTGTCCGAGTCCAACCTCATTTTTCTTGGCTATCCAGACGGCGCATTGGATATCCTTCACGCCGATTATCAGACACCAGGTTCAGTTTATACATCAACGCACGGCATCTCCCAGACTTACGCGAATCGAGGCCTTGGTAGTACCGATTATCACAACTACGCCTTTGGCGCTCATGCCACCTACAATGCGCCTAACGTTGTCGCCGACTTGGTGCGCGTCCTTGAGACCTATCAACCCGGCCAGATCTTCGTTACCGCCGAGGAAGACACGCACCTTGACCACGCCTATAGCTATCGCTTCCTGAAAGACGCGCTCGACCAGCTGGCAGCGACGTCTCCCGCCTACCTGCCGTCCATCTACAAAACCCTTGTCCACGTCGAAGGTGAGCAGGCGCCGCAGAGCGGCTGGGCTGAGGCCGATCCGCAGGCGCTCACGCCGGAGCCGCCCAACATGAACCTGTTGCCGGCGCTCCAGTGGCTCAATCACGTGAGCGTCAACGTTGCCGAGCAGCTGCAGGATCCCGACTTTTTCGACAACCTTAAGGTTCGCGCCCTCTATTCGCATGAATCGCAGGGCGGCCAGGAGCCGCAAGGATACCTGCAATCGTTCGTGCACAAGGACGAGTTCTTCTGGGTGGAGCAGGCGCACGGCACCAATCAACCGCCGCACGTCGAGGCGGGGGCGGATCAGACCGTCGTTGCCGGAACCACCGTGACGCTGAGTGGCGCTGCCAGCACCGATCCTGACGGTGATCCGCTGCAATATTCCTGGCGCCAAGCCTCCGGACCCGCTGTGCAGATTACCGGCGCTGACACGCTTTCCCCCAGCTTCGTCGCGCCGGCTGTCACACGGGAAACTGTCTTGCGCTTCGAGCTCAAGATCAGCGACGGCACCTTCGTCTCGGCGACCGACTCGCTGTTGGTAACGACGACGCCAGGCGGCAGCGTCGTGATCAGCAACATCGCAGGCCAGGCGACGGCCACCGCATCGTCCGCGAACACGGCCGATGGGCAGTTGGCGGCACGCGCGGTGGATGGCTTTGTCGACGGCTATCCCAACGATTCCAGCAAGGAGTGGTCGACGGACGGCGAAGGAGAAGGCGCCTGGCTTCAGCTGACCTGGCCTGAAGCGAAGCTCATCGAGGAAGTGGTCCTGCACGACCGGCCGAACCTTGACGACCACGCGCTCGCAGGGACACTGACTTTCGGCGATGGGACCACGATCCCCTTTACCGCGCTCGACAATCTCGGTGGTGGCACCTCGATCCAGGGCTTTGCGCCGGTCACGACCGATAGCCTGCGGGTCACCTTCGATCAGGTGGCGGCGACGACCGCTAGCATCGGTCTCGCCGAAATCGAGGTGTTCGGCAGAAAGGCCCCTACGCCCAACATTGCAGCGCTTGCCACCGTGAGCGCCTCCACCCAGGACGCGGGCACCGGTCAGCTCGCGATCAAGGCTGTCGACGGCGTCGCTGACGGATACCCGGGCGATTTCACGAAGGAATGGGCGACGCTGGGCGAGGGCGTCGGCGCCTGGCTGCGGCTCAAGTGGCCCTCGGCGAAGCTCATCAGCGAGGTGACGCTGTTCGATCGGCCAAACCTGGATGACCATGTCCTCGCTGCCACGCTGCACTTCGGCGACGGCACGACCATTCCTGTTCCTGCGCTCAACAATGCCGGCGCGGCGACGACCATCAGCGGGTTTGCGCCGGTTACGACCGACAGCCTCAAGATCACCTTCGATCAGGTGGCAACAACGACCGCCAGCATCGGTTTGGCCGAGATCGAGGTGCTGGGGACCGATCCGCCGCCCAACCCTAACGTTGCTCCACAAGCGACGGTGAGCGCATCGTCGCAGAACGCCGGCACCGATCAGCTGGCGGTGAAGGCGATCGACGGCGTTGCCGACGGCTATCCCGGTGATTACACCAAGGAGTGGGCGACGCTGGGCGAGGGTGGCGGGGCCTGGCTGAAGCTTAGCTGGCCCACGGCCAAGATCATCGACCAAGTGAGGCTGTTCGACCGGCCCAACGCCGATGATCATGTTCTCGCCGCCACTCTGGAATTCGGCGACGGGACCACCATTCCGGTCACCGCGCTGGACAATGGTGGCGCGGCCAAGATCATCAAGGACTTCACACCGGTTGCGACCGACAGCCTCAAGATCACCTTCGATCAGGTGGCGACGACGACCGCCAGCGTCGGCTTGGCGGAGGTCCAGGTGCTGGGGATCGATTCGCCGACCAGTCCCAACATTGCCCGCACTGCCACCGTTACGGCATCCAGCCAGAACGTCGGCACCGAGCAGCTGGCGGTTAAGGCGATCGACGGGGTTGCCGACGGCTATCCGGGTGATCATACCAAGGAATGGGCGACGCAGGGCGAAGGGACCGGCGCCTGGCTGGAGCTGACGTGGCCCACCGCCAAGGTCATTGACCAGGTGAAGCTGTTCGACCGCCCGAACCTCAACGACCAAGTGCTCGCCGCCACCCTGGAATTCGGCGATGGGACGATCGTTCCGGTCACGGCGCTCGATAACGGCGGCGCGGGCAAGACCATCAGCGGCTTTGCGCCGGTGACGACCGACAGCCTCCGTATCACCTTCGATCAGGTGGCGGCGACCACTTCCAACATCGGCTTGGCCGAAATCCAGGTGTTGGGGACGGACCCACAGACCCTGCTCGTCTGACACAACGGCGACGGCATGTTTCCTTAAGCGCACGCGCCGGGCAGGCGGCCCCGCCGAACGGGGGTGCGGCGGGGCGCCGTCGCCGTAATCAGGCTAGACCACGCCCTGGTCGATCATCGCGTCCGCAACCTTGCGAAAGCCGGCGATGTTGGCGCCAAGCACGAGGTTGCCCGGCTCGCCGAACTCCTTCGCGGTTTCGCTGGCGGTGCGGAAGATGGTCTGCATGATGTTCTTCAGCCGGCTGTCGACCTCCTCGAAGCTCCACTGCAGCATGCTCGCGTTCTGCGCCATTTCGAGCTGGCTGGCGGCAACGCCGCCGGCGTTTGCCGCCTTGGCGGGTCCATAAGCGATGCCGGCGGCGAGGAAAGCATCGGCCGCCGCTTGGGTCGAAGGCATGTTGGCGCCTTCACAGACGCACAGGCAGCCGCCGTTCAGCAGGGTCCGCGCGTCCTCGTCGCTTAGCTCGTTCTCGGTGGCGCACGGAAAGGCGCACTGGCACGGAACCGACCAGACGCTGTTGCGGCCCAGGGGATAGTCCTCCGCCGGCGTATAAACGGCGCCGCGATGCTCCTCGACGTAGCGGGCAAGCCGGCCGCGCTCGACCTCCTTGATGCGCTTCAAGAGCTCAAGATCGATGCCGCGCCCGTCGTAGATCATGCCGTTGGAATCGCTGACCGTGACCGGCTTGGCGCCCATCTGATAGAGCTTTTCAACGGCATAGATCGAGACCTTGCCGGCGCCAGACACGGTGCAGATCTTGCCCGCAAGGGTCTCGCCGCGCTCGGCCAGCATGTTCTCGGCGAAGTAAACGACGCCATAGCCGGTCGCCTCGGTGCGGCCGCGCGAGCCACCCCAGCTCAGCCCCTTGCCGGTCAGCGTCCCTTCGTGGCGGCCGGTCAGGCGCTTGTACTGGCCGTAGAGGTAGCCGATCTCGCGGCGGCCGACGCCGATATCGCCTGCCGGAACGTCGATGGTGGCGCCGATATGGCGGAACAGCTCGTTCATGAACGACTGGCAGAAGCGCATGATCTCGTTGTCGGACTTGCCTTTGGGGTCAAAATTTGCCCCGCCCTTGGCAGCGCCGAGCTGCAGGCCGGTCAGCGCGTTCTTAAAGATCTGCTCGAAGCCGAGGAACTTGACGACGCCGGCCGTCACGTTCGGGTGAAACCGCAAGCCGCCCTTGTAGGGGCCGAGCGCGGAATTGAACTCGATCCGGTAGCCCTTGTTGACCTGCACGCAGCCGCGATCATCAACCCAGGCGACGCGGAAGAAGATCTGCCGTTCCGGCTCGATGATCCGATGAATGATGTTGTGTTGCTCGTACCTTTTGTCGCGATCGAGGAGAGACTTCAAGGAGCCGAGCACTTCCTCTGCCGCCTGATAGAATTCGGCCTGCGCCGGGCTGCTGCGGCGGAGGTACTCCATCGTTTCTGCAATAGAAGGGGTCATCGCGTTTAGCTGACTGGGGCGTCGGGAGGATTTCAATTGCCGCGGGCGCCGTGCGTCCGACGGGGCGGCCGGTCCGGCGCAAGCGGAAGCATCGAAACGCATGTCATTGCGAGCGCAGCGAGGCAATCCAGATCTCGTAACGCCTTGAAACACATAGATTGCTTCGTCACTACCGCTCCTCGCAATGACGCATTTTTCGCGGTTTCGAGGTGTCCAGGCGGTTATAGCCGCGCGCCGACAACGGTTCATGCATTTTCGCCACCGGCTTCATTGAGCCGCCGTCCCTCTTGTTTCCGCAGAAGCCGGTTTGCGGCGATGATCCAGGCGCTGCGGACGTCTCGTATTCGCGGTTATGAGCCCCTGGTCAGGAGGAGGCCGCCGTGCCCGCCCATAGCCCTGAGGAAATCCATCTCCAGTTTGCGCAGCATTTCAGCGCCGGTGCGCTCGATCAGCTCGTCGCCCTTTACGAACCGGACGCCGTGCTGATCCCTTCGCCAGGGAACCCGGTGCAGGGGCTGGGCGCGATCCGTGACGCGCTCGCCCAGTTTCTGGCGATGGGCGGGACCTTCACCCTGGCGGCGGCCACGGTGGTGCGGGCGGCGGATCTGGCGCTGTTGTATGCGCCTTGGACGCTTCAAGCGACGGCGGCGGATGGCAGCGCGATCCACATGACCGGCATCACCTCCGATGTCGCCCGCCGGCAGACGGACGGGACCTGGCTCCTGGTCCTCGACAACCCTTACGGTCCGGCCGGCGTCGGCTTGGGCGCGTAGCACCTTCCCGGAATACGCTCCGCTCCTTCCGGGCTACGGCTTCCGGGCTACGGCCTGCTGCGGTTCGTTGCCCGCTAGCCCAAGAACGGGTCGCGGACCATGATGGTGTCGTCGCGCTCGGGGCTGGTCGAGAGCAGATGCACGGGCGCGCCGATCAGCTCTTCGATGCGGCGGATGTACTTGACCGCCGTCGCCGGCAGTTCCGCCCACGAACGCGCCCCTTGCGTGCTCTCACGCCAGCCGGCCATCGTCTCGTAGACCGGCTCGACCCGGTCCTGGCGCACCGAGGACGCCGGCAGGTGGTCGAGCAGCTCGCCGTCCAGGCGGTAGCCGGTGCAGACCTTGATTTCCTCGAAGCCGTCCAGCACGTCGAGCTTGGTGAGCGCGATGCCGGAGACCGAGTTGACGGTGACCGCCTGGCGCACGAGGACGGCATCGAACCAGCCGCAGCGGCGCGCGCGGCCGGTGACGGTGCCGAACTCACGCCCGCGCTCGCCCAGCGTGCGGCCGATCTCATTCGCCTGTTCGGTTGGAAACGGGCCGGCGCCGACCCGGGTCGTGTAGGCCTTGCTGATGCCGAGGATGTAGTCGAGCACCGCCGGGCCCATGCCGGAGCCGGCGGCCGCCTGGCTCGCCAGCGTCGTCGATGAGGTGACGAACGGATAGGTGCCGTGGTCGATATCGAGCATCGTGCCCTGCGCGCCCTCGAACAGGATCCGCTTGCCGGCCCGGCGCGCCTTATCGAGGATCAGCCACACCGTATCGGCGTAGGGCAGCACCCTGGGGGCTACCGCCATGAGCTCGGCCAACAACGGCGCCCGCTCGATCTCGTCGAGGCCGAGGCCGCGCAGAAGCGCGTTGTGGTGAACGAGCAGCACATCGAGCTTGCGGGTGATGACGTCGGCATCGGCGAGATCGCCTAAGCGGATGGCGCGGCGGGCGACCTTGTCCTCGTACGCGGGACCGATGCCGCGGCCGGTGGTGCCGATGCGTGCCTTGCCGAGTGCGCCTTCGCGCGCCCTGTCGAGCGTCCGATGCAACGGCAGGATCAGGGGCGCGGTGTCGGCAATCCGCAGCCGGTCGGGACCAACGTCGACGCCTTGTTGGCGCAAACCGTCGATTTCCGCCAGCAGCGCCCACGGATCGAGGACGACGCCGTTGCCGATCACCGAGAGCTTGCTCGGGCGGACGACTCCGGCCGGCAGCAGGCTCAGCTTGTAGGTGACGCCGTCAATAACCAAGGTGTGGCCGGCGTTGTGACCGCCCTGGAAGCGGACGACGACGTCCGCCTTTTCGCTCAGGCAGTCGACGATCTTGCCCTTGCCTTCATCGCCCCATTGGGCGCCGATGACGACGACGTTCGCCATGACGGTTTCGTTCCCTCGCGTCCTTATGGGGTCAAGGAGTTTTGCTCGGCGGCGACTGCGACCACAGTGCCATCGATCAGCGCGTGGCTGCAGCCCAGGCGGCGTGCTTCGGCGGCAGGATCTGCCGCGCGATCGAGCGCAGCGACCGTAACCCAGCCTTCGTTGCGCAAGCGCCGGCCCTCGGCTGCAGGCGTGCCGGCCGGAAGGAGCACGCGTCGCAGCCGCGCCGGCGGCGGCAGCGCTTTCAGGACTGCGTCCATGAACAGGCTGACGCCGGTTGCTTCCTCGCCGGCCCCGGTCAGGTAGCGACCGCCGCGGCCAAGCTCACCGGGGGCGCCGCTGGCGAACAGCGAGAAGGTGACGCCGGAATGATATTCGAAGCCGCGCCCCTCAACCGGATCGACGCTCAGCGTCAGCTCCGCCCCGGTTGCCGCGAGGCCGTCTGCGACCGCGATGAGATCGCTACGGACGGAAGCGGCTGCTGCCGGCAATTCGGCGGCGGTCAGCTTTTCGAGTGCCGGTTGCGCCGGACCGGCGGCCGCCAACAGCCGGACCAACAAGTCAGCCGTAGCGGTGCCGACGGCGGGCGCGAGCGCCGTCACCGCAGACGCATCCTTGCGGTCGAGCGCATCGGCAAGCCGCGTCGCCGTTGCCGCATCGAGGCCGCGCTGGGCGAGGATTGCCGGGACCAGGCTCGGCGCGCCGAGATCGACGCACAGGCCGCCGATGCCGACCGCGGCCAGCGCTTCTGCGGCCATGACGATCACTTCGACATCGGCTGTGCGCGAAGGCGCGCCGACCAGCTCGGCGCCGACCTGGCCGAACTGCCGCTCGGGCCGCAGCTCGGTGCCGCGCACACGCAAGACCTGGCCGGCGTAACTGAGCCGAAGCGGCCGCGGCCGGTGGCCGAGCCGTGTCTCGGCAATGCGGGCGATCTGCGTCGTCATGTCCGAGCGCAGCGCCAGCATGCGCTGGGAAACCGGGTCCATCAGGCGGAACGTCGCCTTGGTCAGCGCCGCGCCGGAGCCGGCCAGCATCGTTTCCTCGAACTCAATCAGCGGCGGCTTGACGCGGTCATAACCATAGGCGGCGAATACCTGCATCAGGCGCTCAACCGTCTGCGCCTCGCAAGTGGCGTGGGGCGGCAGCACATCCATGAACCCTGCGGGCAGGAGGGCGCGCTCGGGCTGATCGGGCAAGGGCATCGTCATGCCGGCTTTCTAGCCGCTGCACGCGGCGAGGCGAAGGAAAAAGGGCAACGGGCCCGACAGATGCGCGTGGTTGACTCTGTCGTCAGCCGCCGATAGGGACGGAGCAACGACAATAATCGAGCCGAGGCTGCCGATGCTTCCGCAAGGGATCGTCGCCGCCGGACACCCGGAGACGGCGCGCGTCGCTGCAGCGATCCTGAGCGAAGGCGGCACCGCCGTCGACGCGGCGTTGGCAGCGATGTGCGCGGCAACGGTGGTTGAACCCGCCCTGTGCTCACTCGGCGGTGGCGGCTTCCTGATGGTCTTGCCGGCGACGGGCGCGCAGGCCGGCCAGCCGGTCGTGTTCGACTTTTTCGCTCACACGCCAATCACCAAACGTCCCGAGACGGCGATCGACTTTTCCTCTGTGCATGCCGATTTCGGTGGTGCACGGCAGGAGTTTCACATCGGCCTGGGCGCGATCGCGACACCCGGTGTCGTCAAGGGACTGTTCGCAGCCCATCGCCACCTCGGCCGGCTGCCGCTCACCGCGCTCGTCGCACCGGCAGCGGCGCTGGCGCGCCAAGGCGTGCCGGTCAGTCCCGTACAGGCAGACATCATCACCATCATTGCCGCTATTCTCGGCGCCACGCCGGCCACCCGCGCCCTGTTCGCAAGCCCGTCCCGGCCGGCGGCGCTGATCGGTGCCGGTGAGGTGCTGCGGCTGCCGGCGCTGGCCGATGCGCTGGAGACACTCGCGATCGAGGGCGAGGACCTGTTCTATCGCGGCGAGATCGGGCAGCGGCTGGTCCAGGACTGCGCCGCGCACGGCGGCCATCTGACACTTGCCGACCTGAAAGCGTATCGCTGCGAGGTACGCCGGCCGCTGGTGCGCGAGGCCTTCGGTGCCCGCATCCTGCTCAATCCGCCGCCGTCGATGGGGGGCCTCCTGATCGCCTTCGCACTGGCCCTGATCGAGGTATTGCGGCCGGAGGATCTCGGCTTCGGCAGCGGCGCCTACCTCAAGGCACTGGCAGAAACGATGCGGGTCACCAATCAGGCCCGGATCGAGCATGCCCTGCACGCGCATTCGGCGGAAACCGTGGCCCAGGCCGCGCTGGCGCCGGATCTCCTCGCCCGCTACCGCGCCGAGATCCTCGGCCGGCCGGCAACGGCGCGTGGCACCACGCACGTGAGCGTGATCGACCGCTGGGGCACCGCTGCCAGCCTGTCACTCTCCAACGGCGAGGGGTCGGCCTACGTCATCGGCGGCACCGACATCATGCTGAACAACATGCTGGGTGAAGAAGACCTGGCACCGGCCGGTTTCCATCACTGGCCGGTCGACACCCGGCTCGGGTCGATGATGGCGCCAACGATCGCGCAAGCGTCGTCGGGCGCGCTGATCGCACTTGGCACCGGTGGTGCCAACCGCATCCGTTCGGCCATTCTGCAGGTTCTGCTTAACCTCCTGGTGTTCCGGATGAGCGTCGCCGATGCGGTGGCGGCGCCGCGCCTGCATGGCGAAGGCGATGCGATCGCGATCGAGCCGGGCTATGCCGAAGGCGCCGTCGCCGCACTGACGGCGGCATTTCCACAGACACGGCGCTGGGCCAGCCAAAGCATGTTTTTTGGCGGCGTCCATGCCGCTCGGCGGCACCGCGATGGCAGTGTCGAGGGCATCGGCGACGACCGCCGCGGCGGCGCGGTCGCCTTCGGCTGAAACAGCCGTCCAGGCGCTGCGCTTTCACATCGAGCACCGGGCGGTGTTGAACCGCGACCAAACGGAGCCCTCGGCTGACTGGTGCGGGCGCTCAACCCTTCGGCACTTGCTTTCGTTTTGGATGTAAAAAGATCGTAAATACACCTTTTGCGGGTATGCGCTTGTCCTGCTATAAATTGCACCACGTCATGTTTGTGCTCTTTATAAGGGATCAGCAGGATGCTGAACACAAGAGCCGACGGGGAGGCCAGAAGGCCAGCACCCGCAGGCGGCGAGCGCAGCCTGCTCTCGAACATCAAGCTGTTCGAGGGCTTAAGCGCAGGGCAACTGACCGCCCTTGAGGTCGCGAGCCGATACCGGCGCTTTTCGGCGCACGAAACGATCATCGAACGCGACAGTGTGTCGACGGATGTGTTCTTCCTCGTCCGCGGCAGCGCCAGGGTCGTCAATTACTCGCTTTCCGGCAAAGAAATCACTTTCGACGACCTGCACGAGGGGCAGTTCTTTGGCGAGTTATCAGCGCTTGACGGCCGGCCGCGCTCGGCTACCGTCATCGCGACCGAGGATTCGCTGATTGTTTCGCTGAAGGCGCGGGTTTTCCTCGACCTCGTGCTCGAGACGCCTCCGCTCGCGCAGCGGCTCCTGTTGCGCCTCGCCGGAATGGTTCGGGCGGCCGATGACCGCATCATGGATCTGAGCACGCTTGCGGCGATCAACCGCGTTCAGGCCGAACTCCTTCGCCAAGCCCGCGCCGAGGGTGGTGACCGCAATGCCGCGGTGATCGAGCCGATCCCGACCCATAGCGATTTCGCGAGCCGGGTCAGTACGACGCGCGAGACGGTCGCGCGCGTGCTCAACGATTTGGCGCGGCAAGGAATCGTCGAGCGCAAGCGCGATGCGCTCATGATCCACGACATGCAGAAGCTGAAGCAGATGGTCGAAGATGTGCGCGGCTGACGAAAGCGGGGCCGCGCCCGCAGGCAATGGTGCCGAGCCTACTTAAGCTTCGTCTCTTTAAAGACGACGTGCTTGCGCGCTACGGGATCGTACTTGCGGAACTCAAGCTTCTCCGTCGAGGTGCGCGGATTTTTTTTCGCTATGTAGAAATAGCCGGTGCCGGCGCTGCTCGCCAGCTTGATCAGGACCGTCGTCGGCTTCGCCATCGCGCCAGGGACTCCGAAAGGCTACGCAAAGGGAGGCGGAGTGTTGCCGCCGCGGGCACGGAAGTCAAGGCCGGACCGAGCCCGTAGCTCCTTAAGCGGCCGGCCTGTCGTACAACCGGTGTCGTGCGCCGCGCTCGCGGAAGGTCCAGCGCTGGTGGGCAAAGAAGTTCCACACCAACAAGACGCCGGTTACCAGGACCTGCGCCGGCAGGTAGTGGAAGCCCAGGCCGGTGGTCAGTCCCGCCATCAAGAGCGTGTTAAGGATCAGGCTGAGGCCTGCAAACAGAAAGAAGATCGGCACCGCGATTACGTGCCGCTGGGCGGAGAAAAACGTGAAGCGGTAGTTGAGCACGTAGCTGACGACCGCGCCGACAAGACAGCCGGCGGCGGAAGCCGCAACAGCACCCACGGCGTCCGCCTGCACCAGCGCGACCAGGACCGCGTAGTGCGCGGCGGTTGCAATCGCTCCGACGCCGGTGAAACGGAGAAAGCGGGCGGCCAGGCCGCGCTTCGGTCGTTGAGGCGCTGCAGCCGCTCCAGACGTTGAAGACGGAATGAGGCTCTTCCCTTCTCAGGACGAATGGTCGCGGAGGCGACGCCAGTCCTTGACCACCGATAAAACCGCACCCAAGCGCTTGACCTCGTGGATCAATGTGCCGCGGGGCGGCCGGTCGACATAGTTGGCGCAGTTCATGTGCATCGGCGCGATGAGAAAGTCAGCACGCTCGCGGTCTCCAGTCCAGATGAGAAACGGTGGTGCCGCTTCCTCGAACGTCACCCGTTCGGCACAGACGGCGAACACCTTGAAGGTGCGCGGGACCGGCCGGCCCGGATACTGCTTCTGGATGAACTCGGCCAGCCATTCGGTCGCTTCCGGCACCGAGTTCCCCCAGTAGTCCATGACGTAGAGCTCCTCCGCACCGTCAGGCCCGCCGACGAAGAGGTTGTAGTCGACATACTGGTTGGGATGCAGCATCACCAGTGACGAGGCTTGCACCGCGACGAACAGCGCGATCGCGCTCGTAGCAGCCGTCGCCACCACCGGTCCTCGACGAACGGTGCGTGCCAGCAGCCGGTCGAGCCCCACGCCGGCGAGGACCGCTAGCGGCGGCACGACAAAGAGGAAATGGCGGATGCCGTCGTAAGCCGTAGGCCGTGCAACGACGAAGTAAGCCACCGGCAGCAGCGCCGCCGCCACAGTGACGGCCATCGCTCGATTGCGGCCGGGGATCGGGCGGTTCTGCCGCCGCCCGCGTAACCGCATGAGGAAGCTGATACCAGCGGCTGCCAAACCGACCAGAAGTACGATCGGCAGCTTGATCATCAGGTAGATGGGAAGGTACAGCGGCGGAACCTTCGAGACGGCGACGACCTCGCCATCGAGGATGGTCTGGATGCCCATGTCGAGGCTGGAGAAGTGCTTGAGCGCCTGCACCGGATTCAGGGGATCCAGCACCGCCCACGGCCAGAACACCGCCATCAGGGCGTAGGCGATCACCAGCGCTGGCGCCATCATGGCAGCGACGCGGGCAAGGTCCATCGCGTGGCCGCGCCAGCCGCTGACGCGCACCGCCATGGCCAACCATGCCGCGACGCTCAAGCCCAAATAGGCCAGCAGGAGCACGGCGCCGACCCTCAAACCCAGGCTCAAGCCCAGGCTTACGCCGAACAGAAGCACGTCCGAGAGCTTCGGCCGCGGCAGCGCGGTGCCGATCCGGCACAAGTAATAGACCCCCCAGATCATCCCGACCGCAAAGGGGATGTCTTTGGTATGATTGAACATGCCGCCATACCAGGGGCCGGTCAGCGCAAGCAGGAGGAGGGCGAAAAAGCCGGCCCGCGGGCCAGCGAGGAAGCGGCCGAGCCTGCACACGCCGGCAAGACCGAGAATTCCAATTGCGGCACAGAGCAGATGGCGCGTCTCGTACAGATCGTAGGGCAGGTGCGGCGCCAGTAAGGTGGCGGTCAGGTCGAACAGGCCGCCATAGTAAAAAAGATCCTTAAACTGAAAGGCGGACCAGTCGGCAAAGCCACTGGCGTAAAATTTCAGCAGCTTCTCCCCGTAGAGCTGCTGAACATACTCGTCGTTGGAGACGCCATAATCGGCGGCCGTCGCCGCAGCCACGCTTGCGATGGCGATGAGTACGGCGATCGCCCCCCAATCCCAGACCGTCAACCGCTGAACCAGCCGCTGCATGCGCCCTCGCCTCTTGGACCAAGCCCGGTTATGTCTGTTCCCGCAAATCCGGTCCTTCTATGCGCTTGGCATCGTCCGTGTTTACGCGACCTTGCGCACGCGCCGTGTCGCTCTTTTCTGCTTATCCTCAGGAAAGCCAAACCGCTCGCGCACCACGTAAAGCGGCCGTCCCTTCGCCTCCTCGAACACGCGGGCAAGATAATCGCCGAGAATGCCGAGGCTCAACAGCTGCATCCCGCCCAGGAACAGCATAACCGCGAGCAGGGATTCATATCCAGGGACATCGAGACCGTAAACCATGACGCGGATAATCCGGACAACGATGTAGAAGAAGGCCGCAAGCGAAATCCCGGCGCCGATCACGCTCCATACACGCAGCGGCAGGTTCGAAAACGCCGTCAGCGCGTCGAACGCAAAGCCGAGTTTTTTCAATGGCGAGAACTTGCTCGCTCCGCCCGAACGGTGCTCAACGGTAAACGGAATGCCGAGCGTGCGAAAGCCGACCCAGGCGTACATTCCCTTCATGAACCGGTTTCGCTCCGGCAAGGCATTGAGCGCATCGACGACCTTACGGTCGAGCAGACGGAAATCGCCCGCCTCCGGTGGCAGCTTGACCGCCGAGAAATGCTCGAAAAGCCAATAGAAAGCGCGCGTGAACGCGCGGTCGAGCAGGCCCTGGTATTCGCGCGAGCGGCGGACAGCGTAAACCATCTCGTAGCCCTCTCGCCAACGCGCTACCATCTCGGGTAGCATTTCCGGCGGATGCTGCAGGTCGCCGTCCATGCTGACGACTGCGGTGCCGCTGGCATGCGAGAAGCCGCAGGCGAGTGCAGCCTCCTTGCCGAAGTTGCGGGACAGGTCGATGATCTTGAGTTCGGGGACGGCTTGCGCCATCTCGAGTGCCCGCTCAAGCGTTCGATCGGTGCTGCCGTCATTAATGAGCAAGACCTCGAAGCCTAGCCCCAAGCCGCGCAGGACCGGTTCCAGCCGCGCCCACATGTTCGACAGGTTGGCTTCTTCATTCTTGAGCGGTACAATGATCGACAAGTCGACTGACATGATGCCCAGTTCTCACGGCATGCGCGTGAGGGTAAACGCCCATGCCCCGCACGGCGACGCTTAACGTCTCCCTGATCGACCGGCAAACGTGAGTGCCCTCCACGCCGGTTATCCCGGCAGTTCTAGCCTGAGTTTAATAGCCCTTTTTCCATGTTCTGTCGAGGTGCGGCAATGACCGGCTCGTCTGCGGGTGCCAAGCCGATCCTGATCTGTGCCGATGATTACGGCATCGCGCCGGGCGTCAGTGCGGCGATCCGCGAGCTGGTTGCGGCGAAACGACTCTCGGCGACCAGTTGCATGGTCGTCGGCACTTGGTGGGAGGTGGAGGCGGCGCGATTGCGGCCGTTCAAGGGCAGCGTCGATATCGGTTTGCATTTCACGCTCACGGACTTTCCGCCGCTGGGGCCGATGCCGGACTTGGCGCCCGCTGGCCGCTTGCCGGCGCTCCGGCCTCTGATCCGCCGCGCGCTCCTGGGCCGCCTCGATGCGGGCGAGATTGCCCGCGAACTGGAGCGCCAGATCGACCGCTTCGTCGCCTTGATGGGGTGCGAACCCGCGTTTCTCGACGGCCATCAGCATGTCCACCAGCTTCCAGTGGTTCGCGCCGCCGTCGTCGACGTATTCGGCCGCCGCCTGCAACCGGTGGGCGCCTGGATGCGTTTTCCAACCGTCCCGGCCGTCGATCTCTTGGCGCACAGGATCGCCTTCGTCCGGGCGCTTGCGATCAACGCGCTGGGGCTCGGTTTTCGCCGCCACTGCCGTACGCGTGGTTTTTCCGGCAATACCGGCTTTCGCGGTGTACGCCGGTTTGCAAACGAGGCGGCCTATCCCCGACTGATGGCGCGGTTCCTCAAGAGCCTCGGCCGCGGCGGCCTGATCATGTGCCACCCCGGCATTGCCGACGCCGCACTCGCCGCCATCGATCCGGTGACGACGGCACGCGAGGAGGAATTCGCCTTCCTCGCTTCAGACGCGTTTCCG
The DNA here is from genome assembly GCA_029624735.1 of Defluviicoccus sp. Classification (GTDB taxonomy): domain Bacteria; phylum Pseudomonadota; class Alphaproteobacteria; order Rhodospirillales; family Defluviicoccaceae; genus Defluviicoccus. The sequence goes on along the minus strand of JARSSM010000011.1, from coordinate 16,761 downwards.
GCCCTGCTCAGTGCGCACGGCTGCCGGCTCGCGCGCTTCAGCGAGGTCTGAACCCGCAGCCCGTGGCTCATCAGGCTGGCCACAGGCCGCTTTCGATCGGCCGGTGTTCAACATCGGCCGGGTCCAGCACGACGTGGCGGATGCGTCGCCGGTTCCAGGTGTAGGTGATGTGGATGCGGCCGCAGCTGCCCGCGATCACCGCCGGGTAGGAGAACTCGCCCGGCACTTCTTCCAGCACCGCCAACGCATGCCAGTGCACGCCGTCATCGGAGACAATGACGTTGAGCGGCGAGCGGCTGGCGGCCGCATGATTATAGACCAGCAGCCCGCGGCCATCGGCGAGGTTGACGCCGTCGATGCCACTATCCGGGTTGGGCAGCTCGGTCGGCTGCATTTTGCTCCAGGTTTCGCCGCCATCCGTGGACCAGCACTCGGTAATCGCGCCTTGACGTGAGCGGCACAACAGCTGGATGCAGCCGTCGGCATGTCTGAGGATCGTCGGCTGGATCGCAGCAAAGGCCTCGCGCTGGTTGAGCGGCGGGCCGCGCCGCCAGGTCTTGCCGAGATCACCTGTGTATTCCATGTGCACGCGCCAGCCGTGGCGTTCGCATGACGACGGGCAGAGCAGCACTCCGTCGGCGCGCAGCACCGGCTTGTTCTTGATCGGGCCATAGATGCCTTCCGGCAGCCTCTCAGGCTCGGACCAGATGCTGCCGCCGTCCGTGGAGCGCATCATCATTCCCCACCAGCGGCTGGGGCTGGGGCCTACCTTGTAGAACAGCAGGAGCGGGCCGCCCGGGACCTGGAACAGCACCGGGTTCCAGCACGGAAAGCGCTTCAAGCGGGAGGCGATGCCGTCGGCAACCGGCTCAGGTGCGGACCACTGGCCATCGCGCCGGCGTGAAAGCCAGATGCGGACATCGCCATGCCCCTCCCGCGTTCCGCCGAACCAGGCGACGACAAGGCCGTTCGGCGTTTCGGCGATCGTCGAGGCATGGGCGGCTGCGAACGGCGCCGTGTCGAAAATGAACGCCTGCTGCATCCAGCGTCTCCGGAAGGCTCTGACGCTCAGCCGCGGCGGCCGGCGCGCGGTCGCGCCGAGGAGGTACGTGCAAGCCGGCTCGATCGCCTGCGGCCCCCGGCGGCGGGCAGGCCGGCAACGATCTCGAACAGGATGCCGCCGGTGAGCGGGTTGGCCTCGACAAGGCGGACTTCGACCCGATCCCCTAGGCGAAACGTCAGGCCGGAAGCGCGTCCGACCAACTGGTGCGCGCGTTCGTCGTGGACGTAGTAGTCATCGGGGAGGGTGCGGATCGGAATAAGCCCGTCGGCTGCGGTTTCATCCAAGGTGACGAACAGGCCGAAGCGGGTGACACCATTGATCCTGCCGGTGAACTGGCTGCCGCGGCGTTCGGCGAGGAATGCGGCCGTGAAGCGGTCGACGGCATCGCGCTCAGCCGCTGCCGCCCGGCGCTCGGTTGCGGAGATGTGCTGCGCCAAGGGTTCGAGGTCGCCGTCAACCGCGGCCAAGCCGCCGTCTCCGTGTTTGAGCGCGGTGATCAACGCGCGATGCACAACCAGATCGGCATAGCGGCGGATCGGCGAGGTGAAATGGCAGTAGCGCTTCAGCGCCAGGCCGAAGTGACCGACGTTGTGCGGATCGTATTGCGCCTGCGCCTGGGCGCGCAGCACGACCTCGTTGACGAGGCGTGCTTCCGGCATCTGGGCCGCGCGCTCAAGCACGCGGTTGAAGTCGTGGGGCTTCATCAGGTTACCGCGCGGCAGCTTGAGGCCCAGTGTTTCAAGGAACTCGCGCAAGCTTGCGAGCTTCTCCGGCGTCGGCTGGTCGTGCACCCGGTACATGCAGGGAACCTTGCGTGCCTCCAGCGCCTCCGCAGCAGCGACGTTGGCGAGGATCATGAACTCCTCGATCAGCCGATGGCTATCAAAGCGCTCGCGGACCGCAATCCCGGCAACATCGCCGGCAGCGTCGATCAGCACCCGGCGTTCCGGCACGTCGAGCTCAAGCACACCGCGGGTCGTGCGTGCGCGGGCAAGTGCCTCATACGCGCCGTAAAGGGGCGTAATCACACTCTCAATCAGGCCGCTCGTCACCTCATCGAACCGGCCGTCGTGCGCGTCTTGGACTTGGGCGTAAGTCAGCCGCGCCCGCGAGCGCATGATCGCCCGGCGGAAGTCGTGGTCGAGCAGCCGGCCGTCGCGATCGATCCTCAAGTGAGCGGTAAGGCACGGGCGGTCCTCGCCCGGTTTCAACGAGCACCAGCCGTTGGAGAGCGGCTCGGGCAGCATCGGCACCACCCGGTCCGGAAAGTAGACCGAATTGCCGCGCTCGACCGCAGCGCGATCAAGGGCAGTCCCCGGCCGCACGTACCAGGCGACGTCAGCAATGGCGACGATCACCCGCCAGCCGCCGGCATTGCCGGAGGCGGGGTCCGGTTCCGCCCACACCGCGTCATCGAAGTCGCGCGCATCCGCGCCATCGATGGTGACGAGGGGAAGCGCGCGCAGGTCGTAGCGCTCCGCAAGCGGCGCCGCGGCGGCAGCGTCCGCCTCGCGCAGCGCAGCATCGGGAAAGCGGGCCGGGATGTCGTGGTCGTGCAGGGTGATCAGCGTGATCGAGCGCGTGCCTTCGGTCGGCCCGATGCGTTCGACGACGCGCGCCTCCTTCAGGCCAAGCGGCCGCACCCCCCGCACCTCTGCCCACACCAGTTCGCCCACTTCCGCGCCGCCGGTCTCGGCCGCGGGGACGACGAACTCCTCGCGCGCGCGGCGGTCGATGGGGACGATCCGCAAGCTCTCGCCGACGCGGCCGAGGATGCCCAAGGTGCGCGGCGGTGCGGCACTCAAGCGGCGGATGACCAGCGCCTCGTAACGCGATGGCCCGACCTTCTTGAGGCGTGCCAAGACCTTCTCGCCGGCTGCATAGGCGCCGCGGCTGCGCCGTTCCGGGGCAACGTTAATCATGGGCGGCATGCCGTCCGTCCAGCCGAAGGGGCGTGCGGTCGTCTCGCCGTCGGTATCGACGCCGGTGATCTCGATGACGGCGACGCTCGGCAGTTGGCCCGGCTCGCCGTAGCGGCGCCCCCGTCCGCGCGCCAAGAGCCCCTCGCCTTCCAGGTCTTTCAACAATGCCCGCAGTTCGACCTTCTGCTCGGCGTCGAGATGAAACGCGCGTGCAATTTCGCGCTTGCCGACGCGTGGACCGGCGGAACGAATGAAGGCGATGAGCTGGTCACGCGTCGGAAAGGGAGCCGGCATCCGTTTGCGTTTCGCTGCCTTTCCGCCCCTTCGCCGAAGGCTTGCGCGGCGACTTTGCCTTCTTCGTTGCAGCGGAGGCTTTCTCATCTGCCGCGACGGGCTTGCCCTCGGCCGCACCCTTGGCCCCGACCTTGCCCGCACCTGCCTTTGCCGCTGTCTTCTTCGCAGCCCCCTTCGTCGCGCCGCGCGCTCTCCCCTTGGCCGCAGGCGTGGCGCCCGCCTTCTTTGCCAGCAGCGCCACGGCTGTTTCCAGGTCGAGGGCTTCGGCGGCAGTCCCCGCCGGCAGCGTCGCCCGGATCGTACCATGCTGGATGTAGGCGCCGTAGCGGCCGTCCTTCAAAGTGATCGGCTTGCCGTCTGCCGGATGCGCACCGATCGTACGTCCTGCGGCCGCGGCCGGGCGGCTGCGCGCGAGCAGATCGACGGCGCGGTTGAGGCCGATGCTGAGCACGTCGTCGTCGCGCTTCAAGGAGACGTAACGATCCGCCATCTTGAGGAACGGCCCGAAGCGGCCGATGCCGGCAACGATCTCCTCGCCACTTTCTGGATGGAGGCCGATCAGCCGCGGCAATGCCAGGTGGGCAAGCGCTTGGTCGAGGTCAACGGTTTCCGGATCAACGCCCGCGGCCAGTGACACCCGCTTGGGCTTAGCAGCCTTGTCCTTGCCGTCGCTGCTGTCGGCGCAGCCGCGCTGAACGTACCAGCCGTAAGGTCCCTTGCGGATGCTGACCTCAAGGCCGGTCGCGGGGTCCGGCCCGAGGCTGCGGCCGGCGCCATTGCCTTGGGCGCCGGCCTTGGCCTGGTCATCGGCGTTCATCGGCACCAGGGGGCGCGTGTAGCGGCAGTTTGGGTACTCCGAACAGCCGATGAAGGCGCCGAAACGGCCGAGCTTGAGGCTCAAGCGGCCACTGCCGCAGCCTGGGCAGACGCGCGGATCGCCCTCACCCTCCTGGCGGAAGAAGTGCGGGCCCAAGATGCGATCGAGCGCGTCCAAGACCTCCTTGATCCGTAAGCCTTTGATATCCTCGACGGCCGTACTGAACTCGCGCCAGAAGTCGTCGAGCACCGTCTGCCACTCACAGCGTCCACCCGAAACATCGTCGAGCTTTGCCTCCATGTCGGCGGTGAAGCCGTAGGCGACGTAACGATCGAAGAAACTCGATAGGAACGCGGTCACCAGCCGGCCGCGGTCCTCCGGCACGAAGCGCCGGCTTTCAAGGCGGACATATGTTCGGTCCTGCAACACCTGCAGGATCGTTGCATAGGTCGATGGCCGGCCGATGCCGAGCTCCTCCAGCCGCTTCACCAGGCTCGCCTCAGTGTAGCGGGGCGGCGGTTGGGTGAAATGCTGCTCCGCCTCGACGCGCTTGCGGTTGGCGGCCTCATCCGTGTTCATCTGCGGCAGGACGCGGCTTGCAGCGTCGTCACCGTCGCCGGCACCGGCGCGTTCCGGCTCGTCGTCGCTCTCCCGGTAGAGCTTGAGAAAGCCGTCGAAGGCGATCACCGAGCCATTGGCGCGAAAAATGACCTGCCGATCGTCGGCGACGATATCGGCTGCCACCTGGTCGAGCACGGCCGATTCCATCTGGCTTGCGACAGTCCGCTTCCAGATCAGCGTGTAGAGCTTGAGCTGGTCGGCGTCGAGGTAGGCGGCAACGTCCGAAGGCCTTCGCATCAGATCGGTCGGGCGGATCGCCTCATGCGCTTCCTGGGCGTTCTTCGCCTTGGTCTTGTAGATCCGCGGCTGCGCCGGCAGATAGCGCTGGCCGAAGTCGTTCTCGATCAGCGCGCGGCAGCCCTGGATGGCGTCCGCAGCCATCTGCACGCCGTCCGTCCGCATGTACGTGATCAGGCCGACAGTCTCGCCGCCGATCGCGATCCCTTCGTAGAGCCGCTGCGCGATCCGCATCGTGGTCGTGGCGCTGAGCGAAAGCTTGCGCGAGGCCTCCTGCTGCAGCGTCGAGGTGATGAAGGGCGGCGCCGGGTGGCGCCGGGTCTGCTTGCGCTCGACCTTGCCGACGCTGTAGGTGCGCGCGTTGGCGGCGGCAACGGCCGCATCTGCCGCGGCCTTGTCGCCGAGCGCCATCTTGTCGAGCTTGCGGCCGTCGAGGTGCGTCAGCTGCGCCGGGAACGTCTCCCCGCGCACGGTCTCGAACTGGCCCTTGACCGTCCAGTATTCCTGCTGGCGGAAGGTCTCGATCTCGGTCTCGCGCTCGCAGATGAGACGCAGCGCGACCGACTGCACCCGGCCGGCCGACCGGCTGCCGGGCAGCTTCCGCCACAAGACCGGCGACAGCGTGAATCCGACCAGGTAATCGAGCGCCCTTCTCGCGAGGTAGGCGGCAACCAGTTCCTCGTTCAGCGCCCGCGGCTGGCTGAAGGCATCGAGGATGGCGCCGCGGGTGATCGAGTTGAACACCACCCGTTTGACGTCGATGCCGGCGAGCGCCTTCTTCTGCTGCAAGAGCTCGCAGACGTGCCAGGAAATCGCCTCGCCCTCGCGGTCTGGGTCGGTCGCGAGGAACAAGCGATCGGCGCCCTTGAGAGCGCTGGCGATGGCGTCGACGTGCTTGCGGGCCTTGGGGTCAACCTCCCAGGTCATCGCGAATCCCTCCTCGGGACGGACCGAGCCGTCCTTGGCGGAGAGGTCGCGGACATGGCCGTAGCTGGCGAGAACGGTGTACCCGGGACCGAGGTACTTGGTGATCGTTTTGGCCTTCGCGGGCGACTCGACCACAACGACGTTCATTCTCTATGAAGCTCCGGCAGGCAAGACGAGGGTTGAATCCCTGATGTTGGGATCGCGAGCCGGGCAGCCCGACGATCGCCTGGGACAGCAGGATGGTGGCAACGGCGGCCGGCGGCAAGGGGCAATTCGGTTTTGCGTTGCCGACGGGGCCGCATTGCGGTCCCTGGCCTGCTTCGTTCCGCCATCGATGCATGCGGCCCGAGGCCGGCGTTCAAGCGCCTTTAGGTCGGTATTTTGTCGAAACCGGCGTTTGATTGCAGCGCGACGAAGGCTTGCCTGCCTCGAACTACGCCACGCACTCGCCTTCCGGCTTCTCCGGCGCCCGTGCGCGCTCCAGGGCAACTGATTCGACCGTCGGCCGAGACCGAACGCCCAAACGGGGCTCGCAGATGGGGGGGATCGCGCCTAAACCGCTCAGTTGCGGGGAAACCGCGTTGGCACCCCGGCGCAAGGCGGAACATCCATGGTGGCACGCGTCGCGACGGTGGCGTTTCAGGGCATCGAGGTGCTGGACGTTGGCGTGCAGGTGCAGATCGCCAGCGGCATGCCGACCTTTGCCGTCGTCGGTCTGCCCGACAAGGCGGTGGCGGAGAGCCGGGAGCGCGTGCGCGCCTCGCTCGCTGCCATGGGCTTAGGCCTGCCGGCCAAGCGCATCACGGTCAACCTGGCTCCGGCGGACCTCCTCAAGGAGGGCAGCCACTTCGATCTGCCGATCGCGCTCGGCCTGCTGGCGGCGATGGGCGTGCTGCCGGCGGACGAGATCGCTGCCTTCGCGGCGCTGGGTGAACTCGCGCTTGATGGCATGATCGGCCCGGTCGCGGGTGTTCTGCCGGCCGCTGTGCATGCATCCGCGACCGGCCGCGGCCTGATCTGTCCGCGAGCGCAGGGCGGTGAGGCCGCCTGGGCGGCCGGCATCGAGGTGCTGGCGCCGCCGACGCTGTTGGCGCTGGTCAACCACTTCAAGGGCAGCCAGGTGCTCTCGCCGCCCAAGCCGCGCTTGGCCGGCGAAGGTGCGAGCTACCCCGATCTTGCTGACATCAAGGGCCAGGAGACGGCCAAGCGGGCGATCGAGATTGCCGCAGCCGGCGGCCACAACCTCCTCATGGTCGGTCCGCCGGGGTCCGGCAAGTCGATGCTAGCGCAGCGGCTTCCCGGTCTGCTGCCACCGCTCGATCCGGCCGAAGCGCTCGAAGTCAGCATGATCCATTCGATCGCAGGCGAGCTCAAGGAAGGGGCGCTGGTGCAGCGGCGGCCCTTTCGCGATCCGCATCATTCCGCCTCGATCGCGGCGCTGGTCGGCGGCGGCTGGCGTGCCAAACCGGGGGAGGTCTCGCTCGCGCACCTGGGCGTGTTGTTCCTTGACGAGCTGCCGGAGTTCCAGCGGCCGGCGCTGGAAGCGCTGCGCCAACCGCTGGAGAGCGGCCGGGTCAGCGTGGCGCGGGCCAACGCGCATGTCAGCTATCCGGCACGGGTCCAGCTGGTGGCAGCGATGAACCCGTGCCGCTGCGGTTGGCTCGATGACCCGGGCCGCGCCTGCAGCCGGGCGCCGCGCTGCGCGGCCGATTATCAGGCTCGTATCTCCGGCCCGGTGTTCGATCGGATTGATCTGCACATTGACGTGCCTGCCGTGAAGCCGGCCGATCTGGCGCTGCCCCAGGCGGCGGAACGCTCGGGTGCGGTCGCCGCCCGCATCGCCGCTGCGCGCGCCTGCCAGCGTGAGCGCTACGCGCAAGGCGCCAACGGCACCGCCATCCGCACCAACGCCGAGGCCGAGGGCGAACTCCTCGATCGGCACGCGCGCCCCGATGAGGCCGGCCGGCGGCTGTTGGTCGAGGCAGCCGATCGCCTGAAGCTGTCCGCGCGGGGCTACCACCGCACGCTTAAGGTCGCCCGCACGCTCGCCGATCTCGACGGCGCGGATGGCGTCAAGCGCAACCATATTGCCGAGGCGCTTTCATACCGGCGGCTGGCCCCGGGGCGTGGCTGAGCGCCGCTCGCTTGCCTGTCGCGGCAGATCCGCTACACCTCTGGTGCGCTACCTGCGCCGGTTATGCTGAACGGAGGGGTGATGGGAACAGCGACGGTGATCGGCGCAACCGTGCGGCTGACTGCGCTCCTCCTCGCGCTTACGCCGACAACCGGCGCGGCGGCCGAGAAGGAGCTGCTGCCCGGGATCGGCGCCCTCGATCGCCGCGTGCCGATTGAATCGACGGCTTGGCCTTGGGCTGCGATTGGCCGGCTCAACACGTCGACCGGACGGTACTGTACCGCGACGCTTATCGCCCGCGATGCCGTGGTGACCGCCGCGCACTGCGTGCATGACCCGCGCACGGGCCGGCGCGTCCACCCGTCAACGCTGCATTTTCTGGCCGGCTACCAGCGCGGCACCCACGTCGCGCATGCGGTCGCCCGGTCGATCCAGGTGGCAGCGCCGGACCGGACCGGCGAGGCTGCCGGTATCGACAGGGTCGCGGATGACTGGGCCATTGTCACCCTTGCCGCGCCGCTCAGCGTGCGCCCGATCCCCGTTCGTCGAACAGAAGGGGAGGAGACCGGCGCCGTGCCGAAGGGAAGCCTCCTGCGCGCCGGCTACAGCCAGGACCGGCCCCACCTGCTCGCGGTGCATGACGGCTGTAGCGTCAAGCAGTACCTCGCTCATGGCCGCGTCTGGCTCACCGATTGCGATGCGACGCGTGGTGATTCCGGTTCGCCGGTCCTGATGCGGCGTGGCGCCACGGTCGATCTCGTCGGCATTACCGCAGCCGTTACCGACGGCGACACGACAGGCTCGCTCGTCGTTCCCGCTACGGCCTTCGCCGCAGCCCCAAAGCAATGAAATGCCAAACGCCCCCAGCACCAGTGCCGCAACGCGGCCCCCCGGGGCGCTGCGTCCGCCGGATGCAGTCCGCGGCTACTGTCCTGGATCGGCCGCGGCTGGTTCTCGAACGCCGACCCGCAGGCTGGTGCGCACCGATGTCAAGAGGGTGCGCAGGGTCGCCTCACTCACGCCATCGCACCGCATCAACGCGCAAGCGATCGGATCGCTCAGGATCTCCTCGATCGCGGGCTCTACGCCGGCAATGGCATACGGCTCGTTACGCGGCTGCCGCCGCTTGGGCACCACAAAGCGGCTCCGAACCGGCTTTTTCTGATGAGCCTGAACGTCAAGGGTAAAACCAAGCAATCCGTCCTCCCTCTTGGGTAGGAACTCCCATGGTCTATTAACACCGAGACGGTTTCGCTTGCCGACGCCAAACCTATTATAATTATTCTAATTAACGCCCTGGCTCGCCCCAATTCTTGACTCTTATTCCGAAGGCCTTAGCTAGAATCTTTGTTGCGTCGGATTCCTCCCGAAATTCGCCTCCCGATATCGCCGAATTCTACAATCGCGCGCACAAAAAAACAAGCGCGTTCGTCGGCCGCGTTGTTCTCAATCATTGAAACCTAATGACGCGATAATAAGAATGATGTGCAATCAAATTTCGTGAGCCGGTGCCGAGAAGGGAGCGGCGCCACGCTGTTCGCCTGGCGCCGCTCCGATCAAGTGCGTCACGCCTGCTTGGCAAGACCACGCAACACGTATTGTAGAATTCCGCCGGCTTTGTAGTACTCGATTTCATCAAGGGTATCGATCCGGCTTAACACCTTGATGTCTTCGCGGGCGCCGGTGGCGCGATGGATTGTCAGCGTGAGTTCCATCCGCGGTGTGACCTCGCCGGCAAGGCCGGTGATATCGAATACTTCGCTGCCGTCGAGGTGCAAAGACTTGCGGTCACAGCCTTCCTTGAACTGCAGCGGCAGCACGCCCATGCCGACCAGATTCGAGCGGTGGATGCGCTCGAAGCTTTCCGCGACGACGGCGCTGACGCCCAGGAGCCGCGCCCCCTTGGCCGCCCAATCGCGCGAGGAGCCGGTGCCGTATTCTTTGCCGGCGATGACCACGAGCGGCGTGCTCGCTTCTTGGTAGCGCATCGCCGCATCGTAGATCGGCATCACCGTGCCCGCAGGCATCAGTCGGGTGACGCCGCCCTCGGTGCCCGGTGCCATCTCATTGCGGATGCGGATGTTGGCGAACGTGCCCCGCATCATCACTTCGTGGTTGCCGCGCCGGGAACCGTAGGAGTTGAAGTCGGCCGGCATCACCCCGTGTTCGATCAGATAGCGCCCGGCCGGGCTGTCCTTCTTGATCGAGCCGGCCGGCGAGATGTGATCGGTGGTGACCGAGTCACCCAGGATCGCGAGCGGACGCGCGCCGCGGATATCGCTAAAGCCCGGTGCTGCCCCGCCTTCGAAGAACGTCGGCAGGCGAACGTAGGTTGACTCCGCCTGCCAGGCGTAGGTTTGTCCAGTCGCCGCCGGCAGGCCGCGCCAAGCCGCATCGCCGTGGAAAACATCGGCGTAGCGGCTGCGGTACATGTCGGCCGTGATGACCTGGTCGATGACGGCCTGGATCTCCTTGTTGTCCGGCCAGATGTCGCGCAGGAATACCGGCTGGCCTTCCTCGCCGGTGCCGATCGGATCCTTCAGCAGATCGACCGTCAGCGACCCCGCGAGTGCGTAGGCGACCACCAGCGGCGGCGAGGCGAGGTAATTGGCGCGCGTCAGTGGATGAATGCGGCCCTCGAAATTGCGGTTGCCGGACAGTACGGCCGCAACGACCAGATCGCCGGCCTCGATCGCCTCGTTGATCGGCTCGGGCAGCGGCCCGGAATTGCCGATGCAGGTGGTGCAGCCGTAGCCGACGAGCTGGAACCCCAGCGCGTCCAGATCGTCCTGCAACCCGGCGGCTACGAGATAGGCCGTGACGACCTGCGAGCCCGGCGCAAACGACGTCTTGACCCACGGTTTGACGGTGAGCCCCTGGCGGCGGGCGTTGCGGGCGAGCAGGCCAGCGCCGATCAGGACGCTGGGGTTCGAGGTGTTGGTGCAGCTCGTGATCGCAGCGATAACGACGGCGCCGTCTTTCAGCGCATAGTTGGTGCCGGAAACCGGCCGCTCGCGCTGAACCGCCGTCGCCGCATCGCCCTTGCGCTCGCCGGTGAGAAAGCGGGTGAACTCCGGCGCCGCGACGGATAGCGCGACGCGGTCCTGCGGCCGCTTCGGCCCTGCCAGCGACGGCTCAACCGCGCCGAGATCGAGCGCAAGCGCGTCGGTGAACACCGGATCAGGCGTCTCGGCGTCGCGCCACAGGCCTTGCGCTTTGGCATAGGCCTCGACCAGGGCGACGCGTTCGGGATCGCGGCCAGTGAAGCGGAGGTAATCGAGCGTCGAGCGACCGACCGGGAAGAAGCCGCAGGTGGCGCCGTACTCGGGCGCCATGTTGGCGATGGTCGCCTGATCGGCGAGCGTGAGCCCATCGAGGCCGGGACCGAAAAACTCGACAAACTTGCCGACCACGCCCTTCTTGCGCAGCATTTGCGTGACCGTGAGCACCAGATCGGTGGCGGTCGCGCCTTCGGGCAGTTTTCCCGCGAGCCGGAACCCAACGACTTCAGGGATCAGCATCGAAATCGGCTGTCCCAGCATGGCGGCTTCTGCCTCGATGCCGCCGACACCCCATCCCAGGACGGAGAGGCCGTTGATCATCGTCGTGTGGCTGTCGGTGCCGACCAGCGTATCGGGATAGGCGACGACGGTGCCGTTGGTGCGTGCTGTCCACACCACCTGCGCCAAGTACTCAAGGTTGACCTGGTGGCAGATGCCTGTGCCAGGCGGGACGACGCGGAAGTTATTGAATGCAGCCTGTCCCCAGCGCAGGAACGCGTAACGCTCCTCATTGCGCTCGTATTCAAGGTGCACGTTATTGTCGAGCGCCTGTCGCGAGCCCGCGACGTCAACCATGACCGAGTGATCGATGACGAGATCGACCGGCACCAGCGGATTGATCTTCGCCGGATCGGCGCCAGCCGCCCGCATCGCGTCGCGCATCGCGGCGAGATCGACGACCGCCGGCACACCGGTGAAGTCCTGCATCAGGACCCGCGCCGGACGGAACGCGATCTCGCGATCGGCGGTACCCCGCTCAAGCCAGCCGGCGATCGCCCGGATATCGTCCGCCGTCACCGTTCGCCCGTCCTCCCAGCGCAGGAGATTTTCAAGGAGGACCTTGAGAGAGAACGGCAGCCGCGAGACGCTGCCCAACCCCGCCGCTTCCGCGGCTGCAAGGCTGTAGTATTCGTACGATTGATCCCCAACCTTCAGCGTGCGGCGCGCACGAAAGGTGTCGAGCGTTCCTTCGGTCACTTGCTTGCTCCTGCCTCGGCATCCAGTGCGCGATACCTAGACCACACGTTCGTATCTGTCCACGGCCGGCATCAGGGGGGCGCAGCTAGCCCACGACGGCCACCGATGGAACGGGATCTGTCCACGCCGGACGCGGGCGGGCCGACCGTGTGAGCACCACCGATACTTCCAGAAAGCGATAGCCAAAGCCGAGATGCTCTTATTAAAGGTATAGACACGCGGTGGCATTATATATATAAAGCTGTGCACGCGAGCCCCCTTAGCGTTGCGGTAGCGTCTGCTCCTGGCAGCAGAAGTTGAGCGATCGCCGACTTTTGGGGAAGACGCGCTGCGAGTCCGCCGCAGCTCCGACCCGCTGCGGGCACGAATTAACGACCGGGCCGACCGGCCGCGCGCCTGCGGGGCGGGGTCTGCCCTCAGAATGACTACCACCCGAGGTGGTAAGTGCGCCGAGAACAGCGGGGTCTAAACGCGAGCTTGCGCATGCCAGCACTGAGCTTTCCCTCATCCCCCAAGACTCCTCCGCATCGCTTGACGCGAGCGCGCGTGCGGCGCGCCACGACGCGTTGTGGACGCGGCTGCATTCCTTTGTTCACGACCGTTTGCGCAAGTGTGATCTACGCAATTGCCGCAGGCTCTCTCAGATGGCATGGTGGCGGTCGTTAAGTCGGTGACGAGGTCGGCGTCGGATGGCAGACAACGGGCACTCAGCGCTAGTGAGCGCTATGGTGATCGTATCAACAATCAGCCGATTTTTCTGATCTCCGGAAGCTCTTCAGCACAGCACTGTCAGGTTGAGACCGCAAGCGAAGGCAGAGTGGAGACGCAATGACTGTCCCAAGCGCAATGACTGTCCCAAAAAACAGCCGTTGTCCGGATAACGGTGTTGGGCTCCCGTCCGCGCCGCCATTACGGCCGGTTTGGCGGCGCCGCGCCGGCGAAAACGACGGCGCTTTGCTGGCCTGACGAGCGCGCAGCTCTACACCTTTTTTGCCATTTTCAGGCGTTACCTCGCTACCGAATTCACGAAAGGAACGAGCGGTATGGATAAACTGGCAAACAAAGACGATTTGATCGTGGTGACCGGGGGCGGTGGCTTCATCGGCGGCCACCTGGTTGCAAGGTTGCGGAACATGGGCTTCCAGCGCCTGCGTTCCGTGGACGTCAAACCCTTCGATCAATGGTTCCAGAAGTTCCCAGAGGTCGACAACCGCCAGCTCGACCTTCAGGAAAAGGAAGCGTGCTACGAGGCCTGCAACGGCGCGGCGTACGTGTTCAATCTTGCCGCCGACATGGGCGGCATCGGCTTCATCGAAATGAACAAAGCCGCTTGCATGCTCTCGGTGCTGATCAACACCCACATGCTGCTGGCTGCGCGTGCCAGCGGCGTCAAGCGCTACCTTTACACCTCGTCCGCCTGCGTCTACGCGCACGACAAGCAGACCGACGTCCACAATCCAGGCCTTAAAGAGTCTGATGCCTATCCGGCGCAGCCTGAGGACGGCTACGGCTGGGAGAAGCTGTTCAGCGAGCGGATGTGCCGGCACTTCACCGAGGATTACGGCCTGCAGACCCGGGTCGTCCGCTTCCACAACGTCTACGGTCCTTACGGCTGCTGGGACGGCGGTCGCGAGAAGGCGCCGGCGGCGATGTGCCGCAAAGTGATCAAGGGCTGGCTTGCGAACGATCACCGGATGGAAATCTGGGGTGACGGCGAGCAGACGCGCAGCTTCATGTACGTCGATGACTGTATCGACGGTACGCTCAGGATCATGACGAGCGATCTGACCGAGCCCATCAACCTCGGCAGCGAACAGATGGTGACGATCAACGAACTCGTTGATATCATCGAGAACATTGCTGGCGTGAAGATGCAGCGCAGCTACAACCTCAACGCGCCCAAAGGCGTGCGCGGCCGCAACAGCGAGAACACGATGATCCGTGCCAAGCTTGGCTGGGAGCCATCGATCCGCCTCGAGGAAGGCCTGAAGCCGACCTTCGAATGGATCAAGGGTGAGATCGTTGCCGGCCGTCAGAGCCTCCACGGCGGATAAATCGGCAGTTCAATCGTGAGCAGTCTGGTTGCCGGAATGACGGGGCGTTCTATGCGGATTTTCTTGCACGACTACTCGGGCCACCCGCCACAGATCTTCCTTAGCCGCGCGCTTGCGGCGCGGGGACATCAGGTGGTGCACTCCTACGCGGCCGAGATCGAAACGCCTCGCGGCCAGCTGCATGCGCAGCCGACCGATCCCAAGACATTCTCGATTCTGCCAATCCGGCTATCCTGGCCGCTCAAGAAGCATTCGTACTTCATCCGCCAGTTGCAGGAAGTCGAATTCGGCCTTCGCTTGAGGCAGGCAATCATCAAAGCGGAGCCCGACGTGGTCGTGTGTGCGAACGCACCGCTGGCCGCCGTCGCGATCGCCCAGATGGCCTGCCGGCGGCGCCGGATTCCCTTCGTGTTCTGGGTGATGGACCTGCACTCGCTGGCGGTCCACGTCCACATGCGCAAGAAGCTCGGCCTGTTGGGTGAGGCGATCGGCCGCTTCTATAAGTGGCTTGAACGGCGCACGCTCTTGTTGAGCGACCGGGTGATTTCGATCTCCGAGGGGTTCGAAGAGAGTCTCGACACATGGGGGGTTGACCCGGTGGTGCGGTCGGTGATGCCGCTCTGGGCGCCGCTGCACGAACTCCCGGTCCGGCCGAAGGATAACCCGTGGTCGAGGAGCCTCGGTTTCGACAAGGGGCTCACGATCCTCTATTCGGGGACGCTGGGGCTCAAGCATAATCCGGCTCTTCTGGTCCGCGTCGCCGAGCACTACCGGGCGCGCGCGGATATCCGTGTTGTCGTGATCTCGGAGGGGTTGGGCGCCGATTACATGCGGCGAAAGAAGGCCGAGCTGGGGCTTGATAACCTGACCGTGCTGCCGTACCAGCCGTTCGAGGAGATGCCGAACGTGCTCGGTACGGCCGATATTCTGGTAACGCTGTTGGAACCCGACGCCGGCGTCTTCTCTGTGCCGAGCAAGGTTCTGTCCTACCTTTGCGCTGGCCGGGCGCAGGCGGCGGCTATTCCGGCCGAGAACCAGGCGGCGCGGGTGATTGCCAAGAGCGGCGGCGGGCTGACTGCCTCGCCTCTGGACGCAGACGCGTTCGTGGCTGCGGTTGACCGGCTCGTGTGTGACGAACAGATGCGGCGTGAGTGCGGCGCCAACGCCCGCGCCTATGCCGAGCGCGAGTTTGACATCAACCGCCTCGCGACTCAGTTCGAAGGCTATCTTGCTGGATTGCTGCCAGCCGGTACGCGTAACGGCGAGGTGCCTATCGATTTTTCGCTGGCTCGGCGGAGTGGGTCGTAGGCGTCATCTGCCGCTCCGCCGCCCGGATCTCCTCGCGCAGTACCTGCAGTGCCCGCACGAGCGTGTGCGAGGCCTGACGCACGGAACCGCTCGTTTCGACCGCGCGCGTCGCATCCAGCCTGCGGCCCTGATCGAGCAGCGCCAGCACCCGGTCGGTTGAGCGACGGAACTCTGCGTGCGCGTTCTCAACCAGACGATAGCCCGGCAGTGCCCGGTACCGCCCTACCTCGCCGCTCAACCACCGGCCGAGTGCGCAGCGGGTATGGCAAGCCTCGGCCGGGAACGAGTCCGCGCACCCGCTGCCATAGACGCGCTCGCGCAAACGGGCCATGCACAGCGCGTGATCGCGCATCGGTGCACAGAGATCGGGCCGGTCGCCTTCTGCTGATGCTGGACTGGTGATGAACGCGGCCGCATCCTTGGCCTGTCGATCGCTTCCCTTTAGTGGTTCGCGTCTCGTTTTCTCGCTCATCAGCCTCTGCAAGCGCGGCAGCGTTCCGGTTCGAAAAAGAACGCCGCCTCTTTTTGGGGGCGGCGTCAGTTGGATAGGGAGGAGGTCAGAGAGGATCGGAGATCTACGGGGGGGAGGGGGGGGACCTCCGATCCGCTCTGCACGCTCGCGGGACGCCGTCAGATGTACCCGGATGCGGGTATCTCGCCTACCCGCCGAATCCAGTAGGGTGGCGCCCCGACCGCGGCCGCCAACCGTGTCCGGCACACAAAAAAAAACGCCGCCCGGGGGCGGCGTTAAGTTGGATAGGGAGGAGGTCGGAGTGGATCGGTCGGTCTAGGGGGGGGGGAGGGCGACTTCCGATCCACTCTGGACGCTCGCGGGACGAGTGAGGGTGTACCCCAAAGAGGCTAATCAGCCAACCTACCAAATACGGTAGGGCCGCACGCCGACGCCGAAAGCAATCGCGGCTAGCCGATGGAGGCCGGCCGAAACAAGCCGGCGCAGCGCCGTTGGCGTCCGAAGCGCCCCCAGTCTGCCTGGCCCGTTTCCGCACCGGTCCAACCAATACCCCTTGCGGCTGTTCAAATCCCTGAGGATCGCATCCCTGCAAACTGCCGGCCTCGATGGTGTAGCGAGCGCGTCAAGTTGACCGGTTTTTGTAGCGCATGAAT
>JARSSM010000010.1 GCA_029624735.1 Defluviicoccus sp. | reverse complement strand
GTGCCGAAAGTGCACGCGATTCAATAGGTTGTGCAGCGACAACCTTGCTCGGGCGCGAATCGCCCGATTGGGTCGCTGCACGAGCGGGGGCCCGCCGCCGCCTACCGCGAGGTGGCCCCGCAGGTGACTAAAAGCCCATATCCTCCGGCAGGACACGATTGGGCGGCGTGTGGCCGTCGATGTGGGAACGAATGTTGATGAGGACGCACTCACCCATGCCGATTCGCCCCTCCAGGGTCGCCGAGCCCATGTGCGGCAGCAGGACAACGTTATCGAGACCGAGTAGCTTCGGGTTCACGGCCGGTTCATTTTCGTACACGTCGAGTGCAGCGCCCGCAATTTCTCCCGCCCTGAGCATGCGGACCAGCGCCAGTTCGTCGATGATCTCGCCGCGTGCTGTGTTGACGATGTAGGCGTGCGGCGGCAGAAGCTTCATCCGACGGGCCGAGAGCAGGTGATAGGTCGCGGGCGTATGCGGACAGTGCACGGTGATGAAGTCCATGCGCGCCAGCATCTGGTCGAGGCTTTGGTGATAGGTCGCCTCCAGTTCTGCCTCAATATCGGGATCGACACGCCGCCGGTTGTGGTAGTGGATGCTCATGTTGAACGCGCGGGCACGGCGCGCCACCGCTTGGCCAATGCGCCCCATGCCGACGATGCCGAGCCGTTTGCCGGAGACACGATGCCCCAGCATCCACGTCGGCGACCAGCCGCCCCACTTGCCGGCACGGATGATGCGCTCGCCCTCGGTGAGACGCCGTGGCACGGCGAGGATCAGCGCCATCGTCATGTCGGCGGTATCCTCGGTGAGGACATCGGGCGTGTTCGTCACGGTGACGCCGCGAGCGCGTGCGGCTTTGAGGTCGATGTGATCAACGCCGGCGCCGTAGTTCGCGATCAGGCGCAATCTGTCGCCCGCGGCCTCAATGATGGCGGCGGTGATCCGGTCGGTGACTGTCGGCACCAGCACGTCCGCATCCTTGACCGCCTCGAGCAGACCCGCCTTGCCAAGCGGCTGATCGGCAAGATTGAGGCGGACATCGAACAGCTCCATCATCCGGGTCTCGACGATGTCCGGAAGTTTGCGCGTAACGACGACGAGCGGCTTTGGCTTCGCCATCTGGCACCTCTCCTGCGGCATACGGGCAACACGGTCTGTTTCGGCGATAGCAGGCGATTGCGCCGCTGTCCAGCGCGCCTCAGCCCTTGACCTGCCGGAAGGTCTCGGTTGTAAGAAAGAGAGCGTTCATATCCCATCGGTGCCGAGGGCGATGATCAGGCGGAGCCGGCTCCTCCTCCTTCTGGGTTTGTTGGCGGTTGCCGGTCTCGGTGTGAGCGGCAGCCTTCGCTTGTGGCGCGGCAGCGGCGGCGTGACCGAGCAAGGCGGCGCGATGGCCGATGACCCACAAGCGACGGAGACGCCCGAGGCGGCCGATCGGCCGGCGCAAGTCGAGGGCCTGCCGGTGCCGCGTTTCGTCACGTTGCGCGCGCCGGAGGCGAACATGCGGACCGGTCCGGATACGAAGTTTCCCATCAAGTGGGTCTACCAGCGGCCGGGCCTGCCGCTCGAGGTGATTGCCGAACATCACCACTGGCGGCGCGTGCGCGACATCCAGGGGAACGACGGCTGGATGCACAAGCGGATGCTGAGCGGGCGGCGGGCGGTGATGCTCACCGGCCCCTCGGTCCTTTACGATTCGCCATCGGGCAACGCCCGGCCGGTGGCGCGCTTGGATCCGCTGGTTGTGCTCGTGGTTCTGAAATGCCCACCGGCCTCGGTCTGGTGCCAAGTGGCGACCGACGACTTTCGCGGCTGGGTCGAACGTTCCCGGATGTGGGGCGTCTATCCGAACGAGGTGATCGAGTAGCCGGCCGTCGCCTGGTTCCGGGAACGGCGGCCCGGGTCACGCAAAGTCGCGGGCGAGCTCGCTTCGGACCGCTTCCGGCAGCGCGGCCATGTGGTCGTAATTGGCATGGCGAATGCCGATCACGACCCGCGTGCCCGGCTTGCGAAACACCTCGATCTGCGCCGGCGTGAAGAAGAACTTGAGGAAATGGACCGACGAGGTCTTGCCGTCGGGGGTCGTGCGCTCGACGTCGAGCTCCGGCGACGCCTTCACCACGTCGCCATTGAAGTTGATGCCGACCGTCTCCTCGATCCCGCCGAAGGTGGCGAGGAGACGTGCCCGCCGCTCGGGATCCTCGATCTCGATCAGCATGGTCGCAACCAGCGACCGCCCGTCCGGGATCAGCGGATTGTAGGCCGCGAGTTCGTCCTCGATCTGGGCCTCGCCGCCCTTCTCGATGTGCAGCATCTCGTGGACCTGATGCAGCATCGTCTCGAAACTTTCGAACAGGAGCGTCACATGCGGCCCCACGGCAAGGCGGCGGTTCCGCTTCAGTTCAGTCATCTGCCGGCGCCGGTCGGCTCGTTCCTTGGCGTAGACCGGCATCGGCAGAATGTCGGCGCGGGTAATCTGTCGCAACGGCTGCACTCCCGAAGCCAACTCAGAACGAATACGCGCGAGCCATCAGCTCGATTGGGTGCTGCAAGGTTTCGACAGCCGGCGGACGGCCGTCACTGAGCCGCTCCATGCCCTGGATGATGTGCTCGCGGGCAAGCGGGCACTCGGAGACGACATAGCGGGTCTTGTTGGCAGTGGCTTCGCGCGCGACCGGCCGGCCCACCTTCAGCGCCACCTCGAAGTTCTCCTTCATGATCCCCCAGGAACCGCCGTGTCCGGAACAGCGCTCGATCGTCTTGATCTCGGTGTCCGGCAGCAGCCGCAGCATGTCGGCTGCCTTCTGGCCCATGTTCTGCGCCCGCGCGTGGCAGGCGATATGGACAGTGATGCCGCCCTCGATCGGCGTCATGCCGGGTGCCAGCCCTTCCTTGCGGGCGATGTCGACGAGGTACTCGGTCACATCGAAGGTGGCCCGGGAAAGCCGTGCGACATTCTCGTCGCCGGGCTCAAGCAGCGGCCACTCGAACTTGAGCATGAGCGAGCACGACGGCACCAGGCCTACGATGTCGTATCCCTTGTCGATCCAGGGGCGGAGCTCGGCCGCGACCGTGCGTGCCTTTCCGGCGACCCGCGCAATATCCCCGTGCTCCAGCTGCGGCATCCCGCAGCAGGCCGGGTACACGACCTCGGTTTCGACGCCGTTCCGGGCCAGCACCGCGCGGGCAGCGCGGCCGACGTCCGGGTTGTTGTAATTCATGAAGCAGGTGGCATAGAGGACGGCCTTACGGCCGAATGCGGGCGCTTCACGGTTGATCGCCGGCGGGTCGGCCTTGGCCGATGCGGTCAGGGTCTTGCCGACGAACTTTGGCAGATAGGCGTCGCGATGGATCCCCGCCGCCTTCTCCATCAGCGGACGCGTCAGCTTGTTGCCGCAGCGGCTGGCCCAGTTTGCGAGCGGCGCGACCGGCGCTGCCAGGCGGCCATTGCGATCGGTCTCCGACAGCTGCCGCTTGGCGAAGCCGACCTCGCCCTTACGGAACTCGGCCGCGCGATAGCGCAGCATCAGGTGCGGAAAGTCGAGCCCGAACTCGTGCGGCGGCACGTACGGGCACTTGGTGAGGAAGCACATGTCGCAGAGCGTGCAGGCATCGACGACGCCGGCGAAATCGGCACTGGCGACGGCCTCGACCTCTCCGCTCTCGGTCGCATCGATCAGATCGAAAAGCCGGGGAAAACTGTCACAGAGGTTGAAACAGCGCCGGCAGCCGTGGCAGATGTCGAACACCCGGCGCAGCTCGTGATCGAGCTTGTCCGAGTCATAGAATTCCTCATCGCGCCACGCCAACGGGTGGCGGGTCGGCGCCTCTAAGCTGCCTTCGCGCATTGCCGGCGACTCCCTTCAAGAAGACCGCGAGTGTCGCGCTCACGTGCTCGCCACGGCAGCGAGCGACGAACGCGTCAACGGGGGTGGCTCAGGAGGGAGCACCCCCGTCCCGCATCACTATCGGCGCTCAGCCGGCAAGCAGCCGTGGGCGCTGAAGCTTAGTCCAGCGTATCGAGAGCCTTCTTGAAGCGGCCGGCGTGCGATTTCTCGGCCTTCGCGAGCGTCTCGAACCAGTCTGCGATCTCGTCGAAGCCTTCCTCGCGTGCCGACTTTGCCATACCGGGATACATGTCGGTGTATTCGTGCGTTTCCCCGGCGACCGAAGCCTTCAGGTTGTCCCGCGTACCGCCGATCGGCAGTCCGGTTGCGGGATCGCCCACCTTCTCGAGGAACTCCAGATGGCCATGTGCATGGCCGGTCTCGCCTTCCGCCGTCGAACGAAAGACGGCTGCAACGTCGTTGTAGCCCTCGACGTCAGCCTTTTGAGCGAAATAGAGATAGCGCCGGTTGGCCTGTGACTCGCCAGCGAACGCATCCTTGAGATTCTGCTCGGTCTTGCTTCCACGGAGTTCGGACATTCCCACTCTCCCTTACCCGTTCAAATACCAACAACGGTCAAGCCAGCGATGCCCGTAACCCTGACCGCAACGCGACTATGAATCGCCGCCGGATCCGAGTCAACTCTTTTTAACGGTTCCAGAGAGAGGTGGTAACCTATTAATATAAAATGATTTTTATTTGCGAGTTTTGAGCCGAACGATGACGTCGACGCGATCGATCTCGGTTCCGTGCGGGGGCGGCGGCAGCGCCGGAACAACTACCTCGCTGCCGGGGATGTCTTCTACGTGGCCTGCCTGCTCGAAGAAGAAGTGGTGATGCTCGCTCGTGTTGGTATCGAAGTAGGAGCGGGTCGCGTCGACGACGATCTCGCGCAACAACCCTGCCGCTGTGAACTGATGCAAGGCGTTGTAAACGGTTGCAAGCGACACGCGCACAGCAGCAGCCATCGCTTCTTCGTGCAGCATCTCGGCTGTGATGTGGCGATCCCCCTTCTCGAACAACAGCCGCGCCAGCGCCAAGCGCTGCCGCGTCGGACGCAGATCGGCCGCACGAAGGAGATCAAGAATGCGCGCGTAGGGGCGGGTTTCTGTCATTACGGCAGCACATAATCACGATGGTGCGACCCTACAACAGCGGCCAGCGGCAAACAAAGAAAAATGCTCTGGACGGATGGAGGCCGCGCTATGCACCGGTCACGATACGGTCGACGAGCTGCCGAACCGTCGGAACAAAGCCGCCGGCATAGAAGGGATCGCTCGCAAAGCGGAACGCGTTATGGCCGGCAAACATCAAGTTGCCGTCAACGGCGCCGCCGTGGGCGATCGATTGCAGCGTCTTTTGAATGCAATAGGAGCGCGGATCGGCCAGCTTGCCGGTCGTCCCCTCGCCGTTCTCGGCCCAGTTGCTGAACCGGCACGCGCTCAGGCAGCCCATGCACGCCTGCTGGTCGATGCGGATCTCGCGTGACTTCTCCGGCGTCACGAAGACGAGCGTCCCGTCCGGCGTGCGCATCGCCTCGCTGAAGCCCTGCGCCACGTAGGATTCGGCCCGTGTCCGGTCCGAAGGCGTCATGTAGACCAAACGGCCACGACCGCCGACGGCAAACGGCTCGCTTTGCTCACCCAGCGGCTCCCGCGTGTACGCAATCTCGCGGGTGTTGCGCTCGATCAGTTCGTTGAGAAAGGCGTTGCGAACCGCAGACGAATAGAAGCCAGTCGGACTGAACCTGTTGAGCGCGACATCGCCGCTCTTCAGCGTCAACAAGCGCGCTTTCCATTCGGCCGAAATCGGGCTCTCTTCGGTCACGAGGGGGCGCGTGCCGAATTGGAACGCAATCGGGCCGACTTCTGGATTGTCGATCCAATCCACCCATTCGTCGAGCCGCCAGACCCCACCAGCCATGAAGATCGGCACCTGGTCAAGGCCGAACTCCCGCATCTCCTTGCGCAGCGCGATCACCCGCGGCAGCGGCGCCTGCGGCTCGGCAGGATCTTCGGAGTTGCTGATTCCGTTGTGGCCGCCGGCAAGCCAAGGATCCTCATAGACAACGCCGCCCAAGGCTTCCCGGAAACGAAAGAAGGCGCGTTTCCACAGCGCGCGGAAGGCCCGCCCGGAGGACACGATCGGATAGCACTGAACGCGAAAGCGGGCAGCGATCTCGGCCAGCCGGTACGGCATGCCGGCACCGCACGTCACGCCGTGGATCAGTCCGCGCGCGCCCTCGAGAATGCCTTGCAGGACCCGCTGCGTCGCGGCGGCCTCCCACAGCATGTTCATGTGCAGGCGTCCGCGCCCCGATGAGTTCTCGTAGGCGATTTGCGCTTGGGCAATGCCGCCGCGGATGGCGTAGGCCACCAGTTCCTCGTAGCGTTCGCGCCGGGTCCGGCCATGGTAGGTCTGCGGAATGACCCGGCCCAGGGCATCGAACGTATCCGCGTTGACACCAGAGAACGTGCCGACGCAGTCGGCTGCGGCAAAGGCACCGGCGCTGAGACCGTTCGAGACCGAAACCCCCTTGCCGCCTTCGACGATCGGCAGGACCTCACGGCCGGAGATGATCAGTGGCGTCAGCATGGCCATGGCTTGAATCCCCGACCGCGCGACAGCGTGCTGCCCCGCGTGCCCGCCTTGCTGCGGGCGGCCCAGCTGCGGGAAAGCGGTCCCGAGCCACTGTTCACGGAGCGGCCTTTGCCGCGCCGCGGCCGTCACCGATATCTTCACCTGTTGCCTGATCGACCGCACGCATCGAGAGCTTGATCTTGCCGCGGTCGTCGATGCCGATCACCTTCACCTTCACCATGTCGCCGACCTGCACCACGTCACCGACCTTGTTGACCCTGGCGGACGCCAGTTCGCTGATGTGCACAAGCCCGTCGCGATTGCCGAGGAAGTTCACGAAGGCGCCGAAGTCCACCACCTTGACGACCTTGCCGGTATAGATGACGCCGATCTCCGGCTCGGCCGCGATTGAGCGGATCCACTCGATCGCCGCATCCGCCGAGTGCTGATCGACCGCAGCCACCTTGATGGTGCCATCGTCCTCGATATCGACGCGGGCGCCGGTGACCTCGCAGATTTCGCGGATGACCTTGCCACCCGGCCCGATGACCTCGCGGATCTTCTCCTTGTTGATGTTCAGCACGGTGATGCGCGGCGCCATCTTGCTGATCGCCTCGCGCGCCGACGTGATGCCGCGTGCCATCTCGCCCAGGATATGAATGCGGCCGTCGCGGGCCTGGTCGAGCGCCTGACGCATGATCGCTTCGGTGATCGACGTGATCTTGATGTCCATCTGCAACGCGGTCACGCCGATCGATGTTCCAGCGACCTTGAAGTCCATGTCGCCCAGATGGTCCTCGTCGCCCAGGATGTCCGAGAGAACGACGAACGACTCCTGTTCTTTGATCAGGCCCATGGCGATGCCGGCCACCGGGCGCGGCAGCGGCACGCCGGCATCCATCAACGCCAGTGACGAGCCGCAGACCGTCGCCATCGATGAGGAACCGTTCGATTCGGTGACCTCAGAAACGACGCGGATGGTGTAAGGAAAGTCGGTCTTGAGCGGCATCAGCGGATGCATGGACCGCCACGCCAGCTTGCCGTGGCCGATCTCGCGCCGGCCGGTGAAGCCGGGCCGTCCCGTTTCGCCGACGGAGTACGGCGGAAAGTTGTAATGCAACATGAAGTGCTCGCGCGATTCCCCGGCGAGCGCATCGATGATTTGCTCATCCTGGCCGGTGCCGAGCGTGGCGACGACCAGCGCCTGGGTTTCGCCGCGCGTAAACAGCGCGCTGCCGTGCGCCCGCGGCAACAGCCCGACCTCAACGGCGATCGGCCGGATGTCGGCAGGGCCGCGGCCATCGATGCGCGTTCGGGTCGCGATCATCCGGTTGCGGACGACGTCCTTTTCCAGGTCCTGGAAGATCTCGTCGAACGAGTCTGCCAGCACTGCCGCATCCGTGTTGCCCTCGGCAGCGAGGCTGGCTGCAGCCAACTCCTTGGTGGCCGCAACCCGCTGCCGGCGGGCGGCCTTTGCGGTCTCGGTGTAGGCGTCGCGCAGATCGTCCTCGGCAAGGGCGCGCAAACGCTCGGCGAGAACGCTCTTGCCGTCCGAGGCGCCCTGAAGCTCCATCGGTTCCTTGGCACAGGCCTCGGCGAGTTCGATGATGGCGTCGATCACCGGCTGGATGCTGCGGTGGCCGAACATGACAGCGCCCAGCATCACCTCTTCGGAGAGTTCGTTGGCCTCCGACTCGACCATCAGCACGCCGTCCCGAGTGCCGGCGACAACGAGGTCGAGATCGCTGTTCATCATCTCGTCGAGGCGGGGATTGAGCACATAATCGCCGGAGATGAAGCCGACCCGGCAGCCGGCAATCGGCCCCAGGAAGGGCACACCGGAGAGCGTCAGCGCCGCCGACGTACCGATCATCGCCACGATGTCGGGATCGTTCTGCAGATCGTGGCTCAACACCGTGCAGATGACCTGCGTCTCGTTGCGGAACCCCTTCGCAAACAGGGGCCGGATCGGCCGGTCGATCAGGCGCGAACTCAGGACCTCGTGCTCCGACGGCCGGCCCTCGCGCTTGAAGAATCCGCCCGGGATCTTGCCAGCAGCGTACGCCTTTTCTTGGTAATGGACCGACAAAGGAAAGAAGTCGATACCTGGTTTCGCCGACCGCTCATAAACGACCGTGCAAAGAACCTTTGTCTCACCAAGGCTGGCAAGGACAGCCCCGTCGGCCTGGCGAGCAATTTTGCCAGTCTCGAGCACGAGCGGACGGCCACCCCAGTCAAGACTTTTTCTGTATTCTTGAAACATCCATCACCCTTTCATGCCGGCAAGCGCCTGCCCTTCAAGGCGGCACAGCGAGATTGCTGCCGGCGCGCTACCCTCTTGCGGAACTAACGGCGAAGCCCGAGACGCTCGACGAGACGCTCGTAGCGCTTCACCTCGGCGCGTTTGACATAGTCAAGAAGACGCCGCCGCTGTCCCACCATCATCAAAAGACCACGGCGCGAGTGAAAGTCCTTCTTGTGGGCTTTCAGGTGCTCTGTAAGGTTGGCGATCCGCTCGCTCAACACGGCGACCTGAACCTCAGGCGACCCCGTGTCACCCTCGTGCAGCGCATAGTCCTTGATCAATTCCTGTTTACGCTCTGCCGTAATCGACATCGTTACTCCCCAAAGACCATCAAATGTTCAAGACACGCACAGGGCGGATCTCGCCGCCCTTGATCTGGACAAGTGCGACCAGTTTGCCTTCAGCCATGGCGCACAACATTGAATCCCGGCCAATTCCCTTGAAGGAAGAGCGCCGGGCAACCGGCAGGGCGGCAACCGGCCGGCCTTGCCGCAATTGCCGAGCCTCCACTTCCGTCAGCGGCAGCGCCGGGATGTCGGCCAGCGCCGCTTGCACAGGAAGCACGAGGTCAGCCAGTCTGCCCTCCTCCGCCGCCGCCTCGATCCCGTCAAGCGGGATCGACCGCTGTTCGGTAAAGGGGCCGACGGTCAGCCGGCGCAGCCAGGCGATGTGCCCGACCGTGCCGAGGACCTGGGCGAGATCGCGGGCGAGCGCCCGCATGTAGACCCCCTTGCCAGCAACAACCGCGAACACCGCATGATCGGGATCGGGGATCGAGATCAGTTCGATGGCTTCGACCGTGACTGTTCGGGCGGCTAGCGTGATCGGCTCGTTGGCGCGCGCCAGGGCATACGCCCGCCGGCCGGCCACCTTGATCGCCGAGTAGGTCGGCGGCACCTGCTCGATGTCGCCCTGAAACTGTGGCAGCACAGCCGCGATCGCGTCCGCGCTGGGCCGGACCGCGCTCGTTGCGACGACCGCGCCTTCGCTATCGTCGGTATCGCGCTGCTCGCCCCAGCGCACGCAGAAGCGGTACGTCTTGCGGCCTTCCATGGCGTAGCTCATGGTCTTGGTCGCTTCGCCGAGCGCGATCGGCAACACCCCGGTGGCGAGCGGGTCGAGGGTGCCGGCGTGGCCCGCCTTGACGCCGCGTGTGGCGCGGCGAACGGCTCCAACGACGGCCGCAGACGTCATTGCAGCCGGCTTGTCGATGACCAGCCAGCCGTGCAGGACCGGGCGGCCAGCTTTAGCGATCATCGTTATGTCCGTCTGCCTTCTCCTGCTGCATTGCAAGATCGCGCGCCACTGCCGGTTCGCGCAACAAGTGTTCAATCCGATCGGCCGTTTCAAACGAACGGTCGGGTGCGAAGTCCAGCGCCGGGCTGAACCGCAGGCGCACCTCCTCGCCCAGCCGCCGGCGCAGGAATGTGCGCGCATGGTTGAGCGCCGCAATCACCGCGCGCGAGTCGCCACCGCCCTGGGCCACGACAAAGACGCGCGCGTGCCGCAAGTCCGGCGACATCTGCACCTCGGTCACCGTCACGCTGCGCTCCATGAGGCCCGGATCGTGCACCTCGCCACGCTCAAGAATCCACGCCAACGCATGCTGGATCTCGGCGCCGACACGGAGCTGGCGTTGGCTGAACGGTTTGGAGGTCGTGCGGGTCATGCGATCCCTGGCCGCTGCTCACGATCATCGGAAGACAAAATGCACCGCTAAAGCTCGCGGGCCACTTCTTCCAGCTCGTAGCACTCGATCGTGTCGCCGACCTGGATATCGTGGTAGTTGAGCAGCGAGATGCCGCAATCGTAGCCATCCTTGACCTCGCGGACGTCCTCCTTGAACCGCTTCAGCTGTCCGAGGTCGCCGGTGTGAATGACGACATCGTCACGCAGGAGACGCACTTTCGCGCCGCGGCGGACGACACCTTCGGTAATCATGCAGCCCGCCACCTTGCCGACCTTGGAGATGTTAAACACCTGGCGGATCTGGGCGTAACCGAGGATGTTCTCCTTCACCGTCGGCTTCAGCATGCCGGTCAGCACGGTGCGAATGTCGTCAGTCAGGTCGTAGATGATCGAGTAGTAACGGATCTCGACGCCGTCCCGCTTGGCCATCTCGCGCGCCTGCGGATTCGCCCGCACGTTGAAGCCGATGACAAGTGCTCCCGATGCGCGCGCGAGGCCGATATCGGTTTCGTTGATGCCGCCGACGCCGGAGTGGAGCACGTTGACCTTGATGTGCTCGCCGCCGATCTTTTGCAGAGCGCCCGCGATTGCCTCGACGGAGCCGTGCACGTCAGCCTTGACGACCACCGCCAGCTCGCGCGCCTCGCCCTCCTGGATCCGGTTCAGCATCTGCTCGAGCGTGCCGCGGGTCGTCGTCGTGCGGGCATCGCGGCTGCGGCGCTGGCGGAATTCGCTGACTTCGCGCGCCCGCGCCTCGCTGTCGACGACGATCACGTCATCGCCTGCGGCGGGCGTGCTGTTGAGGCCCAGGATCTCGACCGGCATGCCGGGGCCGGCTCGCTCAACGGTGGCGCCGTTCGCATCGGCCAGCGTGCGCACGCGTCCCCACTCACTGCCGGCAACAAAGACATCGCCCGGACGGAGCGTGCCCCGCTGCACAAGCACCGTCGCCACCGTCCCGCGGCCGCGCTCCATCCGCGCCTCGATCACCACGCCCTCGGCAGAGCGGTCGGGATTTGCATGGAGATCGAGCACTTCCGCCTGCAGCAGGATCGCTTCGGCGAGCTTGTCGAGGTTGGCGCCGGTCTTCGCCGAGACGTCGACGGACAAGGTGTCACCGCCCATGTCTTCGACGAAAACACTGTGCTGCATCAGCTCGGTACGGACCCGGCGCGGGTCGGCGTCCGGACGGTCGCACTTGTTGACGGCAACGATGAGCGGGACACCGGCCGCCTTCGCGTGCGCAATGGCCTCGACGGTCTGAGGCATGACGCCATCGTCGGCGGCGACCACGAGGACGACGATGTCGGTCACCCGCGCGCCGCGGGCCCGCATCTGCGTGAACGCCTCATGTCCGGGAGTGTCGATAAATGTAATCTTTTGTCCGCCTGCCAGGGTGACCTGATAGGCGCCGATGTGCTGGGTGATGCCGCCCGCCTCGTGCGCCGCGACATCGCTCTTGCGCAAGGCGTCGAGGAGCGAGGTCTTGCCGTGGTCGACGTGCCCCATCACGGTTACGACCGGCGGCCGTGGCAGCAAATGGTCAGCCGCGTCGGGTTCGCCACGCAGGCCAAGCTCGACATCGGCCTCGCTGACCCGTTTGATGTTGTGGCCAAATTCGGTCGCAACCAGCTCGGCGGTGTCGCCGTCGATGCTGTGATTGATGGTCGCCATCATGCCCATCCGCATCAGCACCTTGATGACGTCGGTGCTGCGGGCGGCCATGCGGTTGGCGAGTTCCTGAACGGTGATCGATTCCGGAATGATGACGTCGCGGATGATCTTCTGGCTGTCTGCCCCGAGAGCCTGGATCTGCTTCATCCGCTCCTTCTGCCGGGCACGCCGTACCGAGGCCAGCGACCGCACCCGCTCGGCTTCGTCAAGCGCGTGGGTGACGCTGATTTTGCCGCCGCGCCGGCCTTCATCGGCGCGCAGCCCCGTTTCCTCGGTCCGCCGCACTTCGGTACGGACGACGCGCTTGGCGCGACCAGCGCGAGCAGCGGTGTCCTCTTGTGTAGCCGGAGATCGCGGTTTCGCAACGCCGCGGCCGGCGCCTGCGGGCGCTTCCGGCTTGCGGCCGGCGTCCGCCCGGCTGGGACCACGATCACCAGCAGGCCGGGCTTGTCGCTCATCCGTTCGTGGTGGCCTGGCACCCGGAGCACCGCCGCTCCGCCCGACCGGCCCGGCAGGCCGCCCTGCCGGGAACCTGCTTTCGGCGCCGCTGCTCCCGGGTCCTCGCGGTGAAATGGCCTCACTCGGTGCGACCGCCGCTGCCTGTGACGACGGCGCCGGCGTTTCCGCTGCCGCCTCGGCCGTTCCGGCCGTGGCTTCGCCCGTGGCAGCCATTGGCGCGGACAATTCTGCGCCCGCCTGCCCAGGCTCGACTGCTGCAGCCGCTTCTTCGATGGCTTCTGCTGCTTCCCCGCCGCCCGGCTGGACAGGCGGCTCCGTTTCGGCCGTGGGCGCAATCGCTTGCGCCTCGGCCGCTTCGACGGCCGGCTCGGCTGTCGCGGCCGGCGCGGCTTCCTGCGCTGCCACTTCCTCCGCTGATGCCAGCCCCGCCGCTGATTCCAGTTCCGCCGCTGCCAGCTCTGGCGCTGCAGCCTCAGTTTCCGGCTGCATCACCTCGGCGGCGGGGATCTCTGCTGCAACCGGCTCCAGCTCGGCCGCCGGCATTGCGACGCGGTCCTCTTCCGCACGCCGCGCCCCTTCGAGTGCACGGGCGCGCGCTGCCTTTTCCTGCGTGGTCAGGCCGGTCGAGGCAGCATCGCGGCCATGCGCGTCACCGCGGCCACGTCCGCCCTCACCGCGCTGATCGCCGGCCCGCCCACCGCGTCCGTCGGACGCGAAGGTGCGCTTCTTGCGGACCTCGACCGTCACCATCTTCGAGCGCCCATGGGCAAAGCTCTGCCGCACCTGACCCGTCTCGACGGTCTTCTTCAGCTCCAAACGCCGAGGCCGATTCAGGCGCCCTTCGTCCGCGTTCTTTTCGTCCGTTTCCGTCATCAGTGTTTCGTCTCGGGGTCGTTCGTGCAGATCGGTGAAACGTCAGGCTCCGCCGGCTTCAGGCGAAAACCCGCCAGCCGCTCAGCCTCGTCGCGAATGCGCCCGGCCAGCCGGCCCGGAGCGACAGCGGCATGCACCGTTCGCGCGCGGGCGAAAACGGCGCCCAATTCCGCGCCCGTCAGGACGGCAACAACGGGCCGCCCGGCCGCGAGGCCGCGCATCCGGGCGAGCTCCGACGGTGCGCCGTCGACAGCAGCCAAGATCAACCCGGCTTTGCCGTCAGCGAGCCATGACCGCGTCTTCTCGCATCCGCCGACCGCCTGATGAGCCCGCCGCGCCAGCGCGATGAGATCGAGACAGCGGCGCGCCAGCTGGCGCTCGATGCATTCCGTCAGATCGGCCGGCACGCGCACCTGAGCCCGCGCAGCCCGCGCGAATGCCCGCCGGCGGCAGGCGGCCTCAACCGCGCCGCGCTCGGCGCTGAGCCACAGGCCGCGACCCGGCAGCCGGCCGCCGACATCGGCTACGACCGTGCCGTCCGGGCCGACGACAAAGCGGACGAGCTTCGCCACCGGCTTGACGACGCCGGTACCGATACAACGTCGGTGCCCATCCCTCTCGCCGCACCCGCTTTCGGCCAGTGCCACTTCAGCCACAATCGCTCCCACATTCGTCCTTTTACTGCGTCTCACCGCCGCCAGCCGAAGCTGCCGCATCTTCCTCCGCGAACCAGTGTTCGCGCGCGGCCATGATGATCTCGTTCGCGCGCTCGAGCGTGAGCGTGCCGCGCGGTGCGATCTCGAGCAGTTCGTCGGCGGCGAGATCGGCCAAATCATCCAGGGACTTGACACCCTTCTCGCCAAGCGCCGCCAACACCGACGGCCGCAAGCCTTCGATTGCCGCAACCTCGTCGGAAACGCCGAGATCGAGCCTCTGGCGTTCGTGCTCGGCATCGCGGGCTTCAATGTAAGACTGCGCCCGGTGGACCAGCTCGGCCGCGACGTCTTCACCAAGCCCCTCGATCTCGGCGAGTTCATGGAGCGGAACGAACGCGACATCCTCGACCGTCGAGAACCCTTCCGCCACCAAGAGGTGCGCCATCACGTCGTCGACGTTGAGCGCATCGATGAAGGTCTTTGAGCGTGCGGTGACCTCCTCGTTGCGGCGCTGCGACTCCTCGTCCTCGGTCAGGATGTCGATATCCCAGCCGGTCAGTTGCGACGCGAGCCGGACGTTCTGGCCGCGCCGGCCAATCGCGAGGCTCAGCTGATCGTCGGGAACCACGACCTCGATGCGGTTGCTCTCCTCGTCCAGAACAACCTTCGAGACTTCCGCCGGGGCAAGTGCGTTGACGATAAACGTCGCCGGATCGGCCGACCATTGGATGATGTCGATTTTCTCGCCCTGGAGTTCGCCGACCACCGCCTGCACCCGCGAGCCGCGCATGCCGATGCAGGGGCCGACCGGATCGATGCTGGTATCGCGCGAATGAACGGCGAGCTTGGCCCGCGAGCCGGGATCGCGCGCAACCGCCTTGATCTCGATGATGCCCTCGTAGATCTCCGGGACTTCCTGCGCGAACAGGCGCGCCATGAACTGGGGATGCGAACGGGACAAGAAGATCTGTGGCCCGCGTACCTCCTCGCGCACATCCATAATGTAGGCGCGCACGCGGTCGCCGACGTTGAAGTGTTCGCGCGGGATCGTCTCTTCCCGTCGCAACAAAGCCTCCGCGCGCCCGAGATCAACGATCACGTTGCCGAACTCGACACGCTTGACAACGCCATTGACGACCTCGTTGACGCGGTCCTTGAATTCCTCGTACTGGCGCCGGCGCTCCGCCTCACGCACCTTGTGGACGATCACCTGTTTCGCCGTCTGCGCCGCAATGCGGCCGAAATCGATCGGCGGCAGCGTCTCGATCAGGAAATCACCGACCGTGAGCGCATCATCTTGCTGCTGCGCCACAGCCGCGCTGATCTGGGTCGCCTCGTCCTCGACCGCATCGACGACCAGCCGATAGCGGGCAAGCATGATCTCACCGCTGGTGCGGTCAATGCTCGCGCGGATGTCGTGCTCGTGTCCGTACTTGGAGCGGCCAGCCTTCTGGATCGCCTGCTCCATCGCTTCCAGGACCTCATCGCGGTCGATGTTCTTGTCCCTGGCCACGGTCTCTGCGACCTGCAGCAACTCCGGACGCGCGTGCACGGCGCTCGTTTCGGAAGCGGTGCGGGCCATGGATCAGCGTTGCTTCCTGTTGGTGTTCACTGTCCCCTCGACGCCAAAAGATCGTCTGTCAAAACCAGCTTTGCCCGGGCGATGTCGGCAAATGGCAACTCAACCGTGCCTCCGCCCGCAGCCAGACGGACCGCATCGCCGTTCACGCCGAGCAGCCGGCCCTGATACCTCCGCCGCCCGGCAAGCATCTGGCGGAGCTCGATGCGCGCCTCGAAGCCGGCGAAGCGCTCGTAGTCGGCAAGCCGCACCAGCGGGCGATCAATGCCCGGCGAGCTGACTTCGAGGGTGTAAGACGCCGAAACCGGGTCCTCCACATCGAGCACCGCCGAGATGGCCCGGCTCACATCGGCGCAATCGTCAATCTGCATCGGTTCGCCATCGGCGCGTTCGGCCATCACTTGCAAACGTACTCTCTGTTGGCCGAGAACCTGAACCCGCACCAAGGAATAGCCCATGCCTTCCACCGTCGGCCGGATCAGGTCGGCGACGCGGCCGGCCAAGTCCATACCTGCTTATCCGATCCTCTCCGCCGTATGCACACGCGGCTGCATACAAACAAAAAAAAGGTGAGCGCGCGGCCCACCGCGTTTGTCCCAACCCTGAGGCGGGACGTCACATCGGGTTCACAAGCAGATCCGCACCCTCTTGCTTCCTATATAGCCGCACTCGTCACCTGCACAAGAGGTTTTCAGCCCGATCAAGCCACAGCTGCGGCAGTATTCGTGCGCACAAACTCAAGGTAGGTGCAGACAGTCCCGGCGGCTTTCGCCTTCGCCTCGTAGCGGGTTTCGATCCAGCCCGGTGGCGGCTGCCGCCAATCCTGCGGCCCTCGGGCAGGCCACACGAACGCCGGGTGGTGCGAGACGTGCCACAGGGTCCAGCGCACATAGCCCGGATGATCGGACGCGAACAAGAAGGTACCGCCGGGGCGCAGGAGGCGCGCCAGCGCATCGAGGGTCGGGCGCGTGATGAAACGCCGGTTCGCATGCCGCAGCTTTGGCCACGGATCGGCAAACAGAAGAAAGATCCGGCCCAGGCAGGCATCGGCGAGATGCGGCAGCAAGGGACGGGCATCGTCGGCAAGGAGGCGGATGTTGTCGAGGTCGAGGCCCTCGATGCGGGCGATCAGCGCGGCGACGCCGTTGATGTAGGGCTCGCAGCCGATGAAGCCGATATCGCGGTGCTTGAGCGCTTGGCCGGCCAAGTGCTCGCCGGCACCGAAGCCGATCTCAAGCCAGATATCGTTGACCGGGCGATCAAACACGGTGCGGGGATCGAAGCAGACACCTTCCTGCGGCGACGGGAGTGCGAACCGCGGGAGAACGCGCGTTAGCAGCGCCTTCTTGTGGTCGCTCAAGCGACGGCCGCGCCGACGGCCGAAGGACGGCAGCAGCCGGCCGGCTGCTGCCGTTCGCTCGCGGTTCACATCCTCTGGCGGGAGAAGCGCCCCCTCATCCGGCGCCAAATCGGCTCCGGAGTTCGCCAACAAGATCGGTCTTTTCCCAGCTGAATCCGCCGTCCGGCTCCGGCTCGCGGCCGAAATGGCCGTACGCCGCCGTACGTGCATAGATCGGCCGGTCGAGGTGGAGATGCTCGCGGATGCCGCGCGGCGAAAGATCCATCGCCCGCTGCAAGGCAAGAGAAAGCTGTTCCTCGTCAACGACCCCGGTGCCGTGCGTGTCGACATACACGGAAAGCGGGTGTGAGATGCCGATCGCGTACGAAAGCTGGATGGTGCACCGTTCGGCGAGATTGGCCGCAACGACGTTTTTCGCCAAGTAGCGCGCGGCGTAAGCGGCGGAGCGGTCGACCTTGGTCGGGTCCTTGCCGGAGAAGGCGCCGCCGCCATGGGGGGCCGCACCACCGTAGGTGTCGACGATGATCTTACGGCCTGTCAGTCCGCTGTCGCCATCGGGGCCGCCGATGACGAAGCGGCCGGTCGGATTGACGTAGAAATGCTTCTCGTCGCACATCCAGCCCTCGGGGAGGACGTTGAGGACGTGCGGGCGCACGATATCGCGGACGTCGTCAGCAGTGAGGTGCTCGGCGTGCTGCGTCGAGACGACGATGGCGGTCGCGCCGACCGGCTTGCCGTTGACATAGCGCAAGGTGACCTGGCTCTTCGCATCCGGGCCGAGGCCTGGCTCCGCGCCCGAGTGGCGGGCCTCTGCGAGCGAACGCAAGATGCCATGCGCGTAAAAGATGGGAGCCGGCATCAACACGTCCGTCTCCCGGCAGGCATAACCGAACATGATGCCCTGGTCGCCCGCGCCCTCGTCCTTGTTGTCTCGGGCGTCGACGCCGACGGCAATGTCCGCCGACTGGGAGTGCACGCGGCAAACGACGTCTGCGTCCTTCCAGTGGAACCCGCGCTGCTCGTAGCCGATCTCGCGGACGCAGTGGCGGGCGGCTTCGATCAGGCGTTCGTGGGTCAGATGGTCCGGACCCCGCACTTCACCCGCGAGGACGATGTAGTTGGTGGTGCAAAGGGTCTCAACCGCGACCCGCGCCCGGTTGTCCTCGGTCAGGAATGCGTCAACCACCGCATCGGAAATGCGGTCGCAGACCTTGTCAGGATGTCCTTCGGACACGGATTCACTGGTGAAGACATAGTCTTTTTTCCACACGGTCAGCACCTCGTGCAAAAATATCGAGAAAACGGCGCCAGGCTGTCAGTCAAGCGCAGACACCGCTCAAAGGCGGTGCCGGCGGCCCAGTTCTCAAGGCCGAGGGGTCAGAAGAGTAGCTCGGGCAAATTCGCAGCTGACAGCCTCGTAGCTCGTCCTTCTGACAAGCAGGCTCCCGACCGTCAAGCGAATTGCAACGGCCGAACCTTTTACGCGTCGCGCCGAGGCTCGCCCTCGTCCGTGGCTCCAAGCGATTTGGTCAACTCAAACAGACGTTTGCGGACGTGGGGATCGTGGATACGATAGTATGCGCGGACCAGTTCGAGTGTCTCCCGCCGCGTCAGCGGATCCGGCTCGAGGGTAGCCTGGGGTTGATCAGCCATCCCGCCCGCCGCCACCGGCTCCATGCCGCGGAACTTCTCGCTCATGTCGTCAAAAAAGAACGAGACCGGAACATCAAGGATGCGGCTGAATTCGAACAGGCGCGAGGCGCCGATCCTGTTGGCACCGCGCTCGTATTTCTGGATCTGTTGAAAGGTCAGCCCGACGGCTTCGCCAAGCCTTTCCTGACTCAGCCCCAGCAAGGTCCGCCGCAACCGAACGCGGGAGCCCACATGTACATCAATTGGATTGGGTGTCCCGGGCGGCAGGCGTTCGGCCCTGGCCGAATTCAGCCCTGCGCGTCCGCGCCGTCTCCCCATAACTTTTGCTTCTACCATGTGTTCAACTCATGAACCGATCACGTTGCTCGGGGTCGTTGATCGTCAGGTTACACCCTCGACGCGAGCGGTATGCGCGTTCCCGTCGAGTTCGTGGGTACGATAATATGCAAACTGTGGGCGATTCCGCAACATTTGTTCGCGTTTAATCTGTTCTTTTGTGATAGATTTCCCCAAGTAGGGGCTAAGTGCGGCGGATAACATACGCACCAAAGGGGATTAGCGCCAAAATAATGGCCAGTATGGGGATAGTTCCTGTACGCGCGAAAGGTGGCGGCGCGGCAACAGCCATCGGCAGCGGTGTATCAAGGATACCGCGAGTGCCTAACGCCAGCGAGCGCAGCACCCTGCCGTAGGGATCGACGACTGCGGATATGCCGGTGTTGGCGACCCTGACAAGAGGCAGCCCCTCCTCAACCGCGCGCATCTGGGCCGCCGCCAAGTGTTGATACGGACCGGCGGAGAGGCCGTACCAGCCGTCGTTCGTGATGTTGAGGAGCCAGGCCGGGCGATCCGAGCGGTCGGCGACCGCGCCCGGGAAGATCGCCTCGTAGCAAATGAGCGGGCTTACCGGCGGCAGGCCGGGCAGCGATAAAGTTCGGACGCCTGGTCCCGCCGTCAGATCGGCAAGCCCGACGACGCCGGAGAGGCCGAGCACCCGCCCGAGCGGCATATACTCGCCGAACGGCACCAGGTGCGCCTTGTCGTAGGTCGCCACCACGGCGCCTGCGTGATCGATCGCAATCAGGCTGTTGCGGATCTCCGGCGCGTCGGCGCTGCCCGTACGCCGGAGCGTGCCGATCAGGCTCAGGCCGTCGGCCGGCGTCCGCTCCGCCACCGCCGCGCGGCGGACAGCGTCATCGGCCAGCAACAAAGGGGCGGCTGCCTCCGACCACACGACGTGCGTTGGGGCGGTTCCGGTATCAAGCGCGCCGAGTTCGGCCTGATCAAGGAGATGCCGGTCAACGAGGTCTGCGCGCCACTTGATCGCTTGCGAGATGTTGGGCTGGACCAGGCGCAGACGGACGCCTTCGACCGTGGCGCCATCGCCGGCGCCGGCCAGCCGGACGGCACCACCGATGCCGCAGCTCGCGAGGAGCGCAAACATCAGCCCGACCGCAGCCCAAGCGCGCCTGCGATCGAGGCACGGGCCGCCGAGCACGGCTGGCATCGCTGCGGCGAGGACGGTGATGAGGCTGAGCCCGTAGACGCCGGTGACGGCGCTGATCTGCAGCATCGGCGGCGAGAAGGTCCATACCGTGCCGATCAGGTTCCAGGGGAAGCCGGTGCCGACCCAGCTGCGCAACCATTCGGCAAAGGCCCAGGCCGCAGCGAAGACGATCACCTCGCCGATGCTGCCGCGCCGCGCCAGCCGGGTGGCGGCGGCCGGCACGATCACGAATGGCGCCAGGATGAGAGAAAGCCCGACCGGTGCTAACGGCGCCAGCCAGCCGAACTCCTCCGGCCGTGTCAGGAGCGCGTACGCAACCCAGTAAAGGCCGGCAGTGAAATGGCCGATCCCGAAGGCAAGGGCGGTTGCGACCAGCGACCAGCGACCGCGCACGCCTTGCAGCAGCCAGAGGAAGCCCGCGAGCGAGGGGATCAGCGCCGGAACGAAATGGACCGGCGGCATGGCGAGCACACCGACCGCGCCCAGAGCCGCCGCTGCCAGCAGGCGCCAGCCGCCGCTCATGCCCACGATTGCCGCCCAGACCGGCGCCAGTGCCGGCCACGCTGAGAGCTGATGATCGCCCAGGCCGCCAACCCGCAAGGTGGCGGCGCGGGTCATGGGAAGCCCGCCGCGCGGCCGTTCGGCAGCGGCTCATCGTTCTCGGCGGCGGCGCTGCGGGAGACGCGCAGCCGCTTGATCCGCCGAGGATCCGCGTCAATCACCTCGAACTCAAGGCCGGCCGGATGGACGAGGAGCTCGCCGCGGATCGGCACGCGCCCGGCCAGGGAGACGACGAGGCCGCCGACGGTATCGATGTCGTCGCGTTCATCCTCGCTCAAGACAGCGCCGAAATGCTCATCGAGGACTTCCACCTCGGCACGGGCATCGACGTCGAGACTGCCGTCGGCGCGGACGGTGACCACCGGCTCGGCTTCCCGGTCATGCTCGTCGGCGATCTCGCCCACGATCTCCTCGACGACGTCTTCGATCGTCAGCAGCCCATCGATGCCGCCGTACTCGTCGACCACGAGCGCCATGTGCGAGCGCTTGACCCGCATCTCCAGCAACAGCTGCAGGACCTCCATCGACGGCGCCACGAACAGCACCTCGCGCAGGATCTTCGACAGCTGGAAGAGATTGTCCCGGCTTCGCCACGCCAGCACGTCCTTGATGTGCACCATGCCGACGACATCGTCGAGCGTATCGCGGTAAACGGGCAGGCGGGCATGACCACATTCCGTCATCCGTTCGATGACGTCGGAAAGCGAGGCTTGCGCCTCGATGGCGACGATATCGGCGCGCGGAACCATCGCATCTTCGGCCGAGCGGTGGCGCAGCCGAAGCACGTTATGAACCAGCACCCGCTCATCCTCGCGCAGGCTTGCCGGGGTTTCTTGCTTGTCGTCGAACAGTTCGCTCAAGGGAAGCGGGGCGTGGCTCTCGCTTCGCCGCCCGCGCTTCAAGCGCCTGAATGCCTTGCCGAGCCAACCGCGCTCGTCCGCCGTCCGCTCGTCAGCATCGAGCGCAAGCGTGTCCTCGGCGTGCGCCGTGTCCTGTTTCGCGTCCGGGGCCTGGTCGTTCATGCCGGGTGTTCGGCCGCGGAGGCATAAGGATCGCTCACACCGAAGCAGGCGAGGATCGTTGCCTCCAACCGCTCCATCGCCGCCGCGTCCCCTTCGGTCTGATGATCATAGCCGAGAACGTGGAGAATGCCATGGACGATCAAGTGGCGCAGGTGATCGCCCAGATCCTTGCCGGCGGCCGCTGCTTCGGCTGCGGTGGTGCCAAAGGCGATAACAACATCGCCCAACAGCCGCGGCGGCGGCGGGCAGCCCTCGGCCGCTGCCGCCGGCGCCTGGGCGACCGGAAAGGACAGCACGTTGGTCGCCTGGTCATGGCCGCGGAAGGTACGGTTCAGCGCCTGCACGGCACGATCGGAGGTCAAGACGATGCTTACCTGCGCATCCCGGTCGTGCGGCTCCGAGTCATCGCCGACGGCCATAACATAGGCACGGCGCGCCGTCTCTGCGCACAGCCGGGTCACTTGTGCAACCCCCTGTCGCCATCGTCGCGATCGCACAATGACATCGATCTTGAGCTTCGCGCCGTCCGCGGCGGCAAGGGGGGGCTTGGGTCTATCGGCTGCCACGGTCCCGCTCGGTGGGTTCGCCTTCATACTCGGCGCCCACATGCAATTTTGCTTCCGCCCGATCGTAGGCACGCACGATATGCGAAACCAGCGGGTGGCGGATGACATCGGCATCGGTGAACTGGACGAACGCGATCCCGGGCACGTCCTCAAGGATCTCGAGTGCTTGACGCAGGCCGGAGCGTGTTCCCTTCGGCAGGTCGACCTGGCTCAAATCGCCGGTGATCACCATCCGCGCGTTCTCGCCCAGGCGGGTGAGGAACATCTTCATCTGCACCGCGGTGGTGTTCTGCGCCTCGTCGAGGATGACGAACGCGTTTGCGAGCGTTCGGCCGCGCATGAAGGCGAGCGGCGCGACCTCGATCTCGCCGCTTTCCAGCCGTTTGATGACTTGCGGCGCCGGCAGCATGTCATAGAGCGCGTCGTACAACGGCCGCAGGTAGGGATCGACCTTCTCGCGCATGTTGCCGGGCAGGAACCCCAATTGCTCGCCAGCCTCGACGGCCGGGCGCGACAGAATGATGCGGTCGACCTCGCCGTTCACCAGCCGCTCGACCGCCTTTGCAACGGCGAGGTAGGTCTTGCCGGTGCCGGCCGGCCCTAAGCCGAAGACGAGATCGTGGCGGTCGATCGCATCGACGTAGGCAAGCTGGGTTGGTGACCGCGTCAGCACCTGGCGCTGGCGGATGTTGATGGCGGCCTGGCCGGGCGGGCGAGGTCTGTCGTCGGCGCTGTCTTGAGCGCTGGTCCCGCTCTCGGGCGCCGCCTGTGTACCGCCGCCGTTATGCGTGAGGCGCAGCATGTCATCGACGTCGCGCGGCTCCACCACCCGGCCCGCCTCGAGCAGGTCATACAGCCGGTCCAGTACGAGGCAGGCCGTCTCGGCTTCGGGATGCTGGCCTTCGATCGCCAGCTGGTTGCCGCGCGCATGGATGGCAACGTCGAGCGCCTGTTCGATGCGGGCAAGGTTGCCATGATGGGCGCCGAAGAGCTGCAGGGCCAAACGGTTGTCCGCATACTCGCGATGCATGACAATCGTTTTCGTGCCCGCGCGGTGCGGTGACTGCGGCGTCCGGCGGCGGCGGGCCGATGGCGGTGCGCCCGCTTTCAAGCCGGAACCTCGTCCAGCAAACGACCGCCGATGCTGTTCGCGCCGCCTTCGACGACACGCACGCGGGCAATCCGGCCGATCAGTGTCGCGGGTCCATCGACGTGAACAGCCTGCATGTGCGGACTGCGGCCGATCACCTGCCCCGGCCGGCGGCCCGCGCGCTCGAACAGCACGTCGATCGTGCTGTCGACGCCCGCGCCATTGAACGCGCTCTGCTGACGATCCAGAAGCCCCTGCAAGGCCGCGAGCCGTTCGCTCTTGACCGTATCGGGAACCTGCGGCTGATCGGCCGCCGGCGTACCGGGCCGGGCGCTGTACTTGAAGGAATACGCCTGGGCAAAGCCAATGTCGGCGACGAGGGCCAACGTCGCTTCGAAGTCGTCGTCGCTCTCACCGGGGAAGCCAACGATAAAGTCCGAACTCAACGCCAGGTCCGCCCGCGCCCCCCGCAGGCGCTCGACGATGCGGCGATAATCATCGGCCGTGTGCCGGCGGTTCATCGCTTTCAGCACGCGATCGGACCCCGATTGCACCGGCAGGTGGACGAACGGCATCAGTGCCGGGATCGCGCCGTGCGCCGCAATCAGCTCGGCGGTCATGTCGGCCGGATGGGATGTCGTGTAGCGCACGCGTTCGATACCGGCAATCGCCGCCACGCGCGCGATCAGGGCGCCCAAGCCGATGCTCCCACCCGCTTCATCCGCGCCGTGATACGCATTCACGTTCTGGCCAAGAAGCGTGATCTCGCGGGCACCAAGCGCGGCAAACCGTTCTGCTTCGGCGACAACGCTCGCGACCGGCCGGGAGTACTCCGGGCCGCGGGTGTAGGGGACGACGCAGAACGTACAGAAGCGATCACAGCCTTCTTGAACGGTGAGAAAGGCCGCACCCGGCGAAGGGGTGGCATCTGCCTGCGGCAACTGGTCGAACTTGGCGATCGCGGGAAACTCGGTGTCGACGGCGGCGCGCTGGGTTCTCGTCGCGCGCGCGATCAATTCCGGCAGCCGATGGTATGCCTGCGGACCGACCACAATGTCGACGCCTGGCGCCCGCGCCAGGATCTCTTCGCCTTCAGCCTGCGCCACGCAGCCGGCAACCGCGATCAACGGCCTGGTTGTGCTGCCGCCGGCCTTCAGCATGCGGATCCGACCCAGTTCCGAGTAGACCTTCTCGGCTGCCTTATCGCGGATGTGGCAGGTGTTGAGGATGATCAGCGCGGCTTCCGCCGGTTCGGCCGTCAACTCGTACCCGAGCGGTGCCAGGATTCCCGTCATGCGCTGGGAATCGTAAACGTTCATCTGGCAACCGTAGGTTTTTATGCAGACTTTCTTGGACAACCGCGCCTGTCGTCAGCTTGATGATCGGCCATCGGCCTCGTATGCACTTCCCCGCGGGCCCTGAATGGGCGCAACTGGCAGTGCATGCGGCTTGAGGGTAATCAGCGCGCCCCACCTGTCAAGCGCAAGTACTGTCGTTATGCGCTTGACGGGCCCCCGCCGTCGCGCCGGTGCGCGCCGGAACCGGATCGGCGGTGGCGCCGGTCCGGCCCCGATTACCCCTCATCCTTGTTTGGGCGGTCGAGCGGCACACCAAAAAGCTCTAAGCGATGACCCATCAAGCGAAAGCCGAACCGCTCCGCAATCTCGCGCTGCAGGGCTTCGATCTCCGGGCTGCGGAACTCGACGACCCGGCCGGACTGGATGTCGATCAGGTGATCGTGATGCTCGTCGCTTGCTTCTTCGTAGCGCGAGCGGCCGTCACCAAAGTCATGCCGCTCGAGGATGTTCGCTTCCTCCAACAGCCGCACCGTGCGGTAGACGGTGGCGATGCTGATGTGGGGGTCAACCTGCACGGCCCGCCGGTAGACTTCCTCGACATCGGGGTGATCTTGCGCTTCCGACAGGACGCGGGCAATCACCCGCCGTTGACCGGTCATCTTCATGCCTTTTTCGAGGCACAGCTCTTCGATGCGCGACGGTGTTGCCATCATTGCTCGCTACTTCATGGAGTTGCCTGCGCGCCGGCGCGGCTCACGCGATCTGGCATGCCTCCGCCTTCCCTATCCTTGCCAGATCGCCCAATCGATGCCCAGCACCCGGATCAGCCAGCTTGCCGGCGCCGGTTCCGCCGTTGCGTCCCGAGTCCGATCTCTTTGGCCAAATGACTGCGCCGCTCGGCATAGTTCGGCGCGACCATGGGATAGTCGGGCTGCAAGCCCCAGCGCTCGCGGTACTCTTCCGGCGTCATGTTGTAGGCTGTCTTGAGATGGCGCTTGAGCATCTTCAGTTTCTTTCCGTCTTCCAGACAAACGATGTAGTCTGGGAAGACTGATTTCTTGACCGGGACAGCCGGCTTTGGCCGTTCCGGCTCCTCCGCCGGCACGCCGATCGCGGTCAGGGTCCTGTAAACATCCTGGATGAGGTTGGGGAGGTCCGCCACCGGAACCGGGTTGTTTGCGACGTGGGCGGCGACGATCTCCGTCGTCAACTCCAGCATCTCAGTAAAACTCTCTTTCTCGCTCATGACCTGTTTTTTCCCTGCACTTGCTTAGGGTTTGCCGGCTATATAGTGAATAGTCCCACATCAAGCAAGCGCTCCTTATGCTCAATACAAGCAAAAAAACGGTTGAATTGCGTGATGCGCTCTTTCTCGATATATCTGGAGACGTCTGCCCAATGACGTTCGTGCGAACCAAGCTGCTTATCGAGCGAATGTCTCCGGGCGAGACTGCGACGGTGCGACTTGCTGGATTGGAACCGCTCAATAATGTGCCGCAGGCGGTGCTCCGCCAAGGAGTGGAAGTGATCTCGCTTGAGCCGGAAAGCGCAGACGAAGGACCGGCCGGCCTGCACCGTCTCCGCATCCGCAAGCGTTGAGAATCATAACGCCTTTGCGATCACCCCAGGTTCGCGCACACGCTTACAGATCGCGGGCCATGATCAGCGCATCTTCGGCCGCGCCGTGCGTTTTGCGGTAGTAGCCACGCCGCCGACCGACTTCCGTCAACCGCATCTGAGCGTAAAGCGTGCGCGCTGCTGCATTGCCTTCGGCGACCTCCAGGACCAGGCGCCGTGCGCCTTCGCGGGTCGCGGCCAGGATCACGGTGCGCAACAGCCGCCGGCCGAGGCGGCGGCCGCGCTGTCCGGGCAGGACGCCGATGGACATGACCTCCGCGTCATCACCAGCCCGCCGCCAGATAACGAAGCCGACCGGCTCGGCTGGCTCCGCGCGCGTCCAAGCGACATGCGCGAACGCGCCCGGCATCCGCAAGAGCGTCTGAAACGTCTTCGCGTCCCACGCCTCGTCGAAACAGCAGGCATGCATGAAGGCAAGGCCTGCGGCCGCCTCGCCTCCGACCGGCAGCACCGCAATCATAGGGGGCAGTGCGTGGGCGCCACATCGGCGCTCGGTCCGGTATCCGGTTCGCGCAGGTAGAGCGGTTGCGGCGGTAGAGCGGAATCGTTCTGCCAGGCTGCCGCGGCGAAGCGGATCAGCGCCCGCGGACAGACCGAGCGCACGGGCAGCAGGCGCGCCGCACGCCCGGCCGCAATGAGCGCGTGTTGGGCCGGATCGGCAGCGCTGCCAGCAACCGCCACGGGACCGGCCGGCAGACGCTGCGCCAGGGCCGAAGGAAGAACGGCCGCGGCTGCGTCGATGGCTGTCCCGGCCCGGTCGAACGCCTGCACGAAGATATCGGCACGGCGTGAATCGATGCAGACTGCGAGCGTTTCGACATCTGCGCTCGGACCGTCGCGCCGGCAGGTTGCTGCGAGCGCTGCAAACGCAGAGACGCCGACGCACGGCAGGCCAGTTGCCAGCGCGAGGCCGCGCGCCGCCGC
The DNA here is from genome assembly GCA_029624735.1 of Defluviicoccus sp. GTDB lineage: Bacteria > Pseudomonadota > Alphaproteobacteria > Rhodospirillales > Defluviicoccaceae > Defluviicoccus. Next base: position 94,765 of record JARSSM010000010.1, on the reverse strand, counting down.
GATGCCGGCTCGGAGGCCGGTGAACAGGCCCGGACCGACGGTCACGGCAATCAGATCGAGCGCATCGAAACCCAGGCCGGCTTCCGCCATCACATCGGCCACCATCGGCATCAGGGCTTCGGCGTGGCCGCGGACGACCTCGCGCGACTGTGCAATGCCAGGGGGGGCGCCAGACTGGTCATGGCCGACATCGGCAACAGCGACCGAACAGGCGGTGCCAGACGTATCAAAGGCAAGAACGATCATGGTTGCGTTTCGCACATCGGCGCGGGCACTCTCCGCAGGTTCGTCCGCGCAGCCCATGCGTCTAGCCGACGCATGTAGGGCCACCACGTCTTGGGGAGACCGCCATGCCGCTCGTCGAACTTACCGCGGATCGCGACGGCTGCGCGATCGATCTCGTTTATGCCACGGCCAACAATCTGACCGGCCGGCCGATCTATCAACGTGCGGCGTGCTATCTGCATGCGGATGCGGCCGCGCTGCTCCGCCGCGCGATCGTCCTGGCGGCGGCGCAGGGCCTGCGAATCAAGATCCTCGATGCCTTCCGGCCGGCCGAGGCGCAGTGGCTCCTGTGGTCGCATCTGCCTGATCCCGCATACATTGCCGACCCTCGGCGCGGCTCAGCCCACAGCATGGGCGCTGCCGTCGACGTGACGCTGATCGATGCCGCGAGCGGTGCGGCGCTCGACTTCGGCACCGGGTTCGATGACATGCGGCCTGCCTCCTGGCACGCCGACACCAGCATCTCCGTCGCGGCGCAGCGCAACCGCGCGCTACTGTTGGGCCTGATGACGGCCGCCGGCTTCGACTTCTATCGCCAGGAGTGGTGGCATTACCAGCTGTTCCGGCCGCACGGCCGCTATCCGCTGCTCTCCGACAGTGTCCTGCAGCGAGGCCTCATGCGCCGGCCCTGATGCGCCCGGCCCTGATGCGCCCGTCCCTGACGCGCCGTCCGTGAAGGGTCAGACGATCTGGCAGGCCTCCTCGAAGGACAGACGGATGTTGCGCGGATAGAGCTTGGCCGGATCGCCGTAGCCCAAGTTACAGAGGAAATTCGACTTCACAGTCGTGCCGGCAAAGAAGGCGGCATCGACCTTGGCGTTATCGAAGCCGGACATCGGGCCACAGTCGAGGCCCAGCGCGCGCGCGGCCAGCATCAGGTAGGCGCCCTGCAGCGTGCCGTTGCGAAACGCCGTCTTGTCGATCAGGTCCTGGTTGCCGACAAACCACGCCCGCGCGTCCGCATGCGGAAACAGCTGCGGCAGCCGGTTATAGAAAGTCATGTCGTGGCCGATGACGGCCGTGGCCGATGCCGCCATGGTTTTCGCCACGTTGCCCTCGGCAAGGCAGGGCTTGAGCCGTTCCTTGCCTTCCGCGGTGAGGACAAAGACGATCCGCGCCGGACTGCAGTTGGCGCTCGTCGGCCCCATCCGGGCGAGGTCCCAGACTTGGCGCAGGAGTCCCGGGCTGATCGGTTTGTCCCGCCAGCCATTGTGGGTGCGCGCCTCGCGAAAAATCAGATCGAGCGCCGTTTCATCGAGCGTTTGGGTCACCGCTGGTCTCCTCGATTATTGCAGGCAACGAGATGGTGTACTGCCGCCACGCCGGCGGACACTGACGAGCCGGCCGCTCGCTGCTCTTTGAAAATAGTGTTGGGTCATCGCTCCAGAAAGCCCCGATCGACCGGCGCCGCGGGCCAAACCGCTTGACTGCGGGCGGAAAGCGCGCAATGAGCAAATCGCCGGCTGAACGAAAGGAGGGGCAGCGGGATGAACGTGGCCCGCCTTCTGGTGCGAGCGGGAGGCGCGGCGGCTGATCGCCCCGCATTGTACGAAGGAGCCGCGCTGCGCGCCACGTATGGCGCCCTCGCGGAACGGGTGGCCACGCTTGCAGGGCAAATGCGGGGGCGCCTCGGCCTCGATCCGGGCGACCGGGTCGCGTTGGTGATGGCCAACTGCTGGCAGTATGTCGAGGTGCTGTTTGCCACTTGGCATGCGGGCCTCGTTGCCGTGCCAATCAACGCCAAACTGCATCCCAAGGAACTCACCTTCATCCTCGACCATGCTGCGGCACGGGTCGTTTTCGCGAGCGCCGATCTGGCGCCGGGCTTAAGCGCGCCCACGCTGGAGGCCGTCATCGACGTCGACAGTCGCGAATACGGCGCGCTCGTAGCCGGTGGCGCCCCGGCACCCATTGAGCCGTGCCGGCCGGACGACACGGCCTGGCTGTTCTACACCAGCGGCACTACCGGCCGGCCGAAGGGCGCGATGCTGAGCCATCGCAACCTGCTCGCCATGACGCTCAGCTACTTCGCCGATGTCGATGCGATCACGGCCGACGACTGCATCGTCCACCATGCGCCGATGTCGCACGGCTCCGGCATGTACATCCTGCCGCACGTAGCGGCGGCGGCAGCGCAGGTGGTGCCGGAGTCGCACGGCTTCGATCCGGACGAGGTTTTTGCGCTGCTCACGTGCCATCGCGGCGTGAGTTTTTTCGCCGCACCAACGATGGTCCGCCGCCTGATCGACAGCCCTCAAGCCGGCCGTGCCGATACCGCCAACCTGAAGACGATCGTTTACGGCGGCGGGCCGATGTACGTCGCCGACTGCAAGCGGGCGATGGAACTGTTGGGCCCGAAGCTGGTCCAGATCTATGGCCAGGGCGAGAGCCCGATGACGATCACCTGTCTCTCCAGGCGCCATCACACGGACCGCAGCCACCCACGCCACGAGGCGCGGCTGGCGTCGGTCGGAGTGGCGCACACGGTCGTCGAGGTCATGGTGGCCGATGCGGACGACCAGCCGCTTTCCTGCGGCAAGACAGGCGAGGTACTGGTGGGCGGCGAGACGGTCATGACCGGCTACTGGCGCAACCCGGACGCAACAGCGGAGGCGCTGCGCGGCGGCTGGCTGCACACCGGCGACGTTGGCGCGCTCGACGGTGACGGTTTCCTCACGCTCAAGGATCGTTCCAAGGACGTCATCATCTCCGGCGGTGCCAACATCTACCCGCGCGAGGTCGAGGAGATCCTGCTGCAGCATGAGGGCATCGCCGAAGCTTCGGTGATCGGCCAGCCCGATCCGGAATGGGGGGAGACGGTGGTCGCGTTCGTCGTCACGCAGCCAGACGCGACGGTCACGCCGGACGCGCTGGAGCGGCTGTGCCTCGATCACCTCGCCCGCTTCAAGAAACCCAAGGCGTACCATTTCGTCGCCGCGCTGCCGAAAAACAACACCGGCAAGGTCCTGAAAACGGAGCTGCGCCGACTCCTGAGCGAAACCTGAAGCGAGGGCAACATGGCCGATCGACTGCAAGACAAGGTTGCGCTCATCACCGGTGTCGGTTCGGTCGGCCCCGGCTGGGGCAACGGCAAGGCGATGGCGGTGCTGTTCGCGCGTGAAGGGGCGCTCGTTTTCGGCATCGATATCGATGCGACGGCGGCGGCCGAGACCGGCCGGCTGATCGCGGCCGAAGGCGGCACCTTCCAAGCCTTCACCGCCGACGTGAGCAAGGACGATGCGGTTGCAGGAGCCGTCGCCGCCTGCCTGCAGGCGCACGGCCGCATCGACATCCTCGTCAACAACGTCGGCATTGCCGTCGTCGGCGGACCGAAGGAACTCGACGAGGCGACCTGGGACCGCGTGATGGGGGTCAACCTCAAGAGCGCCTACCTCACCTGCCGGCATGTCCTTCCCGTTATGGAAGGCGCAGGCAGCGGCGCGATCGTCAACAATGCGTCGATCGCAGCGCTCGGCTGGTGTGGTGTCAATTACGGTCTTTACGCGGCAACAAAGGGGGCGATGGTTTCGATGACACGTTCGATTGCAGTCCAGTTCGCGCCGCGCGGGATACGCGCCAACTGCGTGCTGCCGGGGCTGATGAATACGCCGCTCGTGCATAAAGCGTTGACGACGGTGTACGGGCAGGAGGGCGATATCGAAAAGCTTATCGAGGTGCGGAATTCTCAGTGCCCGATGGGACACATGGGCGACGCCTGGGACACCGCGTACGCCGCCTTGTACCTGGCTTCAGACGAGGCGCGATACGTCACCGGTACCGAGTTGGTGGTCGACGGCGGCATGTCGGTGCGCTTTGTCTGAGCGCGCCAAGACGCCACGCGACCCCGATCGCGGCGGGCCTCAACCCATGCGGCTCGCCTCTGTCGTCGGCCACCGCGGCGCTGGCAAGCTCGCGCCCGAGAACACGCTGGCTTCCTTGCGCGCCGCCGCCAGCATGGGGCTCAACTGGGTTGAATTCGATGCCCGCCTGACCGCCGATGGTGTTCCGGTCCTGCTCCACGACCCCAACCTCGATCGGACCACGGATGCGAGCGGACCGATCGATCGCGTGGCCGCCCACGCACTCCATGGTGTCGATGCCGGCGGCTGGTTCGGGCCGGAGTTTGCGGGCGAACCCGTGCCGACTTTGGCGCAGGCGCTCGCGTGCCTTGCCGATCTCGGCCTCGCCGCGAACATCGAGATCAAAGCCGAAAGCGGCCGCGGAGGCCAAGCGGGCGCTCGGATTGCCGCCACGGTCGCAAGTCGGTGGCCCGCGGACCTGCCGGCGCCGCTGCTCTCCAGCTTCGATGCGGATGCGCTGGCTGCGGCGGCCGAGACGGCGCCGGCCCTCGATCGGGCTCTGATCGTCGGTGCCGTGCCGTCGGACTGGGCCCTGCACCTGGACCGCCTCGGCTCGCGGGCGCTGCATGCGGCTCTCACGCCACTCGATGAGAAGACAGCGGCTGCCGTCGTGGGCGCCGGCGTGGCCTTGCGGGTCTATACGGTCAACGATCCGGCCACCGCCGAACGCTTGTTCGCGTGCGGCGTCGAGAGCGTGTTCACGGACCGGCCCGATCGACTGCTTGGCCGCTGGCCGCCAGCGTAAGCGGACGATCGCGGGCGGCAGCACGAGTCTCTGCTCGCAAGGGACCGCAGTACGCGCTACGTGATGAGCGAGGGCCTGCAGTCAACCGAGCTGCGGTCCATCGGGCCAAGCAGCGGAGTAGCGTCATGCGGCACTATCAGCGGGCGCTGATCACCGGGGCGACGAGCGGCATCGGCGCCGGTTTTGCGTCCGAGCTGCCGGGAGACACGTTGCTCCTGCTGACAGGACGGGATGAAACGCGGCTCGATGCACAGGCGCAAGAATTGGCACGGCCGGATCGGCCCGTCGCGACCATCGCCGCCGACCTGACACAGGCAGAAGCGATCGAGCGGCTGGTCGCAGCGGCCGAGGACTTCGAGATCGATCTCCTTATCAACAACGCCGGCAGCGGTCGCCTGGGCGCGGTGATCGACAACGCCGTCGAAGACGAACTCGCGACCGTGCAGCTGAACGTGGTTGCCGTTGTCGCGCTGACACGAAGGTTGTTGCCGGGGATGATCGAGCGCGCTGCGCGGGCAGGCCGGCGGGCCGGGCTGATCATCGTCTCGAGTACGGCGGCCTTCGCCCCGGTGCCGTACTTCGCGACCTATGCGGCGAGCAAGAGCTTCGATCTGCATTTCGCCGAAGCTTTGGCCGAAGAGCTGCGTGGGCAGCCGGTCGATGTGCTGGCACTTTGCCCCGGTGCAACGCAGACCGCGTTCGGGCCGCGCGCCGGATACCGATCGGCCCGCTTTCCCGGCGCTGCTGATCCCAGAAACGTTGCGCGGGGTGCTCTTTCGGCGCTGGGATGCCAAACCGTCCACGTGGCTGGGAGCCTGAGCCAGGCAGCGCTGGCGCCGGTGGTACTGCCGCGCCGGGTCGCTACCGGGCTAATCGGACGCGCAATGCGACTCTTCGTTGCGCGATAGGCGTAATTCGAGACAATAATCTCGCGCCCTCGTGGCAACGAAATCTAGCGAGACGCGTTCCGTAAGAAGCTCTTGCGCTTGATCGCGCGAAGCGACACCTTTTCGTGACGTGTTTGTCATCGACCTGACGCGCAACGCAGCGCCGCTTTGCTAGACGACACCATGCGATCCAAACGGGCCGTCATCTTGGAGCAGCTGCAGGCGGTGAGCCTGACCGACGACGCTTCGTTCGATATCGGCGAAGCGGCGCTGCTGCTGGCTGCCTTTGACCATCCGGGCACGGCCCTGGCTCCTTACAGGACGAACCTGTCAGTATTGGCCGACGACGCGCGGCACGCGACGACGCGGCTGGCCAGTGTCGGCGTGCAGGTGATGGCGCTGCAGCGGGTGCTGCTGACCCGGCATGGCTACAGCGCCGGCGAGGCGGACCCGGCATCCTGGGGCGATGTCGATCTGATCGATGCCATCGATCGGCGCCAGGGCCAGGCGGCAGTTTTGGGCATCCTGTATGTGCATGCGGCCCGCGCCTACGGGGCCGCGATCGAGGTCCTGAACTTTCCGCAGAGCTTTCTCGTCAGGCTGACCGCACGTGGCCAGCGGGTGATCATCGATCCCGCTGACGTCCGCCGGACGCTCGATGCCGGTGACCTCCGCAAGCGGCTCAAACTGTTGCAAGGCCAGGCAGCGGAGGTCAACGCCGCCCACTACGAGGCGATCAGCGATCGCGAGGCGCTGTTTCGCCTTTATAACGGGTTGAAAATTTCCGCGATTGCGGCGGGCACGCTCCCCCGCGCGCTCGACATTCTGGAGGCGCTGCGGGTTTTGGTCCCCGCACGCAGCGAGCTGTGGTGGGAGACAGGGGTGCTGTTGAGTCGCTTAGGGAATGTCAGCACCGCGATCAGCACACTCGAAGCCTACCTCTCCGCAGCCGCGCCGGCATCGGGCCGTGACCAGATCGAAGACCTGCTGAAACGGCTGCGGGCACGCGCACCTTAAGAGAGGGGTGAGGCGCCGCCCTACATGCGCCGCCGGCGCGCGTCCCACGCATTCGCAAGCTGATCGCGATAGGCAGGGGCGGCGACGCCGATCAAGGCATCGGCGCGCGCATCGATCGCTTTCAGCCTGAGATCGGCAACGCCATATTCGGTGACCACGATGTCGATGTCCGCGCGCGTGATGCTGACGGCCGTGCCGGCAGCGAGTTCGGCAACGATGCGCGAGACACCGCCTTCACCGCTCGTAGCCGGCAAGGCGACGATGCCGAGACCGCCCGGCGACAGTCGCGCGCCGCGCATGAAATCGACGATACCGCCGGTGCCGCTGACTTGCCGCGCGCCCACCATTTCGGCGTTCGCCTGGCCGAGGAGATCGACCTCGACCACCGAATTGATGGCGAGGAAGCGGGGAATACGGGCGAGGGTCGCGATCGCATGGGTCTCGCCGACGGCGGCAAAGCGAACCGCATCGCTGGTATTGCAAAACGCATAGAAGCGCGCATCGCCAAGCGCCATCCCGGCCGTGATCGCGCCGGGGCCACTCTCAATCGCACCGTTCTCGACGAGTGCCAGCAGCGGTGCGGTGATGGCACCGGAGTGAATCTTGAGCCGCCTTGCCCCGGTCAATGCGCTGAACACGTTCTGCACGCGACCGATGCCGAGTTCGAGCGTGTCACCATCGCGCACCAGCGTGGCGACATTGCGCGCGATCGCATCCCACACGGGATCGACGATCGGGTCGTCCGCCAACAGCGGGCTTTCCGCCTCGACGATGAAATCGGCGTCCTCAAGCGCAAGGCTGGCGGTGCCACGCGTGGCCGGCATCCGCGGGTTGATGTGCACGACCGTGCACTTGGCCTTGTTCAATATTGCCGGCGTGAAGTCATGCGCGATGCCCAAACTCAAGCGGCCGTCCTTGTCCGGCGGCGCCACTTGGATGAAGGCGAGGTCGATCGGCAGCACGTCGCGCAGGTAACGATAGATCTCGAAATAGGACAGCGGCATCAGCGCGATGCGGCCGGCCGCGAAGGACGCGTGCAGCTCCCGGCCGACAAAAAAGGCCGTTGATCGGGCGTCCGCATGCAAGCCGGCGTAGTCGACGCGGTTGATGCCGGGCAGCCAGACGCCTGCGAAGTGGACGCCGCGGCAGGCTTCCGGCGTCCGGCTCAGCGCCTCCACAATCGCCGCCGATTCACCACCGACGCCGGGCGCAAACACCGTCATGCCCGGCCGGAGCAGGCCTGGGATATCGGCCGGCGCGACGCGGCGCGTCATTCGGCTGCGGTCGCCGCCACCAGCAGATCGTCGTGCGTGATCCGCGTGCCGAGAAGGCGCAGGAATTGGCTCAGCCAGGCCGGGTGGGCAGGCCATGCCGGCGCCGTAACCAGGTTTGCGTCCGTATAGGCCTGATCGACATCGATCTCGGCGTACTGGCCGCCGGCACTGCGCACTTCTGGCGCGCACGCCGGATAGGCCGAGAGCCTGCGGCCGGCGAGGACGTCGGCCGCAGCGAGCAGCTGGGCACCGTGGCAGATCGCGGCGATCGGCTTGCCGGCTTTCGCGAAGTGGCGCACGATATCGACGACCCGGTCATCAAGGCGCAAGTATTCGGGCGCTCGACCACCGGGAATGACCAAAGCGTTGTAATCCTGCGCATCGATTTCGGAGAAGGTTGCGTTCAACGTAAACGCGTGGCCTGGCTTTTCCGAATAGGTTTGATCGCCCTCGAAATCGTGCACCGCGGTGCGGATCTTCTCACCGGCGCTCTTGCCGGGACAGACTGCGTGCACGCTGTGACCCACCATCTGCAGCGCTTGGAACGGGACCATGATCTCATAGTCCTCGCCGAAGTCGCCGACCAGCATGAGGATCCTCTTGGCGGCCATGGGTTCCTCCTCTCGACGCCAAGTTTGCCCTGCCTGCGACCGGCAGGTGCATTTGCTCGGAATCTTAGCATGCCGCCGGGGTGGCGGCCAGCGGTGGACGCAACAGGAGGGCGAGACAGAACGCTGCCATTGCAAGCACGCTTGCCAGCCAGAAGCTCGCAGCAAAGCCACCGAAGTGATCGGCGGCGACGCCGGCGAGCGCCGGGCCGATGATCTGGCCGATGCCGAAGATGACCGTCACCGTGCCGAACGCATCCGCTGCGTGCGCCGCGCCCATGTAGTCACCGACGGCAGCCGCCATGATCGAGGGCGTGCTCCAGGCAACGACACCGAACAGGACGACCGAGAGCCACAGCGCGGCGGGGCTGCCGGCAGCGGCAGCAAGCGCATAGGATGTCGCCTGAAAGGAAAAGACGACGGCAAGACCGGCGCGGCGGCCAATGCGGTCCGACAGGCTGCCGAAGACAGGACCGGAGAAGACGCTCAAGGCGCCGATCCAAACCCAGAAGGTGCCGGCCGTCATCTCCGTGTAGCCGTGATCGGCGACCAGGCTGGTGACGATGAAGGTCGCATAGATCACGTAAGAGCCGCCGAAGAGGGCGTAGATGGTGCCGAGGTGGGCCAGCAGCAGGCGGGTCTTGCGGCTGTCGAGGGGTGCGTGCTGATCGAGGGCGGCCTTGCCAGCGCCTGCCGCATCGCTCGAAGGTGGAGCGCCGACCGGCACCAGGTTCAGCTCCTGCGGGTGGTTGCGCAGGATCACTCCGCACACCAGCGCGACCGCCAAGACGGCAAGGGCTAAGATCAGCCAGCTCGTCCGCCAGCCTTCTGCGCCCAGTGCGGCACTCACCGCCGGCACCAGGAGACCGGCTGCGGCAATCGCAAGGCCGTTGCCGATCACCATCAGGCCGGCAGCCTTGCCGCGCTGCTGGCGCGCGAACCAGAGCGAAACCAAGCCCATGACCGGCACATTGGCGATGCCGCTGCCCAATCCGGTCAGCGTATAGAGCACCAGGCTGTCGGCAAAACCGATCGCCCGGCCGACCACGATCATCGACGCGCCGACCAGGACCAGCCCACCGGTCACCGTCCAGCGTGCACCAATGCGGCGGACAAGGAAGCGGACGCCGTACACCGCGACCAGATAGCCGACCAGATTGCCGGTGCTGATCAGCCCCATCTCGGCGTAGGTCAGGCTCAAGGATACGCCCATTGACGGCAGCAGCATGCCGAGCGCGAAACGTCCGAAGCCGATCGAGGCGAACACGGTGAGCATGCCCGCGACGACGACAACCCAGCCGTAGTGAAGGCGCTTCAGGGCTGCCATCGTCCCGTTCCCTCGCGATCGGCGCTCGGCAGCCGTCACGGCGAGCCTGTCAGCACCGCGATCATCTGCGCCACCGCTCGCATCTGCTTGCCCGACTTGCGCGCGTAGTCGGCGCCGGAATAACCCCACCAGTCCCAGCAGCCGAGCGGATTCTGGCGATACTGAAACAGCCAGCCGTCCGCCCAGGCCTTGACCTGGGGATAGAGAATGACGATCGCGTTGCTTTCCGCAACCTCGTTGTATCCGCCGCGGCCGTAGAAGGCGTCGCCGATCTCGTCTTCGCTCTGGAGGCAGCCATGAAAGGCGACATGCAGCCGGCAGCGGGCGCCTTGCTGGCACGCCGCGGGCACATACACGTGACCGCTGGCGTGCATGCTGGCGCTGGCATCGTTCGGGTCGAAGAACGGGCGCTGGTCGAAGCGGCGTAGCGGCTCGGTCGCCTTCGCTGCCGGCTGCAGCGGCGCCGGACCATAGATCTGCTGCAACAAGGCAGAGGCGGCACTGAGATCGCAGTCGTTGACGAAGGGTGGGCCAGAAGAGGCGCAGGGATTACCGAAGTCCTCGGTGATCATCGCGTGGTTTGCGACTGGATGCTGCTCAAAATAGACGGCGCCCGGTGCCGTGAAGGCGCGGTAGAATTGTTCGAGACTTCCAACCACGGAACCGGGAACGCCGCGATCATTGGCGCCGCTGAAGAGATAGGCACGGGCGCGGGCGAGGTGGGCCGGCTCGTCGATGCGGCCGGCCTCGGCTTCACTCCGCACGCGATCGAGCGCCTGTTTGACGTCTGGCGGACCAAGGAAAAGGCCAAGAGGGTTCAGTCCCGAACAGATAAAGAGGGAAGCGAACAAGCCGGTGGGGTCGAGCCGGGACAAGATGGACCGCTCGCCGGCGCAAGCGTACGGTCCGCCGGCGATGACGCCGGCACCGATGACGCTGGCAGAGTAGGCGACATGGAACTGATGCGCCATGAAGCCGCCCGAGGAGACACCGGAAACAGAGACCTGAGCCGGATCGATGGCGAGCGTCCGGCCGATCTCGGTGAGCGAGAGGTCCGCCGCTTCGAGGCTTGTCCCGTTCAGCGGCAGGGCTGCCGCGAGCACAATCGCCGCGACGGCGGCCCGCTTAAGGTGCCGCACTTCAGGTCTTCGCCATCGCGATCGCATTCGGATCTCCCGCAGAGATGGGCGCAAAAAAACGAAAGAAGTTGAGACCGCCGGCCTGTGGCGCGCGCATCACGCGACGCCGGACTTGAGCACGGCGGAGAACCAGAATACATCCCATGCATGGGAGCCGCCTAGCGTGGGCGAGCTGGGCGTCTTGAACGCGTGCGGACGAGAGGAGAAACACCTCATGATTCGCTACACCCCTGGCGTTGATCTGTGGGGCGAGCCGCTGGCGACGCTGCGGCGGATCCAGGACGAGATCAATCGCACCTTTAACGAGCCGCAAGCGCCGGCGGCGGAATACCCGGCACTCAACATCTGGCGCGGCGAGGACGCGGTGCTCGTGACCGCCGAGGTTCCCGGTGTCCGAATGGAGGACATGGAACTGACGGTGCATCAGAACACCCTGACCATCAAAGGCAAGCGCGCGCCGGTGGCAACGGAGCCGGACGTCAGCTTCCACCGACGCGAACGCACGTTCGGGTCTTTTGCGCGCACCATTGCTTTGCCGTTCAATGTCGATCCCGATCGGGTGCAGGCCTGCGCTGAGAACGGCGTTTTGACCATCACGCTGCCGCGTCCGGAGGCCGAACGGCCGCGCAAGATCCAGATTTCCAAGGCCTGAACGGTCCTGACGGCGAGAGGAGGCCGTTTCATGACAGACGTCAGCGGAACCGGGAAAGGGACGGCCGAACGCACGGCCGAGAGCACCCGTGCACAGCCGGTCTACATCCCGCAAGCGGATATCTACGAGACCAAGGACGCCTTGTTCGTAAGTTTGGAAATGCCCGGCGCCAACCCTGACGCGATCAGCATCACGCTCGACAAGCGCGTGCTCGCGGTTCGCGGCCGCAGTGTGCAGAAGCGGCCAGCAGGCTTTTCGCCGGTGCACGCCGAGTACCGCGAGGGCGATTACGAGCGCTCGTTTACCTTGTCAGAGGCAATCGATGGCGATCGGATCGAAGCCTCGTTCAAGGACGGCATTCTCGATCTAAAGCTGCCAAAGGCTCAGCCGGCGCCGGCCAAGAAGATCGGCGTCAAACACGGTTGAGCAAGTCCCTGGGAGGGAACACGGACGTGGATATCAAACGCTGGATGCCCTGGTCATGGCCGTCGTCCGAACCGGTGCAAGGTGGGGAGGAGCCGATGCGGGCCCTGCAATCGGACATCAACCGCGCCTTCGAGAACTTCTGGCAGGGGCTTCCCCGCCGCTTCAAGGCGGATTGGAAGGTATCGTTTGACAACATCGATCCCCGCATCGACGTGATCGAGTCCGATAACGCGATCGAAGTGATTGCCGACCTGCCCGGTTTTGTCGAGGACGAGATCGAAATCGGCGTCGCGCCCGACTCCTTGACCATCATCGCCGCGCACAAGCCGGGAGGCGAGGGCGGCGGCAGCGGTGAGGAAGAGGTGAGCGACAAGGGGCGTCGCTATCTGATCACCGAGCGGACGCGCGGCGCCCTGAGGCGGGTGATTGCGTTGCCCGTTCCGTGCGATGACGACAGCGCCGAAGCCAAGCTGAAGAACGGCATCCTGACCGTCACGGTTGCCAAGGCGGTGCCCGACGCGACAGCCGTCAAACGGATCGTGGTCGCCAAGGCCTGATCCGCCGCCGGGTTCGCTTGGAGCAACGCTTATGCCGTCTGCGGTTCACTTCCGATGCTGGTTGCGGCGGACGGCGGCGACGGGGCGGAAGCCGTGAGCGAGGGACCAGCGACGGTCGTGCGCGGACGCAAACGGATCTACCGCTCGGTTGCGACCACGGCGGAGGCCGGTGGTGGCCATGCGGTCCGGCTCGACAACAGGGTGGCGCGCACACCCGCCGGCCAGGGACTTGTGCTGCCGACAGCGGCGCTGGCCGAGGCAGTCGCTGCCGAATGGCAGGACCAGGGCGAGACCATCCAGCCGGAAACGATGCCGCTCACCCAGCTGGCGGCAACCGCGATCGACCGCATTGAGACCGAACGTGCGCGCGTGATCGAGGCCCTCGTCGCCTACGGTGCCAGTGATCTCGTGTGCTATCGCAGCGAGCGTCCGGCCGACCTGGCGGCGCGGCAAGAGGCGCAGTGGGAGCCGCTCCTTCAATGGGCGGAAACCGCGCTCGGTGCGCGCTTGGGCGTAACCCGCGACGTCTTCCCACTGCCGCAACCGGCCGCGGCAACCGAAGCGTTGCGCGGCGCCGTCGCTACCCTTGGCACGTTCGAATTGGCAGCGCTGAGCTGTATCGTGCAGATCTCCGCCTCGCTCGTGATCGGGCTTGCTATGGTCAAGGGCCGCCTCGATGCCGAGGCCGCCTTCAACGCCGCGATGCTGGACGAGAAGTATCAGGCCGAGCGCTGGGGCGAGGATGCCTGGGCCAGTGCCCGGGCGGCGGGGCTGCGGGCCGAGCTCGTGGCTGCTGCGCGTTTCGTAGCGTTGGCGCGGCCGGCCTGAAGACGAGAGGCGGCGAACGGAGAACCGAATGGCCGACGAGGTCAAGACGAAGGCTGTCCTGGCGCGGATCGAGGGGCGGGTGCAGGGAGTCTGGTATCGCGGCTGGACGGTCGTCGAGGCGAACCGGCGCCGTTTGCGCGGTTGGGTCCGCAACTGCTCGGATGGATCGGTCGAAGCGCTGGTCGCCGGCCCGGAAGCGAACGTGGATGCGATGCTGGAGCTGTTCTGGAAGGGACCGCCATCGGCCAGAGTGACGGCGGTGACGCGCAAGCCGGCCGAGGATCCCGGCGGCACCCATTTTATGGAGCATCCAACGTACTGATCCGCGCTCGCGCGCGTTGCGGACCGCTCAGCTCGCGGCGGTACGCTGTTCGCCGGTCATCGGCCACGTGCACACCCGCGCGCGTCCCTCCCTCTTGGCGGCATAGAGGGCCTGATCGGCGCGAGCGAGCGTTTCCTCGAGAGTGGCATCAGGCGTGATTTCGGCAACACCGAAGGAGCAGGTGATAGTGAGCTCCGCGCCTTCAGCGAGCGGGATCGCGCGCGCCGACAAGGAGCTGAGGATCCGCTCCAGGATCTGGCGAGCGACGTCGAGCGGTGCCTCCGGCAGGCAGAACAGGAATTCCTCGCCGCCATAGCGGTAAACGGAGTCGTAGGCGCGCAAACCGCTGGCGAACAGCTCCGCTGCGGCTGCCAGCACACGATCGCCGGCCGCATGGCCATGGCAGTCGTTGACCGCCTTGAAATGGTCGAGATCGGCAATCGCCAGCGCACACGGGCGGCCCATCCGCACCGCCCGGGCGCGCTCGCGTTCCAGTTCGCGGCACATGGCGTGGCGGTTCAACACGCCCGTCAGCGGATCGACATCGGAGAAGGCGGCCGTAAACGCACGCTCCAGCCGGCGGACCTGCATGACGAAGCCGCTCGCTGCATCCATGAACGCATCGTACTCCGCATCCGGCAGGCTTGCGCCATCAACCGCGCGGGCTGCCAGCGCGCGGGCGCGCTCGCGCAGTTCTTCGTGCAGGCGAGCGATCGAGCGCACAGCCGGCTGGTTCACCAAGCCGGAATGCTGATTGCGCAGGAACCAGGTGCCGAAGCGGCCGAGATCGCTCGCTGCCGACGACAGGCTGACAATGCCTTCCGGCGGGCCGCACAGGAGCGCCCGATGCCATGCCTTGAGCCAGGCAAAGTGCTCCTGGACGGCGAGATCAAGCTCGCTCAGCAGGTCCTGAGCGCGCACGCCGTCGCCACGGGGATCGTCTGCCCGGGTGCGCGGCCGCGCCTTCGGCCGGTTCATGCGTTGCGGACCACCACGCAATTGCGACCGCGGCTCTTGGCGGCATAAAGCGCGGCATCGGCACGCTCAAGCGTGGCTTCGACGCTTTGCGCCGAACTCAACGGCGCGATGCCAGTGGAGACGCTGGTGCGCAGCTGGGCGCCCTTGGCGATCGGGATCGACCAGCCGGCAACCTTGAGACGCAAGCGCTCGGCAATCGCCCACGCGGTGCGCAGATCGGCGTTCGGCAAGCACAGCAAGAACTCCTCGCCACCGTAGCGAAACACGGCATCATAGGGCCGCACGCTTGCAGCCAGGAGCGAGGCCACGCTTCTCAGCACCGTGTCGCCTACCACGTGGCCGTGCGTATCGTTGACCGTCTTGAAGTGATCGAGATCGAGCATCGCCACGCAGCATGGCTGGTTCTCCCGCGCATGACGGTCGCTCTCGATCGCGAGCCGGCGCAGCATCGCCGGCCGATTGCCGAGCCCGGTCAGCGGGTCGATGCTTGCCAGGAGGTTCCAGGTCTCGCTGATCAGTTGCTGCAGGCCGGCGGCGACATCCACCGCTTCATCAAGGCAGCGGGTAAACGCTTCGGTCGGCAATTGGCCGCTCGTATCGGCGCTGGCAGCGAGATCTGCTGCCGCCGCGGTGAGCGTCGTCAAGCCGGTACCGATGCGCTCGACAAGGGGGTTGCCCCGGAGGACGTCGAGATGGGCACCCCGATGCCACATGCTTTCATCGAATGGTTCCGGCGCCTGCCCAGAGCCTGCGTCGCGGTTAAGGCGCCGCACCAAGTCGACATGGACGTCGCGCATCCAGCCCGCATGCCGGCTCTTGATCCGCTCCAGGTCTTGGAGCGCTTGCAGCACCCGTTCAGGCCCGACGGTTCCTCTCAGTGCAGCGGGCAGGTCGGCCCCCGGCGCGGCGACCGAGTGCCACTCCGGGTCGGAACGGGGTCGCACGCCGTCCGCTTTGGTCGACGACGGCGCCATCTATTGCCCCTCGCGACATGCGGCAGGCCGAGCGATCGCCGGCAGCCGTAGGGAGGTGCCTTGTCGGACCATGCCAGGGGCGGGAATATCTGGCGGACGTCGTCGTCCCACGGCCGTCAAAAAATCGCTCATTGGGCAAACCCGAATATTCCGCGCAGTGATACGTTCTTGTACACTTTAAAGGAGAAATGTGACTAAACATTCAACCGCGAACCATCGTATACGAACCGGTTACCGGCGCAAAGAACCAATTACGCTAACCTCAAGGCCGATGCGAACTGTGCGACCAAGGCAGCATCGAGCTCCGCCATGGTGGCATTAACGCCTTGGGCCGCCATGGAAGTCACCGCGAAGCCGGCCAGGCCACACGGAACGATCCCGGCGTAGAAGTTCAGGTTTGGATCGAGGTTGATCGCGCAGCCATGGTAGGTCACGCCCTGGCGGACTCGCACGCCGATCGCGGCAATCTTGGCTTCGGACTGGCCGCCCGTCGCCACCCAGACGCCGACCCGGCCCTCTCGTCGTTCAGCCGTGATGGCGAAGACGGCGAGCGTACGGATGACCCATTCCTCGACACCGTGCACGAACGCCCGGACGTCGATGCTGCGCCGCTTCAGATCCAGCATGACGTACGCAACCCGTTGGCCGGGACCGTGGTAGGTGAAGCGGCCGCCGCGCCCGGTGCGGAACACCGGCAGCGTGGATCGATCGAGCAACTCTTCGTCGGCGGCACTCGTCCCGCCAGTGTACAGCGAGGGATGCTCCAGGAGCCAGACCGCTTCCGCCGCGCCGCCCTGCCGAATCGCGGCGACGCGCGCCTCCATAGTGGCGACGGCCTCAAGATAGGGGACCGGCCGCGCGCTCCGGATCCACTCGACACCGGCAGGGTGCTGCGCTAGTGTCCACCTCGCGGCGGGCGGATGGGTGTGGGCTGCGCCCGGCGATTGTTGCGTGCCTTGATCAGGGGCGTTCATTCTGCTAACTCCGGCCGGAGCATAGCAGTTGCTCTTTTTGAGAGCGAACGGCGTTTTCGCGGTCGTGGCGGAATTGGTAGACGCGCAGCGTTGAGGGCGCTGTGGGGGAAACCCCGTGGAAGTTCGAGTCTTCTCGACCGCACCAGTGTCTTGAGGTCCGCCGGTTGCGCCGACGGATCTCTTTTCCTTTTCAGGTGCCGGCAGGACCGGCCGCGGCCGATTGCCGTGGCGGGGTTCGCCGGTTCAGGTGCGGCCCTGCTGTCGGGCCGCAGACGGGAGGCTGGCCCCGGTGTCCGATCTCGCGCCCGAAAGCAAGCCGGCGGAAACGCCGGAGGTTGCCGTCGGCCTCGACACCTCCCTGGTCGAGGCGGTCGTCGCTGCCCTGGCCGCGGGCGATGCGGAGGCTGCCGGCCGGCTGATCGAGCCGTTGCACGCGGCCGATACGGCCGATCTGCTCCAAGGTCTCGACAACGACCAGCGCCGCCTCCTCCTGGGTGTCATCAGCAAGGAGCTGCTGCCGGCCGTCCTGCCTGAGCTCGACGATACCGTTCGCGACGACATTATCGCCGAGCTGGGACTGGCGGAAACCGCAGCCGCGGTTGCCGACCTTGAAACCGACGACGCGCTCCTCGTCATCTCCGATCTCGACGCCGAGGATCAGAAACGCGTCCTTGCGGCGATGCCGCCGCCCGACCGGGCGCTGATTGCCCAGGCGCTCGCCTACCCTGAGTACAGTGCCGGCCGGCTGATGCAGCGTGAACTGGTCGCCTTGCCGCTGTTCTGGACCGTCGGCGAAACGATCGACCACCTGCGGCAGACCGCAGAGCACGACGCCGACCTGCTGCCGACCGCCTTTTATGATGTGTTCGTGGTCGATCCGAAGCATCGCCCGGTCGGCTCGCTCTCGCTCAGCCGGCTGATCCGCGCCCGCCGCCAGGTGCCGCTCAGCGCCCTCATGCAGACCGACCTCAAGGTCTTGCGGACGACAACCGACCAGGAGGATGTCGCCTTCTTATTCCGGCAGCGGGACCTGACCTCGGCACCGGTGGTAGACGAAGGCGGCCGGCTGGTCGGCGTCGTCACGATCGATGACGTTGTCGACGTCATCGACGAGGAGCATGAGGACGACATCATGCACTTGGGCGGCGTCAGCGAGGATGACTTCTACCGCGCCTCGTTCGCCACCGCGCGGGCGCGGTTCACCTGGCTGCTCGTCAACCTCGGAACCGCCGTTCTCGCCTCCGCCGTGATCGGCCTGTTCGACGCCACCATCGAGCAGATGGTCGCGCTCGCCGTGCTGATGCCGATTGTCGCCTCCATGGGCGGCAATGCCGGTACGCAGACACTGACGGTCGCCGTGCGCGCGCTCGCCACCAAGCAGTTGACGCCGACCAATGCGCTCCGCGTCATCAGCAAGGAAACGATGGTCGGCTTTGTGAACGGCATCATCTTTGCCGTCATCACCGGGACCGTGGCCTGGCTGTGGTTCGACAATCTGGGCCTTGGCGTCGTGATCGGCTTGGCGATGGTGGTCAATCTGCTGGTCGCCGGCTTGAGCGGTGTCGTCATTCCGCTCGTTCTCGACTGGCGCGGCATCGACCCGGCCGTGGCGTCCAGCGTGTTCCTGACCACGCTCACAGACGTGATCGGCTTCTTCGCCTTCCTCGGCCTTGGTACGTGGCTGCTGCTGTAGCCAAGGTGCCGGGGCGACCGGGCGGACTCGCCGCCTAAGGCTTGCGCCGGGGCGCCGGCGCCGGCCGCGGCACCACCGCGGTGGGCAGCGGCGCGCGTGCAGCTACGGTCTGCGAGGCCGGGAGGCTGCTCGGCTGGCGCTTCTTGTCCGGCTCGGGCGACCAGCCACCGCCGAGCGCGCGGTAGATCCGGATCAGGTTCTGGGTGACGAGGCCGGCGCTCTGCGCCAGTGCGTCCTCCTGCTGGAACAGGGAGCGCTCCTGATCCTGCACGTTCTGGAAGTCGGTCAAGCCGGTGACGTAGAGGTTTTGCACCAGCTGCACCGAGCGGCGCGCCGCCGTCACTGAACGCGCCAGCAGGTCGCGGCGCTCGATCTCGCGGGCATAATCGACCAGCGCATCTTCGACCTCCTGCAGCGCCCTCAGCACGGCTTGTTCGTAGCGCAGCAGGGCCTGCTCCGTCAGGGCATCTTGGGCCTTGATGTTGCTGCGGATACGGCCGCCGTCAAAGACGTTCCAGACCATCGACGGGCCAAACTGGTAGGCGATGTTTCCGCTCTCGAAGAAATTGCGGGCACCGAACTTCTGCAAGGCAAGGAAGCCGCTGAGCGTAAAGCGTGGATAGAGATCGGCAGTCGCGACACCGATTTGCGCCGTCTGCGCCGCGAGTTGGCGTTCGGCAGCGCGGATATCGGGCCGCCTCCGCAACAGGTCGGCAGGCGCGCCCGCGGTGATGGCGGCGCCCGGCTGCGGGATGGGAGCGCTCGCTGCAAAGCGCGGGTAGAGCGCCTGCGGCCTGCGCCCTGTCAGGACGCCCAAGGCATGGATGCTGCGTTGCAGGGCGGCCTGCAGGGCAGGCACCAGCGACTCGGTCGTTGCGAGGTTGAGCTCGGCCTGGGCGACCTCAAGGTCGGATGCAAGGCCGGTCGCCTTGCGGTCGCGGACCAGCTTCAGGGTCTTGCGTTGCGTCCCGGCATTGGCCTGCGCGGCGGCAATGCGCGCCTGCAGGGTGCGGATCTCGACATAGGTGCGTGCGACCTGCGCCGAGAGCGAGATGACGACATCGCGATAGTCCTCCAGCACCGCCTGGTAGCTGGCGTCCGCCGATTCAACGGACCGGCTGATCCGGCCCCACAGGTCGAGCTCCCACGAGGCATCCAGGCCTGTGTTGTAGAGCGTGCTGGTCCGCTGTCGGGACTGATCAAACCCCTCGGCAACGCCCTTGCTCAGGCGGTCGCGCGTGATTTCGCCGCCCGCATCCACCCCCGGCAGCTGCTCGCCCGAGGCGATGCCGACCCGCGCCCGCGCCTCGAGGATGCGCGCGACGGCTTCCTTGACGCCGAGATTGTCGCTGTTGGCGGTTGTGATCAGTTCCGTCAGCAGCGGATCGTTGAAGCTCGTCCACCAACTGCGCAGGTCGACCTGGCCGGCCGGCAGCCCGCGCGCCAAGTCCTGCTGCCATTGGTCGGGCATGGCTGTCTGCGGCGGCCGATAGTCGGGTCCGACTGCAGTGCAGCCGGCCAACAGCGCACTCATCGCAGCCGCGCGCCCAATCATCGCCCACCGGGCCGGAAGAATGCGCGCGTTACGGGAAACCGAACCGGCAGTAAATCGCCCCACCATGAGTCTTTGGCTGTCCGTTTCCTGGTCCAAGAAAGACTATTGGACCTTCGTCTCTTGATTCGGAGTGGTCAACAGCCGAAAAGTGAGCGCGCTGTTGTTCGGCCCGGAGTGTTGCTTAAATATCAAGAGTATAGGCTTCGTGGAAGCCTTCCGGTGAATCGTCGTCGGAGCGGAACTGGCGTTGCAGTGCGTAGACAGCCTCTTTGTTCTCGGCCAATGCTGCCACGCACAGCGGGTCGAAGATGATGCCGGCGTGCTGGTTGAGATACGCGAGAGCCGCTGCATTCGACCAGGCCGGCTTGTAGGAGCGCTTTGAGGTCAGAGCATCGAAGACATCGGCAACCGCGACCACGCGGGCTTCGAGCGGGATGGCATCGCCCTTCAAGCCTTCCGCGTAGCCGCTGCCATCGCAGGCTTCGTGATGGAAATGGACGATGTTGCGCAGAACGTCGATGTGCTGCGGCCGGCCGACGCCGAACGATTGGGCGATCTTCTCGATCAGCGCGACGCCCTTGGTGACGTGCGTTTTCATCACCGCGAATTCCGCCTCGTTGAGCCGGCCCGGCTTCAGCAAGATGGAATCGGGAATGCCGATCTTGCCGACGTCGTGCAACGGCGCGAAGCGGAACACGAACTCGACGAACTCGTCGTCGATGGCATTATCGCCGCTTCGATCGGCGAGCGTGCGGGCGATCAGCCGCGCATAGCGCGCCATCCGCTCCAGGTGCAAACCGGTCTCGCCGTTGCGGAGGTGGCTCAACGCCTTGGTAACCTCGACCAGCGAGCGCAAGGTGTTCGCCGGCGTCAGCGCGTTGATGATGAGGAGCGAGATCAGCCGCCCGTAGATGGCCAAATGCTGAACAGCAGCACCCGTAAAGAAGTTCGCCGCCGCGGCGTCGAAGAAGAGAAAGCCGAACAGCTTCCCCTGATCAATGATCGGAAGGGTGAAGCTGGAGCGATAGCCACAGTCCAAGAGGACCTTGGTGTGACGGCCGCATAAGGCTACGCTTGTGCCGAAATTGTCGAGAACACGTGGCTGGCTGTGCGCCGCCAGATCCGCGAGCGACGGTACGTCGCGCAGGCGGGCTTCATAATGCAGGAAAGGTTGCGCTGCGCCTTCGGTGCTGTGAACGAAGGTCTTGATGACGTCCGTGCGGCGATCGTAAAGCGCGACGGCGACCCGGATGACCCCTGGCAGTTCGCCCCTGAGGGTCAGGTGTATTTCCCTCAGTTGCTCCTGAACAGACGCCGCGTCGGCGTAGGCATCGAGCACAGCGGTTCCCTGAAGCCCGGCCCCCCGGAGGTGCGGATAATACAACCACTCCGCCGCCTAACGCCAGAGCCTGCACGCTATTCCGTCGACGGATGCCGCCCGCCGCGAGGAATTTCAGCCAGCGCGGCCGGGATCGTTGCGGGATCCTTGATTTACGCCCCGCATTCGCGTTCAAATGCCGACGCCGTTGCTATTGGGCCGGGGCGCCGAGCGCCCGAGGGGCGGCGGTAAAGACGGATGGGTGGCCGAGTGGCTGAAGGCACTCGCCTGCTAAGCGAGTATGGGCCCTAAAGGTCCATCGAGGGTTCGAATCCCTCCCCATCCGCCAAGTCGCTTTCGCGATAAGGTCTCCGTCGCCGCCCGCAGCGCCGAAAAACGCCAGGAAACGCGCGCTTTTGGGCGAAAAGCTGTTGACCTCGCAAGCGCCCGGAAGGGCCAAAATCGCTCTCTCTGCGGCCCTTCTCTCCAAAGCTCCTGACTTCGCCCAAACAGTACGGATTTTTAAGGCATTGATTTACCGCGCTTATTCGGCGTGGGAAATCCGTGCTTTTGGAAGTTCGCTCGCATGGGCGGCGGAATCTGGCGTCGAACCGTGACTTCGAAAATCCAGATCCTGCGAGAGCCGCGACTGTGATGGCGCCCGAAAAAAATGCATAACGCACCAATTTGGCATACACTAGGTGCGCTTCTCACTCAGGACGATGCCATGTCTGCCGCTGTCAACAGGAAATCCATCCGCACCTCGGTGATCCTGCCGGAGGATGCCCATGCTCGCATTCAGGCCCTGGCGGATGCAAACAACGTCTCTGCCGCGTGGATCATCCGCACGGCTGTCCTGCGGTTCCTGGAGGAGCATGGCGACCAGCATGAGCTGCCATTGCGGCTGCCCAAGGTAAAGAAGGCAGGCGGGACATGAGCACAGACGCTGTAAGACGGAAGATCGCGCGGCTGCGTGCCGGGGGGAAGCCGCGCGTCCTCGACCTGTTTGCCGGCTGCGGTGGCCTCTCGCTCGGCTTTCAAGCCGCCGGGTTCGCCATGCGGGCGGCCGTTGAGTTGGACCCCGATGCTGCCCGCTCGCATGGACTTAATTTCCACGGCGGCGCCCCGAAGCACAGCCACGCACGCGACATCATCAACTCACATCCTGAAGATTTGGCATCCGACCTCGATCTCGGGCCCGTCGCGGAGGCGATCGACGTGATCGTCGGCGGACCACCTTGCCAGGCTTTTGCCCGGGTAGGCCGGCCGAAGCTGCGCGAGATTGACGCGCATCCTCAAGCCTTCCGCCATGATCCTCGTGCGCGGCTTTATCAGGAGTACTTGCGCTATGTCGAAGCCTTCCAGCCACTCGCCGTGCTGGTCGAGAATGTCCCTGACGTATTGAATCATGGTCGCCAGAACATCGCCGGGGAAATCTGCGAGGTTCTGGAGACGAAAGGCTATACCTGCGGTTACACGTTGCTGAATGCCGCCCTTTACGGCGTGCCGCAGATGCGGGAGCGCATGTTTCTCATCGCCTACCGGGTCGAGCTTGCTAAACGCGTCACTTTCCCTCGGCCGACAAACTGGCTGGTTCTGCCGCCGGGTTATGAAGGCTCCCGTGCTTTCGCCCTGAAGGTGTTGAACGGTCACGTGCCAACGGCACATGATTATATCGAACCGCCAGTGGCCAGACCGGATCTGCCGCCCGCGGTAACCGCGGAGGAGGCGCTTGCCGACCTGCCGCCGATCAATGCCCGCCAGCAGCTCGCTACTGGCAAACTGAAGCGCGGCGCCCGGCGCTTCGATCGGCCGGTGCCGTATGACCGTCCGCTCGCCAAGGTCTCCTCCTATGCCCGGTTGATGCGCTCCTGGCTTGGATTCGAGGCACCGCAGGAAGGCTTAAGAGATCACGTCATCCGCTATCTGCCGCGCGACTACGAACTGTTCGCGCGGCTCAACCCCGGTGATCAGTACCCGCAGGCCTGCAAGCACGCAATGACCATGCTGGCCGAGCGTGTGGCAGAGCTGAGCAAGCAAGGCATCGTGATGCGCGAAGACTCGCCGGAATATGAGCGCCTGCGCGACGCGATCGTGCCGCCCTATGACGCTGGCAAGTTTCCGAATAAATGGCGGAAGATGTGGCCTGACCAGCCGGCACGCACCTTGATGGCGCATCTTGGCAAGGACGGGTACAGCCACATTCACTATGACAGCGACCAGGCACGCACGATTTCCGTGCGCGAGGCGGCGCGGCTGCAATCGTTTCCGGACGGCTTTGTGTTCTGCGGCACTATGAACCCGGCGTTTCGCCAGATCGGCAATGCCGTGCCTCCGCTCATGGCAAGAGCGCTCGCCAGCGTTATCGCTCGCGCGCTTGGAATTGCAGAAGAGGAAAATCTGAATGAGCATGTTCGAACGGCGGCGGCAGTTTGAGATTGCCGATTTTCCGGGCAGGCTTCCGCTTCAGTGCTGCGACGCTGTCTTCAGCCACGACTGTGAGTGAGATCAGGACGGCGCTGCGCCTTGCGTTGTCCGATACCATGACAACGGAGACTTGCTGAGCGTGGATGTTCTTACTCCCGAGCAGCGTCAGCGCAACATGACCGGCATAAGGTCAAGAGACACCAAGCCGGAACTGCTGTTGCGCCGGGGGCTACACGCCGCCGGCCTGCGCTTCCGACTGCATGTGGCGACGCTGCCCGGGCGGCCAGATATGGTGTTTCCGCGCTACCATGCTGTCATCCTGGTTCATGGCTGCTTCTGGCACGGCCATGACTGCCCGCTGTTCAGGCTGCCAGCGACGCGGCCGGAGTTCTGGGCCACCAAGATCTTGGGCAACCGCGAGCGCGACCGCTGCACCGCGCAGGCCTTGCGTGCCACTGGCTGGCGCATGCTGACGGTCTGGGAATGCAGCCTGAAGGGACCGGCGCGGCAACCATTAGCAGAAATCATGGATCACTGCGTCGGGTTCATCAGGGGAGAAGCACAAGAGGTGGCACTGGCCGGGATGTGGCCAGCATGAAAAGGAACGTGGAAGGATGAGCATAGACGCTAACCGTCGATTGCTTCGAGCGGGCTGTCAGTCCCAGGGAATAGCTCTTGCCGAAGCAACGGACATAGTTCGTCGGCCCGCAGTTGGAATAGGGCGAAGCAAGTCGTCACAATCGGATTGTACCGGCACATAGGTTGGAGGGAGGGGGCGATGGAAGTGGGTCAATCGATCGGAATAGAACTACCCCCGGTCGCGCCGATGCTGATGCAATCCCTGCGCTCCGTCGGCTACACGACATCTGCTGCTCTCGCCGACCTCATCGACAACAGCATCGCGGCCGGTGCCCAGACGGTGGCAATTCTTTTCACATCGATGCCGGAGCCTCTCGTTGCGGTGGTTGATAACGGCGCCGGAATGGACGAAGCCACGCTGGTCAGCGCAATGCGGTTCGGCAGCCGGGATCCGCGTGCAGAGCGAACCGGCGCGGATCTCGGCCGGTTTGGTCTGGGCCTTAAGACAGCCTCCCTGTCGCAGTGTCGCCGGCTGACCGTGGCATCACTCTGCAATGGGGGCTTTGCGGTCGCGGTCTGGGATCTGGACGAGTGCGAGCGCCGGGGAACGTGGTGGCTCATCAGGCCGGATAGCTCGACGGTTCCGCCAGAGGTGCTCGATCTACTCACCGCACAAGGTCGGGGAACAGCGGTGCTCTGGCAGCACCTGGATCGGCTGACGGCAACAGGCGGGGCAGATCCGCGGCGTGTCATGGACAGCTCCATGTACGATGTGGCCAATCACCTCGCCATGGTGTTCCACCGTTTCCTTGCGGGCGAGGAATTCGGTGTATTCGACATTAGTGTCAACGGTCGGCCGCTGCCGCGGCTTGATCCTTTCCTTGAGGGTCATGCTCGCGGCCAGACTCTCCATTCCGAGAGCTTCGAGGTAGAAGGCCATAAGATCATAGTCTCGCCGTTTGTGCTGCCCTTCCCGTCCAGACTTAAGCCAGCGGAACTTGACCGGGCAGGTGGGCGGGAAGGGCTGAAAACGGGGCATGGCTTCTACGTTTACCGTGGGGGACGCCTTGTCGTGCCCGGCGGATGGTTCCGCATCGTACCGGCGGACGAACTGATCCGCTTGGCGCGCGTGCGCGTCGACGTTCCTGTCCAGCTCGACCACCTCTGGAAGTTAGACATCCGCAAGACGGTCGCCGAACCGCCAGCCGCACTGCGGCCCCACCTGAAGCGGATTGTCGGTAACGTGACGATCCGGAGCCGCCGCGTATACACCCACAAAGGTACGCCGCAGCACGATGCGGACCGGATTCCACTTTGGATACGCCAGGACTTGCGTGACGGGGCGGCCACGTGGAGAGTAAACCGCGAGCATCCGGCCGTTGTTGCGGTTACCCGGATCGAATGCCGCGACGGCAATATCGAAGGTTTGCTGAGGCTCCTTGAGGAATTCCTGCCTCTCCATGACATCCATCTGCACATCAGCAACGATCTGCCCGTGGCGGAATGCACAAGAATGAGCGACGA
This sequence comes from Defluviicoccus sp., assembly GCA_029624735.1. Lineage (GTDB taxonomy): Bacteria > Pseudomonadota > Alphaproteobacteria > Rhodospirillales > Defluviicoccaceae > Defluviicoccus. The sequence continues at coordinate 68,816 of JARSSM010000010.1, read as the reverse complement.
CGAACTCGAGACCCTCGCCCGACGGCTGGTTGACACCTTCCGCGACCAGCCGGAAGCGATGCGGCGGCTGATTGAGCGCCTGCCCTTAACAGACCCCTTCAGTCGCGATCCCGAAGGGGCGCGTCGCATCGCAGAAAGACTGCGCGCATGACCAATGCTACGCCCGAGGCGCTTGCCGCCGCGTCAGCCAACTTTCTGCGACTTGATCCACCACCGACCGAAACAGAGATCGACGACGTCCTGGACAAGATAGCGGAGGCGTTCGGGGCGGGACCGGAGACCATTGCGGATGCGCGACGGCTGCTACACGCCCGCTTTGAGATCCGGATGGATCTGGGCGAGACGCTTACCTCGGAGGAGGCGCACGCCCCCTGGCTGGACGCCAGACGAGGATCGATCGAACCGTTTTACTGGACCCGCTACCGCGAACTCCTGCTACGGAATGGCTGGCCACCTCTCGTTGCCGCAACGCTGGATCGTTCCACAGACGAACTTCTCGACCTTTTGGGCAACCCGGCGGAGAAAGCACCGTGGAAGCGACGAGGTCTCGTTATGGGTGACGTCCAGTCCGGCAAGACCGCGTCCTACGCTGCGCTGATCTGCAAGGCTGCAGACGCCGAGTACCGAATGATCATCCTCCTGACCGGCACGCTGGAGAATGTGCGCCGGCAGACGCAGGAGCGGTTGGATGCAGCGTTCATCGGTTTCGACAGCCGCGACTTCCTTGGCGGGGCACAGCTCCGTCAAAAGCGGCACGTCGGCGTTGGCCTCATCGACGGGCGGCGCGACGGTGTCGTGTTCACATCCCGCGACCACGATTTCCGCAAGAACGCCGCATCGGCGCTCAACATCTCCCTGGACGCCGTGCGTGAACCAGTGCTTGTCGTCACCAAGAAGAACAAGAGCGTGCTGGAGCGGCTCGCCGGATGGCTCCGTGCCAAGAACGCCGACCGGGACGGTCGGATCGACCTGCCCCTGTTGCTGATAGATGACGAAGCGGACAACGCCTCCATCAATACAAGAAAGAACCCTGACGAGACGACGGCCATTAATAAGGCGATCAGGGACCTGCTTGGCCTGTTCCGGCGATCGAGCTACGTCGGGTTCACGGCCACGCCCTTCGCAAACATCTTCATCGATCCATCGTCGACCGACGAAATGCTCGGCGACGACCTGTTCCCCCAGGACTTCATCCATGTGCTGGAGGCACCAACGAACTACGTTGGAATGAATGTAATATTCGCGTCTGAGGACCCGGATCAGGACATTCCATCGGGGGCCATGTCGCCCGCACGGGAGGAGTGCATCAGATCGATCGAGGACGGCGACGACTGGCTGCCAGGCGGGCATAAGAAGGAAGCAGAGCCGGGCCCGATTCCCGATTCGCTCCGACTTGCTCTGCGCTGCTTCCTGCTCACGTGCGCAATCCGCGACCTCCGGGCTGCAGACGGTACGGCTGGCCGGGGCGGCGGCATGCACCGCTCGATGCTCGTCAACGTGTCGCGCTTTACGGCGGTCCAGAACAGAGTGGCAGATGCCCTGCACCTGGAGCTGGAGGATATCCGGAGGGCGGTGCGGCTCCACGGAGCGTTGCAACCTCGCAAGGCGGCGGATCAGTCGCCGGAAATTGCGGCCATGGCGGAAGCTTTCACGCTTGAGTTCGGGGACTGCAACCAGCCATGGCCGGCCGTCCTCGAAACCCTGCACGATGCGATCGCACCGGTGCGCGTTCAGGCCGTGAACCAGCAGACCGGTGCCGCAAGCCTCGACTACGGTGTCATGGACAGACCCACGGGCGTAAGGGTGATTGCGGTTGGCGGCAACAGTCTCTCCCGTGGCCTCACGATCGAGGGGCTGTCGACCAGCTACTTCCTTCGCAACGCCCGAGCCTACGACACGCTCCTGCAGATGGGCCGTTGGTTTGGTTATCGCGACGGCTACCGCGACCTTTGCCGGCTGTGGCTGACTGAGGCGGCTGAAGGCTGGTACCGGCACGTCACGGAGGCGACCGCCGAGCTGAAACGCGATTTCAGCCGGATGAAGCGCCGGCAGGCGACGCCGCGCGAGTTTGGTCTGAGGGTCCGGACGCACCCGGATACCCTGCTCATCACCGCGCGCAACAAGATGGCAACTGGAAAGGATGTCGTTGTTGAGCGCGACATATCGCTGATCGGGCGGGCAGTCGAAACTGCCAGGCTCTACAGCGACAACAGGCGCAATAAGACAAACTTTGATCACGTCGATCGTTTCATCCACGTGCTCGTCAGAGACCACGGGCCGCCGGCCGGGTCGCCACATGGGGGCGCACTTCTGTGGCAAGATATCCCGGCAGCCGCAGTTGCCGACATGCTCAACGACTTCCTGGTCCACCCGGGAAATTACAGCTTCCAGGCAGAAAACATTGCGGAATTCCTCCGGAACGCTGTTCGCCGCGGTGACCCCCTCCTCTCCACCTGGACTGTTGCCCTACCAACTCGCGGAGAGGAAGATCCTGTCAAGCTGGATGCGCTTGCGGGGCAGGCTGTGGCAACCCGTAAGCGCAAGGTGAAGCTGAGCGGGGAAGACGGCTCCCTGCTGGTTTCAGGGAGAAGCGCGCGGGTCGGAGGGCGGTCCGACGTGCGGCACGGACTGTCTATGGAAGACGTGGGGATGGCGCAAGGGGGCAGGAGCGACGCCAAGGAAGACGAACTTCGCGCACTGATGAAGGCGCCGCTGATGCTGATCTATCTGCTCCGCGGGGTCGAGAGCACCGGGAAAAAACCTGATGTTCGTGAGACGTCGTACCGCGACGGCTTGATCCTGCCGGCGCTCGGCCTTCACTTTCCCGGCAGCAAAGATGCGGATGCACCAAGGAACCTTGTCCGCTACCGCCTGAATCGTGTTGCCCAGGAGGAGTTGCTGCCGCCTGATCTTGACGACGAGGAAACGGGGGATGACGTCGACACCGACGATTGAGCAGCTGTGGCAGGAAATGCGGAGCAGCGGCACCGGCCCCCGCCAACGCCGCGTTGACGCCACCCATCCGCTTGATCTCTATGCCGATTTCGATCCCCCCGATCGCGTGGGGATAGTCGCCGGATGCGGAAGCCGTCCTATCCCGCCCAGGCCGATGCGCGCGCTTGAGGTCGAGCGAGGACTAAGGGCGGATGGCCGCTGGTCACTGAGACTGTCCTTGCAGGAGCCGCGTCTCCTGCCCGTGTTCGCTGCTCTCTGCCGTGACATCGTTGCGTTCACCCGTGCAGGCGTCGACGACGCGCAGTTGGCAGCTGCGGTCCTCGGAAGGCTGGACCACTGGCGCACTCTTCTTGAGCGCGACGCGACTGGCCTCGGCGAGGAAACTTTGCGCGGGTTGATCGGGGAACTCCTTTTCCTCGAGGCTGAAGTTCTCACGACGCTGCCACCTGGGAAAGCTGTAGCTGCCTGGACCGGACCCCTCGGAACTCCGCAGGACTTCCTCCTGCCATCGGGGACACGGATTGAGGTCAAGACGATTGGCCGCAATGCCCGCACGATCCGGGTGAATGGGCTCGTTCAACTGGATGCCGGCGTCGATCCACTGGTGCTCGCTGTTGTCAGGGTCGAGGCGACTGGAGCCTCTGCGCGCGGTGCCGTCACCGCACCGGTGCTGATCGCTCGCCTGCGGAACAGGATCGCGCCGGACCACGAGGCCCTAGTCGCCTTCGATGCCACGTTGGCCTGTGCAGGGTGGCACGACCATTCGTCACACGACGATTTCGCGGTTCGCCTTGTCGCTATCGAGGCACACGATGTCGGCCAAGCCTTTCCACGCCTGACGGTCGCGTCCGTCCCAATCGGGATCGACGACGCCGATTACACAGTCGTGCTGCCCCAAGGCGCCCGCACCGTGTTGAGGGGTGAAACGTGACCGAGGAGGAGTTTCGATCCGAACTCCTGGCTGCGGCCGCCTCCAGGGCCGAAACGCATGCGACGGGTCTCCGCGAAGCGTTTGTAGCTGAGGTTCTCGATCGGCTGCGAGAGGCCGGCGAGATCCCCGATGCGGAAGCCTGTCCCGAGACTCTGACCGGGCAACGGAGCCGTCGCCTCGAGATCGATGCGTTTGCCTTTGACGATGCGGACGATTCCCTGCACTTGTTTGTTGCAATCCGCGACGGCGGTCCAGACATGCCGGCGAAAATCACCTTGTCGGAAGCCCGCGACCAGGGGTTCAGCCGGCTGCTCGGTGTGTTCGACCAGGCCCGCGAGGGCTGGCTGACGGCCAACATCGAGGAGAGCCGTCCGCTGTGGGCGCTCGCCCGCCGCATCCAAATGGAAGGAAAGCCAGCGGCCTTGCGCCTGAACGTCGTCACCGACCGCATGGTGAGCGAGCGGCTCAGGGAGATCCCTCCCGATCAGACTCGGGAGGGTGTTCCCTTGACCTTCCAAATCTGGGACGTATCACGGCTCAAACGGATACACGAGGCACAGAACGTCCGTGACGACCTCTTCGTGGATTTCTCCGCGCTGCCCGGCGGCGGCCTTGCCATTCTCCCTGCCGCGGTTGGCATAGGGGACTACGACGCTTACCTTGCGGTCGTGCCGGGCGAGACTCTCGCCGACATCTACATCCGCCATGGCAGCAGGTTGCTTGAGGGCAATGTACGGACGTTCCTCGGGCGGCGCGGTAACATCAACAAGGGCATCGCCAGCACGCTGACAAAGGAACCCGCACGGTTCTTTGCTTACAATAACGGGATAGCGGCAACAGCGTCCGCAGTAACAACTGTCGAAGGTCCCGGACGCACACTCGTCCTAACCGGCGCAATGGACCTGCAGATCGTTAATGGGGCACAGACCACAGCGTCTCTTGCCGCGATGCAAAGGGAAGGCAAACTACCAGAATCTTCTGTATTCGTTCCAATGAAACTGTCTGTGGTGAAGCCGGATATCGCGGTAGAGCTGATCCCACGAATATCGCGTTTTTCTAACAGTCAGAACAGCGTCAGGGCCAGCGACTTCTTTGCCAACCATCCGTTCCATCAAAGGATGGAAGGGATATCCCGGCGCATCCTGGCGCCAGCTGTGGGCGGCTCGCAGGTTCAGACGCACTGGTACTACGAGCGTGCCCGCGGTCAGCATCTGAACGATCAGGCGGGGATGACGGCGACAAAACGGGAGCAGTTCCTCCGTCGCAATCCGCGGAACCAGGTGATCACGAAGACCGATCTGGCGAAAGTCGAGAACTGCTTCGATCTGTTGCCGGACATCGCCTGCAAAGGCGCCGAGAAATCGTTCACGCAGTTCGCCGAACGCATTACCAGGGAGTGGATGGATGAGCGAAAACGCAGCCTTTACAGTGACGACTGGTATCGGGGCGCTGCTGCGCGGACGATCCTGTTCCGAACCACGGAAATGCTCGTTTCGAAAGCATCGTGGTACGAGGGCGGCTACCGTGCCCAGATCGTCGCTTACACCACCGCACGCCTGTCCGCCCTGGCGACGGAGTGCTCAGGCGGCGGCCGCCTCGATTATCTGAAAATCTGGGCCATGCAGGCCGCTGGCGATGTTCTTGAACGGCAGTTACTTGCCATCGCCGAGGTAATGACGGTCATCCTGCGTTCCCCGCCCCAGGCCGGCCAGAACATTTCGGAGTGGGCCAAGCAACAAGCCTGCCGCAAGAACGCCCTGGAGACTGCAGTCCCGCTTGACCCGGCTTTCCAGTCATTTCTTCTTGCCCCGAGCGACGCTCACGCGGCGGATAAAACACAACAGGATGATCAGCGGGTCGCCGATGGTTTGGTGGCCGTGACCGAGGTTGTGGCACTTGGAGCGAACGCTTGGCAACAAATACGTTCTTTCGCGCGAGAGAAACGACTCTTGATCCAGGGTGATGAATCCGTGTTGGCAATTGCGTGCGCAATTCCCCACCGCGTTCCAGAGGACTGGCAGGCAGGCAGGCTCCTGCTCATTAAGCAAAGGTGCGAGAGCGCCGGACATGAAGCTTCCGCCCTCTGATCCGTGGCCGACGGGGCTGACCGAATGAATTCCGACCCCTTCTGTCAATCGGTCTGATGGGGTAGTCCGCCGGTTGATGGCTTCATATTGCTGGCATACTGCACCAGCTGCTCCCTCCACGCCACCGGGAACGGCCGCATTAGCACCGCCAGCGTCATCGTCGGCGGCTGCCGCCCATCCAGTATGGCCTCGACGATGTTGGGTGCGAGCAGGGTGAGCCGGAGCACCCGGCTGACGTAGGAGGCGTTGATCTTTTCGGCCGCGGCGATGTCCTCAACCGTGCCGTACTCGCCCGTCTCCATCAGCTTCCGCCACCGAAACGCCCTCGCCAGCGCCTTGATCATGGCGTTGTCGATCCGCCGACGCGGCGGCGCCCATAATGGCGCGCCGTCTGGCGAGATGACCAGCTTTCGGCCACCGCGCTTGATGAACGTCATCGGCACGCTCACGGTGAGCGTGCGGCCGTCGGCGCTGAGGCGAGACTCGGTCATCAGGCCGCCCTCCGCTCAGGTTTCCCGGCGCGCAGATCGGCGACCAGCGTCTGCAACCCGTCGACGCGCAGCTGCAGGTCGAGGCGGTCCGGGTGAACATCGACGCGTTCGACAAGGAGCTGGAGAATGCGGGCCTGCTCGGCCGGGAACAGCTCGTCCCAGATCGGATCGAGGTTCAGCAGTGCCTCGCACACTTCGGTTTCCGACAGATCTTCGATCTCCGGCCGCGCCGACCGCCACGTGCCAACAATGATCTCCGGCGACCGCAGCAGGCCGCGCAGCTGATCGACCACGGCGGCTTCCAATTCGGCGGCCGGCGCCCGACGCACCACGCCCGGGGGCGTGTCGCCTTTGAGCAAGCCGGCGGCGACGTAGTAGCGGTAAAGCCGCCCGCCCTTGCGCGCATGCGTCGGCGACATCGCGCGGCCGTCGGCGCCGAACAGGATCCCCTTCAGCAGGGCCGGCGTCTGCGCCCGGGTGTTGGCGGCGCGGCTGCGGGGGCTCTGCCGGATTATCGCGTGGACCTTGTCCCACAGATCGCGATCGATGATCGCCGTGTGCTCGCCGGGATGCGCCACCCCCTTGTGAACCGCTTCGCCGAGATAGACGCGGTTGTTGAGCAGCTTGTAGAGGAAGCCCTTATCCATCGGCTTGCCGCGCTTGGTGGCCACGCGTTCGGTCGCGAGCTCCCTGACCAGAACCGTGGCCGAGCCGACCTTCAGGAACCGCTCGAAGATCATTCGCACAACGTTGGCCTCGGTTTCGTTGATGACGAGTTTGCGGTCCTTGACATCGTAGCCGAGCGGCGGATGGCCGCCCATCCACATGCCACGCGCCCGCGAGGCCGCGAACTTGTCGCGGATCCGCTCGCCGATCACTTCGCGCTCGAACTGCGCGAACGACAGCAGGATGTTCAGCGTCAGCCGGCCCATCGACGTGGTGGTGTTGAAGGACTGCGTGACGCTGACGAAGGTGACGCCGCGGCGGTCGAATACCTCGACCAGCTTCGCAAAATCCATCAGCGACCGGCTCAGCCGATCGATTTTGTAGACCACGACGACGTCGACCCGGCCGTCCTCAATATCAACGAGCAGGCGTTTCAGTGCCGGCCGTTCGAGCGTGCCGCCGGAGAAGCCGCCGTCGTCATAGTGGTCCGGCACCAGAACCCAGCCTTCCGGCTTCTGACTGGCGACATAGGCCTCGCAAGCCTCGCGCTGCGCGTCGAGGCTGTTGAACTCCATGTCGAGACCTTCCTCGGTCGACTTCCGAGTATAGACCGCGCAGCGAAGCTTGCGGGTGACAGGCTTCCTCATTGCCCCGCTCCCGAGCGGCGCACGCCGAAGAAAACCCACCCATTCCAGCGCGTACCGGCGATCGCGCGGGCGACGGCCGAGAGCGACTTGTAGGGGCGCCCCTGATAATCGTAACCGTCGTCCAGCACAGTCACCGTGTGCTCGACGCCTTTCCACTCGCGGATCAGTTTCGTGCCGGCGATTGGCCGCTCATCGGCGCGCTTGCGGCGCACCTCGATCCTGCCGCCGTCGAGCTCCTCGCCCAGTGCCTCCAGGCGAGCAGCGGTTGCGGGCTTGAGGCCGCCATACTGCAGTTCCTGGATCCGGTACGCGAGCCGGCTCTCCAGAAAGCGGCGATTGTAGCGCGGCGCCTCACCATCGAACAGCTCGCGCCAGAGCTGCTTGAGCTCCGGCGTGGACTTCCCCGGCAGCGCCGCCAATTGCGCTAACACACTATCACTCATGGTCTTTCTCTGCATTTTGGTTTCCGGCCATGACGGCTCTGGTGGGCGGGGATAGCAAGGGAAAGGTCTCTGCGGTCGCAGGGGCGGTGTGCCGACTGCCGAGCTTTCAGCCGCACAATGCCGGCGGCGAGGATCTCGGCGATCTCATCAAAGCGCTCGGCAGCGGTCATACGGTTTGGATCGAGGGCGTTGGGCAAAGGCGGATTTCCTTGAGCCGCGATAACCCCGAGGATAGCGCACACGACGACAAGCACAATCATGTCAGCTAGTTAGCGCAATTGCGCGCATTCGCGCGTAATCCCGCGAACAAGCGAGAGGTGATTTTCCGGCGAGAAATGCGCCTTCAGGAACTTCGGCTACTGCGGCGATTCGCCGGCCTTGCACCATATAACGCGCCGCGTTATAGTCAGGTGCGATGATCAGGAGCTTCGCCGATCCCGAGGCGGAAACCATCTGGAACGGTCGGCGGAGCCGCAGGCTACCGCCCGACATCCAGGCGGTGGCGCTCCGAAAGTTGCGTCTCTTGAACCAGGCGAAGGTGCTCGCTGATCTCCGAGTGCCGCCTGGCAACCGGTTGGAAGCGCTGAAGGGCAGCCGTGCCGGTCAACACAGCGTGCGTATCAATGATCAGTGGCGGATCTGTTTCGTCTGGACGGAAGGAGGGCCGAGCGATGTCGAGATCGTCGACTACCATGACTGACGACGAGCGGCTGCCGAACCCGCATCCTGGCGAAATCCTGCTCGAAGACTTCCTGAAGCCGATGGGCCTGAGCCAGAATGCTCTCGCCCGCGCCGTCCACGTGCCGCCAAGGCGGATCAACGAACTCGTCCTCGGTAAGCGCTCCGTCACGGCCGATACCGATCTCCGCCTCGCCCGCTACTTTGGCCTGTCGGAGGGCGTCTTTCTCGGGCTGCAGAACGACTACGACCTGATGGAGCGCCGCCGACAGATCGAAGCGGAACTACAGGCCATTGAACCGCGCGCGGCGTGAGAAGGGGTCCAAGAAGTGCTCATCCTCTGGTGCTCTCTGATTGGCGCCCCTCCGCAGAACGACGCACAACCACGCAGGACTACGCTCTGACTACGGATCAGAAGGTTAGGGGTTCGAGTCCTCTCGGGCGCGCCAAATTCTTAGCCGATATCAGTGCGTTAGCGGGAGATCCGACGATCCCGCCGGCGTGCTACCGCGCCCCGTGTCAGCACTATGTCAGCAGAAAAGCGCGAAATCGTGCGCAAACGCGCGCAGGCGATTGGGGCGGGCGACCGCTTGCAGCCTATAACGCACGGCGTTATAGTCAGCGGCGATGATCAGGGGCTTCGCCGATCCCGAGACGGAACGCATCTGGAGCGGCCGGCGAAGCCGCAGGCTGCCGCCCGACATCCAGGCGGTCGCCTTGCGAAAGCTGCGTCTTCTGAACCAGGCGAAGGTGCTCGGTGATCTACGCATTCCTCCCGGCAATCGGCTGGAGGCGCTCAAGGGCAGTCGGGCCGGTCAGCACAGCGTGCGCATCAACGATCAGTGGCGGATCTGTTTCGTCTGGACGGAAGGAGGGCCGAGCGATGTCGAGATCGTCGACTACCATGACTGACGACGAGCGGCTGCCGAACCCGCATCCTGGCGAAATCCTGCTCGAAGACTTCCTGAAGCCGATGGGCCTGAGCCAGAATGCGCTGGCCCGCGCCGTCCACGTGCCGCCCAGACGGATCAACGAGCTGGTCCTCGGCGAGCGCTCCGTCACGGCCGACACCGATCTCCGCCTCGCCCGTTACTTCGGCATCTCGGAGGGCGTCTTTCTCGGCCTGCAGAACGACTACGACCTGATGGAGCGGCGCCGGCAGATCGAGGCCGAACTTCAGTCCATTGAACCGCGTGCCGCTTGAGGGATGTGAAAAAATCAGCATTCCTCAATTGCTCGGGGCTTCGCGCCGTTGCGCAGGACTACGCAGAAATACGCCCTGGCTCATAACCTGAAGGTCGTAGGTTCAAATCCTACCCCCGCAACCAAATTCTCTTTATGATATCAAATAGTTAGCTGAATGCTGTATCGGCAGTAAGCAGCGGCACATTGCCCCGAGTCAGCACTATGGAAGCAAGAGGGCGCGAAATCCTGCGTACTCCAGCGCAGTCGCGCCAACGTCGCCGCTGCAACGCACGCGAATGTTGACGTCAGAGCGGCGGAGCGAGCGGCTTTATCGCTTTATCTCGCAAACGTCGATTTCAACCCAAGTCATGCTGTGGCCGCAATGGGTTGCAAAGCATACAAGGTATATAGGGTGGATCCGCGACAGCGTCCTTCGCTGGGTTCCGGGATCAAGATAGCGCCGGCAGGTGCAGCGAAGCGCGGAGTCCACCTGACTCCGAAGATGGAGCGAAGACGAGCTTCCCGCCGTAGGACGTGACCAGGTCGCGGACGACGCCGAGGCCGAGGCCGGTGCCTGGCACGCTTTCGTCCAGGCGCGTGCCGGGCGAAAGCGCGCGTTCGAAGACTTCCGATGAGAGGCCGACGCCATCGTCCTCGACGCTGACGATCAGCTGCTTGCTTTCGCGCACAGCCATCACGGCAACCGCTCCTTTCGCCCATTTGCAGGCGTTGTCGAGCAGGTTGCCCAACATTTCCTCCAGGTCCTGCCGATCTCCGGCGAACGTGAGCCCTGCTGGGACTTCGGCGCGGATCGCGAGGTTGCGGCTGGCGTGGACTTTTTGCAGGACTCTCACCAGCGCCGAGACACAGTCAGCGACGTCCGTCCCCGTACCCGGCAATCCACGCGAGGCCGCCGCTCGGGCGCGCGCCATGTGGTGATCGATGTGCCGACGCATGGTCGCCACCTGCGAAAGCACGAGCCTGGCCATCTCAGCGTCTTCACGTTGCGCATCAGGTCTGGCCAGGCGCTCCGCTTCGTTGGCAAGCACCGCCAGGTTGGTCTTGAGACCATGGGCGAGGTTGCCGGCCTGCAGCCGTCCCCGCTCGACCACTTCGTCGGCGTGGTCGAGCAGCGCGTTGAGGTCGTCGATCAGCGGCTGCACTTCACTCGGCATCGGTCGCTGGAACCGCCGCTTGCGTCCGCTGCGGATTTCGGCCAGTTCGTCGCGCAGCCAGCCGAGCGGCCGCAATCCGAGCGTCACCTGGACAACGGCAGCGACAGTTAGCACAACCGCGAGGGCCGCGAGAGAAAGCGCCAGAGTGCGATTGAACGCCCGAAAGGCCGCATCCAGTTCCCCGAGGTCCTCGGCGACCACGACCTGCAGCGACTCTGGCCCCTCCGGCAGCAGCAGTGAGCGTTCGAGGCCGTAAAGCGGCTGGCGCTCGGGGCCGGCGATCCGCCACTGACGCACGCGTCCGTCCTCGGCTGAAGCGTCCGCTGGCAGGGCGAGCGTCTGATCCCACAGGGACCGCGAGCGCAGGACAACGCGGCCGTTTGCCGACACCTGCCAGTAGAGACCTGACAGCGGACGGCTGAAGCGGGGGTCGGGGAGCGGTCGAACAAGGTCGGGCTTGCCCTCGGCATCGATGCGCAGGCTCGACGCCAACTGATCGAGGTGATGTCCGAGCTCGACCGCGAACCGGTCCTGGACGTGGCGTGCAAAAAGCTCGGCGAGGACCAGGCCCGCGATCACCAGGGCGAGCAGGATCCAGACGGCAGCGCCCAGCAGCAGGCGCAGACGGAGCGAGCCGACGGGAGGTGTCACGGGGCGTCGTCCGGCGGGATCTCCAGCCGGTAGCCCAGGCCACGGACCGTCTTAATGAGATCCCCACCCAACTTCTTGCGCAGGCGGCCGATGAACACCTCGATGGTGTTGGAATCGCGGTCGAAGTCCTGGGCGTAGACGTGCTCGGTCAGCTCCGTCCGCGACACCACCTCGCCGGCGTGGTGCATCAGGTAGGAAAGGACGCGGAATTCGTAGCCGGTCAGATCGAGCGGCTGACCATCGGTGGTGACGGTGCCGGTCCGCGTGTCGAGTACTACCGGCCCCGCCCGCAACTCGGATGAGGCATGGCCGCGGGCACGGCGGATCAGCGCGCGAAGGCGGGCGAGCAGTTCCTCCATGTGGAAGGGCTTGGCAAGGTAGTCGTCGGCGCCAGCGTCGATGCCCAGCACCTTGTCGTGCCAATGATCGCGAGCGGTCAGGATCAACACCGGGATGCTGAGGCCTTCCTCCCGCCAGCTACGCAGAACGGACAGCCCGTCTCGCCGCGGCAGACCCAGGTCGAGGACAATCGCATCGTAAGGTTCGTTCGATCCAAGAAAGGCGGCTTCGGTGCCGTCGATTGCTGCATCGACCGCATAGCCCTCGGTGCCCAATCGCTCGCGGAGTTGGCGCAGGAGAATTGGATCGTCTTCAACCACCAGGAGGCGCATCCCTCTCACTCGTCGTCAGGACGGCCATGCCGCCAGCGATGATGTTCGCGCCGCCGACCCCGCTCGCCGATGAGTTCACCGGTCGCCGCGTCGTAATCGAGCTCCAGGATTCGCCCGTCCACGGTCAACAGCTTGAGCTCGTAGCGATGACGCGGCAGCCGGTTCCGATCGCCATGGTCGTCGTCGTCACGCTCGTACTCCGCATCGAGGATGGTACCGCCGAACTGCCCCGTTGCCCGCTCCACAATTGTCGCCAGCGGCAGGATCCGTCCGGCCGCCACATCTTCGCGCGCCCGGTCCTGATCGTCGGCCATCGCCGTCGATAACAAAGGCAGGACGGTGACCAGGAACGCGGCCACGAGGTGAAGACGCATGCTGCGCATGGGCGATTGTCGCTTTCCGTATCTGAACCGGAAATGAACGGTCGCCTCAGCCGTGGTTCAGGTGTCCGGCGATAGACTGGTTGCTGCACCAGATCGGAGGAGAGCAGTGGATGCTGTGGAAGATGGGGCGCCAAACCCTCATTGCAGCCGCCGTTGTCGGCGCCCTGGCGGCAGTCTGGCAGTTGTCGGCAGGGCCGGGAATCTTCGTGTCGCCGGACAATCAGCCGCGGAGCGAAAGAGTATATCACGATGACAATTGACACACGGCAAGCGCCCGTCCGTCGCAGACCCAGGGCGATCGAGTTCAGCCTGCTGTACGGCTGGCATGCACTGCTGTCGGGGGCATTCATCGTCGCTTATCTGAGCAGCGACGAGGACACCTACGCCATGCACCAGTTCGCCGGCTACACCGTACTGGCGGCCCTCGCGCTCCGGGTAATCGTGGGGGTGTTTGTCGCCGAAGGAAGCCCACTGCGGCTGCCTCGTCCGACGCTGACGCCCCTTCGGGAGTGGGTAAACGGGGCGTTGCAGGGCAGAAGCCAGTCGCTGCCGCGTCGTCCGTTGTTGTCGCTGGCCGCGGTTGCGCTGCTCATGTTTGTCGGAGCCGCTGCCGGCAGCGGTGCCGTTGCCGACTTCGTCCCTCCCGTTGAGCACCTCCACGAAGCGACCGGCGAACTCGCGCCCTGGTTCGTGCTTGCGCACGTGGCGATGGTTCTGGCCCTCTATTGGCGGAAAACGCGCCGTTCACCGGGCGGTTCGCCTCGCGCACGCCCATCCTCCCTCCGGCGGCCGAAGACAGGTGCGGGAACGGCGGCCGTACTGGCGGCGGGGCTGCTCTGCCTGAGCGGAGTCGCCATCGCCGGTGAGCCGGCCCGCGATGTGATCCTCGATACGTATGCCCGGCAGGCGAAGGCGGAGACGCCCGACTTCGCCGGCTTTTCCGCGGCGCGCGGTGAGGTGCTGTATCGGGGACCCCACGCGGGCGGTAATCCGCAGACGCCAGCTTGCGCGTCGTGCCATACGGCGGATCCGCGCATGCCGGGTCGCAACGTCAAATCCGGTCGGCCGATCGAGCCAATGGCCGTCTCCGTCGAGCCCAGCCGGTTCACCGACGCCGCCGACGTCGAAAGGCGCTTCCGCCGCGACTGCCAGAACGTCCTCGGCCGACCCTGCACCGCACAGGAAAAAGGGGATTTTATCACCTTCCTCAGCGGACGCTGATGGGAAAGCGAGAACCACATTTTCGCTGATCCTCACCGACGCCTTGCTCGCTTCTGCTGAAGTCGTCGTCGAGGAGCTTGAGCGTGTTCCCTGCCAAGGAGAGTTTCCTCGCGGCGGACGTATCGATCAACGAATTATCCGCTTAACACTTCGTCGCACTTGCGAATGTTGGTTTCGTGGACGGAAAGCATGTCTGCAAGGTCGGCGTGCAGTGTTTCATCGGCAATCCGCGGCAAGGCTTCCTGCAGCTTGCGGACGACCCATCCCTGGCCGTGGTTCAGCAAGCGCAATCGGTTGTCCAGTCCTTCCAAGGCGAGAACTTTCTCGCGGAAGGCTCCGGTACGCTGGCTGGGGTTGGCTTCCAGTTGTTTAATATGCCTCGCGAGCATGGCGCAGAACCGAACTTCGTCAGTCGCCAACATGGCGAGGGCCTCACCCGTCGGCCCGGGGCCCACCTCCGCCGTCAACGTCCGCGCAACCTTGGCGCCCGCGCGTTCCGCCTCCAGAAGTTCGTCGAGCAGCGCGAGGACCTGGGTGCGCTCCAGATAACCCTGGTAGGCTGGTTCGGCGTTATGCAGGAAACAGGGCGGAGACGATAACGTAGGTGCGTCGTCTCGCTCCCCGATCCCTTTCTTGTTGTCCATGTCGATCTCTCCATTCTCACGATGCCTGCCGCACGCGCGGCCGAACCAGCATGGGTCCGAATACGCCGAGGAACGCGCCGAACGCGGCCACCCAGGCGATTGCGGACGTCATGAGCAGGGGCGTGAAAAGCTGAGGCTCAAGCGATGCCCAGACCCGGCTGATCCCCGCCACCAGGACGAGGAGGTAGATGACCGTCGTGCCCAGTCCGGCATGCAGCTCATGGCCGGTGTGGCCGAGCGTCGCCCGGGTCATCACGGCCAGGATCATCGATGCGATGGCGCCGGCGGTCAGGGCGTGGAGGCCGGCGGACGGTGCGATGCCACCTCCGAATGCGGTGATCGCGAGCAGCGCGAGGCCCACCGGAACCCATAAGAAGGCAACGTGGAGGATCCACAGCAGCGGTTCCGGCGTTGTCCGCTCACCCGCCCACCGTGCCAAACGCGCGAGGTTGCACGCTGCCGCGCCGGCGGCGGCCACTCCGGTGAGAGACGACTGAGGCTCGTACGTCCAGCAGGCCATCGCAGCCAACGTCACCGCCAGCGCGATCTTGTCAAAGCCATTGAAGCTCGCCGGCAGGCGGCTCTTTCGCTGCTTCGTCAGCCAGTTCCGGGTAAAGCTCGGAATGATGCGTCCGCCAATCAGGCAAATGAGGACGATGAGCGCGGCGATCGCAAAGCGCGCCGCCGCGGTCGTTCCGTGCGAGGTGAGTGCCCCAATGTGAAATGCCATGTTCGCGCCGCAGAGCGCGGCCAGGGCAGCCACGATGGGGAGGTTTCGCCAGTTTCGGCCGGCAACGATCTCACGGGCGACGGCAGCCAGCAGCACGGCCAGGAAGGCGACATCGACGACAGCTGCCGTCCAGCCGCCGATAGCTGCCGACGTGATCACGGCAACTCGTCCCGCCAACCACAGCCCGACGAGAAACAGCAGTGGCCCTCCCTGCAACGGCAGCCGCCCCGTCCAGTTCGGCACCGCGGTCAGGACAAAGCCAGCAACGGCCGCCGCGGCGAAACCGAACAGCATCTCGTGGCTGTGCCAACTCACCGGATCGAACGCGGTTGGCAGGAGAACGAACCCGAGAAAATCTGCGATCCACAGCAACAACGCTATCGCAGCCCAACTTCCGGCAAGCAGAAAGAACGGACGAAACCCGTAGCTGAGCAGCGCCGGTCCTGCCGTGGTTCGCAGTCTCGGAACCGGACCCGCGGTCGAGGCTGTGGTCATGACTTGGCTTCCCTCCCGATCATCATCAGCAATCCCACAATCACCGCGATCCGCTATTCACCTGCACGGCAAAAGACTCTGCGGGACCCAGCGGCCTGCCCAGGCTGGATTTGAAGATGCATGCCGGATGCATCTTGTGCGTCAGCAATTAAAGATGTATCAGACATACATCTAATTGGCAAGACGCCCCGGGCATGTGGGCGGGGACGGCTTCCATGCCGAAGTCCGTCGAGGCATGGGCGAACGGTCGCACATGGCGATCGGGTGCAGCCTGACCGGTTCCCTGCTGCCTGGAGAGAGAGGAGGGTTTGAGTTGCACAACATCCGGCGTCTATGGATCGTGCTCGCGATCATCGTCGTCACCTCGTTCGTCGGTCTGGGCTTCATCGGCCAGCAGATCTGGGTGCACCGGCCGCCGATTCCGTCCGCGGTGGTAACACCGCCGGGGGAGACGCTCTTCACTGCCCAGGATATCGAACGCGGCCGTCAGGTGTGGCAGTCGATGGGCGGCCAGCAGCTCGGTTCGATCTGGGGGCACGGCGCGTACCTCACGCCCGACTGGTCGGCGGACTGGCTGCATCGCGAGCTGACCTTCATCCTCGACCGCTGGGCCATGCGTGACTTCGGCGTGCCCTTTGCCGAGGTAAGCCGGGAAGCTCAGGCGGCGCTTAAGGAGCGGCTGCGCGAAGAAATCCGCAACGACCGGGTCGATCCGGCGACGGGTGTCCTGACGGTCTCGGATGATCGCGCCGCGGCGATCCGCGACAATCAGGCGTACTACGAAGGCCTGTTCGGGTCGGCGCCGCAGCAGGCGGTGCTGCGCGAGCAGTACGCCATGCCCGAGAACCCGATCCCCGACGCCTCGCGGCGCGCGGTGTTGACCACGTTCTTCTTCTGGGCCTCGTGGGCGACGGCGACCGACCGGCCCGGCGACACCGCCACATACACCATGAACTGGCCGCACGAGCCGCTGATCGGCAACCTGCCGACGACCGAGGCGGTCGTGTGGTCGGTGGCCTCGTTCATCGCACTGATCGGCGCGATCGGCCTTCTGGTGTGGTATCAGGCGGCCCAGATTCACGAAGAACCGGCGGCGGGTCCGCCGGCCAGCGATCCGATGGAAGCACTGCGGCCGACGCGATCGATGCTGGCGACGCGCAAGTATTTCGCCATCGTCATGTTGCTGTTCCTGGTGCAGATCGGTCTCGGCACGCTCACCGCGCACTACACCGTCGAGGGCCAGCACTTCTATGGCTTCCCGCTGGCCGACTGGCTGCCGTACGCCGTCACGCGCACCTGGCACACTCAGATCGCCATCTTCTGGATCGCCACGGCGTGGCTCGCCACAGGCCTCTACATCGCACCGGCAATCTCGGGATACGATCCGCCGTGGCAGACGCTGGGCGTCAACGTGCTGTTCGCAGCCCTGCTGGTCGTCGTCGCGGGCTCGCTCGCCGGCGAATGGCTTGGGGTCCAGCAGCGACTGGGGCTCGATACCAACTTCTGGTTCGGTCACCAGGGCTACGAGTACGTCGATCTCGGCCGCTTCTGGCAGATCCTGCTGTTCGTCGGACTCCTGCTGTGGTTGTTCTTGGTCGGGCGGGCGTTGTGGCCGGCGCTGCGCAAGCCCAGCGACAGCCGGTCACTGATTGCCTCGGTCTTTGTCTCGACCGTCGCGATCGCGCTGTTCTATTCCGCCGGGCTCGCCTGGGGAAAGCACACTCACCTGGCGATGGTGGAGTACTGGCGTTGGTGGGTCGTCCATCTGTGGGTCGAGGGCTTCTTCGAGGTGTTCGCGACCGCCGTCATCGCGCTTCTGTTCATGAAACTAGGGCTGGTGCGGGCGAAGATCGCATCCTCGGCAGTCCTGGTCTCAGCCATCATCTTTCTTTCGGGCGGAATCATCGGCACGCTGCATCACCTCTACTGGTCGGGTACGCCCGCCTCGGTGATGGCCTTCGGCGCCGTGTTCTCGGCTCTGGAAGTGGTGCCGCTCGTGCTGCTGGGTCTGGAGGGCTACAACAACTACCGGGTGACGAAGACGGCGACGTGGGTGTTCGCCTACCGCTGGCCGATCCTGTTCTTCGTCGCTGTCGCCTTCTGGAACATGCTGGGGGCCGGCGTGTTCGGCTTCCTCGTCAATCCGCCGATCTCGCTCTACTACATCCAAGGGTTGAACACGACGGCGGTGCACGCGCACGCCGCCCTGTTCGGCGTCTACGGCATGCTGGGGATCGGCCTGATGCTGTTCTGCCTGCGCGGGCTCACGGCGCGGGACGCCTGGGACGACCGCCTGCTGAAATGGGGCTTCTGGGGCCTGAACATCGGCCTCGCGATGATGCTGTTCTTCTCGCTGCTGCCGATCGGCGCCATCCAGGGCTGGGCGGCGGTTGCCGAGGGGTTCTGGTACGCCCGGTCGGTCGAGGTGGTGCAGTCACCGCTGGTGCGCACCCTGGTGTGGATGCGCGTGCCGGGCGACATCGTCTTCGGGCTGGGCGCGCTGCTGATCGGTCTCTTCCTGTTCAAGCTGTGGCGCGGCAGCCTCGGGCGGGTGTCGCTCGAAACCGGGCGCAAGGGCGAAAGCCCGCTCGCGGCGGAGTAAACCGCATGCCCGCCGGCGGATATCCCGGAAAGACCACTGATCTCAGACGGTCGCGGTCAATTCGAGACAGCCGCCGGCGGGTGCTCGATGTGGACGGGAAACGATCGTGCCAAATCTTCTGCGGGTGCCAGCAGGTCCGCGAGCGTGTAGCCGTCGAGGGTCTGGAGAAAGCGGTCCAGGGCTTCGCCCAACGCATTCTGGAGGATGCAGGTCTTGACGATCCGGCAGTGGATATCGGTGTTTCGAAAGCACTCGACGAGCGCCATGTCCGGTTCCATCTGCCGGATGATTTCGCCGATCGTGATCGCCTCCGGGCGCCGCGCCAGACGAAGACCGCCTTTCTTGCCGCGCACCGTCTCGACGTAGCCAAGCTGTCCCAGCACATGCACCAGTTTCATCAGGTGGTTTTTCGAGATGCCGTATTGCTCGGCGATCTCCTGAATGGTCGAGAACGCGTCGCCGCGCAGCCCGAGGTACATCAACACCCTCAGCGCGTAGTCCGTATAGGTCGTCAGGCGCATGTGCAGCTCCGGTGACGAGCCGCGGACCCTCGCCACGCATGCAGGCGGTTCAATACATATACCGACGATATATCTTTTTTCCAAACGGGAGGATGATCGGAATGACCGAGACGCTGTACCCGCAATCGACGAGGCAACTGGCTCAGAAGCGACACGACCTGGCACCGGAGATCGACGCGGCGTTCACCCAGTTCAGCCGGGCGGTCTTCAAGGATGGAGCACTGCCGGCCAAGACGAAGCAGTTGATCGCCGTCGCGGTCGCGCATGTCACCCAGTGCCCTTATTGCATCCGCGGCCATGCCAAGGCGGCACGCCGCAGCGGCGCCAGCGCGGCAGAGATCATGGAGGCCATTTGGGTCGCCGCCGAAATGCGGGCAGGAGGCGCCTTTGCCCACTCCGCCCTCGCTCTCGATGCCATCGATCCGGAAACCTGATCGTCGAACGCTGGCGTTTGCACCGGTCGGTGTCTTCGGGGCTTTGGGGCGGAGACCTGAGCGCAAGCCGGTGCAAGACCCGGGAATGCACATTGACCGTTTCATTGAAAAGCAGCCGCGAAAGACCTGCCGACACGGACGGTTATCGCATCCTCGTCGACCGCATCTGGCCCCGAGGGATATCCAAAAAGGCGCTGGCCTTGGATGAATGGGCCAAGGAGATTGCGCCGACGACCGAGCTCCGCAAATGGTTCGGCCATGACCACAGCAAGTGGCAGGAGTTCAAACATCGCTACTTCCGTGAGCTGGACGAGCGCCCGAATGCGATCGCAAGGCTCGTCGAAACGGTACGCCGGCAACCCACAACGTTGGTCTTCGGGGCCCGTGACGTCGATCGGAACAATGCGGTCGCACCCAAGGAGTACCTGGAGCGAAATGCTGCGAGGCAAGACTAATGACTGCCGAACCGGTTCTGCACACGCCTCTGTGTGATCTCCTTGGCTGCCGATATCCCATCTTGCAGGCGGGCATGGGTGGTGTGGCGCGAGCGGAACTGGTGTCGGCCGTATCTGACGCCGGTGGTTACGGCTTTCTTGGCATGGTTCGGGAACAGCCGGAGGTGATATCGCGAGAGATCGATGCCGTCCGAGAGCGAACCGATCAACCGTTCGGCGCGAACCTCATACCCGCAGCCACCGACCGATCGCTGCTTGAAGAGGAGCTGGCAGTCTGCTTTGAAAAGCGCGTTCATTCGATCTGTTTCTTTTGGGATGTTGACCAACATGTTGTCATGCGCGCCAAGCGCGCTGGGTGCCTCGTGCTGTATCAGGTCGGTTCGGTCGGGGCAGCAGTCGCGGCGGAAAGGGCCGGGGCGGATATCATCATTGGCCAGGGTTTTGAAGCTGGCGGGCATGTCCGAGGCGTCGTCTCATCCCTCGTTCTGCTGCCGCAGTTGGTAGACGCTGTTTCGATTCCGGTCGTTGCGTCGGGCGGATTCGCTTCCGGAGAAGGGTTGGTCGCGGCATTGGCTCTTGGAGCCCAAGGGATCCACTGCGGGACGGTCTTTCTGGCGACCGAGGAATCGTTCGCCCACGAATTTCACAAGCGGCGGGTGGTTGCCGCCGGCTCGGAAGACACGGTCTACACCGACCTGTTCGCCATAAACTGGCCACCGGAATCGCCGGTTCGAGTGATCCGCAACAGCATTACCGAAGACAAGTCCGTCAAGCTTCGCGGTAATGATCCCGGAAATCTGCCGAGAGAAATGATCGCGGACGAAGATGGTCGTCCCATTTACAAGTTCAGTACGGACTCACCGCTCAGGTCAACAACAGGCAATCTTGAGGCTCTTCCCGCATTTGCCGGTCAAGTCGCTGGACTGATTGCCTCTGTCCCCAAGGCGGCAGATCTAATCGCCGAGATGAAACAATCGGCAGTCCGGGCGCTTGATCGGCTCAAAGCCATCCGAACAGCGTGAAGTATGGGATTCCCCGCTGAAAAGACGCCGCTGATGTATCGCGTTGGGGTCGCTCCACAAACAAGAATTACGTACTGCCAGGTTGATGGGAACTCACCATGTTTGACCGAAGCAATGCCATCGGCTGAAGGACGGAGGTTGGACGTGCGGAAGATCGACACATTCGCCCATGCCGCCAAGGTCGTCGCGTTATGCCTGCCGCCAGTGGTGATGTCACTGATCGGGCTCGCGGCACTCTCGCGGAAGAAGGGCGAGGCAGTTCCGGCCGTCAAACGGCGAACACCGATGGCGCGCACGACATCATCTCGCACCGGCGGATGATGCCTGGACCCGATGACCAGTCCGCTGCTTTTCAGCCGGGTAAGCCGGTCGGCAACATCTATTATGGCGCCTGCAGCTGGACTGATCGAACGCTGATCGATGCCGGCACCTTCTATCCACCGAGCGTTAGGACGGCGGCTGAGCGGCTCGCTCACTATGCCAGCCAGTTTCCGATCGTCGAGGTGGACGCGACCTATTACGCGCTGCCGTCGGAGCGCAACGCACGCCTTTGGGTGGACCGAGCGCCGCTTGGCTTTGTTTTCAACATCAAGGCCTTCGGCCTTTTCACCCATCACCCCGTTGTCGTCGAGCGGATCCCAGCAACGGTCAAGGAACTGTTGCCAGCCGACGTCACCGACAAAGCCCGCGTCTACCTGCGAGATGTGCCGGAAGACGCGGCTCAGATGATCTGGGAGATGCAGACACAAGCCCTGGCGCCACTGGCGGCCTCCGGCAAGCTCGGCTGCGTGCTATTTCAGTTCCCGCACTGGTTCACCGCTAGGCGCGATCACATCCATTACCTGGAGCAGCTTCGCGACCGCAGCGACTGGCCGATCGCGGTCGAGTTCCGCGGCGGCGGCTGGATGACCGACAACTACCGGGCCGAGACGCTCGCTCTCCTCGAGAAGCTGGGCCTCTCCTATGTCGTTGCCGACGAGCCGCAGGGTTTCCGCTCGTCGACGCCGCCGGTGGTGGCTGCGACCAGCCCGCTCGCCGTCATCCGCTTCCACGGCCACAACACCGAGACTTACGAGAAGCCGAATATCAGCGCCGCCGAGCGCTTCCGCTACCTGTACACGGAAGAGGAACTGAAGGGCTGGGTCGATCCGATCCGCCGCCTCGCCGAGAGCGCGGACCGGGTGCATGTGCTGATGAACAACTGCTACGGCGACTATGGCGTGCGGAACGCGCGGCAATTGGCCGGACTGCTGGCAGCTGGCTGATCATTGCGCGATCTGCCACATCGCGCGGATCTGCGCCTTGAGATCAACGCTGGCCGACGGAGGCGCATCGGCGATCTCCTCGCCCGTCCCGCGATAGAGCCGGTCGCCGACCAGTTCGAACGCGTCGAGATCGGTGCAGGTAAGGAATCGGCTGCGTGGTGCGAGCACGTGCGCGTTGCCGCCGCGAGCCTGCCCACGAATGAAGAAACGCAGCGGCTGCATCAGCACGAGATTGTCGCGCGCCCGGGTCATCGCCACGTAGAGCAGCCGCCGCTCCTCGTCGATCTCCTCCGGCGTCCCCGTTGCCAGATCGGACGGAATGCAGCCATCGACGACGTTGAGAACGAAGACTGCGCGCCACTCCTGGCCCTTGGCAGAGTGGATGGTGGACAGCGTGAGCCAGTCTTCGTCCTTGAGCGGCACACCGGCTTCACCGCCACTCGCTTCCGGGGGATCGAGCGTGAGGTCGGTCAGAAAGCTCGATCGTGTCGGATGCTGGGCAGCCATGCGCTCCAGCTGATCGAGGTCGCCCCGGCGCGGGCGGGGATCGTCGTAGAGCAGGTCGAGGAGCGGATCGTACCATACCCGCAGCCGCTCCACCTGCCCTTGCCAACGCTGCGCCGCCGCCAGTTCCATCATCACGCCCACAAAATCCGGCCACGCTTCCGCTGCCGTTGACGGGGGCGGCAAGCGGTCGAGGGCCGAGAGGCTGTGGCCGTCGCGCTCCACGGCGACAAGAACCCGGCGCGCCGTCTTCGGTCCGACGCCAGGGATCAACTTGAGAACACGCAGGGCGGAGACCTGGTCGCGCGGGTTCTCCGCCCAGCGGAGGACGGCAAGAATGTCCTTTACGTGGCTGGCTTCCAGGAACTTGAGGCCGCCGAACTTGACGAAGGGAATGTTCCTGCGGACGAGTTCGACCTCGAGTTGGCTCGCGTGGTGCGACGTACGGAAGAGGACCGCTTGATCGCGAAGTTCCGTGCCCGCTTCACGGTTGGCGAGGATGCGTTCGATCACGACGTCGACCTGAGCGGTCTCGTCGCTCACCATCGCCAGGAGCGGCCGTCGGCCATCGGCCCTGGTGGTGAACAGGGTCTTGGTGACGCTCTCGCCGGCATGGGCGATGACGCGGTTGCAGGCCTCCAGGATGGGCTGGGTCGAGCGGTAGTTCTGTTCGAGCCGCACCACCTCGGCCGGCGGATCGAAGCAGCTGGGGAAGTCGAGGATGTTGCGCACCGTCGCCGAGCGGAAGGAGTAGATCGCCTGGGCGTCGTCGCCGACAACGGTGACGCCGGTGCCGTCCGGTTTCAGGCTGACCAGGATCGACGCCTGCAGAGCGTTGGTGTCCTGGTACTCGTCGACGAGGATATGATCGAAGCGCTCGGAGACCAGACGTGCGATCTCGCCGGTCTGCATCATCTGCGACCAGTAGAGCAGCAGGTCGTCGTAATCGAGCACGGCCTGCGCCTGCTTGGTCTCCACATAGCGGGCGAACAGACCCGTCAGCGGCTCCGCCCATTCCCTGCACCAGGGAAAGGCGCGGTCGAGCGCCTCCCGAACCGGGATCTGCGCGTTGACCGCGTAGGAGTAGATGGCAAGGCACGTCGCCTTCTTCGGAAACCGGCCGCCGGTCCTTGACAGTTCCAGATCGTCGCGAACCAGGTCCATCAGGTCGGCGGCATCGCTACGGTCGAGGATGGAAAACTCCGGTTCCAGGCCGATGTTCTCGGCGTAAAGCCGGAGCAGCTTGGCGCCGACCGCGTGAAACGTACCGGACCATTCGATCGTGTCGCCGACGGCGAACGTGCGTCCCTTCAGCGCCGTTGCACAGATGCGCTCGACCCTTCGCGTCATCTCGGCCGCCATCCGGCGGGCAAACGTAAGAAGGAGAATGCGGCGAGGATCAGCACCGTTGAGAATGAGGTGGGCCACACGGTGCGCGAGCGTGCTTGTCTTGCCGGTGCCCGCTCCGGCGATGATGAGCAGCGGCGGCGTCGATCGCACTGGTCTCTCCGCCGCAACTCCAAAGACAACCGCGGCCCGCTGCGCCGGATTGAGCCCGTCGAGGTAGGATGAGGGATCCTGTGCCGGCAGATAGTTCATTGCACCCCGCTCTCGGCATCGTGTGCGGGCGTGGCATGGCGACCCGTCGCCATTGCCTCCAGGATTTCTGTTCGGTTGGCGAGGACGATCTGCTGCTCGGCCGGGCGACGGCCGGATCCAGTCTCGTCGAGCCGGAGGCGCTGCAAGAAATAGAGAAGGAACGCCCGCTTGACCTGGATGACGCGGACGCTGTCGACCATGCCGTAATCGAGCGCGATGCTCTTCCGCTGCGCCTGGGACAGATCAGGATGCGGAGCGATGACGACGGGGACGGTTTCGATCCACGCTCGATCCCCTGCCGGATCGACATCGCCGGGTCGCGTGCCCCGGAACTCGTGGATCCTGGCGAATACGAAATCCTTGAAGAAGCCATCGAGGTGGCAATAGGCGCGGATATGCCAACGAAGGCCGTCGAAGCCAATGGCGTGCGGCGAAATCCATCGCCATAACGGGTCGGGTCGGCTCATCGACTGATACAGCACCTCGATCGCGGTTTTCTGTCGGATCGACGCGAGGACCGCCTTGAGGATCGAGGGATCGATCGGCCGGCTCGGCAGCGGAAGGGTGAGGAAGCTCGGGATCTCCAGCATCCACGCCTCTTCCGGCTGGATCAGCTTCTCACCCAATGACCGCAGTTGAGCGAGGTAGCGGTCGCTGTCGTCGACCTTGAACACCGGGCGGTAGGCCGGCGCGGCGAGATAGCGCTTGGCACTGCGGTCGTAGGCCAGGTTGTCCGGCGCCAGCTTCTGATACCGCGCTATGTCGGCCGAGGCCTGCTGCACCGACAGGGCGAAGGCGCGCATGATATCGCTGCGGTTGATCCGCCCCTCCCAGTAGAGCCGGAAATCGATGAATTCCAGGCGCCGTTCGATCCCCCAGCGCAAGGCCCGCTCGGGCTCGGCTGATCCGTCCTGTTCACGCACGGGTACCTCCCTATGTCCGTCCA
Source organism: Defluviicoccus sp. (assembly GCA_029624735.1). GTDB lineage: Bacteria > Pseudomonadota > Alphaproteobacteria > Rhodospirillales > Defluviicoccaceae > Defluviicoccus. Next base: position 43,415 of record JARSSM010000010.1, on the reverse strand, counting down.
CCAATACGATTGACCCATTTGAGCCGCTCCGCTACTCTCTGCGCTTGTCACGCAGCGGTCAAGCATCCGGGATTAGATGATCGGATCGTGGTGCCGCGACGTCGGAGGGGGACGATTTGTCACCACACAATCGGCATCTCACCGCGGCTCTCGGGCCGCGCAAGTGGCGCCTTTGTGCCTGCTCCCGGCGTGATTTCCGTGCGCTTTGTCCCATTGGCTCCTTGAGGCTTGCATCATGGCGTCGTTGTCGCGTTTCGTTCGCAGCATCCGTCCGCACGATTTTCAAGCGCACCTGCAGATCCGACGCATCGCCGTTCCTGACGGAATCGATTGGAAGGCGCCCCACAATGAGATCGCCGCGCGCTGGCTGCGATCGCTGGACCGGCTGACTGATGACGAGCGCGACCGCCTGACCGCCGATGCCGAACGCATCTCGGCAATGACCGACGAGGCGGGGCAGGCAGCCCTGCTGGCGCTCGGTGATCATGGCCAGGAATTGCAGGCGATCGAGGGCGCTTACGCCCGCGCCCACTGGCTCTTTGTCCACGCGCCCGACGCCTTCCGCAGAGCCGAGGAGATCCGCTACGCCGACGAGAACCGCAATGCATTGCGGCTGTGGGACGGCTTCGTCGGCCCGCGCCATCGGCCCCTTCGCAGCGATGCCGGGACGGACGAGCGGTTTCGTGCGCAGCTGCGAGAGATCCTCAAGTCCGGCCGGGTCGTTCTCGAACCCCTGACGCGGATGCGCGGTGAAGGCGACCGCAAGGCCCGTCCCGTCGAGCAGATTGCGATCTATAATCAGGGACTTCCCGCCGACGATCTGCGCTTCGACGGCGAAACGGTGGTGGCCTTCACGCACCGGCCGGTGATCGAAACCGTCATCGTCTACGAGCCGGAAAGCGGCACTATCGAAGTGATCGGCAGCGTCAAGAAGCTGCGTGAGCGCATCGCCAGGGTTTTCGCCGACATCAAGCTCGGCGTGCCGATTCCAGGCGAACGGCTGCCGCGCCGGCACTTCGAGCTGACGCCGCTGCTCGATCCAGGGCATGCGCTGGCCACCGATCCTGCCGACCGCATCGCCCGCGTTGGGCTCACCATGCTGACGCTGGCGAGCTGGTACGACGGGCTCACCCATCGCTTCGAGATCCCGTTCGAGGAGGGGGCGAGCAGCCTGCACGCGGAGCTGGCGGCGGCGTACGGCGCCGACAATCCTCTTCTGTCGTCACTGCGGCCGATCTGCGCGCGGATCGATATCCGCTTCCAACCGCTGGCCGACCAGCGCCGAGGCAAGAAAATCTCGATGGTCCTGAGCACGCCCAACCGATGCAACGTTCGGGGGAAGACCGAGCAGGAGCGTCTGCTCCTCGAGAAGTATCTCCGCGCGTGGGGCCTGCTGCGCGGCAGATGACGCTTGAGGCCGCAGCCCGCGCTGGCCAGGAACGCAGGGGAACTCCTGCTGGCGCTGTTGGAACAGCGCCAGCCGGCCCTCTCCGGCAGCGTGCTCACCGACCTTGACCCCGATATCCGCCTCCAGCTTCGCAGCAGCGGCTGCCTGCAGCGGACCTCGGTCCGCCAGTCGATCCAGGTCGTCGGCGAGGCTGGGGCGGCGGCCGTCGACCTCACTTGGCTTGGGGACCGCGAATGCTACGGCTACTTCGATCCAGCCGACGGCTGGGTAATCCCTGATCCCGAGGAGATCACGCTCTATCGGCTCGACACCGCCTGGTGGCTGGCGTGGCTCACCGCTGAGCTTGATCTGATCAACGCCGGCCGGCCGATCGAACTGGTTCCGGATCACGCCTGGGACCTCGGCGACTTCCGCGCCTCGCGCAAGCGGGTGGTGCCGCTGTTGTTCGCACGCCGCCTGCGCGCGCCAGACGTTCGCGCTCAGCTCGCCACCGCGCTCGCCCGGCGGGCCGGCCGCAGCGGCGGGGTGATGGTCACCTCCACCCGCCGGGTCATCGAGACGCTCAACCTTCCTGGCGCGCATTGCCTGATGCCGGTGGCCGAGAGCCTGACAGCCGATGCCGCCCGCTTTCGCCTTGATGCTGCCCTCATCCAGGGTCTTTACCTCGGACAACCTCCCGACGCCACACCGATGCCGGTGCTCGATCTGTCCCCAGACGGCATGACGCTGTCGATCCACGGCGATGTTCTTCACTTCCGTGGTGCCGTTCAGCGGGCGATTGTCAAGCAGCTGGTCGAGGCACATCGGAGCGGCAAGCGCCTGCGCACCGGCGCTGTCCTGGCCAAGGCCGGCTCTTCGGCGGACAGCCTCGTCAAGGCGTTCAGCGGCAGCCCGCATTGGCCAACGCTGAGCCGCCATCTCCGGCAAGAGCAGGGCTGCTGCTGGTTCGAGCCTTAGCCCGATCCCTGTGTCCTCTCTTGTCTGTCCGGCTTGGCGAGAAATGCGCCACGGGTTTCACCTGAAGAGCGTGATCTGCCGAACTCCTACGTGATCTCCTACGTTTCTCCGGAGTGATCTCCTACGTTCTTCCGTGGTTCGCTGCCAGCACGATTTCGACGTTGCTGGAGCAGCCACCGATGACCACCCCCTACCTCCGTCCGCACGAGCTTGCCGAGCGCTGGTCCATCTCGCCAAAAACCTTGGGACGCTGGCGATGGATCGGCGCCGGGCCGCGGTTCCTGAAGGTTAGCGGCAAGGTTCTCTACCGCCTCGAGGACATCGAAGCGTTCGAGGCGGCACACCTCCGCTCACGAACCGACGAGCGCGTCACATCGGCGGTCATCCATCCCTTCGCGCCGAAGCGCGGCAAGCGGCGCGAGCCGGTGATCGCAGCCATCGCGGCCGGTTCGCTTCGCCGCAGGCGGGTCGCGAACTGATGACCGGCAGCACCGCATCAGCGATCCGCCGCCAAGGCATTCTTGCGCGCCTGGGAAGACATCGCCGGCTCGTCAATCAGTCAAGGGCCGCCGTGACGGTGCCCACCGGCACAATCCGTCAACAGAGGTTCGCGAATCGCTGTTCCAACACCAGCCACGGCGAAGAACGCGACCTGCGCAGAAGTACGCTCTTTTTCGCTCGATCCTGGATCGCTGGTTTTCGCTCCAATGCGCTCAATTTCGCGCGATTGCGCAGAACTACGCTAAGTCGAATTTTTTGCTTGCCGACAACTTTAGAGAGCCTATCCGTGATGACATCCGATGCAGAGGTGACGCCATGAACGCCCTCCTTGAAGCCACCGCGCCAGAACCTGCCGACCTCACCCCGGCCGACGCGTTTGCCGCGTGGGCGCTGTACGGCCGCCCCGGCGATGTCTGCGCCTACCACCACGGCCTTCTCGTCGTCGATCGCGATCCCGTGGTGAGTAAGCTCAGCGCCCCGGCACGCCATGCGCTTACCGCCGTCGCCGATCTGGCGGTCGCCTTCGCCGCGGCCGGCCGGGTGCTGCTGGTTCAAGAGCGGCTTGGCAGCGGCGTGTTCCGCTATTTCGCGGTGATCGCGGCCCGGCAGAAGCACGCGGCCAAGCCGATGTCCCGGCCGATCGTGCTCATCCCGCAGATTTGCAGCCGCGCAATGCCGGTGGCGGCGGAGGATCTGCCATGACGACGATAGCGACGACCCTGAATGAAGGAGCGTCGCCGGGTGAGCAGGCCGTTTGTATTCGCGTCGCGGCCCAGATCGGCAGGCGCCAGAGCCAGCGGACGGACAAGGGTGAACTTCTGGCAGATCTGCCAGAAGTGAACGCTGGGGAAACAACGTGTCACTTCGGGGCGAGCAAGGCTGGCTTCAGCTCAACGACAACCTGCCGTCAGGCTAAGTCCGTCGTCGAGCAGGGCGCGCCCAATGTCGTCGCGGCCACCTTCTCCTTTGCCGAAAGTACCGTCCGGCGCTGGATGAACGCCGCCGAGCGGTGCGTAGCCAAAAGCGAAGTAACTTCGGTTTTGAAGCGCGTGGTGCCGCTGCAGATGGCCGAGGCGATCACCGCCTTCCTGGGCTCGCGGCTCGATGATGCGCCGCCGTCACCCTCTCGTCACCAGGCTCACGCGCGGACAGGGCAGCCTGCGGACGGCGAAAGCCCTGCGCACGAACGCGCGGAAGTCATCCCCCTCACACCAGCACCAGTCCCCTGTCAGAAGGAGCATACCCGATGATGGATCATCTCAGCCTTGACCAGCTTCGCCACGCGCCGCCCGGCCAAGTGGCGGCACAACCGATCGAGGTTCTCAGCGCGCTCGCAGCCGGTATCGCCGAGACGAAAAGCCTCGTCGCCGAGGCGGAGGCACGGCTCAACGCCGGCCTCGACGTCCGCTTCAGCGCCCGTGCCGCTGCGGCCCGCGCCCAGGCCGGCAAACAGGCCGGCACTGTCCGGTTCGACGACGGCGATTTCGTCGTCATCGCCGATCTGCCGAAGCGGGTGAAGTGGGACCAGGCCCGTCTTGCCGAGGCGATGGAGATCATCCGCCGCGACTGGAACGACGATCCGGCGCAGTACGTCCGCATCGAGCTCAAGGTGGCCGAGACGGCGTACGGCTCGTGGCCGGCGGCCATCCGCCGCCTGTTCGAACCCGCACGCACGGTGGAAATCGGCAGGCCCGGCTACCGCATCGAGCCGGTCAGGGCGGAGGCGGCCTGATGGCGATCTCCCTGAACGAACTGAAGCGGACGACCGCGCTCTCATCACCGCGGATCCTGGTTCATGGCGTCGCCGGGGTCGGCAAGACGACGTTTGCCGCCGGCGCGCCGGCACCGGTGTTCGTCTGCACCGAGGATGGTCTCGGCACCCTGGAGGCGACCCACTTCCCGCTGGCTAAGACGTTCGATGCGGTGATGGAGGCGCTCGCCGCTCTCTATAGCGAAAGCCATGCCTTCGAGACCGTGGTCGTCGACTCGGTCGACTGGCTGGAGCCGCTGATCTGGCAGAAGGCATGCCAGGAGAACGGCTGGAAGGACCTCGAGCAGCCGGGCTTCGGCAAAGGCTATGTCGCCGCGCTGGAGTTCTGGCGGCAGTACCTCGAGGGGCTGAACGCGCTGCGCGATGAGCGCGGCATGGCGGTCATCCAGATCGCGCACACCGACATCAAGCGCTTCGACAGCCCCGAGCACGAGCCGTACGACCGCTATGTGATCAAGCTGCACGCGCGGGCCGCGGCGCTGTTGCAGGAGCACTCCGACGTCGTGCTGTTTGCGAACTATCGCATCAGCACGGTGAAGTCGGACGTCGGCTTCAACAAGAAGGTGACCCGCGCGCTGGGTTCCGGCGAGCGCGTTCTCTACACCGCCGAGCGCCCCGCCTTCCTGGCCAAGAACCGCTACGACCTGCCGGACAGCCTTCCGCTGTCGTGGGCAGCATTCATCGACGCGATGCCGCACCGATCCTGCGAACAGAAGGACTCCTGATCATGGCCAGATTGAACGAAGCCTTCGATGCCACCGCCGTCGAGCCGAACAAGCCGTTCGAGCTGCTGCCGCCCGGCCGTTACGTCGTGCAGATCGTCAACTCCGAGATGCGGCCGACCAAGGACGGCATGGGCCAGCTGCTCTGGCTCGAACTCGACGTTCTGGAGGGCGAACTCGCCGGGCGCAAGCTGTTCGATCGGCTCAACCTGGTCAATGCCAACCCGACCACGGTCGAGATTGCGCAGCGGACGCTGTCGGCGATCTGCCATGCAGTCGGCAAGATGCAGGTCGATGACTCAGAGCAGCTGCACCTCATCCCGCTGATCGCCGATGTCAGGGTGCAGCCGCCGAAGAACGGCTACGACGCGCAGAACACGCTGCGCTACCTGCCGCTGGAGCAGAGCCCCCCGTCGCGGCCGGTCGTGGCTCCGCCGGCGCGTCCCGCGGTCGCGGCACGCCCGGCAGCGCCGGTAAGTCCGGTGGCCAAGCCGACCACTGCGCCATGGCGGCGCAACGGCTGAGATGGTGCTGACCATGCACGATGACACAGCGGACCTGCCGCCGACACGGGATGAGTGCCGGGCTTTGCTGGCCACGCTGACGGGTGAAGTGGCGGCGATCAAGACCCGGATCGCCGCCGCCGATCTCGAACGGCAGCGCCGCCGCGGCAGGGTCGATCCTTTCGAGTTTCGGCAATGGCGAGCGGCGCTGTCGGACAGGCAACGCCAGATCGAGCGGATCACCCGGCACATGTCGGCGCTGCCGTCACCGCGCGAAGCGCTGAAGGACCAGCTGATCGAGGTGCTGCGCGCCGACTATGACGATGATGCCTGGCGCGCAGCCCTGGACAAGGCGCACCTGCGTCTGAGCCAGCGTCGGGAGATGGCATGATGGCTCCGCTGTCGCCACCACCGGCGCCGACGCTGAACGCCATCTATGCCGCCTATGTCGTGGAAGCCGGCGACGGCTTCCGCGACCACTTGGGCGCCTCGATCGTCGGCAAGGAGTGCCGCCGCGCGCTGTGGTACGACTTCCGCTGGGTCACCCGCGCGCGCTTCACTGGCCGAATGCTGCGATTGTTCGAGACCGGCAAGCGCGAGGAGGAGCGTCTCGTCCGCGACCTCCGGCGCACCGGCGCCACCGTGCTCGACACCGATCCCGAGACCGGCCGGCAATGGCGGGTGTCGGCAGTCGGCGGCCACTTCGGCGGCTCGCTCGATGCGGTCGCCATCGGCCTGCTCGAAGCGCCGAAGACCTGGCACGTGGTCGAGTTCAAGACGCACGGATTGAAGTCGTTCGCGGCGCTGAAGAATGACGGCGTCGAGCGGGCGAAGCCGCAACACGCAGCACAGATGCAGATCTACATGCATCTCACCGGCATCACCCGGTCCCTGTACGTCGCCGTCTGCAAGGACACCGACGAGATCCACATCGAGCGGCTGCGCGCCGATCCGGCGGAGGGTGAACGCCTGATCACGAAGGCGAAGCGGGTGATCAACGCGCCGCGGCCGCCGGTGAAGATCTCCGATGATCCGGCGTGGTGGCAGTGCCGATTGTGTGAGCACCACGATCAGTGCCACGGCGATCGGGTGCCTGAGCGAAACTGCCGGACCTGCCTGCATTCGACGCCGGTCGAGGGTGGCTGGATCTGTGAGCACTGGAAGCGGCCTTTGTCGTCGGCCGAGCAGCGGCGGGGCTGCCTCTTGCACCTGTTCGTCCCCGATCTGGTTCCCGCCGAACCGGTCGATGCCGGCGAGGACTGGGTCGCATATCGCTTTGCCGACGGCCGCATCTGGATCGATGGCGCCGGGGCGACGGCAGTTGGGACAGCATCATGATCGAGCTTCGCCCCTACCAGTCCGCAGCGATCGAGGCGATCTACGGCTACTTCGCCGACAACGCCGGCAATCCGTTGATCGTGCTGCCGACAGCGTCCGGCAAGTCGGTCGTTCTTGCCGCCTTCACCGCCCGCGCCATCGCCGACTGGCCGGACACTCGCATCCTAATCGTCACTCATGTGAAGGAGTTGATCGCGCAGAACTACGCCGAGATGATCCGGCTGTGGCCGGAAGCACCCGCCGGCATCTACTCGGCGGGGTTGAACAAGCGCGATCTGCACGCGCAGATCCTGTTCGCCGGCATCCAGAGCATTCACAAGCGCGCCTACGACATCCAGCGCTGCGATCTGGCGCTGATCGACGAATGCCACCTCTGCCCGCGCACCTCGGACACCATGTACCGCCGGTTCTTGGGCGATCTCGCGATCATCAACCCGCACCTCAAGGTGATCGGCTTCACCGCTACCCCCTACCGGCTCGACAGTGGCATGCTGCACGAGGGCGAAGATGCGCTGTTCACCGATATCGCCTATGAGGCTGGCGTCGCCGAGATGATCGCGCAGGGTTACTTGTGCGAGGTGGTGCCGAAGCGGACGGCAACGCAGCTCGACACGACGGGCGTCGGCAGCCGCGGCGGCGAGTTCATCGCCGGCCAGCTCGAGGCGGCGGTCGATATCGCCGAGGTGACCGCATCCGCGGTCGACGAGATCGTCCGCCATGGCGCCGATCGCGGCTCGTGGCTGGTGTTCTGCGCCGGCGTCCGCCATGCCGAGCACGTCCGCGACGCGATCCGGAGCCGCGGCTATGCCTGCGAGGCGATCCTCGGCGAGACCGCGTCGGCCGAGCGGGACCGGGTCATCGCAGCGTTCAAGCGAGGCACGATCCGCTGCCTCACCAATGCGAACGTGCTGACCACCGGCTTCAACGCGCCCGGCGTCGATCTCATCGCCATGCTGCGGCCGACCAAGTCGGTCGGCCTTTATGTGCAGATGATCGGCCGCGGCACGCGTTTGGCCAACGGCAAGGAGAACTGCCTGGTCCTCGACTTCGCCGGTAACGTCGAGCGGCACGGGCCGATCGATCGCATCGACGGCCGGAGACGGAAGAAGGACGACGAGGAAGGCACCGCACCGGTCAAGGCGTGCCCCGAGTGCCAGACGATCGTGCACACGTCGACTCGCACCTGCCCCAGCTGCGGTTACGAATTCCCGCCGCCGCAGCCCGATCTGTCGCGCACCGCCTCGACCTCGGCCATCCTGTCGAGCCAGATCAGGCCCGAGTGGGTGAGTGTCTCCGGCGTCAGTTATCACCGCCACGAGAAGCCCGGCAGCCCGCCCAGCCTGCGCGTCGAGTACGCCTGCGGCCTCGCCTCGCATCGCGAATGGGTCTGCTTCGAGCATACCGGCTACGCCCGGCAGAAGGCGGTGCAGTGGTGGCAGAAGCGGCTTCCCGATCGGCCGGTGCCGCGCACCGTCGCCGAGGCGATCGTCCTTGCCGAACAGCTGCCCGTCCCTGTCCGGATCAGCGTCCGGCCGCAGGGCCGCTACACGGAGATCACCGGTTACGAGTTCCAAAAATGCTCTGCGACGTCTGCCGCCGCGAGGCCCGCGGCTTCGGCTGGTTCAATCCCACCCTCTCGTTCGACCACCCCCGGCAGCAGTTCCGCCACCTCTGCTCCATCGCCTGTCAGGACCTCTGTCATCGGAGACACGGCATGATTGATGCGACACCGAATGAGAAGGCCGCCTTCGTCCACGGTGGCTGTTGCGGCGGCGAGTATCTCGACAGCATCGGCAAGACCGATCTGGAGACGCTCAATCCGGACGAGTGGCTCACCTTCATCGAGGCGGTGGTCACCGGCTACTGCGACCACTTGCGCGCGCTCTCCCAGCGCGACGAGCAGCACCTGCGGCGCCTCGATCCGCACGAGGTGCCGTTCTGATGGCAAGCTTCATGGCGCTGTACGGCGCGCGCCTGGTCGACAACGGCTACGCCGTCATCCCGATCATGCCGGGGACCAAGAAGCCGGGCCGGTTCGTTGCCGGCGCCTGGCGCGACTATCCCGGCTGGACGAAGCATTGCGGCCGGCCGACCACCGACAACGAGCTCGCGATCTGGAGCCAGTGGCCCGACGCCGGCATCGGCATTGCCGGCGGCACCGTTGTCGCCGTCGACATCGATGTCGCCGACGGCGAGGCGGCGCTGCGCATCGAGACCCTGGCGCGCGAACGCCTGGGCGAAACACCGGCGCTGCGGATCGGCCGGGCGCCGAAGCGGTTGCTGGTCTATCGCGCCGAGACGCCGTTCAAGGGCTTCAAGCTCATGCCGATCGAGCTGCTGTGCGAAGGCCAACAGTTCGTCGCCTATCACCTCCACCCCGACACCGGCCGGCCGTACGAATGGCCGGAGGAGTCGCTTGCCGACATCGACATGGGCCGGCTGCCGGCGATCTCGCAAGAAAAGGCGCGCGCCTTCGCCGATGAAGCCTACGCGCTGTTGCCGGAGAGCCTGCGGCCTTCCCGCCTCGGCGACGCCAACGTCCCAGCGCATCCGTCCGCGCCCGGCGATCTGCGCGGCACCCCCGAGGCCGTCAGCGCGGCGCTCGCCTTCATCCCCAACGCCGATCTCGACTACGACTCATGGATGCGCATCGGCATGGCGCTGAAGGGCGCGCTCGGAGACGAAGCGGAGTCTCTGTTCGTCGCCTGGTCGGCACAGTCGGCCAAAGACGTGCCCGATTATACCGCCAAGACCTGGGCCAGCTTCCAGCCGCGCTCGATCGGCGCCGGCACCCTCTATCACCACGCCATCGCCAACGGCTGGTCGCCCGATCCAGCGCTCGTTCTGAACGGCAACGTCTGCATGAACGGCCGCCATCCGGCACAGGCGCTGTTAGAGAAGCTCTCCTCGCCGCCGCTGCAACTTCCGCAAGAAATTGCGGAAGTGCGCCGTGTCGAGAAAGCGCCCTGTCCGGTGGACATTGCCGGCCTCGACGGCACGCTGAAGATGCTGGTCGACTACATGCTGGCGACCGCCCGCCGGCCGCAGCCGGTACTGGCGGTGGGTGCGAGCCTGTGCGCGCTGGGGGCGCTGATGGGCCGCAAGTACCGGACCGAGAGCAACCTGCGCTCGAACCTCTACGTCGTTGGCATCGCCGACTCGGGCTCCGGCAAGAACCACAGCCGCGAGGTCATCACCGAGCTGTTCGTCGAAGCGGGTCTCGGCCACACCCTCGGCGGCAACAAGATCGCGTCGGGCGCCGGATTGCTCACCGCCGTCCACCGGCAGCCGGCGATCCTGTTCCAGATCGACGAGTTCGGCATGTTCCTGTCGGCGGCCGCCGACCGCAAGCGCAGCCCCCGGCACATCTCAGAAATTCTCGATATCATGACCGAGATCTACACCATGGCCGGCACTATCTTCCTCGGTGCCGAGTATGCCAACCGCGACGGCAAGAACGAACGGCGCGACATCAATCAACCCTGCCTCTGCGTCTACGGCACGACGACGCCGATTCACTTCTGGAACGCGCTGCAGTCGTCCAATGTCGTCGACGGTTCGCTCGCTCGCTTCATCGTCTTGCAGTCGGAGGACGACTATCCGGAGGAGAACGAAGCCGCCGGTATCCGCACCTCACCGCCGGACCTGCTCGACGCGCTCAACCTGATCGAAAGCGGCGGCGGTCGTCAGGCGGCCGGCAACCTGGCAGGCATGACGCCAGGCCCGGAAACCGCCGTCGACCCACTGACGGTGCCAATGACGCCAGAGGCGCGCTCCCTCTTTCGCGCCTTCAAGCACGATAACACAGCCAGGCTGCGCGAGGCTCGCGGCACCCTCTACACGGCGATCCTGGCGCGAATTGCCGAGAACGCCTGGAAGGTGGCGATGATCCGCGCCGTCGCCGCCGATCCGGTGGCACCGGCCATCCGCGCTGTCGACGCCGCCTGGGCGATCGCGCTCGTCCGCCACTGCGCCGAGCACACGATGCTCGAGGTTGAACGCAACATCGCCGACAACCCAGTCGAGGCCAACCACAAGCGCGTGCTCGGCATCATCCGAACTGCGGGCGTCGCTGGGCTGACGAAGAACGAGCTTGCCCGCCGAACCCAGTTCTTGGACCAGCGCCAACGCACCGACATCGTGGGATCTCTGGTCGAAGCCGGACAGGTTGTCACCGCTTTGCGTCCATCAGCAACCAAACAGGCCATGATTTTCCGAATCTGCGATGGAGAGGCCGCATGATTGGCCAATTCGTCAACGGCCTCCAATTCGTCATCCATCGTCAACGGCGGCTAAGTCCTTCTGGCCATGTGACGGACCACCCATCCGTCAAATTCGTCAATCCGTCACGTAGGACCCTCACGCGGGTAATAGATACACGTGCAGCTTCTCACTCTACGTACGTAGTGATGGATTGATGATTATGATGAATACTACTATTATAATAGAAATCAAGGGCTTATGTCCGCTCGGTCGCCTTTGATGATTTCTGCCGGAATTGACGGATCTGATGCCCGTTCGCCGGCTCTGACGAGAATTCCTTCTCTGACCGCATCCACCCTCGAGGGCTGGAGCGAGGCTGTCGTCCCTGACCGGAGGACACCGCCGCCCCCGCCGCTCCATGACCCTGGAGGACGATATGAAGCTGAAGTCGATCCGCTGCTCGGCGACCGCCGCTGAACCGCCGCTGATCTCCGCCGAGGAGATGATCCCGGCATCCTTGACAGCGCACCAGCCGCTGGAAGGCTGCATCGAGGCGATCATCGCAAGGGGCGGAGGCGCAGGTGTAACCAAGTCGGAGGTCATCCGGCGAACCCAGTTTGCCGATCGGAGGCACCGGAACAAGGCGTTGGTGGCGCTGATCAGGGCCGGCAGGATCGTGGCGATCAAGCAGCCAACGGCGACCAAGCCCACGATCGTCTTGCGTTCCGCGGCCAACTGCGACCGCGCGGTCGATCCGGAGGCGATGGTGCCGAGTCCGGTCAACGGCCCACCAATCGAGGCTCTGGCTGGCGGGCGGCCGATGCCGCCGGTGATCCTCGCCCTCGATCTCGGCCAGAGAACGGGCTGGGCCGTGCGCAGCCGCGATGGCGCGATTGCGAGCGGTGTGCAGGAATTCCGCCCCGGCCGGTTCGAGGGCGGCGGGATGATCTGGCTGCGGTTCCGCGCCTGGCTGCAGGAGGTGGATGAGACCGCGGGCGGCGTTGGCGTCGTCGTGTTCGAAGAAGTTCGGAGGCATCTCGGCACCAGCGCAGGTCATATCTACGGAGGATATCTCGCGCACCTCACCGCCTGGGCCGAGGCGAACAAGATCCCGTACCAGGGCGTTCCGGTCGGCACGATCAAGCGGCACATCGCCGGCAAGGGCAACGCTGACAAGGCGGCAGTGATCGCCGCCGTCCGTCGGCTTGGGTTCAGCCCCTGTGATGACAACGAGGCCGATGCGCTCGCGCTGCTCGACTGGGCGATCGTGCACGGGATCGGAGGTGTGCGATGACCCCGGCACAGAAGGCGTTGCTGGAGAAGCGCGACGGCTGGGATGTCGGCCGTGATCCGCGGGCTGTGAGCCGCGACGAGCTGATTGCCGCCGGACACAAGCCGATGAGCGCGCTCAAGGCGCTGCGTCTACGGTGCATTGACTGCTGCGCCGGCGAGTTGTCCCAGGTTCGGAGATGCGCTCACCTCGATTGTCCGAGCTGGCCGTACCGGATGGGAAGGAACGTGTGGAGCCACGAGCGGAGCGAAGCGCAACAGCAACACACCCGCGCCCTCGCCGAAAAACGCCGCGCTGGAACTGAAAATCAACCAAGCGGTAGGCTCGAAATCGCAACGCCGGTGGTGCCCGCTACCACCCTACCGGCCGAGCCATCGGCGCGGCCAAGCGCACAGAGAGAGCGTGCTCTTCAAACTCAGGCAACCCTCAGCGTGGAGGACGCGCGATGAACGCCGCCATGCTGCTGCAACACGCCCAAGGCGTGATCGAGAACCGCGAGCGGAGCTATGGGCCGGCGGCGGAGAGCTTCGCCGCCATCGCCGCACGCTGGTCCTTGGTGCTGGGCATCACCGTCACTCCGGCGCAGGTTGCGCTGTGCCTGATCGATCTCAAACTCGCCCGGCTCTCGCGCGATCCCAAGCATCTCGACTCGATCGTCGATATCGCCGGGTATGCGGCGTGTCTGCGGGAGGTGACCCGTGCATAGCGGCGTGCGTGGCTCGCTGGAGCGGCACCTGCCGCGAACGGCGACGAACGAGGACGAGCTGTTCGCCATGCGCCGGGCGGCATGGCGGAAACAGGGCATTGCGGTGCTGCGGATCGACGACGTGCGCGACGAGATCATCCGCCAGGCGGTGGTCAACGAGGCAACGCGGCTCTACGGACAAAGGGAGGGCGCGTGATGGCGCGGCGCAAACGAGAGAAGGCGACGATCGTGACAAGCGGCGTTCCAGCTATCGCGCGTCCCGACGGCGCCCTCGAGGCGGTCTACGAGGCCGATCCCGACGGCCGCCCCGTCGTCCACCATCGCACCGTCGATACGCTCGGCATCATGCTGCGGGCGCGCACGATCACGAAAGCGATGCACGATGCGGCGCGGGACTTCCAGGCCCAGTTCACCATCGCCCGCTTCGATGTCGTGCGCTGCATGTCGCTGGTACGAGTGCCGGGCAGCTCAGGTCCCGGCGATCTCACCGACGCGCAGGTCGACGCGCGGCGCCGTATCGGCAAGGCCCTCGACGCGCTGGGCGGCCTCGGCAGCCCGGCGGGCAGTTGCGTCTGGCACGTCGTTGGACTGCAGCGGTCGATCCGGGAATGGGCGATGCGCCAGGGTTGGGGCGGGCGTCCGATCGGTGAAAAACCCGCACAAGGCGTTCTGATCGCGGCGCTGGGTGTTCTGGCGCGGCACTACGGGTACGCGCGAAGCTCGGGAAACAACATTTTGAACGCTTGACACGTGGCCTCGCAATAGGTAGTGTTAAGCAATGATTCGGATTGCGACTGCCGCATCTCTCCCAGCGGGGTGGAGTGTCGCACAGGGCATGACAGGGCTTGGTGCGGAGGCGGGCACACTGCGACATTGGCGTGGCCCGCCTCTTACGTCCTAAGGTAGCAAAAGAAACAAGCGAGAAGACATCAGGTCAGTTCATCGTCTCGCAAGCCGTTGATATCTTGGGTCCTTCCCGGAGAATACAACCGCTGGTGGGCGACGCCCGAAAAATCGCTAGCGCAAGCCACGAAACCGGGGAAGCCAGCCGAAGCCTGAAGCCAATCCAGTCGCGTTCAGTCGTTTCGTGATATCAGAGACTTAGCATTGGATCTCGGTGGCTTCCGCCGGATCCAGCTCCGCCTCTCCAAGCGGCTTCCTCCCAGCCGCCGATCTCGCCGCCTCCGGGCGGTGTTTTTTTCGGACCAAGCACAATCACCATGACTTCTCTTCGCTTCTGTCCCGAGCAGATCGAGCTTATGCCGATCGCGCGCCTGAAGCCGTACGCGAACAATGCGCGCACGCATTCCGACGATCAGGTCGCCAGGATCGCCGCCTCGCTGGTGGAGTTTGGCTTCACGTCGCCGCTCCTGATCGCCGATGACGGCACGGTGATCGCCGGCCACGGCCGCCTGCTGGCGGCACAGCGTTTGGGCTTGAGCGACGTTCCCGTCATTCGCCTGCAGCACCTGACGGCAAACCAGGCGCGCGCCTATCGCATCAGCGACAATCAGCTGGCGCTGGCGGCGTCCTGGGACGAGGACGCACTGTCAGCGGAGATCCACGCCCTCAACGGCGAAGCCTATGATCTCGGCCTGCTCGGCTTTGACGACGCCGACATCGATCGCCTGCTGGCGCCGCTTGATGACGATGCGGCTCCTATCGGTGAGGGAGTCGACGACGGTTCTCTCGACGAGACGCCGGCGCCGCCGCCTGATCCCGTGTCGCGGCCGGGCGATCTCTGGCTCCTGGGCGAGCATCGCCTGCTGTGCGGCGATGCCACCGATCCGGCCGCCGAGTCCCAGCTGATGGCCGGCGAACAAGCGGCGCTGTTGTTCACCTCGCCGCCCTATGCCGGCCAGCGCGACTACACCACTGGCGGCGTCGGCGACTGGGACGCGCTCATGCGCGGTGTCTTCGCCGGCCTGCCGATGCGCGACGACGGCCAGGTGCTGGTCAACCTGGGCCTGGTTCATCGCGACAACGAATGGCTGCCCTACTGGCAGGGCTGGCTCGACTGGATGCGAACCGAAGGCTGGCGCCGGTTCGGCCTCTACGTCTGGGATCAGGGCGCCGGCATGCCGGGCGACTGGGCCGGACGGCTGGCCCCCGCCTTCGAGCTGATCTTCCACTTCAATCGCCAGGCACGCAAGCCGAACAAGATCGTGCCCTGCAAGACGGCCGGCGAGATCGGCCACGCGCCCGGTACCGCCGGCATGCGGCAAAGGGACGGCTCGTTCAACACCTGGACCCACGGCGGCGCGGCGACGCAGCCGTTCCGCATTCCCGACAGCGTCATCCGCATCGAGCGCCACCACGGCGCCGTCGGCCGGGATCTCAGTCATCCGGCGCCGTTCCCGGTCAAGCTCGCCGAGCACGTCATGCTGGCCTACACCGACAAGGGTGAGATCGTCTATGAGCCCTTCTGCGGCTCCGGCACCAGCCTGATTGCCGGTGAACGCACCGGACGGAAGGTGCGGGCGATCGAGCTCGCGCCCGCGTACGTCGACGTCTCGGTGTTGCGCTGGCAGCAGCTGTTTCCGGACAAGTTGGTCACGCTCGCCGGGGATGGCCGGCCGTTCGCGGCGGTCGCCGCCGAGCGGCGTTCGGCTAGGGAGGTGCGCGATGCCGCCTGAGCGGCTGACGATCGAGGAGTGGCCGATCGAGCGGCTGATCCCGTATGCGCGCAATCCGCGCCGCAACGATCACGTCGTCGACCGCATGGCCGCCGTCATCGGTGAATTTGGCTTCCGGCTGCCCGTCCTGGCGCGCTCCGACGGCACCCTGGTCGACGGCCACCTGCGCCTCAAGGCCGCACAGCGCCTGGGCCTCACCCATGTTCCCGTCGTTCTCGCCGATGATCTCTCGGCAGCGCAGATCAAGGCGTTCCGCCTCCTCGTCAACCGCTCGGCCTCGTGGGCCGACTGGGACGACGAACTGCTCGGCCTTGAGCTGCTCGATCTCCAAGCGCTCGACTATGACCTCGGCCTCACCGGCTTCGATGATGCCGAGTTGCAGCGGCTCTTGGATCTGGTCGCCGACGAAGGAACCGCGGCGGGTGCGGACGAAGACGCCGTTCCCGAACCGCCGGCCGAACCGGTCACGCGCACGGGCGATCTCTGGCTGCTGGGCAATCATCGCCTCCTGTGCGGCGATGCGACCGCCGCCGATGATGTGACACGGCTGTTGGGTGGCGCCAAGCCGCACCTGATGGTGTGCGATCCACCATATGGTGTGCGGTACGCGCCTGATTGGCGCAACGACGCCGGGGTGTCGAACACCGGGCGCACCGGCACGGTAACCAATGACGACCGCTCCGACTGGCGGGAAGCCTGGGCGCTGTTTCCGGGCGATGTCGCCTATGTCTGGCATGCCGGCGTTCATGCCCGCACCGTTGCCGAGAGCCTGGAGGCCTGCGGCTTTGCCATCCGGTCGCAGCTGATCTGGGTGAAGAACCGCTTCGTGCTCAGCCGCGGCCATTACCATTGGCAGCACGAGCCTTGTTTCTATGCCGTCCGCGACGGTGGCGAGTCCCGCTGGCAGGGCGCGCGCGATCAGTCGACGGTGTGGCCGATCGCTACCAACGCCGACGATGACGCGGCGACGGTGCATGGCACGCAGAAGCCGGTCGAATGCATGCTGCGGCCGATGCTCAATAACAGTGCCCGCGGCGATGCGGTGTACGAGCCGTTCGCCGGCAGCGGCAGCACCATCATCGCCGCCGAGAAGTCCGGCCGCCGCTGCTTCGGCATGGAGATCGAACCGCGCTACGGCGACGTAATTGTCGAGCGCTGGCAGAACTTCACCGGCAAACGCGCCACCCTGGACGGCGACGGCCGGACATTCGATGAGCTTGCGGCCGAGCGGCTGCCGCGGGCGGCGTGATCAATTCCGCCGCAGATTTGTGTCTCGTGAAAAAGACGCAAACGGCTTTGTGTCAAGCAAAAAGGGCTTTCGCTTGACACAAACAAGTCGGCCGCGCGCGCCGGCGAACGGCGTGATTTTTCGCGGCGTGCAAGGAGTGGTTCCTGGCGGGGCCCATACCCCCGAGACGCGGGTTCAAATCCCGCCGCCGCAACCATCGTTCGGGCCGGCAGACGGTCCCCTCTGCATAGCGAGGACACACTTGATGATCAGCTGGATCAGCGGCACGGCATGGAACGATCTGCAGCGCCGGCTTGCCACGCTGGAGAAGCGTGAGCCGCCCAAGGCCGATGCCGCCAAGCTCGCTGACACGCTCGGCTGGGTCAAGCTGGCGGCCGAGGAGCAGATGCCGTTCGCAGCCGCCGTCGCGCTCGATCGGCTGATGGGCTTGCTGGGCCATGCTTTCGGCTGGCAAATCGACTTCATCCTCGGCGCTCCCGCCGCCGGCAAGACCGCCGAGGAGTTCGTCTCCGAGTTGAACCAGGCGCCCGATGCCGACCAGCCTGCATAAGCAATCGCGGCGGATGTCGCTGATCGAGGCCATCGTCAACATCGCCGTCGGCTATTCCGTCGCGGTGGTGATGCAGATGCTGGCGTTTC
Source organism: Defluviicoccus sp. (assembly GCA_029624735.1). Taxonomy (GTDB): domain Bacteria; phylum Pseudomonadota; class Alphaproteobacteria; order Rhodospirillales; family Defluviicoccaceae; genus Defluviicoccus. The sequence goes on along the minus strand of JARSSM010000010.1, from coordinate 25,491 downwards.
CGCTGTTCGGGCTCGAGGCGTCGCTGGAAGAGAACCTGGCTTTGGGCGCGCTTTTCACGATTGCATCCGTCTGCCGGTCGTACGTGCTGCGGCGGGTCTTCGAGGCGCTCCGGGTGCGCGGCCTGTTAGCCGTCGAGGACGCGAAAGCGTGATGGCCGATGGCGGCCGTCGTGGCCTGACCGGCATGCGTCTCGTGCAGGCGTGGAAGGCTCGCCGGCGGATCTCACTCGCACCCGAAAGCCAACCCTGGCGCCCACGGCGGCGACAGTGCGGCGTCATCGAGGCGGCCGGATCGCTCGGCTCGGCGCATGGCGCTGATGGCGTCGACCTGCGCAGCACGCAAGGGAGCCAGGTCATCGAAGCCGAAGTCTCGGTAGCCGTCGGCGATCGAAGCGAGATAGCCGTTCGACGCCGGGCCATAGTCGCGCTGGCGCGGGCCGCTCATGACATAGGCCATGGGCTTGGCGCGGCGGCCATTCGGCAGAGCGATGGGAAGGCGCTCCTTGATGTAGAGGTGCGGGAAGCCTTCGTAGGTATCGAGCGCGCGCTCGCAAGAACGCGTGATCTCCCACAGCGCTGCCGGCGTGACCGCGTGCGGATCGGGCTCGATGTCGGCAACCCGCTTCATGACGAGGCGCCAGCCCGTGAGCCAGATCGCCGCCAGCGGCCTCGCCTTGGGACAGCGTCTCGCCATCTGCCGGCGGTTCATGTTCGAGCCATAGGCGATGTAGAGCATTGTTGGATCGTCTCCTTCTCAAGCGGCACGCCTCAGGCGGCGAGGTCCCCGGGACGAAGTGCCCGGGGATCGCGGCGAGCAAACTGGGCGGCGCGGCGGCGCAAGAATGCGGCCGTGTCGTCATCGATGCCGGCCATCACGTCGTCGGCGGCGTCGACCGCGCGGTTGATGATCGCATAAACCGTGGTGCCGTTCTCGCGCCGGCTGACCACCTCGAGGCCGCGCTTGCGCAGCTGGGTGGAAATCGCTGCCCTCAGCGAGTGCCGTTTCCAGCCGGTCGCGGCAATCAGGTCGTCGATGCTGGCGCCGCCCATGCGGCTGAGCATCGTCATCACCGTGGCCATCTTGCTGTTCGTCGGGATCAGCGCCGCGGTGTTGGTGCCGGCGGCGACGCGGCGGCTCTCTTCGATGAAACCAAGTCCGAAGCGGATCCAAGCGAGCGCCTTCTCGCTTTCGACCGTGCCGCCGTGCTGGCGGAATTCGATGGTGCGGTGGCGGCGCCAGGCTTCGAGGTTGACCTTGGCGTAGCGGGTGCCGAAGGCATCGCAGACGTCGCGCACGCTGCCACTCGCGAGCTTGCGCGTGACTTCGCCGCGGCTGAGAAAGCTCTTGACGCTGCGGCAGTAGCGGTTGGCATCGCCGCGGCGCGAGGGCGCCATCCAGGCGTCGATCTCGTTTTCGAACTTGGCGTAGCGGCGGACCACGGTGGCGATCTCGGCGGCGGTCAAGTCGCTTGCGCCAAAGTGGATGTGCAGGCCGCAAGCCCGGCTGATCCGGGCTCCGGCGTCGCGCAGCGCGTCCATCGCGATCTTCGCTTGGGCGGCGCCCCGCTCGCCCTCGAGGACCGGGCTCACCACCTCGAAACCATCGGGGACGCTGGCGTCGCTGACCACTTTCCAGTGCGCCCGGGTCTCGTGATTGTAGCCTTCGATCTCGCAATCGAGGCCGGCGCTGCGCAGGGCCGTGCGGGCTGCCTGCATCGTAATACCGAAGGCCTCGATTTCGATTCCGAAAGTCCTGTTGCTCGTCATGGTCGTCGTCGCTCCGTGTTGACGACGACAGTAACGCTCTTTGCCCAAACGTAATCAAGGAAAAGAGACGAGAACAGCAAAGACGAGCGCGAATAATAATGCGCTCGTCTTGCTGCAACCCGCTGAACAGTGGACCGCTTCTTGTCTTTCTGATTATGACGTCTTGCTGGCCTCGGCCAGCAGCCGCTGCTTGAAGTCATCGGGCGCGGCCATACTGTCGGAGACGGTTCGCCCAAAGCGCAGGGCACCGGCCTTGCCGACATAGAAGAATTTGCCGTCCGGCCGCTTGAGCGTGATGTACTTGCGGCTGCGGCTCTCGATGACGGCGCCGCGGCCAGACGCGATGAGCGCCTCGACGAGGCGCTGCTGCAAAGTGGGTTTCGCCATCCGTGCCTCCCTTAATCGGCCAGCAGCCGGTAGACAGTGTAGCTGCCGCGCGCGCCCTCGTGATTGGGGCCGACGCAGCGAACCCGCTCGGTGGTGATGGTGAGCCCGAGCTTCTTCTTCAGCGCCCCGGCCATCGCGCCGCGGCACGTATGGCGAGCCCAGTTGAGGGCCTCGGCCAGCTGCTCGACGGTGGCGCCCTCGGGCCGCTTGAGCATGGCGATCATCCGCGCCTGCTTGGTGCCTTCACGCTGCCGGCGGGGTTTCGGTTCATCGCTGGCGGGCTCGGGGGCGGCGTCATCGGGAAGCGTCTCGGCAGGAGGCTGGGGCAACACCTCGTCGTGCCGCTCGCTGATCTCGGCGCGCCAAGCTTTAGGGCTGAGGCGGCCATCGAGCAAGCCGGCGGTGGTTGCGAGCAGATCCTCGACGCTGAGCCCCAGCCGTTCGGCATGGCGGACGATCGCGCGCAAGGCGGCGTCCTTGGTGTTCGGATTGCGCGGCTGATCATCCAGAGCACTCAGGATCGTGTTCAGCTGCGCTTTACTGAGATCGGTCATCGATCGCGTCCTCTCATCCGGCGCCGCGGATGCGGCGCCTTCTACTGGCGCAAGCCCCGATCGCCTTGGGCGTCGGGGCTTTGGCGACGGGGCGATCGACGCTACTCGGTCATCTCGGCTTGGATCTGGTGGTGGATCACCCAGCCGGTGAGGTAGGGCAGGCCGCGGGGAATGCCGTATTCGCGTTGGGTCTGCTTGTCGATTTTCCACGCCATCCACGTCGCGACCGCGGCATCGACCGCCTCTGCGAGTGTGCGGCCGTTGAAAAGCTCGCTGGCAACGTCGTCGGCGAAGTGGCGGCCCTGGCGGCTGTCCAAGAAGGTGCGCACCGCTTCCGGTGTGCCGTCCGTCGCCTTGGCGATGGCGGTCGTTGCCAAGGCCCAGGCTTGGTTCTGATCGGCTGTCGTGTAGCCCATGCTCCCCCAGAAGCCCCACGCTTCGTTGGTTGTGGGCAGGATCGTCGTCGTCATCGGCTGCGTCCTTGGTCCTGGTTCATTCGCTCTTGATGGACACATGAAGGCGTAAGCCCACCCGGACATCAAGGCTAATCGACTGTTATCGAATGTGTTTCTGATCGCGCCTGAGGATGAGCGCATGACCATCCAACGCCATGGCATGAGTGAGCGCGAATACGCGGCGCACGCCGGCATCAGTCGCGGCGCGGTGCAGAAGGCGCGCGCTTCGGGCCGGCTAGTGCTGCACGCCGACGGCTCGATAGACGCGGCCGCCTCCGATGCGCGGCGGGCGCAGGCAACCGACCCCTCGATGCAGCGCGGCCGGCATTCCCCGGGTCACAGCCCGGGGACCACGTTGCGGCCGGTGCCGGACACGGCAGTTGGCGCGGTCGCCGAGACGCTGCGCGAGCAGGGGCTGCCGGCGCCACAGGCCGCCGGCGGCATGACGTACCTGCAGGCGCGCACCGCCAACGAGGTGCTGAAGGCGCAAGAGCGCAAGATGCGCTTACAAAAGCTGCGCGGCGAGCTGGTCGACCGAGCCCGTGCCGTCGCGATGGTGTTCCGTTTGGCGCGGCAGGAACGCGATGCCTGGGCCGGCTGGCCGGCCCGCGTTGCGGCGATGATGGCGGCCGAGCTGGGGCTCGATCCGCACGCGATGCAAACCGTTCTCGAAACTTACATCCGCCAGCATCTCGACGAGCTGGCCGATGTCCGGCCGGAGCTGGGGTAGCGCGATGCACGAACCTCTGGCAGATGTGCCAGAAGTGCCGTTCGCCTTCGATGGCGCAGCGGACCTTTTGCGAGCCTGGGCCGCCGGGCTCACCCCGGATCCCGATCTCACCGTCTCGGTGTGGGCCGATCGTCACCGCATCTTGAGCCCGCGCGGCGCGTCTGAGGCCGGGCCGTGGCGGACGTCGCGGACACCGTACCTGCGCGACATCATGGACGCGCTCAGCCCCAGGCATCCCGCGCAGCGGATCGTGTTCATGAAGGGCAGCCAACTGGGTGCTAGCGAAGGGGGGTGCTGCTGGATCGGCTACGTCATCCACCACGCTCCGGGGCCGATGCTAGCGGTGCAGCCGTCGGTGGAACTTGCCAAGCGCTTCTCGCAGCAGCGCATCGATCCGCTGATCGAGGAGAGCCCAGCGTTGCGGGAAAAGGTCGCACCGGCCCGCTCGCGCGACTCCGGCAACACCGTGCTGTCGAAAGAGTTCCCCGGCGGCATCCTGGTGATGACCGGCGCCAACTCGGCCGTGGGCTTGCGCTCGATGCCGGTGCGCTACCTCTTCCTCGACGAGGTCGACGCCTATCCGGCATCGGCCGACGAAGAGGGCGATCCGGTGGCGCTCGCCGAGGCCCGCACGCGCACGTTCTCGTGGCGGCGGAAGGTGTTCCTCGCCTCGACGCCGACGATCAAGGGTCTCTCGCGGATCGAGCGCGAGTACGAGGCATCCGATCAGCGCCGTTTCTTTGTGCCCTGCCCACACTGCGGGCACCGGCAGTTCCTCAAGTTCGAGCGCCTGCGCTGGCAGAAAGGCAAGCCGGAGACAGCGGCATACTCTTGCGAGAGCTGCGAGATCCCGATCGCCGAGCACTACAAGACGAAGATGCTGGAGAACGGCGAGTGGCGGCCGATGGCGGTCTCCGCCGATCCGTTCACCATCGGCTTCCACCTCTCCAGCCTGTACTCGCCGGTCGGCTGGCTGTCGTGGGAGCGGATCGCAAGGGAGTGGGAGGCGTGCCAGACGGCAGTCGAGGCCAAGCGCAGCTTCATCAACACCGTGCTGGGCGAGAGCTGGGTCGAGACGGGGGAAGCGCCCGATTGGCAGCGGCTCTATGACCGCCGCCATGACTACCGCCTCGGCTCGGTGCCGATGGGCGGCCTTCTGCTCACCGCCGGCGCCGATGTTCAGCGCGATCGCATCGAGGTCTCGATCTGGGCCTGGGGGCGCGGCTTCACCAGCTGGCTGATCGATCATGTCGTGATCCCCGGATCAAGTCCGGGGACTGGCGGGCCGGAAAAGGCGCAAGCGTGGGCAGCGCTCACCGAGCTGTTAGGGTTCTCGTGGCCGCACGAAGCCGGGACGGAAATGGGGATCTCGCGGCTTGCGATCGACACCGGCTATGAGGCGCCGGCGGTCTATGCCTGGGCCAGGCGCATGGGCGGGGCGCAGGTGGTTGCGGTCAAGGGTGTCGACGGTTTCAACCGGCCGGCGCCGGTGATCGGCCCGTCCTACGTCGATGCCACCGAGGGCGGGCGGAAGATCCGTCGCGGCGCCAGGCTGTGGACGGTGGCCGCCGCCACCTTCAAAAGCGAGACCTACCGCTTCCTGCGGCTCGATCGCCCAGACGATGACAGCGTGCCGCCGGCCGGCAGCATCCACCTGCCGCGCAACGTCGATGCGGAGTGGGTCAAGCAGCTGGTGGCCGAGCAGCTGATGACGGTCAAGACCAGGCGCGGCTTTTCGCGCCTCGAATGGCAGAAGATGCGCGAGCGCAACGAGGCGCTGGATTGCCGGGTGTATGCCCGTGCTGCCGCCTGGATCGTGGGTCTCGACCGCTGGTCCGAGCGCAAGTGGCGCGAGCTGGAAGCGCAGTTGGGGGTCGAGAGCAAACCAGCACAGACTGTCGCCGCTGATGCCGAGTCAGCTGGCCCGCACAGCCAGAGAAACTCCGGAGCACCGGAAGCGGCGACAGTCCAACCGAGGAGCGCCAGGCTGCATCGTCCGGCATGGCTCGGCGGTCGCAGGCGCACCTGGCTGACAAGGACTTGAGCCGAGCCGATTTTTAACACGGTGTTAAACCGCACCCCAGGGCCTCGATCGGGCGAGAGCGTCCGAAAGCGGGATCAGTGTCCGCGCTCCGGACACTGATCTGGCACAGCTGTGACGAGATCGGCAGGATCAAAGTCCGAACTGCGGACTTTGATCTGGACACGGTGTGACAGGATGAGCGGTATCGCAGCAGATGTTGTGGGCGGCGCCGTCCAGGGCGTCGTCGAGGGGGTCGGCGAGGTTCTCGATCGGCTGTTCACCTCCGACGAGGAACGGGCCAAGCTGGCACTGGCGCGCCTCGAGATCGAGCGGCTGCCGGCACTCAAGCAGATCGAGGTCAACCTCGCCGAGGCCGCGTACGCTTCCGTGTTCGTCACCGGCTGGCGGCCGGCGATCGGCTGGGTGTGTGCGCTGGCGCTGGTGTGGGCGTTCCTCCTACAGCCGGTGGCGACCTGGGCGATCAGCACCTTCGCGCTTGGGCTGCCGGTGCCGGCGATCGTCAGCGATCACTTGTTCGAGCTGGTGCTCGCCATGCTCGGCATGGCGGGACTGCGCACCTTCGAGAAAACAAAGCGGCGGTAGAGCCATGGCGTGGACGCAAGCCGAGCTCGACGCGCTCAAGCGGGCGTACGCCTCCGGCACGCTGCGCGTGACCTACGACGGCAAAACCGTCGAATACGGCTCACAAGCCGATCTGATCCGCCGCATCAGAACCATTGAGAGCGAGATGGCGACGGCTGCCGGCACCCCCAAACCACGGCGCAGCCTCGCCAGTTTCCGCAAGGGATAGGCGGCCCAGCAGTGCTCGCTGCTGCTGAGCAGGACGGGAAAGAGAACCGGTGAGAGCCGGCGATCCTGCTGTTGGGTCGGCCCATTTTTGGAAAACAACCATGAACCTTCTCGATCGCGCCATCGGGCTGGTGGCGCCGGGAGCGGCATTGCGTCGGGCGCAGGCGCGTGCAGCAATGGCGATGCTCGCCCGCTCTTACGAGGGTGCGCGCATCGGCCGGCGCACCGAGGGCTGGGTGGTCGCCGGCACCAGCGCCAACGCCGAGATCGGCACCGCGCTCGTGCGGTTGCGCGACCGCTCGCGTGACCTGGTGCGCAACAATCCGTACGCCGCCAAGGCAGTGAGTGCGGTGGTGAGCAATCTCGTCGGCACCGGCATCATGCCGCGGGCGCGATCGGGCGACGGCACCATCAACGAGATGGCCGACAGGCTCTGGGCGCGCTTCGCCGAGGCCTGCGATGCCGATGGCTTGACCGACTTCTCCGGCCTGCAGGCGCTGATCGTCCGCACCCTGGTCGAGAGCGGCGAGTGTCTGGTGCGCATCCGCGAGCGGCGGGCGGAAGACGGTCTGCCGGTGCCGCTGCAACTGCAGCTCTTGGAGCCGGATCATCTGGACGCCAGCAAGACTGGCGAGGCGCCGGGCGGCGGCTTCGTCATCCAGGGCGTCGAGTTTGATGCCCTGGGCCGGCGCCGGGCCTACTGGCTCTATCCTGTCCATCCGGGCGAGGTCGCGATGTTCCGCCGCGCCTCGCTGGTGAGCCAGCCCGTGCCGGCGGCTTCCGTGGTGCACCTGTTCGACCGCTTGCGGCCGGGCCAGGTGCGCGGCGTGCCGTGGTTCGCCCCGGTGATCCTGAAGATGCGCGATCTCGACGAGTACGACGACGCCGAGCTGGTGCGCAAGAAGATCGAGGCCTGCTTCGCGGCGTTTGTGACCGGCTCGGATGACGAGGAGACGCTGGGCAGGGCGACCAGCGATGCCAACGGCCGCCGGATCGAGAGCTTCGAGCCGGGGATGATCGAGTACTTGAGCCCCGGCAAGGACGTGAAGTTCGCCACGCCATCGCATGCCGGTGGCTATGGCGAATACATGCGCGTGCAGCTGCACGCGATCGCGGCCGGCGTCGGCCTCACCTACGAGCTTCTCACCGGCGACTTGTCCCAGGTCAACTACTCCTCGATCCGAGCCGGTTTGATCGAATTTCGCCGGCGGATGGAGGCGCTGCAGTGGCAGCTGCTGGTGCCGGGGCTGTGCCGGCCGGTGTGGCAGCGGTTTGTCGCCACGAGCCAGGCGATCGGCGCCCTGCCGGATGAGATCATCGATGCCGAATGGACCGCGCCGCGGTTCGAGGCGGTCGATCCGTTGAAGGACATCCAGGCTGACATCCTGGCGGTGCGCGCAGGGCTTATGACACTGAAGGAAGCCGTGGCGCGGCAGGGTTATGACCCGGCGCACGTGCTGGCCGAAATCGCCGCCACCAATGCCGAGCTCGATGGCCTCGGTATCGTCCTCGACACCGATCCCAGGAAGGCGACCAAGACCGGTGCACCGAAGCCGCTCGAAGAGGCTGAATAATGGCGGTGAAGTATTCCCCTGCAGCGGCTGCCGCGGCGGGGGCTGCGGCTGCGGCTGTACCGCCGAATATCCTGTTGGCATCGCTGGATTATGGCGACGCCGCCTGGCTCAAAGCCAAACTTTCGGTGCAGGCAAATGCCGCGGCGGCGCCGGGCGGGGCACACACCGCTGATCAGCTGATCGAGGACACCACCTCCGGCAACCACGAGCTGAAGCAGACGTTCACGAAGCCCGCCGGTGTCACACGGCTGTTCGCGTCGGTCGCCGTCAAGGCGGCTGGCCGGACGCAGGCGTATCTCAATCTCGACGACAATTCGAGCACGAACAGGGCGTTCATCCGTGTGGATCTGACGACAGGCGTCAATCAGTCGGCGACGGTCGCGGGCAATGTCGGGATCGTGGCGCATGGAGCCGATCCGCTCGGGGATGATTGGTGGCGGTTGTGGATGGTCTGCTCGCTGCCGGCAGAGGCCGGCACCTACGCCATCCGGCCTCGGGTCTACGGCGGCGCGGCGAGTTACCTGGGCGATGGCGCCTCTGGAATTCTTCTCGCCCGCGCCCAGGTGCACTTTTCTTCAGCAATCCTTCCCTACCAATACTGAGAGAGGACGATGGAAACCATCGAGCTGCCGCTGCAGATCCGCGCCGATGTGCGCTTGGCGCCGGACACGATTGATGCCCAAGCGCGCACCGTTGAGCTGGTGTGGTCGACCGGAGCGCCGGTCCGCCGGCGGGATCTGTTCACCGGCCGCCGCTACGATGAGGTGCTCTCGCTCGATCCGGCGCACGTCGATCTCTCCCGCTTGAATGCCGGGGCGCCGCTCCTGAACGCGCATGGCGCCTACACCCTGCTGAATGTGCTGGGCGTGGTCGAGCGGGCGTGGATTGCGAATGACGGCGGCACCCTCGCGGGCCATGCCGTGGTCCGCTTTTCCGAGCGCGAGGACGTTGAGCCTTTGTGGCAGGACGTCCAGGCCGGGATCATCCGCAGCGTGTCGGTGGGTTACGCCGTGCGCGCCTACGAGGTGATCGAAGAGGACGGCCAGGTGCCGGTGTGGCGCGCCATCGACTGGCAGCCGCTGGAGCTCTCGGCGGTGCCGATCGCCGCCGACCCCACGGCCGCGTTTCGCGGCTCTCAGAACATCACCCCCTGCCATCTCATCCACCGGGCGGCCGCCGCCCAGAAGAAGGAGATTAAAGCCATGGATCCAGTGACCCCGGCGGCCGACAGCCGCACGGATATCGCAACCGTGACCAGCGAGGACGCCGTGACCCGAGATACCGAAGACGCTGCGCCGCCGTCGACCCCTGCCAGCCGCGGCGACGTTCCTGCCGTCCATCTGGTTGACCCGCGCCAGCCGGCGACTGCGGAGCGCGCGAGCGACGCCGCCGGAACGGCAGACATCGCGCGGCGCGTCGTTGCCGACGAGCGCGCCCGCATCGCCGGCATCTATGACGCCGCCCGCAAGCTGGGCTTGGATCAGGCGCTGGCCGACACCCTGGTGCGCGATGGGGTGTCGCTTGATCAGGCCCGTGGGCTTCTGATCGACTCCGCCGCCGAGCGTGACCGCAGCATCGAGACCCGGCCGCACATCCGCATGGGCGGCCTCGATGAACGCGAGACGCGAAAGGCCGCGGTCGAGACGGCGCTGCTGCACCGCTTCGATCCGCATCGCTATGCTTTGACCGAGCCGGCGCGCGACTGGCGCGGCTATTCCCTGATCGAGATGGCGCGCGCGTTCCTCGAGGGTGAAGGGGTTCGCGTGCGTGGGCTCTCGCGCGACGAGATCGCCACCCGGGCGCTGCACACGACGTCCGACTTCCCGCACATCCTGGCGGCGGTCACCAACAAGACGTTGCGGAATGCCTACGAGGCGGCACCGCGGACCTTCCAGCCGATCGCACGGCGCGCTACCGCAGCCGACTTCAAGGACATGCACCGCGTTCAGCTCGGCGAGGCGCCGCAGCTGGAGAGGGTGAACGAGTCCGGCGAGTTCAAGCGCGGCACCATCGGTGAAGGGAAGGAGCGGTATCGGGTCGAGACCTGGGGCAAAATCATTGGCATCACCCGCCAGGTCATCATCAATGACGATCTCGACGCCTTCACCCGGGTGCCGTCGCTGTTCGGCACCGCCGCGGCGACGCTGGAGAGCGACGTCGTCTGGGGCATCGTGACCTCCAACCCCAACATGGCCGACGGGGTGGCGCTGTTCCATGCCAACCACAAGAACCTGACTGCCACCGGCACCGCCCTCGATGTCGCCAATCTCGGTAAGGCGCGGGCGGCGATGGCGAAGCAGACCGGCCTCGACGGCAAGACGGTGCTCAACGTCCGTCCTGCGTTCCTCGTCGTGCCGTCGTCCCTGGAGGTGCCGGCCGAGCAAATGATTGCGCAGAATCTGGTGCCGGCAACAGTCTTGGATGTGGTGCCGGCCTCGATCCGGTCGCTTGCCGTCATTGCCGAACCGCGCCTCGATCCGGCGTCGGGTGCGGTGCCGTGGTACCTCTTCGCCAGCCCGTCCGCAATCGACACCATCGAGTACGCCTACCTCGAAGGCCAGGACGGCGTCTTCATCGAGACCCGCATCGGCTTCGACGTCGACGGCGTTGAGATCAAGGCCCGGCTCGACTTCGGCGCCAAGGCGATCGACTGGCGCGGCATGCACCGCAATCCGGGTGTCGCGCTGTAATCCGGCTCAAACCACCGAGACCTGCGCGTCAAAACCGAAGCACCTTCGCTTTTGTCACCTCGATCAGGGCGGCCATAGGGCCGCCCTTTGTTATTCGCTGGAGAAGCTCATGAAGACGTACGTTGCACCCGGACATTCCATCACCGTCACCGCGCCTTCGGGCGGCGTCACCTCCGGCCAAGGGGTGCTGATCGGTACCCTGTTCGGGATCGCTCAGGCCGATGCGCTCGAGGGGGCGGACGCCGAGCTCCTCACCGAGGGCGTCGTCGAGATCGGCAAAACCTCGGCGTTGCAGATCGACGTCGGCGACCGGCTGTTCTGGGATGCGACCAACAAGGTCGTCAACAAGACCGCCACCGCCCAGGTGTGCGTCGGCGTCGCGGTTTCCGCGGCTGCCAACCCGAGCGCCACGGTGAAAATGAAGCTGGGGGCGCGCACCCCGGCGGGGACGTAATGGGAGACCACCGCAGGTCACAGTAGCCGTGGTTGCAGCGGCGGATAATGGATGGTTCCATTTGCCTGCGGCGCGGCGCTGGACGTCAGTTTGGCCGGCTTCGTCTCATGGTCTCCCAGGATGTGGATGACGTCGATGCCGGCCACGAGCAGATAGTCGCTGATGATGCGGCGGTGGCACTGCCACCACAACGCTTCCGCGCACATGATCGCCGCCGTTCGGGTCTGTGCCAAGCCGATCAAAGTATCGAGAGCATCCCGGAACGGCGCCGTCATCGCGTAGTCGGCGTAATTGCGAAAGCCCTCCGCCTCCCAGCCGGTGTTGGGCGAAACATCGTCCGTAAGACTGCGGCGCCGCCGGCCGCCGAGGGCTTCGATATGCTGGTAGCCGACCCCGCTGCCTGCGAGCGTCGCCGGCAACCTCTCAATGTCGAACTGCGGATGACGGCGTGAGCGGGGAAAGCGTCTGACGTCAATAACCAGATCTATCTTCTCGGCGTGTAGGAGGTTGATCAACTGCGCGGTCGAACGGGTCGAGTGGCCGATGGTGTAGACGCAAACCGCAGCCAAGATAGCCCCCTGGAGGCGTGACCTTGAGTAACGAAGCGGGAGGCTCCGATTGGGAGTCGATAGCCGATCGGACGTTGGTCAACAACACCAAAAAGGCCAGACGGATGTTCGGAATTGCGCGAGCCCTCGGCTCAACCATAGCAAGAAAACTCGATTGTGGGAGCTTTGCAGGCCGACCACGCCTGCTTTGCGCATCGCATCAAAGGACTTGAGGAGCCGGCTACGTCCGGGACTGATCGTCATGAACGCTTTCGCCAGTGCCATCGATACTCTGTTCAATGACCCGCACCTGGGGTGGGATGCCGTCTATACGCCCGAAGGCGGCGAACCCAGAGCGGTGCGGGTGTTCTGGCATCGGCCGGACGATGTGATCGCCTTCGCCGACACCCACCTGCACACGACCACCGCGATCTTCGATGTGCGGATCAGCGAGGTTGCGGCACCACAAGCCGGCGACACGCTTGTCGTCGCGGGCGAGACTTATCTCATCCAGGGCACGCCGAAGCGCGACGACGGCCGGCTTATCTGGACCTGCGAAGCGCGCTGATGCGGCTTCAAGCCGCCATCCAAGGCGATTTGAACGCTCTCCTGAAAGCGGAAGTGCGTGCAGCCGAGAAGGCGGTGACCGCAGGCGTGCGGACGGCGAGCGATGGTCTCAAGACTGAGTTGAGGGCGCAGATCACCGGTGCCGGTCTCGGGACCAGGCTCGCCAACACTTGGCGCGGCGAGGTGTACCCGAAGGGCCGGCCCAGCATCGCTGCCGCCGGCTTCGTCTTCTCGAAGGCGCCCGGCATCGTCCGGCTCTACGCCGAGGGCGGGCTGATCCGCTCCCGGAAGGGGCTGTATCTCGCCATCCCGACACCGGCCGCAGGCAAGTTTGCCGCCGGCCGGCAGAAGATCACGCCCGCCGCGTGGGAGCGCATGCACGGCCAGCGCTTGCGGCTGGTTGTCCGCCGCGGCCGGCCAAGCCTGCTGGTGGCAGATGGCATGCGGCTCACCAAGCGCGGCCGGGCGGCGGCGAACACCGGACGCAGCAAGGGCTTGTCATTCACCCGCCTCGCCGGCCGAACCACCGTGCCGATCTTCGTCCTGGTTCGGCAAGTCACCGTGGCCAAGCGCCTCGATGTCGACGGCGCCGCCCGCAAATGGATCACCGCCCTGCCCCACCTCGTGCTGCGGGCTTGGCCAAGGGAGGACTCCCACCATGCTCGTTCGTGACATCCCCGACACCTCCCACGGCCGGTTGCGCATGGTCGAAGCGACGGCCTGGCTCGCTGCGCTGGAACTGCGACAGCACCGGCCGGAAGCGGCGCTGGTCTGCGAAGCGATCGAGATCCTGGTTGAGGTGCTTTCCGGTCTCGCCGTCGATCGCGACGGCACGCATGTCAAGGTGGCAGCCTTCGTTGCCCGCGCGCTCCGGCAGTACCAGTGCGATCCATCGCTGCACGGAATGCTGGAGGCGGTCGCTGAGGCTGCGGACGGCTCCGATAGCGAAGCGAGCGCTGCCGCCGAAGAAGCTCTCGTCGAGAGCGCGATGGCACTCTGGCGGGCGCGCCGTGCCACGGCGCAGGCGCATCCCGGCAAGGTGTAACACGATCATGGCAAGTCATCGGGAACAGATGCTTTCGGCGCTGTTTGCGCGGATCGAACGGCAGACAGGGCATCGCAAACGATCACGCCAAGCGCGTGGGAGCGGATCAGGCCGAGCCGCAGCGAGTGCCAAGAAATCGGGCGTAATGAGGTTTAGCCGAACAGATCGGCATGCGTTCCGGTGCGAACGAGGCTGACCGCCGTCTCGGTTTCCTCCCAGATCAGCAACCAGTCGGGCTCGACGTGGCATTCCCAGAAGCGGTTCCACTCACCGGAGAGCCGATGGGGCCGGTGACGGGCCGAGAGTGGCTCGCCACGGCTCAAGCCATCGACGATGTCCCAAAGCTTCTCAAGGTCCTTGCCACGTTTGCCGGCCCTTTTGACGTCGCGCTCAAACGCACGGGTGGTCTTGATCGACCGCATTAGCGGTTCGCAGCTTTCAACGCTTCAAGATCCTCCCATTCCGTCAGGTTGCGCCCATCGATTGCGTCCTGCATCGCCGCTCTCGTCTCGGCATTGGGCAGTTCCACTGCAAATGGCAGTCCATGTTTCAGCGTCACCTGCTTGTAGAACAGCGTGATCGCCTCGGTCGGCGTCAGCCCCAGCTCCTTGAGCACGGACTCCGCGGCCTGCTTGAGATCGGGCTCGACGCGCGCCCGGATCATCTCGGTTTTCGACATGGCCATCACCTCCTGACGATAATGTATCACAATTGGGGAACATTGCCATGGCAAGTCATCGGGAACAGGTCCTCGCGGCGCTGTTCGGCCGGTTGCAGGGTGTGCCGGATGCGACCGTGCGTCGCAACGAGGCGTTGCCGGTAAGCTTGCCGGCGGGCGGTCTCATCATCCTGCGCGATGGCGATCCGGGCGAGCCGGATGTGACGCTCAACCCGAGGACTGAATACTACACCCACCGCGCGGAGATCGAGGTGTTCGTGACGCAAGCCGTGGGCGGTGGCGGTGAAGAGGAGTTGGATGCGCTGCTCTCGTGGCTCGGCGCCAGGCTGAACATCGATCGCAGCCTGGGCGGCCTGGCCGAGAACTTGAGCTGGAGCGCGCCGGAAACGTCGGTGCTAGCCATCGAAGGCGCGGCACCGATCCTCACCGCGCGCATCACCGTCACCATCGAGTACCTGGTCGGCGATCCGCTGGCCGCCTGACCTCCCCACTACCGGAGTATCGATCATGGCGAAAGTCCGCGCCTACGGCGCCGACGCGACGCTGAAAGTGTGTCGCGAGACCAGCTACGGCGTCGCGCCCACCAGCGGCTACCGCTCCCTCGACTTCAAGTCGACGGATCTGTCGAGCGAACAGCCGCTTGGCGACGATCCGCTCTTGGGCCGTGGCCGCAACGCCCAGGATCCCTATCGCGGGCTGATCACCGATGAGGGAAAAATCGAAATCCCGCTCGATCTGCGCGCCTCGGGTTTCTGGCTGACGGGGCTGTTCGGCGATCCTGCCACCACGCAAACGAAAGCCGCGGGGCGCATCGCGTTCTCCGGCCAACCCGCGGCAAACAGCACGATCACGCTGAACGGCGTCGCCTGGACCTTCGTCACCGGTATGCCGGTGGGCAGCCAGACGCAAATCGGTGTCAGTCTCGATGCGACGCTGACGGCGCTGGCAGCCGATCTGAATGCATCCGTCGATGCGCAGATCTCAAAGTGCACCTACACGGCGAACACCGCGGATGACCGGCTGGAGATCGAGCTCGACACCGCCGGCACCAGCGGCAACACGTTCACGCTCGCAGCCTCCGCCAACTCGGGCGGCACGGTATCGGCGGCGACGCTCACCGGCGGCGGCTACCAGCACGAGTGGCTGTCGGGCGGCGATGACATCCCGAGCTTCACCTTCGAGATCGGCCATCCGAAGCTGATCACCCCGGTGTTCTTCCGCCACCTCGGCACGGTGCTGGAAAGCCTCGCTTTCGAGATGGGCCAGGAGGGACCGGCCAACGGCACGGTGCAGCTGGTGGCGCAGGGCGAGGAGACGGCCGCCGCCACGATCGACGCGACACCGGATATGTTTGCGTTGAAGCGCTTCAGTCAGGGCCGCGGCTTCATCACCCGCGGCGGCGTGCCGCTGGCGGGCGTGACCGGCGGCAACCTTAATTTCTCCAACAACCTGGAGCGGGTCCGCGTCATTCGCGACGACGGCAAGATCGAAGCCGCCGAGCCGACGTTTGCCTCGTGCCAGGGCGCGATGACGGTGCGCTTCGACGGCACGACGCTCGTTGCCGAGGCGGCCAACGGCGAGCCCGTCTCCTTGGAATACGGTTTCTCCATGGCCGAGGGCTGGAAGCTTTCCTTCGAGCTGTTCCGAGTGTTCCTGCCGAAACCGAAGTACAGCGTCTCCGGCCCCGGCGGCGTCGAGGCCAGCTTCGACTGGCGCGCCGCGTACGATGAGAGCGCCGGCACCATGCTGCGCGCCCGGCTGCTCAATGACGTCGCCAGCCACGGGTGATGGGAACGCGATTTTGCGCTCCGCCCAACCAACGCAACTCGCCAGTTGGACAATGTTGCGACGTCCTGGTTGCGGACTGCCTGGGTGTCTGCTTCCGTACGCACCGCGTCAGTCGCGGCCTCACCCTTGCCTTCATGACGGTCAGAAGTCCCGGCCATGACGATAACTAGAAGGTGCTTGAGCCCACGCGTCGTATACGCGGGCCGATGGTGCCTGCGGCGGGTTGGGCATCACCCTGAACTCGCCCTACAACCCATTACCCAAGCTACGCGCGTTGCGTTTCATCCTGGTTACGGCTTGCTATGCCTTCAAGGATAGAGCCTTTGCTCAATTCCAAACTCGCGTTCAGGGAGTTGACCGGCCTTTACCACAAAGAGATCGAACTCACGAATCGGATTGCTCGTACACCAACCAATATCGGCTCTAAGATCGGCTGGACGCAGTCCGCGAACGATATCGCGAGCCAAGTCGATGACAGGGCGATAAATCACTGGTTTTGTATACTTGAACCTAGACCCGTAGCGCCCCCTGCCGATGAGGTCGTGCCGCGTTAGGTCTTGAGGGAGATTGGGCGATGCGCACCTCAGCCAACCCAACTCCAAGAAAAGGCGTGTGACGACGACGTCGGGCTTAATTACCTGAAATCCCGTGTCCATCATGAAGTGAAGTGCTGTCAGGTCGGCGCGGTATCCAAGGTTCAATAGATGGCTATGAATCTGCCAGACTTCGGTATCCGGAAAGCCGCCCGTGACGAACTGAATGGCTGTGTTATTTCTTTGCTCTTGGAAATACTTCGTATAGGATCGAGCAACCGCAACTATATTCTTGAGCTTCGGAACGTTACCAACCGCTCGAAGACCCTTGAATTGACCAGATCGATCCAGAAAAGCCAAAGCCAGTTGCCCAGTGCCCGCTTTATCGACCTTATAGCCCCGCGCCTGAATGTTCCAGTCAGGATCAGTGAACCATGCGTAGTTGTCAAAGAGAGACGTGATGTCTGTGATCTCGTCAGTAGCCCGCTGGGCACGAATTCCGGCATAGCGGTTCTTCGTCCATAAGTGATGCCACAGAGAATTTTTCGCGTTGGGATTGTCAGCTTGATAGTGCTCGAGGCTCGCCACCTGACAGATTTCTTCAACGCGATTTCTGAAGAGTTTCTGATTGGCTTGGTGCTTCTCGGCGTTGCTGGGCGAAGGGCGAGTCGCGCATTCATATACCTCCCGGCGCAGCTCTCGATATCGTGTTCTAATCGCTTGAAGCATCGCAGATATCCTTAGTCTGGATGAAGCGAAGTGAAATCTGGGGTAACACGCCACAAAGGAATTTCCCAAATTTTTTCTTCGCTATATGCGGGCTGCCATTTGCGATGAGCGCCATAACGGACGCAGTCGCGACTGAGACCGGAATCGACGCAAATGGGATGTCGCGCGTCCGGTGCTTCCGTGCAGTCGCCCGATAACCACTGTCATTTGGGAGTGATAACCCTCGCCACTCGGGCTTCGCCCCAGAGCGGGAACGGTAGGCCATACATCAACAATCTAGGAACAACTGATGATCCGCCTTGATCTCAAGCGCGAGCCGCACTGGCTCGACCTCGGCCATGGCGTGCGGGTGCACGTCCGGCCGTGCACCACGGCGCTGATGATGGCTGCGCGCGCCTCGGCACAGCGTAGCGCCATCTCGTCGACGGACGACGCGCAGGCTGCGGGCGAGCGGACCGCGGCGCTGGTGAAGGCGCTGGGCCGGCTGGGCATCCAGGAGTGGCAGGGTGTCGGCGATGCCGAGGGCCAGCCCGTGTCGTTGACGCCCGAGGGTATCGAGGCACTCCTTGATCTGTGGCCGATGGCGGAAGCCTTCGAGCGCCTCTACCTCGGCCCGGCGCTGCTGCTGGACGAAGAAAAAAACGGCTTGGCGCCTTAAGCCGATGGCACTTCGGCGGGGGCCCGAGATATTGCGCCAACTGTGCCGCGCTGAACCGGCCGTGCGCCAACGGTAACCCTGGCTCGGAAGGCAGCCTCTGCCCCTACCATGAGCACGAGTCGCTGACCGACGCCGGCTGGCAGGCGTGGGACGTAATCCTCCGCTGCTCCGGCCAGCTGCGGCTCGCGCCACAGGCGGGCATCGTCGTCGGCCTTGATCTGGCCGCCGCGCTGGCGCTCGGCGCCGCCCTCGGCCACGACGTTCACGCCCTCGCCGAGTTGCTGCCAGCCGCCGAGGCCGGCCTGGTCGCCGCGATCAACACCCGCTTATCCGAGGAACCCTGATGAGCACCGATGAACCGCAGCCGGCCAGCCGGAGCTGGGACGGCAAGGCGATGACGCCGATCCACGACCGCCTCTATCGCCGGCCGGCGTCCGCAGTCCGCTTCCCTCCGGAGATCAGCTACGGCGCCACCGCGGGCCCTGAATTCTCGACCACGGTCATCACCCTCGCGCTCGGGAGCCGAACAGCGCAACCGGAACTGGGCGGCGGCCCGGCTGTGCTTCGATGCCTCCACCGGCATCAAGACCCGGGCGCAAGCGGAAGCGATCATCGCCCTCTTCCGCGCCCGTGGCGGCCGGGCGCAGGGCTTCCGCTTCAAGGACTGGTCCTGACCTGCGACGCACCGATGCAGACCGGTGAGTTCGCGATCATGTGCCGTAATCCATAATCGTCACCGTAATCCCGATCATGTCACCCCAATCGGGCCGGCGCTCAGAAGCGGATCTCAAGCGCCGTCGCGAAGCCAAAGCCGCAATTGCTCCGGACCCCATCGCTGGCAGCGACCAGATCCTTCTCGCCATCGGCGTCGTAGTAGAAAATTCCCGCCACAAGGTCGACTCCTGGCTCCAGCGCGTAGGTGCCGCTCAGCATCACCTGGTCGAGGCGTTGATCCGCGGGATCAACACGCGATCCTTCATTGACGCCACGGATGTAGGTGAGACCGATGCGGTAGCGGTTGAATTCGTAGGCGATGCCAATATCGAACGATCGTCCGTTGAGCGAAGTATCGCCCGGCGCATCGCCCCGCGACCAGGCAAACGACCCGCCGATCTCGAAATCCGCGAACTCGACGACCAGACCGGCGCCGGCACCACGGATGTTGCGGGAGCCTTCGGCGGATGGAGTATCGCCGAACAGATAACCGGCATAAGCTTCGATCTCGAGCTCGTCAAACTCTTGCGCGTAATTGACCGCAATCGCGACGCCATTCCTCACCGGTCCTTCCGAGTCGACGCGCGTGATGAAGTCGTTATTGCTGCCGCCGTCCTCGAACCGCGGAATATAGGACACGCCGATCTGCACCCCGGCGAAGCGCGGCGTGTAGTAACTGAACTTGCCCGAATTATCGTCGCCCAACTGCAGAGCCGTGGAGTCGATCAGACTGTTGCCTTCCTCGTACCCCTCGGGCGTGACGAACGCCTCGATGCCGAGCAGGTCGCCATCGTTGATCGAGATGCCGCCATCGGGAGCAGCGACCTGCATGGTGATGGCGACGTTATCGGTGTCGCCGATCTGAATAAGACCGGCCGTCGGCTGCTCGACGAAGAGAAAACTTTCACCGATCTGCTGATCATCGGTGTTGGCTTCGAGTTCAATCCTGAAGCCGATCGCTACTTCGTTGCGCAGCTCTGTCTTGCCAAGGAAACGGATCTCACTGTTGTGCTTCTGATCAAGTGCCGCGGTGTCGAACTCGCTGCCGTCGCCAGTGTTGATGTTTTGACCGGCAACGACCGCCCACTGCTGCATGGTGCCGCCGATCTGCACGCGGATCCGCTCCTCGGCTTCGGCCGCAGCCGGTGCCAAGCCGAGCATGGTCACGCTTACAGCATTGCGGAGCGAAAGGTGCGTTCGAGCGGTGCGCCTGCTCGCCATTGATGGGGGTCCTTGGAGCAGAGCCGATGGTCTCCCTAGAACTTCAGTTCAACCCGAAGCCCGGGCTCGTTATCGGCAACGTTTATGCGCGCACCGTGCAGCTTGGCAATCGCTTGGACAATGCTCAGACCGAGCCCAGAACCGTTGCCAGGAAAGCTCCGATCGAGGCGGTAGAAACGCTCAAAAACCCGCTGGCGCTCGGCCTCGGGGATCCCTTGGCCATCGTCCGCAATCACCAGGGTTACCGGGCTCCGGCTGGCAAGGGCGAGCGAGATCGTCGTGTTCTCCGGAGTATGCTCCACCGCATTCTCCAGAAGATTGACGATCATCTGCAGCAGCAACTCCTTGTCGCCCTGAATCTGAACCTTGGGTGCAATCTCGGCGGTAAGCCTTTTTCCGGCGGCGCTCGCCACCGGTTCATAAGTGTCAACCAGCTCAATGAGCAACTCGGACAGATCGACCGCGCGGAAGCCGGCGCGACGGGTGCCTGAGCCAATCTGACCGATCCGCAGTAGCGCATCGAAGGTTCTGAGAACCGACGTCACCTGTTCAGCCGCGCCGTCAATGGCGTCAAGAAGGGGTGGCTGACTGGCTTCCTGTCGCAGCCCGTGGAGGGTGTTATGCAGTCGGGAAAGCGGCGATCGAAGGTTGTGCGCAATCCCCGCGGAGACCTGCTCGATGTTGCGGGTTAACGTCTCGATGCTGTCCAGCATCGCGTTGATATTGAGTGCGAGCCGGTCAAACTCGTCACCAGAGCCAGAAATCGGCACCCGGGCATGCAGACCTTCCTCGCGGATGCGGACGGTCGTTCGGGTGATCGCCTCGATCCGGCGCAGCACCATCATGCTCATCATCCAGCCGCAGAGCAGCGCCAGCAGGGGAGCAATCCCCAGGGTCCAAGCGGCACCGTTGACAAGCAGTTCGATCGCATCGTTGAGCTGCTCTCGGTCGATCGCAACCGCCAGCCAGAGAGTATCGGAGAGCCGGACGGCCTTGGCGACGTGAACCTCGTCCGGGTCGTTGCCCGGCGGCACGAACTCGGTCCAGTCTTCGGAGAAGTCTGGCAGGAAATCCTTGCCGGCGAGAAGCTGGTTGCCAAACGTGCTGAGGCGGTAGGAAAGGCCCTCCGTGTAGACCGAACGCTCGCGATTTTCGATCGCGCGGATCAGGCCCGGTTCGCCGGCCATGGCAAAAGCGTCCTTGAGCGCGGCGACCTCATCGTCCACCCGCCATTTCAGCTCGTGGTCCAGAAAGACCACGGTGGCGATACCGCCGATGGTAAACAAAACCAAAATAACCAATACAAAGGCCCCCGCACAGGCGATTGTAAGCCGGAAGGATGCAGAGGCGAAGACCTTACGTAGGTGCAGCAATGACGTAGCCCGCACCGCGAACGGTTCTGATGAGCTCGACCGCAAACGGTCTGTCGATCTTCGCCCGCAGGCGGCTCATGTGGGTTTCAACAACACTGGTCTTTGGCTCGAAATGGTAATCCCAGACATGCTCCAGAAGCATCGTCCGGGTGACGACTTCGCCCGCGTGCAGCATCAGGTATTCGAGCAGACGGAATTCCCGCGGCTGCAGTTCGATCCGGGCGCCGGCTCGCTCGACCCGGCGGGTCAAACGGTCAAGCTTCAGCTCGCCGACACGCAACGGGCCGTTTTGCGGACTGAGCGGCTGCCGGCGTACCAGCGCACGCAGGCGAGCCGTCAGTTCGGAAAACGCAAACGGTTTGACGAGATAGTCATCGCCGCCGGCATCAAGGCCCCTGATCCGCTCGTCGATGCCGCTCAACGCGCTCAAGAACAGCACCGGCGTGCGAACGTCGGCCTCCCGTAGCAGCTTGACGGCATTGAGGCCGTCCATGCCGGGCAGCAGACGATCGACAATCAAGACATCGTACTGGCCATCGCTGGCAAGGAACATGCCGTCGCGTGCCGTAGCAGCCCGATCAACGACGCTGCCCTGCTCCTTTAGGCCGCGAATGATAAAATCGGCGGTCTCGTCGTCGTCTTCGATGATCAGGATCTTCACCGCCTCTTTGCACCTCCATCGCCTTCTCTCGCCGCCTCTGGCCGTTTGCTTGCCGCCGCGAGTATGACGATAGCACGGAACCCGGCCACAAGCGGCAGCCGGCGTTCAGGCCGGCCACCGCCGATGCTTGACTCGCAACCCGGCAACCGAGCCTCACGCGATCAAGGCGTCCGTCACCGGCGCCGGCTGCAGTTCGGCCAACAGGCTGTCGACCACTTCCGTCGAGAGCGGCTCCTCGCTCACCGCAACGATGAGGTCGTTGTAATCCCCATCGAAATCGGGGCTGGTGAGGCGCCCGTCCTCGAAGCCGATGAGGATCGTGTCGTCGTCTTCGGTCTGCGCGTCGCTTTCGAGTTCGACCGCGTGCACGCCGGCAACCGGGTTCAGGAAATTGAAGCCGTCGTCGTTGCCGAGGACGTGCAGCGCCTGGATCGGCAGCGGGTTCTTTTCGCTGTCGGTAACCAGCGGCGCGAGACCGTCTTCGATCGTGGCCTTGCGGCCGGTGAGGATGTTGCGGAAGTGGAGGCCGCCGTCCTCATAGTCGGCAAGATCGATCCCTAGCTCCCCGCCGTCGGCAACGGCAAACAGTCCCAGGCCGTTGCCGTCCCGAACCCTGATCCCAAAGCTGTCGCCGGCTTCGATGTCCTCGCTCGACGCAAACAGGACCCGCCCCTGGCCGATGCGGCCGCTTTCGAGATCGAAGGTGTAGGCGCCCAGCGCGTCATCGAGTTCGGTCGTGCCGCCGAGAACGGTGACGTAAAGATTCGCCCCCTCACCTTCGAAGTCATCGGCATCGGGACCATCGGCCTGGTCGGCGCCGGCGAGCGGCTGGCCTTCGTGTAAGTCAGCTACTGCAAATCCGCCGTCGCCATCACCTGCCTCGTCATCATCGTCCTCGTCATCATCGTCGTCTTTGACGACCGTACGACTGTTTCTCAGCTCGACGACAAAGTCCGGCTCGTTTTCAGCATTCAGGCCCTCTTCGGCCAAGACTTGGCCAACGCCGGGGACGTAATACTTGAACTCCCGCGCAGTGGGTTCAAGGGCGGTCGTATCGAGGGTCTTCAGGGCTCCCTGGTAGCTTGCGAGATCGGTCGTAACGGTTTGGTTGATAGCAACGACCTCGCCCTCGTCCACAGCGACTCCGCGGGCGAACTCCTGATAGTACTTGAGGCCTTCCGCCGGTTCCGCCGGCATGATCCATCCCGGCTTGGCGCCACCTTTGCCTGCGGTCCAGGAGCCGTCGGTGTCGGTTTCCGTGTAGATGCCTTCGTCGTCGTAGCGGTAATTGTAGGCGATCTCGCCAAGGTACCAGACGTTGCCGTCGGTATCCTGAGCGTACCAATCGAGGGTATCTTCGACCAGGACGCCGTCGTTGTACGCCGTATCGCGGACGACGGTGGTCTCGACGCCCTTGATCTTCTTCGTTTCAAACGTGACGAAGAGGTCGTTGCTCTCCGTTTCGATCTCGCCGCCCCCTTCCTTGCTCCCCGAGTAGCTGCGGATGGTGCCGGGGGTGAGGGGGAAGTACGGGTTAACGATGGGCGCGCCTTTCTCGAACTGAGCAGCGCGAAAGTCAGGCAGTATCGGTTGCATGCTCGAAACTCCTCCCGCGTCAGGTTACTGGCCGAAGGAATAAGTCTGACGGGGTTACCGGAACCGGGCCGCTGGCATACGGATCGGTAAGGCGGAGGCGGTCCGGTGGCCAGGTGCACGACCCAGTGGGTTTGCAGGGGCTCGCCCGCCCGCATATCATGGCTTGCAGCCGCCGGGCCGGCTGCCGGCGGCGACGAAGCTGAGGCTTGGCTGTCCCGTACCAGGAGGATGAGGATGAAGCTTCTGCCCTTGGTTACTCTGCTTGTGACGATCTACCTTGCTACCGATGCCCACGCGCGAGATCGAAGTGCCTCCTTTGAGGAACTTGCCAAGGTCCTCGATCAGCTTAAGTCCGCAGGCTGTACCGCTTTACAGTCGCTGGACGCCGAGGAGCCGGGCTACGAAGCCGAGGGCGTCATCTGCGGCGGCGAAACCTACAGCATCAACCTCGACCGCGCGTTCAACATCGTCGCCAAGCGCAAGCAGCGGCTGTAGTCCGACCTTGCAGTGGGCATCGCCCACGCTCAGGACGGTGCAGCCGCGCGCATACCGCTTGCCGACTTCAGCCAGAACGCCCTGATCGGCTACTCAAGCAACCGCAACGCCGTGGCCGGAACGCCGCTTGCCGTTGGCGCCCGCTCGATCGCGGTCGGCAGGGACAACGTCGCCGTCAAGGCGAACGCTGTCGCCATCGGCAAGCATCAGACCGTCCAAAACGCTTCTGAGTATCGGTTCGGCGCCGCCAGCGGCTACGGCATGGTGACCTACGTGCTGGCCGCCACCACAACCGACGGCTCTACCGTCGAGCTCACCACCGACGGCACCAACTTCATCACCATCCCGGCCCGCAAGGTCTTCTGCTTCGAGGCGTTCCAGACCACTTGGAACCGCACCGATGGCGCGCACCAAGTCTGCCGGTTCGCGGGCGGCGTGATCAAGAGCAGCGGTGGCGTGGTGACACTTCTGAAGGCGCCAATCGTGTAAAGGCGCCAATCGTGGTCGCGAGCGACGGGGCGGAAAACCAGATCGCCTTCGCTGCCGATGATGTCGGCGATCGGCTCGCCGTTGCGCTGAGTCCTTACGCATCTCGCCCACTCCCGCGGCAGCATTCCAACGTCTGCAAACTGCCCGACCGATTTTCTCGCGGCTAGGCCGTTCCGATTGCCGCCACCTTGTCTTCCGTTTCCCTGGCCGGCTGCAGTCGCCAGCCCTTCACGAGGCCGTAGATCGCCGGAATCACGATGAGGGTGAGGATCGTCGAGGAGATCATGCCGCCGATCATCGGCACCGCGATCCTTCGCATCACCTCCGAGCCGGTGCCTGCGGACCAGAGGATCGGCAGCAGGCCGGTCATGATCGCCACCACCGTCATCACCTTCGGTCGGACCCGCTCGACCGCGCCGATCATGATGGCGCGGGCGAGATCCTCACGGGTCGCGTCGCGCTGCTCGGCCGCACACGCGCGCCTGATCTCCGCCCAGGCGTGATCGAGGTAGATCAGCATGATGACGCCGGTTTCGGCCGCCACCCCGGCGAGCGCGATGAAGCCGACGGCGACGGCGACACTCATGTTGTATCCGAGCGCGTGCACGAACCATAAGCCGCCGATCAACGCGAACGGCAGCGCCAGCATGACGATCAGCGTCTCCGTAATCCGCCGGAAATTCAGGTAGAGGAGCAAGAAGATGATCATCAGCGTCACCGGCACGACGATCTTCATCCGCGCTTCCGCTCGCTGCAGGTATTCGAACTGGCCGCTCCACGTCGCGTAGTAGCCTTGCGGGAAGCGCACCTGCTCGGTCACCGCCTTCTGCGCATCGGCGACGTAGCCGCCGATGTCGCGGTCGCGGAAATCGACGAAGATGTAGACTACGAGCTGAGCGTTCTCGGTGCGGATGCTGGCCGGCCCTTTGGCCAGGGAGATCTTGGCGACCT
>JARSSM010000009.1:47335-125302 GCA_029624735.1 Defluviicoccus sp. | reverse complement strand
AAAGAAGTCGGAAGAAAAACCTTGCAAAACCGGGGGCATCCACACACGCCTCGGGCGGTAGGTCTGGTAACGGGGAGCTGCAGGCAAATGACCCTGGAGGTGCTGACGCGGGCGCCGGCTGGTCCGGCGCATCCGGTGCCGGTCCTGTTCATCCACGGCGCCTACTCGTGTGCGGCGCTGTGGCAACCCTTCTTCCTGCCCTACTTTGCCGAGCGAGGGTACGCGGCGCATGCATTGAGCCTGCGTGGTCACGGCGGCAGCGATGGCCGCGAGGCGCTGAAACAGACGCGGCTCAAGGATTACGTCGATGATGTGCTCGATGTCGTCCGGCGCCTGCCGGCGATGCCGGTGCTGATCGGCCATTCGATGGGCGGCATGGTTGTGCAGAAGGTCCTGCAAACGGGTGCCGCGGTGCCGGCGGCGGTGCTGATGGCTTCGCCGCCGCCGCATGGGATTCTGGCCGGCATGCTGGGGGCGATGATCTTCAATCCGCTGCTGGCGTGGCAGATGAGCGCGATGCAGCGGTTGGGTCCGCAGGCGGCGACACTCGAAGGCGCCAAGCGGGCGCTCTTTCGCTCAGATACCCCTGACGACTACATCCGCCGTGTCCTGCCGCCGGCGGAAGCCGAGTCGGACGCGGTGATGCTCGACATGATGGGACGCGACCTGCCGCCGTCGCGACCGCGCCGGGATGTGCCCGTCCTCGTTCTCGGCGGGGAGAGCGATACCTGCGTCACCTCTGCGTCTGTGGTGGCGACCGCGCAAGCCTTCGGCACCAAGGCGGAGATCTTCCCGGCGATGCCGCACGCCATGATGCTCGATCCCGAATGGCAGACGGTGGCGGAGCGGATCGCCACCTGGCTCGTGGGCGTGCTGCCGCCGGTGTAGATCGCTTAAGCGTTCAGTCGGCCACGAACGGATTGGTTTGCCGCTCGTTGCCGAAGGTCGACATCGGCCCGTGCCCGGGCAGGAAGCTTACGTCATCGCCGAGCGGCCACAATTGCTCGCGAATGGAGCGGATCAAGGTGTCATAGTCGCCGCCAGGCAGATCGGTGCGGCCGATCGAGCCGGCGAACAGCACATCACCGACGATCGCGAGCCGCGACGGCGCATGGAAGAAGGCGATGTGGCCCGGCGTGTGGCCGGGGCAGTGGCGGATGTCGAGTGTCAGCCGGCCGACACTGACCTGATCGCCATCGTCGAGCCAGCGATCGGGCGTGCAGGCCGGCGACGGAGCGCAGCCGAACATCAGCGATTGCTGGGGGATCGCGTTGATCAGGAAGGCATCGGCGCGGTGCGGTCCCTCGATCGGCACGCCGTATTTTTGCGCCATCTCGGCGGCGCCGCCGGCGTGGTCGAGGTGGCCATGCGTCAACAGCACCTTCTGCAGCTGTACGCCGGCCTTGGTGATTGCCGCGGCAATCCGCTCGACGTCGCCGCCTGGATCAATGACGGCGGCTTCAAGCGTCTCCGTGCACCACAGGAGCGAGCAGTTCTGAACGAACGGCGTGACTGGAATCACCGCCAGTTTGAGGGCAGGCGTTGTCATGATGTGGACCTTCAGGGTCAGGAATTGGCGGCGACTTCGGCATTCAGAATAGTGGGCAGAATAGCGGGCGGCCCGGGTTGGTACCAGAGCTTGTCGAGCTCGCGCCGCAGCCTCGTAAAGAACGGCACCCGCCGATCGCTGATGGTTCGCAAACTGGCCGCGGACGGTTACACTTCTCGGGCAAAGGTGCGCCCGTCGGGCGCAGCGGAACCTCGGACATCAAGGGGAGAGAGGAATGACCACTCAAGGTCAGGACCGTCTTGGCGAATTGAAGCGGGAAATCGACCACGCGATGAGCGCACTGCCGAAGATCGAAACAAGCGCGCTGAGCAATCTCATGTGCCGGATCTCGGACTTGCAGTCGCGCTTT
Source organism: Defluviicoccus sp. (assembly GCA_029624735.1). Taxonomy (GTDB): domain Bacteria; phylum Pseudomonadota; class Alphaproteobacteria; order Rhodospirillales; family Defluviicoccaceae; genus Defluviicoccus. The sequence continues at coordinate 123,383 of JARSSM010000009.1, read as the reverse complement.
CTGGGTACCGAAGCACGGACGCTGGCCGATCTTGAGATCCGTCTCGGCATGATCCGTGAGATTGTGGCCGGCCTCGGCGAGCCGGGTTTCCTCCTCCACCTGATCGACGCCGCAATGAAAGATGTTCGCAGTCTTCAGGGCCAGCAAGGCCCGGATAGCGTGTGATCGAAGAAAGCGATCGATCTTTATGCGGGAAAATAACAGAGACAGAAAAACCACGACCCCTATTCTATAACAGACGAAGCGAGCATCTCGGGCCAGAATTCTCTCAGGCCGCGAGGGAATGAGGGCAGAGAATCGCCAATATAACTCCATCGTAGAAAGACGGCGAACGCCGGCCAGACTGCTGTCAGACAAGGGGTTTTATTCATCGACTCGTCGCATGTGATCATTCTATTGTGCTTATCATTCTCATTTCAATGCTGCCGCTGCCTAATTTTGGCCACATTGCGCTGTTTAGTGTGTCGCCATATCCCGACGGCGGGTGCGGGAAATGTGGCTTTCTGGAGCTGCATTTGGGTACCCGGGCGGATCAACAAGGCCTCGCTCAAGAGGAGGTCCGATAGGGATTATCGTCGGTGGTCGGGTGCGCAAGCAGCGGCCGCCATAAGGTACGACTTGAAGGAGGGATACTGAACGATGGCGACTATTCCCACAGAGGGTGCGGATTACTTGGTTTTTACTGCGGCTTCCGAACAGGCTAAAGGAAAAGGCGGAAGCGACACGATCAAGGCCGGCGGCGGCAGCGATACGGTATGGGGTGGTGACGGCAACGACCTGCTCTACGGCGAAGCCGGCAACGATAAGATGTACGGCGACGCTGGCAACGACACGGTGTACGGCGGCTCCGGCAACGATTGGATTCTCGTGGATTCGGGCTCCGACCGGGTGTACGGCGAGGACGGCAGTGACCACATCCGGGTCATTGGTGGGGGCAGCCAAACGGTTGACGGTGGTGCGGGCAATGACTACGTCTGGGCGAAAACCAGCACAGCCGCCACTCGCACCTACACCGGCGGCAGCGGTGCTGACTTCTTTGAAATCAGCACTGAAACCTATGGCAACTTAGGGGGCGGCCACGGTATCAAACCCTTGGGGAAGGTGATCCTTACGGATTTCAACCCCAGCCAAGGTGACGTACTGTCTCTCGCGTATATCCATGACACGAAGTGGAACTGGGGGTCGCTGTACTATGACAAGGCCAACCACACCCTCCACCTCAAAGGCTTCGCTGGCAGCGGTCATGGCGAGTATGGTCAGATCGTCTTCCCGGCCGGGCTGAGCGAGAAAGATATTGCCAGTCACCTGTTGCTCGACTTCGGCGACGCGGTCGGTCAGCACTCGGTCCTCGTTTAGGACAAACGGTGCCTTGACGCACGTTTGACTGCCGGAGCGAAGCCGGCAAGATAAAATCGGGGGTTTCGTCGTCTAGGCCAGTCGGTTGTGCTGACTTGAGGCGAGGAAACGGCGAGGAATTCAGGGAGCGGTCCGGGTTATCCCGGGCCGCTCGTCTTTATTCAGGGGTGTGAAAGATGCTGAGCAGGGGTGATCGCCGCCGCTTCACTTTGGGCGTGGCGACACTGCTTGGCTTTCAGCGCGGGTTCTTTATCCCCTGTCGCTTCGCCGCCGTGGCGTCGAGCGGAAACGGCGACCGCTCCTATCCCCCGCTGAAGCCCGTGTTCGCCGCGGCGCGCAGCCGATTCGAGGCTTGGATCGCCCGCGTCGAAGACTATGCCGATGCGTTGCAGGCCTTTGAGGGACCGCCGCCGGCGCCGCGCTGGGACCAGGACTGGTTTCCCGGCCTCGATGCCGCGATCGCGTACACCATCATTCGCACGTTGCGGCCGGCCCGGTTGGTCGAGGTCGGCGCTGGCCACTCCACCCGGTTCTTCGTCCGCGCCGCCGCCGATGCCGGCCATCCGTTGGCGCTGACGGCGATTGATCCGGCACCGCGCGCCGATCTCGGTGCTGCCGGCGTCCGTCTGCTGCGAACGACCGTGCAAGAAACAAGGGAGGCACCGTTCGCGGCGCTTGGGCCGGGCGATGTGCTCAGCATCGATTCCAGCCATGTGCTGATGCCAGGCTCAGACGTCGATATGCTCGTAAACCGTATCCTGCCGCTTCTGCCCGCGGGCGCGATCGTGCACATTCACGACATTTTCCTGCCCGATGCGTATCCCGCTGCGTGGGCTTGGCGCGGCTACAACGAACAGCAGGGCGTTGCCGCCTTGCTGCAGGGCTCGGCTTGGCGGATTCTGTGGGCCAGCCACTTCGTTCGCACCGCCTGCGCGGAGTTGCTGGCGAACTCCGTCGTCAACCGGCTACCGATCAAGACTGGCGCCTACGAGGGCAGCCTGTGGCTGGAAAAGTGCTCGCTGCCATCGTCGGAGTAGGGCGCACGCTGGCTGCCGCGCTTGCGTCCCCGCACCGAACCTGCTTTAGTGCCGGCCCTCCTTGCCGGGCGCATGTGCCGGCTATGCCGCGGATGGTGCGCGGCTGAGACAATCCGAAAGGGGACGAGACATCGTGCCGTACTACGAGACCATCTTTATTGCCCGCCAGGACATCTCGACGCCGCAGGCCGAGGCCCTGGCTGACCAGTTTACCAAAGTCATCGAGGAATTGGGCGGCAGCGTGCCGCGGCGGGAATACTGGGGCTTGCGCTCGCTCGCCTACCGTATTCGCAAGAACCGCAAGGGGCACTACATGCTGCTCAACATCGAGGCGCCGGCGACCGCGATGGTCGAGGTGGAGCGGCAAATGGGCATCAACGAAGACATCATTCGCTACCTGACGATTCGCGCCGATAAGCTTTTGACCGGGCCGAGTGCGATGATGCAGGCGCGGACCGCGCGCGGGGATGAGCGTGGCGGGCGCGGCGATTTCCGCGGCGGGCGCGGAGAGCGTGGCCGCTTCGGCGAGGGCCGCTTTGGCGAGAGCCGTTTCGGCGACAATCGCGGCGAGGGCAGGAGCTACGAAGGGCGCGGCGAGGGGCGTGGCTACGAAGGGCGGCGTCGCGATGAGGAAGGTGGACCCGCGCGAGAGGCTGCCGTTGGCGCCGGCGGGGAAACGGGAGGTGAAGCATGAGCACGCGTCGGCCGTTCTTCCGTCGCCGTAAGAGTTGTCCGTTCTCGGGGCCGAACGCTCCGGAGATCGACTATAAGGACATCAAGCTCCTGCAGCGCTTCGTCTCCGAACGCGGCAAGATCGTGCCCAGCCGTATTACCGCGGTTTCGGCCGGCAAGCAGCGGCTGCTGGCCCGCGCGATCAAGCGCGCCCGCTACCTGGCGCTGTTGCCCTACGTCCTCAAGTAGCAGTCGGGGCGGGTCCGCCCGGTTCGTGGCGGGAGGAACGGATGGGCAAGAATACCTTACTGGCGGTCGGGGGCGGCGGCTTGAGCGCGGCCGCGTCCCTGATGGCGTTGCTCGGCTCGCCGTTTGGTGTCGTCGCCGCCTATGTCGCGCCGCTGCCCATCCTCCTCGTTGGCTTGGCACTCGGCAGCAACGCTGCCGGCATAGCGGCTTCGGCCGGTCTCATCGTTGTCGCCGTCGTGGCGGGCGGTGTTGCTGCCGGCGTCTATAGCGGCATGCACGCTCTGCCGTCCTGGCTTGTGGTGCACCAGGCGCTGTTGCGTCGGCCGGTGACCGCTCCTGGCGCTGGAGACGGCTGGTATCCCATCGGCCTTCTGGTGGCGGTGATGACGCTGCTGGGCGCCTTCGTCAGTTCTTCCACCGCGCTTGCAGGCGGTGACAGCGACGGCATCGAGGCAGCGATCACGTCGATCCTCGAAGGGGTGATGGAGATCGCGGCGCCGGGTTTCGATGCTGAGCAGCGGCAGATGCTCGTTGGCTCGCTGGCGCCGGTGTTTGTTGGTTTTTCGGCGCTGACGTGGCTGGCGATGATCCTGTTGAACGCCGTCGCTGCGCAGGTGATCCTGATGCGCCGCGGCGTTGCGATCCGGCCGACACCGAAGTGGTCCGCGCTGAACCTGCCCGACTGGCTCGGCTGGGTGCTGGCGGCGGTGGCGGCGATCGGGCTTCTCGCCAGCGGTGATGCGGGTTACCTTGCCCGCAACGCCGCGCTTGTGCTGAGCGCACCTTACTTCCTCTTGGGGCTCGCCATTGTGCATGGGGTGGCCCATCGCGGTCGTTCGCCGGGGTTGGTTTTGGTGTTGTTCTACATGCTGCTGGGGGTGTTCTTCGCGCTGGCGGCCGCCGCTGTCGCCTTGATAGGGATGATCTCCGCATGGAGCGGCTGGCGCCCCGCCGATGGTGGTGCGTCGGGTGGCACTGCGGGCGGGGCGGCTGGGAATTCGCGACTGGATTGAGCTGGAGTCGATGATGGAACTGATCCTGTTGGAGCGTATCGAGAAGCTGGGCAAGATGGGCGAGGTCGTGCGGGTGCGACCCGGCTACGCCCGCAACTACCTGTTGCCGCAGAAGAAGGCCGTTCGAGCCACGGAGGAGAACCGCAAGCGGTTCGAGGAGCAGCGGGCGCACCTGGAGGCGCTCAATGCCGAGCGGCGGACGGAGGCGGAAGGTCTGGCCGGACCGCTGCAGGGGGTCTCGATCGTCCTGATCCGCCAGTCGGGGGAAGCGGGCCAGCTCTACGGTTCGGTCAGTACGCGCGATATCGCCGATGCGGTGTCCGAGGCCGGCGTCAAGATCCGCCGCCAGCAGGTGCTCCTCAATGCGCCGATCAAGGCCGTGGGGCTTTATGAGGTACCCATCGCGCTGCATCCGGAGGTGAGCGTCACCATCAAGGTCAGCGTTGCCCGTTCGCGCGACGAGGCGGAGACGCAGCTCAAGACCGGCACAACGGCGCTCTCGCCGGCTGCCGCCGCTGCGGCGGAGGAAGCGCGCGAAGCCGAGGAGGCCGCTGCGGCCGCTGCTGCCGCCGCTGCTGAAGAGGTAGGAGAAGAAGCCTAACCCCTTCTCCGCTATTAGTGTTTTCGCGCCTTATCCACAGCAAGCGCGCAAACTGTCCCCCGGTTCCACAGGGGCGGGGGGTGCCGCCGGGCGCGGTTTTCAGGCAAACTCCGTCGTAACGAAACAGGGGCCGCGCGCAAAGGTCCCGTACGGGGTTTCCGTCTTGAGATGACCACGACGACGCTCACTATCGGCGCGCCCGAGATCCGCATACCCGGCTTGCGCCGGCCGCCGCACAACGTCGAGGCGGAGGCGGCGCTGTTGGGAGCCATCCTGGTCAACAATCGCGCCTACGAGCGGATCGCCGATTACCTGCGGCCTGAGCACTTCGCGCTTGCCGAACACCGCCTGATCTTCGAGGCCTGCCAGCGCCTGATTGATCGCAGCCAGGTCGCTGACCCGGTGACGCTCAAGGCCTATTTTGAGCAGGGCGAGCGCTTGAGCGATGTTGGTGGCGCTGCCTATCTGTTCCGGCTCGCTGAGGCGGCAGTCTCGGTCATCGACGCCGCCCACTACGGCCGCCTCGTCCACGATCTGGCGTTGCGTCGGGAACTGATCACGCTTGGCGAGGACGTTGTTAACCGCGCCTACCAAGCCGAGATCGAGGAGACCGCATTCCTCCAGATCGAAGGTGCCGAACAGCGGCTGTACGACCTCGCGACAGCCGGCACCCTTGAAAGCGGCTTCGAGACGTTCGAGACGGCAATGACACGCGCCCTGCGGCAAGCGGAGGCCGCGCACAAGCGCCAGGGTCTGTTGAGCGGCGTGCCATCCGGTTTTCGTGATCTCGATGAAAAGCTGGGCGGCCTGCATCCCTCGGATCTGCTTATCCTTGCCGGACGGCCGTCGATGGGCAAGACCGCGCTTGCCACCAACATAGCCTTTCATGCCGCCCGCGCTTGTCGGCTCGTCAAGACCCCTGACGGCGGGACGATCGCCGAGGACGGTGCCGTGGTCGGCTTCTTCTCGCTCGAAATGTCGCGTGAACAGCTTGCGACGCGCATCCTCGCCGAGCAGACCGGCGTGTCGTCTGAGAAGATCCGCCGCGGCCAGGTAACGTCCGACAAGTTTCCCGACCTCGTCCATGCGGCGCAGGAGTTGCAGCGGCTGCCGTTCTTTATCGACGATACGCCGGCGCTCTCGATCAGCGCTATGCGCACGCGCGCCCGGCGAATGAAGCGCCGGCATCACCTCGGCATGATCGTCGTCGATTACCTGCAGCTGATCGCGCCGTCGGCGGCAAACCGCTACGAAAACCGTGTGCAGGAACTCTCCGAAATCACCCGTGGACTGAAAGCCTTGGCGAAGGAGTTGAATGTCCCGATCCTGGCGCTGTCCCAGCTCTCGCGTGCCGTAGAGCAGCGGGAGGACAAGCGGCCGCAGCTTGCGGATCTGCGCGAGTCCGGCACGATCGAGCAGGATGCCGACGTGGTGATGTTCATCTTTCGCGAGGAATATTACGTCCAACGCCAGCAGCCGAATGCGCATGCCGCCGATCGCGACGGTATCGAGAAGTACGAGGCTTGGCAGCGGCGGCTGGAAACGGTTGCCAACAAGGCGGAGGTGCTGATTGCCAAGCAGCGGCACGGTCCCACCGGCAACGTGCCCCTGATCTTCGACGCCGCGGTGACCGCCTTCCGCGATGCCGAAATCACGCACGTCGACGACCGTTAGGGGTCGTCCGTGGCTCCTGTTGCTGATCATGCCGCGGCGGTACTGACCATCGATCTCGGCGCCGTGGTTGCCAACTGGCAGCTGTTGCGCGAGCGGCTGCGCCCTGGTGCCAGCCTCGGTGCGGCGGTGAAAGCCAACGCCTACGGACTAGGCGCGCGGGAGGTTACCGCCTCCCTTGCGACAGCCGGCTGTCGCTCCTTCTTCGTCGCCACGATCGAGGAGGGGATCGAGGTCCGGGCCGTGCTTGCGGGTGCCTCCGAAGCGGCCATCCCCGCGACGGCGGCCGTCTATGTCCTCAACGGACTGTTGCCGGGGGCGGACGAGGCCCTCATCGCGCACAGGTTGACGCCGGTCCTGAATTCGCTCGGCGATATCGCGGCCTGGTCTGCCGCCGCCCGCCGCCGCGAGGCCCGCCTGCCGGCGGCACTGCATATCGATACCGGCATGGCGCGACTGGGGCTGCCGGCGGAGGAGCTTGCACGCCTCGTCGGCGAACCCAACCGGCTCGCGGGCGTCGAGCCGGTGCTGGTGATGAGCCACTTGGCCTGCGCCGACCAGCCGGAGCATCCTTTGAATGAGGGGCAGCGCCAAGCCTTTGGCGAGGCGTTCGATGCGCTGGCGCCGGTGCTCGCACCAGCACGGCCGCAAGCGTCGCTCGCGAACTCGGCCGGCATCTACCTCGGCCATCCGTACCACTTCGATCTCGCCCGTCCCGGCGCCGCACTCTATGGCATTCAGCCGCTTGCCGGCGGGCCAAATCCGATGCGGCCGGTGGTCACCTTGCGCGCCCGGATCCTGCAGGTGCGGACCGTCGTGCCGCCAAAGACGGTCGGCTACGGCGCTACTTACGCTGTTGCGCAGCCGAGCCGCATTGCGACTGTTGCCGTCGGCTATGCGGATGGCTACCTTCGCAGCCTCAGCAATCGTGGCCGCGCCACCGTCGGCGCCTTCGAGGTGCCACTTGTCGGGCGGGTGTCCATGGACTTGATCACCGTCGATGTCTCGGCCGTGCCGGCGGAGATTGCCTGCCCGGGAGCCTTTGTCGAGCTGATCGGCGCCGCCCAGACGGTTGATACCGTGGCCGCGCGCGCGGGCACCATCGGCTATGAGATCCTGACGGCGCTGGGGTCGCGCTACGCCCGCGTCTACAGCGCCGCGGACGCGCCGCAGCGATGAATACGCTCCAGCTTGTCGGCGCCTTCGCGCTGTCGTTCTTTGCCGTCGTGGGGCGCCTGACCCTGTTCGGGGTGGAGGCGCTTAGTCACTGCCTGCGGCCGCCGTTCTACCTCCGCAGCATCGGCCGGCAACTGATCGACATCGGTTACTTCTCGCTGCCGGTGGTCGGGCTCACGGCGATCTTCACCGGCATGGTGTTGGCGCTGCAGAGCTACGTCGGGTTTGCCCGCTTTTCTGCCGAAGGCGCGATCGCCAACGTCGTCGTCGTTTCGATCACGCGCGAACTCGGACCTGTGCTGGCGGGGCTGATGGTCGCGGGCCGCATCGGTGCAGCAATGGCAGCCGAGATCGGCACGATGCGAGTCACGGAGCAGCTCGACGCATTGACGACGCTCTCGACCAATCCGATGAAGTATCTGGTGGCGCCGCGCCTGATCGCAGGCGTAATCGTGCTGCCGCTTCTTGTGATCGTCGCCAATATCATCGGCATTTTCGGTGGCTTCATCGTTGCCGTTTACAAGCTCGGCTTCAACCCGGCTAACTACCTGCAGAACACCTTTGAAGCCTTGCATGTCGACGATATTGTCTCCGGCCTCGTCAAGGCGGCGGTGTTCGGCTTCATCATCAGCCTGATGGGCTGCTATCATGGCTACACGTCGCGCGGCGGCGCGCAAGGGGTCGGTCAGGCGACAACGAGCGCCGTCGTTTCCGCCTCGATCCTGATCTTGTGCTTTGACTACGTCCTCACCGAACTCTTCTTCGCAAAATGAACGCAGCGTTGCCGAAGATCAGTATCCGCGGCCTGCGCAAGGCCTTTGGCCGCAAGGTCGTCCTTGATGGCATCGATCTCGACTTAGGATCAGGCGAGTCGGTGGTCGTGATCGGCGGTTCCGGCTCCGGCAAGTCGGTGCTCCTGAAATGCATCCTGGGCTTGATGGAACCGGACGCCGGCAGCATTCTCATCGACGGCGTCGAGACCGTCGGCCTGCGCGGGGAACCGCGCGACGAAATGGGCCGCAAGTTCGGCATGCTTTTCCAGGGCGCCGCTCTCTTCGACAGCCTGCCAGTGTGGGAGAACGTCACGTTCGGCCTTCTGGCCCAGCACAAGATCCGCAGGTCCGACGCACGCGGCATCGCCGTTGCCAAGCTCGCCCAGGTCGGTCTCGGCGCGGACGTTTGCGACCTGGTCCCGTCGGAGCTCTCGGGCGGCATGCAAAAGCGCGTCGCCCTGGCGCGCGCCATCGCTGCCGATCCGGAGATCATCTTCTTCGATGAACCCACGACGGGGCTTGATCCGATCATGGCGGACGTCATCAACTCGCTGATCGTCAAGACCACCCGCGAGGTGGGCGCTTCGGCACTCTCGATTACCCACGACATGGCGAGTGCGCGCAAGATCGCGCACCGCATCGCCATGCTCTACCAGGGAGCAATCATCTGGGCTGGGCCGGTGGCGGATGTCGATGCCTCCGGCGATGCGCGTGTCGACCAGTTCATCCACGGCCGCGCCGAAGGACCGATCCAGATGGCGGTTCGGGCTTAAGCCGGGCGCTGCCGGGCGAGGGGAGGGCATGGCGCGACCGACGAAGAGCTACGTATGCCAGCAGTGTGGCAGCGTCCAGCCGAAGTGGAGCGGCCGCTGCGACGACTGCGGGGCGTGGAACGCGTTGGTCGAGGAAGTGAGCGAGATCGGTGCCGGCGGCGCGTTGGAGCGCAGCGGCGGGGCGGCCGGACGGCGGATCGAGCTGATTGCGCTCGACGGCCCGCTGAAGCCGATCGACCGCCTGCAAAGCGGCATCGGTGAGCTTGACCGGGTGACCGGCGGCGGCCTGGTGCCCGGCAGTGCGCTCCTGATCGGCGGCGATCCTGGTATCGGCAAGTCGACGCTGCTGCTGCAGGCCGCCGCCGCACTCGCGACCAAGGCACGGTGCGTCTACATTTCGGGCGAGGAAGCGGTCGATCAGCTGCGGATGCGCGCCGACCGGCTGGGCGTGCGCACGGCGCCGGTGGGACTGGCGTCGGCGACCTCGGTGCGTGACATTGCGGCGACGCTGGAGAGTGACGGGCCGGTCGATGTCGTGGTCGTCGATTCTGTGCAGACGCTGTTTCTCGACGCGCTCGAATCGGCCCCCGGAACGGTGGCCCAGGTGCGCGCGTCCTCGCAGGCCCTGATCACCCTTGCCAAGCGGCGTGGCTTCGTCATCCTCCTGGTTGGCCACGTGACCAAGGAGGGAATGATCGCCGGCCCGCGTGTGCTGGAGCACATGGTCGATACCGTCCTTTACTTCGAGGGTGAGCGCGGTCATCAGTTCCGCATCTTAAGGGCGGTCAAGAACCGCTTCGGCCCGACCGACGAGATCGGTGTCTTCGAGATGACGGATGCCGGCTTGAAAGAAGTGGTCAACCCTTCGGCGCTTTTCCTGGCCGAGCGCGAGCGCAATGTCCCCGGCAGTGCCGTCTTCGCAGGCATCGAGGGGACGCGCCCGGTTCTGGTCGAGATCCAGGCCCTGATTGCGCCGAGCTCGTTCGCGACGCCGCGCCGCGCCGTCGTTGGCTGGGATAGCGGCCGCTTGGCGATGATCCTCGCCGTGCTCGAGGCCCGCTGCGGCTTGGTGCTCGGCGCGGTCGATGTTTTTCTCAACGTGGCCGGAGGCCTGCGGATCAGCGAGCCGGCCGCCGATCTCGCGGTTGCGGCGGCGCTGGTGTCGGCTGCGACGGCGCGGCCGCTTGACGCCGGGACCGTCGTCTTCGGCGAGGTAGGCCTCGGCGGTGAAGTGCGGGCGGTCGCCCGTGCCGGCGCGCGCCTCAAGGAGGCTGCCAAGCTTGGCTTTGCCTCGGCGATGGTGCCCGGCCGGCGGGCCGGTGCCGAGGGACGCGATCTGGCATTGACTGAGATTTCCCACTTGGCCGAACTGGTGGCGCTCGTTCGCGCCGACACCGGTGCGGCCTCCTCGCGGCGGAGGTCCGAACGTGTCTGATTTCCCGCTCACGGTTGCCGACGGCGCTGTCCTGGCGGTCCTCGTGCTTTCAGGCCTGTTGGCCTTTGCACGCGGTTTCGTGCAGGAGGTGCTCTCGGTCGCCGCCTGGATCGGCGCCATCATTGCCGTTGTATTCGTTCTGCCGTTGGTCCGTCCGCTCGCGCAGCAGGTGATCGATCAGCCGCTGGTGGCCGATATCGCCGCTGGCGGGGCGATCTTCCTCGTTGCCCTGATCGCGCTGTCGATTCTGACCGGCATGATCGCAAGGCGGGTCAAGTCGAGCCAGCTCAACGCCGTCGACCGCTCGCTCGGCTTCCTGTTCGGCGTCGCGCGCGGGGCGCTCGTGATCTGCCTTGCCTACCTTGCGGTCAGCTGGCTGGTGCCGCCGCAGGATCATCCGGCGTGGCTGCGCGAGGCGCGCAGCCTGCCACTGGTCGAGAGTGGCGCTGCTTGGCTGAAGGAGGCCGTCAGCCGCTACACGGGAACGGTTGAGCAGCACGCGGACCCCGCCCGCGAGCACTTAAGGAAAGTACTTGAAACCGAGCGCTTGGCGCGCGACATGATGTCTCCAGAGCCGAAGAGCTCGAGCCTGCGGGACGCCATGCCGGAACAGGGGTATGGACAGCGGGAGCGTAGGGAGCTTGAGCGACTGATTGGCACGGAGCGCCCGACCGACCGGTCAGGGCAATGATCGGACGGGACATCCGGACGGTGGAAACGACGCCAGCGTCCTTCGATGACGACCGCTTCCGGGAGGAATGCGGCGTCTTTGGCGTGTTCGGTCACCCCGACGCGGCTGCGACGACGGCGCTCGGCCTGCACGCGCTTCAGCATCGCGGACAAGAAGCGGTCGGGGTTGTCAGCTGCGACGGCGAGCACTTCCATAGCCACCGTGCGCTTGGCCTTGTGGGCGACAACTTCGGCGCCCGCGCGGTAATCCAGCGCCTCAAGGGTCCGATCGCCGTCGGTCATGTCCGCTATTCCACCACCGGCGAAGGGGCGTTGCGCAACGTGCAGCCCTTCTTTGCCGATTTCGCGTTCGGCGGCATGACCATCGCGCACAACGGCAATCTCACCAATGCGCTCGCCATCCGCCGCGAGCTTGTCCGCCGTGGCTCCATCTTTCACACCACGACCGACACCGAAACCATCATTCATCTGGTCGCGACGAGTTCCTATTCGACCGTCGTCGACCGGCTGGTCGACGCCTTGCGCCAGATCGAAGGGGCGTATTCGCTGGTCGCAGTGACGCGTCGCAAACTGATCGGCATGCGTGATCCGCACGGCGTCCGCCCGCTCGTGCTTGGCCGCCTCGACGGCGCCTGGGTCTTGAGTTCGGAGTCGTGCGCGCTCGATATCATCGGCGCGACCTTCGTCCGCGATATTGAGCCGGGTGAGATGGTGGTGATCGATGACGACGGCCTGCGCAGTATCAAGCCGTTCGCCAAGGTGCCGCGGCGATTCTGCATTTTCGAGTACATTTACTTTGCGCGGCCGGATTCAACGCTGGAAGGCATCAACGTCTATGAGGCGCGCAAACGGATCGGTGCTGAACTTGCGTTGGAGGCGCCGGTCGATGCCGATCTGATCGTGCCGGTCCCGGACTCCGGCGTTCCGGCCGCGATCGGCTTCGCCGAGGCCTCCGGCATCCCGTTCGAACTCGGCATCATCCGCAACCATTATATCGGCCGGACCTTCATCGAGCCGTCGCAGCAGATCCGCCTTCTGGGCGTGCGCTTGAAGCATAACGCCAACGCCGCGCGGCTGAAGGGCAAACGCGTGGTTCTTGTCGACGATTCAATCGTCCGCGGCACAACTTCGGTCAAGATCGTGGAGATGGTGCGGCATGCTGGCGCCAGCGAGGTCCACTTGCGGATATCGAGCCCGCCGACGACACATTCGTGTTTTTACGGCATCGATACCCCGCAACGTTCCGAACTTCTGGCTGCAAATCGCAACCTTGAGGACATGGTTCGCTACATCGGCGTTGATTCTCTTTCGTATATCTCGATCGATGGTTTGTACCGTGCGCTCGGCGAGCCCGGGCGTGCGGTTCTCCGACCGCAATACTGCGATGCTTGTTTTACCGGCGACTATCCGATCCGGCTGACCGACTATCAGGAACCGCCGGCAGAGCGCCAGCTATCGCTTCTCGAGGGGGAACAGACGTCGCGATGGCGTCGCAGCAGCCAAACCTGAAAGCGGTGGCTCCGCGCGGTCGGTTGGTCGATCGGGTAGCGCTGATCACGGGCGCGAGCCGCGGCATCGGCCGGGCGGTCGCCCTGGCCTTTCGCCAGGAAGGGGCGCTGCTCACGCTCGTAAGCCGCAGCCGCGAGGGGATCGCGCGTGTCGCCGAAGAAATGGCCGGCTCGGGCGCCGAACCGCTGGTTCTTGCCCGCGACCTCACGGATGCTGCCGCCATCGAGGAAATCCGGGCTGCGATCCTGATGCGCTGGGGACGGCTCGACATCCTGGTTGGCAATGCCGCCGAACTCGGGCCGCTCGCGCGCGTGGCTGAGCTGCCGCAGGGGGCGTGGGATCGCGTGGTCGCGCTTAACCTGACTGCCAACTACCGCCTGATCCACGCGTTTGATGACCTTCTGCGTGCTTCGGATGCCGGCCGTGCCATCTTCGTCACGTCGGCCATCAGTCGCGGCAAGACGCTCCGCGGCGCCTATGCCGCAAGCAAGGCGGGCTTGGCGTGGCTGATCGCGGCCTACGCCGCTGAGGTGGCGGATAGTCGCCTCAGGGTCAATCTGGTTGACCCCGGTCCGACGCGGACCGACATGCGTGCGCGTGCGGTGCCGGGCGAGGATCCGGCAGGGCTGCGCCCGCCCGAAGCCGTCGTGGAGGCCTTTATCCGTTTGGCCGCGGCGGACTGCACCGAGAATGGCGCCACCGTGCTGGCTTGAACGCGGTTTTCGCCCGTCAGAACTGGAAATAGATGAACGGGCGCGCCCCGCCCGGCACCAGGGCCAGGGCGAAGGCTGAAGCTGCTCCTAAGCCGCCGTAGAATGCCGGCCACGAAACGCTCTCAATCCGCTTGACGATGCCGTACTTCTGATCCGCCCACTGCGAAGCCATCAGCAAGACGACCGCGACCCAAGGTGCGCCAAGCGGCAGATGCTCCGTGCCGGGCGAGCGAAGGGTGATGAAAGTCTGCATGACATCGAGTGCTTGCGGCAATGTCGCCGCACGGAAGAAGATCCAGGTGATGCACACCCAGTAGAACGTCAGCAGGCCACTGAAGACACGTGACAGTGGACGGGCGCTGGCGACCGCCGGCCGATGCGCTGCCCATTCGCGCCGGATAATCAGCGCAATGCCGTGCATGAACCCCCAGACGATGAAGTTGTAAGATGCGCCGTGCCACAGGCCGCCCAGGATCATCGTCAGCATCAGGTTGCGGTCGCGCCGGCGTGGACCGTGGCGGTTGCCGCCAAGCGGGATGTAGAGATAGTCACGCAGCCACGTCGACAGGCTGATATGCCAGCGCCGCCAGAACTCGGTGATGTTGACCGAGAGATAAGGCGCGCGGAAGTTGATGATAAGATGATAGCCCAAGAGGCCGGCGGCAGCGATTGCCATGTCCGAATAGCCGGAGAAATCGCAGTAGATCTGCATCGCATAAAGAATCACAGCGGAGAAAATCGAAAAGGCATCGAAGATTGCCGGATCTGCGAAAACCCGGTCGACGTAGGTCCCGAGGCCGTCCGCGATGCAAGCCTTCTTGATGAAACCGATCGCGAACAAAAGGAGGGAGCCACGGAGGTTGACATCCGAGAAGAACCGCCGGCGCGTGAGTTGTGGCAGGAAGTCGGCGGCGCGCACGATCGGTCCCGCGACCAACTGCGGGAAGAAGGCGATGTAGAGCGAGACGTCGATGAAGCTTTTTTCGGCCGGGATGTCCTTTCGGTAGACATCCAAGAAATAGCTCATCGCCTGAAAGGTGAAGAAGCTGATGCCAGCCGGTAGCACCACCTTTAGGGTGACCGGCGAAACGGTGGCCCCGAAGAGGGCCGCGAACTCGGTCAGTGACGTCGCAAAGAAGTTGAAGTATTTGAAAAAAAACAAGACCGAGAGATTAGCGACAATGCTGATCGGCAAGACCCATGCCTGCGCCGGACCCGTCTTATGCTGGCGCGCGACGACGAGGGCCATCACGTAATTGAAGGCCGAGCAGCCGATCATCAGGAACAGAAATCGCCAGTCCCAGGCGCCATAAAAGACGTAACTGGCGGCAAGGAGCCAGAGCTTGCGCCAGTCGTGGCTGGTCATCAGCCAATATACCGAGGCTGTAACGAGAAAAAAGACAAAGAATATCGGATCTACGAACAGCATGGCAGTGACAGGTTCTCTGGGATTATTGTTTGATTGCGCGGCAGAGATCGCGACCGATCACTTTACTTGCCATTCGCGCGCCGACAAATGTGAAATGAAAGGCATCATACCACAGGTCTCTATTATAAAACTCTGGGTATTGAGTGATCTTGTTGTAATCGAGGATCAGTGCCGTATCGACTTGCTGCGAGATAACGGAATTGATGGCTTGTACCGTTGTCACGGGCCGCTCCTGCGGCAGCACCAGGATTGCGGGCTTGACGCCACTTTCGGCAATGCGCGCCAAGCGTCGGGCCAGATGCGCCCCCCGCTTCTTCGCCCTCGGATCGGCGCGATAGGCTCCCTTGAGGTCCTGCTCCTGACGGTCGAGGACAAGCCACTGCTCGTCCTCGACGAAACTGCGGCGGCGTTGTTCGAATGAAGCGTCGGTTTCTGCTTTGAGAGGGAGATAGCCGCGGTTATTCAAGAACCCCTTGTCGTAGAGGTTGCCGCTTTCGGGACCGGCTTTCGGAAGCAAACCTGCGAGCTGACTGACGCCGGAGTACTCGCGCACGTAGCCAACGACCAAATAAATAAGGCGATAGAGAGTATCTAGCGCGGGTTCTGGATAGCTTAGAAGGCTATCGAGAAAGACAGGCAAGCTCTTAATGTTGTAAAAAAAGCGAACACGATCACTGAGAAAATTTGCGTCATCGGCCTTGCCAATTGAGGGTAGGACGTCCTCTGTAACAATCACTTTCAGCGCCGGGGAGCGTTCTGAGAGAATTTTGTTGAGGACATAATCCCTTTCGACGCTGAACATACCCTCAACGCCAAGATTATAAGTGGTTTCGTCACAGCCACTTTCCCGCATGGCCTCGTCGACGGCTTCCGGCACGATCGTGCGATAGATGCGGCTGGTGCCGAGAAAAAGCACCGAGTAGCGATCGCGGTTGGCGGCGTAGTCTTGCATCTTCTCCGATAGCACTTCGACCTGCGGCTGGCCTTTGATGGCGCGTGCAACGAGGGAGATTGTCACCGCCGTGACAGCAAACGCCATCAGGGTCAAGGCAAGCGAACGGAAGCGGATGCGGCGGATCAGCAGAAGCAGGCGAACAAGCCTGCGGCCGCCAGGGCTTGGCCATCGCCGGGTTGCCTTCCGGGGGATCAAGCGGCGGATGGCGCTGACGCCCAGGTTGCCGCGACGGCGCCGTGGCACGCCGCGCTCCGTTTGGCCGGCTGCGGCCGTCTGTGCCATCGATGTCGGCGCGCCGTCGCTAGAGTTGGGTCGCATTGAGGGGAGATCTTTATGGTTGTGGGCTAATGCGCGGGCTGCATCGTGCTGGAAAGCATCCCCAATGGCAACCCAGCAAATGCGAGATCGTTATGGTCGATATTGGGGTAGTATTATGATCTCCGCCTCCCGTCTTGCCTGAATGTTGCCATAAAGTGCGGCATCCCTTATTCGGCATCCACCAACAGCCCGCAGTCTATCAAACTATCAGCCGAACTCTTAATAAGGGTAAAGTCGAGGCCAGACCGTTTGGCGATATCGAGCAGCGAGCGCTCACCGTCCGACTGGTTGAGAAGCCACAGCATGGCCTCTTCGCGGTTGCTCACGCCGGTCCCACCGGTGGAGCGGAACAATCCGCGCTTGCCCAGCCGCGGCTCACCCTTCGGGCACGTGTTGACGAGCTTCCGATCGGCGTCAACCACCTCGAGGATGCGCATCAGCAATGCGTAGGCGTCCGCCAACTGTGCCTTGGAGATGAAGGAGAGGGTGTCGGCGGAGGTGTGGTATTGCGGGTAACACCCGTACGGCGTGCGCGAAAGGCGGCCCATCGGCAGATTGAAGCCCGGCGAGCAGAATTGACGCTCGTCGTAGCCGTAGGGGCTGAAATCAACGATGTTGGCCTTCGGTCCGTCAGCGCGTTCCAGGAGATACTCGACGATATGGTCGATTGGCGCGTCACCGCGACGGCTCCGCTTATACGTAAACGGCCCCGGATCGCCAAAACCGGTCATGACGAGGCCGTGGCGGACACGGGACACCGTATCCTCGTTGCGGCTGAGCCAAGTCAGCGAGCCGATCGTTCCCGGCGCGAAGACGAAGCGATAGGTGTATCGGCGCGGATGCTGCGCGAGCGTCCGGGCGACGAGTGTCGCGAGCGCCATGCCCGAGCAGTTGTCGTTGCACAGGGAGGGATGGCAGGTGTGCGTGAACAGGAGCACCTCATCGGTGGTCGCGCCCGGCAGTACGCACTCGGCGTAGGTAAGCGCGCCGTCCGTGAGACTCGAATCGATCACAACCTCATAGGGACCTGGCTTGAGGCTCTCCAGCGTTCGATGCGAGAGGCAGAAGCCCCATGTCTCCTTCCAATAGGTCGTGCGGTAGGGGATCCAGTCCGGCCGATCGGGGAGCGTGTGAAGGTGCGGCCTGAGATCTTCGAGGTCGAGGGTCGCCCGCACCGGCACGCTGTAGCCGACGACGTGGAGATTATGCTCACGGTAATCGACGATCCGCCGTCCGCTCGAATCCTTGATGTAGGCGTCGCGGATCGTCCATTCTTTCGGCACCTCCCAGTCATAGACCGGGCTACCCGACGGCACCTCGCTCAGCGTAAGCGGAATTGACTCGCCAAGGATCGCCAGCGTCTCGCGAACGCCTCGGCCGGTCAGGCTGCGTGGCAGGGGATAAAGCCTGGCGATCAGCGCCATCAGCGCGTCACCGACAGCGGCAGCGGAGTCCTCAATCGCCGGGGTCGGCGAAACAGCGGGAGCGGCCATGGCTCTAGCGTGGTCCTGTGTTGCCGCTGCAATCCGTCCCAGCGTGGCATTTCGGCGCGGCGGGGCGAAGCAGCTGGTGTTTCAAACGGCGGCCAAGCACGAACGCTTTCGGGCTTACAAATGCGACCGCGTCGGCGCAAAACGTGGTCAGATTGTTGCCGGCGCCCCACCACTTGAGCAGGCTCGCGTAGGCATTCCTGCGTTCGGGCCAGTCCTGCAGGTGCCGGCGCACCATCCGCACATAGTCACGGTAGACCATCAGATGGCCGAACCGGTTCCAGTGGCCGCCTTTGCTGTCGTGATAGGCGGCCCAAGCGGCCCGCACGACGGCGCTGGTGGCGCGCTTCTGATGCTCGCGATTAGCGACCAAGGGTTCGTCAATTTGCAGAAACCGGCCAAGCAGGGCGAGCTCGGCAATGATGACCTTGTCCGAATTGTAGTACGGCCCCATCTGCTCGACGCGTTCGAGGGCGCTGCGGCGGATCAGGGAAAAGTTTTCCGAGTTACGATGCGACTTCAAGATGCAGACCGCAAACCGCTCCGACGGCCGTTCTGACACGCGCGTGGCCACCAGGTTGCTGTCATAGATCCGGATCTCTTCGCCCCTGTCGTCAATCACCTGGACCAGAGAGTTGCACAAAACGGCTGCCGGATCGGCATCGAGCGCGGCGACCGCCTTGGCGAGGAAGGTGGGCGCAATGCGATCGTCATGCGCCAGCCACTTGAAGTACGCCGTTGGCGAGGAAAGGCGGTACACGAGCTCGTAGTTGCACGCGGCGCCGCGGTTATAGGGACTCCGGTGATAGCGCACTCTGTAATCGCGCGCAGCGTACGCGCGGCAGATTGACTCCGTCGCATCTGTTGATGCGTTATCGGCGATCACGAGCTCGAAGTCCTGGAACGTCTGCGCAAGGACCGATTCGATCGCGTCGGCGATGTAGTTCTGCCCGTTGAAAACAGGCATGCCAATCGCCACGCGCGGGGGAGAGGCGAGGGTCAATGCGACTTCCTATAGCGTTTCTTGTTCAAGGCCCTATTGCCACAACTTATACGCGTTTGGTGCCGCCGCTTCAAGCAGCAATAACCGGGGGCGGGCGGATAGCGCCCAAGCCGTGAAGCGAACCCGCCACGCTTGAGCCGAGGGCCACCGCGGAAACGGCGCCGTTCATCGCGCCACGCCTGGGATCGGTGCATCCGCTCACCGACCCGGTTTGTTCGCGCCATCGCTGGGGCGTGATACCGCCGCGGCCGATCCGCCGTCAACCGCTGCGGCGGGGGCTAGTGCAGCGACCCTATCGGGCGGTTCAGCCCGAGCAAGGTTGTCGCTGCACACCCTATTGAATCGCGTGCACTTTCCGCACAAACAGGATGTACGCTCTGTTTGTGCCAGTGCACGAGCGTCAATCGGCTTGCGGCCGATGCGCGGAGACGGCATACCCGAACCAGCCGATCCGGCGGCTTCCGCCCGCGACCGGTGCGTTCCGCTGATCGAGGCGCTGCCGATGACTACCTCAACTCAAACATCCGACACCCAGCCGCCGCCCGCTTCTGGTCTGCTCGGGGGCCGGATTGCGCTCGTCACCGGTGCTTCGCGCGGGATCGGCCGTGCGGTGGCGCTTGCCTTTGCTCGTGAAGGTGCGGAGCTCATCGTCGTCGGCCGCACGCAAGGGGCGCTGGAGGAACTCGACGACGCGTTGCGCGCGGAAGGCCGCCAGGCATCGCTGGTGGTGGGCGACTTGACCGATGGAACACTCGTTGACCGGATCGGCGCTGCCATCTTCGCCCGCTGGGGCCGTCTTGACGTCCTCGTAGGAAATGCCGCCACGTTGGGGGTTCTCGGTCCCTTGGGCCACACGGAGCCCGCGGTTTTCGAGCGTGTCATCGCTGTCAATCTGATTGCCAACTGGCGCCTGTTGAGGTCGTGTGATCCGCTCTTGCGGGCGTCCGACGCCGGGCGGGCGATCTTCGTGACCGCAGATGTCGCGCCCGGTCGTGCCTATTGGGGCGCTTACGCGGCGAGCAAGGCCGGGCTTGAGGCGATGATCCGCACTTATGCCGGGGAGATGGCGAAAACGGATGTGCGCGCCAATCTGATCGATCCCGGCCCGAAGCGCACGCGGCTGCGCGCGGCGGCGTTTCCTGGCGAGGACCCTGAAGCGCTCAAGCCGGCCGACGATCCAAGGCTGATCGAGGCTTTCATCGCTCTGGCACTGCCTGCATGCCAGCGCAACGGCGAGATTGTGCAGATCGACTGAACTGAACCGTTGTCAGAGGATGAAGTCCGAGGCCGTGTAGTCCTCGGGCGCGTAGGCCGAGGCGTCGCGGGAAAGGATCTCCATCTCAGTCGACAGGTCGGCATCGGTGTTGAACAGGATCAGCGTATCGACTCCTCCGGCCTGGACCCGTATCTGGCCGGGACCTGTAAAGGCCGCGGTGCCGATAAAGACGAACGCTTGGTTGCCCGAAAGCGTAGTGTCAGCATCAATCCCGGAAACGTCAATAACGTCGGCAAAGAAGCTGCCAGGGCTATCGAAGTAGATCTGGTCGCGATTGCTGGATCCTGCTTTTGATTGCGCCGTGCTCGTATAGACGAAGACGTCAAAGCCGACACCTCCGTCCAGTGTGTCCCGGCCGGTATGACCGTAGAGAGTATCGTTTCCGCTGTCGCCGACTAATGAGTCGTTGCTTGAGTATCCGAACAGGTAGTCGTTGCCGTCGCCACCAACAAGCGTATCGTAGCTATAGTGGCCGTACAGGGTATCGTTCCCGGAACCGCCGTAAACAAGATCGTTCCCGGCGTCTCCGTTGATCCTGTCGTTACCGGCCCCGCCGTCGATGGTGTCGTCGCCTTCACCGCCTGTGATGGTGTCGTTGCCGTCGGCCGTCACGACGCCCGGGTTGCGGCCCCAGATTGTGT
Organism: Defluviicoccus sp.; assembly: GCA_029624735.1. Taxonomy (GTDB): domain Bacteria; phylum Pseudomonadota; class Alphaproteobacteria; order Rhodospirillales; family Defluviicoccaceae; genus Defluviicoccus. The sequence goes on along the minus strand of JARSSM010000009.1, from coordinate 102,603 downwards.
CGTCGCCGTCACCGCCTTCGAGCACATCGGCGCCGGTTCCACCCTCGATGCTGTCGTTACCGGCGTTGCCGCGGATAAGGTTGTTTGCGGTGTTGCCGCGAATTACATCGGCTGCCGAACCTCCGAAGGCATCCTCTATCGTCACGCCGAGCGCGATGTTGAGTGTCTTGGCATTCTCGCCGCCGGCTGTGTCGTAGGCCGGGCCGAGCTTGCTCCAGACGCCGGCGGTGAGGTTGATCTCGGCCGCGCTCGTTTGGTTTGACCAGTCGATCGTGTCGGTCCCGCCGCCATCCCAGATCGTCTCGAGGATCTGCTCACCGGCGCCCCACTGGTAGGTCGTATTGCCGGCGTTGGTGGTCATGTTGGCGCCGTAGAGGTGCTGCAGGGCGGCGATGTCGTAAATGCCGGGCGTGGTGGGAAAGAACGTGTTGGTATAAGGGCTGCCGATCGTCTGATTGAGGTACGAACGGTAGCTCATCACCGTGTTGCCGAGGTAGTCAAGGTTGACGGCCAGCACGACGCCCGAGCCGTCGGTGTCATGCGGGTGCTTGAGCCCCAGTGCGTGGCCGATCTCATGCATCAAGCCGAGCAGCGAGTAGCTGCCATCGGCGGTGCTGTCGAAGTAGCTGTTGCGCCCCAGCCAGACATCGCCACCTTCGGCAGAACTGCTGGGATAGTAGGCCCAAGCCGTCGAGGGCAGCGAGCTCGAGGCGAAACGCATGTCGCCGACGACTGTGCTGCTCTCTGTCACCTCGACAAAACTGACGTTGGCAACGGCGCTCCAAGCGTTGAGCGCCTTGCGGGCAGCCTCCATCTGCGTGCCGTTCAGCGGCTGGAAGCCGTAGCTTGGCTCGCCGCTGCCGTAGCCGGTGCGCCACAGGAGACCGGACTGGGCGAAACTGTAAGTGACGGTGACGGCTTGGCCGACCGCGCCGCTGCCCCATTTCGATCCCCCGAGGAGCGCATCGGTCGTTGCGGTGCCGGAGTTCGCGACAGTCGACCAAGCGCCGTAACCGGTCGGGGCGACCGAACTCGGCTGGGGTGCCGCGGCAGGGCCGGCGACCGCACGCGCGCGAAGAAAGCTCTCGGCTGACAGGCTCATCGGGTCGACTCCCTCTTGCTGTCGGGCAGCAAAGTCCCCAGAGGACACGTTGCGCCGCAAGTGAGAATGAAAATCGGCAGAGCCGATCGCCGGAGCAGATCAATTAAGTCTGTCTTCGAATCCGGCGCGAGGCGATCGTGCGAAGCATTATCAACGCGAATACTTCGCGATAACCACCCCTGACGCCCACATATTAATTGCAGATGGCGCGAAAGCGAAAATATTTATTTGTCTACTTATTTCGCAACGCCACAAATTAATTTGCGGGCATTGTTGCGAAAATTTGACTTACTTTGGGTGGGGGAATGCAGCCTGGTCGGTGAGAGCTGCCGGACTTCGCCCGGGCTCACGGTCCGGCCGTGGTGACTGGTGCACCACGGCCGGCCATGGAAGCGGGGGACTGCGCATATCGTCTAAGCGCGCGCGTGGGAAGGAGGCACGCGGGTGCGGGGGGCTCCTCCTACACGAGCAGGAAGTCCGCGGCGCCTAAGGCTGCAGGGTCGATGCCGTGCACTAGCGCGATCGTTGCGTTCGTTCCGGCGTTGGTGATGAGGGTGTCGGTCCCGCTGTCGACGAGGCTCAGGTCCTCGAAGCGCAGATCGGCGAGGCCGAAGCGGTCAATTCCCAGCTCGAAGTCGAGGATGACGTCCGGACCGGCATCGGCACGCAGGACGAACACATCGGTGCCGCCGTCACTGCCGTCGAGGGTGTCATTGCCGATACCGCCGTCCAGCCGGTTGTCGGTACCGCCGACCGCAGTGATGCTGTCGTTGCCTGAGCCGCCGAGGACCACTGAGCGAACGACGGAGTCAGCAGCGAACAGCGAAGGTGCGGTGGCGACGATCACGTCGTCACCGGAACCGGCATCGACCGTGGTGGTGACCGTTGACCACGTGGAGGCGGCGCCCACAGTCGTGAAAATCGTGTCGTTGCCGGAACCGCCGAGAACGGTGCTCTCCGCCGTGGTTTGTTCGCCTTCGGCGAGGAGGGTCACGTGGATGGTGTCGTCGCCGGAACCGCCGGTCGTCTTGCAGCTTGCGCTGGATCCACCAATGGTGCCGGTGGTCAGGGTGGCGGTGATGAGATCATTGCCGCTGCCGCCGTCGATTTCGGCTTTCGCTTCGGCAAACGCGCCGTAGCTCCACTGTTTCGCGCCGGAACTCGTCAACGAGACGGTAATCTGATCAATGCCGTCGCCGCCACTCACCGTTGCGCTCGCCAGGGAGTAGGCGTCTGCCCCTTCGAGATCGGCGTAAGCGTCCGTCTTGAGGTCGGCCTCGATGACGTCATTTCCCGCCCTCCCAGTGAGCAAAGTCTCAAGCACGGCTTGGGCACCAACGTCGAACACCTTCAAGATGCCGTGCTGCTGCAGCGTGTCATTGCCGGCGCCACCGTCAAGGGTATCGTTGCCTTCACCGCCCTCAAGGAAGTCGTTGCCCTCGCCACCGAACAGCCCGTCATTGCCGTTATTGCCGAACAGGCTATCGTTGCCAGAGCTGCCGCGGAGGATGTCATCGCCGGCATTGCCGTAGAGCTTGTCGTGGCCGCTGCCGCCGGAGATGGTATCGTAGCCGTCGCCGCCATAAAGCCTGTCACTCCCGGCATCACCGAAAAGCTGGTCATCGTCGGCGCCGCCGTAGAGCGTGTCGTTGCCGTCGCCGCCATACAGCAGGTCATCGCCGGCATCGCCGTAGATCTTGTCTTTGCCGCCGCCTCCGTTTGCCTGGTCGTTCCCGTAAAAGAGGCGGATCAGATCATCCAGGTCAGTGCCCGGGATGGTGTCGTCGTCTGTGCTGCCGATAATCACGTTCACGTAAACAGTCCCTGTTTTTGCCCGCGAAACCGGCCGAGAGGCTCGAAAGAGCGGCGCCGGAAACGATGGCTGTTGCCTCCAAACTGAGGACAATTTTTACGGGAACTTTTACGAATTTTAAATACCCACGCGGGTATATTCTCGCTAAGGTAGCAAGATGGTCACCGCAATAGCGGGTCAAATTCCTCAGATGGGGCAGGCAAGCGCCGACGGCCGTTCGGCTTCGGGGCGTTGCCCGTGGGCATTGCCAACGGCGTTCCTTGATTGACGCTTGCCCGCACCTGTCTTAGTTTTCCGGACCCAGGGAAAACCGGGTACGCTCAAGTCGAAACCGACTGGCGGCGGGAAACGCCGGGGCAATTCCTGGCAAAACGCACGCGGACGAACGAACACCAGATCCAGCCACGCGGGAAATCCATGACCGACCAGCAGCTGAATTTCACGCAAGAGTTTAAGAAGCCAACGCCTGAGGAGTGGAAAGCCGAGGTTGAGCGGGCGCTCAAAGGGGCACCCTTCGACAAGAAAATGCTCACCCGAACCCATGAAGGGCTCACACTGCGGCCGCTCTATACGGGCCGCGACTGGCCATCGGCTGGGGATCCGTCCGGGTTTCCGGGGGCGATGGCCTTCACGCGCGGCGGCACTGCGGCCGGCAGCCGGCTGAACGATTGGGATGTCCGCCAAGTTTACAGCCATCCGTGCCCGGTGAAGGGGAACGCTACAATCCTGCACGAACTGAACTGCGGCGTCCGTTCGCTCATGCTGAAGTTCGATCGTGCTGCCGAGGCCGGGCTTGATGGTGATGCGGCTGGTGCGGCGGAGCTGGCCGGGACCGGCGGCATCATGCTCTACTCGGTCGATGACCTGGATCGGCTGCTGAGCGACGTCGACCTCCGCCTGGTGCCGATCTCGCTTGCGGCAGGCGGGCAGTCGCTTGCTGCCGCCGCACTCTTGGCCGCCTTGTGGCACCGCCGTGGTGTCGGCACGGGTGATGCGAAGGGTGCTTTCAATGCGGATCCCCTCGGGGCGCTGGCGGCCGGCGGATCGTTGCCGTCATCGCTCGCGGATGCGCTGGCACAGATGGCGGCGCTCGCCCGGTACACGCAGGCCACCTACGCTCAAGTGAGCGCGGTTGGGGTGAACACCACCCCCTATCACGATGCCGGCGCCACTGAGACGCAGGATCTGGGTATCCTGCTCGCCACCGCAGTTGCCTATCTGAAGGCGATGACGGCCGCCGGCCTTACCGTCGATCAGGCCTGCCGGCAGATCGCATTTACCGTCGCCGTGCCGTGCGATCAGTTCCTTGGCATTGCCAAGCTGCGCGCGGCGCGCAAGCTGTGGGCGCGCGTCGCCGAGGCGTGCGGTGCGTCCGAGCCGGCGCGGGCGATGCGCCTGACGGCGGTTTCGGCCTTGCGCATGATGACGACGCGCGACGCCTGGGTGAACATGCTGCGTACGACGGTGTCCTGCTTCGCCGCTGCCGTTGGCGGCGCCGATGCGGTCGTCGTCCAGCCTTTCAACACGGCGCTCGGGGTGCCGGACGAGCTGGGCTTGCGGGTCGCCCGCAATACCCACATCGTTCTCGCCGAAGAGTCGAACATCGCCAAGGTGATCGATCCCGCCGGCGGCTCCTGGTATGTCGAGAGCCGGACCGACGAGTTGGCGCGCGCGGCCTGGAACGAATTCCAGGGCATCGAGAAGGCGGGCGGTATCGCCCAGGTCCTGAGTGACGGCACGCTTGCGGCAGCCATCGCCAAGGCGTGGAGCGAGCGCGAAGCCGGCATCGCCAAGCGGCGCGATCCGGTTACCGGCGTCAGCGAGTTCCCCAACATCGGTGAGGCGCCGGTGGCAACCGAGGAAGTCGACGTGGCGGCTGCCAAGGCGGCTGCGGGCGAGCGGCTACGGGCGACGCGGGCGAAGAGTACGGGCCCGAAGGTCGAAGCCCTGGCAAAGGCCGGCGTGGCCGAGCGGCCGGCGGCGGCAGTCGCCGCGGCCGAGGCGGGGGCAACGATCGCACTGATGGCGCAAGCGCTGGGGGGCACGCCGATAAAGCTGGCCGCGCTGCCACGGCACCGCTACGGCGAGGCGTTTGAGGCGTTGCGCGCGGCAAGCGACGCCTATCGGGCGCGGACCGGCATCCAGCCGAGCATCTTCCTCGCCAACCTGGGCGCGATCGCCCAGCACACGGCGCGGGCGACGTTCGCCAAGAACTTCTTCGAGACAGCCGGCATTGCGGCACTCCCCAGCGAAGGCTTCACGGATGCTGCCGCCTGCGCCGACGCGTTCAAGGCTTCGGGTGCCCGCGTCGCCATCCTTTGCTCGGCCGATCCGATCTACGAGCAGATGGCAACTGCGGTTGCGGGAGCCTTGAAGGGGGCCGGCTGCGAATACCTGTTCCTTGCCGGACAGCCCGGCGACAAACGGGACCTTTACACCGGCGCCGGCATTGACGACTTCATCTTTATGGGCGCCGACGTACTGAAAATCACCGGTTCCACCCTCGCCCGCTTGGGAGTGATCGAGCGATGACGACTTTCCCCGATTTCAGCCAAGTCCCGTTGATGCCCGGCAACCAGCCGCCGGCCGCTGGTGACGGCCTTGCCGCATGGGCCAAGCGGTTCAAGGCCGAGACCGGCCGCGCGCCCGAGGAGATGACGTGGGAGACGCCGGAAGGCATCGCCGTCAAGCCGTTCTATTCAGCCAAGGATCTGGAGGGCTTGGACCACCTGGATACGGCGCCCGGTCTGCCGCCGTACCTGCGCGGGCCGTACTCCTCGATGTACGTCAACCAGCCGTGGACGATCCGCCAGTACGCCGGCTTCTCGACCGCCAAGGACTCCAATGCCTTCTACCGCCGCAACCTTGCGGCCGGACAGAAGGGCCTCTCGGTCGCGTTCGACTTGGCCACCCATCGCGGCTACGATTCCGATAATCCGCGCGTCGTCGGCGACGTCGGCATGGCGGGCGTGGCGATCGATTCCATTTACGACATGCGCGAGCTGTTCGACGGCATCCCGCTCGACCAGATGACCGTATCGATGACGATGAACGGCGCGGTGCTGCCCATCCTCGCCAATTACATCGTCGCCGCCGAGGAGCAAGGCGTCAAACAGGCGCAGCTGGCCGGGACCATTCAGAACGACATTCTGAAGGAGTTCATGGTCCGCAACACCTACATCTACCCGCCTGAAGCCTCGATGCGGATCATTTCTGACATCTTCGCGCACTGTTCGCAGAACATGCCGAAGTTCAACTCGATCTCGATTTCCGGCTACCACATGCAGGAGGCGGGAGCGACCGCCGATCTCGAGATGGCCTACACCCTGGCCGACGGCGTCGAGTACGCGCGGGCCGGCTTGAAGGCCGGGCTCACGATCGACCAGTTTGCGCCGCGGCTGTCGTTCTTCTGGGCGATCGGCATGAACTTCTTCATGGAAGTCGCCAAGATGCGCGCCGCCCGCATGCTGTGGGCAAAGCTGATCAAGCAGTTCGAGCCGAAGAACACCAAGTCGTTGGCACTGCGCACCCATTCCCAGACCTCCGGCTGGAGCCTGACGGCGCAGGACGTCTACAACAACGTGGTGCGGACCTGTGTCGAGGCGATGGCGTCGACACAAGGCCATACCCAGTCGCTGCACACCAACTCCCTCGACGAGGCGTTGGCGCTGCCAACCGACTTCTCCGCCCGCATCGCCCGCAATACCCAGCTGTTCCTACAGCAGGAAAGCGGTACCACCCAGGTCATCGACCCGTGGGGCGGCAGCTACTACGTCGAACGGCTGACGCGCGCGTTGGCCGAGACGGCGTGGGGCCACATCCAGGAAGTCGAGCAGCAGGGCGGCATGGCGAAGGCCATCGAGGCCGGCATTCCCAAGCTGCGGATCGAGGAGGCAGCCGCCCGCACCCAGGCCCGCATCGACTCCGGCCGGCAGACGGTGGTCGGCGTCAACAAGTTCCTGTTGACCGAGAAGGAAGACGTGCCGGTCCTCAAGGTTGACAACACCGAAGTGCGCCGGCAGCAGATCGAAAAGCTGCAGCGCTTGCGCGCCGAGCGCGATCCGGCCGTAGCGACGGCCAAGCTCGAAGCGCTCACGCGCTGCGCCGAAGCGGGCGAAGGCAACCTGCTCGCCTTGGCCGTCGACGCCGCTCGCGCCAAGTGCACGGTCGGCGAGATCTCCGATGCCCTGGAAAAGGTCTGGGGCCGGCACAAGGCGGAGATCAAGAAGATCTCCGGCGTCTATCGGGCCGAGGTTGGGGAGCGTTCCAACGTGATTAGCAAGGTACAGAAGGCGGTTGAGCTGTTCGAGGCCAACGACGGCCGCAGACCGCGCATCCTGATCGCCAAGATGGGCCAGGATGGCCACGACCGCGGCCAGAAGGTCATCGCGAGTGCGTTTGCCGATCTCGGCTTCGACGTCGACATCGGCCCGCTGTTCCAGACACCCGGGGAAGCGGCCCGTCAGGCGGTCGAGAACGACGTCCACATCGTCGGTGCCAGCTCGCTGGCCGCAGGGCACCTGACGCTGGTGCCGGAGCTGAAGTCGGAACTGAAGAAGCTGGGGCGCGAGGACATCCTGATCGTCGTTGGCGGCGTCATCCCGCCGCAGGACTACGATGCGCTCTATGCCGCCGGCGCGGCTGCCATCTTCCCGCCCGGCACCATCATCAGCGAGGCGGCCCTTGCCCTGTTGGGCACGCTCAACAAGCGGCTGGGTTATACCAGCGAGGCAGCTTAACAGCGATGGACGTCCGGGATGGCGCCGGTCTCGCGGCGCCGCGTGCGGGATTGACGATCGACGACTACGTCGCGGGCGTTCGCGCGCACGACCGCGCCATCCTCGGGCGCACCATCACCATGATCGAGAGCCGGAGCCCCAGGCACCGGCGCCTCGCTCAGGAGATCTTGGTGCGCCTGCTTCCCTACGCCGGTGGGGCGCACCGCATCGGCATTACCGGTGTGCCCGGCGCTGGCAAGAGTACGTTCATCGAGGGCTTCGGCCTTGAACTCGTCAAGCGTGGCCACCGCGTCGCGGTGTTGGCCGTCGATCCGTCAAGCCCGGTTTCTGGCGGCAGCATTCTCGGCGACAAGACGCGGATGACCGAGCTGACCCAGCGCGAGGAAGCCTTCGTCCGGCCGTCGCCCTCGGGCGGCACGCTGGGCGGGGTCGCCCGCACCACCCGGCAGACGATTGTCGCGTGTGAGGCGGCTGGCTACGACGTGATCCTGATCGAGACGGTCGGAACGGGTCAGTCGGAAGTCACGGTCTCCGAGATGACCGACTTTTTCCTTGTCCTGATGCTGCCGGGTGCCGGTGATGAGCTGCAGGGCATCAAGAAGGGGGTGCTGGAAATCGCCGACATGATCGTCGTCAACAAAGCCGACGGCGACAATGAGATCCGCGCCAAACAAGCCGCAATCCACTACCGCAATGCCTTGCATATCGTCGCCCCGCGCAGCGAGAACTGGTCGGCGCCGGTCCTCATGTGCTCGTCCTTGAAGGGCATCGGGCTCGATGCGGTTTGGGACAAACTGTGCGAGCACAAGGAGAAGCTGAGCGCTTCCGGCGAGTTTCAGGCGAAGCGGCAGAAGCAGCGGCTGAAGTGGATGTGGCAGCTGGTCCAGGACCGGCTGATGACCGATTTACGTTCGCACCCGAAGGTCGTCGAATGCATCCCGCAGATCGAGCGCGACCTGCTCGCCGGCCGTCTGACGGCGACGCTGGCAGCCGATGAAATCCTCAACACCTTCGAGGGCGGTGCCCGCGAGGCCGGCTGAGATTAGGCCGAATGGGATCAGGCCGAATGGGATCAGGCCGGTTGGGATCGGGCCGGTTGGGGTAAGGGCCGCTGCGTCGTCGGTTCGCTGGCGCGCGTGATTCGGGCCTAATCTGGCGCGTCGGTTTCCATCAGCGCGAAGCGCACCGGCAGGATCTCCTTCGTGCGCAGGCGGCCGTTTTCATCCTTTTCCGCCAGCAACAGCACTTGGCTGTCCGGCAAGCCGGTCGGGACGATCATCTTGCCGCCCGGCTTGAGCTGCCGGATCAGTGCCGCCGGCATCAGCTCCGAAGCGGCGCAGACGAGAATGCGGTCAAAGGGCCCATACTCCGGCCAGCCATGCTCGCCGTTGGCGCGCTTGAGCGTGATGTTGGAAAGGCCGTGCACGCTCAGTCGCCGCTTCGCTTCAGCGTGCAATTCTTCAATGATCTCAATCGAATAGACGTGCCTGGCCAGCGCCGCCAGGATCGAGGCGTGGTAGCCAAGGCCGGTGCCGATCTCAAGCACGGAATGATCGGGACCAATATCAAGCAGGTCGGTCATCAGCGCGATCATGAACGGCTGCGAGATGGTCTTGTCGCAGCCGATCGGAAGCGGCTGGTCGGCGTAGGCGAACGGGGCGACCTCAAGCGGCACGTAGTCGTGGCGCGGAACGGCGGCGATAACCTCGAGAACCCGCGGGTCGAGCGCTTCCTTGCCGATCGACTCGCGCACGTAAAACGCGTGTACGGCAATGACGTCCATCATCTGACGCTGCAGCATCGAATGCAGCTCGCTCGGCATCGCTTGCGGTTCCTGGTCTTCGGCTGTCATCGGCCTACGTTCGGCTGATTCCATGCGGCTGCGGCGCCCTCATCGGTCCGGCTAACCCTTCTACCATCGCGCTGCGGCGCCGACAATCGACTGGGCCTGCCGGTACCAGCGGGCCGCGGCGCTAGCCGCGTTCTCCTAGCGTCTCGGCCTGCCACTTGAGGATGTTCTTGCGCAGCGTTTCGAATTGCGCACCGACGTTCTCGCCGAACAACGGATCCTCCTGGTTCGTCATCGCGGCTGCGAGCGCTGTCCAGTCGTCGTCGGTCAAGGTCTGCTCGGCAAGCGGCAGAAAACGGGATTCTTCCATCATCATGTGATCGCGCTGCAACTGGATGAAGGCTTTGCCCCAGCGCAGCAGCGCTTCGCGCGGCACTTGAGCCTCCTCAAGGACGGCCGTGATGCCTTCCGCGAATTCCCGCGTGCGACCGTCGAGCTCCTCATGGTCGCGGCGCAAATCGCCGATACTCGACGCCTGTTCAGGCGCAACCTCACGCAAACGTTGAAAGATCAGGTCTTCCTTCGGATGGTGATAGATGTCGGGGAAGCTGAGAAAATAGTTTAGCACGCCGCGGATGACGTCGTAGTCGGGGGCGATGCCCTGCTCGAAGTCAGCAAGCTGCTTTTCGAGCGCCTTGACGAGCGCCGCCATATTGGCATGTTCCTTCTGGATAATGCGAATGACCTCCGACATGTGCTTTAAGTCCTCGCTGTTGCCGCGTTGGCGTCCCGTGTTGCGATCAGGCGGCGGATCTCCGCGCGGCCTGAGTGTAAACGCAAGCACCCCAGGAACGCCACGGCCTTGGCGGGTCACGCGTGGCCGCCGGTGACGACCGTTGCGCAGTTTGGTTCGTGGCGGGTGCGCTGTCGGCGCTGGCTCGCCGGCTGGGTCGCAGGCATCGGCCGCTGGCCGCGTCTGGTTGTTCTCGTTACCCTCGCCGCCTGCATCGTCGGCGCTCTGCACACGGCTTTGGTGCTGAGCATCAATACCTCCACCCTCGACATGCTGGCCGACGATCTGCCGTTTCGGCGCAACTTCGATGCCCTCGATGCCGCCTTCCCGCAGGACTACCGGACCATACTGGTGGTGGTCGAGAGCGATGCGCCCGGTATGGCGGCCAGGCGGGCGGCGCATATCGCGTCCGCGCTGGCGGCGGGCGTGCCGCACGTGCGCAGTGTGTTCTACCCGGAAGCCGATCCGTTCTTCACCCGCAACGGCCTGCTCTACCTCAGTTCGGAGGAGCTGCAGGACCTGGTTGACCGGCTGGCCGTAGCACAGCCGATGTTGGCGGCACTTGCGCGCGAGCCATCCCTCGCCGGCCTCGCCGGTGTGTTGCAACTCGCGCTCGCCAACCTTGCCGGAGCGGCTGAGGCGGGCGCGGATGCGGCACTGGCCGCGGCGCTGACGTCGATCGCTGAGACCGTAGAGAGCGTCGCTGCCGGCCGTCCGCGGCCCCTGCAGTGGCGCCGGTTGATGGCTGGTGCTGCCGCCGCGCTGACGAACGAGAACCGGCAAATCATCGTCGTTGAGCCGGTGCTGGACTTCGCGGCCTTGGCGCCAGCCGAGGGCGCGGTCGCGAGCATTCGCAACGTGATCACTGCAACCGCTGCCGCGGACGAAGCGGCAGCCGACGTCCGCGTCCGCCTGACCGGTGAGCTGTTGATGCTTGCCGACGAGCTCACGAGCGTGCGGCAGAACATCGGCGTTGTCGGTCTTATCTCGTTTGCCCTTGTCCTGGCGCTCCTGATCGCTGGCCTCCGGTCCTTGCGCCTGTTCACCGCCGTTGTGCTGACGCTGATCGCCGGTTTGATCCTGACCGCTTGGTTTGCTGCGGTGGCGATCGGCCAGCTCAATCTGATTTCGGTCACCTTCGCCGTGCTGTTTATCGGCTTGAGCGTCGACTTCGGCATCCATTACGCGCTGCGCGTTCAGGAGCTGTACGACAGGGGCATCGGCATCGGTTTGGCGCTTCGCGAAGCGGCTGCGGGCGTCGGCGGCGGCCTCGTGATTTCTGCCGTCGTCGCCGCGGTCGGCTTCCTCGCCTTCTTGCCGACGGCGTACCGCGGCTTGGCCGAACTCGGCGTGATTGCTGCCGCCGGCATGGTGATCGCGGCGTTTCTCAACCTTTCACTGCTGCCGGCGCTGATCACCCTGATGCCGCCCCAGCGCCCGAGCCATCCGCGCGCGCCGGGCCGGTTTGCCGCGGCGATCGCGGCGCTGACCGAGCGCCATCCCCTGCGTGTCCTGGCGGGGGCAGGCGTGCTGGCGCTCGCCTGCCTGGCGGCCGTCCCGCGGGTCTGGTTTGATGACTCCGCCTTCGCGTTGCGCGATCCTGGCTCGGAATCGGTCGCGACGCTCTTGGACCTGCTCAATGATACGCGCGTCGATCCATTCCGGGCGATGGTACTGGCAGCCGACGAGGCCTCTGCCGAGGCGCTCGCAAGCCGGCTGCGCGCATTGCCAAGTGTGCGCGATGTACTGACGCTCCGTGACTTCGTTGCCGCTGATCAGTCCGACAAGCTTGCGATCCTGGATCAGGCGGCGCTGCTGATGACGGCGGTCACGGCAGCGCCTGTTCACTCGGCACCGCCCCCTCCCGCCGCCTTGCGCACGAGCCTCGCGCAACTCGCAGCCGCTGCACGGGCCGCGGCAGCGGAGCCGCGGACACCCGTTAGCGATGCTGCTGGCCGCCTCGCCGCAGCGATTGCGGCCAGCGACTGGCCAGAGGACGCAATCACCACGCTCGACCGCTCCCTGGTTGCTGACTTTCCTTCGGCGCTTGCGGACTTGACGCAAGCCCTGAACGCAGCCCCCTTCACCGCCGCCGATCTTCCGGCGGTACTGTTGGAGCGGCGGCGAACCGCCGACGGCCGTATTCTCATCGAGGTCTTTGCGCGGGATGATCAGCGCCTGCAAGCGAACCGGCGCCGGTTCGCTGCCGACGTCCAGTCGGTTGCAGCGGATGCCTCGGGCGAGTCGATCGTTGTCACGGAGGCCGGGTATGCGGTGCTGCGCGCGTTCGTGCAGGCGGGCGCGCTGGCGGGTGCGGTGATTATTGCACTTCTGATCGCAGTCTTTCGCAGCTTTCGCGCCATGGGCGTGGTATTCTCTCCCTTGCTGCTGGCGGCGGCGTTGACGGCTGCGACCGGGGTCGTGATCGGGCAGCCGTTCAATTTCGCTAACGTGATCGTCCTGCCGTTGTTGTTCGGCCTCGGTGTGGCGGGGGGTATTCATATGGTGCTGCGCGGGCAGGAGGAACGGGCCGTGACGCTGCTGGAGACGTCGACGCCGCGGGCTGTGCTCTACAGCGCACTCACCACCATCGGCTCCTTCGGCTCGCTTGCGCTGTCTTCCCATCCCGGCATGCGCAGCATGGGGGTTTTGCTGACCGTGGCGCTGATCTGGACCACGGTGTGCACGGTGTTTATCCTGCCGGCGCTCCAACTATTGCTGTTGCCGCCTTCCCCGCTGCTCACCGGCCGAACCGTCAGGCAACCGTCCCCGCGCAACCGCTAGACAAGGCATGTGATCACCCATGGCTTTGCCGAAGCGAAAGCCAGTCCCCGATCAACAGTTGCGATCGCCTGGACGCGAACCCGGGCCGGAAAACTTGATGAGCGTAGCCGTCGTTTCGCATTACGGCCGTTATCGCATCTTGTTTGTGCTGCTCGCCGTCGCGGTTGCGGTCGGCTGCCTGTTGCCGACAGCGGAACTGCCGGTCTTCGAAGCCAGCGACAAGGTCCAGCACTTCGCCGCCTTCATGGCCTTGGGTGCGATCGGAACGCTCGCCTTTCCGGGGCGGCGGGCGATGCTGTGGCTGACGATCGCTCTTTTCGCCTTTGGATGCCTCCTCGAAGGCCTCCAGTTCTTCGTGCCCTCGCGGCAGAGCTCGCTCGGCGATGTCATCGCCGACAGCCTCGGCATCGCGGCAGGGATCGCGAGCGGTGCGCTGGCGCTCATGCTCGTTTTCACGAGGGCGCGGGTGTCGCTCCGCGCCGATACACGCCACACGAACGACTAAACCTGGTTTCAAGATCAGGAAAAAGGGAAACGAGGCGCTCAGCCTGAGCACGGTGGCCGAAGGTGAGCGCCTCGTCAGAGGCTATCGGGAAGGCTCAGGGGAGGGGATGATCTCCCTAGAAGCTCCATCGATCACGCGGTCCGAACAGCGGAGTGTCGGTGATTTCCGACCATTCGGCCGCGAGGGAAGTCATTGGCCGCCGATAACCGTCCCCAGGGTCGCGCTGCATGAACGAATCAGGCACCACGGCGAAGAAAACGGGGTCGACAGCCTCATGATTCTTCGTATAGAACAGTGGGCTCAAAGCAATACTCCTCACGTAGTTGTCCCATCAGCGATCTGAACTCGTCCCGGGGTGCTGCAACACCCCGGACTTCAGTCGCATGGGGATGAGATCAAACCTCCGCCGTGGAAGTCAAGGCCACCCGCAGGCGGGCGATCAGCGAGGGCGCGCCAGTGCGTCGCACTCGCGGCCAGGCTGCAGGCCGGGAAAAGCGTTGCGGATCATGCCGCTTGTCCCGAACCGCCCGCCAGCCGGCCGGGGCGCCGCAAGGGGAAAAAAAAGAGCCCGCGCGCGTCCGAGTGTGACTGGAAAAGCACAGCGCGTCTCTCGTCATAGTCGATTATCGTGGCGCGCCGTAACAACTGACACGATAGAAATGCGCCGAACCGCTGCAGCTTCAGCCTGCCCTAATCGTCGCTGGGGCCGTCTGGCTTGAGCCGCAGGATGCGGCCGGCGGGGCTGTCGGTCGCGAGGTAGAGGAATCCGTCCGGGCCGACGCGGACGTCGCGAATACGCTCCTGAAGGTCCGCCAGCAGCCTTTCCTCGTGCACGACTCTTGTGCCATCGAGTTCGAGGCGAACCAGCAGCCGCGACTTCAAAGCGCCGACGAACAGATTTCCATGCCAGGCGGGAAAACGCGTGCCGGTGTAAAAGGCAGCACCGGAGGGCGCGATCGAGGGGTCCCAGTAGTACAGCGGCTGTTCAAGGCCTTCCTTGGCGGTGCCTTCGCCAATCCGCGCGCCGGAGTAATCGACGCCGTAGGTGATGATCGGCCAGCCATAGTTCTTGCCGGCTTCTGGCGCGTTGATTTCGTCACCGCCGCGGGCGCCATGCTCGATAGTCCATAGCCGGCCGGTCACGGGATGCAGTGCTGCGCCCTGCACGTTACGGTGGCCCAGCGAATAGATCTCCGGCAGGGTGCCGGGCGTGTTCGCGAACGGGTTGTCGATGGGCACCGTACCGTCGGTGCTGATGCGGACGAGCTTGCCGAGATGTTCGCCCGGGCGTTGGGCACGCTCGCGCTGGTAGCGTTCGCCCAGCGTCACGAACAGCGTCCCGTCACGGCCAAAAGCCAGCCGTGAGCCGAAATGCAAGCCGCCGCGCACCTTCGGTTGCTGGCGAAAAATCACGGTGACATCGTCGAGCTGGGCCATGCCGGCCGCGTCATAGATCAGCCGGCCACGCCCGACCGCGGTCCCGGCACCACCGTTGCCGGCTTCAGAAAATGAGAAGTATATCAACTTATTATCAGAGAAGCGAGGATCGAGCACGACGTCGAGAAGACCTCCTTGGCCCTCGGCGTAGACGGCGGGCACGCCGGCAACGGGGACGGAAAGGCGGCCATCTTCGGCAACGATGCGCAAGCGGCCGGGCCGCTCTGTAACCAGCAGCCGGCCATCGGGCAGGAACGCGATTGCCCACGGATGTTCAAGGCCATCAGCCACGGTCTGCAACCGGACCGTGCCGTGCTCGGTCTGGTGGGGGGCTGCGTTAGGCGATCCGTCGGCGCCGGCAGGGGTGGCGAGCAGCACCAGCGCAAGCGCGCCCATGGCCGCAAGAGGCCGCCCCTCGACCAACCGTGGCCACGGCCTGCGTGCCTTCAGCGCCGCCTCATCGCGCATGGTCGTTCGTCCGCTAAACTTCGTCCGCTGGCCACATTGATCGCTTGCCCGCGGGGCGACAAGGGCGCGCTCCGGGCGCCAACGAATTCCGCATGCGCCGGCCGTGGTGCGCGCTATAACGGTGCCGACAAGCCGTGGCCAAACTTGCCGGCCGTGGCGACGACGGGATGGGGAGCACGCCATGGCCACCTTTACGCGGTTTGTCAGCATCACGATGCCGGACAGCCTTACGTGCGAAGCAAAAGGGCGCAATCCGGCATTCGACATCACCTTCACGACTGACGCCGCCGCGCCCTTCCTGCAGGTGATCCTGCATACGGGCAGTGGCCAGCAGATCATCAAAGGTGATGCCATCCAGCCGGTCGCGCGCAAACGCAAGGCAGCTGCCGCAGGTGGTGCTGCTGACTATGTCGCGCATGTTCCGGCCGGGTTGGCGGGCCCGGGCGAGGTCAGGGTGCAGATCGAGGGCTGCACGAAGGCGGACCTGAGCCAAGCTGGAGGCGGTGACTGGATCAAGGAATTCCGAACCCTGAAGCTTGCCGCGGCGCCACGGCCTGCCGTCCGTCCGCGCGCCTCCGCCGGCGGCGACGCGAACGCGGTCAAGCTCTTCTTCGGCATCCACAAGCACATGCACCAGCCGTACTACAACACGACCGATCGCGCGTACTGGGACGGCGAGAAGGACGGCATCTTTGGCGCCAGGGTAGGGCCGTACACCGATTTCATCCCCTCTGCCGTGCATCAGTACGAAGGGGGCGGCCTGCCGCATGCGGGCTTGTCCACCAGCTGGAGCGGCTCGCTGATCGAGCAACTGGACCGTTGCGCGGCCGAGCACCTGTGCGGCGGCCGCTTCGGCGGCTGGAACCAGCCGCTGCGCCAGGCTCTCGAGCTCAAGACTGCCCGCGGCGACCAGCGCATCGCGTTCACCGCTTTCGGCTTCTTCCACCCGCTGATGCCGCTCATTCCGGCGCGCGACATCGTCAAGCAGATCGAGTGGCACCGTGGCGTCATCCGCCAGGCGTTCGGCGTCGAGGCGTCAACGATCCTGTTCCCGCCGGAGACGGCGTTCCATGTGCGGACGATCCCGGCGCTGCTGCAGGCCGGTGTGACGGCGGTTATCTACGATTCGATCCACCGCTTCCGCGCCTGCCGCGACTACCCGTATGCCGGCATCAACGAAGGCATGCTGCCGCCCAATGCGTCCGAGCAGAGCAACGATCCGGTCGATGACTGGCTGCAGCTGCACAATATCTGGGCAGGCTCGAAGATCTCCCCCAGTCTGCTCAAGCCCGAGTACGTCCAGTACACTGACCCCGACGGCGCTACCGCAAAGATCGTCGCGGTGCCGGCGGAACGCTACATCGGCAACGAGGATGCGCGCGGCGGCTACGGGGCGCTGCAGTACGGGGCCGTGCTTGGCCAAGTCTATGATCAGATCGTCGCTACCGGCAGCTTCGATCCCAAGCACCCGCCATTCTTCCTCCTACACTCCGATGGCGATAACCACGGCGGGGGTGCGGACAGCTATTACAAGCATAACACCGGTCAGCTGGTGCAATGGCTGAACGAGGACCCGCGCTTCGAGCTCACCACGATCCGCGATTATCTTGACCGCTTCCCGCCCGATCCGAGCCGGGCGGTGCATATCGAGCCGGGCTCGTGGAGCGGTGCCGACAACGGCGATCCGCAGTTCATGAAATGGTTCAGCCGCTATAACGAGTCGTACTCGCCGGATCTCAACTCCTGGGCCGTGCTGACGGCATTCCAGAACATGGTGCACACGATCGAGGATGCCGAGCCCGACCATCCGGCGCTGGCCGAGGCGATGCGGCTTCTGTTGCTCGCTGAGACCAGTTGCTACTGGTACTGGACCGGCCAGACGATCTGGGATCAGCAGGTGACCAACGCTGCCAATCTGGGCGAGCACATGCTGGCCCCGGCCTTGAAGGCGCTGGGGGCGACCGGCCGCGACCGCACCGGTCCCACGATCTTCGCTCCCTGGGTGACGCCAGAGAACCCCGGCGGCAAGCGATGGGGGCAGGGGTGCCTGCTCGACGCGCCACGTGATGGCACCGTGCACACCTTCATCCACGACGTATCGGGCCTTGGTGAGGTGCGCCTGATCCTGCGCACGTCGTCCGGCGAGCGGGTACTGCCGATGCAGAACCGCGGCCCCTATCCCTCACAGACGGGAGCCGCGGTCACATCTCATTATTTCACCGCCCTGCTGCCGGTCGGGGCCGGCGACGTGCGTTACTTCATCGAGGCGGTCGACAAGCGCGGCAACGCCGCCCGCAGCGCGCTTGAGCGGATCTACCTGGCGTGATCATGGCCGCTGGCGGAACAGGCGTTGCCAGCACGGATGGACGCTCAGAGCGCTTGGCCGTCGGTCTCGCCGGTGCGGATCCGCACCGCCCGTTCCACATCGACAACGAAGATCTTGCCGTCGCCGATGCGGTCGGTGCGCGCCGCGGCCCGGATTGCTTCCACCGTCGCGTCCAGCATCTCGTCCGAGACGACAACGTCAAGGCGCACCTTCGGCACGAATTGGATGACGTACTCGGCGCCGCGGTAGATTTCCGTCTGTCCCTTTTGGCGGCCGAAGCCTTTCACTTCGGTGATCGTCATGCCCTGAACACCGGCCGTCGTAAGCGCCGCGCGCACATCGTCGAGCTTGAAGGGTTTGATGATTGCGGTCACAAGCTTCATGTCTTTTTTCCCTCAACCGAAGCGGCAGCAGGCGATCGGCGATCGCTAACATCGCTTGGGCGCCCGGCTGGCGTGTTGTCCGTCATTCTCGCATTTGTTGGCAGGGCAAATCCGCGCCCCGTTTCCGATGCTCGCGCCTTTCAGGAACCGTGCCACGCGGGCGTCGTCGTCCGTCGCGGTGGAATCCGACGGATTCCCAGCTTGTTGAGATGGCGTTGCCGTGTGTCGGCGGCCTTTCAGTGCCTGCATGCTGGGCATCTGAGCGAGTATGCCTAACAGATAATCAGTGGGGAATTGCCTCCAAGGGACGGTAACGATGACGCAAACGACCGCAGCAGCGACGGCTCCGCGCCGGCAACCGGAAGCACTTTGGAGCGCGGACGTCCTCATCATTGGTGGCGGGCTGGTCGGCGGGACGCTGGCGGCAGCGCTCGCTCACTTCGGACTGAGTTCGGTCGTCGTCGAGGCAAGCCGGCCCGCGGCTCTGTTGGAAGCGCGCTTCGATGGCCGGGCGTCGGCGATCTCGCTCACCTCGCGCCGGCTGTTGGAGGCTGTCGGCCTTTGGCAGTGGGTTGAAAACGAGGCGGCGCCGATGCTGGATATCCGCGTCTCCGACGGCCGCTCACCCCTGTTCTTGCACTTCGCGCATGATGAAGTCGGCGATGCGCCGTTCGGCCACATGCTGGAGAACCGCTACCTGCGCCGCGCCATCTTTCACCGCCTGGGGCAATTGCCGGAAGTGACGCTGCTTGCGCCCGCCCGTGTCGCCCGGCTGGAGCGCTCCGACACCGCCGTCGACGCATCCCTCGCCGGCGGTGGCCGGGTGCGGGCGCAGCTCGCGATCGCCTGTGACGGCCGAGCTTCGCCGACGCGGGAGGACGCAGGCATCCGCGTCACCGGCTGGCGCTATGGCCAGACGGCGATCGTTTGCACCGTCGATCACGAAAAACCGCATCACTCGGTCGCCCACGAGCATTTCCTGCCGTCGGGGCCCTTCGCGATCCTGCCGCTCAAGGGCAACCGTTCCTCAATTGTCTGGACCGAGCGCGAAGCCCTGGTGCCAGCGATCATGGCGCTCGACGACGCCGGTTTCACGGAGGAGCTGGGCCGCCGGTTCGGCACCTTCCTTGGCGCGATCACGCTGATCGGCCCGCGCTGGGCCTACCCCTTGAGCCTGCAGTACGCGGACAGGGTCGTTGACCGCCGCCTGGCGCTGGCTGGCGATTCGGCGCACGGAATGCATCCGATTGCGGGGCAGGGACTGAACATGGGCCTGCGCGACGTGGCAGCCTTAGCGGATGTCTTTGCCGATGCCAAGGCTGCCGGCCGCGACTTCGGCGAGCGCCGTGTGCTCGCCCGCTACGAGCGCTGGCGGCGCTTCGACAATACCATGATGCTGGCAGCGACCGACGGACTGAACCGGCTGTTCTCGAACGATATCGCGCCGGTGCGCTTGGCTCGCGACCTCGGCCTCGCGGCCGTAAACCAGATCCCTGCCCTCAAGCGGCTGTTCATGCGCCACGCGATGGGCCTCTTGGGCGATCTGCCGACCTTGATGCGCGGCTGAAACGGGTGGGGGCGAGCTTTCTCCGAGGGGTCAGGGATCGCGGCTGAGGCCACGCTCCGCCAGCGCGGCGAGGTAGTCGTGCCACAGACGGTCCTGATTCACTCCTAAGTGATAGAGCCAATCCCACGAGTAGAGGCCGGAGTCGTGCAGGTCGTCGAAAGTGATGCGCACGGCGTAATGGCCGACCGGCTCCAGGCCGGTGATGCCAACGTGGCGGCGGCCGGCAACGATCGTCTTCTGGCTCGGGTTGTGACCCTGAACGTCCGCCGATGGGCTTTCGACGCGCAACAGCTCGGCCGGCAGACGGAAGCGGTGGCCGTCCTCGAAGTCAATCTCCAGCACCTTTTCGTCGCGCTTCAAGCGGATTTCCATCGGCCGGTGCCGGGTCCCCAGGCTCGCCGTCACGAGCGGTTCTCCTGTGCCGCAGGCGCGCCGGCGTCGAGGACCCGCGCTTCGTCAATCAACATGATCGGGATGCCGTCGCGAATGGGGAAGGCGAGGCCAGCCTGTTCGCTGACCAGCTCTTGCATCTTGCTGTCATAGCGCAGCCTGCCCCTGGTCAACGGGCACACGAGCATTTCCAGCAACTTCGGGTCAACCGTGCGCTCCGCCATCCGTACCTCCACTCATTTCCCTGCTTCCGCCGGCAGGCGCGGCCCTAATGCTCGCTGCGGGAGGGCTGTGCGTCCGACTCCAGAACCGCCATCGCGAACAGCGAGATCAGCATTTCCGCCCGCTCCAGAAAGTTTTCACACTCCAAGAGCGCCTGTTTCTCGCGCGGTTCAAGGGGACAGGTCATGGCGAACGCGGTGACCAGGGCTGCGGTCGGCGCCGCCTGCACTGCGTTCCAGTCACAGTCGATCGCCTTCAATTTGAGAAAGGCGCGGGCGGCATCAAGCAGCCGTTCGCGGTCGATCCCCTCCTCGACGAGAGCGTTGAAATCGCAATGAAACGGCCCGTAGTCGGGCATCACCCGGCGGAAGCCGCACTGCGGCGGCAATTCCTCGATGACGCGAAACCGGCAAACCCCTTTCAGCGTGATAAGGAAGCGGCCATCCTCGCTTTCTGAAAACGAAACGATGCGGCCGGCGCAGCCAAGCGCGAAGATGTCCGCGTCGTCCGGAACTGGATGCGAGTAGGGGCTGCGGGGCTGGATCATGCCGATCACCCGGCCGCGGCCGAGCGCGTGCTCGACCATGTTGCGGTAGCGGGGCTCGAAGATGTGCAGCGGCAGGTGGCCGTGCGGCAGCAGCAAGGCGCCCTCAAGCGGAAAGATTGGCAGGACGTGAGGCAGGCCGCGCAGAAGGTCGTCGGAAAGGGGTTCGCTCATGAGAACAAGATCGCCGACAGCCGGCGGCGCGATGCGAGTGTCAGCGGATGGCTTGGCCCCAAGGCATCAAAGATCTTCACCAGCTGCTTGCGTGCCGCCTCATCGTTCCAGTGGCGGTCGGCGCGGATAATGCGCAGCAGTTCCTCGATCGCGGCCTCGGTGTGCTGTTTGCCGTAGAGCGCTACGGCCAGCGCGAACCGGGTCGCGTGGTCATCGGGCGTCGTCTCGAGCGTGCGGCGCAGCTTGGCGACATCTCCCGCTCCAGCACCTTCTTCGGCGAGTTCCACGGCTGCTGCCGCCGCTGCCACGTCGCTGCTCTTTGCCACCGCCGGCGGCAAGCCATCCAGCACCTTGCGTGCGGCCTTGAGATCGCCCTGCATCACCCGCGCGCGGACCAGGCCGGCGGCAGCCTTGGTGTTAGCGGGGTCCTGCGCCAGGACTCGCTGAAACAGATCAGCCGCAGCGCGGGCGTTGCCGGCTTCCAGTAGCGCCGCCGCCTGTTCAGCCGGCCCCTCGGCGGGTTGGCCCGCAGCCTTCAGCAGGCGATCGATAAACGCGTTGATCTGGCTTTCCTGCTGCGCACCGACGAAGGCATCGACCGGGCGCCCGCCAACGAAGGCGTAGACCATCGGGATCGACTGCACACGCAGCTGGGCGGCAAGATGCTGGCACTGATCGACATTGACCTTGACCAGGCGCAGCCGGCCGGCTGCCTTGCGCACCGCACTCTCCAGGAGTGGTCCGAGCTGCTTGCAGGGGCCGCACCAGGGTGCCCAGAAATCGACGATGACCGGCACGCTCATCGAGGCCTGGATGACGTCGGCTTGAAAGCTTTTTTCATCGGCGTCCTTGATGACGCCGGCGCCGGCGTTTGCGCTCGGTTTCGGTTCAAGAATCATTGCGAGACAACCGGATCTGCGTTGAGGGGCGATTCAATCTTCCCGATAGATGGCAGCTTCCGCCGCCGCACTCAAGGTCTGCCGTCCGTGCCATTGCTGCCGAGATCGAGGATGAGCGGCTGAACGCCGAGCGCCGCGAGAAAGGCAAGGAGATCGTGCGCGGCGATTGCGGTGGTTGCGCTGTTATCGAGTGGGTGGAAGTTGAGCGGATCGAGGCGCAGCAGTCGGGCGTCCAACACGAGGCGGACGACGTGGGCGGTATCATTGATGAGTGCGAACGGCGATACCGATCCGGGCGCAATGCCAAGGACATCCTTGAGAGCCGCCGCATTGGCAAACGAAAGCCGGCCAGCACCGATGCGCGCCGGCAGTGTCTTGAGGTCGACGGCCGCTGTCTCTTCCGCCACCACCAGCCACAGCGCTCCCTTCTTATCCTTTAAGAACAGGTTCTTGGTGTGCCCGCCGGGCAGGTCGTCGCGCACGCTTTGCGCTTCTTCGACCGTAAACACCGGCCGGTGCCGCACGGTTCGGGTTGCAATGCCCAGCCGGGCGAGGAACGCGAACAGGTCCGCTTCGATTGCGGGCATCAGCGGGCCGGTGCCGGCATCGCGGCGTGGTTCAGGAGGGCCAGGTATTCCCATGCGAAGGTTGCAGCCGCCAGCGCCGTGATCTCGGCCGTGTCATAGGCAGGCGCGACCTCGACGACGTCCATGCCGACGAAGTTGATCCCTGTCAGGCGGCGCAGAATCGATTGCGCCTGCCAGCTCGCAAGGCCGCCGATCTCGGGCGTGCCGGTGCCTGGCGCAAAGGCGGGATCAAGCGCGTCGATATCGAACGTGAGATAGGTCGGACCGCTGCCGACGACGGCCCGGATGTCGGCTGCGATTGCGGCCGGCCCGCGCTCGTGGACAGTCTCAGCTGCAATGATGCTGACGCCCTGGTCGCGGGTCCAGCGGACGGTGTCCTGCTGTACGGGCGAGCGGATGCCGATCTGGACCATCCGCTGCGGATCGACCAGATGCCCCTCGATGGCGTGGAAAAACGGCGAGCCGTGGCCGAAACGCTGGCCGAAGCTTTCGGGCCAGGTGTCGACGTGGGCGTCAAAATGGATCAGCCCCAGCGGACCGTGCTTCGGCGCAAGCGCCCGCAAGAGTGGCAAGGTGATGCTGTGATCGCCGCCGAAGCTGATCAGGTGGCCGATACCGGCCGCCTGGTCCTCAATCAGCGCCAGGGTGGCAGCGATGTCGCCGAGTGCAATCTCGAAGTTCCCGATGTCGCACACGCCAAGGCTTGTTGGGTCGCAGGCAAACGCCGGATGGTCGCCGTCGACGAGCATCCGGCTTGCGCCGCGGATCGCTTCCGGGCCGAAGCGGGCGCCCGGCCGATTGGTGGTGCCGAGATCGAACGGGATGCCGGCGACCGTGATCGCCGCGCCAGCGCGCTCGGAACCGAGGCCGAGGAAAGTCGGCGGCAGGGCAAAGGTCGGGACTGCGCCCATCGACGCGGTGCTCCCATAATTGTTCGCGCCCCGATGCCGTGGCGGCACGCGATCCGCCAACCGAAGGAGCGGCTAGGCCTGCGGGAGCGCCCGCGCGGCTCCGGCGTGCGGCAAAACCTGGGCCGGTTCGGTTGAGCGTGCCCACGCGTAAAGCGCGTCGAACAGCGTGAGCGCCGCCGCGAAGCGCTCGCCTTCGTTCTCAGCGCCGGCGGCGAGACCGGCCGCAAGCGCAGCAACGCCGGCGCTCTGCGGCGCCAGCTCAAACGCGCCGCTATCGGCAGCCTGGACGATCGTCGCCAAGCGTTGCAGGGGAGGATCGATGACGTCGAAAAAGCTCACCATTGCTTCCAGAGTCGTTCCGACGGGATCGGGGGGAAACGGCACGCCGAGAACGTCGTAGGCGACGGCGCCGATCTCCTGCGCCACCGCGGCGACATGCTCGGCGGCGACGAAATGAAAGAGGGCTTCCGGCTCGACGAAGCGGCGAACGAACCACGGACACGCAAGCTGGTTGACCGTGGGCCGCGTCGCCGTGACCCATCGGCTCGGCCGCTCCGGGCCAAGGTTCCCCACCTTTGCGCGGGCGATCGTCGGCGCGCTCAGGGAATGCCAAGCGCTAAAGCCGCCCTCCAGAAACGAGGCGTTGACGCCTGCTGAGCGCAGGACGGCGGCTGCCCCCTGGCTTAACTGTTCGCCGTGCGCGCAATAGACGACGACCCACGGCGCATCGCGGTATTCGCGCCCCCATTCGGCTGCGGCGCGATGATCGCGCCACGTGGCTCCCGGCAGAACCGATGGCGCCAGCTCGAACGCATTACGGCGGCGGACGTCAACCGTCCGCGGCCAGCGCCGGCTCCCCAAACACGTCTGCAGCGCGTCCGCAGTAACCGGGACTGCCCAGCCCATCGCCTGCCTTTCGCTTCCGCCGCTTGCGGCAGGACAACCGCCGTGCGGCTGTCAAACCCGCTCCTGTATTCTCGGTGGACGATTAGTCCGCGGCTGTTTGTCCTGTCAATAAGGCGATCTGTTTGGGACGGCGCGATCGTCGGGCAGCGTCAACACGCGAGCGATCCAGCAGCGGTTTTCGCCGTGCAAAGCGTCCGCTACGTGGCTGGTCGCACTTGCTCTCGACCTTTCTCCCTTTCTCGCGCGATACTGGCTTCTGGTTTTCGGTTCCTTGAACGTGGGGAGGAAATCTTGAGCATCAATATCGAGGAGATTGAAGGGATCGGGCCGGTTCTCGCAGGCAAGCTCCGCGAAGCCGGGATCAAGTCGGTCGCCGACCTGCTGAACGCTTGTGCGGCACCGAAGGGGCGGCACGATCTCGCGGCGCAAACCGGGCTGGCCGAGAAGCAGCTCTTGAAGTGGGCGAACATGGCCGATCTGATGCGGGTGTCCGGCATCGGTCCGGAGTTCTCTGAACTGCTGGAGGCCGCAGGAGTCGATACCGTCAAGGAGCTGCGCACCCGGAATGCGGAAAACTTGGCGGCGAAGCTGGCCGAGGTAAATACCGCAAGGAAACTGACCCGCCGCGTACCGAGCGCTGCCGAGATCGGCCGCTGGATCGAGAGCGCGAAGACGCTCGATGCCCGCATGACCTATTGAACGCCGGCGGCAGCGTTGGCGCTGCCTCGGAGTCGATGCACGCGGAGGTTTAACGTGCGCCGCTGAGGTCTTGCTGGCATCATCGGCGTTCGTAAGGGATTCGCAACGACGATGACTGCACCGCAAGGAGGAGAAGACGATCATGGGTATCTTCGATTTTATCAAAGCAGCCGGGGCCAAACTGGGTCTGGGTGGCGACAAGCCGCCAACGACGGATCAACTCATGGCCGAGCTTGGCAAGCACGGCTTGGCGGCGAAGGATCTCAAGATCCAAGTCGAGGGGGACACGGTCAAGGTTGAAGGCGCAGCGACCGATCAGGCGACAAAGGAAAAAATCGTCCTCGCGCTCGGCAATGTCGAGGGAATTGCAAAGGTCGAGGACAATATTACCGCGTCTGCTGGGCAGGCGGCGACCTTTTACACCGTCAAGTCCGGAGATACACTTTCCAAGATTGCTAAACAGCACTACGGAGACGCCAACAAATATAATCAAATATTTGAGGCTAATAAGCCGATGCTGAGCCACCCCGACAAGATCTATCCGGGGCAGGTGCTGCGCATTCCGCCCGCGGCCTAGACGGCCCGTGCTCCGCGCTTTAGGGGGAGCATGAACGAAGGCGAGGGGGGTCGGCAGCTATCCGCCCCCCTTGTTCGCCGATCGCCGAACAGAGGTTTGGGTGACGCGAGCACGGCAGGGGTTGGCCCGCGGCCGTCGAGCCAATCCGGTTGCACGGGAGACTGTAATGATCCCCGCCGTTAGGGACCTGTTGGGACAGCATTTTCTGCTGAGACACCTCGCAGCTGCCGAACTGGACCAGCTCGCGCGAATGGCGATCACGCGGCTGTGCCGGCCGAACGAGGCCGTGTTTCTCAAGGGCGATCCGGGCAATTCGATGATGGCGGTCGTGCGTGGCCGCGTACGCATTTGCTCGTACTCGAGTGAAGGCCGCGAAGTCATCCTCAACGTTATCAACCCGGGTGAGGTGTTCGGCGAGATCGCGCTGATCGACGGCGGTTCGCGCACCGCCGACGCATTTGCGATGGATGCAACCGAGCTTGTCGTCTTGAGCCGGCGTGACTTTCTGCCGTTCCTCGAACGCAACCCCCAGGTCTGCATCAAGCTGTTGGAAGTGCTGTGCGAACGGTTGCGGGCCACCAGTGCTCAGGTCGAGGACTTCTTCTTTCTCGATCTCCGCTCGCGTCTCGCCAAACGCCTGCTCGCCGCCGCCGATCACGCAGCCAATAACGGCGCGGGAGGCGATCCGGGAACGGTTCGGCTCTCGCAGCACATGCTTGCGAGCATGATCGGCACGTCGCGTGAGGCGGTGAACAAGCAGCTGCGGGCCTGGGAGGAGGCAGGCCTGATCGCGCTCAAACGGGGCGCGGTCAAGATCATCAATCGCCAGCGCTTGGAAGAGATCGTCGCCGAGGAGGTGCCGTAGCGCGCCGGTATCCTTGCGGCGGTTCAGGGCTCGTGCGGCAGCGTTGCTTGCATTGATGGCCGGGCAAGGAACTGCTCGTACCAGCCGTTCAGGCGCTGTCTGGCCGGCCGCCAATCTTCGAACGGCTGGCGGTACAGCAACCAGCCCAGCGCGCAGGCGGTTGCGATGTGGCCAATCGTGATCTCCGGCGAGAACGACGACACATCGGCCTCCATCGCATCAAGAACGCGGCGTGCTGTGGCCGATTGGCGGGCGATCCAGCCGGCGGAGCGCTCGCTCTCGGGCCGCCGCGCCTCCAAGAAGCAGGCCACACCGGCATCGAGCAAGCCGTCTGCGAGCGCTTGCTGCTTCAGCGCCTGCCAGCGCCGCGGGCCTGCAAGCGGAAACAGGCGCGGCGTGGGAGCGAGCGAATCCAGGTACTCGCAGATGACAGGAGAGTCATAGAGGACGCCAACGTCGTCGGTAATCAGCGTTGGCACTTTGCCCAGTGGGTTGTCGTTACCGATATCGGTCGCAGCGTCCCAAACATTGGTTGGAATCCGCTCGATCCGATCGTCCAAACATTTTTCGATCGCCGTTGCGCTCACCTTGCGAACGTAGGGGGATG
Organism: Defluviicoccus sp.; assembly: GCA_029624735.1. Classification (GTDB taxonomy): domain Bacteria; phylum Pseudomonadota; class Alphaproteobacteria; order Rhodospirillales; family Defluviicoccaceae; genus Defluviicoccus. The sequence continues at coordinate 75,516 of JARSSM010000009.1, read as the reverse complement.
TCGGCGAATAGCGCAGTTTCATGGCTCTGAACCCTTCAGAATACGTCCTTGTGTCGCCTGATCTGGGCAAAGACATCAACGGTCGAGGCTGCGGGCAAACCGATCGCCTGTTTGAGCCCCGCATCGTCCGCGCGCAGAAAGGGGTTGGTCAGCCGTTCTGTGCCGATCGTCGACGGCACCGTCGGCAAGCCGCGCGCGCGCAGATCACGAACCTCGGCCGCGCGCTTGATCAGGGCCGGATTCGCGCCATCGATTGAGAGGGCGAATGCGGCATTGCTCGCCGTGTACTCGTGAGCGCAATAAACGCGCGTGTCATCGGGCAGTGCGCGGAGCTTCGAAAGGCTCGCCCACATTTCCTCTGGCCGCCCTTCGAAAAGGCGGCCACAGCCGAGCGAAAACAGCGTATCGCCGCAAAACAACGCCTGAGACTGCGAGAACCAGTAGGCGATGTGACCGCGCGTGTGGCCATAAACTTCGATGACGCGCGCCGTCTGGGCGCCGATCGCAACCTCGTCTCCCTCTGCCACGCCGCGGTCGATGCCGGGGATGCGGCTTGCATCGCGGCCGTGGCCGATGATGGTGCAGCCTGTCGCCTCTTTCAGCTCAGCATTGCCGCCCACGTGATCTGCGTGGTGGTGCGTGTTGAGGATGTGCGTGAGCCGCCATCCGAGTGCGTCGAGAGCCGAAAGAACGGGGCCGGCAACGCTGGGGTCGACGGCCGCGCATGCACCGCTGTCCGCATCACGGGCGAGATAGACGTAATTGTCGCGCAAAACCGGGATCTGGTGGATCTGCAGCACCGTTCCGCCTGCCCGTTCGAACGGCCTCATGGCGACCGCTCGTGCGGTCCTTATCGAGACTACCATCGCGCTGGCTCGATGCGCTAGACTCTCCACACGATGTGGACCGACGCCATCGATCTGCGTGATTTCTACGCGAGTGCGCTCGGAGGGGTGGCGCGCCGTATGATTGCCCGCCGGGTGCGCCAGATGTGGCCCGATGTTGCGGGACATTCCGTTCTTGGGCTTGGTTACGCAACACCCTTCCTCGATCCGTTCCGTGGCGAGGCTGACAGTGTGCTGGCGGTGATGCCAGCGGCACAGGGTGTTATCCCGTGGCCCGCGGATGGCGCCTCGCAGACGGCGCTGGTCGACGAGAACAGCCTGCCGTTTGCCGACCGATCGATCGACCGCGCGCTCCTGGTCCACGCCCTTGAGTGCTCCGAGCACGTGCGGCCGATGATGCGCGAGATCTGGCGCGTGCTGAGCGACAGCGGTCGGATGATTGCCGTTGTGCCGAACCTGCATGGCCTCTGGGCGCAGTCGGAACGGACGCCTTTCGGTCATGGCCGGCCATACTCGACGCACCAGCTCTCGCGCGGCTTGCGTCACGTGATGTTTACACCGCTCAAGGCCAGCGCCGCCCTCTTCGTGCCGCCGTCGCGCTCGCGGGTGTTCTTGTCGTCGGCGGTTGTCTGGGAGGAGGTGGGGGAACGCTGGTTCAAGACGTTCGCCGGCGTCGTGGTGTTCGAGGCAACGAAACAGATTTACGGTGGTCAACCGACATTCGAAGGCGCTGTACGGCAGCCCTACGTCGCCGTAGCGTTGCGCTGACGCAGCCGGCCTAAGCTCCGCCGGCTGTCCTCACGCAGTCGGCGGCTTCTTGCGGCTGGAGAGCAGGAACACCGCCTGTTCGCCCAAGAGATTGGCGAGCGCCAGAGAGCGGCCGAAATGGCTTGGTGATCCCTGATCGTTGAGGAAAAGCGATCGCTCTACCGTAATGCCGACACTGTCGCACAATGCTACGAAGTCACGAATCGTGCACAAGTGAATATTCGGAGTGTCGTGCCAAGCCTCCTCCAGAACCCTGTTGCGCGGCATGCGGCCGGTGAACAGCAACGCAAGCCGGAGTCGCCAATGAGCGAAGTTTGGCATGGAAACAATCGCGCGCTTGCCGATCCGTAACAGCTCGATCAGGACTTGGCGTGGCGCCCGCATCGCCTGCAGCGTCTGACTCAAGACGACATAGTCAAATGCAGCATCGGGGTATTCTGCCAAGTCTGTGTCTGCGTCACCTTGAATGACAGACAGGCCGGCGCTGACACACGCGTTGACGCCTTCGCTTGAGAGTTCGATCCCGCGGCCATCCACGCTCTTAACATGCCAGAGATAGGCGAGCAGCATGCCGTCGCCGCAGCCGACATCGAGGACGCGCGAATTGGCCTCGATCATCTGCGCGATCAACTGCAGGTCAACGCGGATCGATGGTGCTGGCTTCGACGTCATCGACTGTTGGGGGCGGCAAGGCCACGGTGCTGGGCCGCGCCGGCGAGGAAGCCGCCGAGGACGCGGCGAAAGTCGGGCTCGTCCAGCAGGAAGGCATCGTGGCCAGCGTTGGAAACGATCTCGGCAAAACTGACGTTGGCCGCGACTGCGTTCAGCGCATGCACGATTCGCCGGCTCTCTGGCGTCGGGTAAAGCCAGTCGCTGGTAAATGAAATGAGACAGAAGCGCACCTTGGTGTCGCGAAACGCATTGGCGAGTTGGCCACCATAGCGTGCCGACATGTCGAAGTAATCCATTGCGCGCGTAATGTAGAGGTACGAGTTGGCATCAAATCGTTCAACGAAGGTTATGCCCTGGTGGCGCAGATAGCTTTCGACCTGGAAGTCAACATTGAACCCATACGATAGAGCCTTTCCCGTCTGAAGCCGGCGGCCAAACTTCTTCGTAAGCTTCGACTCCGAAAGGTAGGTAATATGCGCCGCCATGCGCGCGACCGCGAGGCCGCGGTGTGGGCGCTTGCCGACCCGCCAGTATTCCCCATCACACCAGTCCGGGTCGGCCATGATCGCCTGCCGGCCGACCTCGTGAAAGGCGATGTTTTGCGCGGTGTGATGCGAAGCGGTCGCGATCGGCACGGCGGCGAAAACGCGCTCGGGGAACAGGGCCGCCCATTCAAGGACCTGCATGCCGCCCATCGAGCCGCCGACGACAGCGAACAGTTGCTCAATGCCGAGATGATCGAGGACCATGGTCTGCGCGCGTACCATGTCCGCGATCGTAATGATCGGAAAACGAAGGCCCCACAGTTCGCCCGTCGCCGGGTTGACCTCGGCCGGTCCGATCGATCCCATGCAGCCGCCCAGCACGTTGACGCAGATGACGAAAAAGCGGTCGGTGTCGATCGTCTTGCCGGGGCCGACCATCAAGGCCCACCAGCCATCCTTGCCAGTGACAGGATGGCGTTCGGCAACGAACTGGTCACCGGTCAGCGCGTGGCAGACCAGAATGGCGTTGGTGCGGTTCTTGTTCAGCGTGCCGTAGGTTTGATAGGCGACCGGAAAATCGGCGAGCACGGCACCGCAGTCGAGCTGAAGGGGGGTGTCGCGGCCGAGAAATACGCGATGGCCTGGGAGATTGCGGCGGTCGGCGGGAAGCTTTGAATGCAATCTTTCGTGTGCCTTCATAACCCCACCTGCAGGCCTGCAACCGACCCAGCCGATCCATACCACGGGGCGTTGACTTGCTAGAAAGCCCCTCACCCGGAGTCAACGTTTTCTTTGCTTTCGGCAAGGGGGGCCGGTATGACTCCGGCTTCCATGCGGCTTGGTAGCGTAGTTGGCAAGCCCATCTCCTGGCGGAATCCCTCCCAGTGACCGGCGAGCCGACCTTAGAATCCCTGCGTAGAGAGATCGACGCCGTCGACGACGCGATCGACGAGCTCATCATCCGCAGGACCCAGCTGGTTGAGGAAGTTCGGGTGATCAAGCGCGGCTGGCCGATCAAGATCCAGCCGTCGCGTGAAGCCGCCATGATCCGCCGGCTGCTCGAACGGCATCGCGGCCCGTTCCCAAAACGGGATCTGGTGGCGATCTGGCGTCAGCTGATCGTCGCCACGCTCTCCTTTGAGGGGCCGTTCGCCGTTGCGGTGCTCGTTGCGCCCGGCAAACAGGCGTACTGGGATCTGGCACGCGATCACTTCGGCATGTTTGCGCCAATGCACCGTGAGACGACCGTTGCTGACGTCCTTGCGCGCGTAACCGCGCAGGACGCTACCGTTGGCGTAATCCCTGTCCCGGACGCCGGCGCTGGTCAGCCATGGTGGCATGCACTCGCCGACAATCGGCCGGGAACGCCCAAGGTGATTGCCCGGCTGCCGTTCGTAGGGCCGGGCAACGCCTGGACGGGTGGACGCGAGGCGTTGGTTGTCTGTCCGATCCGGATGGTGGCGACCGGTTGCGACCGCTCCTATGTAGTCGCTGAGGCAGCACAACCGATCGGTGAGGATCGCCTTAAGGACGCCCTGACGGCGGCACAGTTCGAACTGGTGATGGCAACACCGTGGAGCAGGACGGGGGCTAGCGGACGATACGCTGCTCTGATCGAGGTCGAGGGTTTCGTAGCCCTGACGGACGATCCCCGAATGGCCCCATTCGCGGCGCCAACGTCCGATCAAGCCGTGGCGCTGACACCGATCGGGGGCTACGCTCTGCCACTGACGGCCGCTGAACTGCAAAGTGATGTGCGCTCGGCGACCGGCGGGGCCGCTGCAGTCGACTGTGGCGAATGAAACAGGAGACGCGTGCGCCGTGAGCAAGCTGCAAGCCCGTCCAGGGATCCTCGATATTCAGCCTTACATCGGTGGCGAGTCGGCCATCCCCGGCGTTGCGCGGGTGATCAAGCTCGCCTCGAACGAAAGCGCGCTGGGGGCGAGCCCGGCTGCTGTTGCGGCGATAAGGGATGCCGTGACGACCGTATTTCGATACCCGGACGGGAGCTGCGAGAAGTTGCGCCTGGCGCTGGGCACCGCCTTCGACATCGATCCTGCGCGGATCGTTTGCGGTGCTGGCTCCGATGAGATCATCACGCTGCTCTGCCGCACCTATGCCGGGCCGGGGGACGAGGTGCTCTATACCGAGCACGGTTTCCTCATGTATGCGATCGCCGCGCGTGGAGTGGGCGCGACACCGGTTGCCGCACCTGAAACCAATCTCACGGCTGATGTCGATGCACTGTTGCGGCATGTGACGCCGCGAACGCGGATCGTATTCATTGCCAACCCCAACAACCCGACCGGCAGCTACCTTCCGGCGGACGAACTGGCGCGGCTTCGGGCTGGCCTGCCGGCTAGCGTTCTGCTCGTGATCGACGCCGCCTACGCTGAGTACATCGACGCGGCTGACTACACCTGGGGAGGGGAACTGGTCGACGGACCCGGTCCTACCGTCGTAACACGGACCTTCTCGAAGATCTATGGCCTGGGCGGTTTACGCCTGGGCTGGGGCTACTGCCCGCCCGAAGTCGCGGACGCACTCAATCGGTTGCGCAACCCCTTCAATGTCTCCAGCATCGCGCAGACCGCTGGGCTTGCGGCGCTGGGCGATCAGGATTTCGTCGCGCAGGCGAAGGCACACAACGCGCGCGTCCGCGCATGGAGCCGCGATCAACTGCTCGCTGCCGGCTTCGATGTGCCGCCCAGCCACGGCAACTTCTTGCTTGTGCGGTTCCCGCGAGAGGACGGCCGCGATGCCCTCGCTGCCGACAAATTTCTCCGCGCGCGCGGCCTGATCGTGCGGCGCATGGCGGCTTACCGGCTGCCAGACTGTTTGCGGATCACCGTCGGCCTTGAGGACGAAATGGCCGCCGTGGTGGCGGGGTTGACTGATTTTTCGCGAGGGACCGATGTCTGAAGTGGGTGTGCCGCCGCATTTTCGCCGCGTGGCCCTGATCGGCATCGGCCTGATTGGCTCTTCGCTTGCGCGGGTCATTCGTCGCGACGGCTTGGCCGATCACATCGCCGTTTCAGCGCGGACTCAGCACACACTTGATATTGCAACGCGCCTCGGCCTTGCCGATTCGACGTCGCTTGATGCGCGCAAGGCTGTCGAGGGGGCTGATCTCGTCGTCCTGTCGGTACCGCTTGGCGCTTACGGCTCAATCGCCAGCGTCATCGGCTCTGGCGTGAAACCTGGCGCGATCGTCACCGATGTCGGCTCCGTGAAGGAATGTGTGATTGCGGATGTCGGCCCGCACTTGCCGGAAGGGGTACACCTCGTTCCCGGCCATCCCGTTGCCGGCACCGAGCACTCCGGTCCCGAGGCTGGCTTTGCGGAACTCTTCGCCGGCCGCTACTGCATCCTGACGCCGCCGCCCGGTACCGATCCGAGCGCGATTGAAACGGTCACGGCCCTTTGGCGCCAGGCTGGGATGATCGTTGAGACGATGTCGGCGCAGCATCATGACCGCGTGCTTGCGATCACCTCGCACCTGCCGCACCTGATCGCGTACACGATCGTCGGTACGGCAACCGACCTCGAGGAGCAACTCAAGAGCGAAGTGATCCGTTACTCTGCCGGCGGTTTTCGCGACTTCACGCGCATCGCGGCGTCCGACCCGGTGATGTGGCGCGATGTCTTTCTCAATAACCGCGATGCCGTTCTCGAGATGCTGGGACGCTTCACCGAGGACCTGACCGCACTGCAGCGGGCGATCCGCTGGGGCGAGGGCGATGGGCTCCAGGAGAAGTTCACGCGCACGCGTGAAATCCGCCGCGGCATTCTTGAGGTCAAGCAGGCTTGAGGCGGATCAGCCGCGCTCTGCAATTGCGGCTGCGGGCTGATCCTCGCCGGATGGCAGGCCCTGCGCAGGCCGTTTGAGCCAGCTCAAGATGTCACGAAAGACGACCTCCGCCTGCAGGTCCCGGAGAAGCATGTGCCAACCATTGTGGTAGAAAACGGCGCGGCTGCTCTTGGCGGTCTCCTCGGGCAGGTGAGCCAACAGCTCACGGATAACGCCTTCGGGGATGAGCTGGTCGTTCCTGCCCCATAGGACCAGCGTCGGTCGATCAATCGCCTGGGCCGCTGCCATCGCGGCATCCATCAGGCCGACAAGGCCGAAGACGGCATCGATCCGGGTGTCCTTGATTACCATCGGATCGCGGCCAAGCGCCTCCAGCATCGGTGTGTTGTCCGAGGCCCGGATGCCAAGACCGCGGCCGGTCACCCTGCCTTGTGGAACCGTGTGCGCCGCGACCCATAGTGCCACGTTCTGGTACCACGGGATCGAGGCGCGACCCCAGACCGCGGGTGCCGACAGGATCAGGCCGTCGGCGATCGGCGGTTCGTGGCCGGCGGCCGCGAGCATCGCCACGGCGCCGCCCATGCTTTCGCCCAGGATGAACAGCGGTCGGCCCGGATGGCGTTTCGCGATGACCTGGGCCGCTTGGCGCAGGTCATCGGCCAGTGTCGCCTCGCCCGGCCAGACCCCGCGGTTGGGTGCGCCGCCGAAGCCGCGCTGGTCGTACGCATAGGAGGCAACGCCGTGCTGCGCAAAGTTGGTGCCGGCGTTGTTGAAGAAGTTGGAATAGTCGTTGAAGCCGTGCAGGGCGATAATGACCGCTTGCGGCTGCCCTGCCGGAGGCAGCCAGGACTTGAGCGGCAGCCGGGCGCCGTCAGCAGTCGTAATGGCATCGCCGGAAAGTGCGCTCTCGGTAACGGCAGCGCCGGCCGGCATCACGACCGGTGCGCATGCAGCCTGCACGTGGATGAGGATGGACAGCGCGACCGCAATATGGAAGGCGCGCTTCATGCGCTTAAGCGAACGTTCTCGGTGGCAGACGTCGATGAGCGGGTGAGGCTCAAGAAGATGTCCTCCAGGTCGGCTTCCTCGGTCGCAATCGCGCGAATCTGCAAACCGGCGGCGATCACCGCGCTCAAGATCTCACCGTCACCGACACGGCTTGGCGCGTAGCGGAAGACCAAGCGGTTGCCATTCTCGATAACCCCCTGAAATGGCTCAAGCAGCGCAGGGATGCGGTCAAGATGGCGGTCAACGGTGACGGCCATCTGTTTGGAATCGAGACGGCGCAACAGCGCCACCGTCGGTTCGCAGGCGATCAGGCGGCCGTGATTGATGATGGCGATCGTGTCGCAAAGCGCCTGCGCCTCTTCGAGATAGTGCGTCGTCAACAGGACCGTCGTCCCGTTCTCATTCAGATGGCGGACATACGCCCAAAGCTGCTGGCGCAACGCGATGTCGACGCCAGCGGTCGGCTCATCGAGCACAAGGACGGGCGGCGTATGCACAAGCGCCTTGGCGACCAGAAGCCGGCGGCGCATCCCCCCTGAGAGGCTGCGCGCGTAGGAGTCGGCGTGCGGGCCGAGGCCGACAGCATCCAGGATTTCGTCGGTGCGGCGGAAAGCGGGAGGAACGCCGTAGAGCCCGGCTTGCAGCTCTAAGAGTTCCCGCGGGGTGAAAAAGGGATCGAGATTGAGTTCTTGCGGGACGATGCCAATCGAGCGGCGCGCTTGGCGCATTTCCGTATCGATGTCGAAGCCCCAGATCCGCGCCGTGCCCGACGTGCGGCGGACGAGGCCGGCGAGAATGTTGATCAATGTCGACTTGCCCGCACCATTCGGGCCGAGAAGGCCAAAGAATGCCCCCTTCTTGATGCTGAGGCTGACGTCGACCAGAGCCTGTACCGCCTGCCGACCGCTGCGATCGGTGTAGGTCTTGTTGAGGTTGAGGACTTCGACGGCGCTTTCCGGTGTGGTCTCGGGCATGATCGTCGGATGGTTGGGACGGAGGAGTTGATTGCGAACCAGCATTCGCTATCATCCGGGTCCCCGTTCGGTCAACGGCGCCAGCTGGCTTTCAATCATGGATGCAACCATAACACCTGACGAAACAATCATCGTTGACGGCCCTGTGGCCGCGTGCGATGGCGGCGGCGGTCCGCTCGGCCATCCGCGCGTGTACCTGAACCTGGGGCCGGCCGGCTCGGTTGTTTGCCCCTACTGCTCGCGCCGCTTCGCGCTTCGCGAGGGCGCGACGGTTCCGGCCCACTGACTGAGGCGCACCCGGACCGGGCGGCCGGAGCGAGGCACTTGATCCTCGTAGACGGTTCCGGCTTCATTTTCCGCGCCTTCCACAAGTTGCCGCCGATGACGCGTCCCGACGGGACGCCGGTGAATGCCGTCTACGGCTATACGACGATGCTGATGAAGCTGCTGCGCGAGAGTGCGGCGGATCATTTTGCCGTCATTTTCGATGCCGCCCGGCACACCTTCCGTAACGATCTCTATCCGGCCTACAAGGCGCACCGCCCGGAGCCGCCGGAGGAACTGATCCCGCAATTCGCCCTGGTGCGTGAGGCGACCCGCGCGTTCAACGTCCCCTCGATCGAGTCGCCAGGATTCGAGGCCGATGACCTGATCGCGACCTATGCCCGGCTGGCGCAAGCCGCGGGCGCGCATGTCACCATCGTTTCGGCGGATAAGGATCTCATGCAGCTGATCCGCCCTGGGGTCCTGATGCAAGATCCGGTCACCGGGCGGCCGATCGGCGATGCCGAGGTGCGCGAGAAGTTCGGTGTCGGGCCGGATCGCGTGATTGATCTCCTCGCCTTGGCCGGCGATACCGCCGACAACGTTCCGGGCGTTCCGGGCATAGGCGTCAAGACGGCGGCGCAGCTCATCGGCGAATTTGGCGATCTCGATCAGGTGTTGGCGCGGGCGGCCGAGATCAAGCAGCCGAAGCGCCGGCAGACACTGATCGACCACGCGGACGACGCACGGCTCTCGCGCGAGCTCGTTCGCCTGCGCGATGACGTACCGGTGCCGGAACCGCTTTCTTCCCTGGCGGTGCGCGCGCTGGACTGGGACCAGGTCGTAGCCTTTCTGCAGGCGCAAGCCTTTCGCTCGCTCATCGCCCGCCTCGATCTCCCCAAAGCCGGGGAGAAGGCTGCGACAGCCGATCCGGCCGCGCGGGCGGAGGAGCCTGGTTACGAACTGGTGCAGAGCCTCGGCCGGCTCGACGACTGGATCACGCGCGCGCGTGCGCAGGGCTTCGTTGCCGTCGATACTGAGACGACCGCGATCGATCCGGCGCGGGCGGATCTCGTCGGTCTGTCGCTGGCACTCGCGCCGGGGACGGCGTGCTATGTGCCGCTCGCCCATGTTGACGCCGACGGCGCGCTGATTGCCGGGCAGATCGCGCGCGAACAGGCACTCGCCGCGCTCAAGCCGCTCCTTGAAGATCCGGCGGTGCTGAAGATCGGCCAGAACATTAAGTACGACATGCGGGTGCTGGCAGCGTACGACATCCAGATCACGCCGATCGACGACACGATGCTGTTGTCCTATGTGCTGGCAGGCGGCGCCCACGGCCACGGCCTTGACGAGCTTGCCCAGCTCCACCTCGGCCATACGACGATCAAGTTCGCCGATGTTGCGGGCTCCGGCAAGGCGCAGGTGACCTTTGACCGTGTCCCGCTCGATCGCGCGCTGGCCTATGCGGCAGAGGACGCGGATATCACGCTTAGGCTGCACCGCGAACTCCAGCCTGCGCTTCTGACCGAGCGGCTGGCGACGGTCTATGAGACGCTGGAGCGGCCACTGGTCCCGGTCCTGGCGGCGATGGAGAGCGCGGGCGTGCTGGTCGATGCGGATCACCTGCGCGCGCTATCCGAGGAATTTGCCGGGCGCCTCGCCGCCCTTGAAGCGGAGATCCATCAGCTCGCTGGCCAGCCCTTCAACATCGCTTCGCCGAAGCAGCTGGGTGAACTCCTGTTCGACTCGATGGGCCTCGCGGGCGGAAAGAAGGGCAAGACCGGGGCATATGCGACCGGAGCCGACGTGCTGGAGCAGCTTGCGGCCGAAGGTCACCCGCTGCCAGCCAAGGTGCTCGACTGGCGCCAGCTGGCAAAGCTCAAGAGCACGTACACCGATGCGCTCGTTCAGCAGGTCAATCCGCGCACCGGCCGCGTGCACACTTCGTATCAGCAGGCGGTCGCGAGTACGGGCCGGCTTTCATCGACAGATCCTAATCTCCAAAACATTCCGGTGCGGACGGAGGAAGGTCGGAAGATCCGCCGGGCATTCATCGCTGCGCCGGGTTCGGTGCTGCTTTCGGCTGACTACTCGCAGATTGAACTGCGCCTGCTCGCGCACGTCGCTGATATCGGGGCGCTGAAGCAGGCCTTCAGCCGCGGCGAGGACATTCACGCCATGACGGCGAGCCAGGTCTTCGGCGTGCCCGTTGAAGGCATGGACCCGTTGATCCGCCGCAAGGCCAAGGCGATCAACTTCGGTATCATTTACGGCATTTCGGCCTTCGGCCTCGCGCGCCAGTTGGGTATTTCGCGAAGCGAGGCCGGCGCCTACATCGATGCCTATTTTTCCCGCTATCCTGGCATCCGCGACTATATGGAGCGAACCAAAGCCGAGGCGCGCGCAAAGGGCTTTGTGACCACGCTGTTCGGACGGCGCTGCTACCTGCGCGGAATTAATGACAAGAACCAGGCAGTCCGCAACTTCGCCGAGCGGGCCGCGATCAATGCGCCGATCCAGGGCGGTGCGGCTGACATCATCAAACGCGCAATGATCCGGTTGCCGGCGGTGCTGGCGCGAGCGGGGCTCAAGGGGCGCATGATCTTGCAGGTGCATGATGAGTTGGTCTTCGAGGTGCCGGCCGTGGAAGTAGACGAAATGCGTGCCGTTGCTACACGTGAAATGGCTTCTGTTGCCCAGCTTGATATTCCTCTGGTTTTAGAAACTGGTATAGGGTACAACTGGGAGGAGGCCCACTGACCGATCAAGACAGAGGATCCCCCCCGTGCCTATGGAGTTGCGCAAGATCATGTTCACGTTGGCCGAGGTTGAGGCGGCTCTCTGCGCCTTCTGCCGCGGGCGGGGGACGGCCGTAACGGAAACAGACATCGGCCGCACGATCATCAGCGACAGTCCGCGTGACACCGTCGTCATGACCCTCAAGAAAAAGCAGAACGGCGAACCGCCGGCGTCGCTCACCTTGCGTCGCGACGAGGTTACGGAAAGCCTCATTCAGTACTGCATCCGCCATCGCATTCCACTGCCGCGCGCGGGCCGCAAGGTCCTCTGGCCGCAGGAAGATGGCATCTCGCTCCTGGTGACGCTGCCGACCGCTGGAGAACGGCCGGTTATGGCCGAGAAGGAGGCGGAGAAGGATCGGGATGCGTTTGCCGGCGCCGCGGCCCTACAGGGCCTGATCAGCCGCAAGGCATAAGGCGGTTGCGCTAACCTAAGAAGCGGCTGAGATAGCGGATGCTGCCGAATAGGGCAGCGAATGTGGTCCCACTGATCACGGTCACGAGGATTGAAACCAGGAGAACCCGTTTGTTCTCTGGCTTTGGCGTCGCGGCGGTCGGTTGGGGAGGGCGGCGTCGCCGCACGGCCTGCGATGTGGGCGATGGCTGCCGCGGCGAGTCCTTGAGGTCGTTCCGATAGACCACGACACCCACGGTTTCGCCGGAGAATGTGTCGTACCGCTCCGCGACGACCTTGACGACCGCACGCGGATAGGTCTCCAGCAGGCTCTCTGCGGCTGAAACGGCCGCTTCGCGTTCGTCGAACGCCGAAACGATCATCCAGTCGGAGCTGCGCTTGCGGTAAAGTTCGTAAGACGTGGTCGGTGTCATCCGCTTCGGTGCCGTGTCAGGGGCGCAGGCCATCATGCACTGCCTCGCTTAACGGCAGTTTAAGCCCGAAAGGAAGACGAGCGGCAGAAAGCCCGGTCAGGAGCGCAGGACGCCGCCGGTGGCCTTTGTCACACTGGCGACGATGCGGCCGGCGATTGCCTCGATCTCAGTGTCAGTCAGCGTCTTCTCGACCGGCTGCAGGACGACGCTGATCGCGATCGATTTCTGGCGCTCGCCGATAGCGCCGCCGGCGAAAACGTCGAACACGCGGATGTCGCTGATCAGCTTCGCCTCGGCCCGGCGGACGGCGGCGAGCACTGCCTCGGCCGTAACCCCGGCATCGACGATGAAGGCGAAATCGCGCTCCAGCGGCTGCAACGAAGAGAGCGGCAGCGCTTGGCTGTCTGTGCGGCGGGACCGGCGGGCCGGCAGGGCGGCGAGAAACACCTCGAAAGCCGCGGCGGGACCGCGCACGCCCAACTGCTCCAGGACTGCCGGGTGCAGCTCGCCGAAGACGGCAAGGACGTTTTTCGGCCCGAAGCCCAAGGTTCCCGAGCGTCCCGGATGGTACCATGGCGGCGCATCTGCGGTGAGCTTCAGGCGCTCAACGGCAGTGCCGAGGCTTTCAAGGACTCCCAGCGCGTCGGCCTTGACGTCGAAGACATCGACCGGCCGTGCCGCCGCGGCCCAATGCCGGTGGCTGGCGCGGCCACTCCGCACGCCGGCGGCAACGATCTGTTGGTCGTGTGGCTCGATCCCGCTGTACTGCGGCCCGACCTCGAACAGCGCGCAATCGCGCAAGCCCCGATCTGCATTGCGCCGCACCGCCGTGAGGAGATTGGGCACCAGCGAGGGACGCATTTGGTCAAGATCGGCGCTGATCGGATTGGTCAGCCGCAGCGCCGGGCTGGCGCCGCCGAAGGGTTCGGCCTCGGCCCCGGCGAGGAACGAGAGGGTGACTGCCTCGGTCAGGCCGCGTGCCGCCAGCACCCGCTTGGAGTTGGCACGCCTCTGCTGCTCCGGTGACAGCGCCGGGCCGGGAACGACCTCCCGCACCGGCAGCGGCGTGGCCGGGATATGCTCAAGGCCGCGAATGCGCGCCACTTCTTCGACCAGGCAGGCTTCGCTGTCGACATCGCCCCGCCACGGAGGCGGTACCACCATCCACGTGCCCGCACCCTGGTCGAGCGCGAACCCGAGCGCTTCGAGTATGACAGCGCTTTCGGCTGGCGCGATGGTGATGCCGGTCAACGCCTCGACACGGGCAGGACGGAAGCGGATGACCGGCTTGGACGGTGGTGCGGTGCCGGCGATGACCATTTCCGATGGCTCGCCGCCGCAAAGCTCCAGCACGATGCGGGTCGCGATCTCCAAGCCGTCGATCAAGAACGAGGGATCGATGCCGCGCTCGAAGCGGAAGCGGGCATCGGACAAGATGCCGAGCGTACGTCCCGTGCGCGCCGTGCGGATCGGATCGAACAGCGCCGACTCGAGAAAGACGGTGGTGGTTTCGCCGGTGCAGCCCGTGCGCGCGCCGCCCATTACGCCGCCCAGGCTTTCGACCTCGCTGTCGTCGGTGATCACCGTCATCTGTGCGTCGAGCGTGTAGGTCTGGCCGTTGAGTGCCGTCAGCATTTCGCCGTCGCGGCTCAAGCGAACACGCAGGTCACCACGCACCTGCGCGGCATCGAAGACGTGCAGGGGGCGGTTGAGATCGTAGGTGAGGTAGTTGGTGATATCGACCAGCGCAGAGATCGGCCGCAAACCGATCGCGCTCAGCCGTTCCTGCATCCAGCGCGGACTTGGGCCGTTGCGGACACCGCGGATCGTGCGGCCGACGAAAAAGGAGCAGGCGTTGGCAGTCTCGGCATCGAACGCCAACTTGACGGCGATCGGGCTCGCGAAGCTGCCCGCGACCGGTTCAAGCTTGAGCGGCTTCAAGCGACCAAGGCCGGCGGCGGCGAGATCGCGGGCGATGCCGCGCACGCCCAGGCAGTCGCCCCGGTTCGGCGTGATCGCGATATCGAACAGCGGATCGGCAAGCCCCAGCGCGACCGCGGCCGGCGTACCGGTCGCGAACTCGGCGGCGACCTCGATGATGCCGGTGTGGTCGTCGGAGAGGTTCAGTTCCCGTGCCGAGAGCAGCATGCCCGCGCTCTCGATGCCGCGGATGGCGGCGCGTTTCAAGGCAAGGCCTGTTCCCGGCACCGTCGTGCCGACCGGCGCAAAGATCCCTTTCATGCCGGCACGCGCGTTTGGCGCCCCGCATACCACCTGCAGCCGCTTGGCGCCGGTGTCGACGGTGCACACCTTGAGTTTGTCCGCGTTCGGGTGCGGCTCCGCCGTCAGCACCGCGGCGACGAAGAAATCGCCAAGCTCGCGGCCGCGGTCGTGCACGGCCTCGACCTCGTGCCCGATCATCGTCAGCCGCTCGGCAATCTCAGAGGCGGAGGCTTGCGTCTCCAGGTGGTCGCTAAGCCAGGAGAGGGTGAACTTCACGGCGCCAGTCCGAACGCAAGCGAGGGAACATCAAGGGCGGAAAAGCCGTAGTGCCGCAACCACCGCAAATCGGACTCGAAAAAGGTACGCAAGTCCGGGATGCCGTGCTTCAGCATGGTGATGCGCTCGAGCCCGACGCCGAAGGCGAACCCCTGATAGCGCTCGGCATCGATACCGCACGCCTTCAGCACCTTCGGATTGACCATGCCGCAGCCGAGGATTTCCAGCCAATCCTCGCCATGGCCGATTTTGAGGCTGCCCTTGGTGCGGCTGCAGCCGATGTCGACCTCGGCTGACGGCTCGGTGAAGGGGAAGTGGCTCGGGCGGAAGCGAACAGGCAGATCGTCAATTGCGAAGTAGGCGCGCAGGAACTCGATCAGGCACCCCTTGAGGTGGCCCATATGTGTCGTCTCGTCGATGACCAGGCCTTCGACCTGATGGAACATCGGCGAGTGGGTCGCGTCGGAGTCGCAGCGGTAGGTGCGGCCGGGTGCGATGATGCGCAGCGGCGGCGGTTGCCGGCACATGGTGCGGATCTGCACCGGCGAGGTGTGGGTGCGCAGCACGAGGCGATGGCCGTCGCGGGTGCCCGGCAGGTAAAAGGTGTCCATCTCCTGACGCGCTGGGTGCTCGGGCGGGATGTTGAGCGCGGTGAAGTTGTGCCAATCGTCCTCGATGTCGGGACCTTCGGCGACCGTGAAGCCCATCTCGCCGAAGATGGCGATCACCTCATCGATCGTCTGGCTGATCGGATGGATCGACCCGCGCGTCTCCGGCCGCACCGGCAGCGTGATGTCGAGCTTCTCCCCGGCAAGGCGGCTTTCCAGCGCCGCGCGCGCGAGTTCGCCCTTACGGGCCTCGATTGCGGCAGCCAGCGCCTCCTTGGCGACGTTGAGCGCTTGGCCTGCGGCCTTGCGCGCTTCCGCATCGAGGCCGCCCAGACTCTTCAGGAGGAGGGTGAGCCGGCCCTTCTTGCCGAGTTCACGCACCCGGACCTGTTCAAGCGCGTCGAGGTCGGCTGCCGCTCCGACGGCGTCGAGGGCTTCCGCACGCACGGTGTCAAGCGTTTCCATGGGATCGTTCGTGCTTGCAGGGATCCGCTTTGGCTGTCCGGTCGGAACCGGCGGAAGGGCCGCGTGTCAGGCCGTGGCCGTCGCGCCGGTTACAGTGCGCACCAGGGCTGCGAACGCGTCCGGTTCGCGCACTGCCAAGTCAGCCAGCATCTTGCGGTCGATCTCGATGCCGGCCTTGATCAGCCCGCCCATGAACTGGGAATAGGTCAGGCCGTGCTCGCGCGCGGCGGCGTTGATGCGCTGGATCCACAACGCGCGGAACGTCCGCTTGCGGTTGCGGCGGTCGCGGTAGGCGTATTGAAGTCCCTTCTCGACGCGCTCGTGCGCCACCCGGTAGGCGGACTTGGCACGGCCGCGGTAGCCCTCGGCGCGTTGCAGGACCTTCTTGTGGCGAGCGTGGGTGGTCACGCCCCTCTTGACGCGGGCCATCGGCGGGCTCCCTTAGGCGTACGGCAGGCAGCTCTTGACGAGCCCTGCGGAGTCGTTGGAGAGGATCATCGTGCCGCGCGCCTTGCGCTTCATCTTCTTCGTCCGCTTGCGCAGATTGTGCCGCTTGTAGGCGACATTGCCGCGCACCTTGCCGGTGGCGGTCAGCCGGAAGCGCTTCTTGGCTGCCGACTTCGTCTTCAGCTTGGGCATTTCATCGACCTTTCGGTGTGTTGCTTCGATCCAACCGCATGCAAGGCTGGACGGCATCCGGGGAGCGGCTGGGCATGCCCTTGAACACGAGCCGAACCACTCGCCTCTCGGCGCCTCAAAGATCGGGGTTTATAGAAGAGCCTGCTGAGGATGGCAAGTCGCGTCGGGAGACACGCCAAGCTCATCGCATTTGGCCGCGCAAGAAATCGGGTGCAGGCCTCGGATCAGCGGCACCAATAGATTGAGCGCAATGCTCCCGGTGCGGTGGTGCGGTTCAGCGTCCGGGGAAGGGAATGACGTTGGCGGCGGCACAGGCCGGCGCCGGTCTCGCGATCCGGGCGGCCGGATGATCATCCGCAACGGTGTGGTACTCGGTCCGATAGACAGCAAACGATTCCGGGCCTTCCGGCAGCGAGCAGGTCCACGTAATCTGCAGCGCGCGGGCACCCGGTTGCCGTTCGGCGAGCAGGTAGCGGCGAAAGCGCTGCTCGATAGCCGCCTGAACGGCCGCGAACGGCGCATCTTTCATGCTCATGACCGTCGCTGTCAGGTCCTGGTACAAATCGCGCTCGGTGCGGTTCGGCGCGCTCATGGGCGCTTTCCTCGGTATGAAAGGCAATCGAGAGCCTACCCGAGTTGGCTTTGCAAAGAATTAACGGTGCAATCGTCGCCCTATAATCCTCCGCCCATAGCGGCGACTGCTTCAGCCCAGAGCTGGCCAGAGCGCGGACCTGCCCCCTAAGCGTAGACTTGGATGTGAAGCTCAGGGGCGGAAGCCGTCCGTTGCACCTGCCTGCTGATCGAGCGCACGGCGACGTGGTACATGCCAGCGTGGCAGAGGGTGACACCGCCGGGCAACGCGAAATACCACAGTCCATAGCCCCGCGGTTTGTGTCCGTGCACGTGCTCGTAACGGCGGGTGCTCAGCGCGATCCTGGTCGCCATGCCTGTCTCCTGTAGTAGAGAAAGTATACGGCGGAACACCAAAAAAGTGTACACAACCCAGCGCTAGATTGCAATAAAATTCTTCGATACACGCATACATAGTAATCGAATCCAACATGAGGGATGGATTGGCCGCCCTTCCAACTGCGGGCCGCAGCGCAAACGGGAGGATGTCCAAGCGGCGCCGATTCGCGGATCCCTGCGCGTTCGAAGGGCATGCCGTCCGGTTTTCCCGGCTGACGAGCGGAGTCTTTGCCGGCGACAGATGCGAAACGCGCGCCGCCAACCTGCGGGCCAAGTCCTCAATATCTACCGAATCGAGTAGGTTGTGTTCGCGCAGTGGAGGTTTCTACCCTTCTTGTTCACGGCCAGTGGCGGGCACTGAGGCGTGCAGAGCCCTTCTCAACCAAATCGTGCGGGCATTAATGCAGCATTCTCTTGAATTTCTGCGTTCTGCGGTGTCCTATAGTGGCGTGCGGTTGTGCGTGGAACGAAGGGATCGGGGGCCATGCTGCCGGCGGTCTGGGGCGCAAGCCGGTGCGATCGCGTTGGTGTATCAGCGGTGCGACCATGATCTCTTTTTCGGATTTGCGAGCGTGGCGCTCAAGGGGAGGCCGCTGTAGATGCTTGAGGTTTAAGTGGTGAGGGGACTTGGCGCCGGGGTCGGCTGCGGCCGGCGGGCGGGCGCGGACGGGCAGCTATTGAATTAAACAGGCTTTCGCTGGCCAGCGGAGGAAAAGATGGCAACATTCACTGTAAATACGGGAAGCTTTAACGTCGCGAGCTTCCGTTTGTCGGAATTCAACAACACCATCGTGAGTGCGGATCCGACGACCGTACGGTACGTTGGTAACGGTTACACGCACACGTTCACCGGCACCTTTGATGTCGCAGCGCCGGTCGGTTTCGAGCCGACTTCGGGTACCATCACGTCTTGGACCCGGACAGGTACGACGCAGGCTTTCGATGTCACCGACCTGGACGTCTCGTTCGCGGACTTCCTCGCGTTCAGGGCCGCTAATAACGCGCAAGGCTTCTTTTCCGAAGCGTTCAGCGGCGATGACGAATTCACGGGCGGCGCTGGAAATGACTTTTTCCGCGGCTTTGACGGCAACGACAGTTTTGCTGGCGGTGGCGGCGACGACGTTTTCGCCGGTGGATTGGGTGACGACACCTATTTCGTGAACTCCGCCGGTGACCGGGTCCTTGAGAACCGGAACGAAGGCGACGATACGG
The DNA here is from genome assembly GCA_029624735.1 of Defluviicoccus sp. Lineage (GTDB taxonomy): Bacteria > Pseudomonadota > Alphaproteobacteria > Rhodospirillales > Defluviicoccaceae > Defluviicoccus. The sequence continues at coordinate 56,668 of JARSSM010000009.1, read as the reverse complement.
TTGGCGCCGGCTTCGGCCCGATCAATCTGCCGGACAACACCGAGGAATTCCTCCAACTCGGAACCGGCAACTACAGCCTCAAGGGCACGCTCGGTAACGATGTCCTGACCGGCAACTCCGGCAACAGCACGATTGATGGCTTCGGCGGTGATGACACGGTTGCCGGCGGTGCCGGCGACGATCTGGTCATCGGTGGTGGCGCCAACGACAGCGTGTCCGGCGAAGACGGCAACGATACCGTGCTCGGTGTTGACGGTCTCGACACCCTCGACGGCGGCGCCGGCAATGATTCGATGGATGGCGGCGGCGCCGACGATAGCGTCGACGGCGGGGCTGGCAACGACACGGTCGCTGGCGGTGCCGGCAACGACACGCTTTTTGGCGGTGCAGGCGACGACTCTGCAGTGGGCGGCGCAGGCAATGACTCGATCGACCTAGGTGATGGCAACGACTCCGCCGATGGTGGAGCCGGCATTGACTCGATCGCGGCTGGCGCCGGCGACGACACCGTTCTGGGTGGCGCTGGGATCGACACGATCGATGGCGGCGAGGGGAACAATCTTATTGACGGCGGTGCCGGTGCCGATTCGATGATCGGCGGCGGCGGCAACGATATCTACCTTGTCGACGATCTGAACGACACCATCACCGACAGCGGCGGCTTTGACACCGTGCAAACGCGGCTGACTGGCTTCGTGGCCCCCGCGGGTATCGAGGTTGTGCAGATTATCGGCGGTCCGGCTGGCCTCAATCTGGTCGGCACCGATGGTGACGACACGCTCACCGGTGGAGCCGGCAACGATGCAATCGACGGCGGTGCCGGAGCCGACAGCATGGCAGGCCTCGGCGGCAACGACACCTACCGCGTCGATAACGCCGGCGATGTCGTGGCCGAGAACGACGGCGAAGGCTTCGATACGGTCTTCAGCACCGTCGACCACACGTTGGGATCAAACGTCGAAGCCCTGACCCTCGCGGCTCCGGCGGCTAACGGCGCCGGCAACGAGCTTAACAACATCATCAATGGCAACGCTCTCGCGAACGACTTGAGTGGTGATGCCGGCAACGACAGCATCAACGGCCTCGCCGGCAACGACAGCATCAGCGGCGGCAACGGTCTCGACACCTTGAACGGCGGTGATGGTAACGACACCCTCAACGGCGGCTTCCAGCAGGACACCCTGAACGGCGGAGCTGGAAACGATCAGCTTACCGGTGGCGGCAACGTCGATACCTTCGTGTTCGACGCCGGCTTTGGTAACGACACCATCACTGATTTCCACAACGAGGGGATCTACCTCAGCTTGGCGCTCGGAGTGGATAACTTCGACGACCTGGACATCTCGGTTGTGGGTGGTAACACCATCATCGACTTTGGGGCCGACACGATCACCCTGCTCGGCGTCACCAACCTGGTTGAGGACAACGTCGGGTTCTTCTAGATCGTCCGCGGAAACGTGGCCGAGGGAGGGCGGCGCCCTGGAGGCGCCGCCCTTTTCGTTCCTCTGCAGATCTGGCCTGCCCAGCCGCGATGGGAGGCGCGATCAGTGCTCGCCTGGCGCGGCCCCTACGGCTGGTAAGGTATGTCTAGCGAGGCCAGTTCCTCGGGGTGGAAGGTTTTCAAGCACCGCGACTTTGCGTTCTATTGCGGGGCACGCTTCCTGTCTGCGACCGCAATCCAGATGCAAACCGTCGCCGGCAGCTGGCTGGTGTACGACCTCACCGGCAGCGCCCTTGCCTTGGGTCTGGCTGGCCTGTTCGCGTTCCTGCCGGCGGCGGGACTCGTTCTTGTCAGCGGCTTGGTAGCGGATCGGCGCGACCGGCGGGCCATCCTGATCGTCTGCTACGCGGTCACGACGGCGGCAGCCTTCGGATTCCTGCTGCTGGCGTGGACGGGGCCGCGGTCCGTGTGGCCCATCTACGGCCTCATTGTCATCTTCGGCACCGCGCGCGCTTTTGCCAATCCGGCCGGCCAGGCGTTGCTGCCGAACCTGGTGCCGCGGGAAGAGCTTTCCCTCGCCGTGACGTGGAACTCATCCGCCTGGCAGACGGCCATCATTCTCGGGCCGGCTCTAGGGGGTCTCCTTTACGGCGTCGATGGAACGCTCGCATTTGCTGTCGCGACCGTTCTTTTTGTCGTCACCTTGGGCCTGCTGGCAGCGATCCGGCATCGGGCGCCGGTGCGGGCGGCAGCGCGGACCGGCTGGGCGGATCTTGTCGGCGGCATCCAGTTCATCCGCGGCAAGCGGATCATCCTAGGGGCGATCACGCTCGATCTGTTCGCGGTGCTGCTGGGCGGTGCTACAGCGCTGCTGCCTATTTACGCGCGCGACATTCTTGCCGTCGGCGCATCGGGGCTTGGCGTGCTGCGCAGCATGCCGGCGATCGGTGCGGTGTCCATGGCGGCGCTGCTCGCCGTCCGGCCGTTGCGACGGCGGACCGGTGCGCGCATGTTTCTGGCGGTCGGCGTCTTTGGGTTTGCCACGATCGGACTTGGATTCTCCACCAACTTTACAGCCGCGCTAATTTGTCTGTTTGCGCTCGGCGCTGCTGACATGGTCAGCGTCGTCATCCGCCACACGCTGATCCAGATCGAAACCAGCGACGACATGCGCGGCCGCGTCGCCTCCGTCAACAGCGTGTTCATCGGCGCCTCCAACGAACTGGGGGAGTTCGAATCCGGGCTCGTCGCGCATCTGGTCGGGACCGCTCCGGCCGTGGTTGTGGGCGGCATCGGAACGCTTGTGGTCGCGGCCCTGTGCGCCAAGTGGTTTCCGGAATTGCGCGAGCGCGACCGCCTCGTCGCGTGATGCGCGTCGGTGAGCCAGCGGCTGCGGATCAATAAAGCCCGCCGGTGCCGCCGCGCGGCAGCTCGGCACCGCTGCCCGGATCGGCCTCGCGCGCATCCGCTGTGGCACCGGGTTCCGTGCCCGGCTTAAAGGCTTCCAAAATGATATGCTCGCCGCTGCCGTCGGCGGGATGGCCGGTCTGCGCGTTAACGCGCACGAGCAGGATGCCGGGCGGGATCCGGAACGGCGTCGCGGGTGCATCCGCCAGCGCCTCGGCCATGAAGTCGCGAAAGATCGGCGCTGCAACGGCACCTCCGGTCTCGCGCGCGCCGAGGCTCTTTGGTTCATCCAAGCCGACGAAGACACCGACGACGAGGTCGGGCGCGAAGCCGATGAACCAGGTGTCCTTGCTGTCGTTGCTGGTTCCGGTCTTGCCCGCGATCGGCTTGTCGATTGCCTTGACGGCTTTGCCGGTGCCGCGCTGCACGACCCCTTCCAGCATCGAAACGATCTGGTAGGCACTGTACGGGTCGGTCACTGCCGGCCGCTGGTCCTCGATCGTCGGCACCGCCTGGTTCGCCCACTCGAACGCCCGGCATTCGGGACAGGGTCGCGGATCGTGGCGAAACACCGTGCGGCCGTAGCGATCCTGAATTCGGTCGATCAGCGATGGTTGAAGGCCGCGGCCGCCGTTGACGAGCGAGCCGTAAGCGGCGGTCAGGCGCAGCAGGGTTGTCTCGCCGGCTCCAAGCGCGTTGGCAAGGTGCTGCGGCATGTCATCGAACACGCCCAGCCGTCGTGCGGCATCGGCGACCCGCTGCATGCCAATGCTGTTCGCCAAACGCACGGTCATGACATTGCGTGACTGCTCGAGACCCACGCGCAGGGTGGTCGGTCCGTAAAAGCGCTCGGCGTAGTTGGATGGGCTCCATGCCGGCAGCCCGGGACCCTGGCTGAACGTAACCGGCGCATCGAGAATGATCGATGCCGGGGTGAAGCCGGCTTCGAGCGCGGCCAGGTAGACGATTGGTTTGAAGGCGGAGCCCGGCTGGCGCAGAGCCTGCGTGGCGCGGTTGAACTCGCTGCGGGCATAGTCATAGCCGCCGGCCATGGCGAGCACGCGGCCGGTGTGCGGGTCGAGGGCGAGCAGGGCGCCATCAACAAGCGGGATCTGCCTCAGCGCGAAGCCCGTGCCGACGCGTTCAACAACGATAACGTCATTGATCTTGAGAACCTGGCCCGCGCCTCGCGGCGCTTCGCCGGCGCGCCGCTCACCGGCGGTTGGCCGTGCCCAGCTCATCTGTTCGAACGGCAAGGTGCCGGTTTCGCCGCTCTTGAGGCCGATCTGGGCGGCTTTGACATCGGCCTTCAGCACGACGGCGAGTTCATGCTCGCCGAGGCCCGGTGGTGGTGCCAGGGCGGCGAGCCGCTGCTGCCAGGGGATCTTTGTGTCGCCGCCAAGCCGCGCGACCGGACCGCGCCAGCCATGACGGCGGTCGTAGGTTTCGAGGCCGGCCCGCAAGGCGCGATCGGCAAGGACCTGAAGGCGCGGATCGATCGTGGAGTGGACAACCAGACCGCCCTCGTAGAGACCCTGATCGCGATAGCGCTGCACGATCTCGCGGCGAACCTCTTCGGCAAAGAAATCCGCGCGCACCGTCTCCGTCTCGCGCCGACCGCGGACTTCGATCGGCCCTGCGGCAGCGTGTTCAGCTTCGGCGCTGGTGATTACGCCGTCCTCGAGCATCCGCCGCAGCACCCAGTCGCGGCGCGCCTGGGCGGCTTCCGCGTGACGTTCCGGGTCGTAATTGTTGGGTGCCTTCGGCAAGGCGGCGAGGAACGCGCACTCACTCAAGGTCAGTTCGTTGAGGCTCTTGTCGAAGTACACGACCGCCGCCGCGGCGACGCCATAGGCACCGCGGCCGAGGTAGATCTGGTTCAGGTACAGCTCGAGGATGCGTTCCTTGCTGAACGCGTTGCTGATTCTGAACGCGAGGATCGCTTCGCGAATCTTCCGTTGCAGCGATACCTCGTTGGTGAGCAGGAAATTTTTCGCCACCTGCTGGGTGATGGTCGACGCGCCGACCGGTCTCCGATCGGTGCCGAGATTGGTCAGATTGGTCAACGCCGCGCGGGCGATCCCGAGCACATCGATGCCGGGATGGGTGAAGAAATTCTTGTCCTCAGCCGACACGAAGGCGCGGATCAGCGGCTCCGGCATCAAGTCGATCGGGACGAAGGCTCGCTTTTCAGTGGCGTATTCCGCTAACAGGCGGCCGTCGCCGGCATAGACACGGGTTGCCAGCGGCGGCTCGTAGGTTGCGAGCTTTTCGTGATCGGGCAGATCGCGGGTGTAGAACTGCACCGTGATGACGGCGGCGATAACGGCAACGCCGATCACCGCCGCGATCGCAGCCAGCACCGTACCAATAACGCGCATCTGTCAGTGCCCCCTCATGGTCCGCATCCCTCCGCTCAAGGCCGCTGTCCGGGCCACCGCGTTTGTTCTAGGTAATGTTACGCGGCGCTCGGTGGAAGATGAGCGGCCGGCACAGATGTCAGGATTTCACGCTGCCGGGCTGGCCGAATTAAGGCAGACTTGCGAGCTCGACATCCTGGAAGTAGGCGTGGATCGCGCGCACGATCGCATGCGCCAGCCGCTTCCGGTGGTCTGCGCGGGACAGCAACTGCTCATCCGTGTGATTGGAGAGAAACCCCATCTCGATCAGCACCGAAGGAACATCGGCGGCCTTGAGAACGGCAAAGCCGGCAAACCGATGGCTTCGCGGCAGCATCAGGGTTTCCTGCTGCAGTTCGGCTGAGAGCACCGATGCCAAACGCACCGAGCGGTTCATCGTCTCCCGCTGGGCAAGGTTGATCAGGATGCCGGCGACGTCCGGCGTCTCGGCGCTGAGGTTGATGCCAGCAATCAGATCGGCCTTGTTCTCGCGCTCGGCAAGCGCCGCCGCTTCGCGGTCCGACGCGCGCTCCGAAAGCGTATAGATGGAGGCGCCGCGAACGATCGGGTTCGCCTGCGCATCGGCGTGGATCGAGACAAACAGATCCGCCTTTGCCCGGCGCGCGATGGCAACCCGGTGGCGGAGGTGGATGAACGAATCGCCGTTTCGGGTCAGGACGACCTTGTAGGGGTGAGGGGTAGCCGCGCGCAGCAGATCCGCAACCTCGCGCGCCGTGCGCAGCGTGATGTCCTTCTCGCGCACGCCGGACGGGCTGATGGCGCCGGGGTCCTTGCCGCCGTGGCCTGCATCGAGCACCACCACCCGCGGCGAGGGCCGCTCGAGGGGCCGCGGCAGCGCCGGTGCCGCCCACGCGGCATCTTGAGCCAGCGATGGCGTGAAGCCCACAGGGCCATTGCTGGCAAGTGTGCTGGCAGGCTCGCTCCGGTTCATGGGCGCGGCGCTCATATCGATGACCAGCCGGTACGGTTGGCCATCGCGCGGCGGCAGCATGAACACCTCGCGCAGATCCGCTGGTGCAGAAAGCTCGGCTACGACGCGTGAGTGACCGGGCGTCCGCGGTCCAAACCGGACCCGTTCAAGAAGACCGCGCCGGCCGGGCATTGCTGCCTCGCCGATGGTCCAGTTCACGTCCGGAAGATCGATCACCACCCGGTGCGGGTTGGTGAGCACAAAAACGCCATACGTGACCGGTTCGGTCAGCGTCAGCACCAGCCTAGTCACGCTCTCATGCAGGCCGACGCGCGCGTTGATGATGGATGCGGCTGGTGCCGCAGCGAGCGCAGCGCGACTCAGCCCCGGCCCGGCCGCGTCGGTAACGAGCGTTAGCGCGAGCATGACCGCAACAATGGCGCTCCGCCGGAGGCCACGCCCGATCGCCGCCCAGTGGGCCCTGTGCCAGCCAGAATGAACACGCAACATCATTGGGCTAACGCCAAACCAGGGTGCTCCAGCAGATAACCAGTGTTCCCGCGCCTGCGGCCTTCGAACGAGCGCTCAGCCGCCGACCCGCATAGCGCGAACGGGTCCTGCACGCGGACCGAGATTTTTCCAGATCTGTTATTAGCGTTCAATGGTTAAGCGAATCACTTCAACAAAGAATGCAAACAAGGGAATTGTCCTGTGGCTTTCGTGCGCCTATTGTAACAGGCGAGGGTTTGCCGCGCTTGGCGTCACGGCGCGTATTCGCCGATCGTTTGTTGGTATCGTGGCAGCCGTGGGGAGACCCTTGAAAGAGTGGGGTCAGGGATCCGTCACCGGATACCCGGCGTTTTTGCGGAGATTTGGATGCTGTTGAGAGCAGCGCGTTCGTTGGGTTGCTTCGAGCCGATTGAGGGCCGAAGCGCCGAGTGCGAACGCGGCGCCCGCAGTGCAGGTAAGACGTGCCATCGGCGGCTCCGGACGCACCGTCCTCAGCCGCGGGCGGCGCGATGGAGTTTTTTTTATGACAACGAAACGCATGCTTATCGATGCCTCACACCCGGAGGAGACCCGGGTTGTCGTCATCGACGGATCCAGACTTGACGATCTGGATATTGAAGTCTCATCTCGTCGCCAGCTGAAAGGGAATATCTATCTCGCCAAGGTGACGCGCGTCGAGCCGTCGCTGCAGGCCGCTTTCGTCGATTACGGCGGTAATCGGCACGGCTTTCTCGCCTTCAACGAAATCCATCCTGACTACTACCAGATCCCTGTCGCCGACCGGGAAGCCCTGCTTGCGGAGCACGAGGCTGCGCAACGGGCCGCTGATCTTGCTGCGGCCGAGGCGGCCGAGGCGGCTGAGGCCGCACCCAAGGAGGCCGAAGGCGAGGAGGGCGAAGCCCCCGCCGATCTCGCCGGCATGGATGAGGACGAGGACATCGAGCGGCAAAGGCCGCGCCTGTCGACCCGCCACTACAAGATCCAGGAAGTCGTCAAGCGGCGCCAGATCATGCTGGTGCAGGTCGTCAAGGAAGAGCGCGGCAACAAGGGCGCGGCACTCACGACCTATCTGTCGCTCGCCGGCCGTTGCTGCGTGCTGATGCCCAACACCGCCCGCGGTGGCGGCATCTCGCGCAAGATCACCAACATCGTTGACCGGCGGCGTTTGAAAAAGATCGTCGCCGAGCTCGAGGTTCCGCAAGGGATGACGGTGATCGTGCGCACCGCCGGCGCCGGCCGCAGCAAGGCCGAGATTCGCCGCGACTACGAGTATCTGTTGCGGCTGTGGTCCAATATCCGCGAAACGACGCTGGGCTCGATGGCTCCGGCCCTTGTCTACGAGGAAGGCAGCCTGATCAAGCGCTCGATCCGCGACCTTTACGGCCGGGACATCGAGGAAATCATCATCCAGGGCGAGCCGCAGTACCGCATCGCCAAGGAATTCATGAAGCTGTTCACGCCGAGCCACGCCAAGAAGGTGAAGCTCTACGACGACCCGATGGTGCCCCTGTTGCACAAGTATGGTGTCGAGGGGCAGCTCGAAGCGATGCACCAGATGACGGTGCACTTGAAGTCCGGCGGCTACATCGTGATCAATCCGACCGAGGCGCTGGTCGCGATCGATGTCAACTCCGGCCGGGCAACGCGCGAGCGGCACATCGAGGAGACGGCGCTGCGCACCAACCTCGAAGCCGCGGAGGAGATCGCCCGCAACTTGCGTTTGCGTGACCTCGCCGGCCTGATCGTCATCGATTTCATTGACATGGAGGTCACGCGCAACCAGGCGCAGGTCGAGCGGCGCCTGAAGGAAGCGATGAAGAACGATAAGGCCCGCATTCAGCTCGGCCGCATCAGCTCCTTCGGCTTGTTGGAGCTCTCGCGCCAGCGTTTGCGGCCGAGTGTGCTTGAGACGAGCTTCGAGGTCTGTCCGACCTGCTGTGGCGTCGGCGTGCGGCGGACGACCGAGTCGGCCACGCTCGCGGTTCTGCGCAAGATTGAGGAGGAAGGCATCCTGCAGCGGGCGAGCGAGCTTGCCGTGAGCGTACCGACCGCCGTTGCCATCTATCTGCTCAACCACAAGCGCCGCTCGCTGACGCAGATCGAAGAGCGTTATCGCTTGAACGTCCGGCTGCAGACGGACGACACCCTGGTCGTGCCGGATCACCGCATCGAGCGGCTCAAGGCGGCCCTTCCGGCAGCCGAGGAGGAGGCCGAAGAGGCCCCTGAAACCGCTGCCGAATCGGAAGAGCGTGGCGAAGCGCGTGCCGAGGCGGGCGATCGGGACGACGCCAAGCGTTCGCGGCGCCGTCGACCGCGGCGCAAGCGGCGTCCGGGTGAGGAGCGGGAGATGATCATCACCGAAACGGGCGGGGAGGTGGCCGCCGTTGAGGGTGATGACGACGAAGACATGGCAGCCGCCGATGGCGGGGAGGCGGCTGCGGTCGAGGCTGGCGCTGCCGACACAGATGCCGAAACCGGCGATGAGCCGGCGCGCAAGCGTCGCCGTCGCGGCAAGCGTGGCGGCCGCAGGCGGGCGCGCCGTCCGGACGAGGCGGCCGGTCCGCTGGAAGCGGACCAGGGTGAAGACCTGCCGCTGGAAGCGGACCAGGGTGAAGACCTGCCGCTGGAAGCGGACCAGGGTGAAG
>JARSSM010000009.1:0-47235 GCA_029624735.1 Defluviicoccus sp. | reverse complement strand
ACCTGCCGCTGGAAGCGGACCAGGGTGAGGAACCTCCGCTGGAAGCGGACCGGGGTGAGGAACCTCCGCTGGAAGCGGACCAGGGTGAGGAATTCCTGCTTGAGGCAACGTTCCAACCTGCGGAGGCCGCCGAGCAAGCCTGGGAGGTGGCTGAGGCAGGGGACGGGGAGCGCGAAGCGGAGCAAGCGCAAGCGGACCTGGAGGAAGACGGCGCTGCGGCTGCAGTGTCCCTCTCTTCGCTGGCGGAAGAGCGGGCGAGCGATGGCGGCAACGGTACCGCTGCGGCACCCGAGGACGCAATGGTTCGCCACGACGAAATGGTTCCCGACGTTCTACCGCCCGCTGTGGAACCAGCGAATACGCCGGTCATTCGGGTCGGCGCCGGCGTCGACGCGGGCCAGCCGGAGCGGGCACCGCGCCGCGGCTGGTGGCAGCGCCTGCTCGATTAGACCTGCCAGCGCAGGAGGCGCTCCGCTGCGGCGCTGATTTCCTCTGCCGACCCGGCGAAGGAAAAGCGTACGCATGTGTGCCCGCGGCGGGGATCGAAATCGGTCCCCGGCGTCACCGCGACGCCGATTTCCCGCAGCATGCGCCGGCACAGCGCAGCGCTGTCCTTCGTCCGCTGGCTGACGTCGGCATAGAGGTAGAACGCGCCATCGGCGGGGGCGAGGCTGCCGAAGCCTGCGGCCGGCAGCGCATCGAGAAGGACAGCCCGGTTGCGGGCGTAACGGCGGACATTGGCGTCCAGGTCGTCACGGCAGGCGAAGGCGGCGCACGCCGCCCGCTGCGAAAGCGTCGGCGGGGAGATGAAAAGGTTCTGCTGCAGGCACTCGACCGGTCGCAGCAGATCTTCGGGGAGTACCAGCCACCCCAGCCGCCAGCCGGTCATTGAATAGTATTTCGAGAAGCTGTTGACGACGATGGTTTGATCGTCGAACGCGAGCGCCGTCTCGGCAGCGGCCGAATAGGTGATACCGTGATAGATCTCGTCCGAGACCAGCCGGATGGCGCGCTCCCGGCAATAGGTGACCAGCGCCGCGAGCGCATCGCGCGTGAGCATGGCGCCTGTGGGGTTTGCCGGGCTGGCGATGATCAGCCCGTCGAGACGGCCACTGACGGCGTCCAGCAGGTCGGGTGCCGGCTGGAAATGGGTTTCCTGCCCGACCGGCAGCAGCACGACCTCGACGCCCAGCGCCTGCAGGATGTTGCGGTAGGCCGGATAGCCGGGGACGGCGACAGCGACCCGATCGCCGGCATCGAAGGCAGCGAGGAAGGCAAGCACAAAGGCACCGGAACTGCCGGTGGTTACCACCACTTGCCGCCAGTCGACGGCAACACCGTACGTTTCAGCGTAGTGATCGGCGATCCGGCGCCGGAGCGGCTCCAAGCCGAGTGCTTCCGTGTAGCCGAGCCGATCGGTCGCGAGCGCGGCCTGCGCTTCCCTAAGGACGGCGCGCGGTGCTGGCGTCGATGGCTGGCCGACTTCGAGGTGCAGGACCTCGGTGCCGCGGCTTGCCTCTTCGTGCGCGGCGCGCATCACGTCCATGACGATGAAGGGTGCAATGGCCGCTCGGCGCGCGACTTTCCGTTGCAGGGATGCGTCCATGGGGAGCGTCTTCTTCACGCGCGTTATTCGCCCAGGACCGCGAAGCCGAAGCCGCGCTGATCGGTTGCCGCAGCACACGATTCCGGATAGCGGGGCAGGCCTTTCGGGCATGCGATCGCGTTGACGTGGCCCAGCGGCGGCGTTTCGGTCAGAGAATGACCGCGTCGGCGCAGGGCTTCGGCGCGGTCGGGCGGCAGGGTGCGTTCGATCAGCACGCGGTCGGGCTCGCTGCCGGCAAAGACGCGCGGCATGTTGACGGCTGCCGATGCCGGCGTGTCGGCAAGGATCACGCGTGCGGCGGTGGCTGCGAGCGCGCCCGGTGCAGCAACACCGCCGGACGCGGCGGCGGCAAAGCGGAAGCTGCTCACGGCCTCGTTAATGACCAGCATCGGCCCCAGCGCGGTGCCGCCGCGGCCCTCGCCGCCCGGGACAGCCGCCAACACGACGCCGGTGCCGGTAGCGATCCGGCCGCTGCCGAACAGGCTGTTGAGGGTGAGCGCGCAGGTCACGCCGTTGCCGTCGCGGTCGACGGCGACGATCCCGGTTGCCGCGGCAGTGAGGGGGACCATGGTCGGGACGTTGGCAAACACGCTGGCGCTGCGCTGGTCGCGGCGATAGCCGGCCATCGAAGCCGTACTATGCGCGCGCGTCAGCAGGCTATTCGGATCAGCGGCCGAGGTGCGGGCGCGGTCGGCATCCGCATACGCCCGCGCGCCCGCCTCGGCGAGAAGGTGGTCGCGCTCATCGGCTCCGGCCTTTCGAAACCGGTCACCGTCGCTCAGGATTGCCACCATCTCCGCTGCGATCAGTCCGCCAAGCACGGGCGGGGGAGGGACGTGTACGGTCTCGTTGCCGATCTTGAAGCGGAGTGTATCGCGCCACAGGGGGCGGTAATTGGCGAGATCGGTTTGAGTAAGCGCGTAACCGGCGGCTTGCGCGGCGGTGGCGAAGGCGGCCGCGCCCGGACCGATGTAGAGACCCGCTGGTCCTTCGCTGCGCAGGCGCGAGAGTGTTGCCGCCAGTTCGAGCTGAACGAGCGGGTCGCCCTCGCCCAACAAGCGGCTTCCGTCCGCGGTGCCGAACAACCGCCGCAGGCCGCTCTTGCCCAAGCTCGTGCTGCGGAGTGCCTCGAGGTCCCTTGCGAAGGCGCGCGAAACCGGGGTGCCGAAGCGGGCCAGGCGCTCTGCCGGCGCCACCAATTGCGACCAGGGCAGGCGGCCGTAGCGGGCGTGCAGGGTGTAGAGGCCGCGCACCATTGCCGGAACTGCGGCGGGCTTGTCCGTCGGTGCACCAACTGACGCCGGTGCCTCGGCGAGGAAGTCGAGCGCACGTACGTCGCCGGTTTTCTGGTCAAAGGCGACACAGACTCCGCCGCCGCCGAGTCCGGTCTGAGATGGCAAGGTCACGCCGAGGGCAAAGGCCACGGCCACGGCAGCATCGACGGCGCTGCCGCCGACCGCTAGCATGTCGCGGCCGATCAAGGCGGCTTGCGGTTCGTCGGCAACGACGGCACCGATGAAGCCTTTGAGCGGCTCGCTTGCCTCGCGCGGACCGTCATCGCCGCTGCAGGCGGCGAGAAGCACCAATAGCAGCGCGATCGCGTGTTGACGTACCGCGCGCGCGAAACCACTTGTCAGGCGTAGGATCAGGCTGTTCGCCTTGTTGTGTCGCATTTCTCTGCTCTGTCTGGCGCTGTTCGCGCTCGTCCTCGCGCCGCTCCGCCCGAATTACGCCAACGAAAGCCGGATATCGCTGATCCGCGATACCGAGATCGAGAGCACGATCCTCGCCTACGCGACGCCGCTCTTCGAGGCGGCCAAGCTCGACCCGCGCGCGATCCGCATTTATCTGGTCAACGACAGGCAGATCAATGCTTTCGTCGCTGGCGGACAGAATCTGTTCCTGAACACGGGGCTGTTGCTGCGCAGCGACGATGCCGGTCAGGTCATCGGCGTCATCGCCCACGAGGCCGGGCATATCGAAGGCGGCCACCTGGCGCGCATTCATGACGCGCTCAAGCGCGGCACGGCGGAAACGATTGCCGCCATCGTTCTCGGCGCTGCGGCGGCGGTTGCTGGTCGTCCCGACCTCGGCACCGCGATCGCGCTCGGCGGGCAGGATATCGCGCTGCGTAATTTCCTTCAGTACACGCGCACGCAGGAAGGCGCCGCCGATGCCGCCGCCATGCGCTACCTTGATGGGACGCAGCAATCGGCGCGGCCGCTCTTGAAGTTCTTCGAGACCTTGGCCGGGCAGGAGATGCTGAGCCCGTCGCGGCAGGATCCCTACCTCCGGACCCACCCCTTGACTCGCGACCGCATCATCGCCATCGCCGAGTTCGTCGAGCACTCGCGCTATGCTAATACACCGTTGCGCCCGGAGTACGAGCGACTGTTCCGGCGCATGAAGGCAAAGCTGCACGCCTTCCTCGATGATCCGGCCCTGGTGCTGCGCCGTTATCCGTCGACCGACGAGTCGCTGGAGGGGCGCTATGCACGGGCAATTGCGTTTCACCGCCAGCATCGGTTCGAAGAGGCGCTCACTGGCGTCGACGAACTTCTCTCGGTTTATCCGGATGACCCCTATTTTCTGGAGCTGAAAGGGCAGATGCTGTTCGAGACGGGGCGGCCGCAGCAGGCGCTGGCACCCTATCGCCGTGCGAGCGCGCTGTTGCCGGATGCGCCGCTGATCCGCATCGATCTCGCACGCGTCCTGATGGCGCTCAACGATCCGGCCGTGCTGCCGGAGGCAAGGGAGCACTTGCGCGTCGCGGTGCTGCGGGAGCCGAACCGGCCATTTGCCTGGCGCCAGCTGGCCATTGCCCAGGGGCGCAGCGGCGAATTGGGAGAAAGTGCGTTGTCGCTGGCGGAAGAGGCGCTCCTGCTCGGCAAGAAGCCTGAAGCCCGTTTTCAGGCCGGCAAGGCGGCGGCAAGCCTGCCGCAGGAATCACCCGGCTGGCTGCGGGCGCAGGATATTCTGGTGGCGATTGAGCAAGACAAAGAGAAAGACAACGATTGATGACAGCCGCGCGCGTGCGGCCACGACAGGGAGCATAGACTGCCATGGGTTTCCGTTTCACGTTGATGGCCCTGTTCGGGTTGTTTCTCGCCGCTGCCGGGCTGAGCGGCTGGGGAGGTTCTGCGCCGGCTGCCGCTGCCGAACTGCCGGCGGCGCAGCGCGCCGAGATCGAAAAGATCGTGCGCGAGTACCTGCTCAACAATCCGGAAACGATCGTCGACGCGCTGCAGGCCTATGAGACCCGGCGGCACGCCGCTGCCGCAGAGGCTTCGGCGGCCGCGATCGGGCCGCTGCGCCAGGAACTGGAGCGCGATCCGGCCGCCCCCGTCGCCGGCAACCCCAAGGGCGGGACGACGATTGTCGAGTTCTTCGACTACCGCTGCGGTTACTGCAAACGGATGGTGCCGACGATCCAGTCCCTCCTCAAGAGCGATGGCGACATCCGCTACGTTTTTCGCGAGTTTCCGATCCTGGGCCCGGAATCGGTGACCGCTTCAAAGGCTGCACTGGCAGTTTGGAAGCTGGCGCCGGAGAAGTACTTCCCCTTTCACTTGTCGCTGATGGAGAACCGAGGCGCGCTGACGGAGGCGCGGGTGGTTGAACTGGCCCAAGCCCAAGGGATCGAGCCGCAGCGCCTGCGCACCGCGATGGCCGATAGCGCGATCGAGGAGCATTTGCGTCGAACGGCCGAACTGGCGCGCAAAATCAACGTGAACGGGACACCGGCATTCGTCATTGGCGGCCGGCTGGTTCCGGGCGCGGTCGAGCTTGACAGCCTCAAGGAGCTGATCGCCGCGGCGCGGGCGGGGTAATGCGGTCTAAGTCCCTTTCAACTCGCGGCGTCGGGATGCGGAAGCGGTGGTGGCACCAGGTCTGCGGCAATCTCCGTCATGCGTGTGCTCTCCTCCCACAGGCGCAAGGCAGCGGCGCGGTCATGTGCTGCCGGCGACGCGTTTGCCGGCCGGCACTTGATGAAGTAGCGACCATGCATCCCCTCTACTTCGCTGCTGGCGGCGAGATGAATGGATGTCAGGGCGCCGGTTTCGACATCGGTGGCGCCGCGCTTGGCCAGCCACCACAAGAAGCCAGGCAGGAAACCGTGGCGGATACCGATATCGGTCGCGACAAAGCCTGGATGCAGGGCGTTGACCGTGACCTGCTGCCAGTCGAGCCGGCGCGCGAGTTCATGCGTGAACAGGATGTTGGCGAGCTTGGAGCGCTTGTAGGCCTGCCAGCCGTGATAGCTGTGCGTCGCGTGCAAGTCGTCGAAATCGAGCGTGACGCCGCGGTGGGCTTCGGAGGCCACCACAACGACGCGCGCGGGCGCCGCGGCCTGCAGGACCGGCAGCAGCAGAAGCGTCAGCAGGAAATAGCCCAGGTGGTTGAGCGCAAACGTCATCTCGCAGCCCTGGGCGCTTTCCTGCCGCTTGCCGAACATGGCGCCGGCATTGTTGACGAGCACGTCAAGCCGCCCATGCCGGTCGGCGAACGCTGCGGCCAGGCTGCGGATCGCGGTTTGGTCGGAAAGGTCGGCTTGCAGGAAGTGAACGTTGTCGTTTCGGGATTGGGCGCGAATGGCCGTCAGGGCGGATTGTCCACGCACGGCATCGCGGCCGACGATGGTGACGCATGCCCCGCGCTCCGCGAGTGCCCGCGCGGTGACGCGGCCGATGCCGGCGCTCCCGCCGCTGACAAGGCAGACCTTGCCGCCGAGACTGCCTCCGTCCGCTGCCATGCCGCCCTCCCGATCCCGGTTGTCCGCACGTCTGCGATCGGTCTCACCGTGCCTCTGGTCCTGCCGAGACGCAAGGTCCTTGATCGTTGCGCGCCGGTACCGCTTCTTGTACCTGCCGCGAGCGATTGGCGGTCGGTGCGGCGGCGGGGCAGGGCATTGGCAAGCGCGGGCGGGATGAACGAAAGGCGCCGGCGGCGGTGAGTATCGGATGAGCATCTGGGGCAAGATCATCGGCAGCATGGCCGGCTTTGCGATGGGCGGGCCGTTCGGCGCAATTTTGGGCGCCGCCGCCGGCCACGCCTACGACGCGCTCAAGGCTCCCGCTACGGCAGACTGGCCACCGCGGCTGGGCGGACCGGACACGGGCCGCGCCACCAAGGAGATGATCTTCAGCGTTGCCGTAATTGTGCTCGGTGCCAAGATGGCCAAGGTCGATGGCGCCGTCAGTCGTGCCGAGGTCAATGCCTTCAAGCAGGTGTTTCGTATCCGGCCGGAGGATATGCGTACCGTCGGTCGGATCTTCGATGCCGCCAAGAGCGACGCCGACGGCTACGAGCCCTACGCCCGCCAGGTCGCTGTGCTGTTCAGAGACGATCGGGCGGTACTGGAGGAACTGCTCACCGGCCTGTTCTGCGTTGCGCGCGCCGATGGCGAGATCACCCGCGCCGAACTCAGCTATCTGCGCCACTTGGCGGAAATCTTCGGTCTCGCAGGCGTGGATTTCGAGCGGCTCCGGGCTCCCTTCACCCAATCGCGAGCCACGGATCCGTATGCGGTGCTGGGCGTTGCGGTGAGCGCCAGCAACGAGGAGATCAAGAAGACCTATCGCCGCCTGATCCGCGAGAACCACCCCGATGCGCTGGTCTCCAAGGGGCTGCCGAAGGACTTTCTCAAGGTCGTCAACGAGCGCATGGCGACGATCAATGCCGCCTACGATCAGATCGTCAAAGAGCGGGGGCTCAAATAGCCTTGTCCGTACCGCCCCGGACGGCGGCGCCGCCCGTCCTGACGCCACTCGATCTGACCGCTGCGCTCGCCGTGGTCGTCTTGTGGGCCTTCAACTTCATCGCTGGCAAGATCGGTGTGCAGCAGTTTCCGCCGCTGTTTCTGATCGCGCTGCGCTTTGGCCTTGTCGCGCTGCTGCTGGCGCCGTACCTGCGGCAGCCGCTCGGTCGGCGCACCCGGCGGGTCATGGTGCTGTCGGTCGTTTTCGGCTGCTGCCATTTCGGTCTCTTATTCTTTGGTATGTCGGGCGTTGATGCCGGGCCGGCGGCGATCGCGGCCCAGCTGACGGTGCCGTTCAGCGCTCTGCTCGCATTTCTCGTCTATCGCGAGCGTTTGCGGCGCTGGCAGATCATCGGCATGCTGGTCGCGTTCTCCGGCGTCTACCTGCTGGCGGGTACGTCCGGCAATCCGTTGAGCGTGCCGCACCTTCTGGCGGTGGTCGGCGGTGCGCTGGCCTGGTCGGTGTCCAACCTCCTGATCAAGGGGTTAGGGCATATGAACGCGTTCCAGCTCAATGCCTGGGTTGCCGCGCTCGCCGCGCCGCAGCTTCTGGGCTGGAGCTTGCTGCTGGAGCGGGGGCAGGGCAAAGCCCTTGTGGGTGCAAACTGGCTCGGCTGGGCGGCGATCGCGTACATGGCCGTCGGTGCGTCGATTACGGCCTACGGGCTGTGGTACCATCTCGTTGAGAAATACGAGGTCAACCAGGTTGTTCCGTTGACGCTGTTGGCACCCGTGCTTGCGGTCCTGTTGGCGGCGCTCCTGTTGGGGGAGGAGCTGAGCATGCCGATCCTGATCGGCGGCGCCCTGACAATCACCGGCGTGGCGATGATCCAGTTCTTGGGCGGGCGCCGGACCGGGCCGCGCGGGCACGGCTGATGCGCCTCAGGCCTTCGCCGAACTTCGACGCCCGGCCGGAGGGGGCGCCAATCGACATGCTCGTCATCCACTACACGGGCATGCCGACGGCGGCCGAGGCGCTGGACCGGCTGACCGACCCGCAGGCGAAGGTGAGCGCGCACCTCCTGATCGACGAGGATGGCACGCTTTATCGTTTGGTTGCCGACAAGGATCGCGCCTGGCATGCCGGGGAGTCCTATTGGCACGGTGCCACCGGCCTCAATGCGCGCTCGATTGGCATCGAACTCGTCAATCCTGGTCACGAGTTCGGCTACCGGCCGTTCCCGGAACCGCAGATGACCGCGCTGGTGGCGCTGGCGTCCGCACTCGTGCGCCGCTATCGCATCCCGCCCTGCAACGTCGTCGGCCATTCGGACATTGCGCCGCGGCGGAAGAGCGATCCCGGCGAGCTTTTCGACTGGCGCCGGTTCGCCTGGGCCGGTGTCGGCATCTGGCCGCAGGAGTCCGACCGCTGCACCATGGATGCCGATAGCATGCGGGCGTTGCTCGCCGCCTGCGGCTACGAGACCGTCGATCTGTTCGCCAGCGTGCGGGCGTTTCAGCGTCATTTTCGCCCCGCGCGCGTCAACGGCCGCATCGACTTCGAAACCGCGCGGCTTGCTCGCGGGCTCGCCGAGCGGATCGCTGCCATCGGCTGATGGCCAGAGTGATCGGGGGGGCGGCCTTGACGAGCGGCGCTAAGCGTCTAGACTCCAAGGGTGCCAGACGACCGGATGGCCGCCTCCGCACCGGTTTGCGCCGGCCGCGGGGGAGGAAAGTCCGGGCTCCACGGAAACACGGTGCCGGGTAACGCCCGGCGGGGGCGACCCCAGGGAAAGTGCCACAGAGAGGAGACCGCCGGCCGGGACGTTCGCGTCCGCCGGCAAGGGTGAAAGGGTGCGGTAAGAGCGCACCGCGCTGCCGGTAACGGCAACGGCACGGTAAACCCCACCGGGAGCAAGACCAAGTAGGGACGACAGGCCGCTTGAGCGGCCGGGCTTTGTTTTCGCGCCGTCGTCCGGGTCGGTCGCGTGAGGCGTCCGGTAACGGGCGTCCCAGATGAATGGTCATCCCCCGCTTTGCGGTGGGGACAGAACCCGGCTTACAGGTCGTCTGGCATTCTTCTCCGAGATCTTTGGCTGGCGCCGCGAACAAGAACAGAAAAAGAACAAATCGCGCTGCCTGGTCTGTCATCGCTGGGAGAGTCCAGCGTCGATTCGCAAGCAGGCCGAATCGAACCGCGGAATTGCCAAGTCGACTGTCCCTCGCCGACTTTGCATCGACTTGAAAGGTGTGCGCCGAGAGCGATTCGCGGGTTCGTCAAGACTTTGTTAAACCAGACCAGACCATCATGAACCATTGACGCCCATCGCTACCCATGCTATCCCATTATGGAGACGCACGTTGGCGCAATGCAGCCTTGGCATCGCCGCGAAGCGGCCCTCGATACAAGCTGTTGTGTGATTCGGGCTTCCCCCGAGGGCAGATATGCCGTTATTGGTCGGCCGTTACATCAACAAGATCGATCGCAAGGGCCGGGTGTCGGTGCCTAAGCCTTTCCGCGATGCCCTGCAGCCGTCCAACGGTGGCTTTGCCGGTGTCTATGCCTACCCGCTGTTCAAGGATGCCGCCGTCGAGGCGTGCGACGAGGATTACATGACCCGCGTAGCTGAAAGCGTGGACGATCTGAACATGTTCTCCCGTGATCAGGACGAGCTTGCCATGGTCCTCCTGGAGAGCGCGCATCAGCTTCCCTTCGATCCTGAGGGGCGCGTCGTGCTGCCGGCGGAGCTGATTGCGTGCGCCGGCATCGATGGCGAGGCGCTGTTCGTCGGCCGCGGCCGCCGCTTTCAGATCTGGAACCCGGACACGTATCAGGAGAGCCGCCGCGAGGTGGTCGAGCGCATCAAGACCGGCGGGCCGACCTTGAAGCTGCGGCCGCAAGGGCACGAACGCTGATGGCTGACACGCTCGATCATGTGCCGGTGATGTTGGCGGAGGTCGTGCAGCTCTTGAGTCCCCGCGACGGTGCGCTCTATGTCGACGCAACCTTCGGCGGCGGCGGCTACACGCAAGCCATCTTGAATGCTGCGCCGTGCCGCGTGGTGGCGATCGATCGTGATCGCGACGCACTGTCCCGTGCCCAGGACCTCAAACAGCGGGCCGGCGATCGGCTGACGCTGCTGCACGGCTGCTTCGGTGACATGGCGGCATTGCTGGCTGAAGCCAGCGTTGGCCGCGTCGACGGCATTGCCCTCGATCTCGGCGTCTCGTCGGCTCAGCTCGATGATCCCGCGCGCGGCTTTTCGTTTCAGGGCGAAGGTCCGCTCGACATGCGCATGGACCGCGACGCGCAGCCAACGGCGGCCGATGTCGTTAACAGTGCAGGCGAGGGCGAGCTTGCCCACATCCTTGCGACCTACGGGGAGGAGCGGGCGGCGCGCCGCATTGCGGCTGCGATCATCAAGGCCCGCGCCGAACGGCCGATCGTCGGCACCGGCCAGCTCGCCTCGATCGTCCGTGCCGTCTTGCCGCGCGGCGATCAGGGCATCGATCCGGCGACGCGAACGTTCCAGGCCTTGCGCATCGTCGTCAATGACGAGTTGGGCGAGCTCGACCGCGGCTTGGACGCGACCGAGCACCTGCTTGCGCCGGGGGGGCGGCTCGTTGTCGTGTCCTTCCATTCCCTTGAGGATCGGCGGGTCAAGGCCTTCCTCAGGGCATGCTGTGGGCTTGAGCCGCGGCCATCGCGGCACCAGCCGATCGTAGAAGGCGCCACCCCCGCACCCACCTTCCGGCTCTTGACGCGACGCGCACTGCGGCCGGCGGCGGCAGAAATTGCAGGCAATCCGCGGGCGCGCTCGGCGCGGGTCCGCGCGGCTGAACGTACTGAAGCCTCGCCCAGATCCGGGCGGTCAGTGGAAAGGAGAGCGGCATGAGCGCCTGGTCGAACCTGATGCGGCAGGCGGCGGTCCTCTGCGGCTTATTGACGGTGGCGCTTGCCGTCGTGCTGATGGCGATCAAGTACCAGGTCCAGGCTTATGAAGAAGAGCTCGCGCACCTCAACGAGCGGATCGTGCAGGAGAAGCAGACGATCCAGATCTTGAAGGCTGAGTTCAGCTACCGGACCGAACCCGATCGGCTACGCGGACTGGCAACGCAGCATTTGGGACTGGTGCCGATCGAGCCGGCTCAGCTCGCGACCTTCGCTGGTCTCGACGATCCGCGCTTCGACCAGCAGAGCGGCCAGGTTGCTAGTACGGCGCAGGTCAAGCAGCGGCCCGTGGCGATGGGAGCACGGCGATGAACGCCGGCAAGGTTCGCGCACCGGCTGCCGGTGAAAGCCGCCAGCCAGCTTCGATGCCGGCCTCGGCTGTGGCTGCTGGCGATGCCGAGGGGCTGCGGTTGCGGGCGCTGGAGACAGCGCGCGACCGTCTGCTGGCTGCCGGCCTGGTGTTCGTTGTCGCTTTTCTCATCTGTGCCGGCCGTCTGGTCGATCTCGGCGCTTTCGGTGGCGGTTCTGCTGACGGGCCGGCGGCAGCGGCGGTCACCGGGACCGTCGGCCGCGGCGACATTGTCGATCGCAACGGTGTCCTGCTGGCAACCAGCCTGCCGACCGCATCGCTGTTCGCCGATCCGAAGGAAGTCCTCGATCCGCGGGCGGCGTCTGCGGCACTGGCGCAGGTGTTTCCGTCGCTGGATCGGAACTGGCTGCTGTCCATGCTCACGCATGACAGCCGTTTTGTCTGGCTGCGGCGAAATCTCAATCCGGCGGAGCAGAATGCCGTCAACCGGCTTGGCATTCCCGGCCTTGGGTTCCGCACCGAATACCGGCGCGTCTATCCGCAAGGGCGCAGCTCGGCGCACGTGCTCGGCCGCGCCGACATCGACGAGTTCGGGGTCGCCGGCATCGAACGTAGTTTCGATGCGGTATTGGCGAATGGCGAAACCGTTCGCTTGTCGCTGGACATGCGCATCCAGCAGACCGTGCGCGACGAGTTGTTGGCGGTGGTGCGTGAGCATCGGGCCGTTGGTGGCGCCGGCGTGGTCCTGGACGTAGCCACCGGCGAACTCCTCGCCATGGTCTCGCTTCCCGACTTTGATCCCAACGCACCGGTCAATCCGGAAGACCAGGCACGCTTCAATCGCGTTAGCCAGGGGGTCTACGAGATGGGATCGGTGTTCAAGCTCTTGACGCTGGCAATGGCGCTCGATTCAGGGGTGACGACGCTCGAGAGCGGTTACGACGCCTCCAGGCCGTTGCGTATCGGGCACCACACGATCTCCGACTACCATGCCAAGAACCGCTGGCTGTCTGTGCCCGAGATCCTGATCCATTCGTCCAACATCGGCGCCGCCCTGATGGCGATCGACATCGGCAGCACCCGCCAGCGGCAGTACCTGCAGCATTTTGGGATGCTGAGCAGCTCTTCGATCGATCTTCCGGTGCAGGAGGTCGGCAAGCCGCTGGTACCCAACCCCTGGCGCGATGTGAACACGATGACGGTGGGCTTCGGTCACGGCATCGCGGTGACGCCGTTGCAGATGGTTGCCGCCACGGCTTCCGTCGTCAATGGCGGCATTTACCGTCCGGCTTCGCTGCTGTGTGCCGATGACTCTGTGCTCGCGCCCGGCGTGCGGGTGGTTTCGCCGCGGACATCGAAGCAGATGCGGGCGATGCTGCGCCTTGTCGTCCGCTTTGGCACCGGCATGAAGGCGGATGTCCCCGGCTACAATGTCGGCGGCAAGACCGGCACCGCTGAGAAGCTGATCAAGGGGCAGTACCGCCGCGATCAGCGGGTTGCCTCGTTCATCGGCGCGTTTCCGATGGAAGCGCCGCGCTACGTCGTCTTCGCGATGGTCGACGAGCCGAAGGGCACTCGCAAGACCTTCAACTACGCGACCGGCGGCTGGGTTTCGGCGCCGCTGGTGGGCCGCATCATCGCGCGGATCGCACCCGTGCTCGGGATTGCCCCGGCCGAAGAGATCAGAGAGGCCAAGACATCGCCGGCCAGGAATGCGCCGTCGCATAAGGAACAGATGATGCAAGCGATCCGGGAAGCGATCGCCAGCAGCAAAGGCAGACAGCTTGCGGCTAACTGACCTTCTGGACGCAGGGACGGGCACATTACGTGGAGACCGCGATGCTTCAGGGGTCATCATCACCGGTCTGACATCAGACTCGCGCACGGTTACGCAGGGTTCTCTCTTTGCCGCCCTGCCGGGCGCGCGGCTGGACGGCAGCCGTTTCATCGCCGATGCGCTCGCGCGCGGTGCGGCGGCCGTGCTTGTAGCGTCGGAGGGCGCACCGCCGGTTCCTCTTCTCGGTCCTGCTGGCGGGCCGGTGCCGCTGATCGTCGATGCCAACCCGCGCCGCTGTTTTGCGCTGATGGCGGCTCGCTTCTGTGGCCTCCAGCCGAAATGCGTTGCCGCCGTGACCGGAACCAACGGCAAGACCTCGGTGGTTTGGTTCCTGCGCCAGATCTGGCAGGCACTGGGCCATCCGGCAGCCGCGCTCGGCACGCTCGGCCTCGTCACGCCGACGGCGACGGAGCCGGGCAGCCTCACCACGCCCGATCCCGTCGCCCTGCATCGCACGCTGGCGCGGTTGGCAGCGGAAGGGATCGAACACGCGGCGCTGGAAGCCTCAAGCCACGGCTTGGACCAACATCGGCTCGATGGCGTGCGGATCGCGGCGGCGGCGTTCACCACGCTCGGCCGCGATCATCTGGACTATCACGCGAGCGAAGAGGCGTACCTCGCCGCCAAGCTGCGCCTCTTCAGCGAATGCGTCGCGCCCGGCGGCACGGCCGTCATCAACGCCGATGTTCCTCACACGGCCCAGGTCATCGCGGCCGCCTCGCCGCGCCTCAAGGTTTTGAGCTACGGCCGTGCGGGCGACGCACTGCGGCTGGTGTCGCGCGTGGGCAGCGAAGCTGGCCAGGCGCTGACGGTCGTCATCAACGGCATGGCGACCCATGCGCTCACGCTGCCGCTCATCGGCGACTTCCAGGCCATGAACGCGCTCTGCGCCGCGGGCCTTGCCTGCGCCACCGGTGCTGTACCGGAAGTGGCGCTCGCCGCGCTCGAAACTCTGCGGCCGGTCCCGGGCCGGCTGGAGCGGGTCGGTGCGGGGCGGGGCGGGGCTGCCCCGGTGTTTGTCGATTATGCCCACACGCCGGATGCCTTGGCTGCCGCGTTGAGCGCCCTGCGCCCGCACGCGCGCGGTCGGCTGATGGTCGTCTTCGGTTGCGGCGGCGATCGCGATGCCGGCAAGCGGCCACAGATGGGCGCCGTGGCGGCGCGCCTTGCGGACCTGGTGTTCGTCACCGATGACAATCCGCGCTCGGAGCGGCCGGACGCAATCCGCGCACAAATTCTCGCTGCCTGCCCGGATGCGAGCGAAATCGCTGATCGTGCCGAGGCGATTGCCGTCGCCGTGCGCGCGCTCACGGCGGGCGATGTGCTGCTGATCGCCGGCAAGGGACACGAGACCGGCCAGATTGTGGGTGGCCGTGTGCTGCCGTTTGACGATCGTGTCGTCGCTGCCGCAGCCTTGAACGAGGTGGCGGCATGAGCGCGGCACCAGCGTTGTGGACGGCGGCCGAAGTGCTGGCGGCGACCGGCGGTCGGGCACAGGGAGCCGCTTGGCAAGCGAGCGGAGTTTCGATCGATACCCGGACTCTCGTCGCCGGTGATCTGTTTGTTGCCTTGCGCGGACCCAACTTCGATGGCGCCGATTATGCCGGCCGGGCGTTGGCGCAAGGCGCCGCGGCGGCACTGGTCGAGCGGGTGCCGGATGGCCTTGCCGATGAAGCGCGGCTGGTCGTGGTCGCAGATACGCTTGATGGCCTGCGCGCTCTTGCGCGTGCGGCCCGGGAACGTACGCACGCACGCGTGATCGGGATCACCGGCAGTGTCGGCAAGACCGGCGTCAAGGAGGCGCTGCGGCACGTCCTGACGGAGCAGGGGCCGACGTCGGCCAGCGCCGGCAATCTCAACAATCACTGGGGCCTGCCGCTGAGCCTCGCCCGGCTGCCGCGCTCGCCCGCCTTCGCCGTTCTGGAAATGGGTATGAACCATGCCGGTGAAATCGAGCCGCTGTCGCTGCTGGCGCGCCCGCACGTCGCCGTGATCACCGCCATCGCGCCCGCGCATCGCGGCAACTTCCCGTCGCTGGCCGCGATCGCCGATGCCAAGGCGGAGATTTTGGTCGGCGTCGAGGCCGGTGGCATTGCCGTCCTCAACCACGACACACCCTTCTATGACCGCCTCGCAGTGGCGGCGCGCGAACGGCGGCTGGACGTTCTCTCTTTTGGGCGCAACGCTTCGGCCGATGTTCACCTGGTGTCGGCAGTGGCGGATGCGGCTGGCAGCACGGTCAGGGCCAGCGTCGCGGGCAGGGACGTCGCCTATCGCATCAACTTGCCCGGCCGCCACTGGATCGACAACAGCCTGTGCGTGCTGGCCGCTGTCAGAGCGGCAGGCGCGGATGTGAGCGCTGCCGCCAAGGCGCTCGCCTCGGCGGCTCCCGTTACCGGTCGCGGCGGCCGTATCGAGCTCGATTGGCCGGACGGGCGCCTGATCGTCATCGACGACAGCTACAACGCCAGTCCGGCTTCGATGGCTGCAGCGTTCGACGTGCTCGGGCGGACTGTGCCGGAAGCGGGCGGCCGTCGCATCGCCGTTCTGGGCGACATGTTGGAACTCGGCGAGGAGAGCGGCCACCTGCACGCCGCGCTCGCCGATCCGCTGCTCGAAAACCACGCCGACCTTGTATTCGCCTGTGGCGTCGCGATGGAGCACCTGGTTGCGGCGCTTCCCGCGGGCCGTTGCGGCGCTCATGCGCCTGATTCGGCAGCGCTTTCGCCCTTGGTATGCGCGGCCGTCAAGCCGGGCGACGTGGTGTTGGTCAAGGGATCCGCCGGCAGCCGCATGGGCGCTGTCGTGAAGGCCCTGCGCGGCTACGGCAGCGAAGGTGGTGAGCACGGCAGCAAACGCGACAGGAGCGAGGTCTGACGATGTTGTTTCATCTTCTCGTTCCGCTCGCAGACCAGTTCGCTGCGTTCAATGTCTTCCGCTACCTCACGTTCCGCTCTGGCGGCGCGGTCATGACCGCTCTCGTGGTGAGTTTCCTCGCCGGACCGGGGCTGATCCGGTTGCTGCGAAGCCGGCAGCGGGGCGGGCAGCCGATTCGCGACGATGGTCCGGAAAGCCATCTCCTGACCAAGCGCGGCACGCCGACGATGGGCGGCTTTCTCATCTTGATGGCGATGACGCTCTCAACGCTGTTGTGGGCGGATCTGCGCAACGGCTTCATCTGGGTGGCGCTGTTCGTCACCGTGAGTTTCGGCGCCATCGGCTTCCTCGACGACTACCGCAAGGTCGTGCGCCGCTCCAGCGGCGGTCTCCCCGGCCGCGCCAAGCTGATCTTGCAGATCATCATCGCCGGCAGCGCCGCCCTGTGGGTGACGGCGCTCTCGCCGGCGGCACTGCAGAACATGCTGGTGTTCCCGTTCCTGAAGCTGGTGCTGGTCGATCTCGGCTTCTTCTTCATTCCGTTTGTCATTCTTGTCATCGTCGGCGCCTCGAACGCGGTCAACCTGACCGATGGCCTCGACGGCCTCGCCATCGTGCCGGTGATGATCGTCGCCGGCGTGTTCGCGCTGATCGCCTACCTCGTCGGCAATTCCGTCTTCGCCTCATACCTGCAGATCCGTTACGTGCCCGGCTCCGGCGAACTCGCCGTCTTCTGCGGCGCGCTGGTCGGCAGCGGGCTCGGTTTCTTGTGGTTCAACGCCCCGCCGGCAAAGGTGTTCATGGGCGACACCGGCTCACTCGCGCTGGGCGGCGCGCTTGGCGCAATTAGTGTCATCACCAAGCACGAGGTCGTGCTCGCGATCGTGGGCGGCCTGTTCGTGTTGGAAGCGGTCTCCGTGATCGTCCAGGTGATCTCGTTCAAGCTCACCGGCAAGCGGGTCTTCCGCATGGCGCCGCTGCACCATCACTTCGAGAAGCTGGGCTGGGCTGAATCGACGATCGTGATCCGCTTCTGGATCATCGCCTCGATTCTCGCCCTGATCGGCCTGTCGAGCCTGAAGCTGCGATGAAAGGGCGTTCGGTTGATCCCACTTCATGCCCTTCCGGACAAACCATATGCGGTGCTGGGTCTTGGCATCAGCGGGCTTGCCGCCTGCCGCGCGCTGATCGCCTCCGGCAAGTCGGTCTGGGCTTGGGATGACAGCGCGGCCGCCCGGGGGACTGCCGATTCGGCCGGCATTCCGCTGCTCGATCTCGCCGGGGCTGACCTCGCTTCGGCCGCAGCGCTGATTTTGAGTCCGGGAATTCCGCACACGCACCCGCAGCCGCATCCGGTCGTCGCGCGGGCGCGGCAGGCCGGCTGCCCGGTCATCGGCGACGGCGAGCTTCTGGCACGCGCCGGGATCAGGGCCGAATGCGTCGGAATTACAGGGACAAACGGCAAGTCGACGACGACGGCGCTGATCGGCCACATCCTCCAGGCGGCGGGCCGGCGCTGTGCCGTAGGCGGCAATTTAGGAACGCCCATTCTCGCGCTCGACGCACTGGATCCCACATCTGTCTATGTTTTGGAGATGTCATCATATCAGTTGGAGCTAACGCCAAACTTAGTGTTTAATACCGCCCTGCTTCTCAACATCTCGCCGGACCACCTTGGCCGGCACGGAGGGATGGAGGGTTATATCGCCGCCAAGACAGCCATTTTCCGCGACGGCGGGCCATCGGCGACAGCGATCGTAGGCGCTGATGACGCCGCGTGCCGGCGAATCGGGCGCACGATTGCGGCCTCGGGCCGGAGGCGGGTTGTCTTTATCTCGGGCCAGACAGCCGTGCCGGGTGGCGTCTATGCGCTTGACGGTACCCTCTACGACGACCGCGCCGGCGCGCACCGGGCTGTCCTCGACTTGGCGGCAGCAAAGGCGCTGCCCGGCGTCCACAACGCCCAGAATGCGGCGGCGGCGCTGGCTGCTGCTCTCGCGCTCGGCGTTTCCCATTCGGCCGCTGCGGAAGCGATCGCATCGTTTCCCGGCCTTGCCCACCGGCAGGAGCGAATCGCTGTGATTGACGGCGTCCTGTTCGTCAACGACAGCAAGGCGACCAACGTCGATGCCGCGGTCCGCGCGCTCGCCTGTTACGAAGCGATCTACTGGATTGCCGGCGGCAGGCCGAAGGAAGGGGGGCTCGAGGGAATCGAGCCCAACTTGGCCCCGGTGCGTGCAGCCTTCCTGATCGGTGAGGCGGAGGCCGATTTTGCTGCCACGCTCGCGGGCAAAGTGCCGGTGCAGCGCTGCGGTACGCTTGCGCAGGCGGTCGCGGCGGCGGCGCGTGCGGCATGGGCCGATCGCAGCCGCGCTGAAGGGGCAGCGCAGCCGGTGGTTCTGTTGTCGCCGGCGTGCGCATCCTTCGATCAGTTCCGCAGCTTTGAGCACCGCGGTGACGTTTTCCGAACCTTGGTTGGAGAGTTGCAGCGATGAGCCTGTTTGCGCGCTCCGATACCAGTCTCTTGAGCCGCTGGTGGTGGGAAGTCGACCGCTGGGCGCTGATCACGCTGTTGCTGCTGGCGGCGATCGGGATCGTGCTGACCATGGCGGCTTCGCCCGCCGTGGCCGACCGGCTGGACCTCGATCCATTCTACTTCGCCCGCCGCCAGGCCATTTACCTGCCGTTGTCGCTCGTCGTCCTGGTGCTGACATCCCTGATGTCACCCACGGGCGTACAGCGCACAGCGTCGCTCATGTTTGCCCTGTTCTTCGCTCTTACGGTGGCGACGCTGTTTTTTGGCGCGGAGGTGAAGGGAGCACGGCGCTGGCTTAGTGTTGGCGGGATTTCGCTGCAGCCGTCGGAGTTCCTGAAACCGGCCTTCGCGGTTGCCTGTGCGTGGCTGTTCAGCCGTGCCCGTCTGACCGGTACCTATGGCGGCTATGCCCTCGGCACTGCTCTCCTGATCGCGGTGGTCGCCGTGCTCGCGCGCCAGCCGGATATCGGCACCAGCGTCCTGATGCTAGGTGCGTGGTCGGTGCAGGTGTTCCTTGCCGGCTGCCCGCTGGTGCTGGTCGGGCTGCTGGCGATGCTGTTCCTGGGCGGAGGCGTCTTCGCCTACATGATGTTCGGCCACGTCCGTGACCGTGTCGATCATTTCCTCAACCCGGCTACTGGCGACGGTTTCCAGGTTGCAAGCGCGTTGGAGGCGTTCCGCTCCGGTGGCTTCTTCGGCCGCGGCCCCGGCGAGGGCCGGGTGAAGGAAGTGCTCCCGGACGCCCATGCCGACTTCATCTTTGCCGTTGCCGGGGAGGAGATGGGCCTGCTTGCCTGCCTGGTCATCGTGTTCCTGTTCGCGTTGGTCGTCCTGAAGGCGCTCGGGCGCGCACTGAAGGGGCACGATCTGTTTGCCGTGCTTGCCACCGCCAGCCTGGCGGCCCTGTTCGGTGCGCAGGCGCTGATGAACATGGCTTCGACGCTGCACCTGATCCCGCCGAAAGGGATCACGCTGCCCTTCATCTCCTACGGCGGGTCGGCAACGATCGCGCTCGCCTGGGCGATGGGCATGGTTCTCGCCCTGACGCGCGAGCGGCCGAACACGGGGGAGGTGCCATGAACGGCGCGCCCTGGCCGCTCATCGTGCTGGCTGCCGGCGGCACCGGCGGGCACATCTTCCCTGCCGAGGCACTGGCGGCAGCGCTTGCCGCGCGCGGCGCCCGGACGGTGTTATTCACCGATCGGCGCGGCGGCAGCTTCGGCGGCGCCCTGGCCGGCGTCGAGGTGTGCCGGATCCGCGCCGGCGGCATCGCCGGGCTCGGCATCGTGGCGCGGCTGCGCAGCATCGTCGATCTTGGCTTGGGCCTCGTGCAGGCCTTGCTCCGCCTGCGCCGGCTGTCGCCCGATGCCGTGGTCGGCTTCGGCGGCTATGCGTCGCTGCCGACCGTGCTGGCGGCGTGCTGGCTTGGCTGCCCGAGCCTCGTTCACGAGCAGAACGCTGTGCTCGGCCGTGCCAACCGCCTGCTTGCCGGCCGGGTGGCGAGGATTGCGACCGCATTCGAGAAGCTCGCGCATCTGCCGGCCGCGGCGGCGGCCAAGCTGGTTCGCACCGGCATGCCGGTCCGGCCGGCGTTCGCCGGGCTTGAGCGGCAGTTCTACCCGGCGCCCGCCGCTGACGGTGCCGTTCGCCTCCTCGTTCTCGGCGGCAGCCAAGGCGCGCGGGTGTTAAGCACGCTGGTGCCGGCGGCCATCGGCCTTCTGCCGTCGGACCTGCGCCGCCGCCTTGCCATCAGCCAGCAGTGCCGGCCGGAGGATCTCGAAGCGGTGCGCAGCGCGTATGCGGAGCTCGCCGTCGCCGCCGACCTGGCGACGTTCTTCGACAACGTACCTTCGCGCCTGACCGCCGCGCATCTCGTCATTGCGCGCGCCGGTGCCTCGACCGTGGCCGAGCTCACGACCGTCGGCCGGCCCGCCATCCTCATTCCCTATCCTTACGCCACCGATGACCATCAGGCCGCGAACGCGCAAGCCCTGGCTGCTGCCGGGGCCGCCGTTGCAATGACGGAAGCAGGCTTAACCGCGGAGCGGCTTGCCGGGGAGCTGGTGGCGCTGCTGGGCGCGCCGGACGCGCTTGCGGCACTGGCGGCAAAGAGCCGCGCGGTCGGCATCCCGGATGCGGGCGACCGCTTGGCCGATCTCGTCATGGCGACGGCGCGGCGCCCGCAGCTCGATCTCGCCACTGGGAGGGGGACAGCATGAAGCCGCTGCCCTTCAAGCCCGGCACCTTCCATTTCGTCGGCATCGGCGGCATCGGCATGAGCGGGATCGCCGAGCTGATGCACAACCTCGGCTATCAGGTGCAGGGCAGCGACCGCGGCGAGAACAACAACACCCGCCGGCTGCGCGCCCTCGGCGTGCCCGTTCGGATCGGCCACGACGAGGCCAATCTGGGGGACGCCGAAGTGGTGGTCGTCTCCTCGGCAATCCGGCCCGATAACGCGGAAGTCGCAGCCGCTCGCAAGCGTTTGGTCCCGGTCTTGCGCCGCGCCGAGATGCTGGCCGAGCTGATGCGGCTCAAGTGGTCGATCGCGGTTGCCGGCACCCACGGCAAGACCACGACGACATCGCTCATTGCCTCGGTGCTCGATGCGGCCGGCCTCGATCCCACCGTCATCAACGGCGGCATCATCAACGCCTGGGGTTCGAACGCCAGGCTCGGCAGCGGCGACTGGATGGTGGCGGAAGCGGACGAGTCGGACGGCACGCTGGTCAAGCTGCCGGCGACGGTCGCGGTCGTCACCAACATCGACCCCGAGCACCTGGACCACTACGGCACCTTCGATGCCCTGCGCGAGGCGTTCGTCAGCTTCCTCGCCAACATCCCGTTCTACGGCTTGGCGGCGCTGTGCATCGATCATGCGGAAGTGCAGGGGATCATCCCGCGCGTCCTCGATCGCCGCATTGTCACCTACGGCTTCAGTCCGCAAGCCGACGTCCGCGGCATCAACATCCGCACGACGGCGGACGGGGCTCACTTCGACGCGGTCGTGCGGGCGCGCAAGTCGGGAAGCGAGCGGACGGTCGACGGCCTCTATCTGCCGATGTTCGGCCGGCACAATGTTGCCAATGCTTTGGCGGCGCTGGCCGTTGCCGATGCGATCGAGATTGACGATGCCGTCGTCCGCCAGGCGCTCGCTTCGTTCAAGGGGGTGGGACGGCGGTTCACCAAAACCGGCGAGGTCGGCGGCGTCACCATCATCGACGACTATGCGCACCATCCGGTCGAGATCACTGCCGTCCTGCTGGCGGCGCGCACGGTCACCGACGGGCAGATCATCGCCGTCGTTCAGCCGCACCGCTACAGCCGCCTGAACAGCCTGTTCGAACAGTTTTGCGCCTGCTTCAACGATGCCGATGTGGTGATTGTCGCCGACGTCTACGCAGCAGGGGAGGAGCCGATCGAGGGAGTCGATCGAGACGCCTTTGTCGATGGTCTGCGCGCCCACGGCCATCGCTCCGTCATGCCGCTGCAGGATCCCTCGCATCTCGCGGAACTGGTCCACTCGGTCGCAAAGCCGCACGACCTCGTGGTCTGCTTGGGTGCCGGCAGCATCTCCCAGTGGGCGCAGGCGCTGCCCGCCGAACTCGCGGCGCTGCGGCCGTCCGGCAGCGAGGCGGCAGCGCGATGATGGCAACGCAACGCAAGACCGAGAGCCTGCTCGATCGCCTGCCGGTCGTGCGCGGCCGTTACAGCGCAAACGTGCCGCTGGCGCCGATCACCTGGTTCCGCGTCGGCGGGCCGGCGGAAGTGGTGTTCCGCCCCGCCGATGCCGAGGATCTCGCAGCCTTTCTCGCGGCCAAGCCGGCCGACGTCGCGGTGACGGTGATCGGCGTCGGCTCCAACTTGCTGGTGCGCGACGGCGGCGTGCCGGGTGTGGTCATCCGACTGGGCCGGGCCTTTGCCACGATTGCGGCGCAAGGGGACGTTCTCGAGACCGGCGCCGCTGCTCTCGATCTCAACGTCGCGCTTGCCGCCTGCACAGAGGGCCTCGGCGGGCTCGAATTCCTGAGCGGCATTCCTGGCACCATCGGCGGCGCCTTGCGCATGAACGCAGGCGCGTATGGCGGCGAGATGAAGGATGTGGTGCTGCAGGCGACGGTGCTCGACGCTGCGGGTCAGATCCGCACGGTGAGTGCAGCCGACCTCGGCTTCGCCTACCGCCGCTGCGGAGTGCCGGAAACCTCGATCTTCCTCGCTGCCCGCCTGCAGGGCCGGCGCGCCGATCCGCACGCCATCAGGGAGCGCATCGAGGAAATCCGCCGCGCCCGCGAGGGCTCGCAGCCGGTCCGCGCCCGCACCGGCGGCAGCACGTTTGCCAATCCGCCGGACGCCAAGGCCTGGGAGCTGATCGACCGGGCCGGCTGCCGCGGCCTCGTGCGCGGCGGTGCGCAGGTGTCGAAGGTGCACTGCAACTTCCTCATCAACACCGGGACGGCGAGCGCTGCCGACCTGGAAGCTCTGGGCGAAGAGGTCCGTCGCCGCGTTTTCGAAAGCTCGGGCATCCGGCTGGAGTGGGAAATCCGCAGGATCGGCGTCCATGGCGGCGCCGGCGCGGCTGTCGGAGGGCGCGAATGATGAAGTCGGTCGCGGTCCTGATGGGAGGAGCCTCCGCGGAGCGCGAGGTCTCGCTGGTGAGCGGCGCTGCGGTAGCAAACGGCTTGGCCGAGGCCGGCTACCGGGTCAGCACGATCGATCCCGGCGGCGACGTCGCGGCCATGATCGCGGCGCTCACGCCTGCGCCGGATGCCGTCTTCAACGCCTTGCACGGCCGCTACGGCGAGGATGGCTGCGTGCAGGGCATCCTCAACATGCTGCGCATCCCCTATACGCATTCGGGCCTCCTGGCGTCGGCGCTGGCGATGCACAAGGCGATGGCGAAGCAGCTGTTCGCGGATGCCGGCATCGCTTGTGCCGAGCACCGCATCGTCTCTGCCGCCGAACTCGCCAAGGGCGACGTCCTGCCGCGGCCTTACGTTTTGAAGCCGCTGAACGAGGGATCGAGCGTCGGTGTGCGCATCATTCGCCCCGGTGACCCGGTGCCGACTTCAGCGGAAGGCTGGGCGGCCGGCGCGGCAGTGATGGTCGAGCGCTTCATTCCCGGCCGTGAGCTCACGGTCGCGGTGATGGGCGATCGGGCGCTCGCGGTGACGGAAATCGCCACTGATCGCGGCTTCTATGACTATGACGCCAAGTACGCAGCCGGCGGCTCGACCCACGTCATCCCCGCCCAGGTGCCGGCTAAAGTCTACGATCAGGCGCTGGCCCTGGCCGTTGCTGCGCACCAGGCGCTGGGCTGCCGCGGCGTGTCGCGGGCGGATTTCCGGCTCGATGGCGATCGCCTGTTCATTCTTGAGGTCAACACCCAGCCCGGCATGACGCCGACCTCGCTGTTGCCGGAACAGGCGGCCCACGCCGGCATTTCGTTCAAGGATCTGGTGTCCTGGATCGTCGAGCAGGCGGAGTACGACCGATGATGGCGCCATGGTTCCTCGGCTCCTTGGGCAAGGGGGGACGCCGCAAACGCGTCGTTCCGTTCTGGCGCAGCCGGCGGGTGGCGGCAGTCAGCGTCCTCGCCGTGGCGGTCACCATCGCCGCGGTGACCGCATGGGGCTGGAAGACGGGATCGTTCGTGCGCGCGGCTGAAGCCTCGCGTGAGGCGCTGTTGACGGCGACGGCGGCTCTCGGCTTCGAGGTGCGCGAGGTGTTCGTCGTCGGCCGGGTGCAGACACCGCGGGCGCAGCTCCTGAAGGCGCTCGGCGCCAACCGCGGCAGCGCCATTCTCGGCGTCGACTTGACCGCGGCGCGCCAGCGCATCATCGCCCTGCCGTGGGTCAGCGATGCCTCGGTTGAACGGGTGCTGCCCGATACCGTCGTGATCCGGATCATCGAGCGGAAGCCGGTCGCACTCTGGCAGCGGCACGGCACCTTTACCCTGGTCGACGCTGCAGGTGAAACGATCGCCGGTGCTGACGTCGCCGCGTTCAACACGCTCCTCGTCATCGTCGGCGAAGGCGCGCCGGAGCGGGCGGTCGCGTTGCGGGAGATGCTTGCTGGCGAAGAGACGATCGGCCCGCGTGTGAAAGGGGCAGTCTGGGTTGGCCGCAGGCGCTGGGATCTCGCGCTTGAGGGCGGCATCACGGTCCGCCTGCCCGACCACGATCCGACCGGCGCGCTGCATCGGCTGGCCGCGTACCAGCGGGTGCACCGCCTGCTCGATCGCGGCGTTCAGACAGTCGACCTGCGGCTTGCCGACCGCGTCGTGATCCGTCGGGCGCCCAAGGGAAGCGACGACGAGATGGCGCTCAAGGCCGGCAACAGCTGAAACACTAAGGCATTTCAAGTTTCTAAAGGATTTAGTCGAGGGTAGGATCGTCAGTGAAACAGCAACGCAGCACGACCCAGCTCAAAGGCCGCAATGGCTTCATCGCAGCGCTTGATGTCGGCACCACCAAGGTCTGCTGTCTGATTGCCAAGGCGGCGGGGCCCGATGGGATCCGCGTCGTCGGTATCGGTCATCAGGCTTCGCGCGGCTTGCGCAGCGGCACTTTCGTCGATCTCGAATCGGCGGAAGCGACGATCCGTTCGACGGTCGAGACGGCCGAGCGGATGGCGGGCGACAACATCCGTCAGGTCGTCATCAACGTCTCGGCGGGAACGCCGCAGTCGCGCCTGATCGCCTACGAGATTTCGGTCGCCGGCCACGAGATCGGCGACAACGATGTCCGCCGCATTCTCGATCCGTCCGGCTATGCGCACACCCTGCCGGGGGACCACGAGATCATCCACACCATCCCGGTCGGCTACAGCATCGACGGCTGCCGCGGCGTGCGCGATCCGCGCGGCATGTACGGCCAGCGGCTGGGTGTCAACCTGCACGTGATTACGGCACCCGCCGGCGCGCTGCGCAACCTCGCCACCTGCGTCGGCCGCTGCCATCTGGAGGTAGCGGCGAAGGCGGTCTCACCTTATGCCGCTGCGCTCGGCTGCCTCGTCGACGACGAGACGGCGCTCGGCGTCACGCTCATCGACATGGGCGGCGGGACGACGTCGGTTTCGGTCTTCTTCGACTCCGAACTGGTGCACACCGACAGCATCGCCGTCGGCGGCATCCACGTGACCCGCGATATCGCCCGCGGCCTGTCGACGCCGATGCATCAGGCCGAGCGCATCAAGACCCTGTTCGGCAGCTGCCTGCCATCGCCGTCAGACGACCGCCAGATGGTCGAGGTGCCGCCAATGGCGGACGACAACGGCGGCGATTTCGGCCACGTCCCACGCGCCCTGCTGGTGAACATCATCCGGCCGCGCATGGAGGAGATCTTCGAAATCATCCGTGCACGGCTGGAGGATGCCGGTTTCGACCGTGTCGCCGGTCGGCGGCTGGTGCTGACGGGGGGCGGGTGTCAGCTTCCGGGCGCGCCCGAACTGGCGGGCATGATCCTCGACAAGCAGGTTCGCATCGGCAAGCCGAAGCGCTTCGAGGGCTTGCCGGAGGCTGCCAGCGGGCCGGCGTTTGCGACCAGCATCGGTCTGTTGCGCTACGCGGCCAGCCATGCCCGGGAGAGCCTGCAGGGCAACTATCGGCCGGACGAGCTGCCCGCCGGCCGTTGGGGCAAGATTGGTCAATGGCTGCGCGAAAACTTCTGACTGGGTCGGTGAGCTGTAACGTTTTTCCACGACGGAGGCTGTCATGAGTATCAACTTGAGCATTCCTTTCACGAATCCTGAGCTGGATTTGAGGCCGCGGATCACGGTCATCGGCGTCGGTGGCGCCGGCGGCAATGCCGTCAACAACATGATCCGCTCGAAGCTTGAAGGCGTTGAGTTCATCGTCGCCAACACGGACGCCCAGGTGATTTCGGAGTCCTGCTGCGAGCGCCGCATTCAGATGGGCGTGACGGTGACGCAAGGCTTGGGTGCCGGCTCGCGGCCTGATATCGGCCGGATCGCGGCAGAGGAAGCCCTTGACGAGCTCGTCGAGGAAATCCGCAACTCCCACATGGTGTTCATCGCTGCCGGCATGGGCGGCGGCACCGGTACGGGTGCGGCACCGGTCATCGCGCGCGCAGCCCGCGAGCAGGGGATCCTGACGGTGGGCGTGGTGACCAAGCCGTTCCATTTCGAAGGTGCGCACCGGATGCGCATTGCCGAGACCGGCATCGAGGAACTGGAGCAGTTCGTCGACACGCTGATCGTCATCCCCAACCAGAACCTGTTCCGGATCGCCAACGACCGGACGACCTTTGCCGACGCGTTCAAGATGGCCGACGACGTCCTTTACTCGGGCGTGCGCGGCGTCACCGACCTGATGGTAATGCCGGGGTTGATCAACCTCGACTTCGCCGACATCCGCGCCGTGATGAGCGAAATGGGCAAGGCGATGATGGGGACCGGCCAGGCCGAAGGCGACCGCCGGGCGCTCGATGCGGCCGAGGCGGCGATCTCCAACCCGCTGCTCGACGACGTGTCGATGAAGGGCGCGCGCGGCGTCCTGATCAACATCACCGGTGGACCCGACATCACCTTGTTTGAGGTCGATGAGGCGGCCAATCGGATCCGCAGCGAGGTTGATCCGGATGCGTTCATCATCTTCGGCTCGACCTTTGACGAGACCATGACCGGCAAGATCCGCGTCTCGGTGGTCGCGACCGGCATGGAGTCGGCGAGTGCAGCGGCGAACAAGCCCACTGCCAAGCTGGGGTTCGGCCAGGGACAGGAGTCCGCCGAGGAGCCGATCGCCAAAGGTGATGCGGTGACGACGTTGAGCGGTGGTGACTTGCTGCATGGCGGGCGCGGCGGCGAGGCGGGTCGGGGCGATCGGGACCACAGCCAGCCGCGTGAGCTGAGGGACGAACGCGTGGCCGATCAGCCCGCCGATCCAGTGCCGGCGCTCAATAACGTGTTCATTCCGCCGGCGCCGGCCTCGCGTGTCACGGCGGCCCGCCGCGGCATCGAGCCGGTGGCGGCGAACGTACCGAATGCGGGCACCAGGGCCGGCGAAGCCACGAGCGGTGGCGCCTTCAACCGGGTCAGCACCCTGTTTGCGCGCGTTGCCGGCACCGGGCGGGTGCGTGGCGGGCGCGCCGAGGCCGCTGGCGAGGCAAGCGAGCGCTCGGCCGGCGAAGCCAAGGGCGGGTCACGATTGGGCGGCGTCTCTCCTGACGACCGGCTGCCGTCGACCCGGCCGGAGGACGATCTGCTCGACATTCCGGCCTTCCTGCGCCGTCAGGCGAACTGAGGTTAAGCGCCCGGACCTCCCTGAAGCCTCCGTCAGGCGGGGTTTGGTGCGGCGGCTCAACGGGTCACACCTTGGGCCGCCGCGCGCTTCGCCTTGATCGCCCAGCCGGAGAGCGTGGTATACTGCGATTGAGTGACCCACCGCCGATTACTGGACGTCAAGGATCGCATGACCTTCGAAAGCAGCCACATCCGCTTCCGCAATCGCGCGGCGGCGGGCGTTGTCGCGGTTCTGCTGGTCGTCACGGCTTGCAGTTCCACGAAAGAACCGGAGTATGCCGACCGGCCGGTTGATGATCTTTACAACGACGCCATGGATAACATGGACAAGAAGCAGTACGAACAGGCTGCGAAGTTGTTTGATGAGGTCGAGCGGCAGCATCCTTATTCGACGTGGGCCGTTCGCTCTCAGGTCATGGCCGCATTCGCCCACTATCAGGCGAACGAATACGATGATTGCGTCCTTTCCGCCGACCGCTTTATCGAGCTCAATCCAGCGCACCAGGATGTCGCCTACGCATATTACTTGAAGGGGTTGTGCTACTACGAGCGCATTTCCACCGTCGACCGCGACCAGGAAATGACGGAGATGGCGCGGCGAACCTTCGAGGAATTAATCGCGCGCTTTCCTGAGTCCCAGTACAGTCGCGATGCGCGTATCAAGCTCGATCTGACGATCGATCATTTGGCAGGCAAGGAAATGGATATTGGCCGTTACTACTTGCGGCAAAAGTTCTACCTTGCAGCGATCAACCGGTTTAAGAACGTTGTCGACCGTTATCAGACGACGACCCATGTTCCCGAGGCGCTGCTGCGCTTGACGGAAGCGTACACGGCGCTTGGCCTCAATAGCGAGGCGCGAAAGACAGCCTCGGTTCTCGGCTACAATTTTCCCGACAGCGAGTGGTACGCGGATGCGTACGGTCTGGTCGGCGGCGGACAGGAACCGGAAAGGAAATCCTGGTACCGCCTCTGGTAGAGGCAGCCCATGCTGTCGATGCTCTCGATCCGCGACGTCGTTCTGATCGACCGCTTGGAAGTCAATCTGGCGCCTGGTCTTAGCGTACTGACCGGGGAGACCGGAGCCGGCAAATCAATTCTGCTCGATGCGCTGGGCCTGGTTCTGGGCAGCCGGGCGGATGCGCGGCTGTTGCGGCAGGGCTGCGATAACGCTGCCGTTGCTGCCTGCTTCCACGTCTCGCACAACCACCCGGCACGCGCGATCCTGCGCGAAAGCGACGTTGCGAGCGGCGACGACGACATCGTCGTGCGGCGGATCATCGGCCGGGATGGGCGCTCGAAGGCCTATGTCAACGATCAGCCGGTGGGCGTCACCTTGTTGCGGCGGCTGGGCCAGGCGCTGGTCGAAGTCCACGGCCAGTTCGAGAGCCAGCGCCTGCTTGAACCCGCCCATCACCGGGCGCTGCTCGATGCGTTTGGCGGCCACACGGTGGAAGTCGAGGCGTGCATCGCAACCTCGCGCGCATGGCGTCACGCCCGCGAGCGGCTGGCGCGGGTGCAGGCGGAAATGGAAGTTGCCGCCCGCGACGAAGCCTATCTGCGCGATGCGCTGGCCGAGCTTGAGAAGCTGGCGCCGCAGCCGGGGGAGGAGGCCGATCTGGCCGGGCGCCGCGCCTTGCTGCAGAACGCCGAGAGGCTCATTGCGGCGGTGACGGATGCCGCGCAGGAGCTGGGCGGCGGCCGCGGCGCTGCCGACATTCTGCGTGGTGTTCTGCGCGCGCTGGAGCGGATCGCTGCCAAAGCGGAAGGAAGGCTCGATGGGGCGCTATCCGCGCTTGAGCGCGCGCTGGGCGAGGTGTCCGAAGCCGAAGCGGTGCTGGAGCGGACACTTAGCGATGCCGATCTCGATCCGCGCCGGCTGGAAGAGGTGGAGGAACGGCTGTTCGCGCTGCGCAAGCTCGCGCGCAAACACAACGTCCCGGCCGATGCGCTGCCGCGCGTCGAGGGTGAACTCGCTGAGCGGCTGGCCGCGCTTACCGACAGCGCCGATACGGTCCAGCGCCTCGGAGTCGAGGTCGCCGCGGCGGAGAAAGCGTTCCATGCCGCGGCGCTGAGACTGAGCCAGGCACGCCAGGCCTGCGCTGCGCGCCTCGATTCTGCGGTCGCTGCCGAGTTGGAGCCGCTGCGGCTGGGCAAGGCTACGTTCCGCACCCGCCTCACGCCATTGAGCGAGGACGAGTGGGGCGAGCACGGCTGCGAGGCCGTCGAATTCGAGGTCGCGACCAATCCCGGTGCGGCGCCGGGACCGCTGGCGCGGATCGCGTCGGGAGGCGAACTCGCCCGCTTCATGCTGGCGCTGAAGGTCGTCCTGGCGCGGGTGGATCCGGTTTCGACGCTGGTGTTCGATGAGGTTGATGCCGGCATCGGCGGTGCCGTCGCCGATGCCGTTGGCGAGCGGTTGGCGAGGCTTGCCGATGAGGTGCAGGTGCTGGTGGTGACGCATTCGCCGCAGGTGGCCGCCCGCGGGAATCATCACTGGCGGATCTCGAAGTGGGTGGTCGATGCTGCCGCCCGCACGCATATCGAGGTCCTTGACGAGGCCGGACGCACGGAGGAGCTGGCGCGCATGTTGGCCGGCGCCCGTGTCACGGACGAGGCGCGTCGGGCCGCGCGCAGCCTGCTCGGCGGCAGCTCCGCGTGCTGACGGCGACCGAGCGCCGCTCGCGCCCGGTGGAGGGCCTTTCGGAGGCGGATGCAGCACTGGAGCTGGAATCGCTGGCGGCCGAGATCGCGCGCCACGACCAGGCCTATTACCAGGACGCTGCACCGCTCATCAGCGATGCCGAGTACGATGCCCTGTTTCGCCGCAATGCGCTGATCGAACAGCGCTTCCCCGCCTTGATGCGGCCCGATTCGCCGTCGCGCCGCGTCGGTGCACCACCGGCGCCGGCGTTCGCGAAGGTCCGCCATGCGCAGCCGATGCTCTCGCTCAACAATGCGTTCAGCGAGGCTG
This sequence comes from Defluviicoccus sp., assembly GCA_029624735.1. Lineage (GTDB taxonomy): Bacteria > Pseudomonadota > Alphaproteobacteria > Rhodospirillales > Defluviicoccaceae > Defluviicoccus. The sequence continues at coordinate 16,187 of JARSSM010000009.1, read as the reverse complement.
AACTGGTCGAGTTCGTCGCCGGCGTGCGCCGGTTCCTGGCCAAGGAAGTGAGCGCGGAAGCCGACGATGCGCTGGAGATCATGGCCGAGCCCAAGATTGATGGCCTGTCGGTGTCTCTGCGCTACGAGCACGGGCGCCTCATCCGTGGCGCAACGAGGGGCGACGGCGCGACGGGCGAGGATGTGAGCGCCAATCTGCAGACCATCGCCGACGTCCCAAGAACGCTGTCAGACGCGCCTGCGGTCATCGAGGTTCGCGGCGAAGTTTACATGACCATCGCCGACTTCGAGGCCCTCAACGCGCGTCAGCAGGCGCAAGGCGCAAAGGTGTTTGCCAATCCCCGCAATGCCGCGGCCGGCTCGCTGCGCCAGCTCGACCCGGCGGTGACAGCTGCGCGGCCGTTGCGCTTCTTCGCCTATGCCTGGGGCGAGCTGAGCGCGGAGATCGCAGCGACGCATGCTGCCTTTCTGGAGGCACTGGACCGGTTCGGCTTCGTCGTCAATCCGTTGCGGCGCCTGTGTCGAAGTGTCGACGAGATGCTTGACTACTACCGCACGATGGCCGAGCGGCGGCGGCAACTCGCCTACGAGATCGACGGCATCGTGTTCAAGGTCAACCGGCTCGACTGGCAGGATCTGTTGGGCTTCGTCAGCCGGGCGCCGCGGTGGGCGATTGCGCACAAGTTCCCGGCCGAGCGCGCGACGACCACGTTGCGGGCGATCCGGATCCAGGTTGGGCGCACCGGGGTGCTGACCCCGGTGGCGGAGCTGGAACCGGTGGCCGTCGCTGGCGTCATGGTCAGCCGCGCCACCCTGCATAACGAAGACGAGATCCGCCGCAAGGACATCCGCGAAGGCGACACGGTCGTCATCCAGCGCGCGGGCGATGTCATCCCGCAGGTGGTTGCCGTTATTGCCGAGAAGCGGCCGCCAGGCGCGCTACCGTTTGCGTTCCCGGACACCTGTCCGGAATGCGGCAGCCGGGCCGAACGCGTCGCTGATGAGGCGGCGCGGCGCTGCACCGGCGGCCTGATCTGTCCGGCGCAGGCCGTGGAGAGGTTGAAGCACTTCGTCTCCCGCGACGCGTTCGACATTGAAGGCCTGGGCGATAAGCACATCGCCGCCTTCTGGGCGGATGGTCTCCTGCGCCAGCCGGCCGATATCTTTGCGCTGCCCGCGCGCATCGACGAAATCCGCGCCCGCGATGGGTGGGGCGATCGATCGGCGGAGCGCCTGATGGCGGCGATCGCGGCGCGGCGGGCGATCGCGCTGGAGCGTTTCATCTTTGCGCTCGGCATTCCGCAGGTCGGCCAGGCGACGGCGAAGCTGCTCGCACGCCGCTACCGGACGCTTGCAGCCTGGCGAAGCGCGATGGAGGAGGCATGCGAGCCTCACTCGCAAGCCTACGCCGACTTGATTGCGATCGAAGGCATCGGCCCCGCAGTCGCTGCCGACATCACCGGCTTTTTTGCCGAACCGCACAATCGTGAGGCCCTTGATGCGCTGGCAGGGGCGGTAGCGGTCGAGGATGCTGCGGTCCTGCCCGCGCGGCCGTCAGCCGTTGCCGGCAAGTCGGTGGTGTTCACCGGCACTTTACGGACGCTCAAGCGCAAGGAGGCCGAGGCGCAGGCCGAGGCGCTCGGCGCAATCGTTGTTCAGTCGGTCTCGAAAAAGACCGACCTCGTCATCGCTGGCGAGAGCGCGGGCAGCAAAGCGGACAAGGCCAAGAAGCTGGGGCTGACTGTCCTCTCGGAAGAGGAATGGCTGCAACTCACCGGTCCGAGCGCCTCGTAAGGCGCTTTCCTCGGGTGCCCTTCCGTCAAGCTTCCTGCCGCAAGCGGCGCTGCGGCGGCCGCTGCGGCTGCAGTAGTGCACTGGCACAAACAGAGCTTACATCCTGTTTGTGCCAAAAGTGCACGCAACTCAATATGTTGTGCAGCGACGACCTTGCTCGGGCGTGAATCGCCCGATTGGGGCGCTGCACCAGCGACTGCCGCTAATGCAGTTTCTTGGGCAGCTCGGCGATCGCCTCGTCGATGAGCGCGTTCGCCTGCTTGGCTGAGACCTCGGTTGCCAACAGCCGGCGGGTCGCCTCGACCGCGACTTCCACCGCCGTCGCCCTGATCTCGGCCATGGCCGCCTGTTCGGCTTGGGCGATGCGCTCCATTGCCAGTTCCTCGCGGCGCTTCAGCGCCCGCTCCAGGTCCTGACCTGCGCGCGCTTCCAGCAGGTCGGCCTGCCGGCGGGCCTGATCGAGCAGGGACTCGGCCTCTTCGGCCGCCTCGCGCCGTTTGCGCTCATAGGCCGCCAACATCTGCTGCGCTTCTTCGGCAAGGCGCGCCGCCTCGTCGATCTGCTGCTTGATCTTGTGGGCGCGGTCATCGAGTGCCACCGTCACCACGCGATAGGCGGTGCGGCCGACGAAGGCGACGAAGATGACGAAGCCGACGGCGACCCAGAATTCCGCCGACAGATAGAAGGGCGGGTGGGCCCCATGTTCGGCTGCCTCTGTAGCAGCCTGGGCGATGGCGATCAGCATCAACTGGCCCTCTTGAGTGTATCGTCAATCGCGGCCAACACGTTTTCAGCCGCCGGCCGGGTCCCGACCAGCTTCTCCACCGCGAGGCCGGCGACGTCGGCCGCCATGTCGCGAATGCCGGCGACGGCTTCGGTGCGCGCGGCGGCTATCCTGGCTTCGGCAGCGGCGATCTCATCGACCAGACGATCACCCAGTTCTGCTTGTCGCTCCGCCGCCAGGCGTTCGGCGCGCTCGTGCGAGGCTTGAATCTGCGCCTGCGCCTTGGCACGCGCATCGGCCATCGTCTGTTCGTAGGCGGCGACCGCTTGCTCGGCCTCCTGCTTCAGGTTTTCCGCCCGCCGGAGGCTGTCGCTGATGCGGAACTCGCGCTCCTCCAGGATCTCGTTCAGCCGCGGCAAGACGAATCGCGACATGATGTAGTAGAGGGCGACGAAACTGACGATGAGCCAGATAATCTGGGGCGACCAGACACTGGGGTCGAACTGCGGCATGTCATGCCCCTTGGCCCGCGGTGCCGGGAGCGATCTCCCGGCAGGGTTCCTTGAGATGCGAACGCTAGAACACGAACATCAGCATCAGCGCGACGACCAGGGCGTACAGCGCCACCGCTTCGACCAGCGCGAAGCCGAGAAACATCGGCAGCTGGATCAGCGGCTGCGATGCCGGGTTGCGCGCCAGCGACGAGATCGCGGTCGCGAAGATGTTGCCGATCCCGGCGCCCACGCCGCCCAGTCCAACGACCGCAATTCCGGCGCCGATCAATTTTGCAGCTTCAGCATCCATGGCCTTATTCCCTATCTAGCGGTTGCCGATCCAAAGAAACGTTCGTTCAGATCACTGGCGCCGGTTTTCGGACCCGGCGTCAGTGCATATGCAATGCATCGTTGAGGTAGATGCAGGTGAGAATGGCAAAAACGTAAGCCTGCAGGAAGGCGACAAGCAGTTCCAGCCCGGTCAGCGCGACGACGGCGGCGAGCGGTATGATGCCGATGATGCCGAGCCCGGCGACGAAGCCGCCGAACACCTTCAGCAGCGTGTGGCCGGCGGTCATGTTGGCAAACAACCGAAGCGCGAGGCTGAACGGGCGCGTCAGGTACGACAGCACTTCGATCGGTATCAGGAGCGGCGCCAGATAGATCGGCGTGCCGTGCGGGAGGAAAAAGTGAAAGAAGTGCAGGCCGTGCTTCATGAAACCGATGGTCGTCGTGCCGATGAAGACCACGAGCGCCATGCCGAGTGTCACGATCAAGTGGCTGGTAAAGGTAAAGCTGTAGGGAATCATCCCCAGCATGTTACCGATCAAAACAAACATAAAGAGAGTAAAGACAAACGGGAAATACTTTCGTCCTTCGGCGCCAACGTTGTTTCGCAACATGTTAGCGACAAAGGTATACGATAACTCCGCGATGGATTGCATGCGCCCGGGAATAAGCGAGCGCTGCCTCATGCTGAAATACAGCAGCGCCGAGACACCCACCACCGTGATCATCATCATCAGCGCCGAGTTCGTAAACGACGCATTGACGCCGCCGACGCTGATGTCGACGAGGGGCTTGATCCTGAATTGTTCGAGAGGACTGGCCACGGCTACCCTCGTTCTGTTTTCTTCTCGTTATCCGCCGTTGGTCCCTTGCGCCGTTCGCGCCCGCCATGCTCGTCAGCCGGTGCGGGGTGATAACCGACTGCCATCCCGTAGCCTTTGATCGTCCGGTAGACGTTCGTTCCTCCGGCGGCGGCGCCCAGAAGAAAAAACGTCACCAACAACCAAGGCTTCGTCCCCAAACCGCGATCCAGCAGGTACCCGATGCCGGCGCCCACCGCCAACCCAGAAACAAGGTGGGCTGCGACCATGAACGCCATGCCCAGACCGTTCGCCGGTTCCCCGAAGGCCGGTTTGGCTTCCGGAGGCTCGGTCTCGGCCCGGAGGCGTCTGAGCCGCTCATCCAGGTCCTGCAACGACCCCGGTGGGGGTTGATGGCTCATCCGACGACGGCGTCTCTACCCCTGCGATCGTGCAACGCACAAAATAGAGGCCAGCTGGCGACGCTGTCAAGGCGGAAAACCCCCGCGGCAGGTCGAACGGCGGAAGCTTAATCGACTGATCTGGCAGCAAGAATTTGTGCGATCGGGGGATGCGATGCTGCCGGTGCGAGAGATCCTTGCGGGCGCAGGTCGACGGAGACGAGTTGAGACACGCCCCGCTCCGGCATCGTCAATCCAAAAAGGCGATCGCTGCGGGCCATGGTCATCCGATGGTGGGTGATCACCAAGAAGCGCGTGCCGTGCGCCGAGAGGTCGTTCAGGAGCAGGCACAGCCGGTTGACGTTGGCATCGTCGAGTGCCGCATCGACCTCGTCCAGCACGCACAAGGGCGTCGGCTTGGTGAGAAACTGGGCGAACCGGAGCGCCAAGCCGGTCAACGCCTGCTCACCGCCCGATAGCAGCGCCAGCGACTGCAGCTTCTTGCCGGGCGGGCAGGCGCGCACTTCAAGCCCGGCGGTAAGCGGATCGTCCGGCGTCGTCAACGCCAGTTCGGCCCGGCCGCCGCCGAACAGGCGCGTGAACACGGCATGGAAATGGCGACTGACCTCGGTAAACGCGGCGAGCAGCCGTTCCCGCGCGGCGCCGTCGATTTCGGATATGGCGCGTCTGAGCTTGGCGATTGCACCTTCGAGGTCGGCGCGCTGGGTTTCAAGAGCTGCCACCTGGTCCGCGAGTGCCGCTGCCTCCTCGTTGGCGCGCAGGTTCACCGGCCCCATCGCCTCGCGTTCCCGCTGCAGGCGCTCGAACCGCCGCTGCAGGCCTTGCGCATCGGTTCCTGAACCCGGGGCGGCGGCGAGGGTGGCGAGTTCCTCTGGCGCGACGCCAAGTCGTTCGGCGATCCGCTGCGTCGTCCGCTCGTGTTCCTGGCCAGCCTGCAGGGTTGCCGCTTCGGCGCGAATGCGCGCCTCGCGCGCCTCGCGTTCGGCCCCTTCGGCGCGTCGCAAGCTGGAATCGGCCGTGCGCCGCTGCTCTTCGCCGACCGCGAGCGCGTCGGCTGCCTGGGCGTGGATGGCTTCGGCGCGCATCAGCGTATCGAGAACATGCTGCCGGCGTGCTTGCAGTTCGCCCGGAGCCGCATCAAGCCGGCGCTGCTCGGCCGTGCAGGCCTCATGCCGCTCGCTTAAGGATGCGACCTGTTGTTGGGCCGCTGCCAGCCGCTGTTGCCAGCCGGTAATGTCGGTCTGCAAGCCTTCGATGCGGCGCTTGCGGCCGGCAATCTCCCGGCGCAAGCCATCGAGGGCTGAGCGGCAGCCGGCCTGGCGCGCCCGCTGGCTGTTGAGTTCGTCCCGCAAGGCGGCGACGCGGGCGCGTTCGGCCGCAAGCTCGGGCAGGGCTGCGAGCGCCGTGGCCGCGGTGGCAAGGCTGGCCGCGCACGCGCGCCGTTCGCCATCGAGGGCGGCTGCGTGATCCGCCAGCACCGCCAGTTGCGCGCGCAAGCTTTCAAGTCGCGCTGCCGCCTCGGTGCGGGCGGCGCGGCAGCGCTCAAGGGTGCGCTCAGCGGCGCGGAGCGCCGTTCGCGCCTCCTGGTCGGCCGTTCGGCTTGCTGCTTCGTGGCTCCTGGCGGCGGCAAGCCGCGTTTGCGCTGCCGACCGCGCCGCTTGCGCTGCGGCGACGAGAGGTTCCAGTTCCGCAAGCCGCCGCCGCTGGCGAAGGCGAACGCTGATCGCTCCTTCATGGGCGGAGCGCTGCACCAGGCCGTCCCAGCGCCACACGGCACCGGCGCGGCTGACAACGCGCTGACCGGGCATGAGATCCGGCTGTAGGCGCTCGGCGGTTGCCTCATCGTCCGCGATGCCGATGTGCGCCAGGCGCCGCGCCAGCGCCGGCGCGCCGCGGCAGAAGCTGGCAAGGGGCGCGAGAGCGTCGGGCAGCGGGGCGTCGCCCGCCGCGGCCGGCAGGGTGCGCCAGTGCAGGGGGCTGTCCGAACAGGTGGAGACCAGCAGATCCTCCCCGAGCGCCGCCGCCAAAGCGGTTTCATAGCCCGGCTCGACTGCGATTTGGTCGAGAACAGGGCTACCGCCGCGCGGCTCGGCGCGTGTAAGGCCGGTAAGCGCGTCGAATTCCGCATGCAGCCGGGCGTGCGCCGTGCTCGCCTCCTGCGCCATGGCTTCCGCCGGGGCGAGTGCGGCTTGCGCCTCGGCGCGCGCAGCCTCAGCGGTCGTGGCGGCGTTCTGCACCTGCGCGAGCTTGTCTGCCGCGCCACCAAGCTCGGTTTCGGCGCGCGCGGCCGCTGCCTCGGCGGCCGCGCTTTCGCTCGCGTTGCGTTCCTGCTGCTGCGCAAAGGTGCGGCTGCGATCGTCGAGCCGCCGCTGCTGCTGGGTCATCTCCGCGACGGAACGCGCGAGTTCGTCACGGCGCGCTGCTGCCGCCGCCGTGTGCTCGCTCAAGGTCACGAAGGCGCTCTCGGCCGCGGCAAACTGGCTGTCGACCGCGGTAAGTTCGGCTGCGGCGGCGCTCAGCCGTTGCTCGTCTCCGTCGCCGGCACTGAGCAGGCGCCCCCGCTCATCGTGTAACCGCTGCAGGTTCGTTTCGGCATCTTTCCCAACCTGCTGCGCACGTGAGAGATCGCCGGCCAGTTGCGCACCACGCTGCCGGCACGCCTGGCGCTCCTGCTCCAGCCGCCGTTCCTCCGCTTCAACCGCATCGCGCTCGGCCTGCAGGCGGTGGCGTTCCGCCGTCGCTTGGTCCTGGACATCGCGCAGCCGCGGCAGCGATGCCTCGGCCTCGGCGAGCGCAGCCGCGCAACCAGCGACAGCCGCCGCCGCTTCGGCGACTTGGCCTTCCACATGGTGTGCCTGCTGTCCCGCCGCCTCCACCAGCGCCGTGACGCGTTTCCAATCCGCCCACAGGATCGCCGCCTCGGTCTTGCGGATGCGTTCGGACAGGGTGCGGTAATGGTCGGCTTGGTGGACCTGTTCGGCCAGCCGCTGTTGCTGTGTCCGCAGCGTCGCGAGCGTGTCGTCTGCCCGCTGCAGATTGGCCTCGGCAGCGTTCAGGCGTAACTCGGTCTCGTGCCGGCGCGTCTGCAGGCCGGCGATGCCGGCCGCCTCCTCCAGGAGCGCGCGGCGCTCGGCCGGTTTGGCACCGATCAGCGAAGCGACCTGGCCCTGGGTCACGATGGCTGATGATCTGGCGCCCGAAGCCTGGTCGGCAAACAAGAGCTGGACGTCGCGCGCGCGTACCTCGCGGCCGTTCACGCGATAGACCGATCCCCGGCCGCGTTCGATCCGGCGGCTGACCTCGATCGTCTCGCACGCGGCAAAGGGCGGCGGTGCTGAGCGCTCCTGGTTGTCGAGCTGCACAACGACTTCGGCGAACGCGCGCGGCGGCCGGCCGCTTGCTCCGGCGAAGATGACATCGTCCATCTCGTCGCCGCGCAGCATCCGGGCCGAGCTTTCGCCCATCACCCAGCGCAGCGCCTCAACCAGGTTGGACTTGCCGCAGCCGTTCGGCCCGACGATGCCGGTCATGCCGGGCATGACCGTAACCTCCGTCATATCGACGAAGGACTTGAAGCCGGTGAGCCGGAACTTGGTGACGTGTAACACGCGCTTATGCGAGCCTGGTGCGAGGGAGAGCGGCGTGCGCGCGGCCGAACGCGGGAGGCAAGGCCAAGCCGATCATTCCGAGCGCCACCAGCGTTTCACCGCCTCGCCCATGCGGCTGAAGATGCCTTCGCTCTGCCCGGGGTCCGGCTTCTGCGGTGCCGGGGCGGCGGCTCCGTCCAGCGCCGCGTCGATGATCGTCTTGAAATCCTCGAACGGATAGGCGCCCCGGAGCGTGCGATCGCCAATGAAGAAAATTGGCGTTGAGCGCACTCCCTCTTGCTCATGCGCTTGCTTTGCCTTGTCGGTGATCGCTTTCGCCAGTTCTTCATTGGCGAGGCAGGCGTTGAAGGCCGCTTCGGAGAGCTGCGCCAGCTTGGCCCGCACCTTCAGTTCGCGGACCGGATCATCGCTGATCGCCCAGGTCTCCTGGTCGCGGAACAAGATCTCGAGGAAGCCGAAATACCGGTTCGGTTCGACGCAGCGCGCCACCATCGCTGCGCTCAGCGCCCGCGGATCGAGCGGAAAGTCGCGGAAGATGAAGCGCACCTTGCCGGTATCGATGTAGGCCGCCTTGAGTTTGGGCAGGGTATGGATGTGGAAGTCGGCGCAATGCGGGCAGGTCAGCGAGGAGTACTCGATGATGGTGACCGGTGCGTCCGGCGCGCCCAGCACGCGTTCGGTCATCAGCTCGTCCGTTGCCGCCCGGACGCCGAACGCCGGCATCAGCGCAACGACGAAAACGGCGAGGAATTGCAGAATCGCGGCCATCGCGCGCCTCCGACACACAATATCTAGAGGAACTATCCGGGAGGCGGTGGCGCCGGTCAAGCCTTGCGTCTGATCCCGCCTGCCGGCGGTGAGGCTTTGGCTACGGGTTGACGGCAGCCGGCTCCGGCGGCGACGGGCGATCGCTGTCCGGCTGTGGCGCGTCGGTGCCGGCCGGAGGCGTTGCTTGCTCGGCCATAATCGTGCTTCCCAGCGCAAAAAGGGCGGCCTGCAGGCCGGGATCGCTGATGCCGGCGAGATCGGCCGCGAGCGTTGCGGCCATGCGCGGAGCGAGCAGCGGCTCGGCTGGGGGGCGCAGCTGGGCCTGTCCGGACCGCCCGCGGGACGGCAGCGGGGCATGGATCACCTTCATGCGCGCGACTGCCGGAAAGCCGAAAACCGCGTTGATTCGCTCGATGATCCCCGGTTCGAGGTGTTGCAGCTCGGTTGCCAGCGCGCCGGTGGCGAGGCGAAGATGCAGCGTTCCGCCCGCCTGCCGGCCGCGCGGATAGCTGATTCGCTCCGGCATGACATGTGGCGAAAGGCGCTGGCCGACGATGGTTTCCCACCCGCTCACAATCGCTTCGCTCACGAATCCGCGCTTGCCGACGATTGGCCGGGTCAGGACGGCAACGGTTTCGGCGAGCGCGCGGAAACCGCCCCGTCGTTGCGTTGGTTTCACACTCACAGCGTCCCTATCCTATCGGGGGAGTGAAGCCGCGACAACCTTAACCGGCAGCAATGACGCCTGACGCAACCACCCTTTCTGCCCTCCTGCTCGCTTGGTACGACCGCGAACGGCGCACGCTTCCCTGGCGGGCGCCGCCCGGCGTTGCCGCCGATGCTTACGCGGTGTGGATCAGCGAAGTGATGCTGCAGCAGACGACCGTCGCCGCCGTCACACCCTACTTCCAGGCGTTTCTTGCGCGCTGGCCGCGACTTCAGGATCTCGCCGCTGCTGATCTCGACGAAGTGCTGCATGCGTGGCAGGGCTTGGGCTACTATTCGCGCGCCCGCAACCTGCATGCGTGCGCCCGCCGCCTGGTGGCGGAGTACGAAGGCCGCTTTCCGGCGGCGGAAGAGGACCTGCGGGCCTTGCCCGGGATCGGCTCCTATACGGCGGCGGCGATCGCGGCAATCGCCTTCGGGCAGCAGGCGGCGCCGGTTGACGGCAACGTCATCCGGGTGATCGCCCGCCTTTACGCCCTCGACGAGCCGCTGCCCCGCGCGCGCCAGCGAATCGAGGCGTTGGCCAAAGCGCTGACGCCGGCACGGCGGCCGGGCGACTTCGCGCAAGCCTTGATGGACTTAGGCGCTACCGTCTGCACGCCGCGGCAGCCTCGCTGCCCCGCCTGCCCGTGGCACCAGGCATGCGCCGCCCGCGCGCAAGGCCAAGCGGAGGCCTTTCCCGTGCGTCCCCCCGCCACCATCAAGCCGCTTCGCATCGGTGTCGCCTTCTGGCTGGTTCGCAGCGACGGCGCCGTGCTGCTGCGCCGCCGGCCGGAGCGGGGCCTGCTCGGCGGCATGATGGAGGTGCCGTCGACGCCGTGGCGGACGGAGCCGTGGCCGCTCGCCGAAGCCCTGGCGCTGGCGCCGGTAGCCGGCGTCTCCTGGCAGCCGCTACCGGGCTTGGTCAGGCACACCTTCACCCACTTCACGCTCGAACTTGCCGTCGTCGCCGCAAGTCTCGGCGTTCCGGCCGCAGATGCAGGCTTCTGGGTACGCCCGCGCGATTTCGCTGCCCAGGCGCTTCCTTCGGTGATGAAAAAGGTTGTCCGTTTGGCGCAGGCCGCGCCGGTTACTGGTCGTAAGCGACCAGCGCGTTGAAGGGCACGTCCAGGCGCTGCCGGCCGTTCAGGAACGTGAGCTCGATCAGGCAGGCCGCGCCGACGACGTCCGCCCCCATCTTGCGGAACAACTCGATCGCCGCGTTCATGGTGCCGCCGGTCGCCAGGAGATCGTCAAGGATGACGACCCGCTGGCCCGCGACCACCGCATCGGACTGGATCTCGACGATGTCGGTGCCGTATTCGAGCGCATAGGTGTGGGCAACCGTCGGCCCTGGCAGCTTGCCGCGCTTGCGCACCATGACGAAGCCCAGGCCGAGCTTGAGCGCCAGCGGCGCCGCAACGAGAAAGCCGCGCGACTCGATGCCGGCGAGCAGGTCCGGTGCGTGCCGGCTCACAACCTTGGCCAAGCGGCCCATCGCGACCGACCAGGCGTCAGCGTGCGCGAGCAGCGTCGAGATGTCGTAGAACAGGATCCCGGGCTTTGGGAAATCGGGGATGCTGCGGATATGGTCCTTGATGTCCATGCGCTTGGCCGGGCTCGTCTGGGGGCGGTTGTAGCTTGAAGGCACTCTAGCGGCCGCGTTGCGTTCCAGCAACGGCCGCCTGCAGGCGTGCGACCGCACCGCAGCGCGTTTCAGGGTTGCGTTGCGGAGCCGAAGAGTCATAATCTTGAACGCATAAAAAGTAGAATAGACCGGCGCGGATCAGCGCAGGCAAGGGTTAACGCGGGCGGCCCTTCGTATGGCGGAGGGCTCCGGACTAGGTGTACAGATGGCTAATCTGATCACCTTGCTTCGGTTGCTACTGCTCTGTCTCCTGGTTGCAATGGCGTACTGGGCTTCGCCAGCGGTCCAGCTTGCCAGTGCGCCACTTCTGGTTCTGATCATCGCGCTTGACGGTCTCGACGGCTACGTCGCGCGCCGGTTGGGCGAGGTCTCGGTTTTCGGTTCGATCTTTGACGTCGTCGCCGATCGCGTGGTCGAGAATGTGTTGTGGCTTGTGCTCGGCGACCTCGGCCTGGTGCCGATGTGGGTCGCGATCGTCTTTCTCGTTCGCGGTGCCGTCGTCGATACCATCCGTTACACCAGCCGCAAGCCGGGAACGACGGTCTTTGGCATGATGTCGTCTCCGTGGGGGCAGTTTATCGTCGGCGGCCGGCTGATGCGCGGCCTCTACGGCACGGTCAAGGCGCTCACCTTCGGTTGGGTGCTGTTCTGCCAGCCGTGGCCGGTTCTCGAGCCTGCAGTGTGGGACAAGTGGGCACCGATGGCCGAGGCTGTCACGATGACCCTGGTGATTGCTTCGGTTGTTCTTTGTCTCGTGCGCGGCCTGCCGGTGGTGATCGAATTCGTGATCGGCCACAGCATGATCGGCCGACTGCAGGTGTCGTTCAGGAGTCGCTGACGCCAACCTGCCGCAGCGCCGCCATTGGTCCGGCGCGCTCAAGGATCGCGAGTTCGCGGGCATCGCGGACGAACAGCGAGCCGGCGAAGCCGAGCGCGTTGACGGAGATGCCTTCGAACACCTCGCGCGTCCGCGGCACGACCAGCATCCACGCGTGCGTCATCAGGAAATTATAGGGCGCGCCCTGGCGTTCACCGCCCGCGCACGCGACCGCGCCGATGCCAGTCGCTGCCAGCGCGCGCCGGTAGAGCGCATTCGCTGCCGCGGCCCATGTCCCTATTGCGGTTGCGCTCGTGTCGGCATGGTCCGCGCCCAGCCGCGCGAACGCATGCCGAAACGGCAGCCCGGGCAGCGATGTCGGTCCGTCGTTCCCGACGGCCGTGAGCAGCGGCGCAATCGGGATGGCCGGACCCGCGTCCGCGATCGGCAACGGGATCAGCTGCAGATGCTTATGCGGCTGGCTGGCGCCGGCGCAACTGCCGCCGTTGTAAAATCCGAGCCCACCCAGCGCGTCGAGGCAGACCTTGAGCGCTGCGAAGTCGCCTTCGGTCAGCAGCATCTCCTGATCCTCGTAGGCACTGGTGACGATCAGGAGGTGGTGGTCGATGACGTTGAACTTGTTGAGCAGGCAGACGTGCGCTGGCGCCAGCCGGGCGACGAACAAGTCTTCGTCATAGGGCAGAAAGGGGTTGTGCTGGCGCCCCGACTGCAGCGCAGCCGCAAGGTTCTGGGCCTGCCGCTCGGCCTTTTCGCGCAGGCTCGAAACCATCCGGATGACGAAGCGGATGCCGCCGTCATCGATGAACCGCTGTTCGGTTTCGATCGGCCGCAGCGCGCCGCAGGCGAGCGCGTGGCGGGCCCGCGCTTGCACCGTTTCCCGCAGTTGCGGAAGGGGGGTGATCATGGGTGGACTGTCCCCTTGGCCGTTGTTGCCGGCGGCTCGGCAGCCACGTGTGCGCCAGCAGCCAGCCGGGTCATCTTCCGCGGGTTGATGCGCGCTGGCAAGCAGCGGTCGCACGGCCAGAGGTGGAGGCTTCAAGGCGGGAAGCGCGCACTCCAGGGACAGCTCTAGAATGAAAGGGCTAAATGTGCTACACTGTTTTCAATGTTAATTCGGGTGCGGAGGAGAGGACGATGGTGGACGAAGCGGAGAAGGTCCCAGTCAAATCCGGCGCAAAAACAAGGCTTTCCTCGGCCGATGAGGCGTGGCAGCCGATCGCCCGCTTCCGTGACGAGGTTGACCGTCTGTTCGACGATTTCGTCGGTCGGATCGGCGGCTTCCCCTTTGGCTGGCGCGGGTTGCCGGCGGACTCCTTGCGGGCTGGCCGTTTTTTCGGCGGCAGCGTGCCTGCGGTCGACCTGGTCGAGAAGGAAGGCGGCTACGCGCTGACGGCGGAGCTGCCGGGTCTCAGCGAGGGTGATGTCGAACTCACGCTTGCCGATGACATTCTGACGATCAAGGGCGAGAAGAAGGAGGAGAAGGAGGACAAGGGCACCGGCTATCAGATCTCGGAGCGGCGCTACGGCATGTTCCGCCGCTCGTTCCCGCTGCCCGATGGTGTTGATCCCGAGAAGATCGCCGCCACCTTCAAGAAGGGCGTATTGACGGTCGAGCTCCCGAAGCGCCCCGGCACTGAGAGCAAGGAGAAGAAGATCGCGATCAAGCCTGAGTGAGGCCGCACGCGGTCAGGGGCGGGATGTGCGCTCCGATGGGCGCGCGCCCCGCTGCCTTGACCCTGTGTTCAGCCGAAGCGCTTTAGAGCGGTCCGCGGTTGACGACGCGGATGACGATCGAGTCGGCCGGCAGCGTCTGTGGTGCGGTGGCCGGTTTGCGCAAGGCGGCGCGCAGCATCACCCGCGCCATCGTGATGCCGTGCCGTGCCTGAAGGTAGGCATAGATCGCGGCCGCGCGGCGTTGCGGCAGCGCATGGGTATTGAGCTCGGCGCGCTTGGCATCGGCGTACCACTGCACCTCGAACGCCGTCGCGTACAGATCGGACGACGTCAACGCGGCGGCGAGAGCGTCGAGCGTGCGGCGCGTTGGCTCGGTCAGCGCCGCCGAGTTGGCCTCGAAGGTCAAGACCGCAAGGGCGTGCTTTGGCTCGGCTTCGCCCGGCTGCGCCGGCTCCTGCGCCGGCGGCAGGCTGTTCCATGCCCCGACTGGCTCGCTGCGCAGCGCTTCGAGCCAGTCGGCCGTTTGCTCCATCGCTGCCGCGCCGGTCGTTGCTGCCGCGCCGGTTGTTGCTGCCGCGGCGGTCGTGGCTGCCGCGATCAGTGCGAAGGCGGCGAGACCGGCGGCGCTGGCGAGTGACCGTCGTTGCCGCTTCATGATGCGTCGTCCGTCGCGCTGCGGGCTGTCAGGCGGGTGACGTGGCCCATCTTGCGCCCCGGCCGTATGCTGTCCTTCCCATAGAGGTGCAGCCGCGCCCCCGGCTCGGCGGCAATCCTGAGCCAGTCGCTGGCCTCGGCGCCGAGGAGGTTGTCCATCACCGCGCTGGCGAACGGCGCCGTCGATCCAAGCGGCAGGCCGGTGATTGCGCGCACGCACTGCTCGAACTGGGAGGTCGGGCAGGCATCGATGGTCCAATGGCCGGAGTTGTGCGGCCGTGGTGCCAGTTCGTTGACCAGCAGCCGGCCGTCGTGGCCGACGAACATCTCGATCGCCATCACGCCGATGAGCCCCATGGCGCGCGCGATCGCGTGCGCCAGATCCAGGGCCGCAGCAGCGACCGGCGCGGCGATGGGCGCCGGGGCGATCGTCCGCTTCAGAATGTGGTGCTCGTGGATGTTCTGCACCGGGACAAACGCCTTCGTCTCGCCGTGCACGGAGCGGGCGACGATCACCGAGATCTCCAGCGCGAAATCGACCCACGCTTCGAGAATGCCGGCCGGTTCGGAACTGGTGCCGGTCGCGGACTGCAGTTCCGCCCAAGCCCCGGCAAGATCCGTCGTGTCGTCGATGCGTACCTGCCCCTTGCCGTCGTAGCCGAAACGGGCGGATTTGAGCACCGCCGGCCGGCCCATTCGCGCAACGGCCGTGACGAGATCTGCCGCATCCACAATCGGGACGTTCTCGGTAACGGGGACGCCGGCGCGGGCGAGAAAAGCCTTCTCCCGGTTGCGATCCTGGCAGATGGCGAGGACCTCTGGGCTCGGCCGGACCAAGGCGCGGTCGGCAACGGCGGCGGCCGTTGCAAACGGAATGTTCTCGAACTCGTAGGTGACGACGTCCGACTCGGCTGCAAACCGGGCCAGCGCCCGCTCATCATCGTAGGCGGCGATGATCGTTTGGTTGGTGACTTGGGCCGCCGGCGCGACGGCTTCGGGTGAGAACACGATGGTGCGGTAGCCCAGGCGCGCGGCGGCCAGCACCAGCATCCGGCCCAATTGGCCACCGCCGAGAATGCCGATGGTCGCCCCCGGCGGCAGGGGCGGCGGCAGCTGCATCGGCATGGCGTTTCGTTATTGTTCCGAGCGGTGAAGGGGGATTTCGGCGACGTTGGCGGTGAGTTCTGCCCGCCACGCTTCAAGCCGGCGGGCGACATTCGGATCGATCAGCGCGATGATGGAGGCCGCCAGCAGCGCCGCGTTGACCGCACCCGCCTTGCCGATGGCGAGCGTGCCGACGGGAATGCCGGCCGGCATCTGGACGATCGACAACAGGCTGTCGAGGCCGCTCAGCGCGTTGCTCTGCACCGGCACGCCCAGAACCGGCACTGTCGTCAGAGCCGCCACCATTCCCGGCAGATGCGCCGCGCCGCCGGCGCCAGCGATGATCACTTTCAGGCTGCGGCTGCGGGCGGAGAGCGCATAGTCGTAAAGCCGCTTCGGCGTCCGGTGGGCGGAGACGATGCGGTCCTCGTGGATCACCCCAAGCGTGTCCAGCGTGGCGGCCGTGTGGCGCATGGTCTCCCAATCGGTCTGGCTGCCCATGATGATGCCAACACGCGGCGGCTGCTCACTCAACGATGGGGTCCTGTTGCATTGTCGATTGAGGGAATTATGCGAGAGGGGCCAGGGGATGACAAGCGCTGCGCATCGCCGCTCGTGCAGCGACCCAATCGGGCGATTCACGCCCGAGCAAGGTTGTCGCTGCACA
>JARSSM010000008.1 GCA_029624735.1 Defluviicoccus sp. | reverse complement strand
CGTGTCAACCATCTACCCGGTCTAATCTGTCCACTATCTATCCGGTTCGGACCGCCGGCGCACCATGCCTGCCGCCTCCCCCCTTCATCGTCATGGCCGGCGCAGGCCGGCCATCAACTCGCCGTGCCAACCCAGGTCGTTGACCCGCGGAACAAGCCCGCGGATGACGAAGAGGGGGGAGAGACGGGACGTAACCGTGCCCCCCTTCATCGTCATGGCCGGCGCAGGCCGGCCATCCACGTGTTGGGGTGTGTTGGCACTGGCAGTTGACCCGCGGAACAAGCCCGCGGATGACGAAGAGGGGGAGAGACAGGACGCGCCAGGAAGACAGCTTTCGATACAATTTTCCGCCAAAACCCGCGCAAATACGCAACACTATATTTCGACAGTAAAGCTACTTGTCCGCCGTTTTACTTATGGATGTTTATTTTGACAGCCACTCATGCTTTCAATTACAACGTCGCGGGGTGCGAGACGGGCGCCGTTCCTAGGGCAAGTTCCAAACGGGAGGTGACCGTGGCTACAATTCCAGGCTCGGCGTTTGATGACGTGATCAAGGGTTCCTCCGGCGACGATCTCGCCGCGGGCGGAGCGGGCAATGACCTGATGAACGGCAAGTCGGGTAATGACCTGCTGTTCGGCCAAGACGGCAACGATACCATTGAGGGCGGCAGCGGCAACGATGTGCTGACCGGCCTCAGCGGCGACGACCAGTTGCAGGGCGGCTCCGGCGACGACCTGATGCTGGGTGGTTCCGGCGATGACACGCTCAAGGGCGGCTCCGGTGCCGACAGGCTGGTGGCCGGCGACGGCGACGACGCACTTTCCGGCGGCGCAGAGAACGACATCCTGTATGGCAATTCCGGCGACGACATGCTGGACGGCGGATCCGGCGACGACCTCTTGAGTGCCGGTTCCGGCGACGATGTGCTCCATGGCGGCGCCGGTAACGACAAGCTGTTCGGTGAAGCGGGCGACGACATGTTGACCGGCGGCGCCGGCAACGACGTCCTCTCCGGCGGCGCCGGTGACGACATCCTGCGCGGCGGCAGCGGCGAAGACCTGTTCATCTTCAACGGCGGCGGCGGCAACGACATCATCCTCGACTTCCACGCCGACGACGACACGCTGCGCATCGCCAAGAATATCAACGGTCTCGACGTCAACTCCGCCGCCGATGTGGCGGCGCTGGCAACCGAAGATGGCGACAGCACCGTCCTCACCTTCGGCCAAGATACGGTGACCCTGGTCGGTGTGTCGGTCGACGACCTGCAGGCCGATCCCGGCAAGTTCATCATGGTGGTCTAACCCCGACACTCCGCTTCTGCCGTCGGATCGCGTGCAGCGGCACGGGACGGCGGCCGAAATCTCTCCTTAAGAGGACCAAGCGATGGACCCCAGCAACACCATGGCCGGCGCGTCGGCGCCAGCAGCGCTGCAGGTTTATCAGTTGACGCGGGCAGCGCTGCTCTTGGTGTGGGATGCGGCAGGGGTTCCGCCGCGGACACGGCTCGTGGCGATGAACGGCGGTGCGCCGATACGCACCCGGTTCATCACCACGCGCCTGTCCCTGGCCGGGCACGGAAGCCGGACCGTGCTCGCCCTCGTCCATCACGGTGCGCCGCTCGATCCCGCGGGCCTCAGCGTTCGCGACCTTGATGGTCACGTGATTGCCCACGAGGAGGAGGCCTGGCGCGGCGAACCGCTTCCCTTCGACGCCGCGCGCCTGCTGGCCGGCCTTGATCCGTCGCAGCGGATCGCAGCGGCCCGCTTCGTTTTGACGAACTGTCCCGCGGTCCTGCAGCTCAGCCACAACGCCGACTATGTGGTTTGCTGCCGGGAGTTGCTGAGCGAGCTCAAGCTCAAGGCGCAGCCGTTCGCCCCGCGCGCGCGCGTCGCGGACAGCTATGTCTTGTGTGAATGCGTGACGCCGAAGCGGCTTGGGCAGCAACTGAGCGCGGTCGCGATGAGCGGGAATGCGATCGCGCGGCCGCTCGGCACGCCGGTCGCCTGCCCCGACCCCCGCTTGCCGGCGGGCCTCCAGCGCGTTGCCGTTCTCCTCGATACGAGCGGCCTTGAAGCGGCACCGATCAGTCTCCTGATCTTCGGCAAGGATGGCCTCGCCTGGCGGAGCGGTACCGTCGATGGTTCGGCCGTGCCGGCCGTCCTTGACTGGCTGGCGGGTCCGGAGCAGCCGTCCCGAGCGGCGCGCTGGTGCCTCTCCGCAGGCCTGACGCAGCTCGCGAATGAGCGGCCGGCAGCGGCACAGCGGCTGATCCACGAGATCGAGGCGCTGGCACCACCGGCAGCGGCGGCCAGCGTCAGCCGATCGCCCGCGCTCAACGCCGGGTTGACCCAGGCCATTGCCACCCCTGCGGGGCTCCTTGTTCAGGCGTGGCTGAGCGATCCGCACGACCTTGTCAGCGCGATCGCGGCCACCAGCGTTTCGGGGCGGCAGACGCTGCCGGTCGACGGGGGTGCCATCCTGCCGCCGCCAGGCGCGCCCAAGGACAGCCGCGGCTTTGCGGCACTGTTCCCGGCCGCGGATGGCACCAGGCCTGACACGCCTTGCCAGATCGAGCTGATCCTGCGCTCGGGCCACACGATCGAGATCGGCGAGGGGCCAGGGCCGCTGCGCGGTGCCGCTGCCCTCGATACCATCCTAAAGGCGCCGCTGCAGGCAGGAGCCATCCCCCCGGCCGTCACCGCCTGCATCGAGCCTGCCGTCCGCGCGCTGATCGGCGCCCGCACGGCGGCAGCCACCCCGCTCGCGGTGCACACGTTCGGCAAACTGCCGCGGCAGCCGCGGGCCGGTGTCGTGATCCCGATCAACGCTGATCGCGCCATTCTTGCCGCTCACGAAGGCCTGTCCGCCGCCATGCCGGAGCGCAATGGCGTCGAACGCGTCTACGTGCTGATCCGCCCGGACGAGGAGGCCGCAACCACCGCCCGCCTTGCCGACCTGCAGGCGTGCTACGGCGGTGGCTACCGGCTGGTCGTAATGCCAGGCGACGCCGACGGTGCAAGCGGCCTCAATGCCGCCGCAGCGCTCATCACCGCGCCGGTGCTCGCGTTTCTCGGTGAAGGCATCATCCCGGAGGCCGCCACCTGGCTCGACGCCCTCCTGCACGCGCTGGCGATTGGACCGGTGCGTTCGCTGGTGGCCGCGCCGACCCTCTACCACGACGGTTCGATCGCGGCCGCCGGCGCCGACGCTGCTTTCGATGCGTTGGGCCGCTGGGAGATCCGCAACCGCTACGCCGGCTTCCCACGCGGCTATCCGGCGCTTGTGAAGGCTGCTGCCGCGCCGATCGCTGCGACCGGGTGCTGCGCGTTGCCGCGGGTGCTGTTCGAGGCCGTCGGCGGCTTCGCGCTCGACTACCTCGGCTGGTTCCACCGCGACGCCGATCTCGCGGCGCGCGTATGGCAGGCGGACGGCCACACCAGCGTGGCGCGGGAGCCTTACGTCATCGCGCTGCGCGACGAGGTGCCCCAGGCAGCGGGCGACTCCGCGCTCGCACGCGAACTTGACCGCCAGCTGTTCGAAGCGCGCTGGCGTTCCTTTATCGAGGCAGCGGGCGCGGCCGCCTGCGACCCCCCGCGCGGGCAGCCGACAGCAGTCGCCAAGGCGCGCCCGCGCCATTCGCGTCCCCGAAAGAGGGCAGCATGACCAGCGCACGCGTTCTCTATCTTTGCCATGGACACCCCGCGCTGCATCCCGGTGGCACGGAAATCTTCGCGCACGACCTGTTCCGCGCAATGCGGGCCAGTGGCCAGGCAGAGCCGTTCTTCCTCGGCTGCGCGACGCGGCTGCATCGGCCGCTGCGCCCAGGCGCGGTGCTGCAGGCGATCGCGCCCGGCGGCGATGAGGCTCTGTTATCCGTTGGCCGCTTCGACCGGCTGATGCTGGCGCAAACCGAACTCGAGGCGTTTGCGCAGGCAATGTCCGAGCTGTTGACCTCGTTCAAGCCGGACATCGTCCACCTGCACCACTTGTCGCTGGTCGGCCTGGAAGCCCTGGTCCTGATCCGCCGGCATGCGCCCCAGGCACGGATCGTGATGACGCTGCACGACTACCATCTGATCTGCGCCAACGATGGCCTCATGCTGACCTGCCCCCAAGGCGGCCTGTGCCGCCAGCCCTCCCCGGATGCGTGCCACCGCTGCCTGCCGGAAACGCCAGCCACGCGGCACGCCTTGCGGCGGTTGCGGCTGAGCAACCTGCTGTCGCTGGTCGATCAGTTCATCGCGCCGAGCGCATTCCTGCGTGAGCGGTACGTCGATTGGGGGCTCGGCGCGGAGCGGATCCAGGTCATCGCCAACGCGGTCCCGGCCGAAGATGCGCCCATTCCGAGCGGCGGCTTCCGGCAGCGGCGAACCTTTGGCGTGTTCGGCAACATCGCGCCGCACAAGGGGACCCTGGTGGCGCTCGAAGCCGCGCGCCGCCTCGCCGCCGCCGGCGTTGATTTCAGCTTGCGCATCCATGGCGGCCTCGGCTTCCAGCCGCCGGAATTTTGCCAAGCCTTTGCTGAAGCGCTGGCTGCGGCGTCGCCGCTCGCCACCCACCGCGGCCCCTATCAGCGCGAAGAGCTGCCCGCGCTGCTGGCGGCGGTCGACTGGGTGGTGGTGCCCTCGGTGTGGTGGGAGAACCAGCCGCTCGTCATCTTGGAGGCGTTCCGGCATGGCCGGCCGGTCATCTGTTCCGACCTTGGCGGCATGGCGGAAGCGGTCCAGGCAGGGCGCGACGGCCTTCATTTCCGCGCCGGCGACGCTGCCGATCTGGCCGAGATGATGGCCCGCGCGGCGAGCGATCCGGACCTGTGGCAGGACCTGCATGATCGCCGCCCGGCCGTGCCCACCCTTGAAGACGCGGCCCAGGAGCATCTCGCGCTCTACCGCGAGCTGATGCAGCGAAAGGACGCGGCGTAATCGTGATGGAACACGGAACCCCGATGACCGAAGAGACCCTCGTTTGCGAGCGGCCGAGCGACGACGTGACAGCCGCGGCTGACGGACCGGACGCGCCCACCAACCCAACGGCGGCCGCGTTGACGCTTGGCTTCGCCCTCGACACCGGTTGCATGCTCGTTTTCGGCCACATGGCCGCTCCACCCCCGGCGGCGGCCAAGGCTGGCTTTGCTGGCGGCGGGAGCAGTGCCGCCGGCGAGTGGCGCAGTTTCGCCTGGGCGCCCACGGCCGAGCAGCAAGAGGGCATGACCCCTTTCGTCGCCGCGCTTGCAATCGAACAGGTGTTTCGCGCGCAGGCGATGCCGATCGCGATCGACCTCGAGGATGCCGGCACCACCATCACCTTGCCGCCCGTCAAGCGGATCGAGATCGACAGCGGAGCACTCGTCGAGCAACTGGCACGTACCGGCGCGCCGATGGCGCAGATCTACGATTTCCTCAAGGAAACGCTGTCGACTCCCGCGTTCGGCGGCAGTTCCCCCCGTAACCACCGGTTCTTGCTGAGCGTCGTCGCGGGCATTTCGCGCCAGGACGGCTTCCTCGAAATCCTCGGCGTCTCGGAGTACGGCGGGCTGTTGGTCCAGGGCTGGTCTGCGCACCTGCGCGCCGGAACGATCGAGGTCGAGATCGTGACCGACCGCTTCGAGGTGCAGAACCTCGCCGTCGCGACGTTTGAGCGCGCCGACCTCCTCAACACCGCGAAGGGCATCATCGGCTACAGCAAGGACGCCAGCGTGTGCGCGCTGGCGACACTGCGCGCGATCCACTTTCGCAGTGGTGACGAGTACTTGCGGCTCGACGTCGTCAACACGCAGGCGATCTACCTCGATAACGCCGCGAGCGTTGCGCAGCTCAAGGATATGCTGCCGAAGCTGGAAGGACCGCCGCCGGTCCTGCAGGCGCTGAAGCGGGTGGTCCGGCCGCGCTTCCCCGGCCACGAAACGGTCTCCACATTCGCCGAGCCAGTGCGGATCGCCTGCGACGTCGCGCTGCATCTCGATGGGCATGGCATCTTCGTCAGCGGCTGGCTGCTCGACCCAGGCCAGCGGGTGTGGTTGGCACTCCTGAAGAGCACGGCCAATTTCTATGCGCGGCTGCATCCGATCTGGGCCCGCCTGCCACGGCCGGATGTTTCGCAGGGATTTGAGGCCGATCCGCAGATGGCGCCGCTGATGGCCAGCACCGACCACCGCCACGGCTTTCTCGCCTTCGTGCCGCGCACGACGCCAACGGCGGCAAACGAGCAGTTCTATCTCGAACTCGTCACCAAGGACGAGGCGTGCGCTTTCCTGCCGATCACGTTTGCCGAAGGCGAGCCGGGCCTGATCGTGCGCAGCTTGCTCGCAGGCGTCAGCCTGGACGACCCGAACCTGGAGCGGATCATCAGCCAGCACCTGGGCCCCACCGTCTCGGCGCTGGCTGACCGGCGGGCAGCACCAGAGACCCCGTGCGCGCCGATCGGGTTCGGCCACCCCCGGCCGCAGCCGCAGCTGTCGGTCATCATGCCGGTGCCGTCGGCCTACCGCGATATCGATGTCAACTTTGCCTGTCTCGCCACCGACCCCGATTTCCGCGCTGCCGAACTGATCCTGGTGGCGGCTGCCTCCGGGATATCGGCCACGACTCTCAAGACGCAGGCGGCCTTTTACGGACTGTCCGGCAAGCTGGTGATCGCTGCCGATGGGATGGACGCGTTCGAAGCGATGGACCTTGGCGCGCGCTATGCCGATGCCGAACTGCTCCTGTTTCTCTCGGCCTCGGTTTTCCCGCGCGCGCCGGGCTGGGTCGCGCGTCTGACGGCGGAACTGGCGCGCATGGCGTGCCCCGGCCTGGTCAGCCCGACGCTGATGTACGAGGACGAGTCGATCCGTTTCGCTGGCCAGCCGCTTGATGCGGGCGCGGCGCCCGTCCCCTCCTCCGCCCGGCTTGCCGGATATCCGGCCGACTGGCTGACCGAACGGGCGCCGGTGGCTGTCACGGCGGCGGCTCCTGAGTGCTGCCTTGTCCGGCGCAGCCTGTTCCAGGAACTGAACGGTTTCTCGCGAGCGCTGGTCGGCCCGGCACTGAAGGGCCTCGACTTCTCGCTCAAGGTCCGTGGCCACGGCCGCGCATGCACCTGGGTGCCGGACATCCGGCTTTACGCCCTCGACGACGACAGCGAACCGAGCGAGCCCAACTACTGGCTCCGTGTCGGCCAAATGGTCGATCAGTGGGCGTTCGAGCGGCAATGGTGTGCACCGGCGGCTATCGGTTCGTTACTCGACTGAATCGTGTAAGACGAGGGGAGCCCAGACGTGAAGGTTCTGATCCTGTCGCACGGCCATCCGACGTTCTCGATCGGTGGCGCCGAGGTGGCCTCTTACAATCTTTTCAAAGGACTAAACCGGCTTGAGGGCTGCGAGGCGCATTATCTCGCCCGCGTCGGGCCGCCGATCAGCCGCCACCGCGATACGCCGTTCATGAGCCTCCGGCAGAACGCGCGCGAAACGCTGTTCTACGCCAACGACTATGACTACTACCGCCTCTCCAATCGTGATCTCGCGAACCTGCGCCGCGATTTCGGCCGCTTCCTCTGCAACGTCAGACCCGATGTCGTCAACCTGCACCATGTGCTGGGTTTCGGCGTCGAGGCGATCCGCGTAATCCGGGAGACGCTGCCCGAAGCAAAGATCGTGTTCACGCTGCATGAATATCTGTCAATCTGCAACAATCACGGCCAGATGATCAGGGCCAGGGGCGGCCAGTTGTGCCAGCGTGCCACCCCCGGTGAATGCAATGTCTGCTTCCCCGGGATTTCGCCGGCCCAGTTCATGCGGCGGGAATTATTCTTACGCTCGTTCTTCGATCAGGTGGACATGTTTGTGTCGCCGAGCCGGTTTCTGATCGAGCGCTATGTAGCCTGGGGGCTGCCGCGCGAGAAGATGGTGATGCTGGAGAACGGCCTCGACATCGGCGAGATCGCGCCGCCGCGGCCGCTCTCAGGAGCCAACCAACGGCGCAGCCACTTCGCCTATTTCGGTCAGCTAAACCAGTTCAAGGGCATCAAGGTGCTCTTGGAGGCGATCGTCCGCATCCCGGCCAACGTGTGGGGGAACGACGCCATCCTCAACGTCTATGGCGGCAACCTGGAAGTGCAGCCGGAGGCATTTCAGCAGGAGTTCAAGCGCCTGGTCGCTGCCGCCGGCCGCCGGGTGCGCTTTTTCGGCAGCTACCGCAGCCCGGACCTGCCGATCCTGATGCGGGATATCGACTGGGTGATCATTCCTTCGACCTGGTGGGAGAACTCACCGGTGGTCATTCAGGAGGCGTTCCTGCATGGCCGGCCGATCCTCAGCAGTGACATCGGCGGCATGGCGGAAAAGGTGCGCAACACGGTCGACGGCCTTCATTTCCGCGCCGGCAGCGCCGAAAGCCTGGTTGATCGGATTACCCTGGCGCTGTCCTCCGCCGAGCTGTGGGAGCGCCTGCGCGGACGGATCCGCAAGCCGGTCAGTGCCGAGGAAGCGGCGCAGCAGCACCAGGCACTGTTTCGCAGCCTGTTGGCGGCAGAGAACCGCCAGCCGGATGCGCCAGTCAGCGCCCTTGCCGCCGAGTAGCCCGCAATGGCGGCAATAAAGCGAGCGACGGTCAATCCGGTTCTGCAGAGCGCACTCAGGCGAACCCGCGCCGGCGTGCTTTACGCCGCCTTGCTCGGCTGCTTCATCAGCGCCCTCCACCTGATCCTGCCGCTCTACATGGTGCAGGTCTACGACCGCGTTGTACCGGGCCGCAGCTTCGATACGCTGATCGTGCTGACAGTGCTGGCGGTGGCAGGCCTCAGCTTCCTGGGCCTCATGGAATACATCCGCGCCCGCGTGTTCATGATCGTAGGCGAACGCCTGGCACGCCAGCTGGGTGCCCCTGTGCTGCAGGCAGCGGTCGCGCAATCGCTGCGCAGTCAATCCACCGTCGCGACGGACGCGATGCGCGACGTCCACGAGCTGCGCCAGTTCGTGACCGGCGGTCCTGTCGCCCTGCCGTTCGATGCCCTCGTCTCGCCGCTGTTCCTGCTGTTGCTGTTCGTGCTCCATCCCATCTATGGCGTCGTTGGCGTGGTCGCGGTCGCGATCCTGATCAGCCTCAGCGTCGCCATGGAGTATGTCGCCAGGCGGCCGCAGGCTTCCGCCAACGACGCCGCGGTGCGCTCCCACGTCGAAGTCGGTGCTGCGATCCGCAATGCGGAGATCATCGAAGCGCTGGGCATGCGTGCTGCCATCGCCAGCCGCTGGCGGCAGGGTCAGGACCGCGCCCTCATGCTGGTCGGCGCGGGAAACACGGCCGCCAAGGCGATCAGCGCCGTCGCCCGCTCGCTCAGGATGATGGTGCAAATTTCAATGCTCGCCACAGGAGCCACGCTGTTGATCAATCATCAAGTCTCCGCCGGCAGCATGATGGCGGCCACCATCATGCTCGGACGGCTCCTGCAGCCGTTCGATCAGCTGATCCAGGGATGGCGCCAATGGTGTCTCGCGTTTGGCGCCTTCACCCGCTTGCAGCATCTGCTGGCCGGCCATGTTTCCGACCGACTGGAGGTACCGGCGGTCGCAACCGAAGGCACCGTCGTGATCGAGCGGCTTTCCTTCGTCCCCCCTGGCAGTGATCAGGCCTTGTTGAAAGGCATCAGCTTCAGCCTCACCCCCGGCGAGGTGCTGGGCATCATCGGCCCGTCCGGTGCCGGCAAGTCGACACTGGCCAGGCTTCTGGTCGGAGTCTGGAAACCCAGCGCAGGCGGCATCTATCTCGATGGGCATGACGTCTACGCCTGGGAGCGGACGAGTTTCGGCCGTGCCGTCGGCTATCTCCCGCAGAATGCGGCGCTGCTCGAAGGCACCGTCCGCGACAACATCAGCCGCTTTGCGAACGCGGAACTTGCCGACGTCATCACGGCCGCCAAGGCCGCCGGCGTCCACGAAATGATCGGCCGCCTGCCGCGCGGGTACGAAACCGTGATCGGCGACGGGGCGTTCGTGCTGAGCGGCGGCCAGCGCCAGCGGATCGCACTGGCGCGCGCGCTGTTCGGCGAGCCGCGCCTGCTGGTCCTCGACGAGCCCAACTCGAGCATGGACGCGGAAGGCGAGCAGGCGCTGTTGCTGGCGATCGAGCAGGCGCGTCGCAACGGAACGACGGTCGTGATCGTCGCGCAGCGTACATCGGTGGTCGCGACCGCCGACCGGCTTCTGGTCCTGCGCGAGGGCCGCATCGAGCGGATCGGGCCGCGCCGGGAGGTGGCCAAGGACTATGCGGCCCCCGCGCCCAGGCGCAGCATAGGCCCTGCTGCCGTCACCCGCCTGCCGCTGACGGCGACGGCCTGACCATGACCGCGATAACGCTGCGCTCCTTGCCGGGCCGTCTCGTCAACGCCGGCACCGCCAACGCACCCACCCATGCCGACGATAACGAGCCATCGCTGCGCGGGACCGTGATCGCCGGCACGCTTGCGATCGCTTCGTGCTTCGGTGGCTTTCTCGGCTGGTCGCTGCTGGCGCACCTGGACTCGGCCATCATCGCCGCCGGAACGGTGATCGTTGACAGTCACCGCAAGACCATCCAGCACCTCGAAGGCGGCATTCTCAGCCAGATGCTGGTGCACGAAGGCGATCGCGTGCGGATGGGCCAACCGGTGGCGCTCCTCGATGCGACGCAAGCGCAAGCGCAGCTCAGCCAGCTCCTCGCGCAAACGCTGGCGACGCATGCCGAACTTACCCGGCTGCGCGCCGAACAGGCGGGTTTGCGTGAGATGGAGGACCCTCCGGCGCTGGCGGGGACAGCCAATGACCCGCACGCGGCGGCGTTGCTGGCCGGACAGCGCCGGCTGTTCCAGGTTCGCTGGCAGGCGCACGACAGCGCGAAAGCGGTCCTTGAGCAACGGATCGAGCAATCACGCAAGGAGATCGCCGGCGCCGAAGCGGAACTGGCGGCGACCAACGAGCGCCTGCGACTGTACGAGGAAGAGCTCGCGGGCGTCGTCTACCTGTTGAACAAGGGTTATGAACGGCGCCCGCGGATGCTGGAGCTGAAGCGGACGGTGGCGGAGCTGAAGGGCCGCCAGGGCGAGCTCACCAATCAGATCGGCCGCGCCAACGCTGCGATCGCCGGCACAACGCAGGAGATCGCCAACCTCGAACAGACCCGGCTCGCCGAAATCGCCCGCGACATCGCCGATGCCCAGACGATCGAGAAGGACTTGAGCGAGCGCGTCCGCGCCGCCCGCGACGTCCGTGAGCGCCGCTCGGTGGCGGCGCCGCAGGACGGCATCGTCGTCGATCTGCGCGTCGTCACCCCGGGGGGCGTGATCGGGCCTGGTCAGGCCCTGATGGACATCGTCCCGGTTGATGACGAGATGATCGTGGAAGCCCGCGTCAGCCCGATCGACATCGAACGCCTGCATCCGGGTTTACCTGCGGAAGCACGGCTCTCGGCCTACAAGCGCTCAAACGCGCCGGTCATCGGAGGCGTGGTGAGCTACGTTTCCGCCGACAAGATGGCGGACCCGCGGACCGGCGAGCCCTACTTCACGGTCCGCCTCAAACTGCTGGCAGAGTCGCTCGCCAAGAACGAGGGGGCGCATCTTTCGCCCGGCATGCCGGTGGAGGTGATGATCAATACCGGTGAACGGCGGGCGATTGACTACTTCGTCGAGCCGGTCACCGAGCGGATGCGGCACGCACTGCGCGAGCGATGAGCGCCGCCGGCCGAGAGAGTGCCCGCGTGCAACGGTGGGCACCTCAAAAGCGGCGGGCAGCTCAGAGGATCGCCCAGATCCCCATCACCAGCGAAAGCAGGGATAAGGCAGCCACCCCGGCGACGGCTGCGACCAGCCGCTGGTCCGTGGGCACTGCCTGCAGCCGTTGCGCATCGGCCTGTTCAAGCGCCGCCGCAATGCCGTCAAAGCGTGCCTGAAACACTTCCAGCCCGCGCAATTGGTGCGCGATCGCGGCGACAGCGCCGTGCACGCTGTCAACGGTCGCGGTCAGGGCTTGCAACTCTGCCGACGGGCGGCTGGCTGCGCGCGCTTCGGCCGCGCGAACATCATCGATGACGGCACGCAGCGTCACCTCGAAACTGCGTTGCACGCTGGCGACTTGATCGACCCACTGGCGAAAATCTTCGGGCATCGCCGGAGCGCCGCCCCGTTCGCTGCCAGGCAGGGCAACGGTACGGTTGACCAATGGCGCGGGTGATGCGAGGCCGGGGCAAAGGGCAAACGCCTCGATGGCGTGGCCTTCCCCGGGGGCGATCGGCGTTTCCAGCATGACTTCGAACGCATGCCGGCCATCACCGACGCCAGCCTTTTCCAGGTCGGCACGGAACTTATCGGCACGGCCGCGCCCGGCCACCTCGCCGCCGCAGCGGATCTCGATCTCCAGCACCGCCGTGGGATCGGCGCGGTTCCAAGCCCAGCCGGAAACCTTGAGGCCCTTGGCGGCATCAATGTAGCCGGAGATTGCGGGCGCCGCTGCGGGCGCCACGGGCGCGGCCAACGCGGCCGGCTTGGCATCGACAACGGCTTCAGGCGGCACGACGAGGCTCCTGGACCGGCGCGTCGATCTTCATGTTGTGCGCAAGGCCGTTCTCGGTCAGGAACGTTCGCATCTCCCGGTAGCCCCGGTAGTAGGCCTGGTTGAACCGCTCGAAGCGGCCCTGATCCCAGTACGCTTCCAACGCGAACGGTTCGTCCGAAAACACGTCGTAGGCCGGGATCGCGAATGTCTCGGCGAACTCGGCGGTCCGGCTGTCGTAAGTGAAGTAAATCGCAGGCACGCCGTTCGCCAGAGCCATCAGATTGCCGTGCAGCCGGTAGCCGAGAACAAGATCCTGCAGGCGCGTCACGCAGTCGTAGTCGGCAACAACGTCCGAGTAGAACAGCCGCGTGCAGTAAAGCCGGACGAGAGGATCGTCTGCGCCTGCGAACCACCGCGACTGCGTGAGCTGCACGAGCGCCTGAGCCCGTTGCAGAGGCGTGCCGAACACCAGCTTCTTTTCTTCGACCTCGCCCTGCGCCAGCAACCTGAGGTCAAAGCGGCTGTCGAGATCGGCGATGACAGCCCGGTGGCGGCCGAGATAGCTCTCGACATCCTTGGCGTACGCGGCGGAAACCTCGCGGCGAACCGTGAAACCGACCGTGCGCACATCTGCCAAGGCGGGCAAGTCGATACGGAGCTCCGGATTGTTGCGGCGGAACAGCGTCGGACAACCGATGATGCGGATGTTCTTGACGCCGATGTCCCACAACGTCTGAGCGGTGAAGGCGCCGCGCACGCCAATAGTGCTGCAGCGGTCCGCGATCGCCCGCATCACCCGCTTCGTATCCTCGGATAACTCAAGGGCGCCCTGGCTCGGTGCCTGGGCGCCGATGCCGAACGCAATCACCGGGATCGTCAGTTTCTCGATGATGTCCGCCGCACGACTCCAGTTGGTCGACGGGTTGAGATAGTTGGAGCCTCTCAGAAAGCAGAAATCATACTCTGCGTTGTAGAAATCGATCTTCCGCTCATCAAACTTGCTGATTTCAAGAGGATCTATGTGATCGTAATCAAGCAGCTTGAGCGATGAGTCGAAAACGAAGGCATCACCAATGTTGTGATAGTGCTCAATGGAGCGCTGCTTGTCGCTGGCTTTGTACCAGCGAACACAGTCATGATCATAAACCTCTCCCGCCGGGATCATGACCAGGATTCTTCTTGCTTTGGGTGCCATCAGTTCGACCCTCTATAACGCAGAGATGCATCAAGGTTGGCAACGAAGAAGCCCGTCTCCGGCGGCCGCTTAAGCATGCGCTGCAAACAGCTGCTGCAGATCGACCGCGGTCAGCGGGCGCGGGCAATAGGGCTTCAGCGTACCCGCGGCCACCCGCTCTTCGATCTGGTCCAGCGTCTGCTCAGGCTTGTCGAACGGCAGATCGTAACAGTCGTAGAGGGAATAGCGCCACCAGTTGACTTCCAGCAGGCGCGCGATGATGCGCTCGTCAAAGCGGTATTTCTTGACGCTCGCTGGCATGCCGGCAACGATGGCATAGGGCGGCACGTCCTTGATGACGACCGAACGCGCTGCCACCACCGCGCCGGCCCCGAGCGTCACGCCGGCCTTGATGAACGCACCCTGGCCGATCCAGACGTCCGGCCCCAGCGTTGTCAGCGGGCAACTGGCCGTGAATTCGTGTTGGGTCTGGCGGATGGTTTCGTAGCCATCTGGACGACTGAAGCGATCCCAGTCGTGCACGACCGGGTAGTAGGCAACGCGCGAACAGGTCAGCCAATGGGTCGGGTGTTCGTGCGCGCCGATGCGGACATCGGGCGCAATCGCGCAATAGCGGCCGATCTTCACCTTGCCGATCTGGCCGCCGCTGACCGAGGCAAACGCTCCGACCTCAAGCAGCGTCGGCTGGTCAACCCGGGCTTGGATGAAGCACGGTGGCTCGAAGGACGAGCCGGCATCAAGCTGGCACGTGCCCGTGAGCGTCGGCAGACGCAGCCCCAGCGGCTCGAGGCGCTCGCGCGGTGTGGCGCCGAATTCGATGCTGAGCGGTGCCATTAGAGCCTGCCCCTTGTCCAGTATCGGACCGGATTCTTCGCTTGAAGGGTGAAGAAAGGGTTAACGTCCTGCCGCGCCCGATCATGGCTGCAGGCCTCATGACCCCTTGCGGGGTTGCCAAGGCAGCGGCACACCGCGTAGAAGGAATGGAGATGATGCGAGGCCTGCCAAGATGCCCTGGCGGACACCCGCAAGGCGAAAGCAAGAGATGCGATGGCCAGACGTTTGTTTCGCAAGAAGCGACCGCAACAATCGCGGTACTTGGCTGTCTTTCTTATTGCCGTCCTCTGTCTCGGTGTCGGCTACGCACTCTGGTTCACCGACGGCACCCGGCAGCGCGAAACCGCGCAGATCAACGCTCCGGTCGCGACCGACGCCGACCAGCCGATCAAGCTTCCCTCCGGTTTCGGCGCTGCCTTCATTGACCGGCCGTCGATGCGGATTGGCAGTCTGGTCGAAAATGACCGCCGCAGCGAGGAAAGCGCCGCCGCACCCCCGGTGGTCGAGCCCAGCACGGTAGATCTGCCGGTGCCGCGATCGGAGCCGGCGGTGAAGACCGTTCGCCCGACGCCAGCTCCGGCAGCGAGCCAACCCGTGGCTTCCGGAAACGCTGCGTCCGGCCAGAGCGGCGAGCAGCCTCGCGCTGCTGCGCGGACTACGCCGCCGGCCGCGCCTGAGAGTTCCTCCGCTGGGTTGGCAACCGAGCCCGCCGCCGGGCCGGCAGCACCGCCGTCCCCGGCAGCACCGGCCGCACCGGTCGAGCCTGTAACCGTCGCCGTGCTGACCGCAGCGCCGGCAGCCACCGCGCCTTCAGAGCCGGCGGTCGTCCCCGAGACGACCGAGTGGGTCCCGCGCCCCGTCCCGCGCGCGCGCCAGGCGGATGTCCCGCAGGCGAATGTCCCGGACGTGAACGACGAAGAGACCATCGACGTCGGAAGACCTGCACCTGCAGCTTCGCCGGCGCCCTCCTCACGCGACGATACGTTTGCCATCGTCGCCGCCCCGTTGCGGCCAGTGGTCGTTCCGCCGACCGTGGACGATGAGCCCCTAACCGTTGAACGGGAGTCGTCGCCGCCGCCGGTGGACGACAGCGATGTCGATCTGCCGCCTGCGACCAGCCGCAACGTTGCGCGCTCGCTGGTGACGACGGCCGTCCGCGACCGCGAGCCAGCGAGGGCGTTGGGAGAGACGGTCAGCCTGCGCGAGATCGATCGCGGCCAGCTCATTTACTTCACCGAGCTGACAGGCCTCATGGGGCGCAAGGTCGAGCATCGCTGGATCTACCGCGGCCGGGTGGAAGGAACGATGCGCTTTCAGGTCGGCAGCAACCGCTGGCGGGCGAGTTCACGCAAGACGGTTCTGCCGCATCAGAAGGGCGAATGGCGCGTCATCGTTGTGGACGAGGCCGGGCGGACGCTGGGCGGTTCGCGCTTGGTCGTTGAGTGACGGTCCCTCGGGCGGCCGGCGGCCGTTCCGGAAGAACGCATGCCGAGTGACGGGAATCACAGGAATGCGCTACTGAAACTGCTATAACTCCCATCGTCAGGGGCTCCCCACCCCCATCTCCTGGCACTCCCTCACGGGGCGAGCCGGGCCGCAACGGACCGGTTCTGCCCCTCAGGAGGGGGAAGTCGGGGCGACCTTGCCTCCCCCCCTTGCACTGCCTGCACCTCGGTCGGCCGCCGCTCACAAATAGGGTGAGAGCAGCCAGGCGGTCGCATCGCGCAGCTTGACTGCCAACGGGCGTGCGTTCAGCCGCTCCAGCGTCAGCGGCGTCGCGGCGGCGATCCGGATGTCGATCAAGCCGTTCAGCCTGTGAACGAGATCGGCATCGTAGCATTCGACGTCGAGTTCGAAATTCAATCGCAGGCTGCGCGGATCCCAGTTTGCCGAGCCGATGAGCGCCCAGGTGCCGTCAACCGTCATCAGTTTGGCGTGATCGAACGGCGGCGGGGTCAGAAAGACGCGGCAGCCGCGGCCGAGCAGGGTGCCGATTTTGGCATAGACCGCCCACTCGACGAGCCTCAGGTTATTCTTGAGCGGCACGACAATCTCGACGGCAACGCCACGCAGAGCCGCCACCATCAGCGCCGTTGCAAGAATGGGGTCGGGCAAGAAGTACGGGGTGACGATCCGGACCGCGGACCGGGCCTGGGACAGCGCGGCCAGAATGGACCAGCGCAGGAGCTCGAAATCCTCGTCCGGACCGGCTGCGATGACGCGCGCCAAGACCGGCCCGCAGGCCTGCAGGGCTGGGAACCAATCCGCTCCGGCCAGGCGCTCGCCCGTCGCGAACTGCCAATCCTCGGCGAACGTAGCGACGAGATCGCGCACGACCGGGCCCTGCAAACAGAAATGGACGTCGGCCATTGCCTCCGTCGCGGCGGCGTCGTCCAGGTGGCCGCGACGGATGTTCATGCCGCCGGTGAAGGCGACCGATCCATCGACGACCAGGATCTTGCGATGGTTGCGCAGGTTGGCGTAGGGCAGGTGCAGGGGAAAAAGGGTGGGCAGGAACTCCGCCGCCGTTACCCCGAGCGCCGCCAGCCGTGCCGTGATCAAGGGTTGCGAGTAGCGCACGCCGACGCCGTCGACAAGGACCCGGACGGCGACACCACGCCCGTGAGCGCGGCCCAGCGCGGCGGCGAACGCCTGGCCGAGGGCGTCGGCATCGAAAATGTACGTCGAAAGGCCGATCGAGGTTTGCGCCCCTTCAATCGCCGCCAGCATGGCGCGGTACGCCTCCGTTCCCCCCACCAGCGGCACCACGGCGTTGCCAGCCGTGAGCGGGCACGGTGCAATCGCATCGAGCAGGCGCGCCACGGCGGCGAAATGGGAATAGGTCTCGGGCAGGACGCCGGCAACGCCCGCATGCGCCGCACCCGGACCGTCGCGCATGGAGCGCAGCTGCGGCTCGTGGCCGCGCAGGCCGCTCGCGCGCCTGCGGATGCGATTGATGCCGAACAGTCCGTAGAAGATCGACCCGAAAAACGGCACCAGCCAGATCAGGCCGACCCAGCCGATGGCGGCGCGGACGTCGCGCTTGTGCAGAACGGCGTGCGCGGACGCAAACACCGCTGAGAGGACCTGGGCCGTCGCCAGCAAGACCGCCCAGAGCATTGCCATGTGATCGGTCATCGTTCTCCAGCTGGAATCGATCAAGCGCGCGATGCAGGGTGTCCGCCCCTGATGGAATCCGCGCCTGCCCCCATTTCCCGCCACGTCGCTTGCGGCGGTTTCGGTCCGTCTATCCGGACCGACATTGAAACGCTCCCGGGCGATCTGCGCAACGCCAAGCTTCTCTCCACGAAGCGCTGGCGGTCCGGTGCCTTCCACCGCAGCGACGGAACGGTTATCCTACGCGATCGATTGACAGGCGGTGACACCGCGGAAGGAAGGACGTTTCAAACGTGACGATGGTACGGATCTTTCAGCCGAGCAAGACGACGATGCAATCCGGGCGCGGCAACACCAAGAGATGGCTGCTGCAGTTCGAGTCGTCGTCGGCGCGTTTTCATGATCCGCTCATGGGCTGGATCGGCTCCAGCGACACCCGGCAGCAGCTCCGCATGGGGTTCGAGACGCGCGAGCAGGCGGTGGCGTTCGCTGAGCGGTACGGCCTGCAGTACTCCGTGCAGGAGCCGCAGGCGCGCCAGATGCGGCCAAAGAACTACGCGGAGAATTTCCGGATCTGAGTTTCGCGACCTCAGGTGCACGGTCAGCGCCATGGTGATATCGGCAGACGAACAAGCGGAGCTAGCGCAGGCGTTCGAGGCGCTCGAACATCCGAGCTTTGCCGCCCGTCTCGCGAACGCGATCGGTCGACCGATCGAAGGAGCCTTGCAGTATCTGCCGCGGCGTTGGCACGATCACGTCCACGCCGCAGCCGAGAAGGCGATCGGCAAGACGTTCCTGGTTGCGCTCGATTCAATGGACGCACGGCCGTCGCCGCGCCGTCATAACGCATTGCATCACCTGGCGGTCGCGGCGACCGGCTCGTTGGGCGGCTACTTGGGCCTGCCTGCACTTGCCGCCGAGCTTCCGGTCACGACGCTGATCATGCTGCGCTCGATCGCCGATGTCGCGCGCAGCCATGGCGAGGACCTGAACACCACCGAGGCCCGGCTGGCCTGCCTCGAAGTGTTCGCCCTCGGCGGCCGGTCGGGAGAGGATCGCTATGCCGAGATCGGCTACTACGAAGTGCGCCTCGCGCTATCGCTTCACTTCACGCCGCTCGCAGGCCAGCTCGCCAAGGCCGGCGCGGGTGTCGCGGCCCTTCCCGGCGCCGTCGATCTGGTGCGATCCATCGCCGCCCGCTTCGGCGTCGTCATCACCGACAAGGCGGCAGCACAGATGGTGCCGATCATGGGCGCGCTCACCGGCGCCGCGATCAACACCCTCTTCCTCAAGCATTTTCAGGACATTGCGAACGGGCACTTCACGATCCGGCGGCTGGAGCGCAAGCACGGCGCGGACGCGGTCGAAGCCGCGTATCGTGCCGCTGCAAGCGTTGCCAGTGCGCGCGGCGGGCCGGCAGCGGCTGAACCGGCCGTGCAGCTAACGGCAGGCGCAGCGCCCGCCTGAGCAGCGTCGCTGCTGCCAGGGCAGACCGCTGCCCCCTCAGCGCCTCAGCGCGCCGCCGGCTCGCGCACCCGTTCGATCGCGGCGTTGAAGGCGCGCACGGCTGCCGCAACTCCCTCGGGGTGGTCCCATACGCCAGCACTGACGGCAAGGAAATCAGCACCCGCCTCGATGACGGCGGCACAGTTCGCGACCGTCAGCCCGCCGATGGCGACGCATGGCACGGTCATCATCGTCGACCACCACTCGAGGATCTCGGGATCGGCCGCCGTCGGAGCTACCTTGGTCGCGGTCGGGAAGAAGGCCCCGAAGGCAACGTAGTCTGCACCCGCCTCGGCGGCCTCGATGGCGAGGTGGCGCGAGGCGTGGCAGGTGACTCCGACGATGGCGTTATCGCCGACCAGCCGGCGCGCGGTTCGGTAGGGGCAGTCCGATTGACCGACATGCACGCCGTCGCACCCCATCTCGGCGGCGAGATCGGCGCGGTCGTTAAGGAGAAAGGCGGCTTCGCGCGCCTGGACGACCGGGCGCAGGATATCGCACGCTTGGCGAATGGCGTCGTCCGAGACATCCTTCAGGCGCAGTTGCACGGCAGCGACGTCACCGGCATCGAGCGCCTGCGCCATCACAGACGAAAACGCCGCCGCGTCCAGGCGCGGCGGCGTGATCAGATACAGCCGGCAGCTCACCACCGATCCAGTCCCGGTCGGCAGCTTCGCCGCCCTTCGGCCTTAACCGCCCTGGCGAGCCTTGCCGAGGAAGATGTTGATGATGCGATCGAGCATCGCCAGCGCATCCTCGCGTGGCCGCTGGAACGTGTTGCGGCCGATGATCTGGCCGTTGCCGCCGCCATCGAAGATGTCCTGCGCATCCTGGTAGACCGCATCCGCACCCTTCATGGCGCCGCCCGAGAAGACAACGATCCGCCGGCCGGCGAACGCCGCCTGCATGACGTGCTTGACGCGCGCGGCTTGCGTCGAAATGTCGATCTTCTGCGCCTCGTAGACTTTTTTTGCCTCGCCCTGCTCGATGAAGTTGCTGGGCAGCTTGACCTTGATGATATGGGCGCCGATGAGGGCCGCCATGTGGGCCGCATACGCGCCGACGTCAACCGCCAGCTCGCCATCCTTCGACAGCGCACCGCCGCGCGGGTACGACCACACGACTGCCGCAAGCCCCTTGGCTTTCGCCTCGGCGATCAGCTCACGCAGGTCCTGCATCATGTCGAACGCGGCATCCGATCCCGGATAGATGGTGTAGCCGATCGCAGCGCATCCCAGCCGGACCGCATCATCAACCGATGCGGTGATGGCTTGGCTCGGTGCCTCCTTGCTGCGGGCCAGCGTGTTCGAGCTGTTCATCTTGAGGATGAACGGGATCTGCCCGGCCAAGCTGTCTGCCACCTGCTCAATCATGCCGAGCACCGATGCGTAGGCGTTCAGGCCGGCATCGATTGCCAATTGGGCATGGTAGAGCGGATCATAACCGGCCGGATTGGGGCCGAAACTGCGCACCGGTCCATGTTCAAAGCCTTGATCGACCGGCAGAATGACCATCTTGCCGGTGCCGCCAAGGCGCCCTGTGCACAGCATGCGTGCCAGATTGGCTTTGGTGCCCGGATTGTCGCTTTCGTAGTTATCAAGAATCTTCTTAACGGTCCTCGTGACTCTCATACCTGAATCTCCCCGCTCTTGGGCTAGCGCTTTGCCCCAAATACACGAGCGCATTCGCATTGGCAACGAAGGTCTTGGCCGCGGCAGCGGACGAAATCGCGGCCGAAGCACGCTTTTGGCGCCGTCACGCCGGCGAAACATGCACCGCGAGCGCGGTTCCCCGCTCGTAGCCAGCCGCGGCGGCCTAGAAGATACTCTCGTGATAGTTGCGGGCGCAGCCGCAGCAAGATGCGGCGGGCAGTCGGCCGGAGCCTGGATTGCCAAGCAATCGGCACGCGAAAACATGAAGCGAATTGACAGCATTTTATGGCCATCTTGAAGGATATAAGTATAGAATATTATAATTCGCTGCCCATGATGTATTATGCTATACCAAGCCGGTACAAGTATTCGGCAGATTTCTTCGGATTCGCGCCGGCTTGGCGCGTCTCCGGACGCAGTTCGGGTTGTGCTTGATGACGATCGCCCCGGACACGTAAGGACGCCGTCGCGCACAGCGGATGCTTGACACGCGACATCGGGCTTTTTTCCGCCAGCACCGCGAGCAGCGGCCTGGCGGTTCGGCAGGGAGTGGAGCATGCTGACGTCTCAACCGGTCGGGAACGACGGCTCGTCCGCCGGCGACAACACGCGCGGCCTTCGTGTCGTCGTGTTCTCCTCGCAGAAGGGCGGATCCGGCAAGACCACGCTGTGCGGGCATCTCGCCGTGCAGGCGGAGCTGACCGGCTGCGGTCCGGTCGCGCTCGTCGATACCGACCCGCAGGGCAGCCTGGCGCAGTGGTGGAACGCCCGCTCGGCCGAGGCGCCGGTGTTCATGAAGGCGCAGGTCGACTACCTGCACGAGGACCTGGACCAGCTGGAGCGCGCCGGCATCCGGCTTGTCTTCATCGACACGCCGCCGGCGGTGACCGACACCATCCGCCGCATCGTCGCCTTCGCCGACATGGTGGTGGTACCGACCAAACCGTCGCCGCACGATCTGCGCGCGGTCGGAGCGACGGTCGACATCATCGACAGCCAGATGAAGCCGTTGATCTTCGTCGTCAGCGACGCGACGCCCAGGGCCCGGATCACGAGCGATACCGCGATCGCGCTCTCCCAGCACGGCACGGTAGCGCCGGTCTGCATCGCGCACCGGACGATCTATGCCACCAGCATGATCCACGGCCTGACCGTGGTCGAGACGCAGCCCGGCACGGCGGCCGCACTCGAGGTCGCGGATCTGTGGAATTACATCTACGCCCGCATCGACAAGCCGGTCGGCCGCGCCACGCTCGGCACCGGTGTTTACCAGAAACGCGCCGCCTTCGGCCGCCGCAAGCCGACGCCTTCGATTGCCGTGGCAGGCTGACATGGAAATGACGAGAGCGCCACGCTCGCGCGGCGGCCGCGAGCCCCTGTTCGCCAAGAAAGGCGAAGCCATTCCCGCCGGGGTGCCGGTGCGCGATCCGCGCGCGGGCGTCGAGGCGGGCGCCTCATCGCCGCTCGGGTTTCTCATCCAGCGCCGCGTCACCGGTGCGCCGCCGCAAGGAGCGATCCTGGCTTCGCCCCCGATCGCCGCCGGTCCGTCGCCTTGGGGCACGGACAGCACCGAGGAGTATCCGCGCGAGGCGCTGTCGGCGCCATTGTCGGTGCCGCTCGCGGTGACGACGGCAGCGGTCGGCGAGGGCGGGGAAGAAGACTGGAAGCGGATGAGCTTCCGCGTGCGGCCCGAGTCGCACCGCCAACTGCGCAATATCGCAAGGCTGTGGGGCGTGAGCGTGCAGAGCCTCTTGCAGAAGGCGGTCGCCAACTTCCTCGACGCCGCTCTCACCCCGGGCGACGACTGGCGGCATTAGCGGGAGGTGCCCCTCGCGGCGACGCCGTTCGGACAACACGACCGCGCTCCCCGAGAGGCGCACCGCACCCGCAACCACGCCGAGTCACGACGGTTGACGCGGTTGGCCGCTCAATCGCAGGTAAAGCCAGCGTCGGCCAAAACCTTTTCGATCGTTGCCGCCTCGGGCAGGCGCAGCCGGCTGGCGTCGGCGAGTGCGAGGCACAAAAGCCGCTTTGCTTCCGCCCGATCGCCGGGCTTGTTGCGCTTGAGAAGCGTGATCGCCAGATTGGCGCGGCCGACCGCAATCTCGCGCACATAGCCCAGGCGCTCGAACACCGGCACCACCTCCTCCTTGAGAATGCGCAGCGCCTCAGCCAGCTGCCCGCGGCGGGCCAGGATGTCCGCGATCTTGCCCATCGTCGCCGCGCGCGCGTGCACGTCGCCCAAGCGCTCGAACACCGGCACCACCTCCTCCTTGCGAATGCGCAGCGCCTCATCAAGCTCCCCGCGCGCCTGAAGGATGTCCGCGATCTTGCCCATCGTCACCGCGCACTCCGCCAGGTCGCCCATGCACTCGAAGGGCGGCAGCACCTCCTCCTTGCGGATGCGCAGCGCCTCATCAAGCTCCCCGCGCGCCTGAAGGATGTCCGCGATCTGGCCCATCGCTACCGCGCGCGAGTGCACGTCGCCCAAGCGCTCAAAGGCCGGCAGTACCTCCTCCTTGCGGATGCGCAGCGCCTCTTCCAACTGCCCGCGCGCTTGCAGGATGCCGGCGATGTTGCCCATCGTCACCGCGCGGGAGCGCACGTCGCCCAAACGTTCGTAAACCGGTAGTTGCTCTTCCTTGCGGATCCGCAGCGCTTCGTCCAGCTGCCCGCGCGCTTGCAGGATGCCCGCAATCCTGCCCATCGCCACCGCGCGCTCGCGCACGTCGCCCAGGCGCTCGTAGATCGGCAGCTCCTCCTCCTTGCTGATCCGCAGCGCCTCGTCGAGCTGGCCGCGCGCCTGCAGGACATCAGCGATCTTGCCCATCGTCACCGCGCGCGAGCGCACGTCACCCAAGGGCTCAAAGGCCGGCAGTACCTTCTCCTTCAGGATCCGCAGCGCCTCGTCCAGCTGACCGCGAAGCACCAAAGTGTCCGCGATTTTGCCCATCGTCACTGCGACGTAGCGCACGTCGCCAAGCGCGGCGAAGATTGCACCTGCTTCCTTGAGCAGGTTGAACGCCTCGTCCAACTGCCCGCGCGTATACAGGGCATCGGCAAGACGCACGCGCAGATGCGCCGCATACGCGCGGGCGCGCGGTGAGGTATCCGTGCCTTCCCGCTGCCGCAGGGCTTCCAGTTCCGCGGCCAACTCGCCCAGGCGCTCGCCGTCGACCGGCCGCCACCACTCCTCGCGAGTGAATTCCGGCCACGCGGCGAGGGCGGATGGCGGTGATCCGACGCTGGGAAAGTCGAAGGTGGCGGTGCGCCAGTGCCACAGGTCCGGTGCCTTCTGGGCCAGAAGCGTCGTCGCCCACGGCGGCAGCCAGAGAACGACCGGCAGCGGGCAGGCTTGAGGAAACAGCTCCCGCTGCAGGTTGGCGGTCGCGAGGGCGTTCAGGCCACCTTCGCTGAACTCGGAGATGAAGTGCTCCAGGCCGACCACCGAGATGGCGATCTTCGTCCCTGGTTGCCCCGCCGCCAGCCCTTCGTAGTGGCGGCGCAACGCGGCGAGCAGGCTGAACTCCTGGCGCGCCACCCGCTCATCCGGGGGCACCAGGGATGCGACATCGAGGCACGAGAGCATTGTACCTGCGGCGGTGAGCCTTGCCGCGAGACGATCGATCAAGACGTCGCGGATGCGCGCATCTTCGAAGGTGGCGATGGCGAGGCGAAACCCGGCGTCGTCCGTGAGCGCGAGCGCCAAGCCGCGCAACTCGCGGTCGTGGAGGTCGGGCGCCGCATCCGTGGCCGCGGCCACCGCAGGTTCAGCCGGAACGGACACTCTTGAGGGCACTTTGGAACGCCTCGATGTCCAGGATCACCGGATGGACATCGTACCAGTTGCGATCGCCATTATACTCAAGGACGCTGCCGTTGAAGAGGAGCTCGCTGAAGAACTTCCGGGCATTCTGCGCCGCATCGGCACCTGCAGCCGTGCCATCCGGATCCGTCAGCGCCTTGGTCTTGTGGATGTGCGCGAGCAACGGGAAATAAACATCGGACGGCACGAGTAGCCGCTCAAAATCGAGGCGCAGCCGCTTCACCGCTTCATCCGCGCTTTGCTGATCGATCTGCGTCTTGCCATCGAGACGCGCTTCCTGCTGGGCGCTGGTCACCAGCCGCAGCAGGTCGCGGAAACTGCCGCCTGACCGCGCCGCAAGCGTGCGCGCTACAGCTCTCTCCGTGAACACCCGATCGATCGCGACCCGCCGGCCGATCAGCGCAACCAAGGCGTCGAGGCCATCGTCGCAGGCGCTGCCGTCGCGATTCCTCACTTTCACCATCGGCATGGTGTAGCAGTGGTCGAATACGGCACCGATGCGATGCGGGGCGAGCACCATGGCTATGGGGTGGGTGAAAATCATGTGTGCCCGCAACCGCTTCAGGAGTTCGCCGTGATCGAAGAACAGGTGGCGGCCGACCTCAACCGGCAGCCGATCCAGATTGTCCTGAACGATCAGCAGGTCGGGATTTCTGCCCCCATCGAGGAGGGCTTGCTGGAACCAGTCGAGCAGTGTGTTGACGCGCTCGATCAGCTCCGCCCCGTACCTCTGTAATCGCAATCGGATCGTCTGCCGCTGCTCGACACTGCCCTGCACCCGCGCCCGGATGCGGGCTAAGAGCTTGAGCGCGACGACGCCGAAAGCGCCCGCGCCGGCCTTGGCTTCCGCCGACGTTTCCGCCTCGATCTCGTTCTTGACGGTTGCGACGTCGTCGAGCGTCTTCTCCGCGAACCACTCCGCCACCTCCTTCACCAAACTTGAAGGTGCCTTCAGTCCCAGTTCCTCAGCCTTCTCCACCAGACTGTGCACGAGCCAGAGCAGCAGATCGCTGTACTGACAATCCTGGACCAGAGTTTCGTCAACATAGAGGTGGAGGCAGGTGAAGCGATCGCCGATCTCGTGCTCCATGCGCAGGAGCGCGGTTGACTTGCCGCAACCGCGGTGGCCGGTGAACGCGATCTTCGCGTACCGGCTGGCGTTGGCATCGGCTTGCTCCAGGCACACCCGCATCCTTCCCAGATCTCTCGTGCCGAGACCGCGATTGATATCGACATAGCGAGAATCGCCGCTCTCTAACGGCTCAAGCGTTGTCTGCGCTGGGATCTCTGCCAGCGTGGTCGCCGGGGGGAGGGCGAGTGCCGATCGCGCGGGGCGGGCAACGTCACGACCTGTCGGCATGCATGTCTCTCCTCAAGCATGAGAGAAGGATACAATACGGTTTCTCGATTGCGCAGAGTAAACGAGGTCTTGCGCCCGCTTGGTGAGCAACCGGCGACATAGTTGACACTATGGACCGGAGACATGGTTGACAGTC
>JARSSM010000007.1 GCA_029624735.1 Defluviicoccus sp. | reverse complement strand
AGGTCGCCAAGATCTCCCTGGCCAAAGGGCCGGCCAGCATCCGCACCGAGAACGCCCAGCTCGTCGTCTACATCTTCGTCGATTTCCGCGACCGCGACATCGGTGGGTACGTCGCAGACGCCCAGCGCGCGGTGGCCGAGCAGGTGCGGTTCCCGCAGGGCTACTACGTCACCTGGAGCGGTCAGTTCGAGTATCTCCAGCGCGCGGAAGCGCGAATGAAGATCGTCGTGCCGGTGACACTCGCAATTATCTTCCTGCTGCTCTACCTGAACTTCCGCCGGATCACCGAGACGCTGATCGTCATGCTGGCGCTGCCGTTCGCGTTGATCGGCGGCTTATGGCTCGTGCACGCGCTCGGGTACAACATGAGCGTCGCGGTCGCCGTCGGCTTCATCGCGCTGGCCGGCGTCGCGGCGGAAACCGGAGTCATCATGCTGATCTACCTCGACCACGCCTGGGCGGAGATAAAGCGCGCATGCGCCGTCGAGAAGCGCGCGCCGACGCGCGACGATCTCGCCCGCGCCATCATGATCGGCGCGGTCGAGCGTGTCCGGCCGAAGGTGATGACCGTGGTGGCAATCATGGCCGGGCTGCTGCCGATTCTCTGGTCCACGGG
This sequence comes from Defluviicoccus sp., assembly GCA_029624735.1. Classification (GTDB taxonomy): domain Bacteria; phylum Pseudomonadota; class Alphaproteobacteria; order Rhodospirillales; family Defluviicoccaceae; genus Defluviicoccus. The sequence goes on along the minus strand of JARSSM010000007.1, from coordinate 135,634 downwards.
CACCGGCTCGGAGGTGATGCGACGGATCGCGGTGCCGATGATCGGCGGGATGATCTCCTCGACGATCCTCACGCTGATCGTCATCCCGGCGATCTATGGCCTTGTGAAGGGATGGCGGCTGCAGTCGGCCCGTCGCACAGATCGCGCTACGGATACCCCTCTCGCAACCATCGCCAGTTAATCGACTTTTGATTTGTCAGCCAGCAACGGACACTGGCCGAATGGTCGCTTCCGTACGGTAGCGGCCACTACCGTGCTCGCGGGGCTTGCCTACACGATCTTCAGCGAATGCCTGAACGCCAAGATTCGCGGCAGCTGGGCCTATACGGAGTGGATGCCGACCCTGCCGTTCATCGGCTCGGGCCTTGCGCCGGTTCTGCAGTGGCTCGTCATCCCGCCGGCCGCCCTGTGGTGGGCGAAGCTCGGGATCCAGTCGGGTCGACGTTCCCTCCGGGAGACGGGAACCGCGTGATCGAGGGGGCTGTCATCGGTCTGTTTACGCTTGCTGGCGTTGTAACGGATTGCCTGCCTGACCGCTGGCCACTCGTGCCGTGGGCTGTGGAATCCCCTCCTTCCTGACGGCGCCTCGCCGGTGCATCCGCCGCGCGCTTACGAGACTGCCAGCTTATCGACGGGGGGATTCCCGTGATCCGAAACACACAAGCCATGGTCGGCCAGCACCTCGATGACCCGGCATTCGGCGACCCTGCCGCCGCGGCACTGGACGATCATGCGCTTGAGTTCGCGCTTGAGCGCCTGCAAGCGGGCGATGCGGCTTTCCACTTGGTCAAATTGGCGTCGGGCGATGCTGTCTGCCGTGGCGCAGGACCGATCCGGATCGTCGGCTAGATCGAGCAGTTCGCGGATCGCTTCTAACGAAAAGCCGAGTTCGCGGCTGTGTCGGACGAACGCCAGCCGCTTCAGGTGCGGCGCGCCGTAGCGCCGCTGGTTGCCCTCGGTGCGCACGGGCTCCGGCATCAGGCCGATTTGCTCGTAGTAGCGGATAGTCTGCACCTTGCAGCCCGTCCGTCTCGCAAGTTGGCCGATCATAAATTCTTGTCCTGCCATTTTTTGCTTCTTGAACCTACAGTGACTGTAGGTCCTATCCTGTCATCGATAGGCCAGGAAGTCCATGGCCGGAGCTAATCATGGCGCAAACGCAGACGCATACCGAGGCAGCCCCACTCGATCACGCTCACGGCGAGGGTTCTTGTTGCGGGCCGGGCGAGTGCGCCGCGCCGGCACCCTCGTTCCGCGGCGGTCGCACCTTCAAGGTGCGCGGCATGGACTGTGCCGAGGAGGTTTCGGCGCTCAAGCAGGCGGTCGGCCCCGTGGTCGGCGGAGCTGATCGTCTTGCCTTCGATGTCCTGAACGGCCGGATGACCGTGGCGGAGGCCGCCCGCGACGTGCCCGAGGAAACGATCGTCAAGGCCGTCGCCGCCATCGGCATGAACGCGGCCCCATGGGAAAAACACGCCGGCAAAGGCGAGCCCGACCACCATCACCGCCAGCAGGTCCTGTTCACGGCGGCGAGCGGCGCATTCGTGCTGCTCGGCCTGATCCCCCACATCGTCTTCGCGGGCGGGTTCTCGGAGGCCTGGCGACTGCTCGGCGGCCACGCCGGCCAGCCGATGCCCTGGCCCGACATCGCGGCGTATCTCGCGGCAGTCGTTCTTGGCGGACGCTTCGTCGTCGTCAAAGCATGGTACGCGGCCCGCAGCCTGCGTCCCGACATGAACCTGCTGATGACGGTGGCCGTGCTCGGCGCCATGGCGATCGGCGAGTGGTTCGAGGCCGCGACCGTCAGCTTCCTGTTCGCGCTCTCGCTCGCGCTCGAAAGCTGGAGCGTCGGCCGGGCGCGGCGGGCGATCGCGGCGCTTCTCGACCTCGCACCGCCGACCGTGCGGCTCCTGGGTCCGGATGGGTCGGAAGCCGAGGTGCCCGTGGCGGACGTCAGGCCCGGCAACCGCTTCGTCGTGCCCGCGGGCGGGCGCATCGCGCTCGACGGCCGCGTCGTGGCCGGAGCGAGCGCCGTCAACCAGGCGCCGATCACCGGCGAGAGCGTGCCCGTCGAGAAGAGCCCCGGTAATGAGGTCTTCGCCGGCACCATCAACGGCGACGGCACGCTCACGGTAGAAGCGACGAAGGCGGCGGAGGACACGACCCTCGCCCGCATCATCCGCATGGTCGAGGAGGCTCATGCCCGCCGCGCCCCGTCCGAGCAGTGGGTCGAGCGGTTCGCCCGCGTCTACACGCCGGCGGTCATGGTCTTCGCGCTTCTCGTGTTCCTGGTCCCGCCGCTGTTTCTCGGCGGCGCCTGGCACGAGTGGTTCTACCGCGCACTCGTGCTTCTCGTGATCGCTTGCCCCTGCGCGCTGGTGATCTCGACGCCGGTCTCGATCGTCGCTTCGCTGGCAGCCTCGGCGCGCGCCGGCGTGCTGGTCAAGGGCGGCGTCTTCGTCGAGCTGCCCGCCCGCCTCAAGGCGATCGCCATGGATAAGACCGGCACCATCACGCGCGGCGAACCTGAGGTCGTGCGCGTGGTGCCGCTTGATAAGCATACGGAGGCCGAACTCCTGGCGCGCGCCGCCGCGCTTGAGGCCCGCTCCACGCACCCGCTCGCCCGCGCCGTGCTCCGGTATGCCGAAGCCAGGGGTGTCGCTGCCATCCCGGCGACCGACGTACAGGTGCTGAAGGGCAAGGGCCTGACCGGTACCTTCGACGGCGAGCCCTACTGGCTCGGTTCGCATCGCTACGTCGTCGAGCGCGGCCAGGACAGGGCGGAGATCGCGCGCGAGGCCGAGGCGCTCGAATCCGACGGCAAGACCGTCATCGTCGTCGGCAACACGCGACACGTCTGCGGCCTGATCGCCGTCGCCGACACCATCCGGCCGGAAGCGCGCGAAGTCGTGAAACAATTGCACGCCGCCGGCATCGAGCATGTCGTCATGCTGACCGGGGACAACCGCGTGACAGCGGAGGCAATCGCGCGCGAAGTCGGCATCGACGAGGTGCACGCCGAACTCCTGCCCGAGGACAAGCTTCAAAAAATCGAGACGCTCGTCGCGCGTTATGGCGCCGTGGCGATGGTCGGCGACGGGGTGAACGACGCGCCGGCGCTCGCACGCGCCAGCCTCGGCATCGCCATGGGCGCGATCGGATCCGACGCCGCCATAGAGACCGCTGACATCGCGTTGATGACCGACGACATCTCAAGGCTGCCGTGGCTCGTCCGTCACGCCAAGCGTACGCTTGCCGTGATCCGCCAGAACATCGTCTTTTCGCTCGGCGTCAAGGCCATGTTCGTCGTGCTGACGTTCGCCGGCATGGCGACCCTGTGGGGTGCGATCGCCGCCGACGTGGGTGCTTCGCTGCTCGTGGTCTTCAACGCGCTCCGGCTGCTTCACGGTCGTTTCCGCGCAGGATACGCCGACGGCTGGAACGAACCTGCGGCCGATACACCGGCTGACGCAAGCCGACGGGGGCGGATGATCGGCCGCTCTCCATCGGAGACACGTCAGAAATGAGATCGTTTGCCGTATATGCGGGCGCGGCTGTCGCCGAGATCGCCGGCTGCTTCGCGTTCTGGGCTTGGCTGCGCCTCGGCAAACCCGCGTGGTGGCTGGTTCGGCCGACGTCGCGACGCTGGGTATACGCCAAACGCCGACTTTTTTTGTGAACGGCAAGCCCTTGCGCGAGTTCGGGGCGCACCAACTGTTCGATCTCGTCAAGAGTGAGGTCAACGCGCTTTGATGTCTGAGAAAATGTCGCTTTGAACACGGACCTATCTGGCAGAAAGGCTTTTGATGACCATGCCCAATCCGATTGTCGAATGGCCCTCGATCAATAGTCGCTCAAGGCGCCTATTTGTTACGTTGCTCGTCGGGTTCGGAATGAGCCTTGTTGGATTTCCGGCAGCTGAAGGCGCAGATCATCTGGTCGTCGAAGGCGCCTGGACCCGGGCGACGCCGCCAGGCGCGAAAACCGCGGCGGGGTACCTGGTCCTGCGGAACACAGGCAATTCGGATGATCGCCTTGTGCGGATCGAGTCGCCCGTAGCCGAAACTATCGAGGTCCACTCGATGACCATGGACGGTGGGATCATGCGCATGCGCCGGCTCGATGCCCTGCTGACCATTCCTGCCGGAGGCGAGGTTCGCCTCGATCCCGGCGGGCTGCACCTGATGATGATGGGGTTGAAGGCGCCGTTCCGGCAAGGCGAGCGGATCGGGCTCGACCTGGTGTTCGAGCGGGCGGGGCGGATTGCCGTCGAAATGCCGGTCGTGCGCGTCGGCACCATGGAGCCCCCGCGATGATCTGGCTGCGGCGCATCCGCTATGTTCTATGGAGCGCCGTCGGCATCGCCGGATTTGTTGCCATAGCGGTCATGCTCGGCTGGTGGACCGTGGATGGACCGGGCGCGAGAGCGACACGCAATGCGGCACCCGCGTCTATCGCCGAGATTGGCGGTTCTTTTACTATGACCGATCATCGAGGCCGCACGGTCACGGACCGGGATATTCGCGGAAAGCCGACGATGATGTTCTTCGGATTCACTTCATGCCCCGACGTATGTCCGACCACGCTCAGCGACATGGCGGGCTGGCTGGAAGAGCTGGGTCCGGCTGCCGATGGGCTCAACGTGGTCTTCGTTTCGGTCGACCCGGCGCGGGACACGGTAGAGCAGATGGCTGCCTACCTATCGCTTTTCGACCCACGCATCCTGGGTCTGACGGGGACACCGGCGCAGCTCGAGGCGATGGCCCGCAACTATCGTTTCTACTACCGCCGCGTTCCGCTTGATGGCGGGGGGTACACGATGGATCATACGGCCATGGTTTATCTGCTGAATCAAGATGGCCGGTTTGCGAGCACCATCGATTATCACGAGGATCGGCAGACGGCGCTTCCGAAGCTACGTCGGCTTCTTGGGATCGCACCGGCCGGATAGGGGATAGCGCGATGAGCCTCGGGCGTCGAAATCCTAGCCATTGCGCTCGTCGTTGCTCTTGCGGCAGCCGGCACCGAGAAGCCGTCACATGTTACGAGTTGTGAGGCACCGGAATTGAAAATCGAAGGCCTTATTGGAGATCGGATCGCCCAACGTCTGCCGGGACTTTGGCCCGGCGGTTCGCTGGCGCTCGCGTCCGCCGCGCTCTTCGGTGCGAGCACGCCTTTCGCCAAAGCGCTGCTCGGCACGACCGACCCGTGGATGCTGGCGGGGCTTCTCTATCTGGGATCCGGGATCGGACTGCTCGCCGTCCGCCTAGCCCGGCGCCTCGCGACGACGGGTCGGGGAGAAGCGACCCTGCGGGGCAAGGACTGGCCTTGGTTCGGAGCGGCGGTCCTGGCGGGAGGCGTGATGGGGCCGCTGCTCCTGATGATCGGTCTCGCCCTGACGCCGGCTTCGACCACGTCCCTGCTCCTGACTCTTGAAGGCGTCTTCACCGCGCTTGTCGCCTGGGTCGTTTTCCGGGAGCATTTTCACTGGCGCATCGGGATCGGCATGGCGGCGATCTCGGCCGGCGCGATGAGTCTCGCTTGGACTGACTCAATGTCTCTCGAAGGTCTCGCCGGCCCGCTGCTGATCGCCAGCGCGTGCTTGGCGTGGGCAATCGACAACAACCTGACGCGAAAGGTATCGCTAAGCGATCCCGTGCAGATCGCGATGCTCAAGGGACTGGTCGCGGGAAGCACCAATCTCCTGCTTGCGCTGGCGACCGGCGGCGTTCTCCCGGATCCGGTTTCGCTCTCCCTCGCGTGGGTTGTGGGCTTTGCCGGCTATGGCGTAAGCCTTGTCCTGTTCGTGACCGCCTTGCGGCACATCGGCACTGCGCGCACGGGCGCGTATTTCTCGACTGCCCCGTTCGTGGGCGCAGCAATCGCGATCGTCGTGCTGGGTGAAGCGGCAACATCGCAGATACTCGTGGCTGGCGTCCTGATGGGGGTCGGCGTCTGGCTTCACCTCACCGAATCTCACGCCCACCAGCATGAGCACGAAGGGATCGTGCATGCCCACCGACACCGGCACGACGACCATCACCGGCATGAGCACGGCCCGGGCGCTCCCCCCGGCGAGCCCCACACGCATAGGCATGTCCATGCGTCGCTCAAGCACGCACACTCGCATTATCCCGACGCGCATCACGCTCACGCGCACTGAGCGCGCAAAATCTTGTTTTCCTTTTGCATCACGGTGTTTCCACAGGCCGCTGAAACGATGATTGTCGAAGTGGGCTGGTTCCGGTCTCGTGGATAGCAGCTCGCCGCGAAAGCATCTCATCGACGCCGTGAATTGAGGCATGGGCGATGTCGCCGCCTGGAAGCTACGCTCGCGTTTCGTAAAGCCGGGCTTCCGCTGCCCTCCTCTTGATCAGACCCGGCATCCGCTTTCCGCCGTCCCACACCCACTTTCGGAGCTCTTCCGGCACCTCGGGGTGTTCCTCGCGGTTGACCTTGCGCCGGAGCGTCGAGCGCTGCAGTGCGCCTCCGCCCAGATTGAACGCGAAGCTCGTCAAAGCGTCGAACTGGCCGTCGGTGAGCGGCACGGCGATGAGCCGGAGCACGGCACGCTCGGCCTGACAGGCGTCCCTGCGGAGCAGGTCGGCGGCCTCGTCTTCATCGATGCCGTTCGCAAACCGCTGGCGTTCACCGTTGAGGACAACGTGGCCGTAGCCGATGGTTTCATACCCCGCCGGGCAGACGTAGATCGTCGGGCTGAAGCTCTCGAAGCGCTTGATCAGCGCGAGGCCTTCGTCGGTGACGTGACGCATCGCCTCAGCGCCCCTCTCTCGCCTTCGCCAGTGATCGGGCGCCGAACCAGAAACTGACCACGGCGGCGAACAGTGCGGCGGTTTCGTCGTCCCAGATGCGCGGCAGCGCCTCTGCGAGGACAAGGCCCTCGACGGCGATCAGCAGATAGAGCCCCGAGCCCTTGACCGCGGCGAACAGCAGGAAGAAGGCGTAGGTGATCATCGGCCGCACCGAGGACCTGAGCCCGTCGACCCATTTCACGCCCGAGGGCTGGGCGTCGTGGCGGTAGAGCGCTTGGGCTTCGGCGATGTCGGCGGCGACGGCGAGAGAGGGGCGCTGGGTGTGTCCCAGCTTCTGCATCGCCATCTGCCGGTCGAGGATGGCGAGCTCGTGCCTGCGGTCCTGCTAGTCCTTGATCAGGCCGAGCAGTTGCGGGAGGGCCGAGGTGATGAATCCCAGCAGCGAGCCGAGCAGCGTCAGCATCGGGACAACTCCAATTCTTCAGGATGGAAAAGGGAAAGCCGTGCGCCGGTGAGCAGCGCCGCAGAGGGTAAGTGCAAGCCGACCGGATTGACGAGCAGGTAGCCGATGATCGAGAGCAGCAGCGCGATCAGCGCGCCGGTGATGGTGACGCCGGTGTTCATCACCCGCTTGAAGATCTCGTACACCACGTCTTCCTTGGCGACGTGGCTGGTCAGCGCGTCGCGGATCAGCTGGATGTCGTCCTTGACCGTGGCGAGTTCGCTCTTCTGGTCGTTGACCATGGTGCGAATGCCGTTGTTGAGGATCGCCTTGATCTCGGAGACATCCGTCTGCAGCGCGTGAATGGCCGCGGTGTGGTCTTCAGGGCTCACGGATGAGGCCTCCCTGTCTTCGCTGTCGATGAGGGGAATGGGAAATCGCGGCGGGCAGCGGATGCGGGTGTGCGGGACTACCGCTCTTCGGGCGGCTTGACGTGCCGGAACATCAGGAGGAGTGTCAGGTCATAGGCCGCCTTGAGCGCACCACCGAGCAACAGCGGCCAGGCGAAGCCACTGGCGGCCAGGAGAAACCCGCCGAGGGTTGGCCCGAGCGCCGAAGCAAGGCTGCGTGGCACTGCGGTGACGCTGGCCGCCGCTGGGCGCTCTGCCGGTGTCACGACGGCCATCACGTACGACGTCCGCGTTGGAACATCCATCTGTGACAACAGACTGCGAACCAGTAGCAGCGCCACCGCAAGACCGAGATCGCCCGCGAACGGCACGATCATCAGGCAGACGTTGGCCGGCAGGTGGGTGAACACCATGGTGTTGATCAGGCCGATGCGAGCGGCGATGCGCGCCGCAACGAGGTACGAGATCGCCGACAACAGGTTGGTGGCGAAAAAGATCTTCGCCGTTGCCGCGAGCGACAGGCCGAACGTCTGGAACAACCACAGCGCCAGGAGTGACTGGATAACCAGTCCGCCGGCGAAGGCATCGACGCTGAACAGCGCGGCGAGCCGGAAGACGATGCCGCGCGAGGGTCCGAGCGGCGCGGTCGCTTTCACCTGTGCCATCGGGGGGTCGGCCGGCAGCCGGCGGTAGATCAACCCGACCAGAAGCCCGACCGCGGCGTACGCAACGAACGCCAACTGGTACACGGTGATGCGATCGGCGCCGGGCAGGCCGGCAAGATGGTCGGGGACGATCGCCAGCAAGGCACCGCCGGCGCCCAGCAGCGAGCCCACCATGCTGTAGCGGGCAAAAAGGTCCGTGCGCTCCCGGTCGGCGATGGCACCGCTCAGCGCCGTCTGCTCCAGCGGCAGGAAGACGCTGACGTCACCGGCCGAGGGATTGAGCGTGCCGACGAAGGCAACGAGCATCAGCGGCCAGAAGCCGGTGACCGCAGCGAACCCCATCCCCGTCGCCAGCATCAGGAGACTGGTCGCCAGCAACAGCCTCCGAACGCCGGCGTGGGTTCCGTAGAAGCCGACGGCCAGCGTCAGCAGCGCCGATCCCAACAGCGTTGCCGTGGTCAACACACCGACCTGCAGGGCATCAAAACCGAGGGCGAGCAGGTAGGCGGGCAACAGCACACTGATGCAGCCGTCGGCGACCGACCGCATCCCGCGCGTGACCAGGATCAGCTTCGCCGCCGGCGTCGCCGAAGGAGGAAGAAGACACATCGTCATCTCCGGACATTCGGGTCTTGGCGCTGTTTAGCGCAAGCGGCTGCATTCCCCATCGGATGAAATCGCTTCAGCGGGCGATGATGCAGACGATGGTGCCGCCCGACGCGGTGGCCGTCTGCCAGACTGCCGATTTCCAGTGGCGTCCTGAGCAGGCGGACGATCGTCACCCCTTGGACCGAGGCAAGAGGTGACCGCTTGCGCGCTCACGCCGAGATGGAACGGAACCGTGAAACCAGCTGCGCCGGCGTGCTACGCTCGTCCCTGCTGGTTACGCACGGGAAGGCCGTATCGGGAGGAGCGGGATGCGCATCAAGGTGGAGAAGCCGTCGGTGGCGACCGTCGCCGAGATGGAGCGCTGTCCGATCTGGACCAAGGAGGTGAGCGTATTCCCCTGGGAATACGACGCCACCGAGACCTGTTACGTGCTCGAAGGGGAGGTCACGGTGACCACCGCCGAGGGCGAGGCCGTCGCCTTCGGCCCGGGCGATCTGGTCACCTTTCCGCGCGGGCTCACCTGCACCTGGGACGTCCGCAAGCCGATCCGCAAGCACTACCGCTTCGGCTGAGCGGCAATGGCGAGCGGCGGAACGGCAGCCGTCGCTCAGCCGGCGAGAAACGCCCCCGTAACAATCACCCGCGTCTCAATGGTCTTGCCGACCTTGCCCGTGATCGTCACGGCGAGACGCTTGTTGGCATCGTCGGCGGCAAAGGTGATCTGGTTTTCCGCCCCGTCGCCGGTGATCACGGCCGGCGCCTTCACCAGCGTCACCGTGCCGGCGCTGTTCCTGATGACGCCGCCGCTGAAGCGACACACCTGATGCGCGCCGTCGGTACGGTTCCAGGTGGTCTGGAACGCCTCGAAGCAGAAAACTTTGCCGGCCGGGATGGTAATTAAGCCGGTACCGTCGGTGGTGAGTTCGACGGTCGAGGCGTCGGTGGTGGTGGCGGCGAGTACGTAGGTGACCATGCCGTGGCTGGCGGCGGTGCCGAAGGCAAGCTCGCCTGCGTTAGTGGCGGTCTGCCCCTTGCCCAGCGCGACCGCGTTCTGCTTGGCCACCACGCAGCTCCGGCCGATGGCGATTCCGCTTTCGGCCGAGACGTCGCACTCGGAGCCGATTGCGATCGCATTCTCGCCGATCACGCCGCCGGAGTCGTAGTTGTTGCCGTTGCCGATGGTGATCGAGCGGGCGCCGACCGTGAGCGGCGTGGCGGCCACGGAGTTGCGGTTGCTTGAGTAGCCGATGGTGATCGCGTAGTCGTTGACGGTGACCGCGCCGGCCGTATTGCGGTTGTTCCAGGTTCCCAGCGCAATCGTGCCGTTGCCGACGGTGAGCGGATCGGCGATCCCGGTATTCTGCACCTCGTTCGAGCGGCAGCCGATGGCCACCGTGTAGTTGCCGATCGTGATCGGCCCGGTGCCGGCGTGGTGGGCGACCCAGTAGCCGATCAGCGCATTCTGAGAGGCCAGCGAGATCAAACCGTTGTAGTCGGCGGAGATCGCGCGATAGCCGATGAGGGTGTTGTTGCTGGGGGCGGACCCGCCGTTCCGCTGCACGGTGCCGGCGGTGTAGAGGGGCTCGCGTCCGATGAGGATGTTCTGGTCGAAGTCGGCGTCCGAATTGATGCCGGGGTTGACGTTGTAGCCGATGCCGATGTTGCACTGTTGCGAAGCGGCAAACCTGGCGTTGAGGCCGATGCCGACGTTGTAGTTGCCGCTGAGACTGGCGGCGTGGCCGATGGCGACGCAATCAACGCCGGTCGCGCCGGCGCTGTCGCCAATCGCGATCGCACTGGTGTTGCTGGCACTGGCGCTCTCGCCGATCGCGATGGCGGTGGCAGCGCTGGCCGTCGCATCACCGATGGCGATCGCATTCTCGGCGGTCGCACTGGCGGTCTCGCCGACAGCGAGGCTGGCGACGCCGCTGGCCGCAGCAGCAGCGCCGATCGCAATCGCGGCGGCAGCAGAAGCCGTGGCACCATCTCCTGCAGCGAGCGCATTGGCTGCCGAGGCAGTGGCGCTCCCGAGCGTCGCCGATCCCGCGGGAGGATCGGCAATGGTGCTCGCGGTCCACTCGGTGGCGCCTGCGGTCAGGACAACGGTCTCCGTCTGTGAAGTCAGCGCATAGCTGTCGGCGCCGGCGATGGTCTCCTGGATCGCCGCGGTGGTGGTCTCGAGGTAGGGGATCAGCGCTGAGCCGTGGCAGAGTTGCGCGCGGGACAGAAACACACCCGACGTGCCGTCGCCGGTATAGCTGGACGACGAGCCGTCGTAGAGGCGAACACGATGGGAGTAGGTGCCGCTGGCAGACGGCACGGTGGCCGCGAGCCACAGCAACCGCCAACCGCTGCCCAGATCGGCGGTGGCGTAAGCATCGAGCGTCAGAGCGCCGGCGGCGTTCGAGTAGCCGACAACACCCGTGGTGAGATCAGCTCGGATCTGCACGCGATTGGTCGATGTGCCATCGTCCAGCATCAGATAGATCTCTGACCGCCCGGCCGGCTTGGCGGCGATCGCAGCCACCAGCTTCGTCACGCCCGAGGCCTTGGCGACGTCCTGGCGGATCTCGTGGTTGCCGCTTGTGGTATCCTCGATCAGCCGATCCGCGTCGAGCACGTTATCCGGCGCATAGCCGGCATTCGCCTGCACCGAGAGCTTGGCCTTGACCCAGGCCGCGTCATCGAAGGCCTCGCTGTAAGTGAGCAGGTTGTGCGCCGGCATCACGGTGACGGCATTCGCGCTGGCATCGACGCGGCGGAACTTCGCTTCGAAACCCTGCGGCACAGTGGCGAGAAGCGGCAGGCTGGCGATGATCGGCGTGGCCGTCGCGTCGCAACGGTAAAGCGCGCCTCCGATGGTGGGCGAGACGGCGAAGCTGGCCGTGCGGGTGTAGATCTCGGACGCCGCCGAGGAGGGGTAGGTCGCCCACGCCGTGCCGGTCCAGACGATCAGCGCGTCTTCGTCGTTGAGCCACACGCGGAACCCCTCTGCGACGGCGCGGAAGGCCCACGCACCGCCGATCCACTGGGCGAGCGTGTTGCCATTGCCGCTCCACGCACCTGTCGGGTTGACGCCGACGAGATAGAGCGCCCCCTCGAACGGGTTGGCCGGCGGCACTGAGAGCGCGCGCGTCTCGACGGCCGCCTGCACCAACGCATCGAGCACGTTCAGCGCTTCAGCGTGGGTGACTTCCTTCTGTGCTTGCGACTGAACGATGTAGGGGAGCGACAACCGGGGTGTCGGCATCAGAGGGTTCCTTCAAGGGGTGCGCCCCGGCCGACGACAGCCGAGATCTGAAAGACGCGCACCGTGATGGTAACGGGGGTAAGGCCGAAGTCGGCGATCTGGTCGGCGGCCGAATAGGTCCATGTCGGCGCTGACGTTGTGGCAGTGCGCACGACAGCGCCGTCTACATCGATCACTTCGATGTCGTAGCGCTCAATCGCCTCGGCATAAGGAACATCGCCGCCATCGCGCCACAGCCCGCCGAAGCGGGCGCGGCGGATCCAGCGCAGCTCAAGCGTGCCGTCAGCATCGCGCTGGCCGCGGAGATGGCAGGGGGCGTAAGGCCTGAGCCCGCGGCCGACGTTGATGAATGTGACCGCGTCGACGTCGCTGATCTTCTCGCCGATCGTGACGCCCTTGTACCAGCGGGGGGCGCCCAAGAGGTCCACCGGATCGCGCACCCGCTCCAGCGTGGTGCCGACGGGCTGGAGCACGACGAACCGCTCGCCGACGGAATGGTCATAAATGGCATACTCGGTGCCCAGCCGGCCGCGCAGCAATCCGGAGAGACGATAGCGCTTCGTGCCGATCAGGGTCGCCGTCGTCCACTGAATGATTTCCTCGCCCAGAAGAGCGCCATTGGCGCCGTTCAACACATCGGCCTCAGGCGCGCTCAACAACACCCCGTCGGTGAGCACGACATCGACCGCGTTGCCGCGATCGAAGAACTCCGTGGGCCCCGCGGGAAGCGCCGTCTCAGCTATTCCGGCCGCGGCCGAGACGGGCAGGGTCAAGAGCGTGCCGTAATCGGTGCCATTGGAAGAACGATAGAGCACGGCGCCGTTCCATGCTCCGGTGGCCGGCCTGGTCACGGCGACATAGAAGCCGGCGTCGTCGTCGCGATCGGAAAGGATCGGGATGTCGAGCAGGTGCAGCAGCGTCGCCCCGATCTCTGGCACGGTGTCGTCAGGCCGCGTGTCATCCCCGGGCGGCGCGCTCTGGGTGTAGACAGTTGCGTCGGTCGCGTAGCCCTCGCAGGCGAGCCGGCCATCGTCCCAGCCGGTGCGGTATAGGCGAACCCGGTAGATCACATCGCCGTCGACGAGGTCGATGACATCGCCGGGTTGCAGGCGGGCATGGCGGGTCGGCAGCACGAAGCGGAACTGGGTGCGCTCGGCCCATTCGGCCGCCAGCATGGCTTCTGCGATCTGCTTCGCCCTGGCGCCGTCCATCACCAGGGGGATGGTGATGTTGCTGACCTCGCCTTCCGGGGCGATCTGCCGGCGCGCCGCCTGGCTGCCCTGCTCGTAAGACGCGTTTTTGTTGATGAAGACGACGTTGATCGCCTTCGAGAGCTCGCTCTCCTGGCGGCGAACGAGGGCGAGCGTCTCGATGCCCTGATCGCCGATCGGCACCAGCTCATCGACGCTGATGGTGGCCACCGGCGCGCTGCCCCGCGGGCGGAACACGATCACGCCGCCGGTCTCGATCACATCGAGAAAGTTGGCGCGCACCAGGTGCTCCAGTGTCGAGCGGACACTGGCGACGTTGGAGATCACCAGGCCATCGCAGGTGCCGGTGAGCGCCGAGACATCAACCGCTTCGGGCGGCAGGCCTGCGCGCTTGCACAGATCGAGCACGACATTGGCGAGACTAGCCATAGGCGCCTCGGAAGATCAGACGGAACCAGTAGGCCCAGTTGGAGGAAAGGGTGTCGGCGCGGGCGGCAAGACCGATCAGCCCGTCATCGATGCCGGCGAACAGCGGATCAAGGCTGATGCGGTAGTAATAATAAGAGAGCGTGACGCGCGCCCAGTGCGATGGCAGATACTGCGCCGCCGGCTGCAGATATTCCGAGTGCGAGCCCAGCCAGCGGGCCCGATCGAAGGGATCGTTCGAGGCGGCGAACTCGTAGTGCTTCGGCCCGGGATCGAGGAGCCGGGCAACCCCAAACGCGAACGCGGCGTCCATCTTGGTGCGGTAGCGGGCGCCCGAGAGGATGGCGATCTCCAGCCACGGCTCGATGTCGTACTGGTGATAGTGCAGCGCGTCGCGGCGGATATAGTCGATGCTCTCGCCGGGATCGGTGGCCGCACGCGGCATGTCGTCCGGCACAGGCACCGCCGGGTTGCCGTAGGGGAAGTTCACCAACAGGTGCGGATCGCACTTTTCTGCCAGCGCCGTCTGGAACGCCGCCTCATCGCCGAGCGCGCGGTAGCACAAGAGCAGGATCTTGTAGTGGTGGGTGAAGTGGTTGCCGTAGCGGGTGGCGTTGGCAGGAAAGGCGTAGTTTTCCTTGGCCGCGCGCAGCGTGTTCAGCCAAGCCGTGATCACCGCTCGTTCCGATGGATCGAAGGCCGCCCACACGGCGATGATCGCCTTGAGCAGCCACTCAAAATTCGTCTCGTTGATCGAGTTGCCATCGGGGACATTGAAGGCGCACCAGTCGCGCACGTGTGCCTTGATCCTGGCCAATGCGGCCGGATCGCCCGACCAGGCGAAGTACTGGCCAATCACCCCCAGAGACCGGAAATCTGTGAAGGCGCGCCGGGAGACGGTCACCTCCGGGATCGAGGTGTCGGTCGCGCCCGACGAAACCAGCGTTTTCACCAGCACGTAGTCCTTGGACATTGCGCTTTGTGCAAATTTGGCCAGCTTGAGCCGCTGAACGTCAAGCCAGGGGAGATCGTTCACCTTCGCCGGCAACGCGCCGATGTCCATCGTCGACGGCGCAAACGCCGGCAGCGCCCAAGTGCTGGCTGGCATCAGCGTCCTTCCGCGACCTGGACAAGGTCATACTTGGTGTTGGCAACGAGGCAGCGGCCGTCGGCAAGCGCCAGCACCGGACCGGGAAACGAGATCGTGCCGAAGGCGATCAACTTGTCGCCGCCGGCCGTGTACGCGGTCAGCCGGTTGCCGTAGTGGGTGGAGATCCACACCGGCTGCCAAGGGTCGCCTTGGTTAATTGAGATCGCCAACGGCCCGGTGCCGACATGCTTGGTGGCGATCGGTTTCTTCGATGCCGCGTCCCAGATGTTGGCAAGGTCCGATCCCGGGCTGACCGCCCAGACAAAGTTCGACTTGGCTGACCAGGCGAGCCCGCCGGTGAAGAACGCATCCGGCGAGCCGGTGCGCACCCGGAGCGTGTGCGTCACCGTCATGGTGGCGAGACTGAGCACCTTGACGTCGGCATTGCAGCCGACCCACAGCTCATTGCCGACACGCAGCAAACCGTGCGGTGCGCCGGTGACGTCGGTATACGTCTGCACATGGGTGCCAGGATCGACGCGGCAGACCTTGTTCTGCAGCGGGAACGAAACCCAGGGGACGCCGTCGGCGCCGATGGTGATCTCGTGCGGGTAGTTCTCGGCCAAAGCGATCGTCGCCGCGACGGCGTTGGTTACAGGATCGATGACCGCCAGCGCCCGATCAGCGAGGCAGACGACCCACACCAGCCCGGTGACCGGCGAGACCGCAATGCGCCATGGGTGCGCCGGCAGATCGCCGAGGTAGGCGTTGGGATCGGTGCGGGCGATGGTGGCCTTGACCCTTAAGCCAGAAGGATCGGCGCGCACGACGACGCGCCGCGTGTGGCAGCAGATCCAGAGATCGCCGTCGAGGCCCAGGGCCAAACCCTCGACGCCTTCCTCGGCCTCGATGCGATCGAGGCTCGCGATCACTTCGGCGCTGACATTGGGCAGGTGATTGCCGTAGGCGGTGAGATCGAGCTTGTCGAACAGGAGGTAGGCGAGCCCCCGATAGCCGGGGACCTGATCCACCCCTTCCTCCGCTTCGATGATCTCGGCCGGCATCTGGCCATAACCGCCGAGGAACAGCTCAACCGGCAGCTTGGCACCGACTGGCTTGTCGCGATTGGTGCGGACGTCGTAGGCGAGATCGCCATTGAGCCAGATCCGGCGCACGCCGGCAATCTCCGGCCGGTCGCGATAGATCGGCGCATCCTCGATCTCATCGCCCTTGTCGGTGGCGGCGAAGGTTTGCTCAAGGTGCGTGGGCGCTGCCGCCAAACCGACAGCGAAGCTGGCGTAGACGAACTCACGGGTGACGGTGGCCGGGACGTCTGGCCCGCCCTTGCCGGCGCCCGGCCCGGTGTAGGGGATCTCCTCGCGGCCGATGCGGAACGCTGAAGCCCAGAACAGGTTCCCCGTCACCCGCACGACACCGAAACAGAGCGGGATCATCTGGCCCCAGGCCGAGGACTGCACCTTCAGATCGGTGAGCCGCGGACCGACCTGGTAGGCATCGGCCTGGCGCATGTCGTCCTGCGGGAACAGGAGTGCACCGACCATCGAGCCGATCGCGAAGCCGAGGCCCGGCTGGCCGAAGGCCGAGCCGACGGCGGCACCGACGACGCCACAGGCCAACTGCGCCATCAGGTCTCGACCTCGAACGAAAACGACGGCAGCATGCTGCCGAAGTCGGCAAGCTCCATCCGCTCGAAGACGACGTAAGCGGTGCCCCGATAGGCCGGCGTCTTCCCCAGCCCCTCGGCCGCCTCGATCACCGGGTCCGGGTCTTGGCTGTCGGTGCCGGGATAGATCACGGCTCCACGCGGATTGCTGATCGGCGTGAGTGTCGCGTCGTAGATCAGCGTGTTGTTGGCCCAGATCCGGTGCAACTTGATGATCGGGCCGGCGCAGATCGCGACCGCGAACGAGCGGTAATAGACACGCGTCTTGGTCTCGGCGCCGCCCATGACGCCACCCTTGCCGGTGCTATCCTGCTCGGTCCTGTGGCCGAGTGTGCCCGCCCAGATCAGGTTGCCGGCGAGCCGGGCCTGGCCGTAGACGATCGGGATCATCTGCCCCCAGGCGGACGTCTGCACCTTGTTGTCGTGGATGCGCGGTCCCTCAGCGACTTGATCGGGCGGGCCGTCCTGCGGGAAGAGAATGCCGCCCACCGCCATGCCCAGCGCGAAGCCGACGCCGGGTGCGCCGAAGTAGGCACCAATCGCGGCACCCGCGACGCCGACCGCCAGTTGCGCCATGTCAGTCCTCGATGCCAGGGAAGGCGAAGGCTGAGCGCCGCCAGGCGAGCCAGCGCCCGGCGAGACGCGACGCGATCACCGCGCCGGCCTCGGCATAGGCGTGGATGATGATATCAGGCTCGATCAGCACGGCGCCGTGCGCTGCCGGGCCGCGGCCAAAGCCGAACAACAGGATATCGCCCGGCCGTGCCGACAGGAGTGGGATCTCGGTGCCGTACCGCGAGAGCCCCTCGCGCAGCCGCTCCTCGGCCCGATGCACGTGCCAGGAAGGCGAATAGTCGGCCGGCAGATCGACGACACCGCCGAAGGCAGCGTAGATCCCTTTCAGCAGGCCGATGCAGTCGCAGCCGATCCCCTTCAGCGCTGCCTGATGATGGTAGGGCGTGCCGAGCCAGGATCTGGCTTCGGCGACAATCTGGCTTCGGCGCATGTCAAATCAAATCGGATTCGAAGCGTAGACACGCCAGTTGTGATAGTAGGCGTTGCCGCCGATCTTCGGGATGAACTGGTCGTCCATCGAATAGCCGCCGCCCATCGTCCGAATAAACGGGCCGACAAACCCGAAGCCGCCAAGCGTCTTATAGTGAGCGGGGCAGTCATTTGAAAGCGGGCCGTTCCCGGCCGTGCCTTTTTGGCTGAGACCCGCTCGAATGCCGCGATCACCGACCCAGCCACCGAGATCGATGTTGTGCATCTTGGCGGTCAGCACCCCGTCGATCCACATCTCGAGCGCCCCGTCACTGCGATCAGTGTCCATCGCGCCGTAGAGCTCAAGCCGGAACCACCGGCCTTTTGGCACCCGCTTTTTCGGCTCGCTGGGATATCCAGCGGGCGGAATCGAATACAAATCTGTGCGCAGCCTATTCATGCCGCTTACTTTGGCGCCGACGATATGCGCGTACCATGCGAATTCCAGATGACCCCCGTTTCGGCGGTGCGCGTAGTTTACGCCGCAGGCGCAGCCGAATTGGTTCTCCACCCAGTTGACCTCTCCGGTCCAGCCCCTGCTTGTAGGGACGCCGGGCTTGTTATAATCGGGATGACCGCAGGCCAAGCCGAAAGCGGTCTTGCCGTGGAAATCCGGCTTGGACGGGTCGATTGACGATAGGTCAAGTGAATTGGGGTAAAAAACGTCGACGCAGAGCCCCATCTTTCGGTATCGAACCGGGAAATACTGGGTGCGATAATTCAGGAGCACGACTTTATTAGGCCGGAAGACCTCGATCATGCATGGCTTGCCGTCGAACTGACCGAACGACAGCCGGTTATCGTGAAGATTGAAATCGGTCGACGTGTTTCGACTGCCAGCCGGACCGAAAAACTGATGCGAGTCGGTCGGCGCCCCAGGCTGCCCAAGGTTGTCCTGCCAGATCAGGGACAGCCCCTTCGCCTGCAGCACCGGCGCCGCCGTGTTCTTGCCTTCCTGCGGTGGCGGTGGCGGGGGTGGGGGCGTCGCCGCGTCGTCATTGCGGATCACGGCCGGCGCCGATATGACACGCACGGAGCCGACCGACGGATTGGCGAGCACGACGTTGAACGTCTCGTCGGCTTCGACCTGGGCGTCGCCCTGGATGGCGATTTGCAGTTCCTTGGTTACCTCGCCGGCCGCGAAATTCATGGTCCCACTCGGAACCACTTGGCCCGCGAAGTCATCGGGCGTGGCGGTGCCCAATTCGACCGCGTAGTCGACGGCGGCATCCGTGGTGCCTAGCCCGGTCCGGCTGACGTTGAACCGCATGGTCGTCGTCGCCCCGGCCGCGCCCTCGGCGACGTCACCGACGACAGGGGTAATCGACCAGTACACGACCTCAGACGGCGGCGGCGGTGGTGTCGGGATCGTCGGCGGCGGCTCAACCGGCGGGACGTACGGCGGCTCCTCGGCCGGCAGCAGGGCTGCCGTCTGCGAGGTCCGCAGCATCTCGTCCACACCCGGCAAGTGCGGGAAGCCGCGAAAGTTGAGCTGGTTCGCGAACACGGTGCGGCACGTGTTGAACGTCCGATCGCAGCCACGGATCGCCTGGAAGCTGTCACCAACCGCGACGTCGAAGGGAAGCGGCAGCTGACACGTGAAGACCCCGCTCGCGTAGCTCTTCACCTCCGCTTCAGTGCCCTGGTTCGCGCCCGACAGGAACTTCACCGTCCCGAACGAGAAAGTGTGATCGGCCTGGAGATTGGCCGCGTGGGCGAATTGGCGGCGCGGCTGATGCACGGCGCTGCACTCAACCGTGTGCGTGAACGGCGTCAGATCGACCTTGCACCGCTCGTCGCCCAGCCTGCGGACGTTGCAGCCCGGCTGATACAGCTCGCCGATCTGGGTCGCGAACGCCTGAGAGAGGCCGCGGATCTCGGCGGCGAATTGGGCGCGACGCAGCGTCACCTCGCCCAGCGTGCCGCG
This sequence comes from Defluviicoccus sp., assembly GCA_029624735.1. Taxonomy (GTDB): domain Bacteria; phylum Pseudomonadota; class Alphaproteobacteria; order Rhodospirillales; family Defluviicoccaceae; genus Defluviicoccus. The sequence continues at coordinate 116,103 of JARSSM010000007.1, read as the reverse complement.
GCGGAGCATCAGTTTGCCCTGGCTCGGGTTTTTCCAGTTGACCAGGAAGACATCGATGCCGGCGCCATCGAACAGCCCCCGCCGAAGGTCGTCTTCGCTGATGCCCTCATCATCGAGGATCGCGTCGATCTCAAGGCTGTCGACGCTGAGCGACTGTGTGGTCTCGACGGCCGCGGCCGGCGAGAACCCGCCCTTCGCATGATAGAGGACGCCGTCGATGGAGAGATCCGTGGTGCCGCTGGTGAACGCGAACACCGTCCCGTCGCGCCTGATGACGCGGATGCAGGTGGCAAGCGTCGTGACTTCCCCGCCCAGATGCAGCGCGAGTTCGGCAGAGGTCTCGATCATAGGCGCACCTCAATGATGGGGATCTGCTCCCAGACCATCAGGTCATGGGTCTCCAGGCGGAACTCGAGGCGGTCGGTGTCGAAGCGCGCCGGCACGTCGAACTCGAAGTCGGCCGTGATGACGGCGCCATTGGCCGGCGCGGACGTGAACGTCACCAGGCCGCTGGCGGTGTCGACGCTCCAGCCGGAAGTCTGCTGCTGGCTGTTGACGAAAATCTTCGTCGTGCCGGCGACCGGCTTGGTGATGAGGCGGGCGTCCTCTTCGGTGCCGCTGACGTAGCGCTTGACGAGCTGGAACGTCGTCCGCGCGCCGTCGCCGGTACCAAGCACCTGCGAAGAAGCGCGGTAGTCGGACCAGTCCTTGAAGCGGAATCCCTGCGCCCGGCCGCCCCGGGCACGGAAGAAGGCGATGATCGCTTCCGCCTGCGCGCGGGTCTTGATGCCGGTGGAGGCATCGAAGCGCAGCCGGGCTGCCGCCCAGTTCCGGTTGCGCTGCTCGGCACCCGATCGCACGGTAATGACCGTGGTCGAGAACTCAGGGCCCGCGGTGGCGCCGTAGCTGATCTCCGGTGGGAAGCGGACTTCGGCAAAGCTGGTCATGAGCGGGGGTTTTTAAGTGTTGCGGTGCTTGGCGCGCGCCAGACGAACCGCGAGTTCGCCTGCGAGCTGGTTCTCGGACTTCCGAAAGCTCTCGGCGTCGCGGGCGTTGACGGTCATGTAGACGGTGACGCCGCCCGTGCCCTTAGGTGGCTGGCCCTTACGCAGCACCGTCTCGCCGCGCTCGAGGATGGCGGGGACCTCGTTCGCGCCTAAGCCCACCCGGCCGCCAGCGTGGTAGCGGGGTGCGTTCAGGAACAGAACCGGATCGACGGCGCGCCGTGGCGCGGTGTCGCGGCCCACGACGCCGCCCTGGTGCCACACGAGCGCATACGGTGCCCCCGCTGCGGCGGCGTCAGCACCCGCTGCAGCCCCGCCACCGCTGCCAAACAGGCTCATGATGCCGCCCAGTAGCCCCCCAGCTGCCCCTGCGCCGCCAGCCGTTGCGCCAGCGCCGCTACCGCCGAACATCGCCCCAACCAACGGCCCGATGATCGCCTGACGGATGGCGATGCGGGTGAGATCGGCGATGATGGAATCAGCGAGACCCTTGAAGTCCATCTTGCCGGTCTGGACGAAGGCGACCAGCGCGTCCTCCATGCGCGCGAAGGCCTGCGTCGTCACCTGCTCGGCATTGGCAGCGGCATCGGTGGCGCGATCCGCATAGTCCTGCAGAGCGCGGCTCATGCCGTCCTGCCATTCCCGGCTGGTGGCGAGCGCCTGTTGCGCGGAGCGGTCCATCTCGCCATAAGCGTCGGCCAGCGCTCGGCCATGGGTCTCGGCATCAATGGCACCCGCCCGCTGTAACTCATTCAGGTGGGCAACCGTCGCCGCCAGCTGTTCGGCCGGAGTGCGGGTTTCCGCGATCAGCCGCGCGCCCTCCTGGCGCAGCTGCTCTTCCTGGCGCAGCGTTTCGGCCAGCTCGTCGCGGGCGCGTTTCTCATCATAGAGGGCGTTCGCGAGCCGCTCGACTTCCCTTTGCTGGGTGTCGGTAGAGCCGGCAGACAACCGCTCCAGCGCCTGATCGACGAACTGTCGTCGTTCGTCGCCAAAGGTCGCCAGCTGGCGGGCGAGATCGTCGATGACCTTGGCGTTCGACTGATACGCCCGCTCGGCCGCGGCTTGCTCGGCTGCCGCCTTGCGCGCTGCTTCTTCCCGAGCCCGCTTCGCTTCGTCGGCGGCCGGCTGATTGATCTGTGCGATCTTTCTGCGCGCGATTTCCTCGGCTTGTTTGAGCGCCGCATCAATCTCACCGGTGTTGCTGCCGTCCGGCGCCTTAAGTGCCTGCAAACGCTTCTCTGTCTCGGCAAGTTCGCGGTTGACCAGCGCGATCCGTTCGGAAGGCGTGTTCGCCAGCTGATCGAGCGCCTTATCGAGATCGCGGCGCTGGCCCGTGAGGGCTTCGCGCAGTCGGTCCGCTTCCGCCGCCTTGCGCCCGGCGTCGGCGCGCGCCTTCTCGGCCTCGGCCGCGGTTGCGGCTTCGTCGCCGATCTTGGTGAGCGCGGCGACCTCCGCTTCGAGCGCCGCCACCCGCTGGCGCTGTTCCTCCGTAGCGAACCGCTGGCCCAGCATCGGCGTGCCGGCACCACCTGCCTCAAGCCGCGCCAGCTCGTCCCGCGCCTGAGTGAGGCGTGCTTTTGCCGTATCGATCCTGGCGCCGATCGGCTCCTCGGCGAGTGCCCCGGTGATGCCCTCGATCGCCGAGGACAAAACGCCGAGCGCGCCCTGGGCGATGTTGGCGACGAGGGGCGTGCGGCCGATCGCCTCCAGGAAATTGCCCCAGGCATCGCCCAGCCGGTTGGTCGCCCCCGTCAGCCCGCCCGCTTCCGCCGCCCCGGCGCCGCCAACCTGCTTCTCCAGCGCATCGAGGATCAGCCGCTGTGCTTCCGCCGTCCGGCCGGTGTCGACCATGACGGCGATCAACTCGCGCTCGCTCTCGGTGAACGAGACGCCGACCCGGCGCAGTGCCGTCAGGCCGCGGTCGGGATCTTCGAGCGCCTTGCCAAGCTGGGTGGCCGCCGACGACAGATCGCTGCCGAACACCGTCGCCAGATCCTGCGCCAAGGAGAGCGCGCGGGTGAAGGTCTCGCCGGAGACCGAGCGGAAGGTGGCGAGCACCGCGGCCGCGTCCTGCACCGCCTCAGCGGTGACCAGCGTCGAGGCCTCCATCGCGTCTGCGAACGCGCCGATCTCGCCCGCTGTCAGGCCCGAGGCGTGGCCGGTCGCCTTCAGCACCGCTTCAAGGCGACGGTACGAGCGGTCGGCCTCGGCCGCTTCCTGGAAGCTGCGCGTCAGCGCCAGGCCGACACCGGCAAGCGCAGCCGCAGCGGCAAGTCCCGCCGGGCCGATGCGCGAGAGGCCGGCACCCAACGGCCCCAGCCGGCCGGCCATGATCTCAAGGTTGCCGCGCACCTCGCCCGCCACGCCGTCCAGGGCCTGGAGTGCGCGCGAAGCCGGCCGGGCCGCATCCTCGATCCGTTTCAAGGAGCGGCTGCCGGTATCGCCGACTTCTCGGAGTTCGGCCTTCACCTTGCCGCCATCGATGACGGCAAGACGGATGGCGAGCGAGCGATCAGGCATGGTGAGGGAATGCTCAAGAAAGAGTGAGCTTCCGGAATTTTTTCCGGAAGCATCATGTGTCGGGTGTGAACTGCTTCAGCGCGGGCGGTGATGGCAACAGGCAGGGGCCGGCCGGCATCAGTGCTTGCCGAACCAGGCGAGGATCTCCTTGATGTGCAGGATGGCGAGCACGACCATCGCCGCGACCGCCACCTTGGCGGCACCCCAGACGGTATCGGAGATCGCCTTCTCCATCATCCCATGCAGATCGGCATCGCGCCTCCGGCGGTTCTGAAACCTCTCGACGCTGTTGGCGTCATCGATGTCGACGTTGAGCAGCGTCTGCAGCACCCTGCGCGCCGAGGCGTGCGCGCTGTCTTCCATCGCCCGCACGCATGGCGCCGGCGGCAAATACGGGCATACCTCGGCAACGGGATCGACGCAGGCGGCGGGCGGGCGGCCGAGGGAATGATCGTGGGCCGATGCCGTGGCCTTGCCGTCCTCACTCTGGCTGAATTCATCCGCAGTCACGGGCAGTCCTCCGACATTCGAGCGTTGAGCGCGGTAACCAGGCCGAGTTCGGCCGCCGGCAGCAGTTCAGCGAGCATGCCGGCGTCGTAACCCAGCGCGGCACCGAGCGAGAGGGCGGCAGTCATGTCGATGCCGATGATGATGCTGGCGTGTGGCGCCAGCCGAAGCTGGCCGGAGCAGCGGAGAATGACGTCCCACGCCTGCCAGCCGACATCGGTGAGCGGCTCGTGCTCGACGTAGGGGCAGCGACTACCATTGGCGCCGGGGGCACCTTTCGCGCACGGCTGGTTCAGCGCGGCACAGGTGCCGCAGTATCTCGGCCCGCCGCCGAAGTGCCATTCGGCGCGGGCGCGCATGCGTTTTTTTCGTCGTCCAGCAGCAGCGCCGGGCTGAGATAGAGCCGCTCGAACGCTTCGGCCATCGGCCAGAGATCGAGTAGTGCGTCGATGCCCTCGGGCGTCAGCAGCACGGGCTCGCCATCGCCGTCGCCGACACCTTCCCACGCCTGAATGCCGAGCCGGCCAAGCGCCTTCACCAGCGCCGCCGTCCGCTCGCCGGCGGCCTGCGCATCGTTCGTCGAGGGCACGGGGGATCGTTGCGCTTCGGCACGCGCCGCCATCATCAGCGCCGTGGTGCACGGCCGTACGTGCACCCGCACGCCATGGCCGAGGTCGAGCCAGTGTGGCTCGCGTTTCAGGTCGAGACGAATCATGAGCATTCCTCGCGTGTGCTGAAGCTCGGGAGCCTTGCGTGCAGATCTCGCCTTATCGCGTTCGCGGATAACTCGCCCCATATCAGGGATCGACAATCGGCCGCCGGGGCGCCGTCGCCTCGAAAGCGTCTGTGAGGGAGATCGTCATGGCAGTACCACTTCAAGTCCTCCAAATTCCTCTGGCCGGCGTTCGCGCTGCGCCGATGGCTAAGGCAGGCTTGCTTGCCGGCCTCGGCAAGGTGTTCCTGCTCGGTGTGCCGGCCGTGCTCGTCGGACTCGGGCTTGGTTACGGCTTGGCGAAGGCGTTCGACGTGCGTTGGGACGAATTCAGCAAGCGTGCCGCGGACGGCGATTCCACCATGACGTTTCGTTGATCGAGAACGTTGCGATCAGACGAGTTTGCCAATGCTTAGGGCCAAGTTCCCGGCTTAGGCATAGCTCGCCACGTCATTGAGCAGCCGCGCCCGCAGCATGGTGCCCGCGCTCTCATCGTACGCCGCGCGCCAGTCGAAGCTGGCCTCGACGCCGCCGGGGCCGGAGACGCTGTACTTTGGTTTCGGCAGGAATACCCGGAACAGCTCGAAGGTGAGCGACCAGCCTTCGGCCATCGAGAAGCCGTACTCCGAGGCAACAGGTTCCCCATTCGCCGCCTCGGCGACCAGCGTCGCACCGTCGAAGCGCACCGTCATCGCGCCCTGGCACGAGGCGAAGGTTGGCTCGGCCGCTTCGATCTTGCCATCGTCGCGAATGACCCGCACCCGCTCCAGGTTGTTGGAGAAATTAAGGTTCCCCCCGGTGACGCCGGCGAGCGGCACGCCGCCGCGCTGGATGAAGCCGCGGCCTTGGGCAAAGCGTTTCAGCGCAAACGCATCCGGCGTCGCGTCGAGGGTGACGGCCACCTTCTCCTCGCCCTGGGCCACCAACTGCACCGTGCCGTTGGCCGGTCCTTCCTGGCCCATCTCGAAGGCGAGGCTTTCCATCACCGTGCCGAGGTGGCGGAAGAACACTGGGGTGATCAGCTTCGGATGGCCGATCTCGAAGGTGAAGCTCGGGATATCATCGCCGCCCGACAGCCACTCGTGCCGATAGCCGCCGCCGGTCAGCGTGCCGTAGGACACCGTGCCACCCGAGTTGGCGGAGGCTGCGAGCGTGAACGCGTTTCCGGCAGTACCGGCGGTGTCGAACTGGATCTCCAGCCGGTCGTCCGTGGTGTTCGCCGTGTAGGTGCACTTCGAGACCTGCGCATCGGCCGAGCTGTTGAGATCGGCTGCCAGCGCTGTCAGCGTCGCATCAAGACTGACTCCGATTTGCGTCTGGTTTGCCCCAGGCGTGCCGGTCACGAAAGTCCAGGTCACACCGTTCAGCGCGATCGTGCTGTTCGCTGCAGGCTGGCCGGAGAACGCGATGTGGCCCTCGGCTTTCGTCTGCGTGGTGGCCGGATCGCCGAACAGCCCGGTCAGCCAGAAGCCCGAGCCGCGCAGATCGAGCGGGATATCGACTTTGCCTTCATCCGTGATCAGACCGCGATAGGGATCCTGGGCGTTGCGGCCGCGGCCCAAGAGCGGATCGTCGCCCAGCGGCTGCTCCGACGACAGATCCGTCGACTTGAAGTCGAGGGAGCGGTAACCGTTGGCGGGCGCGACGCCGTAGCTGGTCTCGCGACACACTTTCAGCGTCGCGTCAGCGCCGTAAGCGCGGACTTTCATGGTCGGTTCTCCGGTATTGGGAAGGTCAGGCAGCCAGCGGATCGCTTACCAGGTACTCGATGGTGACGGTAATGCGGGCGGTGAGGATCGGCGCCGCACCCTCGATGGCGAGAACGGAAGTCTCCGGCGCGCTCCAGGTGAGGTTCTCGGCCAAGCCGCCGAGACTGCGGTCGATGTTCAGCTTGACGCTGAGCCACGATAGCAGCGCATCCAACTCCTCTTCGCCACCACCATCCCCGGGCTGTGACCCGGGGACCGGCTGCGTCACGAATGCCTCGATCTCCGCACGGTGGGTGTAGTATTCGGTCCTCGGGTTGAGCGTCACGTCCGGCTCGCCCGGATCGCCGTCGCGCAGGATGATAAGGCCGCCCGCCGGCACGCTCACCGGCAACGCCTCGTTGCGACGCACGGTCGCATCCGGCACACCCTGCAGCCGGCCGAACAGCGCCGCGAGGACCTGTTCCCGATGACTTGCCATGATCACACAGACGCCGGCTCGAGGGGGGTGACCCCGTTGCCGGGATGCGCCTGCGCCGCGGCACGGCGCGCCCGCCAGAGCGCCATCGCGCTCTTGACGAGGGCCTCTTCGGCGGCAACGCTTGCCTCGCCATCGGAGCCGTCCGCAGCCTCAGCGACCGCCTCCAGCATTCCGTGCAGCGATGGATCGCAACTGTACTGCCGGAGAGCGTGGGCAACGAAGGCTGCCACCCTGACGTGCGTGCCATCGCGGTCGACGGCGAAGCTGGACAGCACCTCAACCAGGATCTCTATGGCTTCGCAGATCAGCGCCGCTTCCGGCCGGTGCTGCCGCAACTCGACAGCGGCGAGCCACGCTGTCGCCTCGACGAGGCGCAACCGGCCGTGGCCGGTGTCGGGGATGTCACGATCGAGCATGTCGGGGGTCCTCCCTTGGCCAAGCCCGCAGCACCAGCTGGGGCAGGGCGGTGATCCATTTCCGAGCCGCGCCGTCGACATCGAGGCGCTTGACAACGGTGACTTGCCGAACCAGGACGAAGATCGGCACGGTGGTGCGGCCGGCGAGGCGGGTGAATGACGCCCCCTTGCTCCGTCCGATGTTCGCCGCAGCCCGGCCGCGTTTCGTCAGCCGCATGCCGTCTGCCACCAGCAGGCTTTGCCGGCCGCGGCGGACAACCAACCGCAAGCGCTGGCCGTGCATGCGCTCCCACGCTGCCGGCGTGATCTTCTGCCGGCCAGCGGCGAACTTGCCTGCGGCCGGCGTCGGGATGGCGAGGTACAGCCCCTGGCGGGAGCGGATCAGCCCGCCCTCGGCGTAGAGCCGGACGATGCCGGGCGCCTTCGAGAAGACGAAGCCGGCGGCACCGATGCTGGGTTTGCCCTTCGGGAACACCTCGCCGCGCCACGTGTTGGCGAGCCGGGTCCCGAGACCCGCGCCAGTGATTTGCGCCCTCAACTCTGTCTTGAGGCCGTCGCTCGCGGTCCGCACGCCGGTGGTGACCGCCTTCTCGGCATCACGCACTTCGGCATTAAGAAGCGCGTTCAAATCGCCCTGGATGGCGGCTTGAAGCCTCATGAACGCGCTTCGAAGGTCCAGATCAGCCGGCCGTCGTCGCGCTTCGGTGTGCCCTGGATGAGATAAGTCTCGCCCTGAACGACGAGGGTGTCGCCGGCTTGCGGTGTCGCCACTTGGTTGATGCGGACATCGAAGATGGCAGTGGTCGTGTGCAGGCGGGTGTCGGCGAAGGCGATCACATCGTCCGGCCGATGCCAGAACACCCGCACCGCCCTGGGCTCGCCGCCTTCGGGCGTATAGACGGCGTCCCAGCCCAGGTGCGGGTCATTGAACAAGGTGTCGATGGCTTCTGTGAAAGCCTTCATGACGATCAGTCCCGGACGTAGCCGGCTCCTCGAGTGGTTGGATGAGATGAGCAAAGCAGGCGTGGTCGCCCTTTAAAGCTTCTACAATCGACGTTTCTTGCTATGGTCGAGCCGCGACCTCGGCCTCTTCCGAACATTCGTCTGGCCTTTTTGGTGTTGTTGACCAACGTCCAATCGGCTATCGACCCCCATTCGGAGCCTCCCAAGCGCATTACTCAAGGCAACACCCTCAAGGGGCTATCTTGGTTGCGGTATGCGTCTACACCATCGGCCACTCGACCCGTTCGACGGCGCAATTGATCGAGCTCCTACAGGCGGAGATGATCGTTCTGGTTGTCGACGTCCGGCGCTTCCCTCGCTCACGCCGCCATCCGCAGTTCGACATCGAGAGGTTGCCGGCGACGCTCGCGGCTGGCGGGATCGCCTACCGGCATATCGAAGCCCTTGGCGGACGGCGCCGCCGCAGCCTGACGGCCGATGCATCGCCCAACACGAGCTGGCGCGAGGAGGGCTTCCGCAACTATGCGGACTACGCGATGACGGCGCCCTTTCAGAAGGCGCTCAATGACTTAGTTGCTGAGGCGCAAAACCGAAAGACGGCCATCATGTGCGCGGAAGCACTCTGGTGGCAGTGCCACCGTCGCATCATCAGTGATTATCTCCTGGTCCGCGGCATCGACGTCATCCACATCCTTGGGCCGGGCGAGTTGCAACCGGCCCAGCTGACTGCGGGTGCCGAACTGCAGCCCGATGGAAGACTCCACTACCCGCCGGCCCAACCGCGGCTCCTCTGAGCACGACGTCGCCCTCGACGATCGTGGCTTCTCACGTCCCCGCCGGTGTGTTGGCGCCTAGCTTCATCTTCACCGTGGCACTCGGGTTGGCGGCGGCCGAGACCGCGACACCGACACACACCTGGGCAGTGGCGGTCTTGTTGACGACCTTGTTGGTCGCATCCCAGAACAGCCGGTCGCCGACGTCGATCTGCAACGCCGAGGTCTTGGCGATCTCGACGACACCCTCGGTGAGGATCTCGGCCTCGGCACCCTCGAGCGCGTCGTATTGGGCGATCCCGAACAGGGTGCCGATCAGCACCCCCTGGCCGGAGGTGACGCCGCCCGAAGGCGCGGTGACGGTGATGGAATGTCCTGGTGCAACGTAGGTCTTCATGAGGATCTCCATTGAAAGAAAAAGGGCGGCACGGAAGGCCGCCCTGATCGAGGTGACAAAAGCGAAGTAACTTCGGTTTTGACGCGCAGGCTGACTGGGTTGAGCGGGCGGGATTACAGCGCGACGCCCGCATTCTTGTGCATGCCGCGCCAGTCGATGGCCTTGGCGCCGAAGTCGAGCCGGGCCTTGATCTCGACCCCGTCGACATCGAAGCCGATGCGGGTCTCGATGAAGACGCCGTCCTGGCCCTCGAGGTAGGCGTACTCGATGGTGTCGATCGCGGACGGGCTGGCGAACAGGTACCACGGCACCGCACCCGACGCCGGATCAAGGCGTGGTTCGGCGATCACGGCCAAGCTTCGGATCGAGGCTGGCACCACGTTGGCGACCGTTGCCGGCACCAGGTTCTGCGCGATCATCTGCTCCGCCGTCAGCTCCAGGGACGACGGCACGACAAGAAACGCAGGGCGGATGTTGAGCACCGTCTTGCCATCGAGGCCGGTTTGTTTCGCCATCGCGGTGCGCGCCTTGCCGAGATTGGCGACATCGAGGGCGGTGCCGGTGCCGGTGAGGTTCTTGTGATTGGCGTGGAACAACGCCACCCCGTCGGCCATGGCCGGGTTGGACGTCACGATGCCCCAGACGACGTCGCTCTCCAACGTTGCCGCGGCGGTACCGAACAGCGAGGGAACGCGGGTGAAGGCGTCGAGGTCGTCATTGATGATGACCTGCCGGGTAATGCCGATCACCTTGCCCCAGGTCTCGACCCGATACCGCTCCTTGCCCTCGCCGATGGTGCCACGCTTGAACTCGCCGGTCTCGTTCACCTTTTCCAGCTGCGGCGCCTCGCCGAGCTGAACGCGGTGCATCTCCTTGAAATCGGCCGCGGTGGCGCGCCTGGCGATCGGCTGGAAGGTCCGCGGTGCGGCCTCGTAGGCATCGCGTAGGGTCTTGTTGGTGACCGCCGCCAGGATGTGCGGGAAGTCGGACGTCGTGTGCAGCGCCCGCGTCGCGATCTCGTCGCGGGGCAGCCCGCGCACCCGAACCCCTTCACCCTCGAGGAAAGTGCGCGCCATCTCGATGAGCGAGTAGCCGCGCCAGTCGCGCGCCGGCTCGGTGAGCGCATAGCGGTGCGGATCGAAGCGGTGCAGGAGCGCCGTCTCGACCGCGGAACGCCTCGTCTCCCGTTCATCGAGGCCGCCCGTGCGGATGTGCGGGCGGGTCTCGATGCTCCGGTCGCGCTCGGCCGCCTTGTCAATCAGCAGCCCACGGGCCTGATCGAGGCTCGCTCCGTCGCGCACCAGGGTATCGGCAAGCCCCTGATCGAGCCCCAGCTTGCGGGCGGCGTCGTAGATGCCGGCGATCCGCGCACGCTCTTCGACCAGCACACGCCGCGCGATGTCTTCCGTTCCTGCGGCGTCGGGCCCGAAATTATCAGCCGGGCATGAATTCTGCACCTGCGGCTCGTCGCTTCGCGGCTTCGTTTCAGGCATTTCTCGGCTCACGCTATCCTCGCTGGTCACGGTTGCGATATCCGTGCGGCTGTCGGCCGCCGGGGGCAGTGGATCCATGGCTTTAATCTCCGGTTGTTGGGCGGCGGCCGCCCGGTGGATGAGATGGCAGGGGGTGAGGTGTTGAAGGTGGCGAAAGCCGGCCGCCTGATCGGCGCCGATCGGCACCGCCGAGAGCTCCAGCGGCTGCCAGTCGACGGCGCGCCACAGCGGTACCTCGCCGTCCTCTTCGATCACCTCGTAAGCGCGGACGGCATAGCCCACCGAGACGCTGCGGATGATCCCGGCCTGGACGTCCTGCCACAAAGGCTCGACATCCTCGCGCTCGGAGAACCGGACGATCGCGCGGCCTTGCGGCCCGTCGGAGCCATCGACGATCCACGCCCGTTCAACCACGCCGAGAACGTTCAACAGGTTGTAGGCGCCGTGCGCATTCAGGAGCGGCGCGCCGGCATTGAGGCGGGAGAGATCGACGTGCGCGCGATCGAGCGAGAGCACCTCGTCGTAGCGCCGGCCGGTGAACAGATCCCGCCGGCGGACCGGCGCTCCGGTCGACCACACCAGCTCGACGGTGCGGGCTTGTGCATCGATCGTGTCCGGCGCCAAGCGCACATCGGCGCGGGTCTGCAGCGGCAGCTCGATGGTTTCCATAGTTCTCTCTCAGTATTGGTAGGGAAGGATTTGTGAAGAAAAAAGCACTTGCGCGCGGGCGAGAAGAATTCCAGACACGCCATCACCTAAGTAACTCGCCGCTCCGCCGTAAACCCTAGGCCGGATGGCGTAGGTGCCTGCGGGGGCGGGCGCCGAGCAGATCATCCACAGCCGCCACCAGTCACCCCCGAGCGGATCGGCCCCATGCGAGACGATCCCGACATTGCCCGCGACCGTCGCCGACTGATTGACGCCTGTCGTCAGATCCACACGGATGAACGCCCTGTTCGTGCTCGAATTGTCGTCGAGATTGAGATACGCCTGCGTCCGTCCGGCCGCCTTGGCGGCGACTGACACGAACAGCGTTGTTGCGCCGCCGGGCTTCGTGAACGTCTGCTTCAGCTCGTGGTTGCCGGAGGTGGTGTCTTCGATCAGCTTGTCTGCCGTCAGCGCCCCGCCGGGTGCCGCGGCGGCATTCGCCTGCACCGAGAGTTTGGCTTTGAGCCAGCTGGCGTCGCCATAATCCAGCGATGCCAACAGGATATTCGGCGGTACAGCCGCGGCAGCAGCCCCCGCCGCGGCAGCCGCTGCAGGGGAATACTTCACCGGCATCAGGCAACTCACTCAGCAGGCTTGGGCGCGCCAGTCGGCGTCGCCTTGCGGGGATCGGTGTCGAGAACGAGCCCAAGCGCGTCGAGCTCTGCATTGGTCGCCGCGATCTCAGCGAACACATGCGCCGGGTCGTAACCCTGCCGCGCGATGGCTTCCTTCAGCGTCATCAGCCCGGCGCGCACAGCGATGACATCGGCACGGATGTCCTTCAGCGGATCGACCGCCTCAAAGCGCGGCGCGGTCCATTCCGCATCGATCGGATCAACGGGCAGGGCGCCGACCGCCTGCGCCGTCGCAACGAAGCGCTGCCACACCGGCCGGCACAGCCCTGGCACCAGCAGCTGCCACTGCAGCGCCTCCATCCGTCGGCGGAACTCGATCAGGCCGGCACGGATGGAGGAGTAGTTGACTTGGCTCAAGTCACCGGTGAGCAGCTCGTAGGTGAGCCCCACCCCGGCGGCGATGGCGTGCAGCTGCACGCGCATGTATTCGCCGTAGCCGCCGGCATGCGACGGCGTGGCGAACTTCACGTCCTTGCCGGGCGCCAAGTACTCGATCATGCCAGGCTCGAAGCTCTCGATCCGGCGGCCGTCGGCAGCCGTTGATGCGGATCCCAGCGTCTCCTCATCATCGGCGCCGGTCACAAACGCCGAGAAGCAAGCCTCGATCTTCTTCCGCACCAGTTCGGCATCGTCGTACTCGTCGAGATCGCGCATCTTCAGGATCACCGGGGCGAACCACGGCACGCCGCGCACCTGGCCCGGCCGCAAGCGGTCGAACAGGTGCAGCACCGATGATGCCGGTACCGGCTGGCTGGTGAGCGAGGCGCGGCGGAACATTGCTACCTCGCCGGGATGGACGGGATAGAGCCAGTACGCCCGCCTTCGTCCGAGGGCATCGAACTCGACGCCCTGGATGACGAAACCGCCACCGGGCCGATCGCCGGTCTTGCTGGCGTCCAGGTGATCCGGCTCCAGCAACTGCAACTGCAGCGGCACGGGCAAGCCGTCCTCAACGCGCCGCTCGCGGACGCGCACCAGACACTCGCCGCTCTCGACCAGGGTGCGGACGATCAGCGCCTGCAGGCCGGAGAAGTCGGTGAGCTGATCGGCATCGCAGGCTTCGGCGAAGCGGGCCCAAAGCCTGTCGGCCTGATCGCTGAGGGAGGCATCGCCGGCACGGGCGCGCGGCATGATGCCGGTGCCGATCAGATTGCTTACCACCGCTTGCACAGCCTTGGCGGCATAAGGATTGTTGCGCACCAGGTCACGCGAGCGGTCGCGCAAGCGCGCGATGGCGCTGCCGATCTCGGCGTTGGCGCTGGTGCCGGCAACCACCCAGCCCTCAGTGCGCCGGCCGATGCGCGCACCTTCGTAAGAGCGGGCGAGCATCGCGATCGCCGCACGGGCCTGCGCCCGGCGCAAGCCGGCTCCCGGCGCCACCAGGCCGATGGCGCGATCAAGAAGGTTCATGCTTTGAGTGTCCGATCAACCCTTGCGGAAGCTGGCGAGGCTGCGCCGTGGTTTCGGGGTGCCCGCCGCCGCCGCCATCTCGCTCTCGATCGTCCTGATCCGGCGGATCAGATCGGCTTGCGCGCCGTATTCGACGGTTTTCCCGTCATAAGTCACGCGGAGCGTGCCGGAGGCGTACGCCCGCTTGAGCGCGTCGAGCTCGGCTTGCGTCCACGCCATGGCTCTACCGCCGCTTTGTTTTCTCGAAGGTGCGCAGTCCCGCCATGCCGAGCATGGCGAGCACCAGCTCGAACAAGTGATCGCTGACGATCGCCGGCACGGTGAGACCGAGAGCGAAGGTGCTGATCGCCCAGGTCGCCATCGGCTGCAGGAGGAATGCCCACACCAGCGCCAGCGCACACACCCAGCCGATCGCCGGTCGCCAGCCAGCGACGAACACGGAAGGGTGCGCTGCCTCGGCCAGGTTGACTTCGATCTGCTTGAGTGCCGGCAACCGCTCGATCTCGATGCGCGCCAGCGCCAGCTTGGCGCGCTCCTCGTCGGAGGTGAACAGCCGATCGAGGACGCCACCGACCCCTTCGACGACGCCCTTGACGGCACCGCCGACAACGTCTGCCGCGATAGCGCTCATCCTGTCACACCTCTTTGCAGATCAAAGTCCGGAGTGCGGACCTTGATCCCGTCCATCCTGTTACAGCTTTGCCAGATCAGGCCCCGTGGTCCGGGGCTTGATCCGGGTCTCGGACGCTCTCGCCCAATCGAGGCCAGCGGTGCGGTTTAACACAGTGTTAAAAATCGGCCCGACCTCAGGCCTTTGTGAGCCAAGTGCGCCTGCGGTCGCCGAGCCATGCCGGCCGGTGAAGCCGGGCGCTCTTCGGTTGGACAGTCGCGGCTTCGGGTGAGCCGGAGCCAGTCTGGCTGTGCCGGCTGGCCGGGATTACGCCAGGGGCTTTCCTCTCGACGCCCAGCTGTGCTTCGAGCTCCCGCCATTTCCGCTCGCTCCAGCGGTCGAGGCCGGCAATCCAGGCCGCAGCCCGCGCGTAAACCCTGCAATCCAGCGCCTCATTGCGCTCGTGCACCTTCTGCCATTCAAGGCGCGAGAAGCCGCGCCGGGTCTTGATCGTCATCAACTGCTCGGCCACCAGCTGCTTCACCCACTCCGCATCGACGTTGCGCGGCAGATGGATGCTGCCGGCCGGCAATACGTCGCCCTCGGCCGGACGGTCGAGCCGCAGGAAGCGGTAGGTCTCGCTCTTGAAGGTGGCAGTCGCCACCGTCCACAGCTTGGCGCCGCGGCGGATCTTCCGGCCGCCCTCGGTGGCATCGACGTAAGAAGGGCCGATCACCGGCGCCGGCCGGCTGAAGCCGTCGACGCCCTTGACCGCGACTACTTGGCCCGAGCCCATTCGCCTTGCCCAGGCATAGACCGCCGACGTCTCATAGCCAGTATCGATCGCAAGCCGAGAAATACCCATTTCCGTCCCGGCTTCATGCGGCCAGGAGAACCCCAACAGCTCGGTGAGCGCTGCCCACGCTTGCGCCTTTTCCGGCCCGCCCTCAAGCACGACATGATCAATCAGCCAGCTGGTGAGGCCGCGGCCCCAGGCCCAGATGGAGACCTCGATGCGATCGCGCTGGACATCGGCGCCGGCGGTGAGCAGGAGGCCGCCCGCGGGGACGCAGCCGAGGCGGTAGTCATGGCGGCGATCATAGAGCCGCTGCCAATCGGGCGCTTCCCCCGTCTCGACCCAGCTCTCGCCGAGAACCGTGTTGATGAAGCTCCGCTTGGCCTCGACCGCCGTCTGGCATGCCTCCCATTCCCGCGCGATCCGTTCCCACGACAACCAACCGACCGGCGAGTACAGGCTGGAGAGGTGAAAGCCAATGGTGAACGGATCGGCAGACACCGCCATCGGCCGCCATTCGCCGTTCTCCAGCATCTTCGTCTTGTGGTGCTCGGCGATCGGGATCTCGCAACCCTCGCAGACGTACGTCGCCGTTTCCGGCTTGCCTTTCTGCCAGCGCAGGCGTTCGAACTTGAGGAACTGCCGGTGCCCGCAGTGCGGGCAGGGCACGAAGTAGCGCCGCTGATCGGAGGCCTCGTATTCCCGCTCGATCCTTGATAAGCCCCTGATCGTCGGCGTCGAGGCGAGAAACACCTTCCGCCGCCAGGAGAACGTCCGTGTCCGCGCTTCGGCGAGCGCGACCGGATCACCCTCGTCGTCGGCCGATGCCGGGTAGGCGTCAACCTCGTCGAGGAAGAGATAGCGCACCGGCATCGAGCGCAAGCCGACGGCCGAGTTGGCACCGGTCATCACCAGGATGCCGCCGGGAAACTCCTTCGACAGCACGGTGTTGCCGGAGTCGCGCGAGCGCGCGGGCGCTACCTTCTCCCGCAACGCCGGGCTCTCCTCGATCAGCGGATCGATGCGCTGCTGTGAGAAGCGCTTGGCGAGTTCGACCGACGGCTGCACCGCCAGCATCGGCCCGGGAGCGTGATGGACGACATAGCCGATCCAGTTGGCCGCAGCTTCGGTAGCGCCGAGTTGGCTGCCTTTCATGAATACGATCCGTTGCGCGGGATGCCTGGGGCTCAGCGCGTCCATGATGTCGCGCAGGTAAGGTGTGCGCGACGTCCGCCACGGCCCGGCCTCCGAGGCCCCGCGCGGGCTCAAGATGCGGTGGCGATCCGCCCACACCGAGACGGTGAGATCGGGATCCGGCGTCAGCCCAGAGGCCCAGGCCCTTAAGAGATCGGCCGCGCCATCGAAGGCGAACGGGACTTCTGGCAGATCTGCCAGAGGTTGGAGCATCGCGTTACCCTAGCTCCGGCCGGACATCGGCGAGCTCGCCCAGGTGCTGACGGACATAGGTTTCCAGAACCGTCTGCATCGCGTGCGGATCGAGGCCGAGCTCGGCCGCCATCATTGCCGCAACACGTGCCGGCCATCCGGCCCAGGCGTCGCGTTCCTGCCGCGCCAGGCGGAACACCATCGCCACCGCGCGCGCCCGGTCGACCAGCTCGCCGCGCAGTTTTTGTAAGCGCATCTTGCGTTCTTGCGCCTTCAGCACCTCGTTCGCGGTGCGCGCCTGCAGGTACGTCATGCCGCCGGCGGCCTGCGGTGCCGGCAGCCCTTGCTCGCGCAAGGTCTCGGCGACCGCGCCGACTGCCGTGTCCGGCACCGGCCGCAGCGACGGGTTATGCCGGCCGCGCTGCATCGAGGGATCGGTCGCCTGCGCCCGGCGGGCATCGCTGGCCTGGGCGTCGATCGAGCCATCGGCATGCAGCACCAGCCGGCCCGACGCGCGCGCCTTCTGCACCGCGCCGCGGCTGATGCCGGCGTGCGCCGCGTACTCGCGCTCACTCATGCCATGGCGTTGGATGGTCATGCGCTCATCCTAGGGCGCGATCAGAAACACATGCGATAACAGTTGATTAGCCTTGATGTCCGGGCGGGCTTACGCCTTCATGTCATCGCTTCAACAAGCACAGTCCACGGCAGGAGCAGGCGATGAAAAAAGTCTTCCACACCAAGTATGGGCAGTATTTGCCGCGCGTTGAGCGATGGGACATCCGCGGCCCAGGCCAAACATTCCAGCATCTCGCCACTCTCTATGCCGTCGACGAGGTCGAGGTTACTGAGAAGGGCCGCTTGCGAGTGACGGCGCACATCGTCTCGCGCCCGCTCTGCGCCGAGACCCTGCTGCACGGGGAGACCCACCCGACAGTTTTTCTGACCCTTTAGCGGAGGACGAAGTGCGATGACCATCCACCGCCGCCACTTCAATAACGACGAAGCCCTCGCCGCGTTCGTCGCCGGCAAGGCCGACATCGACGCCATGCTGCAGCGGCTCTCGTCCTTTTCCGGCGATCACTTCGGCGTCGAGCCCGAAGGCGTCCATTGGGGACACGTCGGCGACTTGGGCTTCGTCGCCGAGCGGCTGCGCCATGCCTGCGACTTCATTTTCAAGGAAGGCGAGTGCGCCAGCTAGCGAAGGCTTGATCGCAATTGGCCCCGATCGCCGCTGGCGTCGGGGCTTGCGCCAGTAGAAAGCGCCGCGATCGCCGCGGCGCTGGATAACAGGACGCCACCGATGACCGATCTCACCAAGACGCAGCTGAACACGATCCTGAGCGCGCTCGACCAGCAGCCGCGCAACCCGAACACCAAGGACGCCGCCTTGTGCGCGATCGGCCGCCATGCCGAACGTCTGGGGCTCAGCCTCGAGGATCTGCTGGCAACCGCCGCCGGCCTGCTCGATGGCCGCTTGAGCCCCGAAGCTTGGCGCGCCGAGATCAGCGAGCGGCACGAACCTGCTGACGCCCCTCGCGATGACGCCGCCCCCGAGCCCGCCAGCGATGAACCGCGGCCCCGCCGGCAACGTGAAGGCACCAAGCAGGCGCAGATGATCGCCATGCTCAAGCGGCCCGAGGGCGCCACCGTCAAGCAGCTGGCCGAGGCCCTGAAATGGGCTCGCCACACCGTCCGCGGCTCGATGGCCGGGGCGCTTAAGAAGAAGCTCGGGCTTACCATCACCACCGAGCGGGTTCGCTGCGTCGGCCCCAATCGCGAGGGCGCGCGTGGCAGCTATACCGTGTACCGACTGGCGGATTAAGGGAGGATCCGATGGCGAAACCCACTTTGCAACAGCGCCTCGTCGATGCGCTCATCGCCTCGGGCCGCGGCGCCGTCATCGAGAGCCGCAGCCGCAAGTACATCACGCTCAAGCGGCCGGACGGCAAATTCTTCTATGTCGGCAAGGCCGGAGCGCTGCGCTTCGGCAAGACTGTTTCCGACAGTATGGCCGCACCCGATGACTTCAAGCAGCGGCTGCTGGCCGAAGCCAGCAAGACGCCATAATTAGAGAGGCAAGAAGCGGTCCACTGTTCGGCTGGTTGCGGCAAGACAAGCGGGATATTATTCGCGCTCGTCTTTGCTGTTCTCGTCTCTTTTTCTTGATTACATTTGGGCAAAGAGCGTTACTGTCGTCGTCAAGACGGAGCGACGACGATGATGACCAGCAACAGGACTTTCGGAATCGAGATCGAGGCCTTCGGCATTACGATGCAGGCAGCCCGCACGGCCCTGCGCAGCGCCGGCCTCGATTGCGAGATCGAAGGCTACAATCACGAAACCCGGGCGCATTGGAAAGTGGTCAGCGACGCCAGCGTTCCCGATGGTTTCGAGGTGGTGAGCCCGGTGCTCGAGGGCGAGCGGGGCATGGCGCAGGCGAAGAAAGCGCTCGATGCCCTCCACGCCGCCGGCAGCCGACTCGATCGCAGGTGCGGACTTCACGCTCACTATGGGATTATCGACCTAACAGCCGCCGAGATCGCCACCGTGGTTCGCCGCTACGCCAAGTTCGAAGACGAGATCGACGCCTGGATGGCGCCCTCGCGCCGCGGCGATGCCAACCGCTACTGCCGCAGCGTCAAGAGTTTCCTCAGCCGCGGCGAAGTGACGCGCAAGCTCGCGAGCGGCAGCGTGCGCGACGTCTGCGACGCCTTCGGCACCCGCTACGCGAAGGTCAACCTCGAAGCCTGGCGCCGGCACCGCACCATCGAGTTCCGCCAGCACGGCGGCACGGTTGAGAGCGAGAAGGCCCTGGCCTGGATCCGGTTCGGCCTCGGCTTCATCGAAGAGAGCCGGCGGGTGGCGCATGGCACCAACACCGCCGCGCTGATCCCCGCCAGCAGCAAGATGGCCACGGTGATGAGCATGCTGAGCCGGATGGGCGGCGCCAGCATCGACGATCTCATTACCGCGACCGGATGGAAACGCCACTCGCTGAGGGCAGCCATCTCCACCCAGCTTCGCAAGCGCGGCCTCGAGGTGGTCAGCCGGCGGGAGAACGGCACCACGATTTATGCGATCATCAACCGTGCGGTCGACGCCGCCGACCACGTGATGGCCGGCATCGATGACGAGACGGCCGCATTCTTGCGCCGCCGCGCCGCCCAGTTCGCCCGCCGCGAACGGCGCGCCGCCTGAGAGGAGATAAGCCAACGATGCTCTACGTTGCCTACGGCTCGAATATGAACCGCCGGCAGATGGCGCGCCGCTGCCCGAAGGCCAAGCCGCTGGCGGCGATCTGGCTCGAAGGCTGGCGCCTCGTCATGAAGCGCGTCGCCGACATCGAGCCCGACCCCGGCTCGGTAACGCCGGCGGCCCTGTGGGAGATCACGCAAACTTGCGAGCGCGCGCTCGATGCCTACGAAGGCTTCCCGCACCTTTACGTCAAGGAACGCCTCGGCGTGGCTCTGCCGAACGGCCGGCGGGCGAAGCCGATGGCTTACGTGATGAACGGCCCCCGCCAGCGCGACTACGGCCCGGCGTCGGACGGCTATCTCGCTTCGATCGCCGACGGCTACCGCGACTTCGGCTTCGAGGATCTCGCCCCCTTGCGCGCGGCGCAGGCCGAAGCGATCACCCTGGCTCGCCGCGCCAAACGGGCAACCTGGCTCGATGACGCCGCCCTGTCGCCACCGTGGGCGCCAGGGGTGGCTTTCGGGTGCGAGTGAGAACCGCCGGCGGCTGGGAGCCATCCGGCGGTCTGCTGAGGCCGAGAGACGCTCAAACCAGGACGAAGTGGAGGGGGTGAGAAGGCCCCATGGTTAACCTCTCACATCCTCGGACTGTCGGCTCAAGCGATCAGCCAATCGCCGCCTGCAGCGTTGGCGGCGAGATGACTTTGCGAAGCGTCCTCATCTGGTAGTTGGAAGACCACCAAGCCGCCTTTTTCTCCTCCGATATTGTCATTCCCACGCGAGGTCACGAAGGCCAGATCGCCCTTCACTTCAACCGATCCACCTGTTGACGGCAGAAATTCGGCCGGATAGCGGAAGGCGGGGGCCGTGTTCGGGTCAATTACCATTCTTGGATCGGACGGATTGGAAACATCGAAGACATAGAGGCCAGTCTGAGACGCCATGTACACGCGATCGTCGACGACATCGAGGCCGGACCCGTGAAAGTACGAATGTCCAGCGTCTGGGATCGAGACAAACGCCGCGACTGCGGGCTTGGTTTCGTCGGTCAAGTCGAGCACCAGCAAACCACCGTCGTGAGGCCAGGTGACCCACGGGTCCCATGGCACGGTCCTTGGGAGATAGGCATAGTCGCCCACTACCTCAAACTGACCCACCCACTCACCGTACGTCTCTCTTGGCAGGTGTATCTGGGACACAAGCGACGGACGGAGCGGATCCGAGATATCAATAACCTCGAAATAGGGCGGTTCACCCCCGCTGCTCTCTGCTGTTATGTAAGCGCGGTCGCCGACGATATCGATGTCGGCAACGTGGTTGACTCCAGCTTGATCAAGGCTAGCGACGGGGGCGCTCGGGAAGGTCGCGGTGTCGTAGACCTGCAGCCCGCCAGAATACCAGTATCCGACATATGCAAACCGGTCGTCGACGATACCAACGCTACTGGCATATTGCCCATCGCTCCGGCCACCGAGGTAGACTGGAGCATCGGGATTGCTGATGTCGAGCTTTATCAAGCCGTTGTAATCGTTTGCGACATAGGCATAACGGCCGATTACCTCGATGTCTTGTATCTCCTGATCGGCAAAGTAACTGCCACGCGTGCGCGGTGCCGATGGGTCGCTGATATCGAAAACCTGGAACCAACCTATAGATGGTCCAAAGGTGCCGACGTAGGCGTATTGTCCTTCAACATCGAGGGCGGCGGCGTAACTCGTCTTGGTTTCGGCGTAACCAATCAAACCGGGCGGAGACGCAGGGTTCGTAAGGTCGATCAGACCCTGCAGCTTGATCTGGAACTCGCTCGCAGTATCGGCGTCGGTATCGCCGAAGATCACCGTGTAGTCGTTCGCGGTTCCGGCGTTGTTGTACTTCTGGTAACGCAACTCGCCTTCCTTGCTGGTCGTGAATGGCCCGGTGCCGCGCCAGAGGAAGGAATTGTTGCCGGGGAGCACCGTGCTCGCATCGATATCCTTAAGGTCGATCTTGTCGCGGCCCCCCTCGAAGTCGGTGATGACATCGCACGTGGTGAGGCTGTTGCCGGTCTCGGTCGCCGCGTTGAAGTCGAAGATGTCGGCGCCGGCGCCGCCTGACATTGAATCTCTTCCGGCGCCGCCTGTGAGGGTATCGATGCCGGCGCTGCCGATGAGCGCGTCACGGCCCTCGCCGCCATCGATCTGGTCGCCCTCGCCGGCGTCGACCCAGCCCCAGCGGGCGGCGAAGTCAGCCGCCGCGAACGCGTAGATCTTGTCGTCGCCAGCGTCGCCCGAAAGCGTATCGCGACCAGGGCCGCCGACAATCCAGTCGTTATCGGCGCCGCCGCTGCAGCTGTCGTTGTCCTCGGCGCCGACGATCTCATCCGCACCCCGGCCGCCGTCGATCGAATCGACGCCGCCCTGGCCGTAGAGCCGGTCGTTGCCGTCCTCGCCGAGGAGGGTGTCGTTGCCGCCGCCACCCGAGACGGTGTCGTTGCCGGCGCCGGCCCGGATGCTGTCGGCGAAGTTGACCGGATCGGTATCGGGCAGATCCGGATCGTACGGCAGGCCGACGCCATCGCCGCGGATCTCGTCATTGCCGCCCTCGCCAAGGATGGTGTCACGCCCGCCCCAGCCGCGAATGCGGTCGGCGCTATTGGTGCCGTCGATCGAGTCGTCGCCGGCGTAAGCGGCCTTGAACTGGGCGCGATTGGTGTTGTTGGTGACATTCGTGAACGTCGCTGGGTTCACCAAAGATTCGATTTCGCTGGCACTCAGAGCGCGATCGTAAATGCGAACCTCGTCGATCGATCCATCGAAGCCAAAAGCCTCAGCTGCGCCGATCTTCAACGGGCTTGCCGGATCTGGTATCAGGGCAGAATAGGATGCTGACTTTACGTTGTCTCCGTCAATAAAAAGAGAATAGGTATCCACTTTCCTGGTGACGGCTACATGGTACCAAGTGTCCGTTTGTGGCTGCCACGAGTACGCTATGGGATCAATGGATCCAACCGATGGCCCATTGATGTGCAACCGTAGTGCTGGACCTGCGACATCAGTTTGATGGCCGTAATAGGGGGCTTGTTCATCGTACCAGAATACCCACTTATTGAGTGTTCCAGCACCCTCATCGTGTGAAACAAAGGCCGAACGAGGCAAGACGTTATCAAAATTCACCCATGCGGCAATCGTAAAGGCCTTACTGCCGCGGGTCCAAACAGGATCGTCCGCAACACTGACATAGCCCCCCGGATTTATGTCGAAAGCTTGTCCTATCTTTCCTCCTCCAAATGTTGCGGCACCCAGTAGAGTGCCAGAACGACCCCCGATGATATCATTGGTATTTCCGTCCCCCGTCCACCACGCGATTGGGTCTGCACCGCCTGCTTGGCCGAGAATGTTGGAAATCTGATTGCTGTGCGTGCCGCTAGTCTGAGCCATGGTCCCGCTCCTCGTTTCCCGCTGTGTGCGCCACACGGAAGCGGCAGGCTCGGCGCGTTGGACGACGCTGCACCGAGCGTTCACCGTAGGCGCAGATCACCAGATGGGTTATTTTCTGTTGATGCTATTCCGGTATCTGGCGAAACGCAAATACGAAGCCCGGGTGGCAGCTATCCGCCAAACGCATGGCTGTTATGCGCGCCGCCGGCGGCCGCAGAGGAGGAGCGCTAAAGGCGGGCCGACGGCCGATGTTCGTAGCAATGCGAGGTCGAGGGTGTCGGTTGCACCCGCAACGCCTCGAAGATCCGCCGTAGCAGGTACGAGCGGCAGATGGACGCGATCGTGAACAACCCGCCCAACGCCAGGTTCTCTTCCAGCGACGCGTCGAGCCCGAAAAGCGGAAACGCCAGGATCTGCATCGCCACCGCGACGCCGTAGCCGACGGCGATGTTCACCAGCGCCTCGACCAGCGACATCCGGCGCGACTGCTTATGCGGACTGGTCGGCATCGGGCGCCTGGTTCAACTCGATGAGGAACTGCTCGGCGGTCTTGCCGGCGGCTGGAGCGCCCAGGCTGAACTCGATTTGCCAGCCAAAAGCGTGGCCGAGCAACTCCATCAGCCGATTGAGCGCGACCGCGGCTGCGAACGGCATCTGCTCCTCGGCCGCCAGCTTCACCCAGCCGAGCGTGTCGGCGAGCTTGGCGGCATCGGCCTTGGGCGGCTCACGCTTCTCCAGCACGGCAAGCCGGCGCTGCAGATCGTTCCAGGCCGTGCCGCTGATCCAGGTGATCATCAAGTGTGTCCTTGCATTGCAAAAGGGCCATCGGCTGACCCAATGGTTGGTTGCGGGAGCGGGACTTGAACCCGCGTCTCGGGGTTATGGGCCCCGCGAGGCTCCAACTCCTCCATCCCGCATCGAGAACTCGTTACGCCGCACGCGGTCGGGGGGCCTGGCTGTTTATGTCAAGCGAAACGCCGTTTTGCTTGACACAAAGCCGTTTGCGTCTTTTCCACGCGACACAAGACCGCGGCGGAATTGATCAGGCCGCCCGCGGCAGCCGCTCGCCGGCGACCGCATCGAATGTCCGGCCATCGCCGTCGAGAGTGGCGTTCTTACCGCTCGCCGTTTGCCAGCGCCGCACCGCCACGTCGACGTACTGCGGGCTGATCTCGATGGCGAACACCCGCCGGCCGGTGGTCTCGCCGGCGATGATCTGCGAGCCCGAGCCACTGAACGGCTCGTAGCAAACCTCGCCGGGCCGCGCATGCTGGCGCATCGGGATGGCGAATACGTCCACCGGCTTCGACGTCGGGTGATCGGTCTTTTCGCCCACCTTCACCGTCGGCAGGTTCCACACCGTGCTCGGGTAATCGTCCGACACCCTGGGCGGCTTGTTGCCCTTGAGCCAGCCGAAGAAGCACGGCTCGTGCTGCCAGAGATAGTAGGAGCGCGTCAGGATGCCGCGATCCTTGGCCCAGACGATCTGCTGATGGACGAAAGCGCCGTACTTCTCCCACACGCCTTCGACCATCGCCTGACGGCGGCTGGCATGCCAGCAGTACCAAGCGGCGTTGGGCAGAATGGCATGCTCGATCGCCGCCTTGATGAATCCCTCGTAGAGTTCGGGGCCCTGGCTTGAGTCGTCCCAGGTGATGCCGTAGCTGTTGCCCCAGTCTTTGTTCTTGTCGGCTGCACCCTGCTTCGATGGATGGTTGGTGCCGTCGTAATCGACCAAATACGGTGGATCGGTTGCGAACAAGATCGCCCTATGGTTGTCCATGACGCGGATGACGTCGTCCGCCTTGGTCGAGTCTCCGCACAGCAACCGATGATCGCCCAGGAGCCACAAATCGCCCGGCCGAGACACGGGATTGGCCGGCGGCTCGGGGATGACGTCCTCGCCGGCAAGACCATCGGCCTCGTCGAGCGGTGCCAGCAGCCGCGCCAGGTCTTCGCCCTCGAAGCCGGTGAGATCCAGATCGAAGCCCAGCGCGTTCAGCGCGTGCAGCTCGGCGGCGAGCAGTTCGTCATTCCACTCCGAAAGTTCAGAAAGCCTGTTGTCGGCGATGCGGTAGGCGCGCACCTGCTCCGGCGTCAACTGCGACAACCGGATCACCGGCACTTCCCCAAGCCCCAGATGCTGCGCTGCTAACAGCCGGCCATGGCCAGCGACGATCTCGCCATCGTCGGCGATCAGGAGCGGTGCCGTGAAGCCGTACTCGACCAGCGAGGCGGCGATCCTGGCGATCTGATCCTCGGAATGCGTGCGCGCATTGTTCGCATACGGCTTCAAGCGCGCGAGCGGCCAGCTCTCGATCTGCTCGGGACAGAAGCGAAGCGAGGTCATGAGGGGTATGCCTTAAGGCAAAAAAACACCGCCCGGAGGCGGCGAGATCGGTGGCCGGGAGGAAGCCACCTTGGGAGCACTTACTGGATCCGGCGGAAGCCGCCGGGAACCAGCGCTAAGTCTCTGATATTACGAAACGAAAGAAGGCGACTGGGCTGGCTACTAGTTCCGCTGGCTTCCCGGTTTTTACGGCTCACGCTGGCAACTTTGCGGGCTACTGCCACCAGCATAGGTTGTGCGCCGGGAAGGAACCAAATATATCAATGGCTTGCGAGGTGCGGACTTGATCTGATGTCTTCCCGCACGTTTCGTATGCTACCTTAGGATGTAAGAAGCGGGTCATTCCGTTGTCGGGGTGTGCCCGCCTCCTCACCAAGCCCTGCCATGCCCTGTGCGACACGCGACTGCCGTCGTGGAAAGTGCTTCAGTCGCAATTCGAACGATTGGCTAACACTACATCTTGCGAGGCCGCGTGTCAAGCACGCAAAATGTTGTTCTCCGAGCTGCGCGCGTACCCGTAGTGTCGCGCCAGAACACCCAGCGCCGCGATCAGAACGCCCTGCGCCGGCTTCTCGCCGATCGGCCGTCCGCCCCACCCCTGGCGCATCGCCCACTCGCGGATCGAGCGTTGCAGCCCAACAACGTGCCACACGCACGAGCCGGCCGGGCTGCCGAGGCCGCCGAGTGCGTCCATCGCTGCGCTGATCCGACGCCGCGCATCGATCTGCGTTTCCGTCAACTCGGCGCGGTTGCCCCGCGACGGATCGCGCTGAAAGCGCATGCAGACCAGCGTGTCGTAGCAGGCGATGGTGAACTGCGCCTGGAAGTCGCGTGCCGCATCGTGCATGCCTTGGGTGATCGTGCCGGCGCGCAGCATGATGCCGAGCGTATCGACGGTACGGTGGTGGACGACCGGCCGCCCCTCGGGATCGGCTTCGTACACCGCCTCAAGGGCGCCGTCGGGACGGGAAGTGCACGCGACAATCGGTTGCGGCGTCACGCTGGTTCGCTTGCGCCGCGCCATCACGCCATCTCCCTCTGTCCGTAGAGCCGCGTCGCCTCGTTGACGACCGCCTGGCGGATGATCTCGTCACGCACATCGTCGATGCGCAGCACGACGATCCCCTGTTTCCGCCACGCCGCCCGGCGCATGACGAACAGCTCGTCGTCGTTCGTCGCCGTCCGCGGCAGGTGCCGCTCCAGCGAGCCGCGCACACCGCTATGCACGGGTCACCTCCCGCAAGCACGCGGCGTAGCCGGCGACATCGACGATCGAGTCGAGATGCGACGGATCGTGGGTGAGCCTGGCGAGTTTCAGATCGATCAGGCACAACGCCACCTGCGCCGGCGTCACGGTGATCCCGAGCACGAGAGACCACCGTGCGGCGATGGCGGCGAAGCTCTCCGCCGCCGGGCCGTAGATCCGCTCGCGGTTCTCGATCACGCCTTGGGCGTGTTGCAGCAGCATGGCGGCGTTCATCGCCGGACCTCCGCACTGCGGGTTGCCTGAGTTTGAAAAGCCCGCTCTCTCTGTGCGTCCGGCCGCGGCGAGGGCTCGGCCGGTAGGGTGGTGGCGGGTGCCGCCCTCTCCTGCGTTTCTCCCCTGTGTACTGTGGGCGGGGATTGCCTCAGGGCCAGTCTGGCGCCGGCCTGCCGCTGTGCTTCCTGCCGTGCTTCGCTGGCCGGTGGGCGCCACGGGCTCGATCCGAGGCGGAATGGCCAGGCCGGACACGAGACCGCCGTGCACAGCCGCACCTCGTTTGCCGAGCCGACACAGCAGTCGAGGCAGCGAAGCCGCAGCGCTTTCTGCGCGCTCATCGGCTTGTGCCCGGCGGCGATCAGCTCGTCGCGGCTCACAGCCCGAGGATTGCGGCCGACGTCCCAGCCGTCGCGCTTCTCCAGCAGCGCCTTCTGTGCCGGGTTCATCGCGCACCTCCGATCCCGTGGGCGATCGCCCAGTCGAGAAGAGCCAGCGCATCGGCCTCGTTGTCGTCGGCGGGCGAGAAGCCCAGCGCCTTCACCGCCGCGATCACCGCCTGCTTGTCGGCGTTGCCCTTGCCGGCGATGTGCCGCTTGATCGTGCCCACCGGAACGCCCTGGTAGGGGATCCGGTTCGCCTCGGCCCAGGCGGTGAGATGCGCGAGGTAACCACCGTAAGCGTGGCCGGCCGCGGTGCCCAAATGCCGGCGTACCTCCTCGAACACCACCACGCCGACGCCACCGGCGGTTTCATCGATTTCCTGCAGCCACGCCCGGAACCGCAGCCAGATCATCCCGCCGCCCTCGAACCGGCCGGGGCGGAACTCTTGCACTCCGCTCGCGATCGCGCCGTCGCGGTTGCGGATCGCCCAGCCAGTGCGCTGACCGAGATCGAGGGCCAGGATCACCGGCGGTATCGGCCGGCCGCCGGCGAGCGCCTCGATCGGTGGGCCGTTGACCGGACTCGGCACCATCACCTCCGGATCGACCGCGCGGGCGCAGTTGGCCGCGGAACGCAAGACGATCGTGGGCTTGGTCGCCGTTGGCTGCTTGATCGCCACGATCCTGCCGGCCCTGATCAGCGCCACCAACGCCTTGTTCCGGTGCCTCCGATCGGCAAACTGGGTTCGCCGGATGACCTCCGACTTGGTTACACCTGCGCCTCCGCCCCTTGCGATGATCGCCTCGATGCAGCCTTCCAGCGGCTGGTGCGCTGTCAAGGATGCCGGGATCATCTCCTCGGCGGAGATCAGCGGCGGTTCAGCGGCGGTCGCCGAGCAGCGGATCGACTTCAGCTTCATATCGTCCTCCAGGGTCATGGAGCGGCGGGGGCGGCGGTGTCCTCCGGTCAGGGACGACAGCCTCGCTCCAGCCCTCGAGGGTGGATGCAGTAAGATGCGATGAAGTGCGCCTGCGTGTGCTCACGGCAGGAGATGTCTCAGAATGTCTCAAGGATTCCGCAAGGGCGACGGAGCACCGTAACCCCTTATAATATAGTATATAATATAATCTCTCAATATACTCAATCCATCCACAGACCCTCTCGGATCTGATCTTGGGGTCTGCTGAGTGGGTGTATGAGTGTATATTCTTGGGGATACATTGAGACATATCGAAAATGCCGAAAAACGCCAGCTTTCACAATTAGTTATGGCGATTTGAGACATTTCTTGAGCTTTGAGACATTTCATGGCCGAGGCGGTCATTCGGGCACCATCCGGAAGATCAGCGCCGGCCGCGTCGCGGTGCTGCGCACGGCGGTGCCGATCTGGCCGGACTCGATCAGGGTGGCGATGACGTCGTCGCGCTGGCGCTTGTCGAGAAACTGGGTGCGGCGGACGAGCTCGTTCTTGGTCAGCCCTTCGGCACCGGCGCTTCGGACGACTTCGAGCATCCGCTTATGGTTGCGCTCGGTATCGTTTTCGGCGAGGTGGCGGTTTGCCTGGGTCAGCAACGTGGCGACGCAGTGGTCGACGACGTCGCGGGCCCAGGTGGCGTCCTCGAGGCGGATGATGGGGTGCACCGGATCGGCGCTCACCGCCTTGATCAGCGCCACCTTGGCGGTGTTCTCCCAGATGCGCGCGAGCACCGCGCCGTGGTTGGAGCCGATGGCCTGACGCTGGCGCTGGGTGAGCTCTTCGTCCAGCGCATCGAACAGCTGCTGCGCCTCAAGTGCCATCGGTACCGTGTGCGGATCCGGGATGACGGTGGGTGCGTCGGTGCCGACGAGGTTGCCGCGGTTCGGGCGCACGACCCCGGCGGCGATCGATTGCAGCGCTTCGACCAGGTCGGCCGGCACTGTGCTGAGCGCGGTCGCGGTGCGGTTGCGGTCGGGGATATCCTCGGTCGAGCGGAAGAGGAGAAAGCGCGCCAGGCTGCCGTCCTGCAACGAACCGCTGCGCAGCGCGGTCCAGAACGTGTCGGGTACGGTGGTGGCATGAATGCCGCAGCACGGCTGGATGATGTCCTGGCGCGGCTTCAGATGCTGGTCGGCATACTCGGCGCCGAAGAAGGTGCTGCCGGCGCTGGTCGAGAGCTCGGTCAAGAGATCCCAGATCTCGGCCAAGTGCTTAGGTGCCCGGCGCTTGTCAATGATGCTGGCGAGGAACTGGCCGAACTCATCGATCTGGAACAGCGACGCCGGCTGCCGGTACAGCGCGGTCAGCAGTCCGGCGCCGGAGACGATGCGGTTGCCGCCAAGATAGGTGGCAAGATCGGCGGCGAGGAACGCCTCCTTGATGGCGTTGCGGGCGTGATCCTTGCCGCCGCCGCTGACCGCCAAGCCGATCACGTAGAGGTTGGAGCGGAGATTGGTCTCGGTGCGATAGTTGCGGCCCATCAGGGTGCCGAGCGCGGTGAGGGCGGCGCCGACGGCGAGCCACGGCTGCGGCCGAATGGCGGTGGTGAGAATGTAGGAGACGAACAGCGCCAGCGCGCCATCGAGACGCGCGAGATCGGGGATGGGGGGCACCGGCATCGCCGGCGGTTCGGCCGCCGCGGCGGGCTGGAGTTTTTCCAACAGCGCTTTCGCCGGATGGTGTCCGTTCATGTGGACGTTGCCATTGAGAACGAGATCGGGCTCGGGCGTCCAGCCGTTGGCGATCGCGTGGTGGTAGAGAGTGCCGGCGCCGATCGAGCGTGGCTGGAAGCTGGCCCATGCCTTGGCGGTGTAATCGGGCACGTCCTTCGCCGACTGCGCCGACCAGACGGCGAACAGGGACTCCGCTTCATCCCCGAGCGCGCCCTTGAGCGCCATGCCGATCCGCATCCATGACTCGTAGTCGAGATCGGCGTTGGGGATGAACGCGAGTGCGGCGCTGACGGCCTCGGTGGTGCCGCGCAGATCGCCGGGCGCGGCCGGATGCGCTGGGACGTTGCCGCCGCCGAGCCGCGCCGGCCGCAGGGTCTCCGGGAGCAGCGCGTACGCCTCTTCGGCAAATGCGCGCGCTTGCGCCTCGCTGATCAAGGGCAGCCGGCCGATGTCGATGTCGGCAAGCGACTCCTCCGGCCATTCGTACGGCCGGCCGGTGTCGGGGTGAATGTGATAGGCCACGAACTGCTGCCCTTCGCACAGCACCTCGATCGGCATGAGCTTGAAGCCCTTGAACGGTGCGTCCGTGCGATAGACGAGCAGCCGTTTCGGCGCCCGGCCGATCCGCAGCGCCGGTGTTTCGCCCAGGCGCTCGCGCGCCAGGGTCTCGATGCGCACCGCCAGCTCGCCGTCGGCGATATCGATGTCGACCGCGGCGACAACCCCACCGGCAATGCCGATGCCGGCATCCGGCCACTGGCTCCACACGGCGAGCTCGTTCTCGGTCGTCGGCCGCTGGCAATGTTTGGTCCAGCCCGGATAATCGCGCCAGGCACCGGCAACGAACCGCCCGGGCTTTTTCGTGCCCGGCATGATCGGGATGACGGCGTAGCCGTTGTCGACTAGCCGCGCCCCGAGATCGGCCATGAAGCTTGCCATCAGAACGGCACCTCCGGCGCCATGCGGCCTAAGCGCTCAGCATCTCTGGCGGCGAGCGCGCGCAAGTGATCGCAGTAGCCGGTGACCACCGCTTCGATGAAGGTGAGCCACTCCTCCGGATTGAGCGTCTCCAGATCGGTCTTTCCGATGCTGTCGAGGTATTCGCCGCCGTAACGGCCGCCGTGGACGAAGGCGGCCTTCTCGTTGGGGGTCGGATCGATCATGCCCTGTCTCCGATGGCAGAGGTCCTGGCAGGCGATGGAGCAGAAGTGACGAAACCGCTGCCGGGGGTGGTCGAACGAGAGGGCTGGGTCGAACCAGCCGAAGCCGCGGGCCTCGCGGCGGCAGACGTCGCAGAGCATTTTTGGAACTCGTAACCGGTGATCTCCGTGTAGCGGCCCTGCGGCCGGACGCTGATCCGGACAGGGACGGGCAGCTGTTCGGCAAGGACGATCGCCTCGGCGACGGTGCGCGGCACCGGCCGATCGGGAAGCCGCTTCTGCCACCACTGCACCGCCTTCTGCCGGGCATAGCCGGTATGCTCGAAGCACACCCATTCGCGATGCGATGCGAGGCCGCACGCGTACTCGACGCGCAGGCTGGGCGGACTGCCCGGCTTCTCGTGGCGGTGATAGGAGATGCCGGTGACGGTCAGACGCTGGGAGCGGATCTGGCTCGACAGGATGGCGCTGGTCGACGCGGTGTGCGACAGATCCGGCTGAGAAGGCGGGAACAGATGGCCGCAGGTCGGGCACTGGCGCACCGACGCATGCACGATCGTCCGGCAGTCGGGGCAGGTCTTGACCGGTGCCGAGCCCGGCTCGTCGTCCTTCTTCCGCCTCCGCCCATCGATGCGATCGATCGGTCCGTGCCGTTCGACGTTACCGGCGAAGTCGAGGACCAGGCAATCTTGCTTGCCATTGGCGAGACGCGTGCCGCGGCCGATCATCTGCACGTAAAGCCCGACCGACTTGGTCGGCCGTAGCATGGCAATCAGATCGACACCGGGCGCGTTGAAGCCGGTGGTGAGCACGTTGGCATTGGTGAGACAACGGATCGTGCCGCGCTTGAAGGCGGCGATCACCTGGTCCCGCTCGGCCGAGGCGGTCTCGCCGAGGATCGCCTCGCAGGCAAATCCTCGGCTCCGGATCGCGTCACGGACGTGCTCGGCGTGGCGGACACCGGCGCAGAACACCAGCCACGAACCGCGATCGGCGCCGTGGCGGACGATCTCATCGACCGCACCCTCGGTCACTGCGGCGACGTCACACGCCGCCTCGAGCTGGCCGGGGATGAACTCGCCGCCGCGGCTGCCGACGCCCGTCGTGTCGAGCTGCGTTTCGGTCCGCTTCGGCACCACCTCGGACAAGTAGCCTTGCGCGATCATGTCGGCGACGCCCGCCTCGTAGGCGATGTCGGTGAACAAGGCACCATCGCCCTCGTGCAGCATGCCGCTGTCGAGCCGATAGGGCGTGGCGGTGAAGCCGATCACCTTGAGGTGCGGGTTGATGGTGGTGAGATCGCCCAAGAACCGGCGGTACATGGTGTCCGATGTCCGTGGGCAGAGGTGGCACTCATCGATGAGCGCCAGATCGCAGCGCTGGATGTCGTAGGCGCGCTTGTGAATGCTCTGGATGCCGGCGAACAGGATCTGCGCGTGCAGGTCGCGCTTATTCAGCCCGGCCGAGTAGATGCCGGCCGGCGCGTCCGGCCACAGCCGGATCATCTCGGCGTAGTTCTGCGCGATCAACTCTTTGACGTGGGTGATGACCAAAATGCGAGTGTCCGGCCAATCGGCGATGGCTCGTCGCATGAACTCGGCGATACAGACTGACTTTCCGGACGCTGTCGGCAACACGATCAGCGGATTGCCGGCCTTGTCGGCGAAGTAGCCGTAGATCGCCTCGATGGCGGCGGACTGATACGGGCGGAGCTCGATCATGCGGCACTCCGCTTCCGCCGTGGCGGGATATGTTGGCGGGGGGCTGTGGTCGGCTCAGGCCGGCGGGCGGTGATTTCCTGTTCTCGAAGCCGCAGCCGCTTGAGGCCGGCGGCGAGAATCTCGCCAATCTCGGCCAAGCGCTCGGCGGCGGTCATGCAGTTGGGATCGAGGGCGTTCGACACGGAGGGCGTCACCGGGCAATAGGGATTGCTTCTCTTAGTTACTTACCGGAACCAGCCACAAAATGTCCGGTTGCGAATCAAGAAAAGTCGCGTATATTGCGCCCCTTCGGCTTACGCCTCGGAAGAAGGTGGTCTGGATCGGCGCTCGAAACGTGCCGGCTCCAGGACCCGGCCGAAACGGGAGGAGGCTGCGGCACAATGATGATTGCGACACCATCATGGAGCAGCCTCACATGGCAACGTTCAGGCTTAAGCGGTTCTCGGAGCCCGGCCGGCTGAAGACAGTTCACCCGCGCCGGCTTGCGGCGTTCTTCCGCCCCTTCTCTCAGTACCTCACCGATCGCGGGTTCACGTTCGCGCCTGATCTTCTCGGCTGCATCGACCACCATACCCTCGCCGCCATCCTGATCAGTCCTGATGAGCGTGTGCCGAGAGACATGGTCGACGCGCTCTTCTTCGTCGACGAAATGGCCGACGAGGAGGGCATGGATGATCTCCTCGAGGCGGCCTCACAGGCCGGCCTTGTGCTCGATCTTGGCCCAGATCCGACGCCTGCCGACGTCGCCATCGAGGTCTGGTCAGCAAGACCGGACCTCGTGAAGTGGACACATGCCCGAGGTTACGCGCTGCGGCAGAAGAGGTTCGTTTACTTCCGGGACCGGCTTCCGCGGCGCTCACCGTTCCCCGAGTATGACGAGACTGAGCTCGCTTCACTTCAGAACCACCTGGAGGACTGGTTCGAGAACCATAAGCGTGGTCGATACAGTCGAGTCTCGATCTTCGACCACGGATCGAGCACCTGGATCCTCATTCGGCATGGCCTTGCCTTCAAGCGCGAAGGCAGCGTCAGCGATGGCCAATCGTCGATGGAGTACTATCGGCCCGAGAAGTATGACGTCCTCGTCTATGACCCGGAGACCGGGACGCTGGGCGTGCACGCAGACGGCAAGAGGCTGACCGAGATCTATCTTTACAGCATCGGATTGTTCTTTTTCGGGGACGAGAAGCGGTTCAGCTTCCTGCACGAACTCACCCTCGATCCGCTCAAGCGGTATGGCGCCTGCTCCCTTGCCTGCGACGACATTGCAGGTCTGGATGATGCAAAGCTTGTCGAGCTTACGCGCATCCGCGGCGGTCCTTACGAGAGGATGGCCATCGACAAGGCGTCGGATCTGTTCGCAGACTTCGCAGCCGAGGGCTATGTGCTGCCAGAGACAGCCCGGTTGACCTCAGCGGGCCTCGAGTTCGTGTTCACCGGCGACGAGAAAGCGAGGCGTGTCACAATCCGTCCTCCCAACACGATCATCTATTCGCGCACCGAAGACCGGGAACTGGTCGAGCCCTTCTTGAAGGCACGCGGCTTCATGCCGGTGCACGCCACAAGGCAGTTCAGTGAAGCTCAGCCGCTTCTGGCGGGCGCTTGAGGATCTTCCGGCCGGCGCGGACACCCGTTACGCTTGGCGGCAGCGGCTCGGCGACGAGCTGACTGCCGCAGAGGGGCTCCTTCGTCGGACAGGTCGCGTCGCTACGGTGCTCTCGTGTCCGAGCCCGGGTGGCGACCGTTGCCCGCGCCGCGTCGTGCGTCACGCGGACGGATCGCTTGTCGCGGTCTGCGGCAACCGGCCCAGGGAATGCGCCCAAATTGACATTTCGCTCGATGACCTCGCCATTTACGAACTGGATACCCGCGCGCTCGCCAGCCAGATCGGACGATCTCTCGACCTCAGGCCGGCTTTCCGGCCAGCTGCAGGCCTGCACCAGGTCTGGCAGATCGGCTTCGCCGATATCGCGGCGGGCTGCTCGTTTCCCGTCTACCTGACGATTCCAACCGAGCGCAACGGGCTGCTGCCTCATATCTCAAGGCTCCTCCGGTCGGGGAGCGGCCCATTCGGTTTGCTCTCACCCACCCAGGCGTATTTCTCCGAGGCGACTCTCGAGGCGCTGTCACGGAACGCGTCCGATGCCGCCGCCCTTGAGGAAATCACCGAGGCTTCGGCGGCGGAGGGCTTGGCGTGCCTGGGACCGGCACAGGCGATTTTTCCACGTGCTTGGGCGGCCGTTGAGCCTGATCCAGAAGCACCACCTCGTGCCTGGAGTCTGCCCCCGGATGTCAAATGGGAGAACCTCATCTTCGCGTTCGAAGCCGAGGAAATGCTGCGGGTGATCTGCCGCGGTGAAAGCCGAACCGTGGAGCCGATCGATCTCGGAATGAGGGACGCGCGGACCAAGAAGCCGACCCTGCAGTGGAAGACCCTGCAGGTGCTCGCGGTCACGGGTGGCTCGCTGCGCACTGCCAAGCCGTCCGAGGCAGCTCGGATCAAGAAGCAAAAGCAACTGTTTGCGGAGAAACTGCAAGCCGCGTTCGGCATCAAGGAGGACCCCGTTCCCTGGGATCCGAGCGCGCGCGAGTACCGCGCCCGCTTTGTGATCCGCGGTGACGTCCTCCGAGACATCCTGAGGCGCCGCCGGGGCCAATAGCCGCCCCCGGTGAAAATTCACCGGCCCTTCCGCAAGAAACCGCATTTTCTTTTGCGGCTCTAACTGGCTCAAATCACGTCGTTATCTGATCATCCGCCACGTCCCACCGCCGTTGAAATCGGCGTTTCGGTGAATTTTCGCCCCTCGCCTGTGATCGGGCCACGCGCCCGCCCGCCAGGCGAAGGCGAAACCCATGGGAAGCCGCAATCGTTACGACGGCATTGATCCGACCATTATCCAATCCGTTCGGGCGCACGCACAGCGCCTGTCCCGCTCCAACGCCCTTCCCGGTATGGAAATCGAGGACATCGAGCAGGAGTTCGTGCTCCACGTCCTCCGGCGCTCGCGAGACTTCGATCCGTCCCGGGCGTCGTTTCCAACGTTCATTGATCGGGTCGTCAGGCGCCATGCCGTCGCAATGACCGAGACGGTCCGGACGCTGAAGCGCGGCTTCGGGATCGACATCATTCCATTCGCGGATCTGCAACGTGACCCTGGCACGGACGCTGAGCCGCCAAGGGAGCGAACACACCAGCTTCCGATCGCTTGGGGCGGTGCCGATCCGGCGCCCGAGGACGAGGCCATGCTGCGGCACGACATCTCGCGGCTGATCGCCACGCTGCCCGATAACCTCTGGCAGTGCTGTTTGTGGATTCTCGAAGACTCCATCAGCGCCGCGTGTCGTCGAACCGGCTTGGCGCGCAGCTCCGCCTACGAACGCATCGCCACCCTCAGGGAACGGTGCCGCGACGCCGACCTCGAGATTTACCTGGGCGGTGCCCGGACAGTTTCGATGTCGTTCCGGTAAGTAACCTACAGAAGCTGCCGGGCCCTCGCGCAAATACGACACCCTTTCCCGGGGAAATAGCGCGACGGCATTGCTCCTTTGGGCCGCGTCAAGCCCGGCAGCAACCCACCGACGAAACGGGCGAAACCGTTTCGGACCAACCTCTTGAGCAGGTAAGGACATGAACGCCCCCCTTGAAGCCACCGCGCCAGAACCGGACGACCTCACCCCCGCCGACGCCTTTGCAGCGTGGGTGCTGTACGGCCGCCCCGGCGACGTCTGCGTCTACCACCACGGCCTTCTCGTGGTCGATCGCGATCCCGTGGTGAGCAGGCTCAGCGCCACGGCGCGCCAGGCGCTCGCCGCCGTCGCCGATCTGGCGCTCGCCTTCGCCGAGGCCGGCCGGGTGCTGCTGGTCCAGGAGCGCCTTGGCGACAGAGTCTACCGCTACCTCGCGGTGATCGCGGCTAGGCAGAAACAAGCGGCCAAGCCGATGTCCCGGCCGATCGTGCTCATC
The DNA here is from genome assembly GCA_029624735.1 of Defluviicoccus sp. GTDB lineage: Bacteria > Pseudomonadota > Alphaproteobacteria > Rhodospirillales > Defluviicoccaceae > Defluviicoccus. The sequence goes on along the minus strand of JARSSM010000007.1, from coordinate 79,268 downwards.
CCGCAGGTTTGCATCGGCGCGATGGCGGCAGCCGTGGAGGAACTGGCATGACGCCGGAAGTGACCTTCCCCAATGGCGCGGAGCTGCCGACCGACCAGGCCGTTCACATTCGCGCCGCAGCCGAGAGCGGCGCGGTCCTGGTACTGGCGCTCGACGAGATCCGCGTCGGTCCTCGGTATCGCCACGACATGGGCGATCTGCGGGCGCTGGCCGACAGCATGAACGAATTGGGGCTGCTGCAGCCGATCGGCGTGACCGCCGACTTCGCCCTCGTGTTCGGCGAACGGCGGCTGCGCGCGGCGCGGATGCTGGGCTGGACGACCATCGCCGCCCGGATCGTCGATGTGCCGAGCATCGTCGCCGGTGAGTACGCCGAGAACGAGGTGCGCAAGGACTTCACGCCGAGCGAGCGGGTCGCCATCGCCGAGGCGATCCGCGCCGCGATGGGTGATCGACGGGGCTCCAATCAGTATGTGACGAAAGAGCGTCCGGAAAATTTTCCGGATGCTCCAAAGGGCGCGGAAACCCGCGTCATGGCCGCACGCAAGGCCGGGTTTGGCAATGAGACAACCTACCGCCAGGCCAGGACCGTCGTCGAGCAGGGCGCGCCCAATGTCGTCGCGGCGATGGACGCGGGCGAGGTCTCGATCAGCGCCGCCGCCCGCGCAGTGAACGCGGCGCCGAAGGAAGAACAATCCCGGTGGACGGTGGCGGACATCCGGCGCGCGGCCAAGGAAGCCGCCATCGGCCCGGTTCCGCTGCCAACACCACGACAGGCGCGCGAGCGCTCCCGCCAGACCGGTGCGTTGGTGCTCGCCTCTGACGGCAAATACCACGCACACACCACCGCGGAACAGGACAAGGCCGCAGACGACTACAGCATTCTCCGCTTCGAGCTGTTGCAGGACATCGCGCCGCTCGATCCTGCCGACGCGGTCGCATCGGTGCCAGAGCCCATGCGCAACTGGGTGACTGCCCGCGCGGCCGAACGGCTCGCCTGGTTCGAGCGCTTCATTACCCTGTGGAGGGAACGTCATGCCGCATGACTCCGTGTTCTGCCGGCTGCGCGACTGTGTGCGCGACGAGATCGCCAGCACCCTGCACGACGGCGGCGGCCGGGCGCGCCAGATTGCCCGAAGCGTCTGCGCCAGGCACCCCGAGTTGATCGGCATGCTTGGCAACCGGCTGGTCGAGGATGCGGTCACCCGGCTGGTCAACCGCGAGATCAAGCAATGGAACGCCGTCGGCACATCGATGCGCGAGCAATTGGTGCTGCCCGGCATGCTGGCACACGTGCGTGCCGACCTGCCGGCAGCGATCTCGGTGCCGTCAGCCGACGACGATGATGACGATCCGATTTACCGGCCGCTGTTCGGCCCGAAGTGCGCCACGGTCGGCGAGTTGCGCACCGCGGTCGCCGCGCTCTGGAAGGGCATTGCCGATGACCAGCGCAAGGCCCGGGCACTGACCCGGCTTCTCGATCTGTTGATCAGCGCTGGCGCCGCTGACGACAGGCCAGTGTCCGCGGCGCTGCAGGAAGTGTGTGGATCAAGCGTCGAGCAGGCAGCCCAATGAACGAACTGACGTTTGCTCCGCCAAAGCCAGGCGACCTCGCCCCGGCCGAGGCGTTCGCCGCCCGGGTGCTGCACGACCGCCTCGCCCAACGCTGGATGAGCGCCGCCGAACGGTACGGGGCCAAAAGCGAAGTAACTTCGGTTTTGAAGAGTGAGGTGCTGCTGCTCTTCGCGCCACCGTCGATTCCCGCCGACGTGCGCGACGAGATCGAAGCCCGCGCAACCGCTGGTGAAAAGATCACCCCCCTCACACCATCACCAGTCCCCTGTCAGAAGGAGCATACCCGATGATGGATCAGCTCAGCATTGACCAGCTTCGCCACGCGCCGCCCGGCCAGATTGCCGCACAGCCGGTCGAGGTCCTGGCCACGCTCGCGGCCAGTATCGCCGAGATGAAGGCGTTGGTCGCCGAGGCGGAGGCACGGCTCAACGCCGGCCTCGACGTCCGCTTCAGCGCCCGTGCGGCTGCGGCCCGCGCTCAAGCCGGCAAACAAGCCGGCACTGTCCGGTTCGACGACGGCGATTTCGTCATCGTCGCCGATCTGCCGAAGCGGGTGAAGTGGGACCAAACCCGTCTCGCCGAGGCGATGGAGATCATCCGCCGCGACTGGAACGACGATCCCGCGCAGTACGTGCGCATCGAGCTCAAGGTTGCCGAGACGGCGTACGGATCGTGGCCGGCGGCCATCCGCCGCCTGTTTGAACCGGCGCGCACGGTGGAGATCGGCAAACCCGGCTATCGCATCGAGCCGGCCAGGGCGGAGGCGGCCTGATGGCGATCTCCTTGAACGAACTGAAGCGGAAGACCGCGCTCGCAGCACCGCGGATCCTGGTTCACGGCGTCGCCGGGGTCGGCAAGACCACGTTTGCCGCTGGCGCGCCGGCACCGGTGTTCGTCTGCACCGAGGATGGTCTCGGTACCCTGGCGGCGACACACTTCCCGCTCGCGAGAACGTTCGATGCGGTGATGGAGGCGCTCGCCGCCCTCTATACCGAAAGCCACGCCTTCGAGACCGTGGTCGTCGACTCGGTCGACTGGCTGGAGCCGCTGATCTGGCAGAAGGCATGCCAGGAGAACGGCTGGAAGGACCTCGAGCAGCCGGGCTTCGGCAAAGGCTATGTCGCCGCGCTGGAGTTCTGGCGGCAGTACCTCGAGGGGCTGAACGCGCTGCGCGATGAGCGCGGCATGGCGGTCATCCAGATCGCGCACACCGACATCAAGCGCTTCGACAGCCCCGAGCACGAGCCGTACGACCGCTATGTGATCAAGCTGCACACGCGCGCCGCGGCGCTGCTGCAGGAACATTCCGACGTCGTGCTGTTCGCCAATTACCGCATCAGCACAGTGAAATCCGACGTCGGCTTCAACAAGAAGGTGACGCGCGCGCTCGGCTCCGGCGAACGCGTCCTCTACACCGCCGAGCGGCCCGCCTTCCTCGCCAAGAACCGCTACGGCCTGCCGGACAGCCTGCCCTTGTCGTGGGCCGCATTCATGGACGCGATGCCGCACCACTCGTCGCCCGAACAGAAGGACTCCTGATCATGGCCAGATTGAACGAAGCCTTTGACGCCACAACTGTTGAGCCCAACAAGCCGTTCGAGCTGCTGCCGCCCGGCCGTTACGTCGTGCAGATCGTCAACTCCGAGATGCGGCCGACCAAGGACGGCATGGGCCAGCTGCTCTGGCTCGAACTCGATATCCTGGAAGGGGAACTCGCCGGCCGCAAGCTGTTCGATCGGCTCAACTTGGTCAATGCCAACCCGACCACGGTCGAGATTGCGCAGCGCACCTTGTCGGCGATCTGCCATGCGGTGGGCAAGATGCAGGTCGATGACTCAGAGCAGCTGCACCTCGTCCCGCTGATTGCCGATGTCCGCGTGCAGCCGCCGAAGAACGGCTACGACGCGCAGAACACGCTGCGCTACCTGCCTCTGGAGCAACCGCCCGCGTCGCGGCCGGTCGCGGCTCCGCCGGCGCGTCCCGCGGTCGCGGCACGCCCGGCAGCGCCGGTGAGCGCGCCTCCGGCGGCCAAGCCGACCACCGCGCCATGGCGGCGCAACGGCTGAGCCAGGGAGCGGCAAACATGCAAGACCACGCAGCGGACCTGCCGCTGACCCGGGATCAGTGCCGGGCGTTGCTGGCCACGCTGACGGGTGAAGTGGCGGCGATCAAGATCCGGATCGCCGCCGCCGATCTCGAACGGCAGCGCCGCCGCGGCCAGGTTGATCCCGTTCAGTTTCAGCAATGGCGAGCGGCGCTGTCGGACAGGCAGCGCCAGATCGAGCGGCTCACCCGGCACATGTCCGCGCTGCCGTCACCGCGCGATGCGCTGAAGGATCAGCTGATTGAGGTGCTGCGCGCCGACTATGACGATGACGGCTGGCGCGCAGCCCTGGACAAGGCGCACCTGCGTCTGAGCCAGCGTCGGGAGGTGGCATGATGGCCCCGCTGCCGCCGCCGCCAATGCCGACGATCGAGGCGATCTACGCCGCCTATGTCGCGGATGCCGACGATGGCTTCCGCGATCACTTGGGCGCCTCGATCATCGGCAAGGAGTGCTGCCGCGCGCTGTGGTACGACTTCCGCTGGGTCACCCGGCGGGCGTTCTCGGGGCGCATGCTGCGGCTGTTCGACACCGGCAAACGCGAGGAGGAGCGTCTCGTCCGCGACCTGCGGCGCACCAGCGCCACCGTGCTCGACACCGATCCCGAGACGGGGCGGCAATGGCGGGTGTCGGCAGTCGGCGGTCATTTCGGCGGCTCGCTCGATGCGGTCGCGATTGGCCTGCTCGAAGCACCGAAGACCTGGCACGTCGTCGAGTTCAAGACGCACGGGCTGAAGTCGTTCGCGGCGCTGAAAAACGACGGCGTCGAGCAGTCCAAGCCGCAACACGCAGCGCAGATGCGGGTCTACATGCATCTGACCGGCATCACGCGGGCGATGTATGTCGCCGTCTGCAAGGACACCGACGAGATTCACCTCGAGCGGCTGCGTGCCGATCCAACGGAAGCTGAGCGCCTGATCGCCAAAGCAGACCGGGTGGTCAACGCGCCGCGACCGCCGGTGAAGATCTCCGACGATCCGGCGTGGTGGCAGTGCCGGTTGTGCGAGCACCACGACAATTGCCACGGCAACCGGCCGGCGGAACGCAATTGCCGGACGTGCCTGCATTCGACGGCGGTCGAGGGCGGGTGGATCTGTGAGCGATGGCAGCGGCGGCTATCCTCACATGAGCAGCGGCAGGGATGCCCCTTTCACCTGTTCGTCCCCGATCTGGTTCCCGCCGAACCGGTCGATGCCGGCGACGACTGGGTCGCCTACCGTCTCGCCGACGGCTCGACCTGGATCGACGGCGCCGGATCCCAGTCAGAGCTTGCGACCTCAGAGACCTTTCCCTGGACTTCCCCGCCCACCAGAGCCGTCATGGCCGGAAACTAAAACGCAGAGAAAATCCATGAGTAACAGTGTGTTAGCGCAGATCGCCGCGCTGCCGGGCAAGTCCACGCCCGAGCTCCGGCAGCTCTGGCGCGAGCTCTTCGACAGTGAGCCGCCGCGCTACAATCGCCGCTTCCTGGAGAGCCGGCTCGCGTACCGGATCCAGGAACTGCAGTATGGCGGTCTCAAGCCCGCGACCGTCGCTCGCCTGGAGGCACTGGGCGAGGACCTGGATGGCGGCAAGATCGAGGTGCGCCGCAAGCGCGCCGATGACCGGCCAATCGCCGGCACGAAACTGATCCGCGAGTGGAAAGGCGTCGAGCACACGGTGACTGTGCTGGACGACGGTTACGATTATCAGGGGCGCCCCTACAAGTCGCTCTCGGCCGTCGCCCGCGCGATCGCCGGTACGCGCTGGAATGGGTGGGTTTTCTTCGGCGTGCGCCGCTCGGGAGCGGGGCAATGAGGAAGCCAGTCGCCCGCAAGCTTCGCTGCGCGGTCTATACCCGGAAGTCGACCGAGGAAGGCCTGGACATGGAGTTCAACTCGCTCGACGCCCAGCGCGAGGCATGCGAGGCCTACATCGCCAGTCAGAAGCCCGAAGGCTGGGTTCTGGTGCCGGACCACTACGACGACGGCGGCTTCTCCGGCGGCACACTGGAGCGTCCGGCGCTCAAGCGCCTGCTCGTTGATATCGAGGACGGCCGGGTTGACGTCGTCGTGGTCTACAAGATCGATCGGCTGAGCCGGTCGCTGATGGATTTTGCGAAGCTGGTCGAGGTGTTCGACCGTCAGGGCGTCACCTTCGTCAGCGTAACGCAGTCTTTCAACACCACCACGTCGATGGGCCGGCTGACGCTGAACATCCTCTTGTCCTTCGCGCAGTTCGAGCGGGAGGTGATTGGCGAGCGCATCCGCGACAAGTTCGCGGCCTCGCGGGCTCGCGGCATGTGGATGGGCGGCCATCCCCCGCTCGGCTATGACGTCAAGGACCGCAAACTGGTCGTGAACGAGGCCGAGGCCACGGTTGTGCGGATGATCTTCGAGCGGTTCCTGAAGCTCGGCTCGGCCACGGTTCTGGTCAGGGGACTCACGACCGAAGGCGTGACCAACAAGCGCGGCAAGGCGATCGACAAGGGCTTTCTCTACAAGCTGCTCAACAACCGCGTCTATCTCGGCGAGGCCGTGCACAAGGGGGTGGCGCATCCCGGCGAGCACACGGCGATCATCGATCGCGAGCTTTGGGACAAGGTCCACGCGATCATCCGGCAGAGCCCCCGCAGCCGCGCCGGCAACACCCGCGCGCAGACGCCGGCCCTGCTGAAGGGCATCCTGTTCGGCGCCGATGGCCGCGCCATGACGCCGACGCATGCGCGCAAGGGCGGGCGGCTCTACCGCTACTACGTTGCTGCCGAACTGCTCAAAGGCGACACGCCACCGGGCGTGGTGCGCCGGGCACCGGCGGCCGAATTGGAAGCCGCCGTGGTCGATCAGCTGCGCGGCCTGCTGCGGTCGCCGGAGATCATTGTTGGCACGTGGCGGTCGGCGCGGCCGGAGATCGAAGATCTGTCGGAAACCGAAGTGTGCGAGGCACTGCTGAACCTCGATCCGATCTGGGACGAGCTGTTCCCGGCCGAGCAGGCCCGCATTCTCCAGCTCCTTGTCGAACGCGTCGATGTTCACCCGGACCGCCTCGACCTGCAGCTGCGCGTCGATGGCCTGCAGACACTGGTCGCCGATCTGCGCGCTGGGAAACCTGAGCGGAGGGCTGCCTGATGACGAACACTCGCCTCAGTGCCGATGGCCGCACCCTGACCGTGAGCGTGCCGATGACGTTCACGAAGCGCGGTGGCCGAAAGCTGGTGATCTCGCCAGACGGGGCACCGTCCTGGGCGCCGCCACGGCGGCGGGTCGACAACGCCATGGTCAAGGCGCTGGCGAGGGCGTTTCGGTGGCGGAAGCTTCTGGAGACAGGTGCCTACGCCACGGTCGAGGAAATCGCCGCCGCCGAAAAGATCAATGCCTCCTACGTCAGCCGGGTCCTTCGGCTCACCCTGCTCGCGCCCGACATCGTCGAGGCCATCCTGGATGGGCGGCAGCCGGCGGAGATGACGCTGGCGGCGTTGATGCAGCCGTTCCCAGTGGCGTGGCAAGAACAGCTAGCCGAGCTTGCCCGCCTGCGTTCGGCCTTCTCATCGCCTGCTCAAAATGTCGATCCGAACTCGTAACGTCGCCTTCCCGCCATCCGTGATCTGCCATAGCAAAGCTTGGAAATTTCTGGCATCGTCTTCCGTCTGCTGCGAAGCGAAGGTTGGTGGATGCCAGATGAAATCCTGACGCTGCCGGAGGTGGCCCAGCTGCTGAAGGTCGCGCAGAAAACCGTCTACACGATGGCGCAAAAGGGCGAGCTGCCGGCATTCAAGGTGCGCGGCCAATGGCGTTTCAAACGCGACGATATGGAAACCTGGATCGAGCAGCAGAAGGCAGCCTATCGTACCGATGGGGGGAAATGACTTGGCAGGATCGCTCTACGATCGAATTCTCCGCGCTCTGGACACCGCATCCGAGTCCTACCATCGCCTCGTGCTTGCGGTTGGTGCGGCAGGTTCCGGCAAAACGGAAGCGCTCATCGAGCTGGCGGGTGAGAACGGATGGCCGCGGCTCAACGTCAACCTTGAGTTGTCCGAGCAACTCTTGGAACTTACGCAGAAACAGCGGGCCGTCCGGGTGGCTGCCATTCTCGGTGACATGGTTCGTGCTCGGATCTCGGACGTGGTGATGCTCGACAACATCGAGATGCTTTTTGCCATCAATCTCGCCCAGGATCCTCTCCGTTTGCTGCAAGGGTTGGCGCGCAACACGACGATCGTTGCCGCATGGCCGGGTCATTTCGACGGAAACGCGCTGACCTACGCCGAACCCGGACATCCGGAGGCACGTCGTTATCTGGCGCCGCCGGCCGTCGTTGTGATGGCGGACGATCGGGGGCAGTCACATGGGGTCGAGCCGCGACGGGGGACCGCATGAAGTACTCCGAACTCATCCAGTTCGAGCCGATTGAAACGGTCGTCCAGTTGCGCGAAGCCGACTCGGCGCGAGACGCCCGTCGCTTGGTCGAAACCTTCGTGATTTCCGACCGTATGGCTGAGGTGCTCTGTGACGTCGTCTTCCCGCAGCTTCAGTTTTCGAAGCCAGCGGACAGCAAAGGCATTTTCGTTGTCGGCAACTACGGAACTGGTAAGTCGCACTTGATGGCCGTGATCTCGGCCGTTGCCGAGACCAAGGAACTGAGAGCCGTCCTGAGCAATCAGCGGGCCGCTGACGGGGCGGCACCGATCGCCGGCCGGTTCCGGGTCATCCGAGCCGAGATTGGATCGACGACGATGTCGCTTCGCGACATCATCTGCTCCGTGCTCGAAGACGGACTGGGGCGTCTTGGCGTCGCCTTCGAATTCCCGGCGACCGGAGACCGGCATGAGAACAAGACCGCCTTCCAGGAGATGATGGCGGCGTTCCAGAGCGTGCATCCCGACCAGGGGCTGGCCCTCGTCGTGGACGAGCTGCTCGACTACTTGCGCTCCCGCAAGGATCAGGAACTCAGCCTTGATCTGTCGTTCCTGCGGGAGCTCGGCGAGGTGTGCAAAGGCTCCCGGGTCCGCTTCATCGCCGGAGTGCAGGAAAGCCTGTTCGACAATCCCCGCTTCCAGTTTGTCGCCGATACGCTGCGGCGGGTGAAGGACCGGTTCGAGCAGGTCCGCATCGCTCGCGACGACGTCGCCTTCGTCGTGGCCGAACGGCTTCTGAAGAAGGATACGCGGCAACAAGGGCTGATCCGTGAGCACCTGAAGCAGTTCGCTCCCCTCTACGGCTCCATGAACGAACGCATGGAAGAGTTCGTCCGCTTGTTCCCGGCGCACCCGGCCTATCTCGACACGTTCGAGCGGGTATACGTCGCGGAGAAGCGCGAAATCCTCAAAACGCTAAGTGCGGAAATCGGCAAGCGGATCAATGACGACGTGCCGCCCAACGACACCGGTGTCATCGCCTACGACTCCTACTGGACGGTCCTGCGCGACAATCCCTCGTTCCGAGCCGATCCGGATATCAAGGAGGTCATCGACCGGAGCGGTGTGCTCGAAGCGCGCGTTCGCCAAGCCTTCACACGACCGCAGTACAGGTCGGCGGCTCTGCGTATCATCAATGCGCTGTCGGTCCACCGGCTGACGACGGCTGACATCTATGCGCCGATCGGCGCCACCGCGGAGGAGCTTCGCGATGATCTGTGCTTGATGCTGCCGGTGCCGGAGAAGGATGCCGCATTCCTGAGGACCCTCGTCGAAACCGTTCTCAAGGAGCTCATCCGAACCGTCAGCGGTCAGTTTCTCAGCTTCAACAAGGAGAACGGCCAATACTTTCTCGATCTCAAGAAGGATGTCGACTTCGACTCGCTGATCGAGAAGAAAGCCGAGCTTCTCGATGACTCTCAACTCGATCGCTACTACTTCGATGCGTTGCGCCGCGTCGTCCTCGAAGATCCCGACGCGCCACCGTATGTGACGGGATACCGGATCTGGGAACACGAGATCGAGTGGCGCGAGCGCAAGGTCGGGCGCAGCGGCTACCTGTTCTTCGGCGCCCCCAACGAGCGGTCCACGGCGCAGCCGCCGCGCGACTTCTACCTCTACTTCCTGCAGCCGTTCGATCCGCCCTACTTCAAGGACGAAAAGAAGGCGGACGAAGTGTTCTTCCGGCTCAAGAACCGGGACGACCCCTTCGAGCGGGCACTCAAGCTCTACGCCGGCGCCCGCGAACAGGCGGCAACCGCGTCGGGCAGCAACAAGAAGGTCTACGAGGACAAGGCCGGTGATCAGCTGCGTACGCTGACCAGCTGGCTGCGCGAACACATGCCGAATGCGGTCGATGTCGTCCATCAGGGCCGTGCCAAGTCCCTCCTCGAGGTGGTTCGGGGCAAGCTGCCGCCGAACGCCACCGTGCGTGACTACGTGAATACCGCCGGTTCCGCGCTCCTCGCCGCGCACTTCGCCGACAAGAGCCCGGAATACCCCGTGTTCAGCGTCGTCGTGACTCGCCAGAACCGCGATCAGGCGGCGCAGGAAGCGCTACGCTGGATCGCTGGCAGCGTCAGGAGCAAGCAGGGCGCGGCCGTGCTCGACGCGCTCGAACTTCTCGATGGCGACGTGCTGAAGCCGCGTCAATCCCGCTACGCCAAACACGTCCTCGATGGCCTTGGCCAGAAAGCGCAAGGCCAGGTGCTCAACCGCTCGGAACTGATCGCGTCCGAGGCTGGCATCGACTACTGGACGCGCTTCCGCCTTGAGCCAGAATTCGCGGCGGTGGTGCTGGCGGCGCTGGTGCACAGTGGCGACATCGTTCTCAGCCTTCCCGGCAAGAAGATCGACGCCGCCGGGGTCGAGCAATTCGCCAGACTGCCGATCGGCGACGTCGCCGAGTTCAAACACATCGAGCGGCCGCGTGATCTGCCGCTGGGCCCGCTTCAGGATCTCTTCGAAGTGCTCGACCTGCCGAAGGGCCTGATCGTCAACCCGGCCACCCGGGAGGAAGCGGTCATCAAGCTGCAGCCGCGGGTCGGCGAGCTCCTAACCAAAGTCGTCGCGGCACAAGCGCGCGTCGGCGAACTGGTATTCTGGGGCCGCGCGGTTCTCTCCGATCAGGAACAGGCCGACTGGAAGACCCGGCTGGGCGGGCTGAAAAGTTTCCTCGAATCGCTGCAGCCCTTCAATACCGTCGGCAAGCTCAAGAACTTCCCGCATGACTCGGCGGCGGTGCTCGGCCAGAAGGCGGCCCTCGACCTGTGTCGCGAGGTTGATAGCTTGACCGAGCTGCTACAACAGGTCTCGCCGCTCACCTCCTATCTCGGCAAGGCGGAGGCGCTGCTCGACGCGCATCATCCCTGGCAGGAAGAGGTTCGCACCCAGCGGGCCGACCTCCTCTCCAAGATCGGCAGCCCGAAGCATCGGTCGGAGGCGGAGTTCAAGCGGCTCCTCAGCCAGTCGCTCGGCGATCTGAAGACCAAGTACCGGGATGCCTACCTCGCGGCGCACGAACGCAGCCGGCTTGGCGCCAACGACGACAGGCGCAAGGCGAGCCTGACCAAGGATCCGCGCCGGACGCAGCTGCAGAAGCTTGCCGGCGTCGAAATGATGCCGACGCCGCAGTTCCGCGACTTCGAGAACCGGCTGCTTGCGCTCAAGACTTGCTTCCAGCTCGGCCGCCCCGACCTCGAAGCCGACCCACTATGCCCGCACTGCGGCTTCCGGCCGGCCGAGGAGCCGGCCAGCGATACTCCTGCAAAGCGCGTCCTCGCCGATCTCGACGAAACGCTGGACGCGTTGATCCGAGCGTGGACCGAAACCCTGCTCACCAATCTCGAAGATCCGACGGTATCGGGCAACGTCGAGCTGCTGAGCGACGCGGTCGGCAAGCAGGCGCTTCAGCAGTTCCTGGCCGAGAGGAAACTGCCCGATCCGATCAGCCCTGGTTTCGTCAAGGCGCTGCAGGATGTGCTGAGCGGGTTGGTTCCAGTGAGACTTGGGATTGCCGACTTGCGCGGCGCGCTGACCGACGGCGGTCTCCCCTGCACCGTTCCCGATGTTCGGGAGCGCTTCGAACGCCACCTTTCGGCGCTGCTGAAAGGCAAGGACCCGGCCAAAATTAGGGTGCTTATTGAATGAGGCTCTCTCGCAGCGAGTTGCTTGCGCGAATTCAAGGCGGTGAATGGTCCGACTTGGAAGTGAAGGCAGCGCAACACGAAGTGCCAAAGAGCGCCTACGAGACCGTTTCGGCCTTCGCGAATACGTCCGGCGGACATCTGGTTTTCGGCGTTCAGCAAAGTGGCGACCAATTCGAGATTGTTGGCGTCATTTCTTTGGACAAAGTGCAAAACGACTTCCTCAGTGGCCTACGCTCGACCCAGAAAATTAGCTATCAGATTGCAACGACCGAAGACATTATTGAAACTGAAACCGGCAGGTTACTCGTGTTCTACGTGCCCGAAGCGCCGCGTCAGCATAAGCCCGTTTACCTCAACGGCGACATCCGGCGAAGCTTCATCCGGCGCGGTGCGGCCGATCATCGGTGCGACGAAAACGACATCCGGCGGTTCCTGCGCGCTGCCGGCGGACAGTCCTATGAATCGGAAAGTATCGATCTCGACATAGAAAGCTGCATCGACGGGGAAACCCTGGCCCGCTACCGTCGCCGGTTCGAGGCGCGCGACCAGGGCAATCGCTGCAACGACTTTGATGCCGCGCATTTCCTGGAGCATTGGGCCTTGGCTGTCCAAGCGGGAGGCACGCTCCGACCGACGCGGGCCGCGATCCTGCTGTTCGGCACGGGTGCGGCACTCCGTGCGATGCTGCCGCGACCAGTGGTCGACTGCCGTTGGGCGGTCCATGCCTGGGATGCCCCCGCGCCCGACCAACGCTGGGTCGACCGGCTTGTTTGCGAAGACAATCTCTGGACCTGTTGGGAGCAGCTGGCGGATCGCTACGTCCAGAACGCCGCGAAGCCGTTCGCACTCGAAGTCGCAACCATGGAACGGCAGGAGCGGCCGGAGGATTTCGTCTCCTTCCGCGAAGCGGCGATCAACCTGCTGATGCATCAGGATTTCGAGGAAGGGACCCGATCCGCGATGATATCCTTCCATCCGGACCGGGTGGTTTTCGAGAATCCCGGCACGGCACGGGCGAGCACGTCCGCGCTCCTTGAGCCGGGCGAGAAGGATGTTCGAAATCCTCGCATCATCGGGATGTTCCGCCGTGTTGGACTGAGCGAGCAGGCGGGAACGGGGCTCAGTGCCATCTTCGGCGACTGGCGGCGGCGTGGGCGCGTGCCACCCGAGATCGTCAACGACGTTGCCAGCTACACATTCCGCCTGAGCCTGCTTGTCAAAGAACTGTTGTCCGAGCGGCAGTTGCTGTTCCAGGCCGCACTCGGCGTCCACCTGTCGGATCAGGAAGCGACCGCGCTTGCCATCCTCTGCGGCCAGCCGCAGGTCTACCTGCCGGAGTTCCGGGCGTCGCTCGGCATCGGGAGTGCCGAACTGATGCCGATCCTTAATCGCCTGGAAGCGCAGGTGCTGGCGACGAAAAGCGAGTGTCCGGACGGAGTTTGCTATCAGCTGTCCGAACACCTTCGCCAGCGCTGGCCACTGGCGGAAACTCCTGGTACAGCGGCGAGCTTGGTCAGTGACCAAGCTGCCCCAGAATCCACGAACTTGGTCAGTGACCAAGCTGTGGCAAAGCCAGGCCGGCAACTGGATCATCTGACCGATGAGCAGTACCGCCTTCTCGCAGCCTGCGACACGCCGCGCCAGCTGACGGAGCTCATGGATCTCTTGGGCGTTAAGCACCGCACCCAGTTCCGCAGCTTTCATCTTCGGCCGCTGCTCAACGGTGGGCTGCTGCAGCTCCAGTTTCCCGACGCTCCGCGGCATCCCAGCCAGCGCTATTCGTTGACCGCGGTGGGCGCCGAGATCGTCGCTCGACACATCAAAGCCGAAGGATCAGACCGATGAGCGGCAGGAGGAAGTCGGCAAAGAGCGGCGAGTTGTTCATCGAGGCGTCGGGGCAGTTGCGGCTGGTGGACAAGTCGGCGGAGCAGCAGGCGCTGGAGAAGGGCAAGGTCGAGTGTCTGGGGCTGACATTCGACAGCGAGGATGCGCGGCGCGCGTACTTCACCCAGAAGCTGCGGGAGAAGCTGGCCGATCCCGCGTTCCGCCAGACGCCGGGGTTTCCGATCGGCACCGACGAGGACATCATCCGGATGTCCGATCCGCCGTGGTACACGGCCTGCCCGAACCCGTTTCTTGAGGATTTCGTCCGTTGCTACGGCACGCCGTTCGATCCGGCCGAGCCTTACGCGCGCGACCCGTTCGCGGTCGATACCAGCGTCGGCAAGACGGACGCGCTGTACAAGGCGCACAGCTACCACACCAAGGTGCCGCATCTGGCGATCGTGCCGTCGATCCTGCACTACACCGAGCCGGGTGACATCGTCCTCGACGGCTTTGCCGGCTCGGGCATGACCGGGGTGGCGGCGCAGTGGTGCGGCGCGGCGCCGGCCGAATACCGCAAGCAGCTGGAAGCGCAGTGGGCCAAGGACGGCCGCGGCAAGCCGAAGTGGGGCGCGCGCCGGGCGATCCTCAACGATCTCGGGCCGGCCGCCACGTTCATCGCCGCCAACTACACGCTGCCGTTCGACGTCGAGGCCTTCACAGAAGCGGCGCAGCGCATCCTGAGCGAGGTCGATCAGGAGCTCGGCTGGATGTACGAGACGCTGCACAGTGACGGCAAAACCAAGGGGCGGATCAACTACACGGTGTGGAGCGAGGTGTTCACCTGCCCGGAGTGCGCCGGCGAGGTGAACTTCGTCGCCGAGGCGCTGGATGAGGAGACCAAGCGCGTCCACGACAAGTTTCCCTGCCCGCACTGCACGGCGGAACTGACCAAGGACAACCTGCAGCGCGACTTCGAGACGTTGATCGATCCGGCGACGCGGCAGCCGTGGAAGCGCGTCCGCTTTCGGCCGGCGATGATCAACTACCGCGTCGGCAAGACCGATTACGAGAAGGTACCGGACTCCACTGATCTGGACGTCTTGAACAGGATCGCGGCCTTGGCGTTACCGCCAGAGGTGCCGACGAACCCGTTCCCGATTGAGAAGATGTACCACGGCTCGCGGTTGGCGCCGAAGGGCTTCACCCACGTCCATCACCTTTTCCTCCCCCGCGCGGCGCAGGCGCTGGCGGCGCTGTGGCGCAAGGCGTCGGCCGAGCCCGACCGCCGCCTGCGCAACATGCTGCTGTTTTTCGTCGAGCAATCGATCTGGGGCATGTCCCTGTTGAATCGCTATAGTCCTTCGCATTTTTCACAAGTCAATCGCGCGCTCAACGGCGTCTACTACGTTGCCTCGCAATCCTCCGAAGTCAGCCCTTGGTACGGCTTATCAGGAAAATTAAGGAGGCTTTGGGCTGCCTTCGAAGGTTTCAGTTTGGCATATGCTGGCTCTGCCAATTCGACTGGTACATGCGCGAGGATTATGATTGAGGATGCTTCGGTCGATTACATATTCACCGACCCTCCGTTCGGCGAAAA
This sequence comes from Defluviicoccus sp., assembly GCA_029624735.1. Lineage (GTDB taxonomy): Bacteria > Pseudomonadota > Alphaproteobacteria > Rhodospirillales > Defluviicoccaceae > Defluviicoccus. The sequence goes on along the minus strand of JARSSM010000007.1, from coordinate 64,122 downwards.
CATCTACTACGCGGATCTGAACTACCTGGTGGAAGCGTGGCACCGGGTGCTGACCAATGCCGAGCCAGAAGCGATCGTCGATCAGGCGAAGGATAAGGATCTCGTCGACTATCAGGGCTTGATGCGGGCGTGCTTCGCCGAATACGCCCGGGTGCTGAAGCCCGGCCGGTGGATGACGGTTGTTTTCAGTAACTCTAGAAATTCAGTTTGGAGGGCGATTCAAGAAGCCCTTGGGACGGCAGGCTTTGTTGTCGCTGACGTTCGCACCCTCGACAAACAGCAAGGCTCCTACCGGCAGGTGACCAGCTCCGCCGTCAAGCAGGATCTGGTCATTTCCGCCTACAAGCCGACGGTGGCGCTCGCCGAGCGCTTCGCGCTGAAGACGTCGTCACCCGAGAACGCCTGGGCGTTCGTCAACGAGCATCTGGCGCACGTGCCGGTGTTTTCCGGCCGCAACGGCCACGCCGAAATCATCGCTGAGCGCACGGCGCAGATGCTGCACGACCGGATGGTCGCCTTCCACGTCCAGCGGGAATTGCTGGTGCCGCTGTCGACGGCGGAGTTCCTCGCCGGGCTGGAGCAGCGCTATCCCAAACGGGACGACATGTACTTTTTGCCGACCCAGATCGTCGAGTACGACCGCAAGCGGATGACGATCGAGGAGCTGCGCCAGCTCGAACTGTTCGTGCACGATGAGGCGACCGCCATCCAGTGGCTGCGCCGGGCGCTTCAGCAGAAGCCGCGCAGCTTCCAGGACCTGCAACCGGCGTTCATGCGTGAACTGCAAGCCTGGGCCAAGCACGAGAAGACGATCGAGCTGAAGGAAATGCTGCGGCAGGGCTTCCTGCACTACGACGGCGTTGGCCCGGTGCCGAGCCAGATCCACAGCTATCTCTCGACCAACTTCAAGGAGCTGCGCAACCTGGACAAGGAGGATCCGGCGCTCATCGCCAAGGCGAAGGACCGCTGGTACGTCCCCGACCCGGCCAAGCAGATCGATCTCGAAAAGCTGCGCGAGAAGGCGCTGCTTAGCGAGTTCGTTGGCTACAAGCAATCGAAGGAACGCAAGATCAAGCTGTTCCGTGCCGAAGCCGTGCGCGCCGGTTTCAAGGCCGCCTACGACGCCAGAGACTACCAAACCATCGTCGACGTCGCGGCGAAGCTGCCGGACGCGGTGGTCGAGGAGGACGACAAGCTGGTGATGTATCTCGACGTCGCGCGGACGCGCCTCGGCGTGGATTGAGGCGGGCGATGCAGGCGGGCGAGTGGTGGCTCAGCCTCGACCACGACGAGCCCTGCCGCATCGTCGAGACGGAACGGCTGTGGGGGCAGACGGCGTGCCTGATCTGGCTGCCGCGCCGGGGTGCGGCGGTCCGCGTGCCGGAAAGCCGGCTGAAGCCGATCGAGGCGAGCGACGCGCGGCTGCTGCACCGGCTGTCGTTCGCCAGTGCCGCCGCCCGCATCGCCGATGCGCTGGAGCGCGACGCCCTGGTGGCGCCGCTGGAAGCCAGCGTCATCCCGCTGCCGCATCAGCTCTACGCCCTGCAGCGGGCGATGAGCGGCGACCGGGTGCGCTACCTGCTTGCCGACGAAGTGGGTCTCGGCAAGACCATCGAGGCCGGGCTGATCTTGCGGGAACTCAAGATCCGCGGGCTCGCACGCCGCATCCTGGTGGTCGCCCCGGCCGGCCTGGTGCTGCAGTGGCAGTCGGAGATGAAGACCCACTTCGGCGAGGCGTTCCGGTTGATGCTGCCCGGCGCCTTGTCTGCCCTGCGCGAGGCGGGCGGCATCGACGATGCCGAGAACCTGTGGCGGCTGCATGACCAGGTGATCTGCCCGCTCGACTCGGTCAAGCCCATGGATGCCCGCCGCGGCTGGAGCCGCGAGCAGCTCGCCCGCTACAACCGCGAGCGGTTCGAGGATCTGGTGGCGGCCGGCTGGGACCTGATCATCATCGACGAGGCGCACCGGCTGGGCGGATCGAGCGAGCAGGTGGCGCGGTTCAAGCTCGGCGAGGCGCTGGCCGAGGCCGCGCCCTACCTGCTGCTGCTGTCGGCGACGCCGCACCAGGGGAAATCCGACGCCTTCCGCCGGCTGATCGGCTTCCTCGATGCCGACGTGCTGCCGGGCGACGAAGCGATCTCGCGCGACGCCGTCACGCCGCTGGTCATTCGGACGGAAAAACGCCACGCCATCGATGCCGACGGCCAGCCGCTGTTCAAGCCGCGGTTCACCCAGCTGGTGCCGATCGACTGGGGGGCAGCGCACGGCGAGCAGCGGGCGCTGTACGAGGCCGTCACCGACTACGTGCGCGACGGCTACAACCGGGCAATGAAGGAGAAGCAGACGGCAGTCGGCTTCCTGATGATCCTGATGCAGCGGCTCGTGACCTCCTCGACGGCGGCGATCCGGATGGCGCTGGAACGGCGCCTTGAGGCACTGCAGCTGCCATCGGGCCAACTCTCGCTGTTCCCGGAAGACATCGCCGAGGACTGGTCGTCCCTCGATGCCCAGGAGCAGCTGGACACGATCCTGAAGACGCGGCTGAAGGAACTCAAGGACGAGCGCGCCGAGGTCGAGTTGCTGCTGTCGGCGGCGCGGCGTTGCGAGGCGCGCGGTCCGGATATCAAGACGCAAGCGCTGCTCGATCGGATCGAGCAGCTGAAACGCGAGGAAGACGATCCGGCGCTGAAGGTGCTGGTGTTCACCGAGTTCGTGCCGACGCAGACGATGCTGGCGGAGTTCCTCGGACAGCGCGGCTTCGCCGTCGTCTGCCTCAACGGATCGATGGATCTGGAGGAGCGCCGGCAGGTGCAGCGGACGTTTGCCGGTGACGCGCAGATCCTGATCTCGACCGATGCCGGCGGCGAGGGCCTGAACCTGCAGTTCTGCCACGTCGTGGTGAACTACGATCTGCCGTGGAACCCGATGAAGCTGGAGCAGCGCATCGGCCGCGTCGACCGCATCGGCCAGAAGCACGTCGTGCGGGCGCTGAACTTCGCTTTGGAGGACACCGTCGAGCTGCGCGTGCGCGAGGTGCTGGAAGAAAAGCTGCAGCGGATCCTGGACGAGTTCGGCGTCGACAAGCTCGCCGACGTTCTCGACTCCGAGGAGAGCGGCGTGCCGTTCGAGAGCCTGTTCGCGCAGGCGATCCTGTCGCCCGAGGAAGCCGAGAGCCGCGCGCTTGCCGTCGCCGAGGAGATCCGCCGCCGCGCCGAGGAAGCCCGCGCCGGCTCGCGTCTGTTCAGCGGTGGGGCACATCTCGATCCCGGCGCGGCGCAGCGGATCGCGGGACATCAGATCCCTTATTGGACCGAGCGCATGACGCTGGAGCACCTGCGCAGTCACGAGGATCGCGGTGCGGCCGTCCGGCGCGAGCGGCTCGGCTACACGTTGCGCTGGCCGGACGGCCATGAGATCCGCGGCGCCGTCTTCGCCCGTGACGAAAGCGAGCGTCCCGGCGCCGTTCACCTGACCCTGGAAGACGATCGCGTTCGCGGCCTGACCGCGCAGCTGCCGGTGTTTGCTCCGGGCCAGCCGGTGCCGGCGATCCGCGTCCCGGATGTGTCGGACAAGATCGGCGGCCTGTGGTCGCTGTGGCGCGTCAGCCTGCAAACAACCACCGGCCGCGAGCAGCGCTTCTTCCCGCTATTCGTGTGCGACGACGGCCGCGTCTTGGGGCCGACGGCGCGGACGATCTGGGACCGGTTGATCGATTTGCCCGCAGGCATCACGCGTGACGACGGCGACCTGGACGGATCGGATGCCGCCGACGCATACCAACGATGCCGGCGGGCGGCCGAGGCGCAGGGTGCCTCGGTCTTCGATGAGCTTGCCGCTTCCCATCGCGAGAGTGTTGAACGCGAGCGCCGGAAGGGCATTCTGGGCTTTGCGTCGCGCAAGCGCGCGATCGCGCGGCTCGGGTTGCCGCAGGTGCGGGCGCATCGGCTGAAGCAACTCGCTGAGGAGGAGCGAGCGTGGCAGACGGAGCTGGCGGCGCGGGAGGCGGCGCTGCCCGATCTGGCCGCGGTGATGCTGCTGCGGGTCCGAAAGGACGGCGCCGGCCAATGAACGCATCGAGCGGCCTTTCCGGGTGGCGCGAGCCCATCCTCGCCCAGTTCACGCCGGAGATCGCGGCGGTGGCGCGGTTGACCGTGGTTGCCGATCCCGACCGGCTGCTCGCCGAACAGGGGATCGTCGACGGCATTCGCCAGCGCGGCTTCGAGATCGTCCCGTTCGAGGACCATGTCGCGTTTCGCTACGCCTACGAGCGGCGTTTCCGCCAGCACTGGGACGCAGGCGAGACGACCAACCTTGTCGTGCTGCTGCGCGCATCGACCGCCGATGTCTCCAGCTTGCCTTTCGATCTCCTCGACCAGGCGCGGCGCGACTGCCGGTTGTTGACCTTCAGCCTGGCCGAATTGTTCCCGACGCTAGCACCTCATGTCGTCGATGAACTCGATCGCAGCGATCTCGATTCGCTGTTCGCGGCCCAGCACCTGCATCAGCCGGGGTGCCTGGGTGAGAATGCGACCCGGGATTTCGTGCTGAGGCACGTGTTCGAAGTCGACCCGGCGCTGATCAAGAGCGCCGCCGATCTGCTGCGAATGCTGCTTCGGCGGCACTATCGCGGCCGGGTGTTTCCATCGTCGCTCGACGATCGGCTGATCCATCTGCTCCAGGCGACGGGACAGTGGCGAGACTGGCCACTCGATCAGCTCGTACGAAGCCGCGTCAGCTTCTTCGAGTTCCTGCAGGAGCGCTGGCCAATCTACCTGCAACGGGTCATCGCAAGCGAACGCGGCTTGAGAGAAACGCCGGAACCCTACGATCTCCGATACGGCGGACCGTCGGATCTCCCCTTCGACCACGACGATGTCCGCGTCTACGTCGACAACCTCTTCACCGAAGGCATGCTGGCGCCGACCACCACGGTGGCCAAGGCGGCAGTTCGCGGAACCTGGATGGCCGCCGGCGTCGACGGCGCTGGCGCCGCGGACAACCTCGATCGACTGGATAAGCTTGTTGCACTCCTGGAGAGAGACCTTCCCGACCGGCAAGCGGTGCATACGCAATGGTTGCAGACCGCGTATCGATGGGCGGAGATCGTAGCGCTTCGTTGGGCTGCGCCATCGGCGCTCGGCGAAACGCAGTCCCAACGCGTCGACCGGCTCCATGAGGGCATCGAGCAGACGTTTGCCGACTGGCTCGACGTCCACTACGCTTCGTTACACAGCCTCGCCTACCTGCCGCGCCCGGTCATGGTCCACCAGGTTCCGCACTTCCTGGCCCATGGTCTCGGTGCGGACGGCGGGGGCGGTCGACGTGCGCTGGTGGTCATCGACGGCCTTGCCATCGATCAGTGGATCGTGGCGCGTCAGTCGCTTTCGGCGAGACGCTGGTCAGCCGAAGACGGCGCCGTGTTCGCCTGGGTGCCGACGCTCACCGCGGTGTCGCGTCAGTCCATCTTCGCAGGCGATCCCCCCTTCTTCTTCGCGACGAGCATCGGAACGACGCAGAAGGAACCTCGGCAATGGTCGCGGTTCTGGGAGGATCGTGGATTGCGCCGAAACGAGGTCGCGTACGTTTGCCAGAAGAGCCAGGAACACGACGATGACTTCCTCGCGCGCGCGCGTGCTGGGGTTGCGACCGGAAAGTGCCGAGTGGCGGGCATCGTCGTCGGCACTGTTGACCAGATGCTTCACGGCACCGTCACCGGAACCGACGGGCTCCACGCCAGCGTCCTGCATTGGGCTCAGCGCGGGTCCCTATGGAACCTCGTTGACATGCTGGTCGATGCGGGTTTCGAGGTCTATCTGACCGCCGACCACGGGAATATCGAGGGAGAAGGGATCGGCAAGCCCAACGTCGGACTGTGCGCGGACGAGCGCGGTGAACGCGCTCATGTTTTTCGCGACGACGGCACGCGGATGGACGTCGCTTCGCTCTATCCGGGCTGTGTTCCCTGGCCGACGACGGGGTTGCCGGACGACTATCTTGCCTTGATCGCGCCGCAGCGTCGGGCCTTCATAGCCGAAGGGAAACGAACGGTCGCCCACGGCGGCATCAGTCTTGAGGAGGTCGTCGTGCCGTTTGTTCGGATCGTTGAACGCGCATGACCGAAGTTGCTCGCAGACATATCGGGTTCGATCGAAGGATTGAGCTCTCCTGGCTCGACGCCATTGCCGGTCAAGCTGCCGCAGGCGCGTCGGCCCAGGAGGCTCGGGATTATGTCTGGCGTTTGCTCGATGGAGTTCTTGCCGGGAACTCGATCCATGATGCTCGCGGAAAGACTGTGACGGTTCTTTCCCGCATATGGCTTACTATTCCCGATGAGGCTCGAAAAATCCGCGAAGGTGCTCTCAAGCTGTACCTCGACGCTGCGGCGAGTGAGCGTTTGCCGATCCACTGGGCGATGATGATGGTCGCCTATCCGTTCTTCTTGGACGTTGCCACGAACGCCGGAAAGCTGATCACCATGAACAGCGACGTAACCTTGTCTCAGATTGTCCGCAGGATGCTTGATGCGTGGGGAGACCGCTCGACACTTCCGCGAGCAACGCAGCGGATCCTGCGCTCGATGGTTCAATGGGGGGCACTGCGCGACGGCAGCGTTCGCGGGCAATACCTGCCTCAGCGGGCACAGACGAAAGTAAGTGGAGATGCCGCCGAGCTACTGCTGATGGGCTTGCTTACCGGTTTGGGCCGCGGCCTGCACGTATCACACCTGCTCTCGCACTCGTCGCTGTTTCCGTTCGATCTCCGCGCGCATTCGAACTGGCTGAGCAGAAGCCCACGTCTTCAGTTTCATCGCCAGGGGGATCAAACGGATTTCGTCGAAATCGCGTCTTAGGCGTTCCTTCGAAAGGTCAACTCCCGGGTGTCAGACGGCAGGATGGTCCTTAAGAAGAACTTCCGAGAATCTACGACTGCATCGCCGAAGTTGCCCTCAGGACCATATCGCCCATCCGAGCGAACTTCCGAAAGTACGGATTTCCCACGCCGAATAAGCGCGTTAAATCAATGCCTTAGAAATCCGTACTGTTTGGGCGAAGTCAGGAGCTTTGGAGAAGACGGGCCGGAGAGAGAGGAACTTGGCCCTTCCGGGCGCCTGCGAGGTCAACAGCTTTTCGCCCAAAAGCGCGCGTTTCCTGGCGTTTTTCGGCGGCGCGGACGGCGACGGAGACCTTACGGCGCAAACGACTTGGCGGAGGGAGTGGGATTCGAACCCACGACACCTTTCGGTGAACACGCTCTCCAGGCGTGCGCCTTAGACCGCTCGGCCATCCCTCCGTTCGTCATGCGCGGCGGCGGCACGTGCGTTCGCGCAGGATGACTGCGACGTTAGCCGGATATCCTGCGCACGGCAACGCCCGGCTCCTTGCAGGCGCGCCGCTTCGCCACTCAGAATTGGAAATAGATGAACGCCTTGACCTTCGACATCTGGGTGAGCGTGAACAGGAAGGCGAGCACCAGCACGCCGGCCCATGCAGCCGAGGGGCGCCAGGCAAACCAAGCCGCCGGCCGGCCCGCGGTCGCAAGAGTCGCCCGGCCGTCGATCATCGCTTGCGTGTTCGGCGCGAACAGGGCGATGGCGGTGGCGAGCAGAAGCACAAGCAGCCGCGCCTCTACATCGACCGCTGGGCGGCCGCCGCGGGCAAGTTCCGCGAACACCCAGCCGTGCAGCAGCGGTCCGTCACCACCGCGCCCGGCCATGGCGCCCAGCACACTGAGCGCCTGCTCGAAGCTTGCGGCGTGGAAAAAGACCCAAGCGACCACGACCGCTGCCAGCGTCAGCATTCGGCCCGCCGGTGCAGGCAGCTGCCGTGCCCACGCCGTGCCGGCGAGGCGCCGCTGCAGCGCCTGCCAAGCGTGATTGATGAGCAGATAGAGCCCGTGCAGGCCGCCCCAGACGACGAACGTCCAGCCGGCGCCGTGCCACAGCCCGCCCAACAGCATCGTCGCCACCAGGTTGAGGTAGCGCCGGCCGGGCCCGCGCCGATTGCCGCCGAGCGGGATGTAGACATAGTCGCGCAGGAAGCGCGATAGCGTGATGTGCCAGCGGCGCCAGAAATCGATCATCGAGACCGCCTGGTAGGGCGAGTTGAAGTTGTAGGGGAGGCGGACGCCGAGCATGCGCGCTAGCCCCACCGCCATGTCCGAGTAGCCGGAAAAGTCGAAGTAAATCCGCACGCTTACGGCGAGGACGGCGATCCAGGCCTCCAGACAACCATACGACGCGCCGGCGCCGCTCCGGAACACAGGGTCGGCAAGCGCGCTCACCGAATCGGCGAGCACGACCTTCTTGACCAGACCAATGACAAAGAAGGCGACGCCCGCAGCGAAGTCCTCGTGGCGGAAACGGTGCCGCGAGCGGCGGAACTGCGGCATGATCTCGCTGTGATGGAGGATCGGCCCGGCGATCAATTGTGGGTAGAAAGTGACAAACAAGGCGTAATCGAGAAAACCGTGCTCGGCCACGCGGCGCCGCGCGCAATCGACCAAATAAGCGATCTGTTGAAAGGTATAAAACGAGATCGCCAGCGGCAGAACGACGGCTCCAACCTCAATATCTAGGCCGCTGACGGCACGAAGATTATCGACGATGAAACTTGCATACTTGAACCAGGCGAGCACACCCAGGTTGGCGGCAATCGCGAGCGTGAGGACCAGGCGCACCGGGGCCCGCTCGGCATGGACCAAGTGGCGGATTGCCTGGCCGCAGCCGTAATTAAAGGCGATGCTTGCAAGCAGAAGCCCCAGGAACGGAACGCTCCACCAGCCGTAGAAAAGGCATGAGGCACCGATCAGCCAGAGCTTGGTCGCGCCACCGAAGCCGATCCGGCCAAGGGCGAAATAGCCGGCAAGGGCGGCTGGCAGGAACGCGAAGATGAAGACGTAGGAGTTGAAAAGCATCCGTTGCGACCGGCCGCCGCCCCCTTTCAGGTTGGGCCGGCTGTCGCCGGAGCGGCGCCGAACATGCGGCCGGTAATGAAGTGCGTAAACTCCGCAGCCTTATCGCCCAGGAGGTGCACCGGATCAGAGAAATCGTCGTCCGTCGCCACGAACGCATCGCCGTCGATGTAGAGGCTTGTCGGTTCCGTGAGCGCTTGCCGCAGCCGCAGACGGAAGCGCGCGCCGACCGTGCCATCGGGGTCGAACCTCTGCCGCCAGCGGGGCATGGTCGGCACCGTGGCGACGACGAGCCGCGCCCGATGCGCCTGCGCCGTCGCCTCCAGCTCGGCGAGGGCGGTGAAGCATCGGTCGTCAAAGCGTGGTTCCGGCATCCAGCCGATCTGCACCCGCATCGGACTGCTGCCGAAAGCGTCCATCTTGAGGTTGGCGGGGTGGTTCGCATCGAGCCGCATCCGCCGCAGGCGGATGATGTCCTGGGCGAAGGCCGTCGGCCGCAGATTGGTCAGGTAGAGGGACCACGGAACGTGCCGTGCAAAGACATATTCGTGCGCAACGCGCTCGTCAAAAAACGCTGTGTCATCGCCGCGGCAGTCTTCGAAGTCGCGCGGCGTGACAAGACTCAACACAGTCGCGACGTGCGGCATCTCGCTTAGAAGGAAGCCCGTGAGGTACGCGGTCTGGTTGATGTAGAGGTAGCAGGGTGCCGCGTTGATGGGGTGGATTTCCGGACGAGCGCGTGCGAGATCGTCGAAGACGAGGTTGCGCCACGTCGACGACGAACCGACGGCGAGCAAGCGGACGTCTTCGAGATCCGCCGCGGAAAGGAACTTGAGCTTCTCGTCGATGCAGTTGGTTGCCGTCAGCGGCGGCGCCGGCAGCCGGTGCAGGCGATCGAGGATCACGCCGCCGACAATGCACGCAACGAGAAGGAGCCCGCTCCAGAGGGCGAGCGCATAATTGAAGCGCCGCGAATCTTCGGCGGTGAGTTCTCTCCAGATCCGGGAAAAAACCGCCGGCCTCACGCCTCGCCGCTCTCTGGCCGCTCGGATCGCTGCAAGGAAAACGTCGCTGATCACTGTTGGCTCCCAAGTGCCAGCCGTTAATTCCTCGACAGAGCGTGCCCTCGGCAGCCGCAGGACCGCCAAGAGCGGCCATCGCCGCCGCGGGCGGTCCTGCTCACCGCGACTCGTCCGTTCTTGCCGAGCGGGGCGGGCGGGTTAGCATCGTTTGCAGGAACTGCCGCACAAACGCTTGATATTCATAAAGATAGCGCCGACACAGCCGCCGCGGCTCCCGCGCCAGGCGATAGAGGCAGCGGACCTCGAGGCGGTCCACCCAGCGCGGATAATACTCTTTCTTCTCAACAACTTGATCGAGAAAGCCGCCGCACGAAAAGGCGCTGCCGGAGAAGCCTGCGTGCTTCAGCGCCATCAACATCGTTTCCTGATTCGGCGCCCCCATGCCGCACAGCACGAATTGCGCGCCCGAACTCTTGATCGTCCGCACCGAGTGGGCCCGGCTCTGATACCCATGCATGACGCCGACCACGTTCAGCATGGGATAGATCGCCTGCATGCGCTCGGCGGCTTTGGCGGCGACGCCGGGCCTGCCACCGATGATGAAGACCGGGCAGCGGATGCTCTGTAAGTGGCGGAAGACCGGATGATAGAGCGAAGTGGCATCGAAACTGATGCGTGCTGCCCGCACTCCGGTCAACTGGCGCAATGCCCAGACGATGCCGATGCCATCCGGCAGGACGAGGTCGAGATTAGCCAGTGCTGAACCGTAGGCCGGGTCGTGTTGCGCAAGATAATAGGAGCGCGGGTTGATGAAGCTTGCGAACACCCCCGGCTCACCGGGACCGATCAAGGGCAGGACATGCGCCAGACAATCATCGAGAGTCGGAAAGACGGTAACCGGCAAACCGATGAGTTCGATCCGCCGTATCATCGTCTCCACTCCCCCCCACGCTGACGCTGCCACGGCCACAGCAACTCCTCAACTCGCCTTGCGTTGGACGTTAGTGCGTTCGATCCGTCTTGGGAAGAGGGTGAAGACCATTCGGCTTGACTTCATTATTTTTTGTCGCGGTGTGTGTAATACAATCGGGGCTGGATTTCCGTCGCTCACCCATTTTCCATACCCGTTTCCCTCCGATTCGATTGCGACTGCGAGCGAGGCGTGAAACGCCTCTGGCAGTCGGTCTGCTGGCGACGTATTCTTCATGACCGAAAGGGGCCGACTCAGCGGCCGGCAGTATCGCAGGATGAGCGGCTGGGAATCGAGCCCCTGTTGCGCCAATCAGGGCTTCTTGACATGAAGCCGAACGGGTCACGCGCCGGGTCGAAAGCGCGGCGTCAAACCGAGGGGAATGAAGAAATGATCAAGAAGGTGATGCTCTCGACGCTTACTGCGGTTGCCGTCATCGGACTGGCGAGCGCCTCCGCATTCGCTGCCGGCGATGCTGAAGCCGGCAAGAAGGTGTTTGCCAAGTGCGCCGCCTGCCACTCGGCCGAGGCGGGCAAGAACAAGGTCGGCCCGTCGCTGTTCGGTGTGTTCGGCCGCAAGGCGGGCACGGACGCGACCTACAAGTACTCGGACGTGATGAAGAATTCCGGTCTGACCTGGGACGAAGCGACCCTGATGACCTACCTCGAGAAGCCGCAGGAAATGGTCAAGGGCAGCAAGATGACGTTTGCCGGGCTGAAAGATCCGGCCGATCGCACCAATGTTATTGCCTACCTGCAAACGCTGAAATAGCGCCTAATGGCCCGGGGGAGGCGGCCATGCGCCGTCTCTCCGGGCCTTCTGGCCGGCCGCGCGCCGCTTCGCCTTCTCAGGCGGAGACGAGAGTTGCCGCCGCCTTCATGGCCACCTTCCCGTCGCAGCGATGCGCTTCCAGCGTAACCATGTCGCCTGTCTCCGCGCCGGTGACGCGGAACGGCGTCAGATCGAACAGCGGCAACAGACCGCGGAAGCTGAACGTGCCGACCGGCCGGCGGAGATTGCGCCGCACGAGCTCAAGCAGGAGCACCGCCGTCAACGGCCCGTGCACGACCAGGCCGGGATAGCCCTCAACGCCGGTCGCATACGGGCGGTCGTAATGGATGCGGTGGCCGTTGAATGTCAGCGCCGAGAAGCGGAACAGGAGAACCGGATCCGGCGTGATGGTGCGCACCAGCGCGCCTTCCGCCGCTGGCAGGTCGACCGTCTCCGGCGCCGGTACCGGCGTCGGATCCGCGTCGCGGTAAACGATATCCTGCTCCTCCTCGATGCACGTGCGCCCATCCTGGCTGATCTTATAACCAACAGTCACGAACACCAGCGAACCGCTGCGGCCGCTGCGTTCACTGATCGCCCGGATGGTGCCCCGGCGTTCCGCCGGCTGGCCGACGATGAGCGGGCTCACGAACGTGAGCCTCGCACCGGCGAACATCCGCCGCGGCAAGGCAACGGGGGGCAGAAAGCCGCCGCGTGCGGGATGGCCGTCGTCGCCGATCCGGGACTGCGGCGCCTTCGGCAGGAAGTAGAACCAATGCCACAGCGGCGGGACCGCGGAACCAGGGCGAAACTCCGTCTCGACATCATCGAAGGTCGCAGCCGCCGCCTGCATCGGTGCTGGTGCGATCCAATCCGGCACGACTTCGCTGCCGCCAAGCCATGCCGCGTAGGGCTGCTCGTCTGCGCTCAACCGCCGCTCCTCCCAAATGCGCACACCGCTGCCGCCGCTGCTCAGGACAATCCGCCTGGTCCGGCGACCACGCCATCGTCGTAGAGCTGGCCGACTTCGGTGTCGCTCATGCCGAGAATGTCGTGCAGAATCTCCTCGGTGTGTTCGCCCAAGCGTGGCGCCCGGCGGACCGGCGTGCGTGCAACCGCGGCGAAATCAAGCGGCGAGCCCGGCATCAGGTAGGTGCCGATCCCGGGCTGATCAACCATCGCGAACATCGGGTTATCGGTCGAACAGTCGCGATCGTGTTCGATCGTCTCGCGCACTGTCCTGTATTGCGCCCAGGTGACGCCGTGATGATCAAACGTGCGCCGGATCTCCTGCAGCATGCGGGTTGCAAACCACGGTTCGAAGACGCGGGCGATCTCCCGCCGGGCGCGAAAGCGGTCTCCCTCCTTGGTGAAGTTGAGTCGCAGCCGCGCCGCCAGCAGCTCCAGCTCCTGCTCAAGGCCGGTGGCCTCGACCAGCGCCTTCCACTGGCCGTGGGTGAGGCCGACCACCATCAGCCGCTTGCCGTCGAGGCTGCCAAAGTCACGCCCGAATGCACCGTAGAGGTAGTTGCCGTCCTTCGGCCGGTCGGTGTCGTTCACCATCACCTCGGCGATCTTGCCGAGGTTGCCCAGCATCGCGAGCGCGACGTCCTTGAGTGCCAGGCGCACCAATTGGCCTTCGCCGGTCAGGCGGCGGTGCCGTTCGGCCGCAAGCAGGCCGACCATCGCCATCTGGCCGGCGATGCAGTCCCACGCCGGCAGCAGGTGATTGACCGGCCGGGGAAAGACGGTCGGGCCGGTGACGAACGGCAGCCCGGTCTGCGGATTGACGGTGTAATCCACCTCCGAACCACCATCGCGTCGGCCAACCAGGTTGACCATGATCAGATCGGGCCGGTGGCTGCGCAGCGTCTCATAGTCGAGCCAGCCGCGGGCGGGAAAATTGGTGACGAACAGGCCGGCATTCTCCCCCGGCGCGGTGATCAGCCGGGTAAGGATTTCCTGGCCCTTCGGCTTGCGGAAATCGACCGCGATCGAGCGCTTGCCCTTGTTGAAGCCGGCCCAGAACAGGCTGTGCTCACCATCGAGCGTGACCGGCCAGCGGGTGAAGTCGAGGCCGCCGCCAATCGGGTCGAACCGGATGACGTCGGCGCCCAACTGCGCCATCGTCATGCCGCCCACGGGCATGGCAACAAATGCCGAGCCCTCGACAATCCGCAAACCGGACAGAATCCCAGTCATACCGCGCCTCCCTCGCCCTCGTTGCCCTGTTTGATGCCGGTCTCTGCTGCGACCCGAGGGGACACAGCGACCGGTCGGTTATTGGCCTGCCACCGTTCTCAACCGAAGGCATCGTTCCTTGACGGAACGATTGCCGTCATTGGCAGGCATGCACGGAGCGGATCCGTCCGCCAGCTATTTCCACAAGAAAATTATACGTTTTTCACCTCGTTTCGCAATTCCGTTCATTGACGGAAGCCGCTTCCTTACAGTGCGGCTTCAAGGCTGTCGCTGAGGGTCTTGAGGACCTGCACGCGCGCCCAGTTCTTGTCTTCCGAGGACACCAGCGTCCACGGGGCACGGTCGGTGCTGGTCCGGTCGACCATATCCCCGATGGCCTGGGTGTAGGCATCCCACTTCTCGCGGTTGCGCCAGTCCTCGTCGGTGATCTTGTATCGCTTGTAGGGGACCTTTTCCCGATCCTGGAACCGGCGCAGTTGCTCCTCCTTGCTGATCGCCAGCCAGAACTTGGCCAGAATGACGCCGCTTTCGCGCAGCTGTTCTTCAAAGTCGTTGATTTCGGCGTAGGCGCGCAGCCAGTCCGCTTCGCTGCAGAAGCCCTCGACCCGCTCGACCAGGACGCGGCCATACCAGGTGCGGTCAAAGATGGCGACCTGGCCCTTCGCCGGAATGCGTCGCCAGAAGCGCCACAGGTAGGGCTGTGCCTTCTCCTCGTCGGTCGGCGCCGCGATCGGGTAGACCTTGACCTTGCGCGGATCGAGCGCGCGTGTCAGCCGGCGAATGGTGCCGCCCTTGCCGGCGGCGTCGGTGCCTTCGAACGCGACGACCAGGGCGACATCGCGGAACGCCTTCGCATCGGTCAGTCTTGCGATCCGCTGCTGGTAGCGGGCCAGTTCTTTGTCGTAGCGCGCTTCGTCCAGCTTCACCGAGAGATCGAGTGCGTCGAGCGCCGTCTTGCGATCGAGTCCGGCGACGACCACCGGTGCTGCCGCGACCTTCGGCGGCGGCGGGATGTCCAAGCGCTTGCGCATCGCCGCCAGCACCGTCTGGCCAATCATCAGGTCGCGATATTCCTCGTCTGCGCTCGGCACGACTACCCAGGGCGCATCGCCGGAGCTGGTCAGCCGCACGATGTTCTGCATCACCGGCATCAGTTTTTCGTAGTTCTTGTGCATCCAGCGGTGTTCCACGACGTGGCGGCCGCCGCCGGGGATGCTATCGATCTCCTTGAACCGCTTTTTCTGGTCAGCACGCGAAAGGTGCAGCCAAAGTTTGATGACCAGCAGGCCCTCATCGGCGAGCATCGTCTCGAAGCGGCCGATAACGGCCAGCTCTCGCTCCAGTTGGCCTTCCTCGCCGCCGCCATTGGCATAGAGCGCAATCGCTTCGCGGTACCAGGAACCAACGAGGATACCGATCTTGCCCTTGGCCGGCAGCGTTCGCCAGTAACGCCAGTGCGGCGGACGCGCTGCCTCTTCAGGGCTCGGCTCGTCAATCACGGCCGTCTCGACGTGACGCGGGTCGAGCCATTCGTTCAACCGCGCCAGCGCCGCGCTCTTGCCGGCGCCGTCGATGCCCGCCAATAGGATCAAGACGGCAAACCGCTTCTGTTCGATGAGGTCGAATTGCGCATCGAGGAGCGCCTCGCGCAGCTTTGCTTCCTCAGCCTTGAAGGTCGCCTTGTCGATCTTGTGGACCTGAGCAGCGGACTCAAACATCGACGTCTTCCTTTGCGCCTGCGGCGGCAGCAATTCCAATCATGGGTCGGTCCCTGCCCAAGAATCCAGCGCGAAGTTTGCCGGCATTCCTGTTAAACCGAAAGGGGTCCGGGCAGGGACCCGGCGTTGCGGAGGACGGACGATGATTACGTTCAAGGCGGATGAAGCGAACCGCATTCTCACCATCGAGATGGTGGGCATGATCACGGAGGCGGACATTGACGCCGCAGTCGATCAGCTGCAGGCCGAGTTTCCGGCCATCGGCGTCCACGTTCGTGGCGTCGGACAGCACTTCAACGTGCTGTCGGACTGGGAGAAGCTGGAGGGTTGGGAGAAGGGCGCGAAGACCCTGGGAACCGTCACCTCGAAACTGATCAGCGAAGCGGTTCGCAAGCACGCCGTGATTGCCGACGCCAAGTGGGCCGGTGAGCAGCCGCGTCTGGCGGACATTGCCAAGCATGCCGAAGTGCGCTTCTTCCCGCCAGCGGAGCGCGCCGCCGCCAAAGCGTGGCTCGGCGAGACATAAGCGCACCCGCCCGCGGCTCAAGCGCCGCCATCCTCTCAACTGAGGCGGGGATGGCTCTTTCCCTAATGCCCGCAACGGTGTAGGATTCGGCACAATTGGTGCGTTTCGATCGGGCCGGTGGGCGCGGGGTCGGGCCGGCCGGGGGTGGGGCTGTTTATGGTGAACACGCAGGGGCTGCGGGGCCGCGTGCTCGCTGGCATGCTCGTTACCATCATCGTGGTGCCGTCATGCGCGCAGATCCAAGCGATGACCGAGCCGGAGCGGGAGTTATCGCCGGCCGAGCAGCGCCTGCAGGATCTCGCGGCCGACTATAACCGGACCATCTTCGAGGGCATTCTGATCGGCGCCGTCAGCGGCGCTGCGCTTGGTGCCGGGGCAGGCGCTTTGGCCGCGAAGGACAACCGCGCTGCCGGGGCCGCGACGGGCGCAATCATCGGCGCCATCGGCGGCGCGATCCTGGGAGGCACCGGTGGCCTTTATTACGCCAACCTCAAGCAGCAGTACGCCAATCAGGAGCAGCGCCTTGATGCGATGATCGAAAAGCTCCGCGCCGAGAACGCCAAAATGGAGGACATCTCCGCCGCAGTGCACACCATCGTCGATGAGAACCGTGCGAAGATCGACAAGATCGCCGCCGATCTGAAGGCCAAGAGGCTTTCGGCAGAACAGGCGCAGCGGGACCTCAAGGCCGTCGACGGAGCGTGCGCGAGTTTGACCAAGCAGATCGGCAATCTGCGCAAGAGCCAGGAGCGATGGCGCGAGATTGCTAAGGACGAACGCGCCCAGGGCGATAACGCCCGGATCGCGCAGATGGACACCGAAATCGACCGGATCCAGGGCCGTCTTGACACAATGCAGGGGGAGCTCGACAGCCTGACCGCGCGCCGGGTCAGCATCGTCGGCTAATATCAAGCGCTTCGCCTCGTCCAGGCTGTCGCGCTCCTCGTGTTCAACGTTTGACACAAGACGGGCTAATCCAGTTAGAATGAGATGCAATTGCATCAATAGCCGCCAAGGTCGTCTCGTGCAGCTTCTGAACACCCCTCAACGCTACGGTGTCGTCGCCAAGGCCTTGCACTGGTCGGTGGTTGCCGTGTTCTTGTTCCAGTACATCGCCGCGTTGATGATGCTGAATACGCGGCCAGAGGAAACGACGCTCGGGTTTTCGCAAGCGACTTTGTACAATTGGCACAAGTCGATAGGCCTGGTTGGCCTGCTATTGGCGACGATCCGCCTCACGTGGCGCAAGCTCACACCGCTCCCCGAATGGGCGGCGTGCCTGAGTGAAGGCGAACGCCGCTACTGCCACGGGGTCGAAACGCTGCTTTACACCGGCATGATCGTGATGCCGATCAGCGGTTATCTTTACGTCATGGCGGGCGGCTACGGCGTGCACCTGTTTTCGTCCGTGCACCTTGCCAACCCGATCGGCAAGAACGAACTGGTGGCGGTGGTGGCGAAATGGACGCACATCGTCGCCGCCTACGCGCTTCTGGTGGCGATCGCGGGCCACGTCGGCCTGGTGCTCAAACACCAGCTGATCCGCAAGAACCGCCTGCTGCAGCGCATGCTGCCGTTCGGCCGGCCATGAAAGCGATCACAGCCGAGGCGTTGGCCGCGCTCAGCACCCAAGCCGCCGGCCGCGCGCGCCTGCGTGCGAACTGGGATATCCACGCGAGCGCCACCGATCCCGTGCAGCGGTTCTGCAACGCGATCGAGCCCGGCTCCTACATCCGCCCGCACCGGCATGGCGAGGCCGGCAAGTGGGAGCTTTCGATTGCGCTCAAGGGCCGGGTGGTCCTCGTGCTGTTCACGCCCGAAGGCGTGCTCACGGACCGCATCGTGCTCAGCGCCGGCGGTCCCACCTTCGGCATCGAGACGGAGCCCGGCACCTGGCACAGCTTTGCAGGCCTGGAGCCGGGCTCGGTCCTGTTCGAGCTCAAGCCCGGGCCTTACGATCCGGCCGCGGACAAGGACTTCGCCGCCTGGGCGCCTCCGGAAGGCGATCCCCGCTGCAACCTCTTCGAGGCCTGGTTCCGCACCGGCGCGATGGGCAGTGCGCCGCCCACCCGCCAACCGTAGCCCGCCAACCGTAGCCCGCAAGCAGCGTTAGCGAATTGCGGGGACTTCAATCGCCCCGCCGCCATCCCGGATTACTACGGCTTGCTACGGCTTGCTGGTTCCGCACCGGCGCGATGGGCAGTGCGCCGCCGATCGGCCAACCGTAACCCGCCAGTCGTAGCCCGCAAGCAGCGTTAGCGGATTGCGGGAACCTTCGCATCTGCACGGATATCCGGGTTGCCCATCGCTTCTCCAGACAGCTAGCCGGCATGGGTCTACAAGTCATCCGGCTGCAGGCCCGTCTGCCTCGCTATGCGGGCAAGCATTCGGGGACCGATCTCCTCAGAATCGTGAAATGCGAACACGACATCTGGCCAGCCCTCGCGCCGCAGCACGCGATGGGAGCCCGATTGTCGCGCGATCCGCCAGCCGATCCTCGCAAGGGCAGCGAGTACGCGGCCGGCTTTGACGGCGGGCCAGCGACTCACGCAGCAAACAAGCCTTTGACTTCCGGAACGGCTTCGCCATGCTCCAGACGGTCGGCAAGCACGCGCAGCGCCAGCGATTCCGCCCTCACGATCGCCTCGGCGCGTGAAGCCCCGTAGGCAAGAACGCCTGGCAAATCGCGCACCTCGGCGATCCAGCGGCCGTCCGCTTCCTGTTCTGTTTCTACGGTCAGCACCCTGCACCTCCTGAACTCGGCATTATGCATACACTTTGTGGACCATTGATGGCCATGCTGGTCCTTGACGAGCCCTCAGAATAGGAGCCCGATCTCCGGCGTTGAGCGGATCTTCGCCCATGCGCTCGTGCCGATCACCATTTTCCCCTTGAAGTGGGCGCGCAAAGGGGCGTCCAGGTTCGCGAACGGCTGGCAGGTCGCGGCCGCCACCGCTGATGCTGAGCGTTGAGCCTTCCAGGCTTGAGGCGCCGCTATCCGAGGAGTATCGTCACGGCATGACCACAACGCTGGAACAGATCGCACGAGACGCGCTGCGCCTGACTCCTGCTCAGCGAGCCGAACTGGCTGATTTTCTTGTAGAAAGTCTGGATTCAACCCCACCCGACGAGATCCAGCGGCTGTGGATTGATGAGGCAAACAGGCGCCTCGAACAAGTCCGCTCCGGAAGCGTCAAGACAATCCCAGGCGAGGATGTTTTGGCCGAGGCACGCCGCTTGGCCAAGCGGTGACGCTCTACGAATTTCATCCCGACGCCCGCGTTGAGTATCTCGAATCCGTGGTTTACTACGAAAGCCGCCAGCCTGGTCTCGGAGCCCGTTTCACGATCGAAGTCGAAAGGACAATTGAGCGGATTGTCGAGGCTCCTACCCGATGGCGAAAGATCCAAGGGGAGATTCGTCGTTGTCTTGCGCACACGTTTCCGTACGGAGTGCTGTATTCCGTGGAAGCGGATCATGTGCTCATACTCGCGGTGATGCACCATAGCCGCACGCCGGACTACTGGCGCAATCGTCTCTCATCGCGGGCCGGCTAGGCCGGACTCAACGCGACGCCGCCGCCGATTGCTGCTTGCTAAGCCCGCCCCTGCGACCGATAGTCTCGCCTTGGGAGGCTGGCGGCGGACGGACCCCTCGCCAACCCGGTCAGGTCCGGAAGGAAGCAGCCGTAACGAGTTCCGGTTCGGGTCGCTCGCCAGTCTCCCACTCGACCCCTTGTGGTCGGCGACGGAACGATGGCGAGCATCGGAGCGCCCGGATGACGACTGCCGAGCCCGGCACTTCCGCCCCGTTCGGGCAGACCCAGCCCTATCGGGTGCTGGCACGCAAGTACCGGCCCCAGACCTTCGCCCAGCTGATCGGCCAGGAGGCGATGGTGCGCACGCTCGGCAACGCGCTGCGCTCGGGCCGTCTCGCCCATGCCTACATGCTGTCCGGCGTGCGTGGCGTCGGCAAAACGACCACGGCGCGCATCATCGCCCGCGCGCTCAACTGTATCGGGGCCGATGGCCAGGGCGGTCCGACACCGGAGCCCTGCGGCGTCTGCAGCCACTGCGTCGCCATCGCCCAGGACCGCCACCTCGATGTGATCGAGATGGACGCCGCCAGCCGCACCAAGGTCGAGGAGATCCGCGAGCTCTTGGACGGCGTTCCCTACCGGCCGACCTCGGCGCGCTACAAGGTCTATATCGTCGACGAGGTGCACATGCTCTCGACGCACTCCTTCAATGCGCTGTTGAAGACGCTGGAGGAGCCGCCGGAGCACGTGAAGTTCATCTTCGCGACGACCGAGATCCGCAAGGTGCCGGTCACCGTGCTTTCCCGCTGCCAGCGCTTCGATCTGCGCCGGGTCGACACGGTGGAGATTGCCCGCCACCTGCAGAAGGTGGCGACGGCGGAAGGGGTGAGCGCCAGCGAAGCTGCCCTCAACCTGATCGCACGCGCCGCCGACGGCAGCGTCCGCGATGGCTTGAGCCTGTTGGACCAGGCAATTGCGCTGGGCGAGGGGCAGATCGACGAGGCCGTGGTGCGGGACATGCTGGGCCTCGTCGACCGCACCGTCGTCTTCGACCTGTTCGATGCGCTGATGCGAGGTGAGATCGCAACCGCGCTCGATATCTTGAGCGGGCGCTACGCTGCCGGTGCCGATCCGGCCGCGGTGCTGGAGGATCTTCTGGAGCTGACGCACTGGATCACCCGCATCAAGGTGGTGCCGGCGGCGGCCGCAGCGCCCGGCGTTGCCGAGGCCGAGCGGGTGCGCGGCGGCGCCATGGCCGGCAAGCTCGAGATGGCGGAAGTGACCCGCGTCTGGCAGATGCTGCTGAAGGGCTTGGGCGAAACGCGGGCGGCGCCGGTGCCGATCCAGGCGGCCGAGATGGTGCTGATCCGGATCGCCTACGCCGCAAGGCTACCGACGCCGGCGGACGCGATCGAGAGCTTGAGCCGGGGGACCAGGCCGTCATCGCCGCCGCCGCCCGGCGCCTCGGCCGCTCAGCCGGTGGCCCCGGTTTCGCCGCAGCCGGCGCGGACGGTGTCAACGCCGCCGCGCGGACAGCCGCGAGCGGGTGACCCGCCGCCGGGGCCAGTGGCGCAAGTCGCGGTGCGGCCAGCGCTGGGTGCATCGGAAGCCGGCGCGGCCGGGCCGGCAGAGGGCGGGCCGATCGCGCTGCGCAGTTTCGATGACGTCGTGGCGCTGGTCCTGCAGCACAAAGAGGTCATCCTGCATGGCCAGCTTGTTTCCGGCGTGCGGCTGGTGCGGTTCGCGGACGGCCAGATCGAGATCAACCTCACATCGCAGGCGCCGGCTGACCTGCCACAGCGCTTGAGCCGCTTCCTTGGCGCTGAGACGGGCCGGCGCTGGCTGGTCACGGTGTCCACCGCGCCCGGTTCGCCGTCACTTTATGAGCAGCAGCAGGCAGCCGCATCGGAGCGGCGCGCGGCCGTGCTCAATCATCCCGTCATTGCCGAAATCATGCGCGTTTTTCCGGGCGCGACGCTGGAGCAGATCCGCGTCGTGCCGCCGCCGGCCGATGCCGCGCCTGAAGCCATCGATGGCGAGGCCCTCGATGCCGATGCGGACGGCGACAACGGGCCGATGGAGTAACGGCGGTTGGCACAGGAAATCGAGCGCAAGTTTCTCGTCAAGCGCGAACTCTGGCGCCCCCAGGATGGCGGCCAGACCATCCGCCAGGGCTACCTCGTCAGCAGCGCCGCGCTCTCGGTTCGGGTGCGCCGCTACGGCGCGCAAGCATTCCTGACCATCAAGGGGCCGAAAAAGGGCATGATCCGCGACGAGTACGAATACCCGATCGCGCCTGCCGACGCCGACGAAATGCTGGACACGCTGTGCATCCAGCCGGTGATCGAGAAGACGCGTTACGCCAGCATGTTCGCAGGGCGGGAATGGGTGGTCGATGTCTTTGCTGGTGTCAATGCCGGCCTCGTGCTGGCCGAGGTTGAGCTGGAAAGCGAGGACGCCGAACTCGTGCTTCCCGACTGGGCCGGGCTCGAAGTGACCGACGACGTGCGTTACCTCAACGCCAATCTTGCGCTCAAGCCGTTCAGCCGCTGGTAGCGGCGTGCTCTCGGGATTGCTATAGAGGGAGCGAACGGCTGCAGCCACCATGTCAGGCGGGAAACGGAACGGATAATGAAGAACCTCGGGCAAATGATGAAGCAGGCGCAGAAGCTGCAGGCGAAGATGGGTGAGCTGCAAGAACAGCTTGCCGGCGCCGAGCTGACGGGCGCATCGGGCGGGGGCATGGTGCAGGTAACGATGACCGGCAAGGGCGAGGTGCGCCGCATCAAGATCGATCCGTCATTGCTCGATCCGGCGGAAGTGGAGGTCCTGGAGGACCTGCTGGTTGCCGCCTGCAACGATGCCAAGGCAAAGATCGAGGCGCATGTCGCCGAGCGGATGGCGGAGCTGACCGGCGGTCTCAAGTTGCCGCCTGGCCTCAACCTGCCGCTCTAGCGGCCGCCGGCGGACGGCCTTTCGGGCGCGTTCCGGCAGCCGGAGCCGCTTGGACCAATGTCCTCGGACATCGAGCGCCTGATCCAGCAGCTTGCCAAGCTGCCCGGGCTGGGGCCGCGTTCGGCCCGGCGCGCGGCGCTGCACATGCTCAAGCGGCGCGAAACGCTCATGCTGCCGCTTGTGCAGGCGATGACGGCGGCGGCCGAGCATGTCCTGGTTTGCGCCGAATGCGGCAACCTCGACACGAAAAGCCCGTGCGCCATCTGCGCCGATCCCGCCCGCGATCCGGCAGCGTTATGTGTCATCGAGGACGTGTCGGACCTGTGGGCGCTTGAGCGTACCAGCTTCTTCAAGGGGCGTTACCATGTGCTGGGGGGCACGCTCTCCGCGCTTGATGGCGTCGGCCCGGATGAGCTGCGCATTCCGCAGCTGATTGCCCGCGTCCATGCAAGCCAGGTGCGCGAGGTGATCTTGGCCTTGAGTTTCACCGTCGACGGCCAGACGACCGCGCACTACATCGCCGATCGCCTGGCTGGCTCGGGCGTCGGCGTCACCGGCATTGCGCATGGCGTGCCCTTGGGTGGCGAGCTCGACTACATGGACGAGGCGACGCTGGTCACGGCGCTGAAAGCCCGCCGCGACCTCGGCTGACGGCCTCCTTAAGTCAGGCGGCGCACGATCGCCGAGGTTGAGCGTCCGGGGAGGAGGGGAACGACCCGCACTTGGCCCCCGCGCGCCCGCACGAGATCGGCGCCGACGATCGCATCGGCCGCGTAGTCGCCGCCCTTGACCAGCACGTCCGGTGCAATGGCTGCGATCAGTTCAAGCGGCGTCTCCTCATCGAACAGCACGACGTAATCGACCGCTGCCAGCGCCGCCAGCAGATGGGCGCGGTCGTCCTCGCTCATGATCGGTCGGTCCGGCCCCTTGAGGCCTGTCACCGAGCGATCCGTGTTGAGGCCGACGATCAGGACGTCGCCCATCCCGGCTGCCGCCTGCAGGAGTTCCGTGTGGCCGCGGTGGAGGATATCGAAGCAGCCGTTGGTGAAGACGAGCTTGCGTCCGTCCGCCCGCGCCGCCGCCGCGATGCGGCTGATCTCGTCGCGTGTCTTGATTTTGGCTGAAGGCGGCATGCCGTGCGGTCCGCGCGCCAGTTCCGCCGCCAACTCATCGCGTGAGACCGTCGCCGCACCGAGCTTGGCGACCTTGAGGCCGGCCGCGATGTTGGCGATCTCGCAAGCCCGGCGGACGTCGGTGCCGGCGGCGCACGCGACCGCGAGCGCGGCGACGACGGTATCGCCGGCGCCGGTGATGTCGAACACTTCGCGCGCCCGGGACGGCAAGCGGTGCACGCCTTCGGCCGAGAACAGCGCCATGCCGTCCTCGCCCAAGGTGATCAGGCAGTGATCGAGTGCCAGCGTCTCCCGCAGTTGCCTGCCGGCACGCTCGATCCTTGAAGCGTCGCTCAACGGGTAGCCGACGGCGTCCGCGGCTTCCCGGCGGTTCGGCGTCAATACGCTCGCGCCTGAGTACTTCGTGAAGTCGCGGCCCTTCGGATCGCAGAAGGCCGGCAGGCCGCGGCTGCGCGCCCAGGCGATCGCGGCGCGGCAAAGCCGCTCCGTCACCACCCCCTTGGCGTAGTCGGAGATGATCAGGGCGTCGATCTCGTCTGCCGCCTGCAGGCAGTCAAGCAGGTGGTCTTCGTTCTCCCGCGTGATCGCGCTGCGAACTTCCGTATCGAGCCGCACCACCTGCTGATGGGCGGCAAAGACGCGCGTCTTCTCGGTCGTCTGCCGATCCGTTTCCGTAAGCACGGACTGATCACCGGCGCCGCAGTCGGTGAGCAGCGCGCGCACCTCGGCGGCGGCCGCGTCGGCGCCGATCACGCTCACCAGCCACGCTTCAGCGCCCAGCGCCAGGCAGTTGCGGACAACATTGCCGGCGCCGCCCAGTTGCCGCCGGCTCTCGCGGACGTCGACCACCTGCACCGGCGCTTCTGGCGAAATCCGCTCGCAGCTGCCGATCAGCGCCCGGTCGAGCATGACATCGCCAAGCACCAGGATGCGCGGCGCCCGGCCGGTCCAGTCCAGGACGAGTGGATTGCGTGTGGCATCCATGCCGCGTTGTCGCACGCCGGACAGGAGAGGGCAACGCGCGGCCGCTTTATGGGCGAGTGGGAACAAAAAGAAGACCGCAGGGCGCCTGCGCGGCGGGAAGCGCTGGCTCCCTGCGGCCGATCCGTGAGGAGGCTTTAGGCGATCAGTGCCAACTCGTCCGGAGCCGTGAGGAACAGAAGCTGGCCGCCTTCAATCAATGCCTTGTCGGCGATCACGCCGCCGCCGAGCGAGTGCGCCTGAACGTCGAACGCCAGGAGCTTGCCGGCCGCCTTGCCGAACAGCTCGGAAATATCGAGGATGCCCGAGGTTTCCCAGCGGCCGACGTCATCCGGGCTGCTGTCGGTCGTGCCGGCCGGCACCAGCACGGACCGGTTGATCTCGGCAACGCGGACGCCGAAGCCGTCATCGCCCTGCTCCTTGGCGAGGTCGAGGCGGACGATCGAGGCCTCATGCGGATCGCCGCTGTCGCCGAAATTGACCTGCGCCTCGTCTTCGTCGACGTAGACGAAGCCGCTCTTGGTCCAGTCCAGGTTGTCGGGGCTGCGCAGCACAGCGTTGGCGTGGTTGGCCGCGTCGGCATCGCCACGGTAGATGATCTTGAGCGTCGCTTGCGGCGCATCGAGATCATCGAGATCGAACTGGGCGGTGTAGACACTTCCAGTCGTATCGACCGCCTCGGTCGCGAACTTCGCCACCTGCGGCACGCCGTCCTTGGTGATGCCGTTGAAGTCGGTGCCGGTTGCGGCGAACACAGCCTCGCTGCTGTCGTTGGGGTTGGTGGCCAGGTCCTCGACGCGGGAGAAGAAGAAGCCGTTCAGGCTCTCGACCTGCTTGTAGAGGGTCGACTGCAGCGCCCAGCCGAGGTCATCGTAACCCTCATCACCGGCCTTTGTGATGTCGTAGGCATCGACAGGAACAAAGGTGCCGGAGACTTCCTGGCCAGGGCGGGTGAAATCGGCTGGCGTGATGTCGTTGTTGGCGACGCCGTCCAGGTTGGCATCCGGCGCCCACGCGAACAGCTGGCCGTCTTTCAGCCCATTGCGGTCGAGGAAGCTGCCGTCGCCATAGCCATTCTTGGTGCCGACGTAGAGGTAGAGCGGATCGGCGGGATAGCTGTCGTCGCCAAGCAGCAACGCGACCTTGTCCGGATCGCCGGTGTTGAGCGTGGTCACGTTCTCCCAGCGGCCGCGGCCGAGGCTTGGCGCAGCGTAGAAGTCGCCCGTCGTGACATCGAGGATCCAAGCGACGCCGTTGTTGCCTTCAGACGGTGCAACATAGAGCGGATCGGCGAAGCCAAGGTCGGTACCAAACTCATTCGCGTCGTAGAACGAAGCGGAGCAGAACCGGTCGAAGCCCGTTGCCGCGGCATCGTTCGGGTTGGTGTCGATCTGGGCGACGTCGCGCACCAGCCGGCCTTCGAGATCAAAGATCCGGTTGTAGGCCTGGCCCGCGTCCTCGATGCTCAGATCCTTGGTGCTGACATCGAAGTAGCTGACCCGCGCGCCTTGCAGGGTGAGCGGCTCGGCATTGGCGAGGCCGTTGTTGACCGTATAGGTCGCCCCCTGGTTCGGGCTCGCTTCGTGATTGACGATCAGCCTGACCGTATCGTCGTCGAGCTTAAAGGCGCCGATGCCGTCCAGGAGGCCGACCGGCGTGTAGTCGCCGCCGATGCCGGTGAAGGCACCGGTCGTGTTGGTGATCGTTTCGCCGACCGTCAGTAGCGGCTTAGCCGTATAGCCTTCGAGGCCATCGACCAGCGAAGCCTCTTTCGTCGTGAATCCCATTGCACCCTCCGTTGTCCCGACTGTGTCTTCACGCACCGCCAAGTTCTGAATGCGCGTATCGTGTGCGGTGTCGGTGTCCGCGACCGCGAAAGCGGCCGTCGCCGCATCGTCGTCGGCGGGAAATTCGCTCGCGAGGTACTCTGCCAGCGCGTCCTGCTCGGTGCCGTCCTTGGCAAAGGTCGCAGTGCCGGTCAGTGGCGCCGCCGGATCGGTCGGCGACAGATCGACGCGGTTGGCGAACGTGGGATTGGCTTCGATGAACTGCTTGAACGGATAGCTGTCGCCGCCGTCGGCGAGGAAGTTCAGCGTCACCACCCGGATCGCCCGCGCCGGATCGCCTGCCACTGCGCCATCCTGGGCCAGCCACTCGACCCGATTGCCATCTTCATCAATGATCGCGGCCGTCTGCACGCGTTCGCCGGCCGGCAGGTCCGGATCGAAGCTGAAGGAGACGCCGCCCACTTGCGGGAACTGGCCCGGTGTTGCCCCCGGCGCCGCCGCCGCCACGCCGTGCTCGAGGACCTGGAGCAGTTGGTCGGCGGTCACCGTGACCAGCGTCAGCGCGTTGTTGAAGCGCAGCGAATCGGCGATATCGAGCTGGGAAATCTCGCCCGCTTCCTTGCCTGCAGCCGGGTTGGCTTGCGTCGGTGCGGTGACGTAGGTGCCCGAGCCCGCGGGCTCTTCGACGATCGTGCCGATCGGGTTGCGAATGCCGCCGCCGTTCTTGATCGAGACGACGACGCCCGGATCCGTCTCCTTGGCAACCCAAAGATTCGCATCCGCGGTAAGGTTGCCGAAGTTTGTCTCTTCGGTGCGGACCGCCGTCCGCCGCCCTTCGAGGAACACTTCGCTGAGGCCAAAGGTGGCACTGTCCTGGGCGGTCACGATCCCATCGAGGCTGTCGACCAGCGCCTTGACCTGGCCGCCCTTGGTGCCTTCCGCCAGGCCGGCTTCGAGGCTGCCCCACAGCGCGGCAACATTGGCGTCGGACGTCGCGACCGGGCCATTCAGCGCGGCATCGAGATCGGTGACGGCGTCGATCGGTGCGCCTGCGGCGTCGACCAGGACGCCGTTGTCATTGAAGTGCACCACCAGGCGGCCAAGGTAGGAATACTCGCCATCGGTGGAAACGATGACCGCCGGGTCGCCGTCCTTGTTCTTGGTGACGACCGGGTAGGTGTCCACCGCCGCGTCGCCGGGGTTCAGTGGATCATCGGCATTGGCGAGAATGCTGTCGGAACCGCCGGCGATCGAGATATCCACCCCGCTCAAGAGCGGCACCAGGGCCTTTTCCAGGCTCAGCTGCTGCAGATGGGTGGTGAGGATGATCTTGTTGATGCCTTGCGCCTTGAGCGCATCAATGGTCGGCTGAAGAATCGTGGCGAGCGCCGCCATGTCGTTGCTGCCGGCGCCGGGATCCTTGACCGTCGTGTCGCCCGGCGATGAAATCGACTGCAAGAGCGGCGTCGTCGCGCCGACCACGCCGATCTTCTGTCCACCGGCCTCGATGATGGTTGCAGGCGCGATCTTCGGCCCCGTGGTTCCCGCAAGCGACTGATCCGGCCCGGAGGCGAAGGCGGTGTTGGGCAGGATGTCGGCGGTAAACAGCGACGCAAGATTCGGATCGGCCGAGAAGTCGAGGTTGGCGCTCACGTAGGGGAACTGGGACCCGACCCAGCGGTCATCAGCGAGGCCGGCGGCGCGGAAGTCGGGCGCAAGAATCTCGCGAACAACGCCGGTGCCGAGGTCGAACTCGTGGTTGCCCAGCGCCGAGGCATCGAAGCCGACGATGTTCATGATCGAGACGTCGACCCGGCCCGGTGCCTCGCGCAGGTCCTTGTAGGCAGCATCGCCGCTGAGCCCGAACAGGGCGTTGTAGGCGGCATTGAGCGGCGCCCGCAGCGAGGGATCGCCGGCGGCGCTGAAAAAGGGTCCGGAGATGTAATTGTCGCCGGCGGAAAGTGTCACTGTTCCGTCGATGCCGGCCGCGTCCTCCAGCTTATCGACGAGGGCGGCGAAGTTCGGGGCCTTGCCGATCGCATCGACGCTGCCCTCGAGATCGGAGGCGTGGAGAAGTTGAAGCGTGTAGGTCATGGAGTTCCCCAAAGTCTAGCCATGCACTCAGGGTCGCCCCGACTGCTTCTCAGGCGGCGCCGCGCCCTCCCAGGCAGGGATTACGCAAAGCTGGGCGTATCCCTGCAGGCGCCGTGGTCAGCGCCAGGAACGCAATATTTTGGGGTTGTCCCGTCTGCTAGTCGCAGAGGCTAGTAGATAACGATGACAGCCGCGTGCCAGCGTAGTTACATTTTTCTTAAGACTTGCTGGCTGCCGATGAGCCTTGCGCCGTCGTTGCCACGGCGTCGCAGGCGCTGATGCGACCCGACGGGGAGAAAAGCGCGCTGCCTCGGTAACACGATGCCATCAACGTTCTTGCCAAGCGGGACGTCGATGGTTGCCGGGCTGCCCGCAGGGGGGGACTGCGATGCAGCCCGGCGCCCAGAAGAAACGAGCACTGCCTTAAGGGGGGGTCTTAGGGCAGCGTAACTCCCGAGCAGTTTCAGTCTTGCCAACTCCGCCTTGGTCTGTACAGCGAAAAAAACGCATAGCTGCGAGCGCGAAAAGCGCGGCTCACGTGCGCGCGGCAGGATCACTTGAATGCGCCGGCTGAACACTGTAAGTAATGAGGTTCACCCCCTCAATGCGTTGGAGAGTCTCAGGTTCATGTCTCGTCCCCTGATGCCGAAAGCGACGGCCGTGTGGCTGATCGAAAACACGACGTTGAGCTTCGAGCAGATTGCGGAGTTCTGTGGCATGCACATGCTGGAGATCAAGGCGATCGCCGATGGTGACGTCGCGATCGGCATGCAGGGGCGCGACCCGGTGAGCGCCGGCGAATTGACCATGGCCGAAATCGAACGCTGCGCAGCCACCCCTTCGGCCCGCTTGCGGCCCGCAGAGCATCGGGTCGCCGGTGTCGATGACAAACCGAAAAGCGCGCGTTATGTCCCGGTGGCGCGGCGGCAGGACCGCCCCGACGCGATTGCCTGGCTGTTGAAGAACTACCCCGAGCTGAGTGACGGCCAGGTCTGCCGCTTGATCAATACAACCAAGCCGACGATCGAGAAGATCAGGGACCGCACGCATTGGAACGCCGCCAGTATCCGGCCGCGCAATCCGGTCAGCTTAAGCCTGTGCAAGGAGGCCGATCTGCAGAAGGAGGTCGACCTGGCACGCGCGCGCAGCGGCACGGTGCGCAAGACATAAGCGCCTGACCGAAAATGATGCATTCAAAATCAATGCGTTGCCTCAGCCACCATCGTCATGCGCGGACTTGTTCCGCGCACCCACGGGTCACAACGCGGTGCACTGCCTGCGACGAGACGTGGATGGCCGGCCTGCCCCGGCCATGACGGCGCGTCATAAGATATTGACTGTGAACGGTTCTTCGTGAGGCTGACTCTAAGCCCATTGGGCGTCAGCGCGCGCGGTGGGTGACACCGCCGTCCTGACGCCACTGCCCCCGTTCCTGCGCTGCCGCTAACGGCGCGAAGCGACTCCTTCCGTTTTCTCCCTCAGGTGATCCGCATGCGGACGTTTGGCTTATCGATCCTGGTCACGGTCGTGTGCCTCGTGCTCGCGTACCTGTGGCAGGATTGGCGCGGCGTGTACATCGCGGTCGTGCTTGGCATCCTTGAGGTCTCGCTCTCGTTCGACAACGCCGTCGTCAACGCCTCGGTGCTCGACGAGATGGACCCCTTGTGGCAGACCATCTTTCTCACGGCCGGCATCCTGATCGCCGTCTTCGGCATGCGGCTCATCTTTCCCGTCGCCATCGTCGCCGGCGCCACCGGGCTTGGCGCCGCCGAGGTGGCGCACATGGCACTCAATCACCCGGAAGAGTATTCGCGCTACCTCCACGAGTCCCATACCGAAGTCGCGTGCTTTGGCGGCACGTTTCTGCTGCTCGTGTTCCTTGGCTTCTTGATCGACAATGGCAAGGAAGTGCACTGGCTTGGCCAGATCGAGGCACTGCTCGCACGGCTGGGCAAGCTTGAGAGCGCGGCCGTGCTGTGCGCGCTGGTGGCGCTGATCGGGCTGCAAAGCGTCCTCCCGGAGGAGGAGCGCATCCGGGCCGTGCTCGCGGGGCTGCTCGGCATCATGATCTTCATTGCCGTCGACGGTATCGATGCGTTCTTTCAGACCGGAGGCGACGGCCGCGGCGGCGTCGCCAAGCGCGCAGGGGTTGCCGGCTTTCTGTACCTGGAGCTGTTGGACGCATCGTTCAGCTTCGACGGCGTGATCGGCGCCTTTGCGATCACCAACGATGTCGTCCTGATCATGCTCGGGCTTGGCATCGGCGCGGTGTTCGTCCGTTCTTTTACCGTCTTCATGGTCCGCCAGGGGACGCTGAAGGCATTCGTGTTCTTAGAGCACGGCGCGCACTACGCGATTGGGTTGTTGGCCGCCGTCATGCTGGCAAGCCCGCTGATGGCGATCCCGGAATGGATCAGCGGCGGTGTCGGCGTGCTGATGATCGGCCTCTCGCTGATCTCATCGGTCCGCTACAACCGGTTGCAGCGGCAAGCGAGCGGGTAGCGGCGGCGCGAACTTAGCTATTCCGCCGCCCGCGCCGGCGCCGTGCCACCTGTGATGTGGTCGCCGCTCTCCGAGGCGGCGGCTTCCGGGCGTTGCCGGCCGGCAAAGACGCTTAGCACCGCGGGGATGACGAACAGCGTAAAGAAGGTGCCGAGCACAAGGCCGCCGACGATGACCCAGCCGATGTCCTGGCGTGCCTGGGCGCCGGCGCCGCTTGCGATTGCCAGCGGTACGGCGCCGATCACTGTTGCCGCAGTGGTCATCAGGATCGGCCGCAGCCGCAACGTTGCTGCCTCGATGACCGCCTCGCGAACGCCTGCGCCGCGCGCTTGCAGCTGGTTGGTAAATTCGACGATCAGGATGCCGTTCTTGGTAATGATGCCGATCAGCGTCACCAGACCGACCTGGCTGTAGATGTTGAGCGTTCCGCCGCTAAGCGCCAGGCCGGCGAGCCCACCGGTGATCGACAGCGGCACCGTCAGCATGATGATCAAGGGATCGCGGAAGCTCTCGAACTGGGCGGCGAGGACCAGGTAGATGAAGGCGAGCGCCAAGGCAAAGGTGACCCAGATCTCGGCGCTCGCGGTCTTGTATTCCCGCGACTGACCGGAATAGTCGATCTGTGCCGTTGCCGGCAGCACGTTCTTGGCGATCCGTTCCAGCGCACCCAAGGCCTCGCCCAGGGTCGATCCCGGCGCGACGTTGGCCGTGATCGTCGCCGCGCGCAGCTGATCAAAGTGGTTGAGCTCGCGCGGTGCCACCGTCTCGATCACCCGCACCAGGTTTGAGAGCGGCACCATGCTGCCGTCGCGGGCGCGGACGTGGATGCGGTTGAGATCGTCGGGTTGCATACGCTCGATGTCTGCCACCTGGACGACGACATCGTATTGCTCACCCTCACGCTTGAAGCGAGTCACCTGGCGGCCGCCAAGCAACGTCTCCAAGGTGCGGCCGACGGTCGCGATCTCGATCCCGAGATTGGCGGCCTTCTCGCGATCGACGGAGACGCGGAGTTCCGGCTTGTTCAGCTTCAGGTCGGTCTCGAGATTGGCGAGCGACGGTTCGGAGGCGGCATCGGCCAGAACTTTGTCCACCCATCCCTGCAACTCCTTGTACTCGACCGACGTCTTGACGACGAGCTGCACAGCCTTGTCGCGCACGCTCTGGCCCAGCGGTGGCGGGTTGACGGGAAAGGCTAGCACACCCGCCACGCCGAGCATCTTCGGCATCAGGCTCTGCGCAACGTCCTGCTGGCTGCGCGTGCGCTCCGACCAGTCGGTCGTCTTGATGAAGGAGATGCCCTGATTGACGACGGGGAAGCCGGTGATCACGAAGAAGCGGTCGACGTCCGCCTCGGCGGCGTAGATGCGCTCCAGTTGCCGGGCGTAGATGTCGGTATAGTCGATCGTCGCCCCTTCCGGGGCGACGAAGATGCCGACCACCGTGCCCTGATCCTCGAACGGGGCGAGCTCCGACTTGAGGGCTGTGAACAGATAGCCGCCGGCGCCGGCGACGCCAAGGCCGATCAGGATGACGAGGCCGCGCGCCGAAAGCGCCTTCGTCAGGGCGGTGCGGTAACCGGTCGTGAGCGCCGTCAGCCCCCGCTCGATGAACCGGTAGGCGGCGTTATGGCTGGTCCCGTGGCGCAACAGCTTCGAGCACATCATCGGCGACAGCGTGAGGGCGACGAAGCCGGAAACCAGCACGGCACCGGCGAGCGTCCACGCAAACTCGGTGAATAGGCGTCCCGTTGCGCCGGTCATCAGGCCGATCGGGATATAGACGGCGGCGAGCGTAATCGTCATGGCGATGACGGCGAAGCCGATCTCGCGGCTGCCCTCCAGCGCCGCCTGCACGGGATTGAGGCCTTCCTCGCCGTGGCGCCAGATGTTTTCCAGCATGACGATGGCGTCGTCGACCACGAGGCCGATCGCCAACACCAGCGCCAAGAGGGTGAGCGTGTTGATGCTGAACCCCAGCGCCGACATCAGGGCAAAAGCACCGATCAGCGAGACCGGAATGGTCACCAGCGGTACCAGCGTCGCCCGCAGCGAGCGCAGGAACAAGAAGATGATCAGTGCGACAAGGATGATCGCTTCGCCGATGGTCCTATAGACGTTATCGATCGAGGCCTCGATGAACACCGAACGGTCATGGGCGACGCGCACCTGCATGCCCTCGGGCAGGCCTTCGATGACGCTGGGCAGGACATTGCGCACCGCATGCGAAACGTCGAGTGGGTTGGCGGTCGCCTGCTTGACGACGCCGAGCGCCACGGCCGTGCGGCCATTGAAGCGCGCATTCAGCCGTTCGCTGCGGGCGCCGAGCTCCGCGCGGCCAACATCGCCAAGGCGCACCAGATACCCGTCGATGGACGCCAGGATCAGCTGATTGAACTGCTCCGGCGTCTTGAGATCGGTTTCCGAGACCACCGTGAACTCGCGGTCGATGCTTTCGATCCGCCCGGACGGGATTTCGATGTTCTGCCGGCGCAGCGCATCCTCGACGTCGGCAGGCGTCAGCCGATAGGCGGCAAGCCGCGCCGGATCGAGCCACAGCCGCATCGAGTAGCGGCGCTCGCCGAAGATCCGCACCTCGGCGACCCCGCCCAGCGTCTGCAGCCGATCCTTGACGTAGCGGTCGGCCCAGTCGGTGACATCGAGCGGCGAATGCCGGTCACTGAAGAAGGCGAGGTAAATGATCGGCTGCGCGTCCGCCTCGACCTTCTGGATCACGGGTTCGTCGATCTCGTCAGGCAGCCGGTCGCGTGTCCGGCTGACGCGGTCGCGGACATCGGCCGCTGCGGCGTCGGCATCGCGGCCGAGCTTGAAGGCGACCGTGATCTGCGACTGCTCCTGGCGGCTGATCGAGGTCATGAAGTCGATGCCCTCGATGCCGGCGAGCTCATCTTCCAGGATCTTGGTGACCTGGGTTTCGATGATCTCGGCACTCGCCCCCTCGTAGGTGGTCGAGACGGTGACCACCGCCGGATCGATGTTCGGATATTCGCGGATGGAGAGCCGCTGGTAGCCGATCAACCCTAAGAGGAGGACGATAAGGCTCAGCACCGTCGCGAAGACGGGCCGGCGGATGCAGATCTCGGGCAGTTTCATGGCGGCTTCTAACTTTCCGGCGGCGGTGCCAGGACCGTGACCGGCGCGCCGTCTTTCAGCTTCAACTGACCTGCGGTGACGACCATGTCGTCAGCGTTCAGGCCGTCCACGACTTCGACCGCGCCCTGCCGCCGCACGCCGAGCGTAACCTTGGTCCGCTTGGCGACCCCGTCGATAACGCGGAAGACGTACCGATCGGTGCCAAAGGGGATGATTGCCTGTTCCGGCACGGTGATCGCCTGCGCGCGGTTGCTGACGATCACCGAGACACGCGCAAACAGGCCGGGCCGCAACAGCCCGTCGCGGTTGGTGATGCGGGCGCGCATGGCGACACTGCGGCCGGCGGGGTCGATCTGCGGGTCGAGCGCGTAAATCTCGCCCCGGAAGGTTCGGCCCGGAAAGGCATCGACGGTAATGTCGATCGCCTGGCCGGTCGCGATCAGGGCGAGGCTGCGCTCCGGCACCCGGAAGTCGATCTTGATTGGATCGATGCTCTCGATGTTGACCAGATCGTCGCCGGCGTTGACGAAATCGCCGACGCTCACCCGGCGCAGGCCGAGGATGCCGTCGAAAGGGGCGGTGATGCGGGTCTTGCTTTGGCGCGCCAGCGCGAGCTCGACCTTCGCCTGGTCGCTGTCGAGCTTGGACTTCGACTCATCGAGCGTGCGCTCGGTGCCGGCGCGTTGACGAAACAGCTCGCGCGCGCGCTCGAAGTTGCGCTTGCTCAGCTCGAGGCTCGCGCGTGCGTCGGCGAGCTCCGCGGCAACGATTGCGTCGTCGAGCGTGACCAGGAGCGCGTGCTGGCGCACCGGTGCGCCTTCAACGAAATGGATGCCTTCGACGCGGCCGCTGATCTCGGGCCGCAGCATCACCGATTCATTCGAGATGAGCGTGCCGACGGCGGCAATGACGTCGCTCAAGGGGCCGATCTGAACCGGGCGCGCCTCGACCGGGACGCCTGGAGGTGCTTGCGGCGGTGCCGCTCGTGCGCCGTCAAAGAAGGCAGAGCCGAGGGTGGCGATCGCAATCGCCGCGGCTACTGCTGCTGCTGTGCGTTTCAAGGTCATGCGCCGTCGTGGCATCGCGGTCCCTGCTGGTACTAACTCCTTCAAGGTAACTAGACTGGACCGTCCAGTCCAGTGCTGGCGATAAGAATTCGGCACGCGGCCATGCCAGCCAGGGACATGCGGCCATGCCGCAGACGGCCGTTGTCGCCCGTTAATTCACGCCCCTATAGTGGCAACCTCAAAGGGACTTTCTAGGTCGCTGAGCGTTTCGTTGCAGTGATCCCCGATGACACGGCACCGCTGCGTTCCTCAGCAAGCGATCAGATGCGGGTCATTCTTGGGCAGGAGATTCGCGCCATGCCTCTCGTCGAGACGCGGCTGGATGGCAATGTCGGTTGGATCGTTATGGCGCACCGAGCCCGCCATAACGCCCTCAGTGAGGAGCTGATAACGGATCTCATCGCCGCGTTTGATGATTTTCGTCAAAGCAAGGCACGGGCGGTCGTCTTACGCTCGGCGCCGGGCTCAAGGGTCTGGTCGGCGGGACATGATATCGGTGAGTTGCAGCCGGCCTACCGTGATCCGCTCGGCTGGAACGATCCGTTGCGCGCGCTCGTGCGGACGATCGAGGGCTATGCGGTGCCGGTGATCGGCATGATCGAAGGCACGGTATGGGGTGGCGCATGCGAAGTGGCGCTCGCGTGCGACTTCGTCATCGCAGCGCCGGAGGTCACCTTCGCGTTAACCCCTGCCAAGCTGGGCATTCCCTACAACGTTTCCGGTCTGATGACCTTCCTCAACATCGTGCCGCTGCCGATGTTGCGCGAGATGCTGTTCACAGCCAAGCCGATCGATGCCGAGCACGCGCGCGAACTCGGCATCGTCAATCACGTCGTCCCCGCTCCGGAAATCGAAGGCTACACAGCGGACCTTGCGCACGCCATTGCCGCCAATGCCCCTTTGGCGATCGCGGCAATGAAGGAGGAACTGCGTATCCTCGCCGCCGCGCGGTCGGTACCGCCACAGATGTTCGAGCGGGTCCAGGGGTTGCGCCGGATCGCATACGATAGCGCCGACTATCAGGAGGGGCGGCGTGCTTTCAGGGAGAAGCGCCGGCCGGTGTTCAAGGGCGAATAGGGAGGTGCGCCTTCGTTCTCAGCGCCTGGCGGTCGTGCTCTGCGCGCTCTTGGCCCTACCCGCCGTTACGGTGAGCGGGGAGGAGGGCACGCCCACGGCGGTCGAGCTCGTCAACGCCAGCAGGCCGACGGCGTGCGCGGAGGAGGATAACGTCTATGTGAAGCTGATCGGCCAAGGCGTGGCCGCATTTCGCATCGAGGCGCACCATCCCGTT
The DNA here is from genome assembly GCA_029624735.1 of Defluviicoccus sp. Taxonomy (GTDB): domain Bacteria; phylum Pseudomonadota; class Alphaproteobacteria; order Rhodospirillales; family Defluviicoccaceae; genus Defluviicoccus. Next base: position 27,539 of record JARSSM010000007.1, on the reverse strand, counting down.
TACATCGAGACTCTCAGCGCCGACTTGACGGCTCCCGATTTTGCCGGCTGCGACATGAGCGGCGATCCGGCTTACGCCTTCACGCCACGCACTGTGGTGCTTTACGAAGATGCCGAAATCAAGCTGATCGGCCACGCATTCAAGAGCTTCTGGCGGCCGAATGTGGTTCCGTTCCGTGTTGCGGAGCGCACGGAGCGTGGCCTGCACCTGATCCAGGTGTTCCTGAAGCAGGGCGCCAAGGCGACCGAATTCCTCGTGCTGTACCCCGCCGATGGCTATTGGCGCTTGAAGCCGTTGCCGCCGCCCCATCTGGGCGATAGCGCCTATGGCAGTTCGTTCCTGATCGGCCCGATCGCAGACGAGGGACGGCCGCTGGTCGCGATCGAAGACGTGCTGTTCGAGCCAGCGACCCGCACCTTCCATTTGGCCTTCGGCAGCGGCGGCCGCGGAAGCCTTGCGATCGCCGCCATTCGCGATGACGCTGCCGTACTTGACGTGACGTTCGATCCTCCGGCCGGCAACACCCCGTTCGCCGCCCTGCGCTCGATGTTCGTGGCACCGCAGGTCGCCGATACGGCCGAGGTGCGCTGGCAGCCGGGCGCTGGCGAGCCGTTCTCGCAAGTGGCGGTCATGGATTTGAGGGCCGAGCGCGCGCAAGCCGTCCGCTTTGGCCGCAGTATCCCGTCGCGGCACAACACGAGCGCGCCCGACCTCGCGTTTCACGCTTTCAAGATCCTGCCCGCTGTGGCAAAGGAGCGTTGACGGGCCGCCCCCGAGCGGCCGTCCGAACGGGCGAGAGGGCGTTGCGATGCGGCACCGAGGCAGTGGCAGCGTTCGACCACCGTCCTTGCTACGCTGCCAGCGGATCGTGATTGCCGGCCTCGCCTTAGCGGTGTCGGCCTGCTCCGGCACGCCTTCGCCACCGCTTGAGGACGTCTGCCAGTTCCGTGCTTGCGTTTGCACCGACACCAAAGCGGCTTTCTGGCAGAGTGGCGACCCGAAACCGCCCTTGTGGGCGGAAAGCGGGGCGCCTTACTGTCCGCCCGGATACGCGCTGCGCCGGAGCGGCGAACAGTAACCGATCACCCGCCGTGGCTGCCGCGGCTGGTCGGGTTGCCAACCATCGCCAGAAACTCACGCCGCGTCATCGGATCCTCGCGGAAGGCGCCCAGCATCTGGCTTGTCACCATCGTCACGCCGTCCTTGCGGACGCCGCGGGTGGTCATGCACTGGTGTGATGCCTCGATCACGACGGCCACGCCGCGCGGCTCAAGGACGGTCTCGATGGCGCCCGCGATCTGTGCGGTGAGCCGCTCCTGGATCTGCAGCCGCTGCGCATAGGCTTCGACGACGCGCGCGAGCTTCGAGATCCCCACCACCCGGTTGCGCGGCAGGTAGCCGACGTGCGCCTTGCCGATGATTGGCGCCAGGTGATGTTCGCAGTGGCTCACGAAATCGATGTCACGCAGGACGACCATTTCGTCATATCCGGCCGTCTCTTGAAACGTGCGCCTTAAGAGGAGGGCCGGATCCTCGCGGTAACCGGCGAACCATTCCTCGAACGCGCGGGCGAAGCGGGCGGGCGTCTCCAGCAGACCCTCGCGCGCAGGATCGTCCCCCGCCCACCGCAAGAGGATACGCACCGCGTCCTCAACTTCCCGCCGATCGGGGCGGTCGATGCCTGCGCCCTCGATCGGCGTCAGATGAGCGGCGGTGCGGACGTTCCCTGTTGGCGTCATCGTTCTTTCGTACCTCCATCCCGCATGGGGGGCGCGATTCTCGCCGTGGACCCGCCCCCCATTATCACGTCCGTCATTTCAGCGACGGAAACTACCGGCGAGTCTGGCTCGCAGAGCCATCCACCGCGGCCGCGGGCTCGAAGTGCCCGACCGCACGGTAACGGGTGCGCGCGGATAACGCCATCGTCTCCAGTGCTGCGCCGCCGGACACCATGCTCTGTTTCAGCTTTTCGAGTGCGCTCACCTCAAGCTGGCGAACCCGTTCGCGGGAAATATTGTGGCGACCCGCCAGCTCGGAAAGGGTGAGCGGCGTTTCACGCAGCCGCCGCTCGCGAACGATGTCCTGTTCCCGCGATGGCAAGCGCGCCAAAGCCGCCGCCAGCAGCCGCCGGTGCTGTTCGCGCTGCTGGCTCTGCGCCAGCTGGGTCTCCTGGGACTCGCCGTCATCGACCAGCCAGTCCTGCAGTTCGCTGTCGCCTTCGTCGTGGACGGGGGCATTGAGGGAACGATCGGGTCCGCTGAGCCTTCGGTTCATGCTGATCACTTCGGCGGCCGACACGCGCAGCCGCTCGGCGATTTGCCGAACCGCTTCGTCCGAGAGGTCGCCCTCGTCGTAGGCGTGGATCTGGCCTTTCAGCCGCCGCAGGTTGAAAAAAAGCTTCTTCTGATTGGCGGTCGTCCCCAACCGCACCAGCGACCACGACTGCAGCACGTATTCCTGAATGGCGGCCCGGATCCACCACATCGCATAGGTAGCAAGCCGGAACCCGCGCGCCGGATCGAACCGCTCGACCGACTGCATCAGGCCGATGTTGGCTTCCGAAATCAACTCGTCAGCCGGCAAGCCATAGCCGCGGTAGTTGGCGGCGATCTTTGCGGCCAGGCGCAAATGGCTGGTGACCAGCGTGTGCGCCGCATCGACATCGTGCTCGTTCACCCAGCGCCAGGCAAGGCGCTGCTCCTCTGCGGCATCGAGCAGAGGATAATCCCTTATCTGCCTGAGATAGCTCTTGAGTCCGGCGTCATCACCCAGCGGAACTGCGAATGACAGCGACTTCCGTAATGAACTCATCGATCCCCATCGTCGGCCGTTTACCGATCCGACTTCCTTCCAGCGTCGCACCGGCGCGAGTGCCGATCGATCGCATCCTTGGCCATGAATACGGCGGACACCGCGAAACGGATCCCTCCGCCCGCATAATTTCCTTCCGCGCGACTCAGTCTCTGGTGCGCACCCGGCTGCGGTCGCCGTCGACCGGGATGATTTGTCCGCTCATCCAGCCTGCGCCCCGCTGCCGGCACCAGAAGATCCAAGCTGGACGACTGTTGATGGAAACTGGCCTTTTTTGTTTCCACATGGCATACGCACGCCGCTTCGATGCCGATGAATTCGTTCCCCGAGCCCCCGATTTCAGGAGACTGCCCCTGGTAACTCCCCCGGCCATGACGCGCGGCGCGGCGCCAATCGTTCGGATGGCTGCCCGGCGTGCGGTCTTTGCGGCGCTGGTTGGCGTCAGCATCTTGAGCCTCGTTGGCCTCATGACCGCAGTTCTTGCCGGCGATGGTCTCACGGCGACCGAAGTCGTGCTTCTGGTCCTGTTCGCCGCCAACACGCCCTGGCTCGTGATTGGCTTCTGGAACGCGGTGATCGGGTTCATCCTCACCCATGCGACCCGCGATCCTCTGCAGGTGGTCGCGCCGCTGGCGCCGGCAGCGGCAGACGGAACGCCGCTTGCGAGCCGGACCGCGATCGTGGTGCCGATCCGCAACGAGGATCCGCTGCCCAGCTATGCGCGCATCGCCGCCGAGATCGAAAGCCTCGAGGCGACCGGCGCCGCGTCGGCCTTCGCACTGTTCATCCTCAGCGATACCGATGAGCCTGCCGTTGCGGCCGCCGAGGAGGATCTGTTCGCCGATCTTAAGGCGAAGGCGGGGCACGCCGTGCCGCTGCACTACCGGCGCCGCTCCCGCAACACCGGTTTCAAGGCCGGGAACTTGCGCGACTTCTGCGAAACGCACGGGCACGCGTTCGATTTCATGATCGTCCTCGACGCCGACAGCCTGATGACCGGCCGCCGCCTGGTCGAGCTGGTGCGGACGATGGAGGCCAACCCTTCGCTCGGCATCCTGCAGACGCTCGTCGTCGGCTTGCCGGCGTTGAGCCCGTTCGCGCGCATCTTCCAGTTCGGCATGCGCCACGGCATGCGCGTCTACACCATGGGCAGCGCCTGGTGGCAGGGCGATGCCGGGCCATACTGGGGTCACAACGCCATCATCCGCTTGAGCCCGTTCATCGAGCAGTGCCGGCTGCCGGCGCTCAAGGGCCAGCCGCCGTTCGGCGGCCCGGTCTTGAGCCACGACCAGCTCGAAGCGGCCCTGATGCGCCGTGCCGGCTACGCGGTGCGCGTGGTCCCCGTGGAGGACGGCAGCTTCGAGGAGAACCCGCCGACGCTGCCCGACTTCTTGAGCCGCGATCTGCGCTGGTGCCAGGGCAATCTGCAATACGTGCAATTGCTGGGCCGGCCCGGCTTCAATCCGATGGGGCGGCTGCAGCTGGTGCTGGCCATCCTCATGTACACTGCGGCGCCGTTGTGGCTGGGCTTTCTCCTTGTCGGCTTCGGCCAGCTGCTGCTGATGCCGGCGGCGCTTCCCGCGGGGGCTTCTGCGGCATCGGTGCCCCAAGCGAGCGGCATCAACATCGGCCTCGTCCTCTACGCCGCCGTCATGCTGATGGTGATGACGCCGAAGATCCTCGGCATTATCGATGTGCTGGCGGTCCGGCGCAGCCGCCTGGCCTACGGCGGCGCCGCGCGCGTCCTGATCGGCGCGTTGGTCGAGCTCGTGTTCGGCCTTCTCCTCAGCGCATCGGTGGCGGTGACGCACTCGATCTTCATTGCCGGACTGCTCATGGGAAAGCAGATCACCTGGTCACCGCAGAAGCGGGCAAACCGCACGATACCCCCGCGCGAGGCGCTGCCGGGGCTGTGGCCGCAGCTCGTGCTCGGCATTGCCGCCAGCGCGCTCCTTCTCTGGAAGGCGCCGGCAATCATTCCGTGGGCGATCCCGATCCTGGCCGGCTGGCTGCTTGCGATCCCGTTCGCGTGCATGACGTCGTGGCAGGCGATCGGCGTGCGGCTGGCGCGCTGGGGCGTGTGCGCCGTGCCGGAGGAGCATGATCCGCCGCACGAGATCCAGCGCATGAATGCGATTGCCGCGGCGCTGCAGCGAACGCGCGCGACGGCTTCTGCTCCTGGCCGCGCGCCTGCGCCGCCAGCGAAGGCCGCCCAGATGGCCGAGCCCCGGTAGAGGCCTGGCAGCGATGGACTGGCAACACTGGGAAGCGCTGACGAGCCCCGACTTCGCCGCCCTTGACCCGGCGACGACGGTGGCGCTCCTGCCGATGGGTGCGGTCGAGCAGCACGGGCCGCACCTGCCGCTCGGCACCGACAGCCGGATCTGTGATGCGATCGTCGATGCGGCACTGGCGCGGTCCGCTGGTTCAGGCAAGGTCCTGCGGCTGCCGACGCAACGGATCGGCGTCAGCCCCGAGCACGCGAGCTTCGCCGGCACCTTGAGCCTGGAGCCGGAGCTGGCGCTGGCAATCGTGACCGCGATCGGCCGCGCCGTCGCCGCGACGCCGGTGCGCAAGTTGATCTTGTTCAACGCCCATGGCGGCCAGCCGCAGATCCTCGATCTCGCCGCGCCGCGGCTGCGGCGTGAAACGAGGCTTCTGGTCGTGCGCGCCACCTACTTCCGTTTCGGCACGCCGCCCGGTCTGATCCCGGAGACCGAGGCTCGCTACGGCCTGCACGGCGGCATGCTGGAAACCTCGTTGATGCTCGCGATTGCGCCGGAGCTGGTGCGCGCCGAGCACTGCCGGCACTTCCCCTCGCGCGCGGCGGCACTCGAACAGGGAAGCACGGTCTTCCGGGTCGAGGGCAGAACCGGCATCGGTTGGCTGGCGGAGGATCTCAATGCGCAAGGCGTTGTCGGTGACGCTGCAAGCGCCAGTGCCGAACTTGGCCGGCAGTTGCTGGAACATTACGCAGCTTCGCTTGCAACGCTGATCGCAGACGTGCAGCGCCTCGACTGGCAACCAGCGGCCGGCCCGGAGCGGACGAGGTGAGCACCGCCGCTGACCGCACCTGGGTCCTCGATGCCTGCGAGGAGCCGTTGCGGTCGGCTTTGTATCAACCGCTGGTGGCGGCAATGGCGCGCGATGGTTTCGTCATTGCCCAGCTCGGCCAGAGCCTTGACGGCCGCATCGCCACCGAAGACGGCCACTCGCACTACATCAATGGCCCGGAAAGCCTCGACCACCTGCACCGGCTGCGGGCGCTGGTCGATGCGGTCATCGTCGGCGCCGGTACGGTCGCGCATGATGATCCGCAGCTCACCACCAGGCGCGTTCCGGGGCCGAACCCGGTGCGCGTCGTCATCGATCCTTCGTTGCGGCTCGATCGCCACGCCCGCATCTTCGATCAGGCAGCGCCGACCCTGACGGTGATCGCCGAAAGGACCGTTCCGGATCCCACGATTGCACCGGAACAGCTCGTGCGCGTCGCTACCGCCAAGGGCGGGTTGCCGCCGCCCTTGATCCTCGCGGCCTTGCAGCGGCGCGGTCTGCGCTCTTTCCTGGTCGAAGGCGGGGCAGCCACCGTCTCGGCCTTCATCGCTGCCGGCGTGGTCGACCGCCTGCAGCTGATGGTGGCACCGCTCATCCTCGGCTCGGGCCGGCCCGGCCTGCAGTTGCCGCGCATTGCCCGGGTGGACGAGGGGCTGCGGCCGCGCTTGAGCGTGCACCGCTTGGGCGACGACGTGCTGTTCGACTGCTGCCTGCGCTAGAAACCGTCCCTACCACCACGCCAGCACATCGCGGTGGCCGACGACGCTTGTAAGGCCCTGCCGCCGTAGCGTCTCCAGGCGCCGCGCGTGCCAAGCGGCAATGGCGTCCGCTTCGCGGGGCGCGATTGCGCACGCGGCCTCGGCCCAACCGGCGAGCAGCGCCTGCTGCAGCTCTGCCTCGCCGGGGCCGAGCTGCCAGTCGCTCAAGGCTGTGAGCACGTGGGCGCCGCTCAGCCGTGCGTGCCGGCACAGCCAGTCGGCGGCGAGCGGCCCCAAGGCCGCACCGAAGCCCTTGTCCGTACGCTGATGCCTGTTGACCAGGCGGCGGACGACCGCATCGAAGGGATCGGCGGCGCTAAGGGTCATCCGGCCGTCGTAACTGAGAACGGCGAGCAGCGCCCGGCCCGGCCGCGCCAGTGCGGCCATGAGGCGCACGATCCAGCCGGGTGCGACGAGATCGAACAGCGCCGAAGCCGTCACCAGGTCGGCGTCCGCCAGCAGGTCGTCCAAGGGCGCGGCGGCGAGATCGACCGCGACCACGTCGAGCTCGCGGATCCGTCGGCAGCCGGCGCCGGAGCGGGCCGCAAGCGCGAGCAGGTCCGGGTCGTGGTCGGCCAACAGCCAGCGCTGCGCCACCGGCAGCCGCGGCGCCAGGAAGCGCAGATTGCTCCCCGTCCCGCAGCCGAGGTCGGCGATCGCGAGCGGCCGCCCGGTCACGCGTGTGCGTGCCAGCGCCCAGGCGGCCGTGCGCGCCGTAATCCGGGCCGAGCGCGCGCGGGCATCGGCATCTGCCCTTAGGCTCAGCCAGTCGGCGGAGAACCCGCTCATGCCGCCGCGATCCCGGCCAGTGCCGCGATGAAATCGGCCTCCGCCGTGGCCCAGGTGCGGCGTGCCGCTGATGCCTTGAGTGCGCCTAGGCGCAGCCGGCGGCGGCGGTCTGGATCGCGGATCAATACTGCCAGCGCGCGGGCGAGCGGCTTCACCGCGCCGGGTGCAACGAATACGCCCGCCGTGGCCGGCACCACTTCCGGTATCGCACCGGCCGGCGTGGTGAGGATCGCAAGGCCGTGCGCCATCGCCTCGGCAAGCGCAATGCCGTAGCCCTCCATCCGCGACGCCAGCGCGAAGATGTCCGCTTCCCGGTAGCCCTGCTCCAGGCGCAGCGGCGGGAGCGGGCCGGCGAAATGGACCCGTGCGCTCACGCCCAGGCTGCGGCTGAAACCGCGCAGGCGGCGGGCGAAGCGGCGGTCCCGCAACGGGCCGACCAGGGTGAGCTGCCAGGGCAGGCCGCGTACGCGGGCGAGCGCCTGCACCAGGACGTCCTGGCCTTTGCGCGGCACCAGGCTGCCGACGCTCAGGATCCGCACCGCGCCATCATCCTTGCGCCGCCGCAGCGCACCGGTCCCGACGGCACGGGTGATGCCCGGCGGCACGACCGCGATCCGCTCCGCCACGACGCCGAAGTCAGCCAGCCGTCGCGCGGTGGTGGCGCTGGTGACGATGACATGGCGGGTCCCCGCGAGCGCGCGACGTTCGCTTTCGAACAGCCGCGCCCGCTCTGGCGCTCTCAGCCCGCCTTCATCGCTTAAGGGATGATGGATCAGCGCGACGACGTGCAGACGGCCGTCTTGTAGCGCCGCGATGCGCTCATAGAGCGGCGCCAGCGCGAGGCCGTCGACGATCAGCCAGCTGCCGGCCGGCAACGCCGCCAAGGCGTCTCGCGCGCCGGCGATGACGGCCGGGGGCGGGAAGGGGAAGCAGTCGGGCAGGGTGATCAGCGAGGCGAGCAGTCTCGCCCGCCTGAGTGCCCCGATCATCCGGCGGTCGTAGAGGAAGCCGCCGCTCACCGTTTCTGCCGGGCCGGGAAGGAGGAAATGAAACTGCCGCGGGTTCACGGAACGAGCGCGCCCTCGTACGAAGCTGAGGCGACATGGCTTTCGTGCAGCGTGACCTTGAGGCGGCTGAGCTTGCGCCCTTCGTCGCCGAAGCGGCCGGTGGTGATTGCCTCAGCCATGCGCTCGAAGATAACCTTCGCCAGGTATTCGGTGGTGGTGTTGATACCCGTGAACGCCGGCTCGTCGTCGAGATTGCGATAGTTGAGTTGAGCCAGGATGCCTTTCAGCGTCTCCAGCGCGATGCCGATGTCGACGACGATGCCGTTGCCGTCGAGTTCCGGCCGCTGGAAGGTGACATCAACAATGTACGTGGCGCCGTGCAGCTTCTGCGCCGGGCCGAACACGGCACCTGAAAAACTGTGCGCAATCATGAAGTGGTCGCGGACTCTCACGGCGAACAACGGCGGTCTCCTCGATCGGTTCTCGTTCAGTAACGGATGCGGTGGCAGAGCGCCGGCAGGCTGCCATCGGCTAGCCTGGCCATCACCTGGGGCAGCTCTGCGAACGCGCTCTCGCCTGTTATAAGGCCATCGAGGCGGTCGTCTGCCAGCAGCGCCAGTGCCATCTCCAGCCGCTGGCGGTGGCTCAGGCGGGCGCGCTGGCGCGGCGAGACTGCTCCGACCTGGGAGGAGCGCAGCGTCAACCGCTTCGCATGGAAGCCTTCGCCGAGCGGCAGCGTGACGGGCGTGACGCCATACCAGCTCGCCTCGATAACCGTCGCCTCGAAATCGGCCAGGGCCAGCGCAGTGGCGAGCCCAGCCGGATTGCCGCTCGCGTGAAAGACGACATCGAACAGATCCGCTGGCGGCGCGGTGCAGAATGTGAGCCCGAGCCCTGCCGCCGCGGCCTCTTTGCCGGCATCGGGATCGACGATCAGGCAACGCACGGCCGGGATCCTGCTTGCGAGGTGTGCAAGCATCAGGCCGACGACGCCGGCCCCCAGCACGCATACGCGGTCGCCGGCCTGAACCTGACCGTCCCACAGCGTGTTCAGCGCGGTTTCCATGTTGGCGGCCAGGATCGCGCGGCTCGGCGGTACGGCACCTGGCACCGGCAGCGCTGCTGCGGCCGGGACGACGGCCCAGTCCTGATGCGGGTGCAGGACAAAAACGGTCGTTCCGCGCAAGCGCTCCGGCCCTTCCTGGACAGCGCCGACCCAAGCGTAGCCGTACTTGACCGGCGCGGGAAACGCACCCTCCTGGAACGGGCAGCGCATCCGGGCGTACTCGCTCACCGGCACCCGATTGCGATAGACGAGCACCTCGGTGCCGCGGCTGATGCCGCTGCAAAGCGCCCTGACCAGCAGTTCGTCTCCGCTATGCAACGGCAGCGGCTGCTCCCTGATATCGGCCTGCTCCGGGCCGGTGACCCAGAACGCGCGGGCTGTCAGCGGCGGCATCGGCGGGCTTTCAGGTGGGGCGGGCATGTCGGATAGCCATCTCGGGCTGGCGTTGGCACGGGTGCGACTGATACCACATCGTCGCGAGCCTGCACCGCTTCCACCGCAAGCGGGCGGCAACTTCGAGCCGTGACGAGAGAGCGAGGCTTGAGACATGGAGATCGGCGCCAGCGCGATCGAGCGCCTTCGCACCGCCTACGGCGTCGCCCGTTCGCTCGCCATCTATTACGGCAAACCATGGCGCGGCCGGGACATGGCGCGGTTCTATGGCCGTTTTCTCGCGTCCGGCGACTTGGCGTTCGATATCGGCGCCCATGTCGGCAACCGCATCCGCGCGTGGCGGCAGCTCAAGGCGCGGGTCGTCGCGGTCGAGCCGCAGCCGGCGTTGCTGCCGGTCCTGCGCGCGCTCTATGGCCGTGATCCGGCAGTCGAGCTGGTGGCGGCGGCGATCGCGGCGGAGGAGGGGCGGGTCCGCCTGAACCTGAACCCCGCCAATCCGACGATCGCTTCCGCTTCGCAAGCGTTTCTCGCTGCCGCCGGATCAGCGCCGAGCTTTGCCGGCCAGCAGTGGCGCGGCGTTTGCGAGGTGCCAGCGCTGACGCTCGACGCGCTGATTGCCCGCTTCGGTATGCCGCGCTTCATCAAGATCGACATCGAGGGGTTCGAGGAGGAGGCGCTCAAGGGCTTGTCGAGCGCTCCTTTCGCCTTGAGCGTCGAGTTCGTGCCGATGATGAAGGAGGTCGCGCAGGCCTGCATCGCCCGCCTGGCGGCGATGGCGCCTTACCGCTTCAACGCCTCCTACGGCGATGGCACCACCTTCCTCCATCCCCAGCCGCTCTCGGCGGATGCAATCGCCGCCTGGATCGCGAGCCTCGGCCCCGACGGCCCGGCCGGCGATATTTTCGCCTGCCAGGACCCGGCGCTCCTAACCTCCGCCGCGGGCCAAGTGTGAGGCCCATGGCAAACGCGCGCTACAGCATCGGCATCGATCTCGGCACGACCAACAGCGCGCTCGCCTTCGTACCCTTGGAGGGCGACGCGCCGACCGAGGTGCTGTCCATCCCGCAGTGGCTCTCGCCGACCGCCACCACTGAGGCCGCGACGCTGCCGTCGTTCCTGTACCTGCCCGAGGACGGAGGTGCGGCGGAGCCCGCGGGCGCGGGCGGCGAACGCGGGCAATGGATCGTCGGCGCGCTGGCGCGGCGGCGGGCGGCGGAAACGCCGGGGCGGGTGACCCATTCCGCCAAGTCCTGGCTGTGCCATCACGCCGCCGACCGGACCCGGCCGTTCCTGCCCTGGGGCTCGGACGAGATCGCGCCGGAGCACAAGATCTCCCCGGTCCGCGCACAGGCGCTGATCCTCAACGCCCTGATGCAGGCCTGGGACCGGCGCTTCGCCGCGGCAGGCGCCGATTTCTGCTTCGCGGCGCAGGCAATCACCGTCACCGTCCCGGCTTCGTTCGATGTCGTGGCGCAACGGCTGACGCTCACGGCCGCCGCGGAAGCCGGCTATCCGGCCAGCGTGCGCCTTCTGGAGGAGCCACAGGCGGCGTTCTACCGCTGGCTGGAGGGCCACGACGCCGGCCGCGCGCTGTGGTCGCAGCTCGCGGGGGGCAACACGGAAACGCTCCACGTCCTAGTGGTTGACATTGGCGGCGGTACCTCGGACTTCAGCCTGTTCGCACTGCAACGAGCGGCGACAGGAGGGGATGTTCCCGCGATCCACCGCATCGCCGTCAGCGACCATATCCTCTTGGGCGGCGACAACATGGACCTGGCGCTGGCGCACGTGGTCGAGCCGCGGTTGACGGCGGCCGGCGGCAAACTTGGCGCGGCGCAGTGGAATGCGCTTGTCGCCCGCTGCCGCGACCTCAAAGAGACGGTGCTGGCTAGTGAAGGCGAGCCGGAGGAGAGCTTTTCGCTCGCAATTGCCGGTCGCGGCGCCGGTCTCATCGCCGGCGCGCTTTCGGCGCACCTCACCCGCGAAGAGATCACGGCCGCCGTGCTCGAAGGCTTCTTTCCCGCTTGCGATGCGGCCGAGCGGCCGCGCCGGGTCATGGGTGCGCTCAGGGAGTGGGGGCTCCCCTTCGCCGCCGACAGCGCGATCACCCGTCACCTCGCGGAGTTTCTCGGCGGTCGCCCACCCGTCGACGCGTTGTTGTGCAACGGCGGCGCGCTCGCGCCTGCGTCCCTGCGGCGGCGCCTGGTCGACGAGATCGGCAAGTGGCAGGGCGGGCGGGCGCCGCTGTTGCTGGACAATGCCGAACCAGACCTGGCCGTCGCCCGCGGTGCGGCGCGGTTCGGCAAGATCCTGCACCGCAAAGCCGATCGGATCGCCGCCGGGGCGGCGCGCGCCCTCTTCCTGGCCGCTCACAGGGTACCCACCGAGGCGAAGGAGCGCGCGAGCGTGCCGGCGCTGCTGTGCATCCTCCCCCAGGGTGCCGCCTCCGAGCAGCGGTTCGCGATTGCCGAGGCCGGCCTCGCGCTCAGGCTCAACCAGCCGGTCCGGTTCGAGGTCTATTCCTCGACGCGCCACGCCGATTGCGCGGCCGGCAGCATGATCGACTGGAATCCGCGCGATTTTCACCGGCTGCCGCCGCTCGAGACCGTCGCCAAGGTCGCAGGCGCCGCCGTGCGAACGCTGCCGGTGACGCTTGAGAGCCGGGTGACGGAACTGGGGCTCCTGCAGGTAACCTGCCACAGTGCGGAGCCTCAACTCGCGCAGTCATGGCCGCTCGAATTCAACCTGCGACCCTTGGAGCAGGCGGGGGAGGGGGAGGCGGCCCCGGTTTCCGGCGCGGCGGAGCCCACGATCGGCATTCCGCCGGCGGCGCTGGCGGCGGCGCGTGAGCGCATCAAGGCGAGCTTCGGAGCACCCGGCGGCCGCCGCGAGAAGGTGACGGCAACACGGCTCCTGACCGGACTGGAGAAGGCCGTGGGCCTGCCGAAGGGGCAGTGGAGCGCCGGCCTGATCCGGGCCCTGTGGCCGGCGCTGGAGGCGCGCATGGCTGCCCGCGCAACCTCGGTCGAGCATGAGGAGACGTGGCTGATCCTGGCCGGCTTCCTGCTGCGCCCTGGTTTTGGTGTAGCGCTCGATGAAGCGCGGATTGACGCCCTGTGGCGCCTGCGGACGGCTGGCCTCTGCTTCCCCGGCAAGCGCATCGCGCTGCAGGTGTACATCTTGTGGCGGCGGGTCGCAGGCGGCTTGTCGCACGAACGGCAGGAGCAGATCCTGGCCGGCGAGATCGAGAAGATCCGCCGTCAGGCGCCGCCGCCAGAACTGGTCCGCCTCGCAGGCGCGCTCGAACGCGTGAATCCGGCGCTGAAGGCGGAACTGATCGGCCGCTTCCTCGATACCGCGCGGGCGCTCATGACGGAGGGCAAGGCTGCCGAGCCCTGGCTCAGTGCGCTCGGCCTGCTGCTCAACCGCACCCCGCTTTACGCCGGGCCGGAAACCGTGGTGGCGCCGGAGCTGGTCGAGCATGCGTTCGACGCCTTGCGGCCCTTCGATTGGGCCGAGCCGGCTATGGCCGAACTTTCGACGCTGTTCCTGCGGGCGGCGCGTGCGGTCGAGAACCGCAGCCTCGATGTGCCGAAAGCGCTGCGGCTCAAGATCGCCCGCAAGCTGGAGCAATCCGGCGTCGCCCCGTTGCGGACGGCAAAGCTGAAGGAAGTCATCCCGCTCGATCGGGCCGAACGCCAGGGCCTTTATGGCGAGGCACTGCCCCCCGGCCTGCTCTTGCGCGATCCCGAGGCGTGAAGCCGGCTTGCCGTTTGAAAGCAGCCCCGGTTCGCGTGCCTTACCGACTGGGAGGCTGCTGGTCCTCGGCGACGTTCGCCCACCAGATCCATCCGGTGGCTTTGTCGCTGCGCACGAGGTAGTAGCCCAGCACAGCCTTCTCTTCCATCCGGTGGACCCGCTCCCCCGCCGTAAGGTGGGCGATCAGTGGCGCGTTGACGCTGGGTTCGGCGCGCATGTTGCTGCCGCGGGTGACGACCATCGGCAGCCCGCCGTCGGTCTGCGGCGGGGCCTCGGCAGCCGCTGCCGGTTCAGGGGGGGGCGCCGAGGCGGTCGAGGGTTCGCTGCCGGGAGGGGGGGCCGATGTCAGCGCTTCCGGTGTGGCACCGGTGGCTCCGGCTGCGTTCGGCGCAACTTTCGGTGCCGACGATGCGTCACTTGGCTGCAGGCTCGGCGCCGCGGCGGCAGGTGGTTTCGCACCCGGCGGCATCGCCAGCTCGACGACAACGGGTGCCGAAGCCTGTTTCCCGCCGCTCATCATTGCGACCAGGACCGCTGCGGCAATGCCGGCGCCAAGGATCAGGATCGGACGCCCACCCCGCATCAGGAAGGCTGCCCCAGGCCTGTCGTGAGCATTGCACCCATGCGATTACCCCTGTTTGCCCGTTCGAAGGGGCAATGTCTCACCCCATCAAAACGGAATGTCGTCATCGAAGCCGGCTGGCGCGCCGCCACTGCGCGGCTCCGCTGCAGGCGCGTGGCTACCGTAGTCCGGTTCGGCAGCGGCGCCGTAGCCGCTCTCGCCGCGGCCGTCCAGCAATGTTAGTTCGCCGCGGAAGCGGCCCAGCACAACTTCTGTCGTATATTTCTCCTGGCCATCGTTACCTGTCCACTTGCGTGTCTGCAAGGCCCCTTCGAGGTATACCTTGGAGCCTTTTTTCAGGTACCGTTGCGCAATGTCCGCCAATCGATCGTTGAAGATAACGACCCGATGCCACTCGGTCCGCTCCTTCGATTCGCCGCTCTGCTTGTCCTTCCAGCGTTCCGAGGTCGCGACCGAGAAGTTAACGACCTTGCTGTTGTCCTGCAGAAAGCGCACCTCCGGATCGCGCCCGAGATTGCCGACGAGAATGACCTTGTTGACCGACCCAGCCATGGCTATCGCCATCCCTTCCCTGTGTGAGCCGCGAACCTTACACGCTCCATCTGGCCGTTCGCTACCCGCTTGTGCGCACGGGTGGCAGCAGCAGCCAGGTACGGCACAGCCGTCCGGAGCGGCTTGGCTACAGCGGATGGCGGCACGATATGCGTAAGCACATGAGGAACGGGACGCCGGGCCGAGGCTGAGAACGCCATGCAACAGCTCATCATCCGCGGCGCGCGCGAGCACAACCTCCGCAACGTCGACGTCGAGATCCCGCGCGACAGCCTGACCGTCATCACCGGTCTGTCGGGCTCAGGCAAGTCGTCGTTGGCGTTTGACACCATCTATGCCGAGGGGCAGCGGCGCTACGTCGAATCATTGTCGGCTTACGCGCGCCAGTTCCTGGAATTGATGCAGAAACCGGACGTCGATTCGATCGAGGGCCTGTCGCCTGCGATCTCGATCGAGCAGAAGACGACATCGCGCAACCCGCGCTCGACCGTCGCCACCGTCACCGAGATCTACGATTACATGCGCCTTCTTTGGGCGCGCGTCGGCGTCCCGCATTCGCCCGCAACCGGCCTGCCGATCGAAAGCCAGACCGTGAGCCAGATGGTCGACAAGATCATCGAGCTGCCCGAGGGGACCCGGCTCCTGCTGCTGGCGCCGATCGCCCGCGGCCGCAAGGGCGAGTATCGCAAGGAGCTGCAGGACCTGCAAAAGCGCGGCTTCCAGCGGGTCAAGGTCGACGGCACGCTGTACGAGATCGATCAGGTGCCGGCGCTCAACAAGCGTCTCAAGCATACCATCGAGGCCGTCATCGACCGTGTCGTCGTCCGCGAAGGCCTCGCCACCCGGCTTGCCGACAGCGTCGAGACCGGCTTGGGGTTAAGCGACGGCTTGCTCTACGCCGAGAACGCCGACACGGGCGACCGGCTGACATTTTCCGCCAAGTTCGCCTGCCCGGTGTCCGGCTTCACGATTCCGGAGATCGAGCCTCGGCTGTTCTCCTTCAACAGCCCGTTCGGCGCCTGCCCGGCCTGCGACGGCCTCGGCACCGAGATGTTCTTCGATCCCGGCCTGGTCGTCCCCAACGATCGGCTCTCGCTGGCCGACGGCGCGATCGCTCCGTGGGCCAACAGCACGTCGCGCTACTACCGGCAGACGCTCGAAGCGCTCGCCCAGCATTTCGGCTTCGAGCTCGATGCGCCGTTCAGGAAGCTGCCGGAGAAGATCCGCCACACCATTCTCTATGGCTCCGACGGCGAGGCGGTCGCCTTCCAGTATAACGACGGCGTCCGCTCGTACGAGATTGCCAAGTCGTTCGAGGGCGTCATCCCGAACATGGAACGGCGCTGGAAGGAGACCGACTCGGCCTGGGTGCGTGACGAACTCGCCCGCTTCCAGACCATCACCCAGTGCGAAACCTGCACCGGCAAGCGGCTGAAGCCGGAGGCGCTCGCGGTCAAGATCGCCGGCCGCGACATCAGCGAGGTCAGCGATCTGTCGATCGAGGCAGCGGAGCAATGGTTCGGCGCGCTGGAGGGGGGCTTGAAGCCACAGCAGCGCGATATCGCGCGCCGCATCCTGCGCGAGATCAACGAGCGGCTGCACTTTCTCAAGAACGTCGGCCTGGGCTACCTCACCTTGTCGCGGGCGTCGGGCACCCTTTCGGGCGGCGAGAGCCAGCGCATCCGGCTGGCCTCGCAGATCGGCTCTGGCCTGACCGGCGTTCTGTATGTCCTGGATGAACCCTCGATCGGCCTACACCAGCGCGACAACGACCGCCTGCTGGCGGCGCTCAAGCGGCTGCGCGATCTCGGCAACACCGTGATCGTGGTTGAACACGACGAGGACGCGATCCGAAGCGCCGATTACCTGATCGACATGGGACCGGGTGCTGGCGTCCATGGCGGCCAGGTCGTGGCCCGCGGGACGCCGGAACAGGTGATGGCGAATCCCAACAGCCTGACCGGCCAGTATCTCGCCGGCGTCCGCCAGATCCCGCTGCCGCGCAGCAGGCGTACCGCCACGGCCGGGCAGATGCTGCGCGTGATCGGTGCGCGGGCCAATAACCTGCAAGGGATCAGCGTCGATTTTCCACTCGGGCTGTTCACCTGCGTCACCGGCGTTTCCGGCGGCGGCAAGTCGAGCCTGGTCATCGATACGCTCTATCGCGCGCTGGCGCGCCGCCTCAACAGTGCCCGCGAGGTTCCCGGCGCGCACGAGCGGATCGAAGGGATCGAGCGCCTCGACAAGGTGGTCGATATCGATCAGTCGCCGATCGGGCGCACGCCGCGCTCCAATCCCGCCACCTACACCGGTGCGTTTACGCCGATCCGCGACTGGTTCGCCGAACTGCCGGAAGCGAAGACGCGCGGCTACCGCCCCGGCCGCTTCTCCTTCAACGTCAAGGGCGGCCGTTGCGAGGCCTGCCAGGGCGACGGCGTCATCAAGATCGAGATGCACTTCCTGCCCGACGTCTACGTCGAGTGCGATACCTGCAAGGGCAAGCGCTATAACCGGGAAACGCTGGAGATCATGTTCCGCGGCAAGTCGATCGCCGATGTTCTCGACATGACGGTCGAGGAAGCGGTCGAGTTCTTCAAGGCGGTTCCGGCGATCCGCGACAAGCTGCAGACGCTGGCGCGCGTCGGTTTGGGCTACATTCACTTGGGCCAGCAGGCGACGACGCTGTCCGGTGGCGAAGCGCAGCGGGTCAAGCTGGCGAAGGAACTGTCCCGCCGCGCGACCGGCAAGACCGTCTACATCCTCGATGAGCCGACGACGGGGCTGCACTTCGAGGATGTCAGCCGCCTGCTGGAAGTCCTGCAGGCGCTGGTCGAGCAGGGCAACACGGTCATCGTCATCGAGCACAACCTTGAAGTCATCAAGACAGCCGACTGGATCATCGATCTCGGGCCCGACGGCGGCGACAAGGGAGGCCGAGTGGTGACTTGCGGCAGCCCGGAAGCGGTCGCCCAAGTGGTGGAGAGCCACACCGGCCAATACCTCGCCCTCTCCCTCGGCAGTGCGCGCCGGCGCATGACGGCTTGAGGCGGTGCCCGACGATGCCTGAACCCTGCCCCGGCACGGCCGTCCACATCATCGGCGGCGGCCTCGCTGGCAGTGAGGCTGCCTGGCAGCTGGTGCGGCAGGGGATCCCCGTCGTCCTGCACGAGATGCGCCCGCTCAAGTCAACGCCGGCGCACCAGACCGGCCAACTGGCCGAGCTCGTCTGCTCCAATTCCTTTCGCTCCGACGATGCCGAGGCGAGCGCGATCGGCCTCCTGCACGCGGAAATGCGCACGCTTGGCTCCCTGGTTCTGCAGGCTGCCGATGCGTCGCGCGTTCCGGCCGGCGCTGCCTTAGCGGTCGACCGGGGGCTGTTCAGCACCCGGATCGAGCAAGCCCTCCTAAACCACCAGCTGCTAACCCTCGAACGGGAGGAGGTGAGCGAACTGCCGCCCGCTGCGTGGCCGCACGTCATCCTCGCCACCGGGCCGCTGACCGCGCCTTCGCTTGCAGCCTCCTTGCAAGCCGTCACAGGCGAGGATGCGCTTGCCTTTTTCGATGCGATCGCGCCCATCGTCACCCGCGACAGCATCGATTTCTCGATCGCCTGGTTCCAGTCCCGCTACGACAAGGGTGAGGGCCAGGACTACGTCAACTGCCCCTTGAGCCGGCCCCAATACGAGGCGTTCGTCGAAGCGCTGCGGGCGGCGGATACGGTTGCGTTCCATGACTGGGAGCGCGACACGCCCTATTTCGAGGGCTGCCTGCCGATCGAGGTGATGGCGGCGCGCGGCCTCGACACGCTCGCGTATGGGCCGATGAAGCCGGTTGGCTTGCGCAATCCGCATGATGGCGGCCAGCGGCCGCACGCGGTAGTGCAGTTGCGCCAAGACAACGCGCAAGGCACCCTTTACAACATCGTCGGCTTCCAGACCAAGATGCGGCACGCCGAGCAGGTTCGCCTGTTCCGTACCATTCCCGGCCTGGCGAACGCCGAGTTCGTCCGCTTGGGCGGCATTCACCGCAATACCTTCGTGAACAGCTCGCGCGTCCTCGACTCGACGCTGCGGCTATCGACCCGGCCGCAGGTCCGCCTGGCCGGCCAGATCACCGGCTGCGAAGGCTATGTCGAGAGCGCCGCAATCGGACTGCTGGCGGGGCTGTTCACGGCTGCGGACATCAGCGGGCGCGCGATTCTGCCGCCGCCCGCGACGACGGCGCTCGGTGCCCTTCTGCGGCACATCGTCGCCGATGCCGTGGCCGAGGTGTTTCAGCCGATGAACGTCAACTTCGGCCTGTTCCCGCCGCTTTCGAGCGAAGGCACCGCGAAGCGTGCGCCCGCCGGCAAGGAGCGCAAACGGCTCCTCGCCGCGCGCGCCCGTGCCGACCTCGCGATCTGGTCGCGGGGCCAGATCGTTGGCGGGACAACTGTCGCCGGTTAACTGGTCTCGCAGGAACTGAAGCCGTGACGGACGGGGATCCACGGCTTGTCAACCAGCTTGGGAAAGCTCTCCGGCGCCGTATCGAACGCCTCGTAAAAGATATCCCAGGTAAAATAGCAGTAGCCGTGGCCGATGTTCTGGCTGCGCTTGGACGCGTCGTTGGCCAGATTGGTCACGAACTCGTTGAGCTTGTCGGTTCCCTTGGCGCCGTGAATGCGGTTGAACAAGCTGATGAGGTGGCTGCCTTGTTCCTGCAGCTGCGGCTGAAAGCTCGCCACGAACTGGTTGTACTGCTCGCCTTGGCCGCAGCTAAGCGCGCCGATAAGCAGTTCCGTCTGCAGCACGCGCGTGTCGAGCGCGAGCTTCTCGCTATTGGTAACACAAGCGCGGGGTTTCGCCGCCTTGACCGCGGCGGCGCCGGCGGGAGCGGCGATCGCAGTGGCGCAGACAAG
Organism: Defluviicoccus sp.; assembly: GCA_029624735.1. Classification (GTDB taxonomy): domain Bacteria; phylum Pseudomonadota; class Alphaproteobacteria; order Rhodospirillales; family Defluviicoccaceae; genus Defluviicoccus. The sequence goes on along the minus strand of JARSSM010000007.1, from coordinate 7,870 downwards.
GGCGAGAACGCCGAATGTGGCACGACGAAGCATGTAAACCACCCACTTGAAGCCATGACCGGGAACGCGGCGCAACGCTGCACGCTTGTGCTATTACGCTTGCGCCCTTGCAAGCATGCCGCGCCGGCATTGCTTGCAAAGTGACAGCATTCTTAGCGTACACCCCATTAAGCGACGGTGAACGCCAAGCCGTCCGTACGCAACGCGCCGCGAACACTGTTGATTACCACGTCGCACGGCCGAATTCCATGGCCTGGCGGAATACCTCGCCACGGCTTGCCGCGGCCAACTTGCCGTTGTGGCGAAACCGCTGCAGCGGCTCGAAATTTTGCATCCTGAAGCGCGGCCGTCCCTGGACAATGTGCGTCCTGGGCGATACCGTCCGCCGCCTCTGGGGCTTCGATCATCGTGGAGAATCGGCGAGTGATGAGGGCAACCGCACGCACCGCCCGGCACGAGGGCATCTCTTCCGGATGGAGCGCTCGGTTGCGGTACGCCAGCGCCGCACTTGTTGTCGCTGCTGTCATGGGTACAGGCTTGGCGGGCGGCTTCCCATTCGTCGTTGGACCGGCCGCCGCCGCCGACGAAACCGCCGCCCGGGCGACCCAGCAGCTGTTCGAAGCGGTCCACAGTAACGACCTCGCCGCGGCCAGGGCCAGCGTTGCCGCCGGTGCCGACCTGGAGGCGATGGATCGTTGGGGCCTCACGGCGCTCGAACTTGCAATCGACAAGGGCTACTACGAAATTGCACATTTTCTCGCCGCCGCGCGCAGCTCCCGCCGCCCCGGACGGCAGAACCCGTCCGCACCGGCTGAGGCCGGTCGCTCCGCGCTTCCAGCCAGGAGTTCCTAACGCCAGCGGTTGTTTGCTGGTTCAATAGCGGCCGCGGGCGTGGTTTGCGGCGGCCGCGATCATGCGCAGGGGCGCCCTTCGGGCCGGCCGAACGGCGAAGGGATCGTGCCCAGCGCGCTTCAGATCATTGAGATGCCCTTGGGCGTACGTGGCCCACAGCAGCACCGGCAACGCCTGCTTTGAAACCTCCGCCCGCCGGCGGCGTGCCGCCGCCAAGTGCTCGCGTGCCGTTGCTGCCACCATACCGACGGCCGCGCGCAACTGCGGGCGCACCGATGCGCGGAGCGGATCCGTGTCCGTGAGTGCGGCGGCCTGTGCAACCGCCTGCGGTAATGCAAGCGTTTGTGCCCGCGCATCCGCAGGCAGCGCCCGCAGGAGGCCTGCGAGCGCCCAACCGATGCTGACGTCGCACGCCGCGAGACGCTCGGTGCTGCCGTCGCAGGTGAGTACCGTCAGCGCCAGGGTGGCGATGGGAGTGGTCGTTTCCTGCACGTGGCTGATCAGTGCCGCGATGTCTGGCACGGCTTCGCTGGCAATTTCCCGTTCGCGCGCAGCCAGCAGCGGTGCGAACGCGTCGTGCGGGAGGTTGTGGCGACCGATTGCCGTGGTCAACGCCGACACCACCGGATGGTCGGGTCCGCGTCCGGCGTAGATCGCCCCGATCGCATCCCGCCACCACTGCACCCGCATGAAGCCCACAAGCGGCTCGCGCGTGCGGCTGTGAATCCGGGACAGCTCCAGATCGAGCGCATAGAGTGCCGCCAGGGCCGCGCGCGTCTCGGCCGGTGCAAAAAGGGTACACAAGAACCGTTCCTTGTCGAAGGAGCGGACCTGTTCGATGCAATAGGCGGCCGCAGCGTCGATCGGCGCTTCAGAGTTGCGGCTGCCTGTACTAAACAGAGGCATCGATCCACACCCGGCCCGAGGCGCCGCTCGGGGAACGACCATGCGACGCAGAGCCGATCCGGATTTCTCCCTGATGCCGTGGCTGTTCCCGGCGCGGCTGCGCTCGCATGTCACCGCGTTTGGCCGGTTTGTGCGCCTTGCCCACGGGATTGCTTACAACGCCTTCATCAGCCACGGGGACCGCCTGCACCTTCTGGCGGCGCTCGATTCGGCGATCGCCAGCGATGATGCCGAACCGCCGGAACTTCCGGGCGCCGCGGCGATCTGTGCGGCGCTGCGTGCGAGCCTGCGCACGAGCGGGGTCGCCGATACCCATGTGCGCCACATCCTGCAGGCGCTGCGTCGCGATGTCGAAGGCGGCGTCAATCGGAGCTGGGGCGACCTTCTCGTCTACTCCCAGTTCGCCGCGGCGCCGATCGGCCGGCACATGCTCGATCTGATGGGCGAAGACAGCCGTCCCTACCGGCAGGCCTCCGACGCGCTGTGCGAGGCGCTTGGCATCTTGAAGCAGCTGCGCGACTTCCGCGAGCCGACCCTGCACGACAATCGCCATTGGATCCCGGAAAGCTTTCTCGCCGATGCGTTCATCACCCACGAGCATTTGGGGGCGCTGAAGGCAAAAGGACAGACCCGAGCCGTGCTCGATCGGATTCTTGACGGGATCGAGCAGTTGCTGAATACGGCCGAACCGCTGCCGAACCACGTGCGGTCGTGGCGCCTGCGCAGTCATATCCGTGTCGTTCAGTGTCGGGCGCGCGGCCTCGTCGCCTGCTTCCGCGCCAACGACCCGCTCGGCGACCGCGTCGGATTGACGTGGTGGCAGCGCCAAGTCTGCTTGTGCATGGGCCTCATCCGCGGTTGCCTCAAGATCTGAACGGGCCGCTGCTGCCGCCCGCAGCAGGCGGGCGGTGGCGAACGTCCCTTTTCATCGTGGCGGCGAGGCCATATGTTCCCGCCTATCAACCACGGTTGGATGGGGATGAAGAAGCATGGCTTTCGAACTGCCGCCGCTGCCGTATGCGAAGGATGCGCTCGCGCCGCACATTTCCGCGAACACGCTCGACTTCCATCACGGCAAGCATCACAACGCCTACGTCACCAATCTCAACAACCTGACCAAGGATACGCCGCTTGCGAGCGAGTCGCTGGAGGGGGTGATCCGGGCCGTCGCTGGCGATGCAAGCAAGGCCGGCGTCTTCAATAACGCAGCCCAGGTCTGGAATCACACGTTCTACTGGAACTGCATGAAGCCCGGCGGCGGTGGCCAACCGTCGGCCGCAGTCGCAAGCGCCCTCGTCAGTGCCTTCGGCTCATTCGAGAAGTTCAAGGAAGAGTTCAAGAACGCCTGCGTCACCCAGTTCGGCAGCGGCTGGGGCTGGCTCGTGGTCGCCGATGGCGCGCTCAAGATCACCAAGACCGCCAACGCCGACCTGCCGTTGGCACACGGTCAGACCGCACTCCTGACCTGTGACGTTTGGGAGCATGCCTACTACCTCGACTATCAAAACCGGCGCCCCGATTACGTCCAGGTGTTTCTCGATAACCTCGTCAACTGGGATTTCGTCGCCCAGAACTTGAGCAAAGCCAAGTCCTGACGCCACGCCGTGGGGTCCGTGCGAGGGGATTGGTAAAGCGCTTTCGCCCCTCGCGCGTTCACTCGACCGCAATCAGAGCGGCGATGACGGCGCGCTCGTCGACCAGCAGCAGGTTCCACGTCCGGCAGGCGGCTGCCGTCGTCATCCATTCGAGGCCGGCACCGGAAGCCCGAACGGCTGCCGCGATGTCTCTTGGCGGGGCGAGGAAGCGCGGGCCGCACCCCACCAACAGCATCGCTGCGGTGTTGTCGCGCGCGAGCAAGCCCTTCAAGCTTTCGAGGCTGATGTCGCTGCCGGCCGCAACGGGCCACGGCTCAGCCCGCCGCGGGTGAAGGATGAGCGAGCCTTGGTGGCGCTGCCCTGCGACCCGGAACCCCCCGCCGCCGTAGCTTTGGATGACCTGCGGGACGCCTGCGGCCGGTGCCCGCGGCTCACTGTCCGCCATTCAACCTCACGGTTGTTGCTGTTCCGCTGTCTGCGCGGTGCTCTCGCCGCCAAGCGTGCTGTGGCGAACCTTGAGGAGCAAGAGGAGCGGCACGGCAACGCACACGGACGAATAGGTGCCGACGACGATGCCCCAGATCATGGCGAAGCTGAAGCCGCGCAAGACTTCGCCACCAAGAAAATAGAGGGAGAGCAGCGTAAAGAGTGTAGTCGTGCCGGTCAGGATCGTGCGCGACAAGGTTTGATTGACGGAAAGGTCGATCAGCGCTGGCATCGGCATCGTCTTGTACTTGCGCATGTTTTCGCGCACGCGGTCAAAGACCACGACCGTATCATTGATGGAATAGCCGGCAATGGTCATGATTGCGGCCACGATCGTCAGGTTAAACTCGTAGTCGAGAACCGAGAAGATGCCAGCGGTCGCAATGACATCGTGGAGGAGGGACACCAGTCCACAGACCCCGAACTGCCATTCAAAGCGGAACCAGATATAGACCATGATGGCGAAGAGTGCCGCCGCCACGGCATAGAGCGCTTCGCGCAGGAGTTCAGCGCCTACCTGCGGGCCGACGAATTCGACCCTTCGGTATTGCACCGCAGGACCCAGGGCCTCCTTCACGGCACTGACCGCGCGCTGTTGTGCTTCCTCGCTTCCGTCCTGCTTCGGAACCCGGATCAGGACCGTGTCGGCGCTGCCGAATTCCTGCAGGCTCACATCGCCAAGATCGAGGCCGCCCAGTGCTTGCCGCATGCTGCCGAGATCGGCCGTGCCCGGCATGCGCACTTCGAGCAGGATGCCGCCTTGAAAGTCGATGCCGAAATTGAGGCCGCGCACCGCGAGCGACAGCAGCGAGCCGATGATCAAGATGCCCGAAATGACCAGGTACGCCCAACGCCAAGCCATAAATGGCAGGCGTGGGGTTTCGGGAAAGAATCGGATGCCACGGAACATGGTCGCTCAGATCGGCAGCAGGGTGGGGCGGGTGCGGTTGAGCCAGGTGGCCACGAGCAGGTGCGTGACCGTCAACGCCGTGAACATCGAGGTGACGATGCCGATCGACAGCGTGACGCCGAAGCCGCGGACCGGGCCGGAACCGAGGAAGTACAACAGCAAGCCGGCAAACAGCGTCGTCAGGTTGGAGTCGACGATCGTCGTGAATGCACGCTCGAAGCCTGCCTCGATCGAGGAGATGATCGGTTTGCCGAGGGCCGACTCCTCGCGAATGTGCTCGAAAATGAGGACGTTGGCGTCGACCGCCATGCCGATCGTCAAGACGATGCCGGCGATGCCGGGCAGGGTCAGCGTTGCCTGCAGGAGCGACAGCGCGGCGATGATCAGGACCATGTTCATGATCAGCGCCGCCACCGCGAACAGCCCGAACAGGCCGTAGGCGGCAATCATGAACACCGCGACCAGGATCAGGCCGACGACGCTCGCGACCTTGCCGGCAGCGATCGAATCGGCGCCCAGCGCCGGGCCGACCGTCCGTTCCTCAAGGATGGAAAGGGGGGCCGGCAGCGCGCCCGCGCGCAACAGCAGTGCCAGGTCGCGCGCTTCGGCAACGCTGAAACTGCCGGTGATGATGCCGCTGCCGCCAAGGATGGGCTCGCGGATGCGCGGCGCGCTGATCACCTCGCCGTCGAGCACGATCGCCAGCAGCTTGCCGACGCTCTGGGTCGTGACGTCGCCGAACCGCTTGCCGCCGGCGGTGTCGAAGCGGAATGAGACGACCGGTTCGCCCTGCTGGAACGTCGGCTGCGCATCCACCAGATTTTCGCCGCTGACGACGACCCGCTTGCGGACGGCGATGCGCCGTTGGCCGTCGCTGCCGCGTGCTTCGCGCATCGGCAGCAGTGTGGTCCCGACCGATGCCTGGCCGCCGCTGGCGCCCTGGTCATCGACGAGATGAAAGGTCATTTTCGCGGTCTTGCCGATCAGCGTCTTGATCCGTTCAGGATCATCGACACCGGGCAACTGGACCAGCACCCGGTCGCTGCCCTGGCGCTGGATCGAGGGTTCGCGCACGCCGGTGGCGTCGATCCGGCGGCGGATGATCTCGATCGACTGCTCGACCGCCGCCGCCTGGCGCTGCCGCATCCCCTCCTCGGACAGCCGCAGCGTAATCCGCCCGCCATCGCCGACGTTCACCAGGAGATCGCGGTCGCTCTCGGCGATCAGCCGGCGCGCTTCCTCAACGCGGGCTCCATCGCGGATGGTCACGGCAGCCTCGGCGGCGCCGGCGCCCAAGCCCTCGTAGGGGATGCGCGCACCGCGCAGGGCATCGCGGGCCGCGTCAACCACGCTGTCCATCCGCTCGCGGATCAGGGCAGCGGTATCGACCTGCAACAAGATGTGCGATCCGCCGCGCAGATCGAGACCGAGGTTGACCTGGCGGTCGCCGATCCAGGCGGGCAGCGTTTGCAGCCGTTCCGTCGAGATGAGGTTAACCGCCGCCAGCGCCGTCCCGAGAATAACGATGGCGGCGATGAGAACGATTTTCCAGCGAGGGTAGCGAACCATTGGCGTGGCCTGGCTTCGACCGCCCTTAAGTCGACTTGCCGCCCAGCATCTTCTTCAGCTTGCCGCCGATGCCTTCTTGCTCGGCCGGTTCCGCCGCCGGCGCGGCCGAATCCTGAGGCTCGGTCTTTGCCGGCGTGCCCGGCTCGACCTTCGCGAGGACACTCGAAATCAGGTGCCGCTGCACCCGCACGCGCACGCCCTCCGCAATCTCCAACTGCACCTCGTTGTCGTCGATCACCTTGGTCACGGTGCCGACGATGCCGCCGCCGGTGACGATCTTGTCGCCGCGCCGGATCGAGCCCAGCATCTCCTTGTGTTGTTTCATTTTCTTCTGCTGCGGCCGGATCAGCAGGAAGTAGAAGACGACGAAGATGAGGATGATCGGCAAGAAAGCTTCAAGGGCACCCGGTCCGGCGGCTCCCGTGCCTGCCTGCGCGAAGGCCGGCGAAACAAACATCGAAGTCTCCTTGAAAAGGGGCGTCACTTGCGTCGAGGGCGGACTATAACCGCCGCGGTGACGCTTGCAACCCATAAGGCGGACCCGTCCGGTGCCGCCCGAGGGCGGCGGCGGCGCCTGTCCGCTGCGAGCAGACCCGTGATTGTGGAGTCAGAAGTGCATGGACACGACCGATCTTGCCCCCCTCCTGCGCCGTTTGGCCGAGGCGCTCGACCGGCTGGCACCGGCGCTGCCGCCAGGCGCCAGCCTTGACGACGGCGACGCCTTCATCTGGAGCGCAGGCGCGTCCGGCCTGCGCGCGGTGGCGAGCGTCAACCGGCTGGACTTGGGCCTCCTCAAGGGGATCGGGCAGCAGGCCGCGACCCTGCTCGCCAACACCGAGCGCTTCGCGGCCGGCCTGCCCGCCAACAACGCGCTCCTGTGGGGGGCGCGCGGCACCGGCAAGAGCTCGCTGGTGAAGGCCATCCATGGCCACATCAATACCGAGCGGCCGGGCGCGCTGGCGCTGGTCGAGATCCACCGCGAGGACATCGCCTCGCTGCCCGAACTGCTGCTGCGGCTTAAGGCGAGCCCGCGCCGCTGCCTGTTGTTCTGCGACGATCTGTCGTTCGACGGCCGCGATGCCTCATACAAGTCGCTAAAGGCGGTGCTCGAAGGCGGCATCGAGGGCCGGCCGGAGAATGTCGTCTTCTACGCGACGTCCAATCGCCGCCACCTGATGCCGCGCGAGATGATCGACAACGAGCGGGCGACGGCGGTCAACCGCGGCGAGGCGATCGAGGAGAAGATCTCGCTCTCCGACCGCTTCGGCCTCTGGCTCGGCTTCCACAGCTTCGATCAGGCGACCTACCTCGCGATCGTGCACGCCTATGTCCGCCATTACCGCTTGCCGGTCGCAGACGACGTTGTGGCCACGGAAGCGATCGCCTGGGCGCAGGCGCGCGGCGCCCGCTCCGGCCGCGTCGCCTGGCAATTCATCCAGGACCTGGCCGGCCGGCTGGGATGCGAGATGGGAGGGGGGTAGGGGAGCGGCGCCAACCAGGTCCGAACCGGATAGATAGTGGACAGATTAGACCGGGTAGATGGTTGACACGT
>JARSSM010000006.1 GCA_029624735.1 Defluviicoccus sp. | reverse complement strand
GACTGTCAACCATGTCTCCGGTCCATAGTGTCAACTATGTCGCCGGTTGCTCACACTCTTCCTACCGTCATGCGCGGACGTGTTCCCCTTTACCGTCATCCGCGGACTTGTTCCGCGGATCAACGCCATGGGACGGCACGACGACTTGATGGCCGGCCTGCGCCGGCCATGACGGGAAAGGAGAGCGTGTTGGGCGGTTACTTCCTCTCTCACACCGCTGCCGTCATGCGCGGGCGAAAGACCGCCGCATCCACGTTCGAAGGCACGCCAGCCATGGATCACCGGCTTTAAGGCGGCCACGACGATGCGTTATAGGATAGTCGTTTCGAACGGGTCTCTTTGCGTCGGACCCTGAACGCGGGTGAGCGGGAACGGCAGCGATGGCTAAGGCGAAGGGCGCGGCACCGCAGGAGACGATCGCAGCCGGCTTCGTACACCTGCGCCTGCACACCAGCTATTCGCTCTCAGAAGGGGCGATCCGCATCAAGGGGCTGGGCCAGCTCTGCCGAACACACGGCATGCCGGCCGTGGCGATGACGGACACCAACAACATCTTCGGCGGCCTTGAGTTCGCAAGCGCGATGACAGAGCACGGCATCCAGCCGATCCTCGGCTGCCAGCTCAACATCACCCGCCCAGACGCCGAAGGACGCGGCCTGACCGGCCACGACCACGCCCGGCGTGAACCGGCGCCGATCGTCGTACTGGTGCAGAACGAACAGGGCTATCGCTCGCTCTTGACGCTGATCGACGCGCTCTATCAGGAGACCGATGCGCATACGCCGCCGCAGATCGCCTTCGAAACGCTGCTCGAAGCCAACGAAGGGCTGATCGTGCTGACCGGCGGGCCAAAGGGACCGATCGGCCAGCTCCTGTGGGAGGATCGCGCGGCTGCGGCCGAAGCGGCGCTCGTCCGGCTGAAGGCGGCCTTCCCGGATCGGCTCTATGTCGAGATCATGCGCCACGGCCTCGAAATCGAAGCCGCCACTGAAGCCGCGTTTCTCGAACTCGCTGAACGGCACGGACTGCCGATCGTCGCCACCAACGAGGTGTTCTTCCCCGAAGCCGACATGTACGAGGCGCACGACGCGCTGTTGTGCATCGCTGGCGGCGTGGCGATGGCGGAGCTTGAGCGGCGGCGGTTGACGCCCGAGCACTTCTTCAAGAGCGCTTCTGAGATGCGCGATCTGTTCTCCGATCTGCCGGACGCGGTCGCCAACACGCTCCTGATCGCCAGGCGCTGCGCGTTTACGCTTGAGAGCGTCAAGCCGATGCTGCCGGCCTTCGATTGCGGCCCAGGTGGTTCGGAGGAAGCGCGGCTGCGCGAGATTGCGGCTGAAGGGCTGGCGCGCCGGCTCGCAACCGCCGTGGCCGCGGGCGGCAGCGACGGCGAGGCCGATGTGCGGGAGGATCCCTACCTGCGGCGCCTCGCGTTCGAGCTCGATGTCATCTGCCAGATGGGCTTTGCCGGCTACTTCCTGATCGTTTCGGAGTTCATTGGCTGGTCCAAGGCGCACGGCATTCCGGTCGGCCCCGGCCGCGGCTCGGGCGCCGGCTCACTGGTCGCCTGGGCGCTTGGCATTACCGATCTCGACCCGATCCGCTTCGGGCTCCTGTTCGAGCGCTTTCTCAATCCGGAACGGGTGTCGATGCCGGATTTCGACATCGACTTCTGCCAGGACCGGCGCGACGAGGTCATCGCCCACGTTCAGGAAACCTACGGCCGCGACCGGGTAGCGCAGATCATCACCTTCGGTAAGCTGCAAGCACGCGCAGTGCTGCGCGACGTCGGCCGCGTGCTCGGGATGCCGTACGGCTACGTCGACAAGATCTGCAAGCTGGTGCCGAACAATCCGGCCCATCCGGTAACGCTTGGAGAAGCGATCGCGGCCGAGCCAAAGCTGCAGGCGATGGCGGATGACGACGAAACGGTCAAGCGGCTGATCGACATCGCCAGGCGGCTCGAAGGGCTGAACCGGCACGCATCGACCCATGCGGCCGGTATCGTCATTGGCGTCCGGCCCTTGAAGGAGCTGATCCCGGTCTACCGTGATCCGCGCTCGGAGATGCTGGTGACCGGCTTCAACATGAAGTGGGTCGAGGCCGCAGGGCTGGTCAAGTTCGACTTCCTGGGCTTGAAGACGCTGACCGTGCTCGCCAAGGCAGTCGAGCTGATCCGCCGCAGCCGCGGCATCGATATCGCGCTCGACGCACTGCCGCTTGCTGACCGGGCGACCTTCGAGATGCTGGGGCGCGGCGAAACGGTGGGCGTGTTCCAGCTGGAAAGTTCCGGCATGCGCGATGTCCTGCGCAAGCTGCGCCCGGATACGCTGGAGGACATCATCGCCGTCGTGGCGCTTTACCGGCCCGGCCCGATGGACAACATCCCGAGCTACATCCGCCGCAAGCACGGTGACGAGAAGCCCGAGTACCTGCACGAAACGCTGATCGGCTCGCTCAAGGAGACGCACGGCATCATCATCTACCAGGAACAGGTGATGCAGATTGCGCAAGTGCTGTCCGGCTATTCGCTCGGCAGCGCCGATCTGTTGCGCCGGGCGATGGGCAAGAAAAACCAAGAGGAGATGGACCGCCAGCGCGAAACCTTCGTCAACGGCGCCAAGGCCAAGGGCGTGAGCGAGGGCAAGGCGAGCCACATCTTCGAGCTGGTGGCCAAGTTCGCCGGCTATGGCTTCAATAAGTCGCACGCGGCGGCCTATGCGCTGATCGCGTACCAGACCGCGTACCTGAAGGCGAACTATCCGCTTGAGTTCTTCGCCGCTTCGATGACGCTCGATCTCGGCAACAGCGACAAGCTCAACATCTACCGCCAGGAGCTGAACCGGCACGGCATCGCGCTCTTGCCGCCGGACATCAACGCCTCGGAAGCTGATTTCACCGTCGAGATGGCGGCAAAGGCTGCCGACACCGTTCCGGGGGCCGTTCGCTACGGCTTGGCGGCGGTCAAGAACGTCGGCCAGGGGACGATTGCCGCCATCGTCGAGGCGCGCGCAAAGGGGGGGCGGTTCCGCTCCATCGATGACTTCGTTGCCCGCGTCCACGACCGCCACCTGAACAAGCGGCAACTGGAGAACCTCGTGCGCGCCGGTGCCTTTGACGGCCTGGATCCGAACCGCAGGCGTCTGTTCGAAGCGGCCGACGTGCTGATGCGCGCCGCCGGCACCGCGGCCGACGCCCGTGCCAGCCGGCAGATGGGGCTGTTCGGCAGCGATGCGGCCGCCGGAGTGCTGTCGCTCTCGCTCCCCGAGGTCGAGGACTGGCCGCCGATGGAGCGGCTGCGCCAGGAACTGGAGGCGGTCGGCTTCTATCTGTCGGCGCACCCCTTGGACGCCTATGGTCCGCGCCTGAAGCGGCTGCAGGTGGTCCCGTTCGCCGTGCTGCTCGGCCAGCGCCGCCAGGGCACGCTGATGCTGGCGGGTACGGTTGTCGGCAAGACCGAGCGAACGTCGGGCAAGGGTACGCGCTACGCCTTTGTGCAGCTGTCCGATGCCACCGGCGTATTCGAGGTCACCGTTTTTGCCGACCTGCTCGCCACCTGCCGCGACGCGCTTGAGGTTGGCAAGTCGCTCCTGATCAAGGCCAATGTGCAACAGGAAGGCGACGTCGTGCGCGGCATCGCACAGTCGATCGACCCGCTCGATGCCGTCATCTTGCGCTTGCCGGCGACGGTCGAGATCACGGTGAGTTCGGCAGCGCCGCTCGCAGGCATCCGCCGCATCCTCGATGAACAGGCGCGCGGGCGATCGCGCGTGCGCCTGGTCTACGGGCTCGAAGCCGACACCGAGGTCGAGATTGCACTCGCCGACACCTTCACGCTCGATCCGGCCCTGCCGCTACGCTTGAAGGCGCTTCCGGGCGTGGAGGATGTGCAGGAGGTGTGACGACCGCGATTATGGGTGCTTGGCCGTGATTGCTTAGGCGGCGGCCCGGTCGTAACATGTGACTTTGATCGGAGTGCCCAGCGTGCAACGCTCGCCGAAGAGCCCTGCGGAGAAGATGCGAACCTACCGGAGCCGGCTGCGCGCCGCTGGCCTGCGGCCAGTGCAAATCTGGGTGCCAGATGTCCGCGCAGCCGACCTCGTTGAGGAGGCGCGCCGCCAATCGCGCCGCGCCAGCATGCATGCGGGCGAGCGTGAGGCGCTCGACGTTATCGAGAGACTTGCCGACCTTGACGACGATCCGTCGTGAAGCGGGGTGACATCGTTCTGGTCACGGCCCCCGGTGACTATGGCAAGCGCCGTCCGGCCGTCGTGATCCAATCGGACCTGTTCAATGACACGCACGCCAGCATCGTTGTTTGCCTGATCAGCAGTGCACTTGTCGATGCACCGCTTTTTCGTCTGACGGTCGCGCCCTCCGCCGACAACGGCCTTAAGGAACCCTCTCAGATCATGGTCGACAAGATGGTCGCGTTGCGGCGAGAACGCCTGAGCGAGCCTCGCGGTCGCCTTGATGATGAGATGATGCTTCGTCTCGGCCGTTCCCTGGCACTGTTTATCGGACTTGGTGGGTAGAGCGGCGCGGCAGATCTCGCGGGAGGGAACTGCTGGGGGTTCTCTTGTTTCTTGCATCGGACAGCCAACCTCACTATTTCAATGGCGGCTTCGCGAGGAGCCGCAAATACGCACGCGGGTTGGCGGCTGGCTGTTGTGACGGCCTTGCTGCCCTGCCGGTGTCCGGAACTTCCGGACCAGCCCGCGGAGGGACAACCGGAAAACAGGATCGACAGTCGACATGACCTTCCCGACGTATTCTTTACGACAGTTGCTCGAAGCCGGCGTGCACTTCGGCCACAGCACCCGGCGCTGGAACCCGAAGATGGCACCGTTCCTCTTCGGGGTGCGCAACGGCACGCACATCATCGATCTGGAGCAGACATCGCCGCTCTTGCATCAGGCGCTGTTGGCGGTGCGCGACGTCGTCGCCCAGGGCGGCCGCGTGCTGCTGGTTGGCACCAAGCGCCAGGCGAGCGAAGTGATTGCGGAAGCCGCCAAACGCTGCGGGCAGTATTACGTCAATCATCGCTGGCTCGGCGGCATGATGACGAACTGGCGCACGATCTCGAACGCGATCAAGCGCTTACGCGATCTCGACAACCGCCTGCAGGGCAACGTCGAAGGGCTGACCAAGAAAGAGACGCTGCGACTGACGCGTGAGCGCGACCGCCTGGAGCGGGCCTTGGGCGGCATCAAGGAAATGGGAGGGCTTCCCGACGTTCTGTTCGTGATCGACACCAACAAGGAATCGATTGCGATTGCGGAAGCGAACAAGCTCCACATCCCGGTGGTCGCCGTGCTCGATTCCAACAGCGATCCCAAAGGCGTCGACTTTCCGATCCCGGGTAATGATGACGCCATCCGGGCGATTCATCTCTATTGCGACCTCGTTGTCGAGGCGGTCCTGGACGGGCTGCAGCAGGAAATGGTGGCGTCTGGCGTCGATGTCGGCGCGGCGGAAGAGATTTTGGAGTCGGTCGCTGCTGACGAGGCGGATCCTGACCAGACGGGTGACGGCGGCGACCCCGCGGTCGATGCCGTCGAGAGCGATGACGTGACGCCAGGCATCCAGGCGAGTGGGGAAGCAACCATCCACTAGAGTGCATTGGCCCGCCCGCGGCCGTTCGGCATTCGTGGGCAGAGGCAAGCGAGATCAGGGGCTGGACTTCGGCTTGCGGCGGCGAGAGGCGCGTTAACACGGCTTGTGCGCGGCGCCGGCGCGGCCTGTCCAGGCGTCATTCAAGGCAAATGAGGATCAAGCATGGGTGAAATTTCGGCTGCGCTGGTCAAGACCCTGCGCGAGCGCAGCGGCGCCGGCATGATGGATTGCAAGCGCGCCCTGAAGGAGACGGCAGGCGACCTCGAAAGCGCGATCGACTGGCTGCGTACGCACGGCCTTGCCGCTGCCGCGAAGAAGTCCGGCCGCGCGACGGCAGACGGCCTGATCGGCTTATGTGTTGAAGGCAGCCGCGCTGCCGTGGTTGAGGTCAACTCGGAGACCGACTTCGTGGCCCGCAATGCGGTCTTTCAGGAGTTCGTCCGCGGCGTCGCGAAGCTTGCGCTTGAGACCGGCGGCGACATCGAGGCGCTGTCCCGGGTTCCTTATCCGGAGGCAGGCCAGACTGTCGGTGAGCGCCTGACGCACCTGATCGCGACCGTTGGCGAGAACATGGCGCTGCGCCGGACCGCCGCGCTTGCGGTCCAAGATGGCTTGATCGGCGCCTATGTCCACGCGGCGCAAGGCGAAGGCTTGGGCCGCATCGGCGTGCTGGTTGCCGTCGAGGGGGGCACCGGCAATCCGCAGGTGGCACAATTGGCGAAGCAACTGGCGATGCACGTGGCGGCATCGAACCCGATCGCGGTGTCGCGCGAGGGTGTACCGGCGGATGTTCTCGATCGCGAAAAGCGGGTCATTGCCGAACAGGCGCAGGCATCGGGCAAGACCGGCCCGGTGCTGGAGAAGATCGTCGGCGGCCGGCTGAACAAGTTCTACCAGGAGGTGTGCCTTCTGGAGCAGCCGTTCGTGCTCGACGCCGATCGGAAGGTCAGTGCCGTCGTCGATCAGGTGGGGAAGGACGCGGGCGCGCCGATTTCGGTCACCGGCTTCGTCCGGTTTGCCCTGGGCGAAACGACCAAGGCCCAGGCGGACACTGCGGATCCGGCAGCCTGAGCCGTAGCAGACCGATGAGCGAAACAGCGGCCGCTTCTTCGCCGGCGAAGGCCCCGTACCGGCGCGTCCTCCTCAAGCTTTCGGGGGAGGCGTTGATGGGGGAGGGGGCATTCGGTTTCGATGTCGCGACCGTCGAGCGGATCTGCGCCGACATCGCCCAGGTGCACGCGATGGGCGTGCAGGTGAGCCTCGTCGTTGGCGGCGGCAACATCTTTCGCGGTGCGGAGATCGCCGCTTCGGGTGTCGAGCGGGCCAATGCCGATTACATCGGCATGCTGGCGACGGTGATGAACGCACTCACCCTGCAAAGCGTGATCGAGCGCCAAGGCGTGCCGGCGCGGGTCCAGTCCGCCATTCCGATGGCGCCGATCTGCGAGCCGTACCGGCGTGACCTGGCGATCCGGCACCTGGAGCAGGGACACGTCGTCATCTTTGCTGCGGGCACCGGCAATCCGTTCTTCACCACGGACACCGCTGCGGCCCTGCGCGCGGTCGAAATGGGATGCGACGCCGTGCTCAAGGGAACCCAGGTCGATGGCGTGTATTCGGCCGATCCCAAACGCGACGCCGGCGCGCGCCGCTACGATAGGCTCACCTTCGGCGAGGTTCTGGCGCAGGACCTACGCGTGATGGACACCGCGGCAATTGCACTTGCACGCGACAACCGCTTGCCGATTTTGGTATTCTCGATACACCAGCCTGGTGCGTTCGCAGCCGTGATCGGGGGAAGCGGACGATTCACCCTGATCGATGACGGAGGCGGCTGTCGTGGTTGAGACGATTCTGCAAACGCTCAAGCAAGACCTGAACAAAAGGATGCAGGGGACGACCGATGTGCTGCAGCGGGAGCTGGCGGGCTTGCGCACCGGCCGCGCCTCGGTGAGCTTCCTTGAGCCGGTGGTCGTCGATGCCTACGGCGCGCAGATGCCGCTCACCCAGGTTGCGACGATCAGCGCGCCGGAGCCGCGCCTGTTGACGGTGCAGGTCTGGGACCGGGCACTGGCCAAGGCGGTCGAGAAGGCCATCCAGGAGGCGGGTCTCGGCCTCAACCCGGTGACCGAGGGCCAGGTGCTGCGGATCCCGATCCCCGCGCTGACCCAGGAACGCCGCCAGGAGCTGACCAAGGTCGCCCACCGGTATGCGGAGGAAGCCCGAGTGGCGATCCGCAACGTGCGCCGGCACGGCATGGAGGAACTCAAGCGGGCTGAGAAAGAGCATCAGCTCTCCGAGGATGAGCATCGCGACTACGGCAAGCAGGTGCAGACGATGACCGATACCTTCATCAAGAAGATCGACACCATGCTTGAGCAAAAACAAAAGGAAATCATGCAGGTCTGACGCGATGGGCGTGTTCCCGCTCACGGCACCGCCGCCGCCGCCGCCGGCACATGTCGCCATCATTATGGACGGCAACGGCCGCTGGGCGTTGGGCCGGGGCCTTCGCCGCATCGCCGGCCACAAGCGCGGCGCCGAGGCGGTACGAACCGCCATTGAAAGCGCGTTGCGCCTGGGTATCTCCTACCTGACCCTGTTCGGGTTCTCGTCTGAGAACTGGAAGCGGCCGGAGGCCGAGGTCAGGGACCTGATGGGCCTCCTCCGCTACTACCTCAGCAACGAGATCGCTTACTTGAATGAGCGCAATGTCCGCCTGCAGGTGATCGGCGATCGCGCCCGGCTGCACCCCGACATTGGCGCCCTGATCGAAAAGGGTGAGCGGGCGACCGCAGCCGGCCGGCGTCTCACGCTCGTAATTGCCTTGAGCTACGGCGGCCGCAGCGAGATCACGTCGGCGGCGCGGCGGGTTGCCGAGCGGGTTGCCGCTGGCGAAATCCGGCCCCACGAGATCGATGAGACGATGATCGCCGGCCACCTCGAGACCTGCGGCATCCCCGATCCCGATCTCCTGATCCGGACCAGCGGCGAAAAGCGCATCAGCAACTTCCTGCTATGGCAGTGCGCCTACGCCGAACTGGTGTTCATCGACACGCTGTGGCCTGACTTTACGCGGCAGGACTTCGAGCAAGCCGTCCGCGAGTACCACGGCCGCGAACGCCGTTACGGCGCGGCGAGTGGCTGAGCCTGATTGGCGTGCTCGCTTGCCACTGCCGCGGATCGTCGCCGCGGTTGTTCTGGCGCCCCTTGCCCTTGCCTGCCTTTATGCAGGCTCATCAATCTTTGCGGTCATGGTCGGCTTAGGCGCCGTCATCCTCGCCTTCGAGTGGGTGCGGCTGTGCGTGAGCGATCGGCCGCTGGCGCTCGCGTTTGCGATCGCGGCGAGCTTCATTGTTGCCATCGTCGCCGCTTTGGTCTGCGAGGGGGGGGGCGCCATCGCGGTGATCGTCGTTGCTGCGGTGTCGCTGTTTCTCGCCTCGGGCCGCAACGTGTGGGTTGCGGCCGGTGTGGTGTATCTCGGGCTGCCATGCGTGGCGCTGGTGTGGCTGCACACGACGCTTGCAGCCGGCCCCTCGATCATCTTGTGGCTGTTCGTCGTCATCTGGACGACCGATATCGGAGCGTACACGATCGGTCGTCTCGTTGGCGGGCCGAAGCTCGCGCCCCGAATCAGCCCCAACAAGACATGGAGCGGCTTTTTCGGCGGTCTTGGGGTTGCGATCGTGTGCGGTTCGCTTTTGCTCGTCGAGCTGGAGTTGATGGCCGGTCCCGGCGCCATTTTCGCCAGCGGCGGCATCAGTCTGGTCGGCCAGGCGGGCGACCTTCTCGAATCCTGGATTAAGCGCAGGTTCGGGGTTAAAGATACTGGGAAATTGATCCCTGGGCACGGCGGCCTGCTCGACCGTGTCGACTCGCTGATCACGGCAAGCGTGGTAACGGCCCTGTTCGTGGTCATGGGCAGGGGAGGCTGAGGACATGAACGTCGTGGCAACGGCGCAAAGGGCGGTGGCACAGCCGCGGAGCGTCACCATTCTGGGGGCCACCGGCTCGGTTGGCTGCAACACGATCGATCTGATCGCGCAAGAGCCCGACCGGTTTGTGGTCGAGGCCCTGACCGGCAACCGCAACGCCGCGCTCCTGGCGCAGCAAGCCCGTCAGGTGCGGGCCCGCCTTGCGGTGGTTGCCGATGAGCAAGCCTACCCGGAGCTGAAGGCGGCTCTCGCGGGAACCGGCATCGAAGCCGCTGCGGGGCGGGTCGCGTTGATCGAAGCGGCGCTGCGGCCGGCAGAGTGCGTCATGGCCTCGATCGTTGGTGCCGCCGGGCTCGAACCGACGCTGGCGGCGGTGCGGCGCGGCGCGATCATCGGGCTTGCCAACAAGGAGTGCCTGGTCTGCGCGGGCGAACTGCTGACGGCGGAAATCGCGCGCTGCAACGGCACGCTGATTCCGGTCGATTCCGAGCACAGCGCGATCTTTCAGGTCTTTGAGGCCGACAACGCCGAGAAGGTTGAACGGGTCATCCTCACCGCTTCGGGCGGGCCGTTCCGTACCTATTCGAGCGAACAGCTGGTCGCCGTGACGCCGGAACAAGCCGTTGCCCACCCGAACTGGTCGATGGGGGCAAAGATCTCGGTCGATTCGGCGACGATGATGAACAAGGGGCTCGAGATGATCGAGGCCTTTCATCTGTTCCCGATCCGAGCGGAACAGATCGAGATCGTCGTCCATCCGCAATCGATCATTCATGGTCTGGTCGCGTACTGCGACGGCTCGCTGTTGGCACAGCTCGGCTGTCCCGACATGCGGACGCCAATTGCCTGTGCGCTTGCCTGGCCGACGCGGATGCCAACGCCGGCGGCGCGGCTGGATCTGGCCACGATCGCGACACTCACCTTCGAAGCACCGGATGAGACGCGTTTTCCCGCCCTCCGCCTGGCGCGCGAAGCGCTGGCCGCCGGCGGCGCTGCGCCCGCCATCCTCAACGCGGCCAACGAAGTGGGCGTGCACAGTTTCCTCGCTGGCCGGATCGGCTTCCTCGATATCGCGCGCATTGTCGAGGAAACCTTGCGGCGGGTCACCAGCCGCGGCGTCACCACCTTGGCGGATGTCATCGCGGTCGACGCCGAGGCGCGCACTTACGCGAGCGACGCGACCCAGCGTTGCCACGCAAGAACAACACACGTGTCGTAACGGGACGAGAAGAAGCAGCGAATGGTCATCCTCGATTACGCCGTCGATTACGTCGTTCCGTTCGTTCTCGTTCTCTCCGCGCTCGTCTTTGTGCACGAGCTTGGGCATTACGCCATCGCCCGGCGCTACGGTGTGCGGGTCGAGGTTTTCTCGATCGGGTTTGGTCCGGAACTGTTCGGCTTTACCGACCGCTTCGAGACGCGCTGGAAATTCAGCGCCGTTCCGCTGGGCGGCTATGTCAAGATGTTCGGCGAGGCCGACCTGGCTGGCGAGACGCCTGCCGCGCCGCTCTCGCTCCATGAGCAGAAACTCTCGTTCCAGCACAAGACGTGCGGGCAGCGGGCGGCAATCGTCGCTGCCGGGCCGCTCGCCAATTTCGCGTTTGCGCTCCTTCTGCTGGGTGGCCTGTTCGGCATCGTCGGTGCGCCGCGGCCGCTGGCGGCGGTTGGCGGGGTGCAGGACGACAGCGCCGCTGCAGCGGCCGGCATGCGCCAAGGCGACCTCATCGTCAGCATCGACGGCCAGGCGGTGACATGGTTCGACGATGTGCGCTCCATCGTTCGCGATCAGCCGGGCACTGCACTCGCCTTCACGCTGTCCCGGGACGGCCACGAGGTGGTGGTAACGGCGACACCAACGCGCTCGGTCTCGACCGATCCCGATTCGGCCGGGCGGGAAACCGGCGTGCTCGGCATCCGGGCCGATCTGGCGCAGGTGGGATATGAACGGCTGCCGCCGCTCGCCGCCGCCTGGGCGGCCGCGGAACGCTGTTATGGGCTCACCGTCCAGATCCTGCAGGCGCTGTGGCAGATCGTGAGCGGCGCCCGCGGCGCCGATGAACTGGGCGGGCCGCTGCGGATTGCCCAGCTGTCCGGTCAGATGGCCGAGAACGGCGTCGTCAACCTGGTCTTCTTCATGGCCGCACTCTCCATCAACCTCGGCCTGATCAACTTCCTGCCGATCCCCATGCTGGACGGTGGCCATCTGGCGTTCTACGCGGTCGAGGCAATCCGCGGCAGGCCGGTCGACAAGCGGGTGCAGGAGTACGGCTTCCGCTTTGGACTGATCTTTGTCTTGCTGCTGATGATCTTTGCGACCTGGAACGATCTGTTGTCTCTCAACGTGTTCGGTTTCGTCGAATAGAACAATCATAGCGGGTTTTGGGGGTAAGGGAGGGGGGCGTGCGCGCTCCCAGGGTGATCGATGCGACGTGCAATCCTGGTGCTCCTGGTGTTATTCGGGCTGGTCGCGGCTGGCGCTGTTGCGCCACTCTCTGCCGCGGAAGAACAGGTCCGGATCAAAGAAGTCGTCATCAACGGCTTGCAGCGCAGCAGCCCCGACAGCGTGCGGACCTATCTGTTGTTGCAGGAAGGCGACCCTTTTGACGCCGACCGGATCGATCGTTCGCTGAAGAATCTGTTCGCGACCGGACGCTTCGCCGATGTCTCGATCCAGCGTCAGGGGTCAAGCCTTGTCGTTTCGGTGGTCGAGAACCCGACCGTCAACCGGGTTGCCTTCGAAGGCAACGACAAGCTATCGGACGAAACGCTGGCGGCTGAAGTGAGCCTCAAGCCGCTCGGCGTGTACACGCAGGCGCGGGTTCAAAGCGACGTCCAGCGGATCCTCACCCTTTACCGGCGCAGCGGCCGCTTCGCGGCAACGGTCGAACCGAAGCTGATTGAATTGCCGCAGAACCGGGTTGACGTTGTGTTCGAGATCGCCGAGGGCGAGGCGACCTACGTGCAGACGATCCGCTTCATCGGCAACAAGGAATTCAGCGACGGCACACTGCGCGAAGTCATTCGCACCAAGCAGTCGCGGTGGTGGCGGTTCTTCAGCACCGAGGACACCTACGACCCCGACCGCCTGTCGCTCGATCGCGAGTTGTTGCGCCGGTTCTACTTGAACGAGGGGTTCGCCGACTTTCGCGTGCTGTCTGCGGTCGCTGAACTGACGCCTGACCGCAAGGACTTTCTGATCACGTTCACGATCGAGGAAGGCGAGCGCTACCACTTTGGCAACATCGCGGTGACAAGCGCGCTGAAGGGACTGGATCCCGCCGATGTGCGCGGCGTCATCGGTTTCAGCGAGGGCGACTGGTACAACGCCGACAAGGTCGAGAAAGCGATCGACGCCTTGGGTCGCTCGGCCGGCGACCGCGGCTTCGCCTTTGTCGAAGTGCAGCCGCGGCTCGATCGCGACCGCGAAAAACGCACCGTCAACGTCACGTTCGCCATTGAGGAAGGCAGGCGGGTGTTTGTCGAGCGGATCGACATTACCGGCAACGTGCGGACCCTGGATCGGGTCATCCGCCGTGAATTCCGCCTGATCGAAGGCGATGCCTATAACACGGCCAAACTGCGGCGCTCGCGCCAGCGCATCCAGGATCTCGACTTCTTCCAGAAGGTGATTGTCGAAGAGTCGCCAGGCAGTGCGCCCGATAAAGCCATCATCAAGGTTGCGGTCGAGGAGAAACCCACCGGCGCGCTGTCAATCGGGGCAGGCTTCTCGACCGGCAGCGGTTTCCTCGGCGATCTCAGCATTCGTGAGCGCAACCTTTTGGGCCGCGGCCAGGATCTGAAGGCCTCGTTGATGCTGGGACAGAAGCAGCAGCAGATCGACATCGCCTTCACCGAGCCCTATTTCCTCGATCGGGAAATCGCGGCCGGCTTCGACCTCTTCCTCATCGAGATCGACCGTCAGGACGAGAGCTCCTTCGACTCCCGGACCGCGGGCGGCGACGTGCGCATGAACTATCCCGTCACCGAGAACATCTCGCAAGGGTGGAAGTACACGTACAAGCTGAGTGAAATCAAGAACGTGCCCAACGATGCATCCGTCTACATCGCCAAGGACGAGGGCACGGAGTACATTTCGGAGCTGTCACATACTCTTACCTATGACCGCCGTGACAGCCGCATCAACCCGACGGATGGTTACTTCGGCCGTCTGCGCACGGATGTCGCCGGGCTTGGCGGCACCGTCGCCTATCTGCGCAATCGGCTCGAGGCCGGTTACTACTACCCTGTCGCACAGGGGTTTGTGCTGTCGCTGACCGGCTCGGCCGGCCATATCGATGGCATCGGCGAGGATGTCCGGGTGCTGGACCGCTTCTTCCTCGGCGGCGCCGACTTGCGCGGCTTCAAGACGGACGGCGTTGGCCCCCGCGATTCCGACACTAACGATGCCCTCGGCGGCGAGATATTCTACTCCGGGTCGTTGCAGCTCAGCTTTCCGTTAGGTCTGCCGGAAGAGCTGCAGATTCGCGGCCGCGTGTTCTCGGATGTCGGCAGCCTGTGGCACCTCTCGGACTCCGGCCCGGGAATCGACGAGGATACCGACCCGCGGGTATCGGTCGGCGTCGGCCTGACCTGGGTCTCGCCGTTCGGCCCGCTCGGCATCGATCTCGGCTTTGCACTGTTGAAGCAAAGCTACGACGAGACGGAAATCCTGCGCATCAATTTCGGGACGAGGTTCTGATTGGTCCGCTGGCGCTGGCTGATTGCGTTGCTTCTGCTCGCCACCCCCGCCGCCGGTGCGGAAACGGGGGTCGGCGCTGCACCCCTGATTGGGGCCGCCGGTGCGCCTCTGGTCGTGGCTGTCGTTGATTTTGCTGCCGTTCGCCGCGATGCGAGTGCAGCGAAAGCGATCGCGCAAAAGCTCGAAACCTTCGTCAGCGCCTACCAGAGCGACGTCGAGCGCGAAGAGAGCGCCCTGCGGGGAGCCCAGGAGGCGTTGAAGCGCAAACAGGCGGAACTGCCGTCGGAGGCCTACGCTGTCGAGCGCCGGAGTTGGGAACAGGCCGTTGCCGACGCACAGCGCCGTTTCATGCGCCGCCGCCAGGCCATGGATGAGGCTCGCGCGCAGGCCTGGCAGCAGGTGAACGAAGCGTTGGGGTCGGTCATCCGCACGCTCGCGGCCGAACGCAACCTGCAGATTGTGCTGCGGCGCGACCAGGCGTTCTGGGTTGCTGCGGAACTGGACGTGACCGATGAGGTCCTCAACCGCTTGAACCAGATCCTGCCCACAGTCGAGATCCAAGCTATTGAAGGTTAGCGGACGGCGGGCGTTCTCCGAAAAGCCCTTGCGAAGCCCCTTGCGATGGTCAAGAAAGGTGCCATCGTTGTAATGGCCGCCGTAGATCGCGAGCGGCAGGTTTTTCGGGCGGGTTTGCACGATCCACGGGAACGCTGGCGCGTAAGTGGGGAAGCGGCAAGTTCGGCCCGGCCATAGCAAGAGCGGATGAAGAAGATCGTGCTGACCACGACCACGCAATCAATCGACGTCGAAGGCATCCAACGGTTGCTGCCACATCGCTACCCGATGTTGATGATCGATCGCGTCATCGACATGGAATCCGGGCTGCGGGCGACCGGCATCAAGAACGTCACCATCAACGAGCCATTTTTTCAGGGTCACTTCCCTGGCCATCCAGTGATGCCAGGCGTGTTGATTATCGAGGCGATGGCCCAGACCGCGGCTGTTGTCGTCGTCACGGCCCTTGAACGCGAACGCGACGGCAGCGTGGTCTATTTCATGTCGATCGATCAGGCACGCTTTCGCAAGCCGGTGCTTCCGGGCGATACCATGTATCTTCACGTGGAGAAGCAGAGAAGCCGCGGAAACGTTTGGAAATTCACGGGTCTTGCCAAAGTCAACGACGTGTTGGTGGCCGAGGCCACGTACGCCGCGATGATCCGCGATCTCTAGCGCTGTTGGAAGCAGAGGGTACGTCTGTCTTGGCGCCGATCATCGGCAGCTGAGCCAAGCATCCTCGCTTGAGGCTAAACGAAAGAGGGGCGCCGCTTCAGGCGACGCCCCCTTTTCGTACGCGCGATGCCTCTGCCGATCAGCCGGCTTTGAGGATTTTCGCCACGCGGTTGAGGCGCAGGCGCGCCGTGGCCGGCATGCCGGAACCGAGAAGCGGCTGCAGGTAGTCGACGAAAGCTGGCGTGACGTCGTGGTTGTTCTCATGCAAGAACGCATCCGGCATCACGCGGGTCTTGCCGGCGATGTCGGCCAGCGGGCTCAACTGGTACTCGACGGCGTAGGTGCCAACCCGGTGGATGGTGACCGAACCGGTGTGATTGCCCGCGGAATCGCCGAAGTGGGCGTACTGCACTGCCTTTTCGCCAACCTCGCGCGCCTCGCGCTGATCGACATCGGACACGCAGCCGAGGAAGGAGCGCTGCAGGTAGCCGAAGGTGTCGCCGCGGACGCGGGTGATGTTGGTGTGATCCTTGATGTAGTCGGTCAGAAGGTCCGCGAGAGCGCCGGAGCCGGACAACTGAACGTTGCCGTGCGCATCGCGCTCGACCTGCTTTGCGAGCTTGGTGATGATCGGCTGGCCGCTCTCGTCGTGGATGCCTTCCGACGCGGCGACGATGCAGCGGCCATACTTGTTGTAGACCTCGCGCACGTCTTTGACGAAATCATCGAGGCTGAACACCCGCTCCGGCACGTAGATCAGGTGCGGGCCGTCGTCCTCATACTTGCGTCCGAGCGCCGCGGCGGCGGTGAGGAAGCCGGCGTGGCGGCCCATGACGATGGCAACGTACACGCCCGGCAGCGCCCGGTTGTCGAGGTTGGCGCCAGCGAAGGCGAGGGCAACGAACCGCGCCGCCGACGGGAAGCCGGGAACGTGGTCATTGACCATCAGATCGTTGTCGATCGTTTTCGGCACGTGCACACAGACGAGCGGATAGTCGGCTGCTTTCGCCTGCTCGCTCAGGATGCGCAGCGTGTCGGAGGAGTCGTTACCGCCGATGTAGAAGAAGGTCTCGATGGCGTGCGCGCGCAGGACCTTGAAGATCTCTCCGCAGTACTTCTCGTCCGGCTTGTCGCGGGTCGAGCCGAGGCCCGAGCACGGCGTGTCACCGACCATCTCCAGGTTGTGGGTGGTCTCCCGCGTCAGGTCGAAAAAGTCCTCGTTGATGATGCCGCGGACGCCGTGGTAGGCGCCGTAGACCCGGTCGACCGAGGCGATCTTGCGGGATTCGATGACCACGCCCGCCATCGAATGATTGATGACCGCGGTCGGCCCGCCGCCCTGGGCGACGAGAATTTTACCCTTTAACATGGCTGTTCGCCTCCGCTACCCCTTTGAAAGCAAGAAAAGATCTTGAAGACACGCTTGATCAGGCGCGCCGGCCACCAAGCTCTGCACGGCGCCGATGATTTTGGCGGCAACCTATCACGGCGAAATAGCCCGGCAAAGGCCAATATCCGCATGGCGAGCGGCGCGCGCCGCGTAGGACAATCGCGCCGTTGCCAGTGGCGCTGCGATCGTCGATCATGCCGGCCTTGGCTTGGCGGCGGTTGGAAGCGACAACAAATGAGGGACGAGCGATGAGCGGCTGGGGCTGTCCGCACGAGGTGCAAGGGACTTGCCAGCGCGTCCAGGGCCGGCCGTGCGATCCTGGCATGAAGGGCTGCATCCTGTTCGGCCGCTTCGTCTGGAGCACCGAAGCCAAGAACAGACCGCAGCGGCAGGCGCGGCCCGCAGTGCCGGCGCGCGCGGGAGAGAAATCCTCGGACGGCGGCAAAGCCTGAGCCAGCCGCACGGAAACCATTTCAAGGGAGCATGGGGATGCTAGGCGGCAGGAAACTGTTCGGCGGTCTCGGCGCCGGGGGAGAGGGATCGGCCGGCGGCGGCTGGCCGCTGTGGAGCAAAATCGCTGCGGTCGTAGCCGTCTTGCTGCTGCTCGGCTATCCGATCGCGATGCTGATGGCGCATCAGATCAACGACGACCCCAACTTTACGCCGCGTGCTGAGTTCGAGGTTGAGGGCGGCAGCCGCGCCGTCGCCATGGCCGCTGCCTTGATCCACCGCGAGGTGGTCGAGACCAAGTGGGTGGCCAACACGCCGTTTCCGTTCCCGTCGTCGTTCCTCGACAACATGCCGAACTTCCAGGTCGGCCTGATGTACGCGCTGTCGCGCTTTGCCGTCGAGATGACGGACTCGCTCGGTCGCGCCCGCGGTACCAGCCAGGTCGACCATGACCTCGATCACGCATCGGGGCTCTTGAAGTATGACGGCACGATTTGGGTGTGGGAGCCTTCGATCTCGATCTTCCCGACGGCGCGTGCCGAAACGCAGTACCAAGCCGGCATGCGGGCACTGATGAGCTACAACAAGCGTCTCGCTGCCGGAGAGGCCGTGTTCGAAAAGCGCGCCGACAACCTGATTTCTCTGCTTGAACGGGTTGCGGCCGATCTCGGCGGCGTCTCGGCCGCGATCGATGCTCGACTGCAAGATGCCGGCGCCGGTTGGTTTGATACGCAGGCGGATGACGTGTTCTACGCCAACAAGGGCCGGCTTTACGGCTACGCTCTGTTGCTACGCGCGTTAGGCCAGGATTTCGAGAGCATGCTCGCCGACCGCAACGTCGCCACCGTTTGGGAGCACATGATCGCCTCGATGGTGGAAGCCGCGTCGCTGCGGCCGCTCATCGTCTCAAACGGCTCCCCGGACGGGCTGATCTTCCCCAATCATCTGGCGGCGCAGGGCTTCCTCCTGTTGCGCGGCCGCATCCAGCTACGCGAGGTGGCGAACATCCTGGCGAAATAGGCTCTTTCCAACGGCTCCGGCTCGCCCGAAACTCGCCCGACAAGAGCGGAACAACGCTTGCGCGAGCGGGAGGGTTGGGAGCATGGAGACACAGCAAGACAGGAAGGAAAAGTTGATCTTCGGCGCGGCCGAAATCGGCGCCCTCGCTCACCTCTATCGAGGTGAGATGTATCAGAGCAAGATCTGGCGCGGCCGCCTCGATACGACGACCAATTGGGCGGTCGTGATTACCGGAATTGCCCTGTCGGCAACCTTTACCGATGTCAACGCGTCACCGATGCCGATCCTGCTTGTCAGCTGGGTCGTGGTCGCCTTCCTGCTATTCGAGGCGCGCCGCTATCTCTTCTATGATGTGTTTCGCGTCCGGGTACGGGTCATGGAGATCAACTTCTATGGCCCGCTCTTGAGGGGGGAGGGGGTGCGCGTCGACAATGGCTGGAACGACGTTCTGGCCGAAGACTACACCGACCTGCGCTTCCATATTTCGTTGCTGGAGGCGGTGGGCCGGCGCCTGCGCCGAACTTACGGCTGGATCTTCGCGGCCCAGTTGGGCTGTTACCTTGCCAAGATCCTGGTTCATCC
This sequence comes from Defluviicoccus sp., assembly GCA_029624735.1. Taxonomy (GTDB): domain Bacteria; phylum Pseudomonadota; class Alphaproteobacteria; order Rhodospirillales; family Defluviicoccaceae; genus Defluviicoccus. The sequence continues at coordinate 126,342 of JARSSM010000006.1, read as the reverse complement.
CGTGGCCGCGACTTCGCTCGCAGACTTAACCGAACGGGCGGCAATCGGCCCCATCAGCGGTGAGCTCGCACTCGCCTTCGGGCTCCTCTTTCACGCAACCTGGGCCACGATCGCGGTGGCTACCTTGAGATCGCAGAAGGCGGTCGGCCTGCCGCACAAGCGCGTCGGACCCGATGTCATCTTGGCGTTTGCAGAAGCACCGCGGCCGAATGGCCGGCGTTGAGAGGTGCGGCCGATCCGCGGGCGGCGAGGGCGGACCGCCGGTCGGCCCGCCCAAGCCAGAGATCTAGCCCGCCGCGTCGGCGGACACCGCCTCGCGCACCCGAATGCCGCCGACCCATGCCTTGGCGAACACCTCCAGGCAGACGTTGGCGTTGGCGCTGACCTCGAAGGTGAGCGTGACCGTGCGGCCGGCAAAGCCTGCGAGATCGATCCCGTCGCGCTCCGTCCATTCGTTCTCGGCGTAATCCATGCCGACGGCGGAGACCTCGTCGACGACGATGCCGTCAACAAGCACGGTGAACGCGGCCGTTGTCAGCATGTTCACGGCAGCGCTCAAGTCGAGCTTGCGAACGTAACGCAAGCAGGGCGCGCGCCCGAGGGTGAGCTGGCGCGAGACCGAGCGGACCTTGCTGCCGACATCGCAGCCAATGCCCGATGAAGCGTAGCCGAACAGCACCGGGCCGGAGGCGGCATCGGCGGATCCGGTGGATAGGCATTGCCAGCCATCACCCTCCCAGCCGCTGCCGGCAAGGCCACCCGCCGGTTGCGCTGACGCTTGCTGCGCACCCTTCAACAACCCCGCAGCCTCGAACGATTTGGCCAGGATCGCTGGGATATCGATGCCGAGTGCCGATCCCTGGCCGCCGGTGCCGCTGCGCGGCTGTTCCGGTGACGGTTTCAGGAGACCCGCCGCTTCGAATGACTTGGTGAGGATGCCTTCGATGTCGATCCCGAGCGGGCCGCCGCCGCTCGCAGCTCCCTCGGTGCCGCGCCCCTTGAAGAGCCCGGCTGCGGCGAGCGACTGGCTTACGAGCGCGCCCAAGTCGAGCGCCGGCTTTGGCTCCGGCCTCTTCTCGGCACGGCCGGCCGCTGGTGGTTCCTTCGCAGGCCGGCCGGCTTTTGCGGGAGCAGGCGTGGTCTCGATCACGATTGCATCCTTGATGACGCGCGGCGCCGTCCGCGGCGGCGGAGCTGCCGTTGTGGAAGCTTGCTCCCGCGCCGGCTCGGCTTCGGGTGCAGGGGCTGCTGTCGGTGCGCCCACGGCAAGGCCCCAGGAGCGGGCAAGGAGGAGGGTTGAGGACAGACCGACATCGTGAATGAACGGGCCGGCTACGCCGCAGCCATCGGGCCCGAACGGATGGATCGGTGCCCCGTGCGGCATGCCGGCGATCGTATACGCCTCCATGACATCCTCACCTTCGGCATTGCGCCAGACCCGGCGGCGATGGCCGTTCAGCGTTTCTTCGGCCGAGTGCAGCGCTGGCAGCCGGTGGACGTCGGCCCACTGCTTGAGGATCTCCTCCGCGTTCGCGGGCTTGACCGTCTGATCCGCATCGCCATGCCAGACCGAGACCTTGGGCCATGGACCGGCGTGCGGAGAGGCCGAGCGGACCCGGTCGCCCCATTCCTGTGCCGGACGCTCGCAGCCCTGAAAGATGACTTCAAAGCCTTCCTGTAAGCCATTGGCGCATTTGTACGGAACGGCGGCGATAATGGCACCGCCGGCGAACACGTCGGGGTAGGTGGCGAGCAGGACCGAGGTCATCGCGCCGCCGGCCGAAAGGCCGGTGACGAACACGCGCGATCGGTCGAGCGCGTGGCTGACGATCATGTGCTCGACCATCTGGCGGATCGACAGCGGTTCGCCCGCATCGCGCTCCATGTCGCCCGGCTTGAACCAGTTGAAGCAGCGCAAGGGGTTGTTGCCGCGCCGCTGCTCGGGCAGCAGCACCGCAAAGCCGTAGCGGTCGGCAAGCTGCGACCAGCCGGTGCCGTAGTCGTAGGTGGCTGCCGTCTGGGTGCAGCCGTGGAGCACGACGACCAGCCCTGCTGCGGGCGCCAGTGTCGCCGGAACGTAGCTCAGCATGCGCAGATTGCCGGGATTGGAGCCGAAATCCGCAACTTCAGTGAGACGGCTCGGCCGCTCTTCCAGCTTGTCAAGCGTCTCCTTGGCCTTGGCAGCGGTCGCGAGGAACTTCTGCCACGGGCGGCGGTTGCGCCGCTCGCGCGCCAGGCTGGCGAGATTGGCGAGGTTGCTAAGCGTCGGGCCGAGTTCAAGCACGGTTCGTTTCCTTTCCTGCGGGACTGCCGTAAGAGCGCCGATCGCGATCAGCTTGCTCGCCGGCAGAAAAACACTGTGAAACAGGCCGGGATCGGCAGTGCCGCCCCGGTCGGGATCAAGCCATGCGGGGGGGCGGCTGCCTGCCGCCATCTCGTAGCGTTGGGTCAGAATGCTGCGCCGGCCGTCCGCCCAGCGCGCAACTTGCACGGCAGCGACGGGAAAGCCGCGGCTGACCCAGATGCCAAACAGCTCCTGCGCAAGCAGGGCGCATGTCCCGCTGTCGCGGGCGTGATCGAGCAGATGGGCGAGCGCGGAACCGAAGGAAAGCCTTCCGGCGAGGAGCGGTACCGGCGGACGATCTTCGGCCGCTGTTCTGTAACGCGTCGCGCCAACGCTGACGCCGGGTGCAGCCGCATCGCTGGCAAGGGCGGTCGGCTGCAAAGCGCGATAGCAGCGGATCGCATCGACGGTGTGGCTTTGCTGCGGCGCCGCCATGACGCCGATGAGAAGATCGGCGGCGTAGTCGGGCGTTGCCGGCGGCGCGCCTGGGCCGCGTGGGCCGGGCGGAACAAGCCCCTCCGTGATCATGAGCGTGACACGGAAGCGGACATCGCGCCGCGACAGATCGAGGATCTCGGCAAGCCGCTCACTGAACTCATACCGGCGCATCGCTGTGACCATAGGCAAAGGGTCTAGCACGGCCGGGGCTCGAAGGCGAATGTTTTTTAGTAAGTGATATAAACTAAATAACTGTTTGCGATTTGTTCCCTTTTCAGGCGCCCGCGGAGGCCCTCAGTCGATACCACCGAGGCTGAAAGCGATCTGCCTGCCAACCAGGAATCCGGCGAAGGCGGAGAGGACATGCAGTGCCCCGACCGAGGCCAGCCAGAGAAAGAACACGATCGCAGCGGCGAGGCGAAGGCCGCCGACGAGCTTGCCGGTCCATGCCGGTGCCCCGCCTGCGGCCAACATCGCTATCCACTGCATCGATCCGTAGTAGCCGAAGCCGACGATCAAGCCGAGTGCTGCATAACTCAGGACCAGTTCAGCGGTTTCCATCGTAAGTCCCTTGTAAACAGTGCTGGCGGCTGCGCCGGTTGGTTGAAAGGGGGCTGGCCATTACCGATGCCACGCGCGCCGCTGGTCAAGCGCTCATGGTGGCGCGGTGAATGAGCTGTTGGAACCCAGCCACTATTGGTCCTCGCGCGGGCTGCCTTCTGCCTGCGTCTCTGTTCCTTGGTCCTCCCCTGGCTTGTTCTTAGCTGTCCGCTCGGACCGCGCCTCGTCGCGCTTGGCGCGCTTCGCGGCCTTGGCGCGTTCGCGTTCCATCCGGTCGGCATGATAATTGGGTTTACGTGGCATTGAGCCCTCCCTCGATCACCTCATCGCTTTCGTTTGCTCCCAACAGTGCGCAGAACTGGGCGGTGTTCGTCAACCCAATGTCGCGAAGCCAGGGAAGGCCACAATGGCCGGACCGAGCCGATCGATGGCCGAACATGAAAAAAGTCTTGTCATCAGGATGAAAAACCTATATTGATTCGTCAAGACCGGCTGCAGACGGGGCCGCGACTCCCGCCGATGGAGGAAGCGCTCTGCCTGGTTCCCTCAAGTTGCTGGGGCGTCGCGACCATCGTCGGCGTCCGGTCGTCAACAGCGAAATAGGAATATGCGCTCATGACGATCGCACTCGTTGATGGATTCTTCACCTCAGCCGGCAGCTCGGACCAGGTGAGCCTCAAGGATCGCTTTAACCTCAGCCTGCACGGAAACTTCGCCGCCACCACGGTCCTGCAACGGTCTTTTGACAGGGGCATCACTTGGCACGCAGTGGAGACGTTCACCGCGCCGATTCAGACCACCGGTGACGAACCGGAAGCCTACGTCAACTATCGCCTGACCTGCACCAGCTATACGTCCGGGCCGGTCTTCTACCGCCTGAGCCAATAGCCTTGCGGCTACGGCCGGGCAGTACAGGCAACAGGCAAGGCACTGGCCGCTTCAGCGAGGGGGCGCGGGACAAACCAAATCACGGCACACGCGCCGCCCGGGCGCTCCGTGCGCGGCGCCCCCTTTTGCCTCCAGGCCTGGGTCGACCTCAGGCCATCAGGTCGAGCTGTGGCGCTGCCGATTCCGGGCGCGCTAGACCGTGGCTGTGGTCGGCCAGAAAGCGGACCAACTTCTCAGGTGGCATGCGCATCAACAGCCGCTCTTCATCGTCGCGATCGACGACATCGAGGAACGTGCGATCAAGCTCACGCTCATAGACGAGCTTGCGGGCATATCGTCCGCTGCCCGTAGGCGTGTCGGACTCCAGCTCCTGGCGCCTGGCGCGCGCATCTTCCCGGTCCTCGTCCTCGACCGAATGCGCAGGCTTTTCAGGCTGGTTAACGGCCACGACCGCCGCCGCCGACTGCACGCTTACCGGCGCAGCGGGCGTCGCCTCGCGCGGGGGCGTGGTCGGAGCGGGCGAATGGCGCCGGATATCTGAGTGAAACTGGCGATCGAGAGTGACATCCATCGCGGCACTCACTTTCAGCTACAACCCCCAAAGGTATACTACCACCGCGAGTAGCGCATTAAAAGTGGTTTTTTGTCGGCGCGGCATTTTTTACCGGGTAGAGCCGGCAGGTTATTCCACTTAAGGTCCATACAGGCGCCCACCGCTTTTCCGAGGAGTCGCTAGTTCAGTAATTATTCCAATATGTTATGGCGCGAGCCGGATTGGCACCGGAGTTGCTCCCCTGGCTAGCGGCAGCAAACCCCTTGGAGCCTTGTCCGTGTTCCTTCAGCCACTCCCAGCATCCGCCCTGCGCGAGACCACCCCTCAGAGCGGGTCGGCCGTCACCGGCAGCGGCACGGACGATGCTCGCAAAGGCCGGTTTGCGGCGCTTCTCACCGACACCCTTGCACGCAGCCGGCTCCTGACCCCGCACGCGCACGAGCCGGCAGAAAGCGCACAGCAGGCGTCGGAACCGAAGGAGCGCTGGGCCGATTCCGAAACGCGGGCGCGCACGCGCGACCATGAACCAGAGTTGCATGAATCCTCAGCGCCTGAGGCCGACGATCCGGCGGCCGACGAAGAAGGGTCGACCGTACCGGCGCCGGCTGCCTTGCCGCACGAAGAGGGGGTTATTCCCACAGCCCTGCCGTTGGTGCCGACACCGCCAGCCGCGCCGTCACCGGAACCATCGCCGCAAGCAAACGTCCTTGAAGGCACGTTCGCGCCAGTTGCTCCAGCCGCGCCGGGTGCCGCCAACGGGACCAGCGCGCTAGCAGCCGGCGCGCCGGCCTCATCGGCGCAGGACGCGCGACTTGCGGCCGAAGCGGGCGCTGCGCAACCCTCTCGGGGTCCTGCCTCGCGTTCGGTTCGTGGCTCCCAAACAGGAATGGTCGCCGAACCAACCGCTGCCGAGGCTTCTGCAGTGGGGCGTCCAGACGGCAAGCAGACAGCGGAAGCGGCGAACTTTACGCGCGCGGTCATGGCTGCGGCCGGAACACCGGTGCGCCTCAGCGTCGTCAGTGATCAGGTGCCTGGGGTTGCGGCGGCCGGCAATCAGACGGTTGCAACGGCCGCAGCCCAAGGGCCAGCAAACGGGCCAGCAGGGCACGGACCGGCGGGGCACGGGGCAGCGCAACTTGGCGCTGAGGCACTTGGCTCAACGGTTTCAGCCGCACAAGCGGGCTCCGCGTCCCAGGAGCAGGCGCTCACGCCGTCGCTTACCCAGCCGTCGCGCACGGACGCAGGCACCCTGGGCGCTCCGGCAGCGCTTGTTACCGCGACTGCGGCCGCCGATCTGGCCGCCGGCGGCAACGAGACAGGAAGCTTCGCGTTTCGCGATGGAAATATCAGCGGCCGCTTTGGCGTAACGGAAAGGGCCGGAACGCGAACCGGCATCGCCCTCAAGTCGACACCGGATCAGGTTGCCGTGCACATCGCGCGCGCGGCGCAAAGCGGTACGAACCGGATCGAGATCCGCCTTGATCCGGAATCGCTGGGCCACGTCGAAGTCAGGCTTGAGGTCGGCCGCGACGGCCGGGTCAGCGCACTCGTGCTCACCGAGAACCGCGAAGCCCTGGACGCGCTGAAGGCGGAGAGCCGCGCTCTGCAGCAGGCGCTTCAAGACGCTGGCCTCAAGCCCGACGCCGACAGCCTCAGCTTCGAGATGCAGAGCGAGCAGGGCGGCCGCAGTAACGCCCAGATGTTTGTGCCGCAGGCTGGTGATGCGCGCGCGCCGGCCATCCGCGCTGAGGAAAGCGACCTCAAAGACACCGTGCGGAGCGCGGAACCGCATCGGCCAGTGAACGCGCGCGGTCAGCTCGATGTTGTGGCGTGACCGCCGAAAGGGGATGAAAAAGGCATGATTCTCGATAGTGTATCTGGCAGCAGCGCGGTCACGGGACAGCAGGCCACCAGCGACCGCAAACAACTGCAAGATGATCTTAACAAGTTCCTGACGCTTCTGGTTTCCCAGCTCCAGCACCAGGACCCGCTTGAGCCGCTCGACGCCCACGAGTTCACGTCGCAGCTCGTCCAGTTTGCCAGCGTCGAGCAGCAGATCTACGGCAACAGCCACCTCGAAGATCTGCTGGCGGCGCAGAAGGGCGCAGACGCTGCGGGGGCAGTCAACTACCTCGGCAAGACGGTTCAGGTTGAGAGCGACACCCTCAAACTTGAGAACGGCTCGGCAAGCGCGTCCTACGCCCTCACCGAGCCGGCGGCGAAGACGACCGTCACCATCACGGACAGCCAGGGCCGTGCCGTGTTCTCAACCGCAGGCGAGACCGAGAAAGGCAGCCACGATTTCGTCTGGACCGGCAGCGACGGCAACGGCACCCAGCTCGCCGATGGTCTCTACACCGTGAGCGTCGATGCCCGCCGCGAGGACGGCAGCCAGATCCCGGTGACGACGACGTTGACCGGCACGGTGCAGGCGGCCGGGTTCAACCAAGGCACGGTCACGCTCGATCTCGGCGGGTTCGAGGTTCCACTTGAGAGCGTGCTCACGGTTACCAAACCGCCCGCTGCCGCCGAAACTGAGAGCGCTTCTTCGGTCCTCGCCGCGCTCGCGGATTTGTTGTGAACAAGCAATCGATGCTGCCGCAGCGACGCCCGAGCGCGCGCTGCGACAGCGCCAAGGGAGGCATGTGAATGAGCTTATTCGGTGCGTTGACTTCCGGCGTCTCCGGCCTTGCGGCGCAGTCAAGCGCGATGGGGACGATTGCCGACAACATCACCAACGTGAATACGGTCGGCTACAAGGGAACCACTGTTGACTTCCAGACACTGGTCACCCGCCAGGGCTCGCAGACGCGCTACTCGGCCGGCGGCGTACAGGCGAGCGCGCAAGGGAACGTCAACGTCCAGGGCCTGCTGCAGTCCTCGGCCTCGACAACCGATCTGGCCCTCTCCGGAAACGGCTTCTTCCTGGTCAACCGATCGAGCGAACCAACGGCGACCGATCCTTATCTGTTCACCCGCTCCGGCTCGTTCTCGACCGACGCCAAGGGATTCCTGCGCAACGGAGCCGGCTATTACCTGCAGGGCTGGCCAACCAACAGCCTGGGCGAGGTCGTGTTGCCCAACGGCAGCGCCGCCTCGATGACCAACCAGAACATCATCTCCCGCGACTTCCTCGAGACCATCAATCTCAACCGCTTCAGCGGTACCGCCGCGGCGACGACCAAGGTCGCGCTGAGCGCCAATCTGCCGGCTGCCGAGGAAAATGGTTCAAGCCGCGGCATCGACGTGCAGCTGTTCGATTCCCTCGGCAACGCCCTGGGGACGCGCTTTACCTTCACCAAGCAGGCGGCAAATGCTTGGGATCTTTCGGTCGAGCCGCCCGCCGGTACCGCGGTCGCCAGTCTCCTCAATGCTGACGGAGAGATCTACCGCAGCGCCGGCCAGCTGGAATTCACCGCGCAGCCGATGGACGGCGCAAGTGTCAGCATCAACGGCAACACCTACACCTTCGCCAGTTCCGGCGGCGGGGCAGGGACCGTTACGATCGGTCAGACCCTTTCAGAAACCGTTGCCAACCTTGTGGCCGCGGTCAGTTCGACCGATGCCGACTTCGGATCGGCTGCGGGCGCACATCAGGTCGACCTCAAGGGCAGCGACAAGACGACCGTGGTCTTTACGGCCGGGGCAGGGACCGGCCTTGGCGACATCACAATCGATGCCACCAGTCTCAGTGCTGACAGTACCGGCACTCCCGCGACCCAGCAGGGCCTGCTCACCACGCCGTCCTTCACGATCGCGCAGCCGCAGACGAGCGATGCCGGCTTGGTGTTCGGCACCAAGGGCCTGCCGCAGAGCTTCGGTGCCGCGAGTTTAAGGATTGTTGGCTTCACGAACGGGGCTGCCGACATGGACGGCACGGCCGCCAGCACGATCAGCCTGAACTTCGGCCAGGCGGACAGGGCCGACGGCATCACCCAGTTCGGGACCGAGTTCACGACCAACCTCATCGAACGCGACGGCACCCGTTATGGCGGCTACAGCGGCGTCAGCGTTGGCAAGGATGGACTCGTCTACGCACTGTTCGACAACGGCGAACGCCGGCCGGTGTTCAAGATGCCGGTGGCGACATTCGTCAATCCGACCGGCCTGCAGGCGGTTGCCGGCAACAGTTACGCGGTTACCGAGGAATCGGGCGGGCCATCCCTGCGCGAGGCTGACAGCGGCGCCGCCGGTTCGATCATCCAGTCATCTCTGGAATCCTCAACCGTCGACATCGGCGACGAGTTCTCGCGCATGATCGTCGTCCAGCGCGCCTATTCGGCGGCGACCAAGATCATCAGCACCGCCGATGAGATGTTGGAGGAACTCGTGCGCATCAAGCGATAGGCGTGGCACCGGCGATCCGCTGCTGAGCGCATCCCCCGCTTAAGGCGGCGTGGGATGGGTTCAGCGCGCGCGCTTTGTCCTTGGATTCCAAGGGCAGTTAACCGCTTGTTCACCGGGAGTTCGGTAGCGTTGGCCAGCTGACCAGGGAGCGCGCGGGCGGTTCCGCGTCCCATCCTCCCCGGCAGCGGGGACCACGATGGCGAATTTGCGAAGGCTCGCACGTGCTTTGGGAGCAGGACGCCTGGCGGCGCTGGCCGTCGTCGCGCTCGGCTCGCTCGGCTTCTTCGCATGGCTCGCCGTGATGATTTCCGAGCCCGAGTACGCGCTCCTCTACGGCGACCTCGAGATGAGCGATTCATCGCGCATCATCGCCCATCTCGAAGCTAAGGCCGTGCCCTACCGGCTGCAGGGCGGCGGCACCGCCGTTCTGGTGCCACGCGATGAGGTCGCTCGAACCCGGGTCGAACTCGCCGAGCAGAACATCCCGGGCGGCGGCAGCCTCGGCTACGAGTTGTTCGATGCCAACAGCGCGCTCGGCAGCACGACTTTTCTCCAGAACGTGAACCTGGTACGCGCGCTCGAAGGCGAACTGGCGCGAACGATCCGCTCCATCGGCACGGTCAAGAACGCGCGTGTCCACCTGGTCATGCCGCGGCGCGAGCTGTTCAGCCGCGATCGCCAGGAACCCAGCGCGTCGATCCTGTTGCAGATGCGCGGCGCTGCCCGTCTCGAACCGGCGCAGGTGGTCGCCATCCAGAATCTCGTCGCCTCAGCCGTGCCGGGCTTGAGCAGCGATCGGATCTCGTTGGTCGACAACCGCGGCACGTTGCTCAGCCGGCGCAACGATGGCGATCTCGATCCAGCCACCAGCGGCGCAACCAATCAGGAGCGCAGGCTTGAGCTGCAGGGGCAGCTCGCGCGCACGATCGAGCAGCTGCTGGAGCGCGTCGTCGGCCCGAACCGGGTGCGGGCGGAAGTCTCCGTGGCGATGAACTTCGACCGCGTCAACACGACCGAGGAGCGTTACGACCCTGACGGTCAGGTTGTCCGTTCGAGCCGCAACGTCGAGCAGAAAGGCGTCAGCAACGAGCACGATGACGTCCCGCCAGTGACGGTGGCCAACGAATTGCCGAACGCCGGCGGAGCAGCCGGCAGTGCCGCGGCGAGCACGTCAAGCGACACCCGCAACGACGAAACGATCAACTACGAGATTTCGCGCAAAGTGATCAACAGCGTGCGCCAGATCGGATCGATCGAAAAACTCTCGGTCGCGGTGCTGGTGGACGGCAACTACGTTCCCGACCCGGCCAACGATACCGCGACCTACCAGCCACGTTCGGCAGAAGAGCTTGAGCAGCTGCGGGCGCTGGTGCGGGGCGCCGTCGGCTTCAATGCGGAACGCGGCGACACGGTTGACGTGGTCAACATGCGCTTTGCCGACGTGAACGGCGGCGCCGAGGTCGACACGGGCCTCTTCTTCGGTCTCGACAAGGACGACCTGTTCCGCATCGGCAAGTTTACGGCACTCAGCGTGCTGGCGCTCCTCGTCCTGCTGCTGGTGGTACGGCCGATTGTTTCCCGTCTGCTGGCGAGTGTTCCCGTCGCAGGCGGAGCGGCCCAGCCGCAGCTGGTCGGCGCAGCAGGCCAACCGGTGGCGCTCGCCGGCCCGGCTGGCAGCGGTCCTGCTTCTCTGCCGCCACCCGGAGAGGACATGGTCGATCTTGAGCAGGTGGAGGGGCGGGTGAAGGCATCGTCGGTCAAGAAGCTGGGCGATTTTGTCGAGCGGCACCCGGAACAGGCGCTCGCCATCCTGCGGACCTGGCTCCATGCAGAAGACTAGGAAGCTCCCGTGAGCCGCACCAAGACAGAAATGCGAGACTTGATGGGGCCGCAGAAGGCAGCAGTCTTTATGCTGTCGCTCCAGGAAGCGCAAGCTGGCAAGATTCTTCAGATGATGGATGACGAGGAGATCAGATCGCTCTCCAGTTACATGGCGACACTTGGGACGGTGAATGCGAGCCTCGTCGAGGAGCTGATTAAGAGCTTTTCCGAGCAGCTTTCAACGTCAGGGTCCCTGGTCGGCACGTTCGAGTCGACCGAGCGGCTGTTGACCAAGGTGATGAATCCCGAGCGCGTCCAGCAGATCATGGAGGAAATCCGCGGTCCCTCCGGTCGGACGATGTGGGACAAGCTCGGCAACGTCAACGAGGCCGTTCTCGCCAACTACCTCAAGAACGAATATCCGCAGACCGTCGCTGTCATCCTGACCAAGGTCAAGCCATCGCATGCAGCGCGCGTCCTGGCGCTCCTGCCCGAGAACTTCGCGATGGAGGTCGTCATGCGCATGCTGCGGATGGAGACGGTGCAGAAGGATATTCTTGCCCACGTCGAGAAGACGCTCCGGACCGAGTTCATGACCAATCTCGCCCGCAGCAACCGGGCGGATTCCAAGGGATTGATGGCAGAGATCTTCAACAGCTTCGACCGCAGCACGGAAAACCGCTTCATGGCGGCCTTGGAGGAGCGGACACCAGACATGGCGCAGCAGATCAAGCAGCTGATGTTCACGTTCGAGGATCTGCAGCGTCTCGATCCGTCCGGCGTTCAGGTTCTGCTGCGCCAGGTACCGAAGGAGCAGCTCATGATCGCGCTCAAGGGCGCGTCCGAGGCCATGAAGGAAATCTTCTTTTCCAACATGTCGGAGCGCGCCGCGAAAATGATGCGCGACGACATGGCCGCGACGGGGCCGGTCCGGCTGCGCGATGTCGATGAGGCTCAGTCCGCCATTGTGGCGACCGCCAAGTCGCTTGCCGATGCCAACGAGATCATTCTCAGCAGTGGCGGCGACAGCAGCGACGAGCTGGTTTACTAGCGGAGTTCAGGACGCAATGGCCGCAAGCCGACCCTACCTGTTTGAGCGCCAGTTCGGTGGCACCGCCGCGTCCGCTTCTGCCGCGCGCGGTTCGGTTGCCGGCGAACGACCGCCCGCGAAGCAGTTCGACGAGAGCGATCTCCGGGCGGCACGTGCCGACGGCGTTGCGCAAGGCCAAGCGCTGGCGCGGGCCGAGGCTGAGGCTGACGACCGCAGGCGGCTGACAGTGGCATGCGAGGCGATCGCGGCACGATTGGCCGATCTCTTTCGCGAGACGGAAGCGATCGGCGCCGCCGCCGCCCGGGAAGCGACCGAGCTTGCGGTTGCGATCGCGCGCAAGCTGCTGCCGGAAACCTGCCGCCGCCAGGGCCTGACCGAGCTCGAGGGCGTGCTCACAGACGTGATGCGCCACCTCCCGCAACAACCGCGGCTGACGGTCGCCGTCCACCCGAGCCTCGCGGCCGCTGCCAGCGAACGGACCGCAGCGCTTGCCGCCGAACGCGGTTACGCCGGCAGAGTAGCGATCATTCCCGATCCGAGCGTCGCGGAGGACGCGTGCACGATCGAATGGGCCGATGGCGGCGCGATCCGCTGCCCGCGCGCCATTTGGGGCGAGATCGACAGCATCCTCGCGCGTACGACCGGTTACGGCGTTGAGCGCGCGGAGGAAGGCGACCCGGGCACCTCGGCCCAGGGCACCTTGTTGCTGAGCACTGGCAACACGGGGCGGTGAGCGGCGGAGGGCGCGATGGCAGACGAGAACCCGCTTAATCTCAAGCAGCTAACGGCAATCGACGAGCCGCAGGCGACGGAAAGCGCAAGGAGCACCATGAGCGCGGCCAAAGACGAATCAAACACCGTCCAGGACCTGGAAGCCGTCTATGACATTCCGGTTCAGGTTTCGGCTGTTCTCGGCAAGGCGACGATGGAGGTCAACCAGTTGCTCAAACTGGGCCGCGGCGCCGTCGTCGAGCTCGACCGCAAGGTCGGCGAGGCGATCGACATCTATGTCAACAATCGGCTGGTGGCGCGCGGCGAAGTCGTCGTTGTCGAGGACCGGCTGGGCGTGACGATGACCGAGATCGTCAAGGGTGACCGTGCATCCGGTTAGGGCTGCGGGGCGCGTTGAGGATATGAACACATGCGGCTGCTCATAATCGGGCTGCTCGGGGGCGAAGTCGGCACGGCGAGCAAGATCGCCCGCGATCGCGGCGCCCAGGTCGCTTGTGCGGACGACATCGCGACCGGGCTTGCTCATGTTCGCGCCGGCAAGGGCACCGATGTCATCCTCGCCGACGTTGCCCTCGACATCGCCGCGCTGATCACGGGCCTGCGTTCGGAACGGATCAGTGTTCCCGTCGTCGCCTGCGGCATCGGCAACGATGCGCGCAAGGCGGTCGCTGCGATCAAGGCCGGCGCCAAGGACTACATCCCCTTGCCACCGCACGCCGAGCTGATCGGCGCGATCCTGGCTGCGGTTGCGCATGACGAGCGCGCCTTGCTGTACGCCGATCCGCGCATGGCCGAGGTGCTGGCGCTGGCGGACCGGGTTGCCGCAAGCGATGCGAGCGTTCTGATCCTGGGCGCTTCCGGAACCGGCAAGGAGGTGATGGCGCGCTATCTGCACGGCCGCAGCAAGCGGGCGGCGGAGCCATTCGTCGCGATCAACTGTGCCGCTATCCCGGACGCGCTGTTGGAATCGGAACTGTTCGGTCACGAGAAGGGCGCCTTCACCGGTGCGGTTGCCCGGCGCACCGGCCGCTTCGAGGAGGCGCACGGCGGGACCCTGCTGCTGGATGAAGTGAGCGAGATGGACCCGCGCCTGCAGGCTAAGCTCCTGCGCGCGGTCCAGGAGCGGGAGATCACCCGCGTCGGCGGCAGCCAAACGATCCGGATCAACGTTCGCCTGCTTGCGACATCCAACCGCAACCTTGAAGCATGCGTGCGCGACGGAACCTTTCGCGAGGATCTCTATTTCCGGTTGAACGTTGTGAGCCTGCGGCTGCCGCCGCTCGCCGAAAGGCGCGGCGATATCTCGCTTCTCGCTAGTCATTTCATTGCCAAGTACGCCGAGCTTAACGGTGCCGAGGCGCGGCGGCTTAATCCGCAGGCGGAGCGTCTGCTCATCGACTACGCCTGGCCCGGCAACGTGCGCGAACTGGAGAACGCCATCCATCGGGCCGTACTGCTGGCGAACGGCGAAACGATCGGCCCGGAGGCGATCATCCTCGGTCCGCCGGAAAGCAGCCTCGGCCGTGCCGCCGGCAGCCGTGCCGAGGGCACTGCAAGCGTTGAACCCGTCGCGGTCGGCACCACGCTTGCGGATATGGAGCGATCGCTGATCATCGACACGCTCCAGCATTGCCTCGGCAACCGGACCCACGCCGCCACGGTGCTCGGCATCTCGATCCGCACCTTGCGCAACAAGCTGCGCCAGTACGCGAGCGAAGGGATCCCGGTCCCGCCGGCCGGCCAGCTGGTCGGGCTGCAGGAGTAGGCCGCCAGCGATGCCCGGGACCGATCGACGATCATGACCGACACCGCCGCCGCAGCGCCCGCCACGCCCGGCCTCCTTGAGCTTCTCGAGCGCCGCCTTGGCGTGCTTGTCGGTTTTCGCGACATGGCACTGGCACTGGCCGTCCTGGCCACGCTCGCGGTGCTGATCCTGCCGCTGCCGCGCTGGCTGCTCGACATCAGCCTCGCCGTGTCGATCACGCTTTCGGTGTTGATCCTGCTGACGGCGCTGTTCGTCGAGAAGCCGCTCGAATTCAACGCCTTTCCGACCATTCTTCTGCTCGCGACGATGATCCGCCTGGCGCTCAACCTCGCCACCACGCGGCTGATCCTGACGCACGGGCACGAGGGGCCGTCGGCGGCCGGCCATGTCATCGAAGCCTTTGGCGGCTTCGTCATGGGCGGCGATTTCCTGATCGGGATCATCGTTTTTGCGATCCTGATCATCGTCAACTTCGTCGTTATCACCAAGGGTTCGGGCCGCATCGCGGAAGTGTCCGCCCGTTTCACCCTCGACGCGATGCCCGGCAAGCAGATGGCGATCGACGCCGATCTGTCCGCGGGCCTGATCACCGAGGATGAGGCTCGCAAGCGGCGCCGCGAACTGGAGGAGGAGAGCGGTTTCTTTGGCGCAATGGATGGCGCCGGCAAGTTCGTCCGCGGCGATGCGATCGCGGGCCTTCTCATCACCGTCATCAATATCCTGGCGGGGATCATCATCGGCGTCGGCCAAAAGGACATGAGCCTCCTGGCAGCGGCCGAAAACTTCACCCGCCTTACGGTGGGTGATGGCCTGGTCTCGCAGATCCCGGCCCTGCTGACATCGACTGCAGCCGGCATCATCGTCACCAAGGCGTCCGTCTCCGGCTCGACCAACAACGCCGTCTTCGGCCAGCTGGGCAGAAATCCGAAAGTCCTGGGCTTGAGTGCGGGGCTGCTCACCGTCCTTGCGCTATTGCCCGGCGTGCCGGCGGTGCCGTTCCTTTCACTCGCCACGGCGATCGGCGGGCTCGGGTGGTTTCTGCGCAAACAGGCTCTGAAGACCGCGGCCGAGGCGGCGGCGAAGGTCGTCCGGAACGACGAAGCACCGGCTGAAGAGCCCATCTCGACCGCGCTCAAGATGGACGAGATCCGCCTCGAACTCGGCTACGCGCTGCTGCCGCTGGTTGGCGGCAACGTCAACGGCGCCAAACTGACGGATCAGATCAAGGCGCTGCGCCGTCAGTTGGCCGGCGAGTTCGGCTTTGTACTGCCGAGCGTGCGCATTCAGGACAACGTCCAGCTTCAGCCTGAGGGCTACGTCATCCGGATCCGGGAGGTGCAGGCGGGCCGCGGCGAAATCCGCGCCGGCATGCTGCTGATCATGGATCCGCGTGGCGACACCATCTTGCTGTCGGGCGAAAAAACCCGCGAGCCAACCTTCGGCCTGCCGGCGATGTGGGTCGATCCGCAGCACCGGGAGGATGCGCTCTTGCGCGGCTACACCGTGGTGGAGCCGTCGACAGTGGTGACCACGCACCTGACGGAAGTCATCAAGGACAACATGGCCGACATGCTGTCCTATGTCGAAACCCGCAAGCTCCTGGATGAACTGGACAAAACGCACCAGAAACTGATCGGCGACCTGATTCCGGCGCAGATTACGTACACCGGCGTGCAGAAAGTGCTGCAGAACCTGCTGGCAGAGCGGATCTCGATCCGCGACCTCTCGACCATCCTCGAAGGCATCGCCGAGAGCTGCGCTTCGACTCGCAGCCTGATCCAGATCACCGAGCACGTCCGCAGCCGGTTGGCGCGCCAGATCACCGACATGAACGTCGATGAGCAGGGCTGCGTTCCCTTCCTGGCACTGAGCGCAGAGTGGGAGCAGGAGATGAGCGCGGCCCTGGTTGGCAACGGCGATGACCGCCAGCTGGCCTTGCCGCCCAGCCGGTTGCACGTGTTCATCGCCGCCGTTCGCCGCGAATTCGAGCAGCAGGCCCTTGCGGGCGTGACGCCGGTACTCCTGACCGGCCCCCTGTTGCGGCCGCTGGTGCGCTCGATCATCGAGCGCTTCCGGCCCTTAACGGCAGTGATCTCGCACGCCGAGATTCACCCGCGGGCGCGCATCCGTTCGGTAGGCCAGATCTCTGGCGGCCAGGTCTCAGGCGGCCAGGTCTCCGGCGGCCAGCAGCAGGGCGGATGATCAGCAATGCGGCTTAAGACCTTCGTCGCCGATTCGATGAGCAAGGCGATGGATCTCGTCCGCCGCGAGATGGGCGAGGACGCGATCATCGTCGCCACCCATTCGGCACAGAACGGCCGCAGCGTCCGGCTGACCGCTGCGCTCGAAGACGACATCGGCCGCGACCAACAGCCTGCTCCCGCGTCCGCTGCTGACGATGGGGATGATGCCGCTGCGCCCGATGCCGGCACGGCGATCGAGCAGGCACTCGCGTATCACAACGTTCCGCTTCCGCTCTCGGCGCGGCTGGCGGCGGCAGGCGCACGCTTTGCCTCTGCCGGCACGGTGGCAGCGCTGGGCGGTGCGCTCGATGAGGCGTTCACCTTCCAGCCTATCGTCGAGCGGCTTCAAGTCCGGCCGCTGATGCTGGTTGGGCCGCCGGGAGCCGGCAAGACAATCGCGGCCGCCAAGATCCTGACGCGGGCGCGGCGCAGCGGGCGTGCGGTCGGGGCCATCACCGCGGACATCAAGCGGGCAGGGGGCATCGAGCAGTTGCAGGCCTTTACGCAGATCCTCGCGGTCCCGTTCGCACCGGCCGGGACGGCGGAAGAACTCGTCGCCGCGTTGCCTCAGAAGAACGGGACGCTCACGATCATCGATACCGCCGGAACCAACCCCTTTGCCGAAAGCGAGATGAACGAAATGATGGAACTGGCGCTTGCTGCCGGAGCCGAGCCGGTCCTGGTACTGCCGGCCGGCGGCGATCCGGGCGAAGCGGCCGAAATCGGCGAGCGTTTCGCTGCCGCCGGTGTCCGCCGCCTGCTGGCAACGCGGCTCGATGTTTCGCGTCGCTTAGGGGGACTGCTGGCAGTGGCCGACGCCGGTCAGCTGGCGTTTGCCGACGTCAGTGTCAACGCTGAGGTCGCAAGCGGCTTGGCGCCCATCAATCCGATGTCGCTGGCGCGCTTGCTGCTACCGGACTTTCCCGCAAACGGATCGACACCCCAGTCGAGCGAGGCTTCCTGATGACGTTCGTTCCGGTTTCCGCCCCGACCTTGATCGAACCTGGGCGCTCTTCGCACCTCGTGGCCATCGCATCCGGCAAGGGCGGTGTCGGCAAGACATGGCTTGCCATCACGCTGGCCCATGCACTGGCTCGGGCCGGCACCCGCACGCTCCTGTTCGATGGCGATCTCGGCCTTGCCAATGTCGACGTCCAGCTGGGCCTGATGCCGCCCCGCGATCTGGGTGGTGTACTGAGCGGCCCGCTGCCGCTTGCGGACGCGGTGATCCCCTACGCCGACGGCGGCTTCGATGTCATTGCCGGCCATTCCGGTTCCGGCTTGCTCGCCAATCAGCCGCAAGCGCAGATCGAATGGTTGATCGAACGCTTGCGGGCAGTCGCTGAGGGCTACGACCATATCATTCTCGACCTTGGTGCCGGCCTCGACCGCAACGTCCGCCAACTCAGCCTTGCCGCCGATACGTGTATCGTCGTGCTGACCAACGAGCCGACCTCGCTCACCGACGCTTACGCCTTCATCAAGATGCGCCAGCGCGATGGTGGCGACGGGCCGATCAACGTTGTCGTCAACATGGCCGCGACGGAACGTGAGGGGCAAACGGCGTTCAGGGCGCTGCAGAAGGCCTGCGAGAGCTTTCTCAAGCTGTCGCCCTCGCTCCTGGGCATCGTCCGTCGCGACGCGAAGGTCCGCGAGAGCATCCGCAACCAGATGTCGATCTTAAGCCGGTATCCGAATGCCTTGGCCGCGCTTGATGTGGAGCTGATCGCGACAAAGCTGGCGGCGCGTTCGGCGTGCAGTTTCACCGCATCGGCAGCGGGCGCGTGAGCGGGCAGGGGCAGAGCGCAATCGTGTGACCCTCACCATCGGACCGCTCGCCACGGCGCTGCTGGGGATGGTGGGACCCGCTCATCCCCTGACCGGCACGGTTGCAGCCGGGGGGACGGCTGCGCGCGCACCAACAGCGCCCGCAACGCCCGCGGCCCTGCCAACCGCAGGCTCCGGAACGCTCGCGTTTGCCGGTTCGCCACCGAATTCCTCGGCCGCCGCCACAGCCGTGGAGCCTGGCCCGGTCGTGGTTGATCTGAGCGGGCTGCCGGACGCGCGCTTGAGGCCTGGGCAGCCGCAAACGCGCCACGAGCGGGCATCTCCGCAAGCGCCGGCCATGCCAGCCACGGCTGCAGCGGCAGGCGGCGCGGGAGCGGCCTCCACCGGTCCGGCAGTGCGAACGCTGGACGGCTTCGCCATCCGCATCTTGGACGTTCTCTCCCGTGAGGTCGGGCTCTCCCGTGAGGTCGGGCTCTCCCGTCAAGTCGGGGAAGAGCCTAGCGGCGAGCGGGCGACATCGATCGCGCGCGCCGTCGAGGCATCGGTTCAGCGCCTGGAACGCGACGACGCTGCCCGGCCGGCCAGCCGGCAGGAGAGCGAGAACGCGCTCGGCGAATGGCGCCAAGCGTGGATCGCGCTCCCGGCCGATGCCACCCCGTCGCCGCTCTATCTTCAGTGGCGGGAACGAGGGGAGGCGGCGCGCAGCAACGGGCTTGGCCGCCGCTTCGTGATCAATGTGCGCTTGACCCGGCTGGGCGCGCTGGAACTCGACGGCCTGATGAACGACGGCGGCGATCGCTTCGACCTGATCGTGCGCTCCGAAGCCATGCTGCCACCTCCTGTCCGCGCCGGCGTGCGGCAGATGTTCGAGACCGCCCTCGGCATCCTGGCGGCGCGCGGCGGGCTCGCCTTCGAAGCCGAAGGACAGGACCCTGCCGCGCCCGGCCGCTGCGACCGCCCGCCCGGATCGCCCGGGCTCGTCACCTAGTGCACTGGCACAAACAGAGCGAACATCCTGTTTGTGCCGAAAGTGCACGCGATTCAAACTGTTGTGCAGCGACAACCTAGCTCGGGCGTGAATCACCCGATTGGGTCGCTGCACGAGTGCACTGGCACAAACAGGATGTTCGCTCTGTTTGTGCCGAAAGTGCACGCGATTCAATATGTTGTGCAGCGACAACCTAGCTCGGGCGTGAATCGCCCGATTGGGTCGCTGCACTGGGCCACAAGCGCGCTCAGAAGGTGATGCCGATTTCGCCGCCGAAGACGACCGCGGTGTCGGCACTCGAGACACCGGCTGGGTCGAACACGAATTGCAGGTCCGGCCGGACGTAGAACCACGGCGCGAGCTGGAGCGTGTAGGCGAACTCGAGGATCTTCTCCGAGCCGCCCGGATTGATGTCGCCGGAAAGCTTGCCATAGAAGAAGCCGATGGCGGCGCTGTCCTCGTTGCGGTCCGGGATCAGGCCTTTGTAGACGAGGCCGGCTCCGAAGAATAAGGGCAGCTCGTTGATGGACTCGCGCGGCTGGTAGGCGACCACCGCCCACGGCGTCAAACCCTGATCGGCCGTGTCCGCCTCCCGGTAGACCATCTGCTCCAGGGACACATAGAAGCCGACATTGCCATCCTTGTCGCCGCCGTCCTTCAAGTCCTCGCGGTCGCCGCTTTCACCGAAGATGCCGAGCTTGGCCAGGCCGGGCAGGCCTTCGGGGAATGATGGCTCGGTGCCGTCTTCGCCTTCCTCCACCTGATTCCAGGCATAGCTCACCTCACCGACGGCAAACACGCCGTCTTCCGCGTCGAGCGTGAAGCGGGTGCCGTTCCTGCGATCGTCGATGGTTTTCTCGTCCGCGTTGTAGACACCGACGGCAAAGCGCAGGTGCTCGACCGGCTCGACGGCAATGACCGCGCCCCACTGCGCAAACGGCGCCGTCGTGTAGCCGAAGTTGCTGCCGGGGACATTGCCCGGCACGCCATTGATGCCGCCGTTGACGTAGTTGGCGTAGATGTCGGAGGCGAGGAAATCGTCTTCCGTCGTCACGCGGCCAGCCTTCAACGTCAAGACGTCCTCGAACAGTCGCTGCTGGACGTACAGCTGCGACAACCGGATTTCACGGCCGGTAAAAACCTGCTGCACGGCGAAGAGGTTGCCGCCCTGCTGGTCGGAAAGGTTGCTTCCCGACGACCAAGCGCCGCTGGCATACACGCTCAAGCCGGGAATCCCGGCGAGCTTCTCGAAATCAAGCTCGACGCCGAAGTCGATGCGGCCGGCATAAGCCCAGCCGTCGCCCGAGCCGGCATTGCCGTTGCGGACCGCCATCAGGTCGGTCGTGTACCCTCCTTCGAAGGTGACGCCCGCATCCTCAAGCGACGTCCGCAAACCGCCCCAGGTCCCGGTGGCGTAGTCGCCCTGCAGCCAGTCGTCGAAGCCGTCGGCCAATGCGGCGGTCGGTAACATCAGAACGGCTGCAGCCCAGAGCAAGGGGCGGTTTCGAGGCGGTCTCATTTTGGCTTGGGCTCCTTCTTTCCCGATTTGTGCGCGTCGCCTTAAGCGAAGCCTGTCATCAACGGCATGGGTATACGTTATAATATAACGTTGCAATCGGAAACGAGACTTGCAGCCGCGTTTCGGTCGCTTGCTTCCTTGCATTCGAGGTGCAGCGGTACGGCAGCCTGCCGTCCGCGGGTCAGGTCAGGTCATGCAAGATGTCGTGAGCATCGTCCGCCTTGTGTTCATCCGCGGTTTCCGTGACCGCGTGCAGATGCGGATGGGTATGCACATGCGCGTGCGGGTGAGCGTGCAGACGGGCCGCGTGCAGCCGGCCGTCACGCATCACGATGACACGGGTCGCAAGTGCGGTGATCAGCGCCCGGTCGTGAGAGACGATGACCATGGCCTGCGGCAGCCCCTGCAGGTGCGCGACGAGCCCCTCGTTGGCGGCAGCATCGAGGCCGCTGGTCGGCTCATCAAGCAGAAGCACATCGGGCTGCATGGCGAGCACGGTTGCAAGCGAAACCAACCGCTTTTCGCCACCGGAGAGCTTGTGCGTAATCCGCCCGGCAAAGCCGGCGAGGCCCAGCGAATGCAAGGTTGCGTCCGCGATCTCGTGCGCTTGGGCGCGGCTATAGCCGAGATTGAGCGGACCGAAGGCGACGTCGTCGAGCACGGTCGGGCAGAACAGTTGGTCATCCGAATCCTGGAACAGCAGGCCCGCGCGCCTGCGGACCTCGTGAAAATCCGCTTCAACGATGCGTTCGCTGCCGAACGCCACGATCGTTCCCGCCGCAGGCCGGTGCAGGCCGACCATCAGGTGGAGGAGCGTCGTCTTGCCGGCGCCATTGCCGCCGATAAGCGCGACGCGCTCACCGGGCCGGAGCTCGAAGTCGATCCCTGCCAGCACGACGCGACCGTCCGGGCGAGCGAACTGCACGTTCTCAAGCGCGAACAGCGGCGAACTCACCACACCACCTTGGCCACCAGCAGCAGCACCAGCAGCAAGCCGAAGCCGGTCGCGAAAGGCAGGTCGGCCGGAGAGGCGATTTCTCCCTCCACGAGGCAAAACCGGCCTGAAAAACCACGGCATTTCATCGCCGCATGAATGCGCTCCGAGCGCTCAAAACTGCGGACGAGCAGCATGCCGAACAACCAGCCGAAGCTGTTCCAGGTGTGCCGGTTGCCGCGCGGGCGAAAGCCGCGGGCGCGCATTGCCAGCACCATCCGTCCGTATTCGTCCTTGAGGACGGCGATGTAGCGGACTGTGAACAACAGCAGGTGGACGACCTTGTCCGGCACCTTGAGGGCGGCGAGCGCCCGGCCGAGCGCCACCGGTTCGAGTGTGCCGACAAGCGCCAGGACTGCCAGCACGATGGTGTTCGCGGTCAGCACGATGGCGACAGCTTGGCGCAGGCCTTCCGCGCTCGCACTCAGGCCGGCGACCACGAACAAGGGTGTGCCAGGGACGGTAAACGGCAGGAACGCCAAGACGGCGAGCATAAAGGCATCCATGCCGGCGAGGCGGCGTGCGGTTGACGCCGCCGGCAGGCGTGCGAGCGCCGCCAGGACGACCGCGATGGCGAGCGCCAAGGCGAGCAGCGGCAGCCGGTCGAGCGCGACCGTCGCGACGGCAAAGGCGATGGCCGCGCCGACACGCGTGCTTGGCGAAACAGCGTCGATAAAGCCCGCGGTGGGGGCGGTAGCCGTGCTGCCGGCTGATGCTAAGGCCGTCAACGCCCGCCTCCCGTCGGCCGGCGTGCGCGCATCCAGGCGAACAGGCCTGCAAGCCCCAGGATGTAGCCAAGTCCGCCCAGAACATCGCGCAGCCGCACCTGGTCTTCGTAGGCGCTCAATTGCTGGCGTAACGGCGCGACCTGCTGGGCGACCGCCTGCGCGATGCTTGCCTCCGTGGCGTTCGGGTCGCCCGTCCTACCTTCTCTACCTTCTAGAGTGGGCGCGGGCGCCGTCGAGCCAGGGGATTCGGTCGCGGTCGTGGCCGGTACGGAAGCGGGCAGCGGCAGGCTCGTCGGCAAAAGGCTCGCAGGGATGGTCGTGCGGGCGGAGTGACCGTCAGCGGAATCCGTGACGATGACATGATCGGTCCGCACCTTGGCCGTAATGGCAAAGGCGCCAGCGTCGTCGGCCGTCAGTTCCTCGATCGGCTTGCCGTCAGTGCTTTCGACGAGGATCCGCGCGCCTGGCGCCGGGCCGCCGCCGACGAAATAGACAGTGCCTTCAATGCGTTCGCCAACAGCGGTGGCAAACACCTTGAGCTTGTGGGCGTGCGCGGGCGAAGCGGCCGCCGCCATCAAGGCGCCGATCATGACCGCCGGCACCAGCCACTTACGCATGACGAGCCCCGCCAACGCTGAGCAGCTCCGGCTTGACCCGGCGCAGAAGGCTGACCGCCGCGGCCGTAAGCACGGCTTCCACCGCTGCCAGCGGTGCGTAGCTTGCCAGCACGATCGTGAGCGCCGGGCGGTATTCTTGCGCGCTGAAGGCGAGGCTGAGGCACACCAGAACGGCGGTGAGAACGACGCCCACGGCGCCGGCCAAGGCCCCCAGCAGGGCGATCCGCCTCGGGTTCACGGCGGTTCGCAAGAGCGGCCCGATGACGGCGGCAATCAGAAGCGCCGGCAGTGCAATATTGAACGTATTGACGCCAAGAACGGTGATGCCGCCGAAGCCGAAAAAAGCCGCCTGCAGGACAAGACCGACGAGGACGGCCGGCACGGCGGCCCATCCCAGCACGAGGCCCATCAGGCCGCTTAGGAGAGGATGCACGCTCGTCGGGCCGATCGGGATGTGGACCAGCGACGCAACAAAGAACACCGCGGTCAAAACGGCGGTCTGCGGGATGCGCTCGGAATCGAGCCGCTTCAAGGCAATCGCCACCCCGACCGCAGTTGCCGCGGCAGCGCCGATCAGCACCGGCGCCGAGAGAACCCCATCCGGAATGTGCGCCATTGGCCGCGCCGTTCCTACTTCATGTCGACTGCACGCACCCACATCAGCCCGCCCAGCTCGACGGGAACGGGCTTGCCAGTGGGGCTCTGCATCGGCTGGTCTGCCTCAATCAACGCGGCAAAACCCCACCAGCCGGCGCGCGGCATTGCGTAGGCGAACTCGCCCTGGGCGTTGGTCATAATGACCTGGGTGACAAAGGCGTCTGATGGCGGAGTGATGGTGCCGTCGTTAACCCACTCGACCTCGATCTCGGCGAACGGCACCGGCTCGCCCTTGGCTTCGACGATGCCGCGGAAGACGTTGCCGGTCCAAAGGCCGTAGGGACGCACGAGGGGCCTGATCTCGACCGGCAAACCGACGGCGGTATCCCAGCCATCGCCGTGGCCAAAGCCGTCGACGACGACCTTGGCATAGTGGACGATCATCTTCTCCTCGCCCGCCTCCCAGTACGGCTGCGGCTCGACGAAGAAGACATAATTGCCCGGCTTCTTGACCTCGTAGACGGCCTGCCACGCCTGCGCGCCCGCGATCGTGCGCGGCTTCAAGAGCGCGCCCAAGTCCTCGGTCGTCCCGTTGTTCTTGACCCCGAAGCGCGCCGGCCGTGCCATCGGCATGACCGGGCCGCGCTCCATCGGGTGGGTGAAGACGAGATCGAGCGTCACCTTGCTCTGCGCCGGCTCCGCCACCGCATCCGTGGAGGGCAGAAGCTCCTGAAAGTGGGCCCCCGCTGGCTGGCCACTTGCCACCACCGCGACGAAGGCCGCCGTAAACGCCCCGAGAGTGCGCCGCATCCCCGTCCCCTTCGCTTTCGCTCGTTCCGCTCGCCCGCAACCGCGCTATGATACGAGCGGCGTGTTTGCGGTATGATAAAGCAGAAAAAGATCATACCACGCAAGCGGTATTTCGCTGCGGTTTCGGGATGGCGGCGCGGGAGGACAGACGATGCAGCGCATTACCGTGACGGTGGATGATGACTTGTTGCAGCAGTTCGATGCCTTCATGCAGCAGCGCGGCTACGAGAACCGGTCCGAAGCGTTCCGCGACCTCTTGCGCGAACGGATCGAGCGCGAGCGGGCAGTGGGCGAGGCCGGGGCTTTCTGCGTCGGCTGTCTCACTTACGTCTACGACCACGAAGAACGCGAACTGCCGCGCCGGCTGGTGCATGCTCAGCATGTGCACCACGACCTGAGCGTTGCCACCGTCCACATGCACCTCGATCACGATAATTGCATGGAGGCCATGCTCTTGCGCGGCCGTGTCGAGGATGTGCGCACGTTTGCCAACGCCCTAATCGCCCAGCGTGGTGTGCGGCATGGCCATCTGTGGATGGTTCCGGCCGATCTGATCGTTGACCGGCATGCGCACCAGGACGGGCAGTCCGCCGACCTGCCGCACGTCCACAGCCGGCCGCTGACGTAAGCGCGCGCAAGCGGCCTTCGGCTTTTCCCGCCGGCAACGCGGTTGATCTTCGGCACCTTCGGGTGTACGCGGTGCCGGGCAACCCCAGGCGAAAGGGCCGATCGATCCAATGCCAAAGGTGACATTCCAGCATTCGGGCAAGAGCGTCGAGGCTGACGAAGGCGAGTGGATGTACGACGTCGCCGAGCGCGCCGAATGCGGCATGCCGTTCGCTTGCAAGGCCGGTGCCTGTGGGACCTGCGCCACCCCTGTGGTGGCTGGGATCGAGACCTTGAGCGGGCTCACCGCGCGCGAGGCACGGACGCTCACCAACATGCGGCTTGACACCGAGACGCACCGGCTGCCGTGCCTGAAGGATGTCGGCAGCGGCGATGTCGTCTGGGGCACCCCCGTCAACGCCAGCGATACCGGCCAGGCGCTCGATCAGCACGACGTCGTCGTCGAGGCCTACCGCCCCCTCAACCTCACCGTGGCGGAAGTGCGCTTCTACGTCGGCTCGGCCGGGTTCAGCTATCGGCCTGGCCAGTACATGGTCTTCACGGTACCCAACCTGCCGCATCCGATCCGTCGCTCGTACTCGATCTCGACGCCGCCTTCCGACGCAAACCACTTTGAGGTCTGTGTGCGCTCCGTCGCCGGCGGGGCAGGCTCCAACTTCATCCACCGATTGCGCGCGGGCCAGCGGCTAAAGGTCGAAGGGCCGTTCGGTGATTTCGTCCTCGACGAACAGTCCGACCGCGACATCGTCATGATCGCGACCGGCACCGGCATCTCGCCGATCAAGTCGATGCTGATGCACCTCCTGGAGAAGCGCAGCCGCCGGAGGGTCCGCCTGTTGTTCGGCCTGCGCCACGAGTCGGACCTGTTCTACACCGACTTGATGCGCGGCCTGAAGGCGCACTACCCGGGCTTCGAGTACCGGGTGACGCTCTCGTGTGCCGACCGGGATGTCTGGTCCGGGCCACGCGGCCGGGTCACCGACCTCATCGACCAGAGCCTGTCGGCGCGCGATGCTGAGCACACAGAAGCCTACATCTGCGGCGGTCGGCCGATGATCGAGTCCTGTATCGACCGGCTCAAGAAATTGGGTTTCCCAACGGACGCAATTCACTACGAGCGTTTCTTCTAGTAACTGATTAGCAGGAGCCACCCGGTGCGTACGCTGCCAATGCGGCGTCAGGTCGTCCTCGGTGCGCTCCTGCTGCCGCTCATCGCCGCACCGGTGCAGGCCGAGCCTGCCCTCACCGACAGTGTCATCGATCAGCGCCTCGCCTTCATCGTCGAGCGGCTGGATGCCCGCGCAACCCACGGCCAGATCTGGCACTGGAGCTGGATGACGATCAACGCCGGCAGCGCCATCGGCCTTGGTATCGTCGCCGGCCTTGCCGATCACGAGGACGACGCGGTCAACAATGCCGTCCAGGCCGGTGTCGCCGCGATCGGCGTTGCCGATCTCGTGTTCCGCCCCCTGGAGGCGCGCTACGGCGCGGCACCGATCCGCGGGCTTCCCGAAACCACACGGGACGAGAAGCTGGCCAAGCTCAAGGCAGCGGAAAAGCAACTCGAGCGCAATGCCGCGCGGGCAGAGGAGCGGACATCGTTCAGCATGCACGCGGCAAACGTCGCGTTGAACGCGGCGGCGGGGCTGATCATCGGGCTGGCCGGCAATCCCTCCGACGGCGCGATCGCCTTTGCCACCGGCACCGCAGGGGGCGTCGTCAATATCCTGACCCAACCGGCCGCACCGGCGCAGGACTGGGAAGATTACCAGGCCTTGGTCAATCGGAGCAGCCACAGAACCGAAGTGCAGGTTTTTGTCAGCGCGCTTCCCGATGGGGCCCTTCTGGGGATGCGCCTGACCTGGTAACGGCCAAGAGCAGCGCGCGAACCGCCGCCCCAGCGCTTTCGGCCTTGGCGCGCGCTGCTTCAGCGGTCATCATCCGCTCCTGTGTCCGATCCGGGACCCACAAGGGAGGAGGAGGTAACCGTGTTCGATCCTCGTGATCTGTTGGGAAAACTGATGCAATCGGATGTCGCCAAGAGCCTGCAAGGCCGGCTCGATAACGCCCTCAGCGCGCAAGGACCAGGGGGCAGCTCGCTTGCGGACATGTTCGCCGGTCTCAAGGAACAGGCTTCGAAGATCAGCCTGAGCGACATCGGCAGCACGGCAGAGGGCGTTGTCGGCAAGGCCAAGGAAAGGATCAAGGCCGGGGACCCGCTTGCAATCGGCGGGCTTGCGGCGGCGGCAGGCGCGCTCCTGGGCGGCGGCGGCGGCAAGTCGATGCGCGGCGCGCTGGGCGCGGGCCTGCTCGGCGTGCTGGGCAGCATTGCCTGGAAGTCGCTGCAGCAAGGGCAGGGAGCGGCAACCGAGGCGCCGCCGCCGGCGCTCGCCGGTCCCGGATCGCAGCCAACTGCCCCCGTCGAGGCGGCACCGGCCGAGCCCTTGGCGCCCGCCACCGATGAGGCCGCCACCGAGATGGCCTTACTGACCATTCGGGCGATGATCAGCGCCGCCAAGGCCGACGGCGAGATCGATGCCGCGGAGCGCGAGCGCATCGCCGGCAAGCTCGCGACCAACGGCGGCACCGCCGAAGAGCAGGCCTTCCTCGCGGCCGAAATGGAACGGCCACTGGATATCGAGGCGCTTGCGTCGGCAGCCGCAACACCGGAGGTGGCGGTGCAGGTTTACAGCGCGTCGCTGATGGCGATCGAGGCCGATACACCGGCGGAAACGAGCTACCTTGCCCGCCTCGCCGCGGCACTCAAGCTCGATGCGGCGACCGTCGCCAGCGTCCACTCAACCCTGGGGGTCCCGGTACCCACAACTGCTTGAGGTGAGACCGGCCGCGCTGCGCTGCCGCTGGTAGGTGCGATTCTCGGCCCAGCGGCCCGGGAGGTGCGGTGCGCGCGCGTGCGCTGCCGCCAGGAAGCCCGCAAAGGCTTGATGAGGCAGGGAAGCCTGAAGCACCGCCGTTTTTTGAGCCGCGGGACGGCGCCGGCGATGGTATATCTGTGCCATGGTCGATCCATTTGCGCTCGCCGATCACCCGCAGCCCGAGCTGCCGACCGCGGTACCGCCCGCGTTCACCTGCCTCGACGGGCTGAACGAGGCGCAGCGCGAGGCGGTTGAGGCGACCGACGGCCCGGTCCTGGTGCTGGCCGGGGCGGGGACCGGCAAGACCCGCGTGCTGACAGCGCGTCTCGCCCACATCCTCTCCACTGGCCGGGCGCGGCCCTGGCAGATCCTTGCCGTCACCTTCACCAACAAGGCGGCGCGCGAAATGCGCGAGCGCGTTGCTTCGATCCTTAACACCTCGGTTGAAGGCTGGTGGGTCGGCACCTTTCACGCCATCGGCGCGCGCATGCTGCGGCAGAATGCCGAGCGCTTAGGCTTGCGGCGCGAGTTCACCATCCTCGACGTCGACGATCAACTTCGGCTGATGAAGCAGCTCCTGGAGGCCGCGAACATCGATGCCAAGCGATCTCCGGCGAAGCTGTTTCTAGCGCTGATCGGCCGCTGGAAGGACCGCGGGCTGACGCCAGCGCAAGTAACCGCGGCGGAAGGTGCTGCCGCCGGCGACGGCGTCGCCTTGAAGCTCTATGCCGCCTATCAGGAGCGGCTCAAGCTCCTGAATGCGTGCGATTTCGGCGATCTGCTGCTGCACAATCTCACGCTGTTCCGCGAGGACGAAGAGTGCCTGGCCAAGTATCAGCGGCAGTTCCGCTATCTCCTGGTCGATGAATACCAGGATACCAATGTCGCCCAATACCTCTGGCTGCGGGCGTTGGCGCAGCAGCACCACAACATCTGCTGTGTCGGCGATGACGACCAGTCGATCTACTCCTGGCGCGGCGCCGAGGTCGGCAACATCCTGCGTTTCGAGCGCGATTTCCCCGGCGCCAAGGTGATCCGGCTCGAGCTCAACTACCGCTCGACGCCGCACATCCTGGCTGCTGCCTCGGGACTGATCGCCCACAACAAGAGCCGCCTCGGCAAGACCCTGTGGACGCCCCTGGCTGAGGGGGAGCGGGTCACGGTGCGCGGCGCTTGGGACGGCGAAGACGAGGCGCGCAGCGTTTGCGAGGAGATCGAGGACCTCCGCAGCGCTGGTCATGCGCTGAACAGCATGGCGATCCTGGTCCGAGCCGGCTTCCAAACACGCGAGTTCGAAGAGCGGCTGGTGACGATCGGCATGCCCTATCGCATGGTGGGCGGCGTCCGCTTCTACGAGCGCCAGGAGATCCGCGACGCGATCGCCTACTTCCGCGTCGTCGTTCAGCCGGACGATGATCTGGCCTTCGAGCGCATCCTCAACGTGCCGAAGCGCGGCCTCGGCACCGCCAGCCTGCGCAGCCTGCATATGCTTGCGCGGCGCGACGGCCGCTCGCTCGTGGCCGCGGCGACGGCACTGGTAGCGACCGACGAACTGCGGCCGCAGGCGCGCGCGGCCGTCTCCCGGCTGATCAACGATCTCGCCCGCTGGCACGGCCAGCTGGACACGATGGCCCATCCGGAAGTGGCACGGCTCGTCCTCGAAGAGTCCGGCTACGTCGAGATGTGGCAGCGTGACCGCAGCCCCGATGCCGCCGGCCGGCTGGAGAACCTGAAGGAGCTGGTCGGCGCGCTGGCGGAATTCGAGAGCATGGCAGGCTTCCTGGAGCACGTCAGCTTGGTGATGGATAACGACGAAGCGGCCGCCGACGACAAGGTCACCTTAATGACCGTGCATGCCGCCAAGGGCCTCGAGTTCGAGACCGTGTTTCTGCCGGGATGGGAGGAGGGGATTTTTCCCAACCAGCGGGCGCTGGAGGAGGGAGGCGGTGCCGCCCTCGAAGAGGAACGGCGCTTGGCCTATGTCGGTCTGACCCGCGCCCGCAAGCGGGCGATCGTTTCCTACGCGGCGCGGCGGCTGGTTTACGGCTCCTGGCAGAGCGCCAACATCTCGCGGTTCGTCACCGAAATGCCGCACGAGAACGTGACTCATTACGCACCGCGCGGCTTGGTCACGGGGCGGCCGGCCCGCCACGGCGGCTTCGGCTTGGGCCAAGACTTCGGTTTTTCGGCCGCACCGCGGCAAGGTGCGCCGCGCTGGTCGCGACCGCCGCTCCTGGAAGGCAAGGCGGAACGGGTGGCGGCCCGGCCACGGCCGCAGCAGGACTTTGCGCCGGGCCAGCGCGTCTTCCACGAGAAGTTCGGCTACGGGGAGGTGCAGGCGGTCGACGGCGAGACGCTGACGATCGCTTTCGAGAAGGCCGGCACCAAGACGGTCATCTACAGCTTCGTCAAAGCGGCCTGATGGCAAGCGCCGTCTGGCGGGTCGCCGTCACCGTGCCGCAGGCGGCAGCGCCGGCGTTCGAGGCGGCCATGCAATCACTCGCGGCCTCGGTGGTCAGCCTCGATGCCGGTGACGGCCGCTGGTGCGTGCAGGGGCTGTCGGGCCGGCCGCCGGAGCGGGCTGCGCTGGCGCTCGCCCTCGACCTCGCCGCAGTCGCGAGCGGCCTGCCGGTGCCCGAGGTCACGGTCGAGCGGGTGGCGGAGGAGGATTGGCTTGCACGCGGGCTCAAGGATCTGCCGCCGTTGCAGATTGGCCCGTTCTTCGTCCACGGCGCGCACGTTCACGAACCGCCACCGCTTGGCAGCATCGCGCTCCAGGTCGAGGCTGGGATGGCATTTGGCTCCGGCCATCACGCGTCGACCGCTGGCTGCCTGGAAGCACTGGCGGGGCTGCGCCATCACACCGTCCGGCGCGTGCTCGATGTCGGCTGCGGCTCGGGCATCCTCGGCATCGCCGCCGCCAAGCTGTGGCGCTGCCCGGTGCTGGCCGTTGACATCGACCCCGATGCGGTCGCCGAGACAAAAGCCAACGCGCGGATCAACGGCGTGGCACCCTGCGTCCACGCGCTATGCGTCGATGGCGTGCACCATCCCCTAGTGCGCGCTGCGGCGCCGTTTGACCTGGTGGTTGCGAACATCCTCGCGCGCCCGCTGAAGCGCCTGGCACCCGGCCTGCGGCAGATTGTAGGCGCAGGCGGATGGATCATTCTGGGCGGTTTCATCGCCACCGACGCGCGGCAAGTCGCGGCGCCCTATCGTGCAATCGGCCTTGCGCTTCGGTCCATCCACCGGGCGCAGGGATGGGCGACCGTGGTCCTGGAAAGGCGCGGCTCTTAGAGCGCCGCAGTCGCTGCTACGCTGCGCCGCTTACGCTGCGGACTGGCGTAAAAGATGTGGGCGCCGATACGGGCCACCTCCTCCTTCTCGTCGGCCCAGTTCGGGCGGACGTAGTCCGCATGGTACCACAGCGCACCACGGGTGGGATCGGGGACACCGGTAAAGACAGCAGCGGCCGCCAGGGCAAGCGCATGCCGCCAAGCGTCCCGCTCGCGCGGCGTGTCATCCTTGCCGTCGCACCACCACGAAAAATGGCACTGGTGCCGCCGATGCTCATCGCCTTGCTGCACCACGCCGCAGATGGTCCGCGGGAAGCCGGGATGATTGACCCGGTTCAATGTCACCGCAGCGACCGCAATCTGCCCGATCAGCGGTTCGGATTTTGCCTCCCAGTAGATGTTGAGAGCGAGGCACTCGATCTGCTGCAGAAGGTCGTCAGGCACCGCCAGCGAGGTCGAAGCGGCATGCATTTGCGGTGCCAAGGATGCCGGTTGAAACCCATTCCGCAGCTCAATGGCGAGCGCGGCCGGGGCTTCGGAACGCTCTTCGATAAAGTTGTTCAGGGGCTGATGAAGGGCGTGAGCAGGTGAGCGGTAGCTTGGATCAATCGTACGGGGAGCAAGGAAACCAGAAAAAACGATAATCCCGACAAATATGCGCCCTACCGTCCCGCCAACTCTCATGGTCATCCCTCGACCGTTGTTGATATCCTTCTTTCCCTTGCAATTTCCATAGCACAGTGTGCGCAGGCAGCAAAAGGATTTATCGCCTCTTGCTCCAAAACGGGCGAATATGGCGGACTCACGCCGAAACTATGTAAGTGTTTTTCGTAGGGATGTTGCCGCGACGCGACACCCAAATGGCGCAATTGCTACCTTACGTGGTAGCGTCCGCGGCGTTTGCGATGCAGCAGGCTGCGCCTGATGCTCAGCACCAACCGGCAGCTTGGGCGCGTTGCCAGGTGTTGGGGGAGGCGCCGGCGCGGGCTTTGTGCATGACGCGATCGAAGGCGCCTCGCTCGCAGATCACCTGTTCCGGCTCAAAGTGCAAGGCGTCGAAGCTCTCGATGATGATGCCGGGACCGGTTACCGGCGTCTTCCAGACGCTCGCGTAAGCCCAGAGAATCGCATGGTTGAGCATTTCCTGGTCTCTCCCTTTCGCGCCTTTACGCGAGGGCATGAAACACGACCACGGGTTTACAGTCCGTTAACGGCGTGCGGCAGTGCGCTGGTTCACAGAAGCGCCAGTCGCTACCGATGTGCGATGTTCTTCACGAATTGCTCACGTTCGGCTTGTAGTCTGCTGTTTTCGCGCGCGAGCTTGGAGTCCATGACTCCGTGTCGATCGGCTGGATGGCATCAGTCGTCGTGCGCATCCGCAAGTCTTCACAGACAAGGGTTCTCGCTCATGCGTGTGTCCATGCCGACTCTCACGATCAGCCGCAGGCTTTACCTGCTGATCGGTATCTCGTTTCTCGGGATGCTCGGGATCGTGGCTATTGCCGGCCAAGAAATTAGGACGCACCTCACAGAAGAGCGTATGGACCGGACGTTCCGCGTCGTCGAAGTCGCTCGATCCTTGGTGGCGGATTTCCATGGCCGCGCGCAGAGCGGCGAAATGACGGTCGAAGAAGCCAAGGCGCAGGCGATGCGCGCGCTTTCCCACCTTCGGTACGACGGCGACCAATATTTCTGGATCAACGATATGGACGGCATGATGCTGATGCATCCGACCGTGTCCAAACTCGTTGGTACCAACATTCTTGCCATCCGGGACGCCCGGGGTACCGAGATCTTCAAGGATATGATCAAGACAGTGGCGACGGCAGGCGGCGGTCCCTACAGCTACTTTTGGCCGCCCGATGCCAGCGCACGGCTCAAGATCTCCTACGTGGCCGGTTTCCCGGAGTGGCGGTGGATTATCGGCAGCGGGGTCTTCGCCAGCGATATTGAGGCGATGATCATCGACGCTTTCTGGCGGATTGGGCTGATCGCTGCTGCCACTGCGGTCCTGGCGGTGGCTGTTGGCGTTTTCCTGGGCCGCGGCATGACCAAACCGCTCCTCACGCTCTCAGCGGCGATGCAGCGGCTGGCCGCCGGCGATACCAAGGCGGAGATCGGCCTCGACCGTCGTGGCGACGAGATTGGCCGCATGGCGGAAGCGGTCGAATTCTTCCGCCAGGGTGCAATCGAGAAGGAGCGCCTGACCGCAGAGCAGGAGCGCTTGAAAGAGCAGGCGCAGGCGGAGCGCCGCCAAGCGCTGGCTGAGCTTGCGGCGCGCTTCGAAGCGGACGTTCAGGGGGTTGTTGCGAGCGTCACCAACGCGGCGGCCGAGATGCGGACGACCAGCGAGGCGATGTCAACGACGGTGAGCGAAGCCGGTCGGCAGGCCTCGGCCGTGGCGGCCGCCTCGCACGAGGCATCCACTAACGTCCAGACCGTCGCGGCGGCAGCCGAGGAACTGTCGGCCTCGATCCAGGAAATCAGCCGCCAGATGAACCAGTCGCACGCAATCACCCGCGGTGCCGCGGACGAAGCGGCACGCACGCAGGCGGTGGTCCGCGGGCTCGCGGAAGCGGCGCAGAAAATCGGCGACATCGTCCGGCTCATCAACGACATCGCGTCCCAGACCAACCTGTTGGCCTTGAATGCGACCATCGAGGCGGCGCGCGCCGGTGATGCAGGCAAGGGCTTTGCCGTTGTCGCGAGCGAGGTCAAGGCGCTGGCAACACAGACGGCGCACGCCACCGAGCAGATCTCCGATCAGATCGGCTGCGTCCGCGGTGAGATTGACCAGACCGTGGCCGCGATTGAGACGATCGTGGGCACCATCAACCAGATCAATGAGATTGCAGCCTCTGTTGCGGCCGCGGTTGAAGAGCAGGGCGCCGCTACCGAGGAGATTGCGCGCAACGTCGAAAACGCCGCCCGCGGCACGGAGGTGGTGACCGCCAATATTGCCGGCGTTACCGAAGCCACGGCAACGACCGGATCGGCAACGGCGCAGGTTGTCACGGCAGCCCAGGTACTCGCCACCCAGTCCGGTGAGATGCGTCAACTGCTCGATCGCTTCGTCGGCGACATTCGCGCCGCGTAAGCAGCCGGTTATCAGGATCGCTACGGCTCTCGCTGAGTAAGCGGCTGAGAGCCGTAGCGCAACACCTTGACCTTCTCCAAGGTGACGAGGCCGGAGCCCATTATCGGCTCGATCGCGGCCAGAAACGCGGAAATCTTGGCTTCGGCATCGACGATCTCGATGATCATCGGCAGATCGCCCGAGAGCCGCAGGATCTTTGCCGTATGCAGCCGGCTGGCGTGGCCGAAGCCCATTGGTCCGCGCAGAACAGTGGCGCCGGCCAAACCCAGCTCGCGCGCCTTCAGCACAAGCGCCTCGTAGAGAGGCTTGCCGTCGCTGCGGTCATCTTCGCCGACGAAGATCCGCGCCAGCACCGCGTCCTCAGGGATCCGCATCGGGACGCCTCCATTCACCCATTCATTGCGTTGCCAGCGACCGCACCGAGCCACACGGCGATGAGGCACAGCAGCACCGAGGACAGCACGTTGCCGGCAGCATAGAGCCACTCGCCGTCCTGGATCAGGGTCAGCGTCTGCAGGCTGAACGACGAGAAGGTGGTGAAGCCGCCCAGCACACCAACCATCATGAACTGGCGCGCCGCCGTACCGACCAGGAGACGGCTATCGGGACCAGTAACGACCGCGATCAGTCCGATCAGGAACGAGCCCACGACGTTGACCACAAGCGTCCCCCAAGGGAACGTCTCGCCGAAGCCACGCGCAATCAGGCCGGACACCCCGTAGCGGGCGACACCGCCGAGCGCCGCGCCAATTGCGACCCAGAAGGGGATGACGAGCGAATGCAGATCCATGACAGCGGCGATCTTAGCGAGCGGCCATGGCATCGCAAGGGCACGCCCTCTTGCTGACGTGCGGTTGTGGCCGATTGACCTGATTGGCGATCGTGGGTAAGCAGGCCCATCGTCGTCAGGCCCGGAGGCCGCCATGGATGTGCTTGCCGTGATCCCGGTTGTCGACCAGGCGGTCCTGCGCCCGCTTGGCGGCCGGCCGCTCCTGCAGCGGGCCATTGAGCAGGCCCGCTCCGCGCGCGCGATCGACCGTACCGCCGTCGTCTCTGCCAACAGCGAAGTGCTCGGCCTCGCCGCCGAGTCCGGCGCCGACGTGGTCGGGATGCCGGCTGAAGTTAGCCCTAGCGATGCCGCAAAGGCGTTGATGCAGGCGGCGGATCAGCTTTCCGCCCGTGACGGCTTCGCGCCGCAGGTCGCTCTCGTCCTCGATCCTCTCTTTCCGCTGCGGACACCCGCTGGCCTCGATCAGGCGATCGAGCATCTTTTTCGCTGCGGCGCGGACTCGCTCGTCTCGGTGCATCCGCTCACCGAGGCGCTATGGGTTCAAGACGACGGCGGCATGGCGCAGCCCTTTGACGGCCCGCCGAACCAGGTCCGCTTTGTCGAGAACGGCGCCATTGTCGCCGTTCGCATGAGCGTGTTCGAGGCCGACGCACGGCTGCCGGCCGGCCGGGTCGTGCTCTACGCGATGCCGGCGCTGCAGGGTCTGCGCCTGCGCGGCGAAGACGACTGGCAAGCCGCCGACGCGCTGGTGCGTCGCTTCGCGGGCGTGCGCGCGACCGATCTGTTGCGGCCGGTCAAGCTGCTGGTGCTCGATTTCGACGGCGTCATGACCGACAACCGGGTTCTCGTCATGGAGGACGGCCGCGAGGGGGTGCTGTGCAGCCGCGGTGACGGCTTCGGCTTCGACCTCCTGCGGGCGGTCGATTTTCCCGCGCTGGTCATTTCCAAGGAGGGCAATCCGGTCGTGGGCGCCCGCTGCCGGAAACTCAAGATCCCGTGTGAGCAGGGGATTGGCGACAAGCTGCCGGTGCTGGAGCGCCTTGTGCGCGAGCGCGGCCTCACGCTCGCCGAGGTCGCCTACATGGGCAACGACTTGAACGACCTCGAATGCATGCGGGCATGCGGCGTGGCGATCGCGCCGGCGGATGCGCACCCAGCGGTGCTGGCGATCGCGAACATCATCACCGAAGCACCCGGCGGCTTCGGCGCGGTGCGCGAGATCTGCGATGTGATCGCGGCGCAAGCGGCGACGGCACGCGTCGCGGCAATCCCAGGGGCAGCCCTGTGAGCGGGGCAGGGGAGCCGCGGGAGATCTTCCGGCCGGACCTCCTGCGCGGCAAGCGCGTCCTCGTCACCGGCGGCGGCACCGGGCTGGGCTTGAGCATGGGCCGGCGCTTTCTCGAACTGGGCGCGTCCCTGGTCATCTGCGGCCGGCGCGGTTCCGTGCTGGAGGAAGCGGCGGACCGCCTCAAGGCCGATACCGGCGGCGAGATCGCCTGGCACGTCCTCGACATCCGCGATGCCGCGGCGGTCGACGCGACGATTGGGCGCATCTTTGCCGAGGCGCCGCTCGATGTCCTCGTCAATAACGCCGCCGGCAACTTTGCCGCCCGCTCCGAAACCTTATCGCCGCGGGCGCTCGATGCCGTCGTCAACATCGTTCTGCATGGATCGGCGTACGTGACATTGGCGTGCGGCCGGCGCTGGATCGCCGCCAAGCATCCGGCGACGGTGCTGTCGATCCTCGCGACCTACGCCTGGACCGGTTCGCCCTACGTCCTGCCATCGGCAATGGCGAAGGCCGGCCTGCTGGCGATGACCCGCTCGCTTGCGGTCGAATGGGGACCGAAGGGGATCCGCCTCAACGCCATTGCACCGGGGCCATTCCCAACGCCAGGAGCTTGGTCGCGCCTCGTGCCGCGGGCCGACTTGGCGGCTGCGTTCGAGACCAGCAATCCCTTGGGCCGGCCCGGCAAGCACAGCGAGCTCGCCAACCTGGCGGCGTTTCTGATTTCGGACGGCGCCACCTTCATCAATGGTGATTGCGTGACGATCGATGGCGGCGAGTGGATGCAGGGCGCCGGTGAGTTCTGTTTCCTCGATAAGCTGACGGAAGCGGAATGGGAAGCGATGCGGCCGCACAAGGGCGGCCGCGTGGATGGCAGCGAATGACCGACCAGACACCGCCGCCCAGCGATCGCACCCGCGTCAAGCGCCTGCATGAACGCGGACGTTACGACCGCACGACCATCGATGCGATCCTCGACGCAATGCCGGTGTGCCACATCGGTTACAGCATCAATGGCTTGCCGTATGCCACGCCGACGCTGCAGTGGCGCGAGGGCGACCGCGTTTACTGGCACGGCTCGGCAGCAAGCGGAATGCTCCGCGCCATCGACGGCGCACCTGTGTGTTTGACAGTGACCATCCTGGACGGCTTTGTGGTGGCGCGCTCGGCCTTCCACCACTCGCTCAATTACCGTTCGGTGATGCTGTTCGGCCGTGCCGAGCGGGTGTGCGACGACGACGCCAAGCTCGAGCACCTGGAACGGCTGATCGAAGGCCTGTTTCCCGGCCGCTGGCAGACATTGCGGCCGGTCAACGCCAAGGAGCTGAAGGCAACCGCTGTCTTCGCGCTGCCGATCGACGAGGCTTCGGCCAAGGTGCGGACCGGCGGACCCAAGGACGACGAAGCCGATTATGCCTTGCCGATCTGGGCCGGCGTGGTACCGGTCCGGCTCCAGTTGCTGCCGCCCGAGGACGATCCGCGCAACCTCCCGGAGGTCAGCGTTCCTGCCGACGTGGGCGCGCTCAAAATCGGCTGAGGCACTCAGTCGATGCCGATCGTGCGCCAGCGTTTGGCCGAAAGGTGGATGCCGCATTCGGTCTTGGCCTGGCCGCGCCAACGCCCGGCGCGCAAGTCTTCGCCCGGCGCCACCCGGTCGGTGCACGGCATGCAGCCGATCGACAGAAAGCCCTGCTCCTCCAGCGGGTGCGGCGGCAGCGCATGCTTTTCCCTGTACGCTTCGATGTCCTCGCGCGTCCACGAGACCAGCGGATTGATCCGATAGCGGCCGTCGTCAGTCGCCTCGACCCTCGGCAGGGCGCCGCGTTCGCCGCCGTGATAGCGTTTGCGGCCCGTGATCCAGGACTCGAAGCCTTCGAGCGCCCGCTGCAGCGGCTCGACCTTACGGATGTAGCAGCACATCTCCGGGTTGCCGTACCACAGCACGCCGTCGGTATCGAGTGCGTCGACCCGGGCCGGGTCCGGCTTGATGCTGCGGACATCGGTGAGGCCGAGGCGCTTCGTCAGCGCGTCGCGGTAACGCAGCGTCTCGCCGAACAGCTTGCCGGTGTCGAGAAACAGCACCGGTATCGCCGGGTCGATCTGGGCCACGAGATGCAACAGGACCGCCGCTTCGGCGCCGAACGAGGACGTGAGCGCGATCCGGCCGCAGAACGTCTCTGCGATCATGGCCTCGAGAAAGGCAAACGTATCGAGGTCGGCGTACCTGGTGGTCAGATCCTGCGCACGGATACGCGCGCGCTGCACGTGCGGGGGATCGACAACGCCCGCATCCTCGTTCCCTTTCATGATTGAGGCCGCCGCTGCTGGCGCAATTGAATGGCCGTCGCCCGGCCGTCGGCCGCCGCTTGATAGAAGACGGAAATCTCGCTCATCGCCTGCTT
Organism: Defluviicoccus sp.; assembly: GCA_029624735.1. Taxonomy (GTDB): domain Bacteria; phylum Pseudomonadota; class Alphaproteobacteria; order Rhodospirillales; family Defluviicoccaceae; genus Defluviicoccus. The sequence continues at coordinate 87,182 of JARSSM010000006.1, read as the reverse complement.
CCATTCATCAACGGCCGCGGTATCCTTGACCTCGAAGGCATCAAAGCCGCAGCGGTGCATGAACAACAGCTGATCGCGCAGCACATTGCCGACGGCGCGCAGCTCACCCTTGAAGCCGAAACGCTCGCGCAACAGCCGCGCGCTGGAATAGGCGCGGCCATCGCGAAAGGTCGGAAACTCGAGCGCAATCAGCGCGAGGAGCGGGAGATCGGCTGCGATTGCGCCCGCATGGTCCGCCGCGGCGAGGCGAACCCCTAAGCCATTTGCACGGGCAATGAGGTTCGCACGCTCCTTCTGCCAGCGCGTCAGCGACACGATGATGGCGCCCTCTGCGGGCAGCGGTTCGCCGTCAGCGACGGAGATCCACGGGTCGTCGACCAGGGAGCCGTTCTTAAGCAGTGGCATAAAGGCTCTCCTTGAACGGCGCCAAGCCGACGCGGCGGTAGGTATCGAGGAAGCGCTCGCCGGTCCGCCGGTGCGCGCGGTAGGTCTCGATGATGGTCTCGACGGCGTCGACGACCTGATCGGCGGCGAAAGCCGGCCCGACCAGCGCACCGAGTGCGGCGTCCTCGGCCGAGCTGCCGCCGAGCGTGATCTGGTAGAACTCCTCGCCCTTCTTATCGACGCCGAGAATGCCGATGTGGCCGACGTGGTGATGGCCGCAGGCATTGATGCAGCCGGAAATGTTGAGCCGGAGCTCGCCGATATCGTGGGCGCGGTCGAGATCGCGGAAACGTTCGCTCAAGCGCTGGGCAACCGGGATCGAGCGGGCATTGGCAAGCGAGCAGAAATCGAGCCCGGGGCAGGCGATGATGTCGCTCACGCGGCCGATGTTGGCGGTGGCGAGGCCGAGCGCGACCAGTGCCCGCCATAAGTCCGGCAGATCGGCACGCGGGACATGGGCCAGGATCAGGTTCTGGTGATGGGAGACGCGGATCTCGCCGAAACTGTGACGATCGGCCAAGTCCGCGATCGCATCCATCTGTTCCGCGGTGGCATCGCCAGGCACACCGCCGGCCGGCTTCAGGGACAGCGTGACGATTGCGTAGCCTTGCTGCCGGTGGGCCTCGACGTTGGTCCGGGTCCAGGCGGCGAAAGCCTCGTTGCGGTGACGCTCGGCCTCGTATCTCGGCGCCTCGGCGGGAAGGTTCGCAAACGGCGGCGGCGCGAAGTAGCGCCCGATCCGCTCCTGCTCACCCGCCGGCAGTTCGACCGGGCCATCCTTGATCAGTGCCCATTCGTCCTCGACCATTTGGGTCAAGGTTTCCGTGCCGACCTCGTGGACGAGGATCTTGATCCGCGATTTGTAAAGATTGTCGCGCCGGCCGAGCTGGTTGTAGACGCGCAAGATCGCCTCAAGGTAGGAGAGCAGGTGGCGCCGCGGCAGGAACGGGCGGATGACCTTGGCAAGCATCGGCGTGCGGCCCTGACCACCGCCGACGGCGACCTCGAAGCCAATCTCGCCAGCATCGTTGCGGACGATCTTGAGGCCGATATCGTGCACGGCAACGGCGGCGCGATCGGTTGGCGCGCCGGTGACGGCAATCTTGAACTTGCGCGGCAGGAATGAGAATTCCGGATGCAGCGTCGACCACTGGCGAATGATCTCGCAGGTCACGCGCGGATCCTCGATCTCATCGGCGGCGGCACCGGCGAAAGCGTCGGCAGTGACATTGCGGATGCAGTTGCCACTGGTCTGGATGGCGTGCATCTCGACCTCGGCGAGCGCCAGGAGGATGTCTGGAATGTCCGCCAGCGCCGGCCAGTTGAACTGAATGTTCTGCCGGGTGGTGAAGTGGCCATAGCCCTTGTCGTAGCGGCGCGCGATTTCCGCCAATGCCCGCAGCTGGCGTGACGACAAGGTACCGTAGGGAATGGCAACCCGAAGCATGTACGCATGCAGCTGCAGATAGAGGCCGTTCATCAGGCGTAACGGGCGGAATTCATCCTCGCTCAGGCTGCCGTTCAGCCGCCGCGCAACCTGATCGCGGAATTGCTCGACGCGCTGGTGCACGAAGGCGGCGTCAAATTCGTCGTAGCGGTACATGGGTTCGGTCGTCCCTAAACGTATTTCAAGGTCTGCTCGCTGCCCGCTGTCGGGCCGGCGGCGCGGATCCGTTCGCGCAGACGGTCGGCGCGGATGTGCCCGCCGGAAACGGCCGCATCGATGAGGTAGGGGCCGACGACGGTGCCGGCAGCAGCCGCGCGCTCGCCGGCAGCCACCATTTCGGCGCGGCTCGCTTCATCGTCGCTGAGCCGGCTGTCGTCAATCCGCTCCGACCAGCCGCCATCGCGGGTGAAGAACACGACGATGCCGTCGCGGAGCCGGTTGGCGGTCAGGATTTGCGGCTTCATCTCGCGTTTCTCAACATGTTTGCCGTTCGGAGTGCCCCCTTGGCCTTGACGTCGACCGTCGCCGAAGCGGGATTAAACAACATCACATATGATGTGTTTATGAGGTAGCAATCATATCATTGTGTAGAAATTTTAATACTACAAAACATAAATGTTTATATCCTCCTTGCCGTTCGGGAATGCGCCCCGCCTGCCGCAGCCCGCGCGCCCACTTAACCCTCCCTTTACTGCGATCTGCCAGAGTGGGCCGGCCAAATGGGTTAGCCGGCATCGTGGCGCCCGATCACGCTGTTTCGCATGTTTGTCAGCAAGGGGTAGGCCTCCGTCATGAACACCACTCTTTTGGAGAAGGCTCCAAATCCTGTGAAGCAGGCGCGTGCCCCGCTGCCGCCACGCCGCGTCGGCCGCGAGCAGGAGTTGCACGAACAGCTCAACACTTTGCTTTCCAAGATCAACCTGGCGGTGATCTACGGCGGAAACAAGACAGAAGATGGCGCCGTCATCAACCAGATTGGCAACCCGCGTTCCTGGAAAAGCTATCAGGCGGTGGCCGAAGATATCGCCAGCGCCCTGGAACGGATTGGCTGCCGCAACGTGATTCTGCTGCCCGACGATATGCGTTTGGGCGACCGGCTGCGGGCGGAAAAGATCCACTTGGCGTGGCTCAATACCGGCGGGGTGCAGGGCTACAACTCAATGGCCCATGCCTCGGCGATGCTGGAACTGTTCGGGGTCCCCTACGTTGGCCACGACCCGCTGACAGCCGGCCTTCTCGACAGCAAGCATGTGTTCAAGCAAGCGCTCAAGGCCTGCGGCATCCCGACCGCGCCGTTCGTCACCTGGCACTTGGCGCGCGGGCCCTTCGTCCCGAAGCAGAACACCGCGTTCAAGCGCCAGTTCAAGAATCACACCGGGCCCTTCGTCGTTAAGCCGGTTTCCGGCCGCGCGTCGCACCACGTCAAGGTGATTGACCGGGCCGAGGACCTGACCGAGGCGGTCAACGAAATCTTCCTCGTGACGGAGAACCACGTCCTCATCGAAGGCTACCTGCCGGGTCGTGAGTTCTGCGTCGCCGTTTGCGGGCCAGTCGTGTTCCGCTACGGCCAGGTGCACCGCTACAGCGGCCCGTTTGTCTTCGCCGAAATCGAGCGCGTCCTCGAAGCGGACGAGAAAATCTTTACGTCGATGGACCTGCGGCCGATCACCCGTAGCCGCGTCCGTGGCCTGTCGCCGGAGACCGATGCCGAGGAAGTGCGGCAGTTGGAAACCCTGGGCCGCCGGGTGTTCGAGGACCTCTCGCTCGAGACTCTGGTCCGTCTTGATGTTCGCGCCGACGAGCACGGCAAGATGTACGTGCTGGAGGCCAATCCGAAGCCGGACCTCAAGGCGCCGACGGCGGAGAAGACCAGTCTCGTCTGCGCCAGCCTCCAGCAGTTCGGCATGAGCTACGACGATCTGGTGTTTTCGCTCCTGGCGGACCGCATCGATCTCCTGTTCGCCTGCCGGCGCGGCACCGTCCATGAACTGATCAAGCTGCTGCAGGCTTAAGCCCTCTCAGGTTTGAGAAACCGATCGATGGCAAAATCCGAGGCGAGTGGCCGGATCATCAACGTGCTCACCATGTTCTTGGTGGCCGGCCTTTCGCTCGCCCTGCTGCTCTACATCGCGTTCGGCGAAGCCCACCGTACCTTTGCCCAATTCTACGTCGAGAAGATGGCGGCACAGGGCGCTGTCGTGCAGACGGCGATTGAAAAGCAGCTTCGCCTGGGGTTGCCGCTCGAACAGTACGCCGGCTTCTCGCTGGTCGCCGGCCGCGTCAACGATTCCGACCCGACGGTCGTCTCAATCGTCGCTTTCGATGCTCAAGGCCAGGCGGTTTTCGTTGCCGGTTCGAGGTTGGACTTGCTCACCGATCCGGCAGCCATCAACCGGCCGTCCTCGTCAACTTACGAGTTGCGGCAGAGCCCGAAGTATCTGCAGGTCCAGCTGCCGCTCCGCAGCCGCGAGGCCCGGGTCGGGACGCTTGCCGTAACGATGGCTCGCGCGCGCATCTCAGCCGATATCCGCCACGAGTTCGACGCACTGCCGCTGCCGGCTCTCCTGTTAGCGGCGGCATTCGCCGGCTTTGTCTACTTCGCCCTGACGCGCATCAAGGAGCGCCGAAACGCTTGGCTGCACGGCGCCTTTTTCCTGACGTTTCTCACCATGGCCGCCGGCGTGGTGGCGCTGCTGATTTCCCTCTATGCCGAGGGGGCGCAGTCGAAGACCCGGGCGCTCGCCCAGTCGCTTGGCCAGCGGCTCTCGGATCTGGTGGCGTTTAACGTCAATATCAAGGACATCCGTGGCCTCGATCGGACGCTCGCTGAGTATCGACAGGTCAATCCGGAGATCAGCGCAGCCGCCCTTACCGTCAATGGCGTCGTTCAGCTTCACACCGATCCGAGGCGTGTCGGTGCGTGCTGGGTCGGCAAAGATGATGACTACAACTATCGGGTCGATCTGACGCCACCAGAAGCGCGCGAGCGCATCGAGGTTGCCGTCGCCTTGCCGACGCGGATCGTGGCTGACCAACTCGTGCGATGCATCAAGAACTTCGCGGCACTCTTTGTCGCTTCGGCGTTTCTCGCCGGCGTTTTCCTGCAGCTTGCGCATTCGGTCAACGCAAACGGCCGGGAAGGCCAGCCGGCCCGCAAGCTTTCCGGCACGGAAGGCATCTACGCGCTCAACCTGGTCAAGCCCGTGTTTTTCGGTGCGATCTTCCTGGAGAATCTCACCTATGCCTTTCTTCCAAAGCATGTTGACGCGCTGATCGCATCCGAAGGCCTGTCATCCGCTTTCGTTTCGGTGCCTTTTGTCGCCTACTGGGTCAGCTTTGCTTTCATCCTGCTGCCGGCCGGATACTTGGCTGAAAAGATCAATCCGCGACCGCTGATTTACGGCGGTCTGGCGCTGGCCGGGCTCGCAATGCTGATGCTGGAGCTGGAACCCGGCTTTGCGATGTTTGTCGCCGCCCGGCTGATGGCCGGTGTCGGCCAGGGTCTGCTGTTCATCGGCGTCCAGACCTACATCCTGATCGTGGCGCCCCCCAACAAGAAGACGCAAGGCAACGCCATCATCGTCATGGGGTACCAGGGCGGCATGATCTCCGGCATGGCGATCGGCTCGCTGCTGGTCGGCTCGCTCGGCGCCGAAGGCGTCTTCATGATCGCTGCACTCGTGGCGATCGGGCTGGCAGTCTACGTCTTCTTCTGCGTGCCTCACTACGACGCGCCCGAAGGCTGCAAGCTCGCGCCGGCGTCGCCCAAGGAATTCGCGCGCTCACTGGGGATCGTCGTGCGCGATCGCGACTTCCTGGCGACGATGTTGTGCATTGGCATTCCAGCCAAAGCCGTTCTGACCGGGATTATCGTCTTCGCGCTGCCTCTGCTGCTGAACCAGCAGAATTTTCCGCAAGAGGATATCGGCCAGATCGTGATGGTCTACGCCGCCGCCGTGATGATCGCGAGCGTCCTGGCGTCGCGCCATGTTGACCATACCGGCCGGACGACGAACGTCTTGCTGTGGGGCGCCATCGTGAGCGGTGTCGGCCTCATCATCATCGGTGTGATCGGCCTCAGCGGCCTCAATCTCGGCGGCGTTGCGCACATAGAGCTGCAGATGCCGCCTGCGTTCACGAGCGGCGTCAAGAGCTTTCTCGTGCTTAAGGAAGCCAACGCCTCGACCGTCGCCCTTCTGGTGGGCGTTCTCCTCGTCGGCTTCGGTCACGGCGGCATCAACGCTCCGGTGATCACGCATGTGGCCGCGTCGGCGCTGGCGACGCGGGTCGGGCAGAGTCCGGTAGCCGCTGCGTATCGGTTCCTCGAACGGATCGGCCACATCGCCGGCCCGATGTTGGCGGGACAGCTCCTTTACCTCAGCGACCAGAACCCGCTCGTCATCGCCTGGAGCGGTCTCGCGTTAATCATTCTTGGAGTCTCTTTCGCTACTTTCTCACTTTCACATGGGTTCTTTATCTCCAAGGGAGCACGAGCATGACCCCGAGGTCGGCTTTCCTACGGCAGAGCGCAAGAGTGGCTTTGCTTCTGCTTTGCTTCATTTCCATTCTCCCTCTGGCTCGCCCTGCGGCGGCCGCGCCGGCTTATGCTGTATGGTTTCGCTTTGCGCCGGAGGTCGAGGAGAACTGGAAGTTTGCAGAGGTGACCGGTGATCCCAACCAGGTGATCATCACGCCCAAGTACGCGCCGCCGAACGTTGGCCGCAAACGCATCTTCGTTCTCTACCCATCGGCTTCGTACGCCTACGACATCGCCATGAGCACGGTGCTACAGAGCTTTGCCGAAAAGCGGCTGAACGTGGAATTCACCGCGTTCACCTATGGCGGCAAGTCCGACATCGGCAAGCAGGCGCTGGCGCTGGCCGAGGGCGGCTACAACCTCATCTTGTCGATGGGCTCGCAGTCAACCGCATGGTTGTGGCAGAACTACAAGGACAAGCGCCTGCCGGTGGTTTCGATTTGCTCTAAGGACCCGGTGGTCCTGGGCCAGATGGCGAGCTACGACAAGGGTTCCGCCACCAACTTCGCCTTTACCTCGCTCAACACGCCGGTACAGGTGCAGATGGGCTATGTCCTGGAGTTGAAGCCAAGCCTTAAGAACATCGGCATTCTGGTCGACTCACGCAATGTCAGCGCGGTCGAAACCCAGGCCAAGCCGGTGGCCGACTTCCTGCGCGCGAAGGGCGTAAACGTCCTCGACCTCGCGGTCGATGGAACGGTGCAGGTGCGTGAACAGCTGGTCGCCAAGATCCGCGATGCGGTGCAGAGCATGCGCAAGACTGACCCCGAGCTGCAGAACAGCGCTTTCTGGATCACCGGCAGCACGACCGTGTTCAACGAGATCGAGACGATCAACCTTGCTGCCGAGCGCGTGCCGGTGCTGAGCGTCGTCCCCGAGGTGGTCAAGCCGGGCGACAGCAGTGCGGTCCTGTCGATCGGCGTCAGCTTCGAGAGCAACGCCTTCGTCGCGTCGACCTATGCCGAGAAGATCCTGACCGGCAAGGCTGCCGCCGGCGAACTGCGGGTCGGCGTGATCTCACCGCCCGATATCGCCGTCAACATGCGCCGGGCGCGAGATATCGGCCTGTCACTGCCCTTCTCCTGGTTCGAAAGCGCTGCCTACGTTTACGACTACGACGGACGTGCGGTTCGCACCAAGGGGCGGTTCGCACCCTCGGATATGTGAGAAGACACGTTCCCACCGACGCAACTGCGACCTGGAAGCGTCGGGATGGTGGATAGCGGCCGCATCCCAGCTGATGCCGCAGGAGGCCTCCGTCCCGACGGACCCGACCGGAACGTGACAGCAGGGCCGCCCGAATTTTGCCGTGATGCAACTCCGGGCGCCCGATGCCTGCAACGAATGAGAGCTGAACCGATGAATGCACCGACCTCCAACATCGAGACGGCAAAGCTTCACCTGCTCGATCTGCTTGTAACACCGATCTGGATTTGGGACTTCGACAAGTCTGCCGTCTGGTGGGGGAATCAAGCCGCGCTCCGCCTCTGGCAGGCCAACGATCTCGCGGATCTGAGTGCCAAGGCCGGCACGCTGTCGGAGAGCGATCGCGCCACGCTTGCCGCCTGCCGCCGCTTCCTGCAGAACGCCGAACCCTTCGATGGCTCCTGGCCGGTTCGTGCCGGCGCGCGGACGGTCAACGTCGCCTGCCGCTTCACGCCGGTGACGATCGACGGCAAGCGCCTGGCGATGATGGCGCAAGTGATCGAGGGCCAGACTGCGGAGGAGGAAGCCGTCGACGAGCGGCCGCAGTACACGCCATCGATGACCCGGATCATCGGCGAGGTCGGCCAGCTGCTGCGGCTGCTCGAGGCCCAGGTCGGTATCCTGGAGCTGATCAGCGGCGGTGCCACGCTTGAAGACAGTCTGCGCTCGCTGGTGCAGACAGCGGAGCGGCTGATCGGTCCGGCCGCGGCCTCGATCATGCTCATTCAGCCGTTCGGCAGCCGTCTACTGCATGTGGCGGCGCCGAACCTGCCACCCGACTACCGCAAAGCGATCGACGGCTGCGGGATCGGTCCGCAGGAAACAGCCATGGGAGCTGCGGTCTTCCGCCGTTCCCGCGTCGTATCACGCGATATCGCAACGGATCCACTGTGGGCCCGCCACCGCGACGCCGCCGCCAAGAGCGGCATCAGAGCGTGCTGGGCACAGCCGATCGTGAACGAAGACGGCGAGATCCTGGGCGTCTTCAGCGTTCATTATCAGCAGATGAAGACGCCGACCAACCAGGACTGCTGGATCATCGAAGCGCTCTCAGCGCTTGCCCGGTTCGCCATCGATAACGAGCGGCGCCGTACCGATCTGCGTTCGGCCAACGATCGCTTCTCCTCACTGGCAACAACGGTTCCCGGCGTTGTCTATCAGAGGGTGATCAATCCACAAGGTGAGATCCGATATACGTTCATCTCGGATGCGGTGAAGGAGCTGTTCGGTGTTGCACCGGAGGAGGTCCTCACCAACCCGCACGTGCTGTTTGACTGCTTCGACCCGGTCTACCGTTCAGATTTCCAGAAGCGCCTCGCCAACGCCTCACATGAGCTCAAGATGTGGGATGTCGAGGCGACGATCATCTCCCGCGACGGTAAGCGCAAGTACACACATGCGATCGCGCGGCCGTCCCGGCTGCCGGACGGCAGCGTCGTCTGGGACGGCGTGATCCTCGATGCGACGCGGATTAAGCAAGCCGAACTTGCGGCCTCGGCCGCGGAAGCGCGCACCCGCGAAGCGATCATCGAGAGCATCCCGCAGGGACTGATCCTGTTCAACGAAAACGACAAGGCGGTAACCTGCAACAGCCGCTTCTTCGAGCTGTATCCGTACCTCAAGGAGGTCGTGAAGACCGGCCTCAGCTATTCCGATCTGATGCGGGTCAAGATCGAGGCCATGATCAAGGGTGATGGCCCGGAGGAGGAGCTTCGCCAAGCGCGCGAGGAGGCTTTGCGCCAGCGATTGGAGAAACACGTCCAGGCAAGCTATGTCGCCGAACACACTCTGACCGACGGGCGCTGGATCCTCGTCAACGAACATCACAACGAGGATGGCTCGACCGTCATCCTCTACACCGACATATCGGAGCTGAAGGAACGCGAGGCGGCCCTGGAGCGCAGCAACCGCGAGCTGCAGGACTTTGCAACCGTCGCTGCGCACGACCTGCAGGAACCATTACGCAAGATTGAAGCGTTCGGTGACCGCCTGCGCGAACGCTACATGGAGCAGCTCTCTGGCGACGGCAAGATGTACCTGGAGCGCATGCAGCAGGCGGCGCATCGCATGCGGCAGCTCATCAACGACCTCCTGACCTATTCCCGCGTGACCAGCAAGGCGCAGCCCTTCGTTCCGGTCGACCTTGCGAAAACCTGCGAGGATGTGCTGGGCGACCTGCAGATCGCGATCGAGTCCGCTCAGGCCAAGGTGACCAGCGGCGAGCTGCCGATCATCGATGCCGATCCGCTGCAGATGCGCCTCTTGCTCCAGAACCTCATCGGCAATGCGCTCAAGTTCCGGCGCAAGGATGTGCCGTGCGAGATCACGATCAGCGCCGTCCTGCATGATGTGGCCGACGCGCAGAAGAAGTTCGGGATCCGCACCGGCCGTGTGTGTGAGATCAACGTCGCCGATAACGGCATCGGCTTCGAGATGAAGTATCTCGACCGCATCTTCGCGATCTTCCAGCGTTTGCACGGCCGCAACGAATACGAAGGTACCGGCGTCGGCCTCGCAACCTGCCGTAAGCTCGTCGAACGTCACGGCGGCGTCATTACGGCCCAGAGTGCGCCCAACCAGGGCACGACCTTTATCGTTGCTCTTCCCGTCAAACAGATCAACCCGAAGGCAGCTTAACCATGAGACCCACCAAGCCGATCAGCATCGTTGTCGCCGAAGACGATCCGGATGACCGCTTCCTGATCAAGGAAGCCTTCGAGCAGCACCGCTTGAGCAACGATGTCGCCTTCGTCGAGGATGGCGAAGAGCTCATCGCCTACCTGCGCCGCGAAGGCCAGTACGCCGCGCTTGAAGGCAAGCCTTTCCCCGGCCTTATCCTGCTCGACCTCAACATGCCGCGCATGGATGGCCGCGAGGCGTTGCAGATCATCAAGAGTGACAAGGTTTTGTGCCGCATCCCGGTCGTGGTGCTGACGACCTCGAAGGCCGAGGAGGACATTCTGCGCACCTACGGCTTGGGCGTGAATTCCTTCATCACCAAGCCGGTCTCGTTCGATGATCTGGTGCGGATCGTGCAGACGCTCTGCAACTACTGGATCGAGATCGTCGTCCTTCCTCCTGAGTGCCAGTCGGTGAAGGTTGAAGTCTGATGCGCGACCGGGAGGAATTGACGCCCCTCCTCGTCGATGAGCCGGTGGGCGGGGCTGTGGAGGGCGTCGAAGAGGCGCCGGCACAGGCGGCGCCGCCACCGCGCATTCTTCTCGTAGACGACGATGAGGACGATTACATCGTCACTCAGGAGTTGTTGCGCGACACGTATGGCTCGGCCTTCAGGCTCGATTGGTGCAGCACGTGGGACGACGCGCTTCAGGCCTTTTCCTCGGACGGCTATGACGTCTTCCTCTTGGACCAGAACCTCGGTGCCCGCGAGGGCACGGATCTGGTCCGGACGGCGGTCGCATCGGGATGCAACGTTCCGATTATCCTGTTGACCGGCAATGCCGACCGCCAGCTCGACCTCGAGGCCATGCGTGCCGGCGCCGCCGATTTCCTGGTCAAGGGCCAGACGTCCGCGGTGCTGATGGAGCGCTCCATCCGCTACGCCCTGTCGCAGCATGGCGGCCACCGCCGCTGCAAGCGGCAGATCTCGTGGGAAGCGCCGAGCATCCTTCTCGTTGACGACGACGAGGATGACTACATCCTCGCCCGCGCCATGCTGTTCGAGATCTACGGCCGCCACTGCAAGGTTGATTGGCGGAGCAAGTGGGAAGAGGCGCTGCGCAGCATTACCGAACAGGCCCATGATGTCTACCTGATCGACTATCGGCTCGGCGAGCGGACCGGCATCGAACTCGTGCGCGAAGCCATCGCGCTCGGCTGCCAGGGGCCGATCATCCTCTTGACCGGCGACGCCAGCCGCGAGGTCGACCTGGAGGCGATGCGTGCCGGCGCCTCCGATTACCTGGTCAAGAGCGAGCTGACCGTGCCCTTGCTCGACCGAGCCTTGCGGTACGCGTTGGAGCGCTATCGTGGCGAGCTGCGCCTGGCCGAACTCGCGAAATACGACCAGCTGACGGGCCTTGCCAACCGCTTCCTGTTCCGGGAGTTCCTGTCAAAGACCCTGGCGCGGGCGGAACGCTACCATCGCTCGGTTGCGCTCGTGTTCCTCGATCTCGACCGCTTCAAACTGATCAACGACACCCTCGGCCATCAGGTCGGTGACGAACTGTTGCGGGCTGTATCCGAACGCCTGCGCAACGCCGTACGGGCCAGCGATATCGTCGCCCGGCTGGGTGGCGACGAGTTCGCGATGGTTCTGGACGAAATCACCGATCCGGCGATGGTCGGCCACTTCTGCGAGCGCATTCTGGCCGCTTTCCGCAGGCCGTTTCAGATCGGCAGTGACGAGATCCGCTCAAGCACCAGTGTTGGCGTCGCCATCTATCCGATGGATGCCGATAACATCGACGATCTGCTCAAGAGTGCGGACACGGCGATGTATCACGCCAAGGAGGAGGGGGCGAACAACTTCCAATTCTATACGATGGACATGCACCTCAAGGCGTCCAGGCTGTTGACGATCGAGCGTGATCTGCACCATGCGCTGGAACGCCGCGAGTTCATGCTGTGGTATCAACCCCAGATCGCGGCGGACTCGGGCCGGGTGGTCGGCCTGGAGGCGCTCTTGCGCTGGCAGTCTCCCGGCAAGGGGATTATCAAGCCGGGCGATTTCATTCACGTCGCCGAGGAAACCGGCCTGATCGTCACGATCGGCCGCTGGGTGATGCAGGAAGCCTGTGAGCAGGCAAGGCGTTGGATCGATGCCGGCTTCAGTGATTTTCATGTCTGCGTCAACGTTGCCGCACGGCAGTTCCGTGACGGCACCTTCTTCGACTCGATCAAGGGGATCCTGCACGACACGAACGTGCCACCGCACTACCTTGAGATCGAGCTGACGGAAGGCAGCCTCCTCAAATCCCCCGACGCCGTGCAGGCCGTGCTGCGCCGGCTGCTCGATATCGGCGTGCGCGTCGCGCTCGATGATTTCGGCACTGGCTACTCGTCGCTCAACCATCTGCGCTCGTTCCCGGGCACCGCGATCAAGATCGATCAGTCGTTTGTCGCCAACATCGAAACCTCCCGTGATGACTCGCAGATCGTCAAGGCGCTGATCCAGATGGCGCACGGGCTCGGCTTCGTCATCGTCGCCGAAGGCGTGGAGACACCAGGGCAGCTCCGCGCTCTGGCGGCACAGCAGTGCGACCTCTTCCAAGGGTACCTGCTGTCATTTCCGGTGCCCGCCGAGGAAATTACGATGGAGATGCTGGCCAAGAACCATCTTGCGCCGTTCCTCGCCGGTCCGGGTGAAAGCGGCTGCGCTGCTGGCGGGGCCTGCCAGCCAACCGCGCAGCCGGCGGCTGCCCAAGCCTTAACGGAACCGTCACCGGTTTCGCGTACGCTCACTCTCGCGCCGTCGCAACAATGCGATGGAGAGCATGCGTACCCCGGTTAGTTGCCCCTGGTCTGCTGCAACCCGCCGCGGCCCCGAGCCACGCCCGTTCGCGTAAATCGAGCACACCCGTGGACGACAATGCGTTCCTGAGTGCAACAACAGCGCACGCCGAGGCAGCAATCGCCAAGCTCAAGGAGCTTGACCTGCCGTTGACCGCGGCTGCCCTGCACGTCTGGAACAGCTACTTCGCCGGCGATCCGCCGGCACTGGTCGAAGAGATCGACCGCCTCATCGCTGACGGCGCGCCGATCACCAGCAGTGTCTGCGAGACGGTGTTCGAAAAGCATTTCGGCTCAAATGGCGAAGCGGCGGCTGTTGATGCGGCTTTCAGCTCTCTCGGCAAGGTTCTCACTGGTATCGAGACCGATATCGCCGATGCCCACAGCCTGCTCGTCAAGGGCCGTGACCTGTTGCGTCTGTGCTGTTCGCCAAATGCAATCCACAGCAAGACCGCACAAGAGACAATGCAGGCGGTGGTGAGAGCGGCAGCGCACATTCTCGAAGGCGAGAAGGGCCTTCGCGAGAGGCTGGCCGTTGCCGGCGAACGCCTGGAAACCTTGCGGGAAGGTGCCAACGCCGCGCTCGCGGACTCGCGCATCGACAGCCTGACCAAGGTCCCGAACTGGAAGGCGTTCTACGGCAACCTGCGGTCGGCGGCCGCAGAAGTGGCGGAAAAGCGCGGACGCCTCGTCGTGCTGATGCTTGATATCGACCGCTTCACCACCTTCAACCAACGCCACGGCCGCGCCAACGGTGACCAGCTGTTGCGGATGATTGCAGCCGAGCTGCAGAAGACGTTCGGCCGCGGCGGGTTTGTCGCCCGCCATGGCTGCGATTCGTTCGGGATCGTTCTCCCCGGCGCCGAAGCCGAGGCCGCGGTCGCGATGGCGAATGCCTTCCGCACCGCCTTTGCCTCGCGCAAGATCATCAACAAGGCAACGGCGCAGCCCTTGGGCGTGATCACGCTTTCAATCGGCGTTACGGAGTACCGCCGCGGTGAGGCGCTCGCGCATCTGATGTTCCGCTGCCGTGGCGCCCTCGGCGCTGCACGGACCGAAGGAGGCGACCGCGTGGTGGCCGCGACGGCGCCGAAACCAGCGGCAAATTGAGGTTGCGCGAACCTCCTGCACCCGCCGCCCGTGCAGCGCTTGCCATCTTCAGCCGTTCCCGAGGTCCGGATCGTAGGCTAGGATGGGCGACAGCCAGCGCTCCATCTCCTTGAGGTTCACGCCCTTGCGGCGGGCGTAGTCGTCGACCTGATCGCGGTGGATGCGGCCGACACCGAAGTAACGGCTTTCCGGATGCGAGAAGTAGTAGCCGGCGACGCTCGCCGCCGGCACCATCGCGAAGCTCTCGGTGAGCGTGATCCCGGCGTTGTGCTCAGCCTGCAAGAGGTCGAACAGCGTCCGCTTCTCCGTGTGGTCGGGGCAGGCGGGATAGCCGGGCGCCGGGCGGATGCCGCGGTATTCCTCCTTGATCAAGGCCTCGTTGGAGAGCGCTTCGGCCGCGGCATAGCCCCAGAACTCTTTGCGCACCCGCTCGTGCATCCGTTCGGCGAGAGCCTCTGCCAGACGGTCGGCAAGCGCCTTGGCCATGATCGAATGGTAGTCGTCGTGCTGGCGTTCGAAGTCCTTTACGACCGCATCCAGCCCCTCGCCGGTCGAGACCGCGAACCCGCCGATCCAGTCGGCGACGCCGCTTTCCCGCGGGGCGATGAAGTCAGCAAGGGCAAGGTTGGCACGGCCGTCGCGTCCGCGTGGCATCTGTTGCCGCAGGGTGTGAATGGTGGCAAGCACGCCGCGCCTGCGGTCGTCGCTGAATACCTCGATGTCGTCATCACCGACGCTGTTCGCCGGCCAGAAGCCGATCACGCCGCGCGCGCGTACCCAGCGCTCAGCCACCATCCGCTTCAGCATCGCCTGCGCGTCGGCATAGACGTTGCGGGCGGTTTCACCCACGACCGCGTCGTCAAGGATCGTGGGGTAGGTTCCGGCCAACTCCCAGACGCGGAAGAACGGCGTCCAGTCAATGCGCCCGGTCAGCTCGTCCAATGGATAGTCGTCGAAGACGGTGACGCCGGGCGCAGTCGGTACCGGCGGCAGATAGCCATCAAACGCCACCTTGAGGCGGTTGGCGCGCGCTTGAGCGAGCGGCAGCCGCTGGCTGTCGTCGCGCTTGCGACTGTGGGCTTCGCGCACGCTTTGGTACTCGGTGCGGACCTTCGCCGCGTAGGCGGCACCATCTGTCGCGAGCAGGCCGGAGCAAACGCCGACCGCGCGCGAGGCATCCGGCACATAGACCAAGGGGCCGTCGTAATTGGGCTGGATCTTGACCGCGGTGTGCACACGCGATGTCGTCGCGCCGCCGATCAGGAGTGGTTGCGTGAACCCCAGGCGCTTCATTTCGGCAGCGAGGTAGCACATCTCATCGAGCGACGGCGTGATCAGGCCGGACAGGCCGATGACGTCGACGTTCTCCCTGGTTGCGGCTTCCAGGATCTTCGCCGCCGGCACCATGACGCCTAGGTCGATGACCTGGTAGTTGTTGCATTGCAGGACGACGCCGACGATGTTCTTGCCGATGTCGTGCACGTCGCCCTTCACGGTCGCTAGCAGGATCTTGCCGGCGTTCTGCTGCGGCTGGCCATCCTTTTCGGCTTCCATGAACGGCAGCAGGTAGGCGACCGCCTGCTTCATCACGCGCGCGCTCTTGACGACCTGCGGCAAGAACATCTTGCCGGCGCCGAACAGATCGCCGACGACATTCATGCCCGCCATCAGCGGCCCCTCGATCACCTCGATCGGCCGGGCGGCCGCTTGGCGTGCCGCCTCGGTGTCGGCTTCGATAAACTCCGAGATGCCGTTGACCAGCGCATGGGTGAGCCGTTCGCCGACCGGCAGCTGCCGCCAGCTGTCGTCAACCACTTTCGCCTTGGCCTCGCCCTTGAACTGGCCCGCGATCTCAAGCAGGCGTTCGGTCGCGTCCGGCCGGCGGTTGAGGATCACGTCCTCGACCCGCTCGCGCAGACCTTCCGGGATTTCCTCGTAGACAGCGATCTGGCCGGCGTTGACGATGCCCATGTCCATGCCGGCTGCAATCGCGTGATAGAGAAAGACCGCGTGCATGGCCTCGCGCACCGGCTCGTTGCCGCGGAAGGCAAACGAAACATTCGAGAGCCCGCCGGAGACATGCGCGAACGGCAGTTCCTCCTTGATCCGGCGCGCCGCTTCGAAATAGGCGAGGCAGTAGTCGTTGTGCTCCTCGATCCCGGTCGCGACCGCGAAGATATTGGGATCGAAGATGATATCCTCCGGCGGCAAGCCGACCTTGTCCACCAGCAGGCGGTAGGCGCGCGTGCAGATCGCGACCCTGCGCTCCGCCGTTTCAGCCTGGCCCTGCTCGTCGAACGCCATGACGACGACGGCGGCGCCATAGCGGCGGACCTTGCGCGCGTGCTCAAGGAACGGCTCCTCTCCCTCCTTGAGGCTGATCGAGTTGACGATCCCCTTGCCCTGCACGCATTTGAGCCCGGCCTCGATCACCTCCCAGCGCGAGGAGTCGATCATGATCGGCACCCGGGAAATGTCAGGCTCACCAGCGATCATGTTGAGGAAACGGACCATTGCCGCCACGGCGTCAAGCATGCCCTCGTCCATGTTGACGTCAATGATCTGGGCGCCGTTCGCCACCTGATCGCGGGCCACCTGCAGGGCGGCCTGGTAATCCCCGGCGAGGATCAGTTTGCGGAACTTGGCGGAGCCGGTGACGTTGGTCCGCTCGCCGATGTTGATGAAGGTCCTCATGACCCGATGCCGATCCTCACTACGACGCTATGCTCAAAGGTTCGAGGCCGGACAGGCGCAGCATCCGGGGCAGTGTCGGAATTTGGCGCGGCGGGATACCGGCAACGGCTTGAGCGATCGCCGCAATGTGATCCGGCGTCGTGCCGCAGCAGCCGCCGACGACATTGACGAGGCCCGATTGCGCCCATTCGCGAATGTGGGCGGCCGTCATCGCCGCGGTCTCGTCGTACTCGCCGAACTCATTCGGTAACCCGGCGTTCGGGTAGGCGCAGATGCGGGTGTCGGCGATGCGCGACAATTCAGCAATGTGGGCACGCATCTGCTCGGCACCGAGCGCGCAGTTAAGTCCGATGGTGAGCGGCTGCGCATGCTTGAGGGAGTTCCAGAACGCTTCCGCTGTCTGGCCGGAGAGATTGCGGCCCGAGAGATCGGTGATCGTGCCCGAAATCATGACCGGCAGCCTTAAGCCTTGTTCGGCGAAGATCTCCTCGATCGCGTAGACAGCCGCCTTGGCGTTCAGCGTGTCAAAGACCGTTTCGACCAGGATGATGTCGCAGCCGCCTTCGATCAGCCCGGTCACCGCTTCGCGGTAGCCGTCCTTGAGTTGATCGAAACTGACATTGCGGAAGCCTGGGTCGCCAACATCGGGCGAAATCGAAGCCGTCCGGTTGGTAGGCCCGATGGCGCCGGCAACGAAGCGTGGCTTGTCGGGCGTTGCTTGGGCATCCGCCGCGGCGCGCGCGATCCGCGCGCCTTCGACGTTGAGCTCGCGTGCGGTCTCCTCAAGCCCATAGTCCGACTGCGCCAGACGGCTGGAATTGAAGGTGTTGGTCTCGATGATGTCGGCGCCCGCATCGAGATACTGCTTGTGAATGCCGGCAATGATGTCGGGCTGGGTGAGGCTCAAGAGGTCGTTGTTGCCCTTGAGATCGCGCGGCCAGTCATGGAAGCGCTGGCCGCGGTAATCGGCCTCGCCCAGCCGGTGACGCTGGATCATGGTGCCCATCGCACCGTCAAGGACCAGGATCCGCTCCTGCAGGCACTTCGTCAGCTGCTCAAGGCGTTGCGCGCGCGTTGTCATCGGCTGTCTCCGACACGAGCCGGGGAGGTCGGCTGCGCTTGCGCTTCCGCCTTCGGCCGCACGCCGAGGACGTGGCAGATCGCGAACGCCAGATCGGCCCGGTTTAGGGTATAGAAGTGAAACTGCTTGACGCCGCCGGCATGCAGCGCCCGGCACTGTTCGATCGCGACCGATGCCGCGATCAGGCGTCTGGTTTCCGGGTCGCTGTCGAGGCCCGTGAACAGCTCGCCCATCCAGCCCGGCACCGCTGCCCCGCATTGCTTGGCAAAGCGCACGACCTGGCCGAAATTGGTGACCGGCAGGATGCCGGGAATGATCGGCACACGGATGCCGGCCGCCTGGCAGCGATCGAGAAAGCGGAAAAAGATATCGACATCAAAGAAGAACTGGGTGATCGCCCGCGTCGCGCCAGCATCGATCTTGCGCTTGAGGTTGTCGATGTCAAACTGCGCACTGGGTGCCTCCGGGTGCATCTCCGGGTAGGCGGCGACGCTGATCTCGAAATCCGCGACCCGTTTCAAGCCGGCAACGAGGTCGCATGCGTAGGCATAGCCGCCCGGATGCGGCTGGTAGTGCGTGGCGCCTTCGGGCGGATCGCCGCGCAGCGCGACGATATGGCGCACGCCGGCCGCCCAATAGCGCTCAGCAATCGCGTCGATTTCCGCGCGGGTGGCGCCGACGCAGGTCAAATGCGCCGCCGGTTCGAGCGCTGTTTCCGTTCGCAGCCGGACGACGGTCGCATGCGTGCGCTCGCGTGTCGTGCCGCCGGCGCCGTAGGTGACCGAAACATAGGCCGGCTCAAGCGTCGCAAGGCGCGTGATGCACGCCCACAGCTTCTCTTCCATCTCCGCGGTCTTGGGCGGGAAGAACTCGAACGAGACCTTGACGTCGCCCGGCAATGGGGCAGCCACGGACAACAAGGCCGTTGAGCGTAGCCGATCGGTCATGGCGCGCACTCCAGGATCTCGCAGTTCATGGATAAGGGACGTCTCGTGCTTTCGGGCCGGATGGGCGCTGTCGCCTCGGCACAAGGTGCCAACTCTCGCCGCGGACGGCAACGGATACCGGAAACGGCGGCGCCACCCAACCGATTTAGGACCCGCCCTCTCAAACGCCAGCGGGATCATTTGTTGTGAACTACAACTATTATACGCAGCCGATTGAAGACTGCAACGGAATACGCGTGTCCGCCGGCGTGCGTCGAGGCGCAGCGCTGGCGCACACTGGTTTTTTCCTGGACGGTGTGCTACTCGCGCCGAGCGTTCGAGAACGACCGAGTCGCTGCTTTCCACCTGGCGCGCAGGTAAGGCGGACAATTGCCCATCACGACGACGCTTTTCAGCTGGTATCGCTCCAAGGCGGCAGCGCTGATTACGGTGGTGGTGCCGCTTGCGGCCGTCTTTGGCTGCGCCGCGGTGCCGCCCGAAAGCGATCGCGAGGCGCGGGCCGAATTCGAGGCTCACAACGATCCGCTCGAACCGCTCAACCGCCGTGTCTACGCCTTCAACCGGGCCGTCGATGCTTTGTTCTTGAAGCCGGCTGCGATTTTTTATCGCGCCCTGACGCCGCCGCCGGTGCGCACCGGGGTCTCCAACGTCCTGCACAATATGAAGTCGCCCGTCATCTTAGCGAACGACTTGATGCAGGCCGAGTTCGCACGCGCCGGCGACACCGCCGCGCGGTTTGCAATCAATTCCACGCTCGGTGTCGGCGGCATTGGCGATCCGGCTGCCGATCACTTCGGCATTGCCAAGCACGGGGAAGATTTTGGCCAGACGCTGGCGGTGTGGGGGGTGGGCGAGGGACCGTTCCTGATGCTGCCGCTGCTCGGACCCTCGAATCCGCGCGATGCGGTCGGCTTCGCCGTCGATTCGTTCGTGCTCGACCCGTTCGCGTGGTGGGTGCGTGTCCGCAGCGACGACCGGGAGCTTTATTCCTACCTCCGCCTTGGCTTGACGGCGCTTGACGCGCGATCCGCCAACTTCGAGGGCATCGAAGACGTCGAGCGCAATTCCCTCGATCCCTATGCCGCTCTGCGCAGCCTTTACCGGCAGTTCCGCGTCAAGGAGATCAACCAGGGCCGGGCGCCGGCGGACTTCGATGTCCCCGATTTCGACGAAATTCCAGATGCGGAAGTGCCGGGTTCCTCGCCTGGCTGACCTTCAGCGGTCGGGTCGCTCCCCACCAGTTCCCTGGCACGTGGCCGCTGGCCAGGCAGCCGCCAACAATCCTGCGTTTCGACCCTACGCCGTTTGGCAGAATAGCACGCGACGCTTTGCTATCAGGATGGCGGAGTGTTATTAAGAAACCTGAGGCGGGGAGTTGAGGCGAGATCCATGGCAATCGACGCACAAGCGGTCATCCAGGCCATCGTACGCGCGCTTGAAGAGCCACCGACGCGGGCCCGCCAAGCCCGCAAGCCGGTCATCACGATTTCACGGACCCTGGGCTCCGGCGGCGACGTGATCGCCCGGGCGGTGTCCGAGCGGATGGGCATCGAGCTTTACGGCTCGGAGATCATCACCGCAATCGCGACTGAGGCCAATGTCAGCTCGACGCTGATCGAGGCCCTCAACGAAAAGCTCGATGCGGTTGACGCCTGGATCTATTCAGCGGTCTTCGGCAAGCACGTCAGCCGGGACGAGTACGTTCATTTCCTGTCGACGGTGATTCGCGGCCTCTATCATACCGGCGGCGTCATCATCGGCCGCGGCGGCCACGTCATTCTGGCGGGCCGGGACGTCTTGCGTGTACGCATCGTCGGCTCGGTTGAAGCCTGCGCGACCCGCATTTCCGAAGATGAAGGCATTTCGTACGCGGAAGCCAAGCGCAAAGTGCAAGACAACAACAAGCGCCGTGGCAAGTTCATCTGGGATCTTTTCCACTCGCGCTACAATGATCCCACGAATTTCGACATGATTGTCAATACGGATTATTTCCGTAAGTTTGACGACGTGGTCGAAATGATCGTCATGGCGGCACGCGCGCGCGGCCTCGACCGCAAGCTGCATTCGACCCAGGTTGCAGCTGGTCAGACGGTCGCCTAGTCGAGGCGCCTGAAGGGGAGGGGGCAGGTGCTGCCCCCCTCCGCTACCCGACACGGGTTCAGTCTTCGGGCAGCTTGAGCGCGGCGATGAACGCGGACTGGGGGATTTCCACGCGCCCGAATTGACGCATGCGCTTCTTGCCGGCCTTCTGCTTTTCCAAGAGCTTGCGCTTGCGCGTTATGTCGCCGCCGTAGCACTTGGCGGTCACATCCTTGCGCAGTGCGCTGATCGTCTCCCGCGCGACGACATTGCCGCCGATCGCCGCCTGGATCGGGATCTTGAACATCTGCCGCGGGATCAGATCCTTCAAGCGCTGACAAATCGCGCGGCCGCGGCTTTCGGCTTGGCCACGATCGCAGATGAACGAGAAAGCATCGACCGGCTCGGCGTTGATGAGGATCGCAACCTTGACCAGGTTGCCGGTGCGAAAGCCGGTTACCTCATAGTCGAAACTGGCGTAGCCGCGCGAGATCGACTTGAGCCGGTCGTGAAAGTCGAACACGACCTCGTTCAGCGGCAGGTGGTAGACGACCATCGCCCGGTTGCCGGTATACGTCAGCTCCTGCTGTTCGCCGCGCCGCTCGGTGCACAGCTGCAAGACGGCACCGACATAGTCGCCCGGCACGAAGATCGTCGCGCGAATCCAAGGCTCCTCGATGGTGGCGATCTTGACCACGTCCGGCATGTCGGCGGGGTTGTGCAGTTCCTGCAAGGTGCCGTCGGTCATGTGCACGCGGTAGATGACGCTGGGCGCAGTCGCGATGAGATCGAGATCGAACTCGCGGGAGAGACGCTCCTGGATCACTTCCAGGTGCAGCAACCCGAGGAAGCCGCAGCGAAAGCCGGTGCCGAGTGCGGCCGAGCTTTCCGGCTCGTAATGAAAGCTGGCGTCGTTGAGGCGGAGTTTCGCCAACGACTCGCGCAGGTTCTCGAACTCGGTGGCATCGGAAGGAAACAGGCCGCAAAAGACCACCGGAAGGGTCGGCTTGAAGCCGGGCAGGGGGGTGGCGGTCGGCTGGCGGTCACTGGTGATGGTGTCGCCGACCGAAGTCTCCGCGACCGCCTTGATGCCCGCGGTAAGGAAGCCAATCTCGCCGGGTCCCAGCGCCTCGGTCTGCACCGGCTTGGGCGTGAAGACGCCGACCTGCTCGACCTGGTGCGCGGTGGCGGCTGCCATCATGCGGATCTTCATGCCGCGCTTGAGGACACCGTCGACGATCCGCACCAGGATCATGACGCCGAGGTAAGGATCGTACCAGCTGTCGACCAGGAGCGCCTTGAGCGGTGCCGCAGCGTCGCCTTGCGGAGCCGGCAGGCGGGTGACGATCGCTTCCAGGAGATCGCTGACACCCACGCCGGTCTTGGCGGAAATGGCCACCGCACCTGAGCCATCGAGTCCGATCACGTCTGCGATCTGGCGGCGAACGCGCTCCGCATCGGCGGCTGGCAGGTCGATCTTGTTGAGAACGGGGATGATGTCGTGGTCGTTTTCGAGCGCCAGGTACGCGTTTGCCAGCGTCTGCGCTTCAACCCCTTGCGTCGCATCCACCAGCAGCAGCGAGCCCTCACACGCGGCAAGGCTCCGGCTCACCTCGTAGGAGAAATCGACGTGGCCTGGCGTATCCATGAGATTGAGGACATAGGCCTCGCCGTCGCCGGCGGTGTAGCTGAGGCGCACCGTCTGCGCCTTGATGGTGATGCCGCGTTCGCGCTCGATCTCCATCGAGTCCAGCACCTGGTCGCGCATCTCCCGTTCGGTAAGCGCGCCGCACTGCTCGATCAGGCGGTCGGCAAGGGTGGACTTGCCGTGATCGATATGGGCGACGATGGCGAAATTGCGGATCCGGGCGGGCTCGGTCATTGACCGGCTTTTAGCATCGCCACCCTTCGGTTACCAGTGCGCCCTGGCAGCATCCCTCCTGTTCCGCACCGGGACCGGTCCATTCGTAGATCGGCTCCGCCACAGGTCCACATCCCGTGCAGCCACAACAGGTGCGGCCGGATGGCGCTGCGAGCGGGCGGACCATGCCCTTGCGAATCCAGTGTTCAAGCATGCCGGTCAACGCGCTGCTTTCGACCTCGAAGTGCGCAGCGATCTCGGCTGTCGTCGCGCGCTTGTGCCGGATCAGGTAAGCCTTGACGTCGGTGAGCAGCATTACGGTGTTCCTATTCCGCCGGCACCGCGGCCGCCGCGGACGGACGGCGCAAGCCAAACTGGCGCATCAGGGTGATACTACCGGCAAAGACAACGGCGACGCCCGCGATCCATGCGAGCGCTTGGCCAGGGTCCCGCTGCCAGGTTCCGATCTGGTAGACGACGACCGCCGCACCGTAGGCAAGGCCGGTCGTCCAGAGGATAGAGAAGGTCGTCCACATGGCTCCCGTCTCACGCCAGATGGCGGCCGTTGCTGAAACACACGGCAGATACAAGAGAACGGCGAGGAGGTAGGCAAAGGCGCCGATCTGTCCGTCAAACCGGCTGGCCATGGCACCGAAGGTGCCGACCGCCACCCCCTGGCTCTCGGCTGCCTCGGCAGGATCGGAGGTGCTTGCAATGCCGAAGCCCAAGGGGTCGGTCAGTGCATCCGCGAGCTGGGCGAGATTCTCAGGGATTGTCGCCAGCGCCGCAAGCAGGCCGGCTGCGAGATCGAAGCCCTCGCTCTCGCCGTTGTCGCCTTCGGTCTGACCGGCGTCTGCGGCGGCGAGGCTGGTGTAAAGGGCATCGAGGGTTCCCACCACCGCTTCCTTGGCGAAGATGCCGGTGAACAGCCCCACCGTCGCCGGCCAGTTGTCCTCGCTCAGGCCCATCGGTACGAACACCGGCGTGATTGCCCGGCTGATGCCGGCCAGCAGCGAGCGCTCGGTGTTCTCATGGCCAAAGGAGCCGTCGGCAGCAATCGAGCCAAGCGTGTTGAGAGCGACGACGCAGATGATGATGATCCGACCGGCGCGGATGACAAACCCCTTGAGCCGGTCCCAGGTGCGCAACGCGATGCCCGTTAGCGTCGGCAGGTGATAGGGCGGCAGTTCCATCACGAACGGCGAGGCATCGCCCTTGAGCAGCGTATGCCTGAGCGTCAGCCCGGTCAGCACTGCGAACGCGATGCCGATCAGGTAGAGCGCAAAGACGACGTTCTGGCCGCCCTGCGGGAAGAAGGCTGCCGCGAACAAGGCATAGACGGGCAGACGGGCACCGCACGACATAAACGGCGCCATCATCACCGTGAGAATGCGGTCGCGCCGGTTTTCGAGCGTCCGCGTCGCCATGATCGCCGGTACGTTGCAGCCGAAGCCGACGATCAACGGGATGAACGACTTGCCGGGCAGGCCAATGGTCCGCATCAACCGGTCCATGACGAAGGCGGCTCGCGCCATGTAGCCGCAGTCTTCAAGGAACGACAAAAACAGATAGAGACAAGCGATGATCGGCACGAAGGTGGCGACGGTCTGAATTCCACCGCCGACGCCGCCCGCCAGCAGCACGATGATCCACTCTGGCGCCCCCAAAGTGCCCAACAGCGCCCCACCACCGTCGACCAGCAACGTGCCCGCAACCTGATCGAAGAAATCGATGAACGCGCTGCCGACGTTGATCGTGAACAGAAACAGCGCGTACATCACCACGAGGAAGATCGGAATGCCGAACAGCCGGTGCAGGACGATACGATCGATGCGGTCGGTCAAGGTCTGGTGGACGACGCCCAGGCGCTTGACCGCGGTCTGGATCAGGCTGTTGGCAAAGCCGTAGCGGCTGTCGGCGACCAAGATATCGGCATCTTCGCCGGCCCGCTCGGCAATCGCTTCCTGCAGCGCCGTCGCCCGGTGCACAATGTCGGCGCCGACCAGGGCGTAAGCGCCGGTGTCGCCTTCCAGGAGCTTGATGGCAAGCCAGCGGCCGTTCACGCTTCGGGCAGCGGCCGTCGGCGCAAGGTGCGGCAGCAGTTCGGCAATCGCTGCCTCGACGTCGCTATGATAGCCGAGTTCGATCGGCGGCACCGGTGGCTCGCTGAGCGCCCGCTCGATCGCTTCGCCCAGGGCATCCAAACCTTCGCCGCGGTGAGCGACCAGCGGCACCACGGGGCAGCCCAGCTCGCGCGCCAGGGCCTCGGCATCGATGCGGATGCGGCGCTCGCGGGCGACATCGAACATGTTGAGCGCGAGGACGAAAGGGACGCGCATTTCAATTAGTTGTGCGGTGAGATAAAGATTCCGCTCGAGGTTGGAGGCGTCAACGATGTTGACGAATAGATCCGCGTCGCCGGACAGGATGTAATCGCGCGCAACCCGCTCATCGATCGACGATTCGGAGACGGCGCCCAGCGCGTACACGCCCGGCAGATCGACCACAAGGAACTCGCGGCCGCCCCGCCGCCATGTACCCGACTTGCGCTCGACCGTAACGCCGGGCCAGTTGCCGACCTGCTGCCGGGCGCCGGTGAACGCATTGAACAGTGTCGTCTTGCCGCAGTTCGGATTGCCCACCAAGCCGATCGTCGGACTGTCTTTCATTTCGTCGTGCCTTCTCAGTCCAGCCGTTCGACCCGCAAAACGGCGGCCTCACCTTTGCGCAGGCTAACGGCCGTGCCGCGGACCCGGACTTCGACCGGATCGCCCAAAGGCGCCAGCCGGGATACGACCAGTTCGGTTCCCGGCGTCAGTCCCATCGCCAACAGGCGTTGCCGGTAGTCGCGCTGCCCAGGCTCGAAGCCAACGATCCGGCCACGCTGGCCGACAGCAAGGTCGGGCAGACGCAGGTTCACGCCGGCTGATCCCCGCAGGGTGCCACCAGGACCTTGTGCGCCATGCCGCCACCCAAGCCGACCCGAACATCACGATGGCCGAGAACAAAGGCGCCGCGTGATTGGCGATGCATGACCACGACCTCGGCGCCGAGCGGCAGTCCAAGATCGTTCATCCTCTTGGCGAACTCCCGACCGCCCCGGAAGCCGACGATCCGCACGCGTTCACCCTCGCTCGCCAGCACCAGGGGAAAGCTGCCAATCCCCGCCGCACACGCATCCATGCTCGCCTCGCTCAGTTCGTTCTGGGTGCCGTCCGGCATTATGCGCCAACACGCCACCTCTGCAAACGCAAATCAGTCTCAACAAGAGACCGCAAGTATTCTACGGATATTGAGACGCAAAATAAACCGCAATCTGGCCCGCGCCAGCCGCAAAAAACGGGCCCGGCCTAGGGAACCGGTCCTAATGCGCTCGTTTCGAAAGATAATTCACCCAGCCCTCTGTCGCGATCGCCGGCGCATCTCCGGCCGGCCGCGGCGCTTGGCTCCGCCGGTAAGCCGTTGATGCACCACATCAAGGCCGGGGAGGACGGCCCGTTGGCACCAGAGCTCGGAATCGGGCCTAGAGATCGGGTTCTTCGAGGTGGCGCTGGCGGCAAGCTGCGATCAGGGTGTTGCGCATAAGACACGCCACCGTCATCGGGCCGACGCCGCCCGGCACCGGCGTAATGGCGCCAGCCACTGCGCTCGCGCTGTTGAAATCGACATCGCCAACGAGCCGCGTCGTTCCGCCGGGAACCGATACCCGGTTGATGCCGACATCGATTACCGTTGCGCCGGGCTTGATCCAATCGCCGGACACCAGCCGCGGCTTGCCGACGGCGGCGACAAGCACATCCGCCGCCCGACATTCGGCCGCCAAGTCAGCCGTCTTGGAGTGGGCGATGGTCACGGTGCAGTTCTCGTTCAGGAGCAACTGCGCCATCGGCTTGCCGACGATGTTGCTGCGGCCGACGATCGTTGCCTTCAGGCCGGCGAGCGCAGTCTGCCGGCTCTTGATCAGAAGCAGGCAGCCGTAGGGAGTGCAGGGGACAAGCGCTCCCGGCGCTCCTGTCGCAAGGCGGCCGGCGTTGACGACATGGAAGCCGTCGACATCCTTATCGGGATCGATGCTCGCCAGCACCGCGGCCGGGTCGATCTGCGCCGGCAACGGCAACTGCACAAGGATGCCGTTGACCCGATCGTCGCCGTTGAGCCCGCGAATCAGGGTCAAGAGATCGTCGTTGCGAATGTCCGCCGGCAGGTGGTGCGCGAACGACTTGATGCCGACCGCCTCGCACTGCTGCACCTTGTTGCGGACATAGACCTTGCTTGCCTCGTTCTCGCCGACGAGGACGACCGCAAGCCCCGGGGTCAGCCGGTGGAACTTCCGCGCGCTCGCAATCTCGTCGCGCACCTTCCGGGTCAGTTCAGCCGCCAGCTGGCGGCCGTCGATGATCTCCGCCTTACCCATCCCGATTCTCCTGTGGCTGCGCCTGGATCGCAGCACTCCAGGCATTGAGGCGCGCCATGAGGGCGGCAGCGGCCCCTTCGATCATGAGGGTCTTTTGCCGGTCGCTGGCGCCTCCGACAAGCGTGATCGCGGTTCTCGGCAATCGCCAGGAATCGGCGAGGAAGCGGATCAGAGCCGCGTTCGCCGCGCCGTCCACGGGCGCCGCCGGCACTGCAATCTTGAGCGCCACGCCGCCCGCGGGATCGGCAACAAGGCCCACGCAGCGGGCGCGGCTGGCGCGGGGGCTCAAGCGCACCCGCACACGAACGCCGCCTTCGACCGCCCGAAACGGCGACGCCTTTGTCTCACAAGCCGATGGCATTGTAGAGTCGGGCGAGGACCTGCTGGGCAAACAGCAGCAACAAGATGAGAACGAGCGGGGAGATGTCGATGCCGCCAAGGTTCGGCAGGTAGCGGCGGATCGGCCGCAGCGCCGGCTCGGTTACGCGGTAGAGGAAGTCGCCGACGCTGTAGACGAAGCGGTTCTGCGTGTTGACGATATTGAACGCGATCAGCCAGCTCAAGATCGCGCCTGCGATCAGCACCCAAATGTAGAGGTCGATCACGGTCATCAGGAGCCAGAACAAGGGACCGAGTATCACATCCATCGCCGAACCCGTATGTGCCTGTGCGCGTTGCTCCGGTAACCTAACGGCGCATGCTGCACTGCGCAAGCGCGCACCCTGGCCGCGAACCAGGGCCGGCACACGCTTGACAGCGGCCGGACCCAGCACCCATTATCCGCCCACGCTTGAAACGCGTTTCGGGGCCGTAGCTCAGTTGGGAGAGCGTCGCGTTCGCAATGCGAAGGTCAGGGGTTCGACCCCCCTCGGCTCCACCACGATTCAAGAATGCACCCGTTCTCCGCTGGTTTTCTTCGGCCATTCGCTGCGGTGCTGGCGCGGGTTCGCACCTGAGCGCGACGGTTGCCGCCGCTCCGGACGTCCCGCGCTTGAGCGGCTTTTCATTCGTCGCGCCGTCCCATTCTCTGGCTCCGCGAAAGAGGGCTGAATTTCGGGGGGCCACCCAGTCACGAAAGCCGTCGATGCATCACCAAGGCATCGACATAACCATGGACGGGATGCTGAAACGCTTCCGGAATACGGCCAACGATCTCGAAGCCTAATGATTGCCATAGCCGTACAGCGCGTTCATTGGTGCTAACGACAAAATTGAACTGCATCGCCCGAAATCCACGGGATAGGGCACGCTGCAGTGAGTGCTCGCACATGCTTCTGGCAACACCGCGCCCGGTAGCGGAAGCATGGGTCATGTATCCGCAGTTGCATACATGCCTGCCACCGCCGGACTGGTTCGTGCGCATGTAGTAGGTACCGAGGATGACGCCATCCTCTTCAGCAACGAATGTTTCCTTGTCTGGCCCCGTCCAGTACATCAATGCGTCAGACTCGCTCATATCCCTGTCGAGAGTATAGGTTTTCCCTTCTCGAATGACCGGAAGAATGATTTCGATAATAGCTTGAGCATCTCGTTGTTCAGCGCTTCTAATCCGCATCGCTGTCCTATTATCAGATGAACCTCAAATACGAAGTCATCATCTCCTGGAGCGCGGACAATCAGGCGTTCCTTGCCGAAGCCCCGAAACTGGCGCGGTGGATGCGAGCCGCTCGGCTCCACCAGTTCCTTCCCGCCGGTCAACTGATCGCGTCACGCGGATGACGCGAAGCCTTCACTCGTGTTGGTCCAGACCGAACGCCGGATGATGAATCAGTTCACCGCGCGGCTCAGTGGCGTCGAACGGTAAGGCCTGAACCACCTCAGGCGGGCAGCCAGCGACACCTAAGCCGGGGAAGGCTCGGAAGCCGAACCGGCCGTAGTAGGCAGGATCTCCCACCAGTGCCGCGCCCCGGCTCGTCGCCCGCAAGCGGCGGAGGGCTTCGGCTATCAGGGCCGAGCCGATGCCTTGGCGATGCCTTGACGGCAAAACGACCAGCGGGCCGATCAGCCCCCAGCCGTCCTGTGTCCCGATCCGCGCCGCCGAGGCGGCCAGATAGCCAATCACCGCGCCCTCGTCTTCCGCCACAAGCGAGAGGGCGAGTGCGCCCTCCGCACGCAGCTTCTCAACGATGCTGGCCTCGGTTCCAGTGGATTGCGGAAGCATCAGGAGGGCTTCCGTGACCAGTCGGCTAATCGCCGGGATGTCAGCGATCGTTTCGTTGCGGATTAGCATGTCGTGCCCCCTTGAGTGGCGCGTCGTGCGCGGTCCCCCTGGTTCCCCGTGGCCTGCCGTTACGCCATCGAATGCAGGCCGAACATGTTGCCTTCGGTGTCGACGGCGAGCGCGATGAAGCCGTATTCGCCGATCGACATCTTCTCCCGCTGCACGCGGCCGCCTGCCGCAGCGACGCGTGCTGCCTCGACCGCGCAGTCGGCGCAGGTAAAGTAGACGAGGGTGCTGTTGCCGCCGGAAGGGACGCCCTCCATCCTCACGAGAGAACCCGACGCCCCCGGCGCATCCATCAGCATCGGAAAGGCCCACATTTCCATCCCTGGGCTCTCCAGCTTCTGCAGTTGTACTTCCAGCACCGTTTCGTAGAAGCGTTTTGCTCGTTCCATGTCCTGGACATAGATCTCGAACCAGACAATGGGATTGTTTGTCACGCTTGCACCTCCTTTGCCCCTTCTCCCGGTGGCGTTACGCGACCTGCTGCATCCGATTGGCGAAATCGCGGCCGGATGTGGCGGGCGGGAGTGGCCGGTTGTCGGCTCGGTAAAGAGCGATCGCTTCCTCGACAATTTCGCACAATTCGGAGAATACTTGCCGCTCATCTTCGCCATGGCAGCCGCCGTAAATCAGGCCAGGTGCGCTGCCGACATAGCACTGATCTTGGTCGGACCATTCGACAATCTTCGCGTACTTGGCGCTATCCTTCATTCGCGCTCTCCCGAACGGCTTGGCGTACTGCACGGATCTGATAATGCTTTGCGTCATCGCCAAGACCACCCGAGACGGTGATTGGCCGGCTGCAACGTTAATGGACGAAGTTGCGGTGGCTGCCCTTGCCGCCGCGATTGACAAAGCCAGCCTTTTCCAATTCCGCTATCAGATCACGTACCTTCGGCGGCAAGCTTTTTCGAAACTCCGTGTGCGTGAGTTCGCCCAAGCGTAGCAAGATTCGAGTGCAATCGCTGCGGAAAAAATCCAGATGATTTGACCTTCGCGCCGGGCCGTTCTCCGTGCCGATTGCGTCCGGCGGCCGGGCGGCTAGGATTGCGCCCGCGTCTCGCCATTCGGGGAAACCGTCCGCATGAAAGCCACCAACGCCGCGCTGGGCTCGTTCGGGACCACCATCTTTACCGTCATGAGCGCGCTTGCCGTCGAGCACGGCGCGATCAACCTGGGCCAGGGCTTTCCGGACGAGGACGGGCCCGAACCGGTCCGCCGCGCGGCAGCCGAAGCGATCCTTGCCGGCCCAAACCAGTATCCGCCGATGGCGGGCCTCCCTATCCTCCGCCAAGCGGTCGCCCAGCACGCGCAGCGCTTCTACGACCTCGCCGTCGACTGGCAGACCGAAGTGCTGGTGACGTCGGGCGCCACCGAAGCGCTAGCCGACTGCTTCTTCGGCCTGATCGAGCCGGGCGACGAGGTCGTGCTAATCGAGCCGCTCTACGACGCCTACCTGCCGCTGGTTTTGCGCGCGGGTGGCGTGCCGCGCCTGGTACGCATGACGCCGCCTGACTGGGCGTTGCCGGTCGCAGCGCTGGAGGCTGCGTTTTCGCCACGCACCAAGCTTCTTGTGCTTAACAGCCCCAACAATCCCTCCGGCAAGGTGTTCTCTGCCGACGAACTGCGCTTCATCGCCGAACTCGCGCAGCGCTGGGACGCTTACGTCGTCTGCGATGAGGTCTATGAGCACCTCGTTTTCGAAGGCCTCCGGCACATCCCGCTGATGACGCTGCCCGGCATGCGCGAGCGTTGCGTGCGTATTGGGTCCGCCGGCAAGACCTTTTCGCTCACCGGCTGGAAGGTCGGCATGATCACGGCGCCGCCGCCGCTGTTGAGTGCAATCGCCAAGGCCCACCAGTTCACCACATTTACCACCGTGCCGGCGCTGCAGATCGCAGTCGCCACCGGCCTCGGCCTCGACGACAGTTACTTCAGCGGGCTTGCGCGCGCGCTCGAAGCCAAGCGCGATCGCTTGAGCCGGGGCTTGGAGGCCGCAGGCCTTCCCGTTTTGCCAACGCAGGGCACTTATTTCCTCACCGTTGATGTGGGCGCGGCCGGCTTCAACGGCACAGATGAAGCCTTCTGCCGCACGATCACTGAAGCGGCGGGCGTCGCCGCGGTTCCGGTCAGTGCCTTCTATGCCGATACGCCGCCCGCCGGTTTTGCGCGTTTCTGCTTCTGCAAACGCGACGAAGTTCTCGATGAAGCCAGCCGCCGGCTGGGCCGATACTTCGGCCGTGCTTGACGGCGCGGGCAGGCGGGGGCTACATCACCCGCACTTTGTGGCGGGAGTAGCTCAGCTGGTCCAGAGCACCGGGTTGTGGTCCCGGGTGTCGTGGGTTCGAATCCCATCTCTCGCCCCAGCGGCACGCGCGCGCGTGGCCGTGCGCGGGGGCAAGATCCGGCCCCGTCGTTGCGCCCGATCAGTCCCCGGCGATGGGCGCGCCGAGCGGGATGGCGCAAGCGAAAGGCAGACGTCCGATCTCCGGCGTTAAAGGGCATGGCACTGACAAATCAAAAAAAGCCGGTCATCATTGGCATCGTCGGCGACTCCGGTGCCGGCAAGACCACCTTCGCCGCCGGGCTGGTGCACGTGCTGGGACCCGAGCGCACCGCCAGCATCTGCATTGACGACTACCACCGCTACAGCCGCGCGGACCGGGCCGGCATGGACATCACGCCGCACGACCCGGCGTGCAATTACGTCGATATCCTGGAGCAGCACGTCGATCTCCTGCGCGACGGCCAGCCCATCCTGAAGCCGGTCTATAATCATCACGGCGGCCGGCTGGAGCCGCCCGAATATGTGGTGCCGAAGGACTTCATCGTCTTGGAGGGTCTGCTCGGTTACGCAACACCGCGCTTACGCGATTGCTTCGACGTCAAGTTCTACATGGAGCCGCAGGAAGAGTTGCGCATCCGCTGGAAGTACCAGCGCGACACCGGCGCGGGCGGCTACACCGCCGCCGAGTTTGCCGCCTCGCTGCCGCTGCTCAACCGCGACAGCGCGCTGCATATCGCGCCGCAGCGAGCGTATGCCGACATGATCGTAGGCTTCTACCCACCCGACGAGGCGCCGGAGGAAAGCGGCGCGCGCCTCAACGTGCGCCACATCCTGCGGCCGACGCTGCCCTATCTCGATCTGGCGCCGCTTCTTGAGGTAGGAGCCGACAAGGGCTTCGACCTCGAACTGGCGCGCGACATCGACGGCCGCCCGGTCGATGCGCTCTTGATTTCGGGCACCGCCGACGGCGAGCGCTCCGAAGAGATGGAGGCCTATCTCTGGAGCCTGCTGCCGAACGGCGACGCCCGCCCGGAGGCAATCGGCCAATTTGTCGATGCGAAGGGCAGCGCGCGGCATAGCCATTCGCTGGCGCTGTCACAGCTCGTTGCGACGCATTATCTGCTGAATGCGGCCCTAGGTGAAAATGCCGTCTGAGGATGCCTGTTCGATGACCGCTGCACGACCCGTTGCACGGCAGGATTCGTCGCCGCCGGTGGATGTTGAGCCCGTCGCTAGCCACGAGGAGATGGTCAACGCCATCCGCATGCTGGCGGCCGACGCCGTTCAGCGCGCCAAATCCGGTCATCCCGGGATGCCGATGGGGATGGCAACCGTAGCGACCGTGCTGTGGACGCGCTTCCTCAAGTTCGATCCGTCCGTACCGACGTGGGAAGACCGCGACCGGTTTATCCTTTCGGCCGGCCATGGCTCGATGCTCCTGTATTCGCTCCTTTACCTGTGCGGGTACGAGGCGATCACGATCGAGGAGATCAAGCGGTTCCGCCAGCTTGGCTCGAACACGCCGGGACATCCGGAATATGAACCGCAGCACGGCATCGAAACGACGACCGGGCCACTCGCCCAGGGTCTCGGCAATGCCGTCGGCATGGCGCTCGCCGAACGGCTGCGCAACGTCCGCTGGGGTGATGATATCGTCGATCACTACACCTACTGCGTGGTCGGCGACGGCTGCCTGATGGAAGGCCTGGGCCACGAGGCCATTTCGCTGGCAGGCTTCCTCAAACTCAACAAGCTGATCGTCTTTTGGGACGACAACCGGATTTCGATCGACGGGCCGACTTCACTCTCGACGCATGAGAACCAGCTCGCCCGCTTTGAGGCCTGCGGCTGGGATGCCGAGGTCGTCGACGGCGATGATCCGGATGCCGTCGCCGCAGCGATCGCCAAGGCGCGGGTATCGGACAAGCCATCGTTGATCGATTGCCGCACCATCATCGGCAAGGGCGCGCCGACCAAGGCCGGCACCGAGGCAACCCATGGCGCTCCGCTGGGCGAGGAAGAGGTGGCGGGCGTCCGCCGCACGCTCAACTGGCCGCACCCGCCGTTCGTCATCCCGGATCACATCCTGGCAGCGTGGCGCACGGTGGCGCAACGCAGCGTGCCCGCCCGCCAAGCGTGGGAGCAGCGCTTCGCCGCCCTGCCGCCGGCCAAGCAGGCTGAATTCAACCGCACCAGCCGCGGCAAGCTGGCACCCGGATGGCAGGCGCCGCTCAGCGAGTTCAAGCGCAAGCTCGCCACGGAGCGGCCGTCCTGGCCGACCCGCAAGGCATCGGGCGAGGCACTTGAGATTCTCACCGCCACCTTCCCGGAGATGATCGGCGGCTCTGCCGACCTGACCGAGTCTGTCTTCACCAAGACGCGCAGCACGGCGGACATCAAACCCTCCGACTATAGCGGCCGCTACATTCACTATGGCGTGCGCGAGCACGCGATGGGCGCGATCATGAACGGCCTCGCCCTGCACGGCGGCTTCATTCCCTACGGCGGCACCTTCCTCGTCTTTGCCGACTACATGCGCGGGGCGATGCGGATGTCAGCACTGACCCGCCAGCGGGTCATCTACGTCCTGACGCATGACTCGATCGGTGTCGGCGAGGATGGCCCGACGCATCATCCCTCGGAGACGCTGGCGAGCCTGCGGGTGATGCCCAATATGCTCGTTTTCCGCCCGGCCGATGCGGTTGAGACGTTCGAGTGCTGGGTGATCGCGATCACCGAGTCGGACATGCCGTCCTGCCTCGTCCTCAGCCGCCAGGCGCTGCCGGCCGTCCGCACCGAGCACGAGAGCGTGAACTTGAGCGCGCGCGGCGCCTACGTGCTGCGTGAGGCGGAGGGCGGCGACCGACAGGTGACGCTGTTCGCGACCGGCTCGGAGGTTCACATCGCCGTTGCGGCGCGGACGCTCCTGCAGTCGCAAGGAGTGCCGACTGCGGTCGTTTCCATGCCGTGCTGGGAGCTGTTCGACATCCAGCCGGAGAAGTACCGACGCGAGGTGCTGGGTCCCAATTGGCCGTCCTGCGTGCGGGTCGCGGTCGAGGCGGCAATCTCGCCGGGATGGGACCGCTACATCGGCGAAAACGGCGTCTTTGTCGGCTTGAAGGGTTTCGGCCGGTCGGCGCCGGGCCACATCCTGTTCAGCCACTTCGGCATCACGGCCGAGAACGTGTTCAATCAAACGCGGGCGGCGCTGGCCAGGCGTGCCCACCTGCTGCGCCCGCGTGACAAACGGATCGGGATCGACGTCGTCGGGTAGCGCGCTTTCGGAGGAGGGCGATGCGGGTCGCACTGGATCAAACGGCGCAGGCGCTGGTCGGGCACCACAAGGGCATCCTCGCGGCCGATGAAAGCACCGCCACGATCGGCCGCCGGCTCGCAGCGACTGGCGTCGTCTCGACCACAGAGACGCGGCGCGCCTACCGCCACCTTCTGTTCTCGACGCCCGGCCTCAGCCGCTACATCAGCGGTGTGATCCTTTATGACGAGACCATCCGCCAGAGCGCACCGGACGGCACGCCGTTCGTCAAGCTCCTGGAGCACCAGCACCTCCTCGTCGGCATCAAGGTCGACACCGGCGCCAAGCCGCTTGCCGGCTGCCCGGGCGAACTGGTGACCGAAGGCCTGGATGGCCTGCGCGAGCGGCTGGCCGAGTATGTCGCGCTCGGCGCGCAGTTCGCCAAGTGGCGGGCGGTGATTACGATCGGGGCCGAACTGCCCTCAGAAGCGTGCCTTGCCGCCAACGCACACGCGCTGGCCCGCTACGCCGCCTTGTGCCAGGAGGCGGGGCTGGTCCCGATTGTGGAGCCGGAAGTGCTCATGGACGGCGGCCACGACATCGAGACCTGCGAGGATGTGACGACTGCCACTTTGCGGTGCGTTTTCGCCGCGCTGGCTGCACAGCGGGTCGAGATCGAGGGCATCGTGTTGAAGCCGAACATGGTTGTCTCCGGCAAGGAGTGCCTGCGTCAGGCCGGCGTAACGGAAGTCGCCGAGCGGACGCTGCGCTGCCTCATGCGTGTCGTGCCGCCGGCGGTACCGGGCATCGCATTCCTGTCCGGCGGACAAGGGAGTGAAGAGGCGACCACGCGCCTCAATATGATGAACGCCCGCTTCGGCCCGCATCCGTGGCCGCTCAGCTTCTCCTTCGGCCGGGCGCTGCAGGAACCGGCGCTCGCAGCATGGCGCGGCGTGGCAGAGAATGCAGCGGCGGCGCAGGAACTTCTCCTGAAGCGCGCGCGCCTGAACAGCGCCGCCATCGCCGGCGCCTATAGCGGAGAAGCCGCGTGAGCGCTGTCGTTGGCCAGCGGCCGATCAAGATCGCGCCCTCGATTCTGTCCGCCGATTTTGCCCGCTTGGGCGAGGAGGTGGCAGCGGTTGACAAGGCGGGCGGCGACTACATCCACGTCGATGTGATGGATGGGCACTTTGTCCCTAACCTGACCATCGGCCCGCTGGTCATCCGCGCGATCCGGCCATGCACGCGGAAGCCGCTTGATGTCCACCTGATGATCGATCCGGCGCAACCCTACCTGCAGGCCTACGCTGAGGCCGGCGCCGACATCATCACGGTCCATGCCGAAGCGGACCGCCACCTCGACCGCAGCCTGCAAGCGATCCGCGACTTGGGCAAGAAGGCGGGCGTCTCGCTCAATCCGGCGACGCCGGAAACCACGATCGAGCACCTCCTGCACCGGCTCGACCTGATTCTGGTGATGTCGGTCAATCCGGGCTTCGGCGGCCAGCGCTTCATCCCGGCGCAGCTGGAGAAGATCCGCCGCCTGCGCCAGATGATCGGCGCTGCGCCGATCGAGCTCGAGGTCGACGGCGGCATCAATGCGGAAACCGCGCCGCAAGTCATCGCCGCCGGCGCGAACGTTCTCGTCGCGGGCAGCGCGGTGTTCCTCACCAGCGACTATGCGGCGGCGATCGCCGCCATCCGCGGTGAAACCGCGAGCGCCGGGGGCTGACCGGCGGCCGCATCGCTCACGTAATGGCGTCGATTTCGGCGTCGCTGAGATTGCCCGGCACGATCGTCACCGGCACCTTGACCTTGCCAAGGCGCTTCAGCACGTAGCTCAGGACCTGGCCCGGCCCTTCGGAACCGGCCGAAACACCGAGCACGAGAACGGAGATCGGTTCTTCGCTTGCGAGCAGCGTTAGCAGTTGCTCGTTCACGGTGCCTTCGCGGATGTAGACGACGGGTGTCGCCCCGGACAGCTTCTGCACCACCGATGAGACGACCTGCAGCATCTCCTCAGCCTGCTCGCGCCGCTCCTCGGCCATCAGGTGGCCGACGGCCATCCAGTGCTGAAACTCGACCGGTTCGATGACATACAAGAGGGCGACGCGGCCGCCGGTCTTGCGCGCGCGACCGCAGGCGAAGCGGAGTGCCTGATGCAGCTCTGCCGTTTCGTCGACCACGCACAGGAAGGTCCGACGGTCGGGCACGCCGTCCGTCTGTGCAACGGACTCTGCTTCCTCTGGCTGAACGACCACGCGTCAACCCCTGCGGAAAACAAGATTGGCCAGCCATCCTGCCACCGTCGCAATCAAGATGGCAAGGATGCCATAGGCGAAGGAGAACCGTTTCGCAAAATCGGAAAGGCGCGCCTCGAACCCGACCTTGCTCACGATCAGCGGCGTGATTTCGGCACTGACGACGTCTTCGTCGCGCACGAGGTAAACGCCGACCGTGTAGTTGCCGACCGGCGCGTTGGCCGGAATGTACATGTCGGTGCGGAACAAGCGACCGCCGAGAAAGGTCACGGCTGCGGTCTTGGTCGGGTAAAGGTTGATCTTCTGCTTGTTGCGAATGAGGGCGGCGCGAAAATCATTGATGTCGTCGCTCGCGGTATCGGGCGCCGGCATCAGGCGGATGTTCTCGACGCCGATCTGGTGGCGTGCCGCCACCCGGTCGGGCAGAAACTCATTGAGCGGACTGCTCGCCGCCACGGAGTAGAAGGCAGGAACGCTCTCAAAGCGCATTTCCTTTTCGTTCAGCCAGATGCCGAGGCGGCGTCCCTTGCGGCGCACCACGTGCGGTTCCTCGGGGCCGCGGATCACCACCACCACGTCCCCACTGCCGCCGGTAGTGCCAAACAGCAGCACCTCGGTGCCGGTGAAGCCGGTCGTGATCGCCACCAGGTGGTTGGAAAGCGCCGCCACCAGCTCGGCAGCCGTGGACCGCGGCACTGCAACGATCGCCAGCAGAATCACCAAGCAGCACAGGCGGCGCAGGACGATCATCAGGGTGACAGGGTCTCTCCCAGCGCATACAGATCGACTGGCGTCGCGATCAGATCGTAGGACAGTTTGGCCGCGACCCCCAAGACCATCACCGCGAGCAGACCGCGCAACTGATCGCCATTGAGGTAGGCGCCGACGCGGACGCCGAACTGCGCGCCGACGACGCCACCCATCAAGAGCAGCAGCGCCAGCAGGAGATCAACGGTCTGGTTGGTCACCGCCAACAGCACGGTCACGTTGGCGCTGACAAAAATGATCTGGAACAATGATGTGCCGATGACCACCGACGTCGGCATGCCGAGCACATAAATCATCGCCGGCACCATGATGAAGCCGCCGCCGACACCCATGATTGCGGTCAAAACGCCAACGAGGAAGCCGATGCCGGCCGGAAGCAGCGCGCTGATGTAAAGGCGCGAGCGGCGGAAGCGCATCTTGAGCGGCATCCGGTCGATCCAGGCCCGCCGCAGCCGTGGCTGGCTCGCACGGGTGCGCCGTTTCAGGAGGGCCTTGACGCTCTCCAAGAACATCAGAAGGCCGACGATGCCGAGGAAGACGACAAACGACAGGCGGATGACGAGGTCGATATGGCCCAAGCCACGCAGCAGCGTGAACAGCCAAACCCCCAGCGATGAGCCGACAAGCCCGCCGACGAGGAGAACGAGGCCCATCTTGAAATCGACATTGCCGCGCCGCCAGTGGGCAAGTACGCCGGAAACCGACGACGCCACGATCTGGTTCGCCTGGCTAGCGACCGCGACCGGCGACGGCACGCCGATCAGCAGCAGGAGTGGCGTCATCAGGAAGCCACCGCCGACCCCGAACAGGCCGGAGAAGAACCCGACGAGCGCACCCATGCCGAGAATGACAAAAAAATTGACCGCCATTTCGGCAATAGGGAGGTAAATGTCCATCCGCGCCTGCAACCTCCCATTTTTCCGCCCGCACAATACGCAGGGTTGCGCGCATGATCAAAGTCTTATGGTGGGTGCCAAGGCGCAGTCCGGCGGCGCTACACTCCGCTTGATGGTGCGTCCGGGCCGGCAGCGGCGAAGGCGAGGCGGATCACGCGCAGCGTCTCGTCCCAAAGCTCGAACCGGGCGAGGTCGTCGACGCCGGCCCAGGCGACCGCGCAGGCATCGTCCCCGGCAACAGCCTCGCCAGCGCACCATGTCGCCGCAATATCGATCAAGGTGTAGTGGTAGCGGACGCGGCCGGTGTCGTCATGCTCGATCAGGTCGGCAGTGGCGATCAGGCGCCAGCCTTCAGCGATCACGCCGGTCTCTTCACGCACCTCGCGTGCCGCAGCGGCAAACACGGTCTCGCCCAGCTTCTGCAGGCCCCCCGGCAGGCTCCAGGCATTTGCCCGCGGCGGCTTGGCCCGCCGCACCAGCAAGACGCGATCACCGCGCCGGACGACGACACCGACGCCGACCAATGGCCGCTCCGGATACTCCCGCTGCATGGTCCTTCCTCTTGATCCGCGAGCGCCTTGTCGCCGCCTGCATGGGTGATATATCGTCGTTGTTCTCAGCCGTTCGAGGAGCGCCGGCAAGAGCGCTCGGGCATGCAATGCCACGAACAGGCGAGGGGAGGCGGAATGGATCGCTGGTTGGGAGTCGCCGCAGCACGGCACCGGCAATGACGAACACCGAGGAAGCACCGCCCGCGCAACCGCAGCCGGCTATCGCGGCAACGACCCACCGTTTGCCGATCCGCCTCAGCGCCCGGCTGCGTGCTTACTTTCTGGCTGGTGTCCTGGTCGTAGCCCCGATCTCGATCACCTTCTATCTCGCCTGGCTGCTCCTCAGCTTTGTCGATAACCGCATTACGCCCCTGATCCCCGCCCGCTTTAATCCGGAAACGTATCTGCCGTTCGCGATTCCAGGCGTGGGCCTGATCGCCGTCGTTGTCTTCCTCACGCTGGTCGGCATGCTGACCGCCGGCTTCTTTGGCCGCCTCTTCATGCGCGTGTCGGAAGCGGTCATGGTGCGCACGCCGTTCCTGCGCGGCATCTACGGCGCGGTCAAACAGATCGTCGAGACCGTACTCGCACAGCAATCGGCGGCCTTTCGCGAGGCGGTCCTGATCGAGTACCCGCGCCGCGGCACCTGGGCGATCGGTTTTCTCACCGGCCGCACGGAGGGTGAGGTCCAGGCCAAAACCAAGGATGACGTTCTCAACGTCTTTCTGCCGACGACACCAAACCCAACGTCGGGATTTCTGTTGTTCGTGCCGCGCTCTGAAGTCGTACCGCTCACGATGTCGATCGAAGGGGCGTTGAAGATGGTTATTTCCGGCGGAATCCTGACGCCGCCGGTGGTCGAGGATGCATCCTCCACTGACGACGCCCCTACACAGCCTTCGAAGCCGCTGCCGTCGCCGGCACACGAAGCGGCTCAGCCGGAACGGATATAGCGCACCGCCGCGTCGCGTTCGAACAGATAGAGAAGCGTCTTCAGCGCCTGGCCGCGCGGGCTCTCCAGCATCGGATCGCGCTCCAGGATCAGCCTAGCGTCGTCCCGGGCCGCCGCCAGCAAATCGGCGTGAAGGTCAAGATCGGCGAGGCGGAAGGCAGGCAGGCCGCTCTGCCGGACGCCCAAGACCTCGCCGGCACCGCGCAGGCGCAAATCTTCCTCGGCAATGCGAAAGCCGTCGTCACTGTCGCGAATCACTACCAGGCGCGCCTGTGCAGCCTCCGTCAGCGGCCCAGCGTAAAGGAGGAGGCAGGTCGAGCGCTGGGCGCCGCGGCCGATGCGGCCGCGCAACTGGTGCAGCTGGGCAAGGCCGAAGCGTTCCGCATGCTCGATGACCATCACCGTCGCCGCCGGCACATCGACGCCGACCTCAATCACCGTCGTCGCGACGAGAAGGTCGATCGTCCCGGCGATGAAGGCCTCCATCACCGCGTCCCGGGCGTCGCCTTTCATCCGGCCATGCAGCAGGCCGACGCGCACGCGCATCCGCTCGCCTAGCATCGCCGCCCGCTCCTCGGCCGCCGCGACATCGAGCACCTCGGACTCTTCGACCAGAGGGCACACCCAGTACGCTCGCGCGCCGGCGGCAAGCCTGCGGCCCAAGGCCGCAATCACGTCGTCCAGGCGATCGAGCGGAACAATACGGGTGTCGATCGGCTGCCGGCCGGGCGGCTTCTCGTTCAGCCGCGAGACGTCGAGGTCGCCATAGATCATCAGCGTCAACGTGCGCGGGATCGGTGTCGCGGTCATCAACAAGACATGGGTGCTGCTTCCCTTGGCGGTGAGCGCGAGGCGCTGATGCACGCCGAAACGGTGCTGTTCGTCGATAACGGCGAGGACGAGATCCTTGAAGCCGACCGCCTCTTGCACGAGCGCGTGGGTGCCGACCACGATCGCAATTTCGCCGTCGGCAAGGGCCTGCAACAGCTGGCTGCGATCGCGCGCCGCCATCCGCCCGGTCAGGAGTGCGACCTTGACATCGGCGGCCGCCGCGATCGGCTCGATCGTCTTCCAGTGCTGGCGGGCGAGAACCTCCGTTGGTGCCAGGAGCGCCGATTGGCCGCCGGCCTCGGCGACCGCGAGCATCGCGAGCACAGCGACAACGGTCTTGCCGCTGCCGACATCGCCCTGCAACAGCCGCAGCATGCGCTTGCCCGACGCGAGGTCGCCCTCGATTTCGGCCACTGCTGCGCGTTGGGCCGCAGTCAACTGGAAGCCGAGTGCCGAGAGCGCCTTAGCGGCCAAGTAGCCCGGCACCTGAATCGTGCGGCCAGCACGGACGCGCAGATGATGGCGCATCAGCGCCAGCGCCAGCTGATTCGCCAGCAGTTCGTCGTAGGCGAGGCGGGAGCGGGCAGGGGTAACGGCGAGTTCCTCGCCCACCTCCGCCGGAGCGTGCGCCGCAACGAGCGCCTGCCGCCAAGCCGGCCAGCCCTGGCGCGCACGAAACGTGGCATCGAGCCACTCATCGAGATCGGGAGCCCGCGCCACCGCCTCGCGGATCACCCGCGCGAGCGCCCGACCGCTTACGCCGGCCGTCAGGGGATAGACCGGCTCGATCGCCGGCAGCCGATCGCGCGCTTCCGGAGCAACGATGAAGTCTGGATGAACCATTTGCAGGCCGCTGCCATAGCGTTCAAGAACGCCGCTCACGATTCGCACCGCGCCCACCGGCAACAGCTGCTCCAGTGTTTCGGCGCGTGCCCGGAAGTAGACGAGATCAAGCTGGCCGGTATCGTCGCTGCAGCGGACCCGATGCGGCTGACGCCCATGGCCGGCCGGCGCAACGTGCTGGCGAACCGTAACGGTGAGCGTAGCGATGACGCCGGCGCGGGCTGCTGCGAGCGGAGGGCTGTAACGCCGATCGATGACAGCTGTCGGCAGGTGCCACAGGCCATCGATGACGCGTGTCCAGCCAAGGCGCACCAGCGCGCCGGCGGTCCGTTGGCCTACTCCGGGAAGGCTGGTCAGCGATGCGAACAGGGGGTAGAGGATGCGCGGCCGCAACGAGGCACCAGAGGCTGAAGGAACGGGCGTCCGATCTTATATCGGCTATCGGCGAGCGAGGAGCAGAGACCATGACCATGCCGAGTCCCAGCGAAGCGCGACGGAAGCGCCTGTTCTTCCGCTGTCATCACACCGGAATGAAGGAGAACGACGTCCTCATCGGCGCGTTCGCCGAGCGGCATATGGCCGACTTGAGCGATGACGATGTCTGCTGGTTTGAAGATTTCCTGATGAATAACAACGACATCGATATCTACAACTGGATCGTCGGCAACAAGCCGCTGCCACCGGAGTTTGAGCACCCGGTGATGCGGCTGCTGATGCGCTCGATTGGCGCGAGCTGAACCTTGCTCTCATTTGCGGATCATTTTCGGCGGCCCGGGCGGATCGCGCTTTTTGGCACGCCGCAGGGCTACGATGGCGCCGTGCTGGCGCAGATCGCGCGCG
Organism: Defluviicoccus sp.; assembly: GCA_029624735.1. GTDB lineage: Bacteria > Pseudomonadota > Alphaproteobacteria > Rhodospirillales > Defluviicoccaceae > Defluviicoccus. The sequence goes on along the minus strand of JARSSM010000006.1, from coordinate 44,184 downwards.
CGGTTTCGGTGCCGGTCGTCTTTATCGCCGGCGATGAGATGCGGCTTGGCCCGGTGCACGACGCGCTCGCCTTTTTCGATCCCGCGCTCGAAGTCTTGAGCTTTCCCGCCTGGGACTGCATCCCCTACGATCGTGTTTCACCGCGCGCCGACATTGTCGGCCGCCGCCTGGAGACGCTGCTGCACTTGCAGGATGCTGAGACGACCAATAGGCCCGCGGTCGTCTTGACCAGTGCTGCTGCGGTCATCCAGCGTTTGCCTCCTCGCGGCGCGCTTGCCGCTGCGGTCCTCTCGCTCAAGGAAGGCGGCCGCTTTGATCCGGCCGCGCTTGCGGGCCACCTCAGCCGGCACGGCTACGCGCGGGCTGAAACGGTTGCCGAACGCGGCGATTTCGCCGTCCGCGGCGGCATCATCGATCTGTTTCCGCCCGGCACCAGCGAGCCCCTACGGCTCGATTTTTTCGGCGATGAGATCGAGGCGATTCGCCTCTTCGATCCCGCAACCCAGCGCACGACCGGGCGCTGTCCGTCGTGCACGATCAAGCCGGTGTGCGAGGTCTTTCTCGATGATGCGTCGATCGCCCGTTTCCGCTCCGCCTATCGGGCCCTGTTCGGTGCCGTCACCAGCGATGATCTCCTCTATGCGGCGGTCTCCGAAGGCCGCCACCACGCCGGCATGGAGCATTGGCTGCCCCTGTTCCATGGAACGCTGGACACGCTGTTCGACTACCTGGGCCGCGCGGTGATCGTTCTCGACGATCAGGTGGAGGCCGTTCTCGAAGGCCGCCTCGATCTGATCGCCGAGCACTACGCCACCCGCAAGAGCCTGGAGGGCGGCCGCTTCGCCGACGTCGCCGAAACCTACCGGCCGGTGCCGCCGGAGCGGATGTATCTGGATGCGGCGAGCTGGGCCGCGAACCTGGGGCGGTATCCGGTCGCAGCGCTCTCGCCCTTCGCGGCGGCAGACGACGGAGCCGACGCCGGCGGACGGCCTGGGCTCGACTTTGCCGTCTCCCGCAGCCACCCGGACATCAACATTTTCAATGCGGTCCTGGAACAAGTCGGCGAGCAGCAGGCGGCCGGCCGGCGGGTGCTGATCGCGGCCATGTCACGCGGCTCGCGTGACCGGCTGTTCAGCGTCCTCAAGGAGCACGGCCTCACCGGCGCAAGAATCGTCGAAACATGGGCCGACGCGGCGGCGCTGCCTTCGGCCAGCGTCGCGTTCGCTGTTCTGCCGCTCGATCAGGGTTTCCTCACCCACGACCTGTGCGTGATCGCCGAACCCGACATCCTCGGCGAGCGGATGGTGCGGCGCGGCGGCCGCCGCCGGCCGGAGAACTTCCTGAAAGAAGCCTCGGCACTCAGCACCGGCGATTTGATCGTCCACATCGATCACGGCATCGGCCGTTACGAGGGACTGGAGACCATCTCGGTCGATGCGGCACCGCATGATTGCCTGCGCATCATCTACGCCGGCGGCGACAAGCTTTACCTTCCGGTCGAGAATATCGACCTCATCACCCGCTACGGCGGCGAGAGCGAGGACGTTACGCTCGACAAGCTCGGCGGTGCCGGCTGGCAGGCCCGCAAGGCGCGGCTCAAGGCCCGCATCCAAGCCATCGCGCACGAGCTGATCGCCGTCGCCGCCGCGCGCGCCGTGCGCGAAGCGCCGATGCTGACACCGCCGGACGGGGCGTTCGATGAGTTCTGCGCCCGCTTCCCCTATACCGAGACCGACGATCAGGCGCGCGCGATCGGAGACGTGCTGACCGACCTCGCGCGCGGCAAGCCGGCCGATCGCCTGATCTGCGGTGATGTCGGCTTCGGCAAGACCGAGGTCGCGATCCGCGCCGCGTTCGTCACCGCACTCGAAGGCAAGCAGGTGGCCGTGATCGTCCCCACAACGCTGCTCTCGCGCCAGCACTACCGGACCTTCGCCGGTCGTTTTGCCGGCCTGCCCGTGAGAGTGGCGGAGCTCTCGCGGCTCGTCACGGCGAAGGAGGCAGAAGCCGCCAAGCGCGGGCTGCGTGAGGGCACGGTCGACATCATCATCGGCACCCACGCGCTCCTGGCCAAGGATGTCGGCTTCCGCGATCTCGGCCTCGTCATCGTCGATGAAGAACAGCACTTTGGCGTCACCCACAAGGAGCGTTTGAAGCGGCTGAAAAGCGACGTTCACGTGCTGACGCTTACCGCGACACCGATCCCGCGGACGTTGCAACTGGCGCTTACCGGCGTGCGCGAGATGAGCCTGATCGCGACCCCGCCGGTCGATCGCCTGGCCGTCCGCACGTTCGTTGCCGACTTCGATCCCGTCGTCATCCGCGAGGCGATCTTGCGCGAGCGCAATCGCGGCGGCCAAACCTTCTACGTCTCGCCGCGGATTGAGTTCCTGGACGACATCACGAAGATCCTCGCCGAGCTGGTGCCCGAGGTCAAAGTCGTCACCGCCCATGGCCGCATGCCGGCGCGTGAGCTCGAACGCGCCGTTGGCGCCTTCTATGAGGGCCGTTACGACGTGTTGCTGTCGACCAACATCATCGAGTCCGGGCTCGATCTGCCAGCAGTCAACACAATCATCATCCACCGCGCCGACATGTTCGGCCTGGCGCAGCTTTACCAGCTGCGCGGGCGGGTCGGCCGCGGGAAGATGCGGGCCTACGCCTACCTGACCCTGCCGCCCAGGCACAAGCTGACGCCCTCGGGGCAGAAACGGCTCTCGACCATGCAGTCCCTCGATGCGCTTGGCGCCGGCTTCACGCTTGCGAGCCACGATCTTGACCAGCGCGGCGCCGGCAATCTCCTGGGTGACGAGCAATCCGGCCATATCCGCGAGGTCGGCATCGAGCTCTATCAGCAGATGCTGGAGGAAGCCGTGGCGGAGGCGAAGGGCGGCGACCAGCAGATCAAGGTCGATCACTGGAGCCCGCAGCTGGCGCTGGGCTTGAGCGTCCTCATCCCTGAAGCCTATGTGCCCGACCTGGGCGTCCGCTTAGGCCTCTACCGGCGGCTGGCAGAGATGACGTCGACGGAAGAGCTGGACGCCTTTGCGGTCGAGCTGGTGGATCGCTTCGGCGCGATGCCCGATGCAGTCAAGAACCTTCTCGACGTCGTCGCGGTCAAGCAGTTGTGCCGCCGCGCCGGCATCGAAAAGGTCGAGGCGGGGCCAAAGGGCGCCGTGATCTCCTTCCGCGATGGCCGCTTGAGCCGGCCGGACAATCTCGTCCGCTTCATCAACACGCACGCGCGGGTATGCAAGCTGCGACCGGATCAGAAGCTCGTCTATCGCCGCACGCTTGCGACGCCGGCCGAGCGCTTGGCAGGTGTGCGCAGGTTCGTCGCCGAACTGGCGAAGGCCGGCATCAGCGGTTGAGCGCGGCGGTCAGGAAATCCGGCTCAGCACATCCTCGGCAATCGCCAGCGACGAGGTGAGCCCCGGCGACTCGATGCCGTAGAGGTTGATCAGCCCGTCGATCCCGTGCGCTTCCCGGCCCTGGATCAGGAAGTCCTTCGGCTGCTCGATCGGTGACTGCAGCTTCGGCCGCACACCGGCGTAGTCCGGCTGGAGGGCACCGTCCCGCAAGCCGGGCCAATAAAGGCGGATCGCGGCGTAAAAGCGCTCGGCGCGGCGGCCGTCAACGTCGTAGCTGATCGTCGGCACGTATTCGACATCGGGGCCGAAGCGGCCGCGGCCGGCGAGATCGCGGGTATAGTGAAGGCCGATGCTCGCCTGGTCCGGCACCGGATAAACGAGGTGCTTGAAGGGCGGCTTGCCCTGCAGCGAGAAATAATTGCCCTTGGCGAAGTAGAGCGGCGGGATGGTCCGCTTCGGGATGCCCAGGATCGCGCGCGCCACCTCCTGTGCGCCGAGACCGGCGGCATTGATGACGACGCGGGCAGAAAGCTGCATCGGCTCGGCGCCGCCGACGTCGAGCGTGATGCCGGCGTTTTCCACCCGGCCGCCGGTGACCGGTGACAAGAACGCAAAGGCGGCGCCATTCGCTTCCGCTTCGCCCTTGAGACTCAGCAGGTAGCCGTGGCTATCGAAGATGCCGGTTGAAGGCGAGATCAGCGCCGCCAGGCATTCAAGCTCGGGTTCGAGATCCTTCGCCTCCGCGGCCGTGAGCCAGCGGATATCCTCGACCCCGTTCGCGAGTGCCTTCTGCTTGATCCCCTTCAGCATTTCGACTTCGCGGGCATCGGTTGCAACCACCAGCTTGCCGACCCGCTGATGCTCGATGCCATGCTCTTGCAGGTATGCGTAGAGCATGTCGCGCCCCTTGCGGCACAGAACCGCCTTGAGGCTGCCCTTGGGGTAGTAAAGGCTCGCATGGACGACTTCGGAGTTGCGCGAGCTGGTTCCGGTGCCGATCGCCTCGGCCGCTTCCAGTACGACAACCTCTCGGCCAGCCAGGCTGAGAGCACGGGCGATGGCGAGGCCGACAACGCCGGCGCCGATGACAACGCATTCGCAAGTTTCGCTCATGGCGGCCTTATTTCCGGGCGCTGGCGTCCGCTGTCAAGGGACCTCGCGCGGGCAGGGTTGGGCGGGGAGGGGACTGACCGCGTGCCGGCGGTTGCGGCAGCCGAAGCGGGAGCAGCCCCTGTCCCTGTGCAAAACGGCTCTACCCATACTATCTTCGCGTTAACAGAGGGTAGCGCGCTCGGCTGCAGCTCTCGCGGAATCTCAACGGATGGCTGAAAAGAACCCAGGCCTGCCGGCAGCGCTCTCAACCGAGCGCGAAATCAGTGACTTCCTTGCGCAGGTGGCGCAGGTGGCCGCCGCACCGGCGGGAGCCACCCGCGGACGGCTCATCTTTGCCCTCGATGCGACCGCGAGCCGGCAGCCGACCTGGGATCGGGCCGCCGCCCTGCAGGGCGAGATGTTTTTGGCCGCTGCATCGTTGGGCGGGCTTGAAATCCAGCCATGCTTCTACCGCGGCTTCGGTGAGTTCAAGGCCGGGCCGTGGTTCCGCGAATCGGATGCTCTCCTGCGCCTGATGAGCACCGTCACCTGCCGCGCCGGCCATACCCAGATCGCCAAGGTCCTGCAGCACGCCATCAACATGACGCGGCAACAGCGCGTGGCGGCGCTCGTGTTCGTCGGTGACTGCTGCGAGGAGGATGTTGATGGCTTGTGTGCGCTCGCGGGCCAACTGGGCCTGCTTGGCACCCGGGCGTTCGTCTTTCACGAAGGCTCCAACCCGGTGGCCGCCTCCGCGATGCGGGAAATTGCGCGGCTCGCCAACGGCGTTTATTGCCGCTTCGATAGCGGCAGCGCGAACGCGCTCCGGGACCTGTTGCGCGCTGTGGCCGCCTATGCCGCCGGTGGCCTGCCCGCCTTGCAGGCCATGCAATCTCAGAGCGAGCATGTTAAACTGATTGCTCGTCAATTGCTCGGCCACTAGCGCAGCGACCCAATCGGGCGATTCACGCCCGAGGAAGGTTGTCGCTGCACAACATAGTTAATCGCGTGCACTTTCGGCACAAACAGGATCTACGCTCTGTTTGTGCCAGTGCACTAGCGCGGATCGCAAAGCGTGCTCACTTCGCTGGCGTTGGGTGTTGTCCTCCTGATCGGCCTTGTCCTGCTCGGGCGCTGGTTCGTCACTGCCGACCCGAAGCTGCTCGTTCGGCTGGGCAAGGGGCTGGCGGTGGCAGCAATTGCCGTCGTCGCCCTGATACTGATCGCGACCGGCCGCTTCGGGATTGCCTTGACGGCAGCCATGCTGGGCTTGCCATTCATCCTGCGCTTCTTTCGCACAAGCGGGTTTGGGCAGGGGGGATGGCAGGCAGGCCCGGCCGCTCCCGGGGGCGGCCCGCGCGTCTCCAGCATCCGCACGCGTTTTCTCGCCATGACACTCGATCATGCGAGCGGGGATCTTGATGGCAGCGTCATTGCAGGCACGTTTGCCGGCCGGCTCCTCAAACAGCTCACGCTTGCCGATCTGACGATGCTGATGGGTGAATGGCAGACCGCCGATCCCTCTTCCTGCCAGGTCCTGGAGACCTACCTCGATCGCATGCATCCCGGCTGGCGAGCGACGGCTACTGGCGGCGAGGCAGGCGGGCGGACAGGCGAGGGGGGAGGGGCTCCCCGGACTGCTGCAACCATGACGCGCGAGGAAGCGTTACGCGTTCTAGGGCTTGCGCCGGGCGCCACAAGCGAGGATATTCAAGCCGCCCATCATCGTTTGATTGCGCTCCTCCATCCGGACAGGGGAGGCTCGTCGTTCCTGGCTGCGCAAGTGAACCTGGCGCGCGACCTGCTGCTAAATCGATGACCCCGATTTCATGATCGGTTCGTTCCCGGCGACGAAGCTGGCGGGTTGCCGCGCTCGTGACGCCCTGGCAAACAAAGCATCCCCACCACAACCCATTCCATGGCATCCCCGAGACCGAGAGGTGAGTAATGGTAAAGCCCATCCGCAAAGCGGTGTTTCCGGTTGCGGGCCTCGGCACCCGTTTTCTTCCAGCGACCAAAGCGCTGCCGAAGGAGATGCTGCCGATCGTCGATAAGCCTTTGATCCAATACGCGGTCGAGGAGGCGCAGGAAGCCGGCATCGAGGAGTTCATTTTCGTCACCGGCCGTGCCAAAACGGCAATTGAGGACCATTTCGATCACAGTATCGAGCTTGAACACGTCCTGATCGAACGCGGCAAGGTCGAGTCTTTGCATTCCGTCACCGATTGGATGCCAGCGCCAGGCCACATCTCCTACACCCGGCAGCAGGAACCGCTCGGTCTCGGACACGCGGTGTGGTGTGCCCGCAACTTCGTCACCGATGAGCCGTTCGCGGTGTTGCTCGCCGACGACCTGATCCTCGGCAAGCCCGGCTGCCTCAAGCAAATGGTGGAAGCCCATCGCAAGATCGGCGGGTCGCTGTTGGCAATCGAAGAGGTGCCCGTCGAGCACACCGACAAGTACGGGATTCTCGATGTGAACAGCGATAAGGGCGGCTTGCTCCCAGTCCGTGGCGTGGTCGAAAAGCCGGCACCGGCGGACGCCCCATCGCAGCTCGCCATCATCGGCCGCTACATCCTCGAACCGCTCGTTCTGACCATCCTTGAGCATCAGGAGCGGGGAGCCGGCAACGAAATCCAGCTGACCGATGCCATCGCCAAGACGATCGGCATCCTGCCCGTCAACGGCTTCCGCTTCCAAGGCCGGCGCTTCGACTGCGGCAGCAAGGTCGGCTACCTGCAGGCCAATATCGCTTTTGCGCTGGAACGCGAGGACATGGGCGACCGCGTTAGGAAAATGTTGCAGGAATTCGCGTAGTCAGATTGCGTCGTCACAACTCTGACGATCTCAGGTCGCAAATCGGGCAAGGGTGAACCGTCGATGCGTATCGCTATGATCGGAACCGGTTATGTCGGGCTCGTTTCCGGCGCATGCTTTTCGGAGTTTGGAATCAACGTTACGTGCGTCGACAAAGACGTTGCCAAGATCGAGGGGCTGAAGCGGGGCGAGATCCCGATTTATGAGCCGGGCTTGGCGGATCTGGTGGTAACCAACGCGCGCGACGGGCGGCTGTCGTTCACCACCGACCTGGCGGCAACAGTGGCCGAAGCGCAAGCCATCTTCGTTGCCGTGGGCACGCCCAGCCGGCGCGGGGACGGCTATGCCGACTTGAGCTACGTCTTTGCGGCGGTCGACGAGATCGCCGAAGCCCTGACCGACTACGCCGTGATCGTGACCAAGTCGACCGTCCCGGTCGGCACCGGCGATGAGATCGAGCGCCGGGTGCGGGCGCGCCGGCCAGAGCTTGAATTCGATGTCGTCTCCAATCCAGAGTTCCTGCGCGAAGGTTCGGCCATCAACGACTTCATGCGGCCGGACCGGGTCGTCATTGGCACCGACAGCGAGCGCGCGCAGGCGCTCATGCGACAGCTGTACCGTGTCCTCTATCTTATTGAAACGCCAATCGTATTCACCTCGCGTCGGACTGCCGAGCTGACCAAGTATGCGGCCAACGCCTTCCTCGCAACGAAGATCACCTATATCAACGAGCTGGCGGATCTCGCCGAGCGGGTCGGCGCCAATATCCAAGATGTCGCCCGCGGCATCGGCCTCGATGGCCGCATCGGCCGCAAGTTCCTGCATGCCGGCCCCGGCTTCGGCGGCTCGTGTTTTCCGAAGGATACCCGCGCGCTGATCGAGACCGGCCGCCAGGCGGGCCAGCCGCTGCGCATTGTCGAGGCCGTCGATGCCATCAACGAGGAGCGCAAGCTGCAGATGGCGGACAAGATCGTCGCTGCCTGCGGCGGGAGCGTCGCCGGCAAGACGATCGCCGTCCTAGGCCTGACGTTCAAGCCGAATACCGACGATATGCGCGAAGCGCCGAGCCTCGCCATCATCCCCGCCCTGCAGGCGGCGGGCGCCACGGTGCGCGCGTACGATCCGGAAGGGGCTAAGCGGGCGCAGGAGCTCCTGAGCGGCGTCATCTGGGGCGAGAACGCGTATCAAACGATGGAAGGCGCCGATGCGCTGGCGATCCTGACCGAGTGGAACGAATTCCGTGCGCTTGACCTAAAGCGCGTCAAGGCACTGCTGAAGGCGCCAATCATCGTCGATTTGCGCAATATCTACACGCTCGGGATGATGGAGGCGGCGGGCTTCGATTACATCTCCGTCGGCCGGCCGGCGGTCGAAGGTGCGGCGACAGAGGAGGGAAAGCGCTAATGGCACTGTCACTCGACGCTACGATTTTTCGCGAGTACGACATCCGCGGCATCGTCGGCAAGACGCTGCCGGTCGAGGGCATGCGCCTGATCGGCCGAGCCTTCGGCACCGTTGTCCGCAGGGCAGGGGGGCGGACGGTCGCGGTCGGTTATGACGGCCGGCTGAGTTCCCCTGAGCTCGAAGGCATCCTTGTCGAAGGGCTCCGCGAGGCGGGCGTCGATGTGACCCGGATCGGCTGTGGACCGAGCCCGATGCTCTATTTCGCTACTCACCACCTCGGCACCGACGCCGGCATGATGGTGACCGGCTCGCACAATCCGCCGGACTACAACGGCATCAAGATGGTGCTGATGAACAAGCCGTTCTTCGGCGACGCCATTCAGTCACTGGCGGCGCTGGTGCGGTCCGGCGATTTCGAGAGCGGGCAGGGGGCGGTCGTTGCCACCGATATTCGCGAAGCCTACGTCAGCCGGCTGGTGCAGGACACGCAGGGCAACAAGCCGTTGCGTGTTGCCTGGGACCCCGGCAATGGCGCTTGCGGCGTCCTGCTGCGGACGCTGTGTGATCGGTTGCCGGGCCACCATGTCATTATTAATGAGGCTGTTGACGGAAATTTCCCGGCCCATCACCCCGATCCGACCGTTGAGGAGAACCTGGAGCAGCTGAAAGCCGCGGTCGCCCAGCATCAGTGTGACCTCGGCATTGCCTTCGATGGCGATGGCGATCGGATCGGCGTCATCGACGCCAAGGGCCGTGTAATCTGGGGCGATCAGCTGCTGGTTATCCTCGCGAGCGACGTGCTTGCGCGCCGGCCCGGCGCCACCATCATCGCCGACGTCAAGTCGAGCCAGGTGTTCTTCGACGAGATCACCCGCCTGGGCGGCAAGGCGCTGATGAGCCGCACCGGCCACTCGCTGATCAAGACCATGATGGCCGAAACCGGCGCCGCGCTTGCCGGCGAGATGAGCGGTCACATCTTTTTCGCCGACGGCTACTACGGCTTCGACGATGCGCCTTACGCCGCAGTGAGGCTGCTATCGACGCTCAGCCGTGCGAATAAACCCCTGACCGCGCTCCGCGATGCGATGCCGCAGCTGGTCAACACGCCCGAACTGCGCATCGATTGCGCGGAGGAACGGAAGTTCCGGGTGGTCGAGGAGGTGCGCGCCCGTCTGCGCGATCTGCCCGGCGTGACCGTTCACGCGATCGATGGTGTCCGGGTGACGACGGCCGACGGCTGGTGGCTGTTGCGTTCGTCCAACACCCAGCCGGTTCTCGTCGGCCGTTGCGAGGCAGCGGATGCAGCCGCATTGCAGCGGCTCAAGGATGCGCTTGCCGAACAGCTTCGTTTGAGCGAGGTGGACGCGAGCGCCGTCGCATGAGATCCTGATCGCAACGCCGCCACAGCGGCGGGGACGGGGTGTTGCGATCATGACCGGCGGGCTTGCCTATCTTGAGGAGAACCTCCCCATCCGCTTGGCGCCGTACACTATCGGCGCCAGCGCCTGCGGGCTCGTGATCGTCGATGAAGTAAACGGCTTCGCGACGGTAAAGGCTGGCAATCTGGCGCCACAGGCGCCGAACGGCCAGGTCGAGCGCATGATCGGCGAGACCGACCGGCTGGCGCGGGAGTTTGCCGGTCAGAACCGGCCGATCGCGGTCTTTCTCGATAGCCATCAGCCGGGCAAGCCGGAGCCGCCCTATCCGCCTCACTGCGAGCGGGGCACCGGCGAAGACGAGCTGGTGCCGGCATTGAAGTGGCTGGAAGGCTGCCCGCAGGCAACGCTCATCGCCAAGGACTGCATCAACGGTTTTGTCGGCGCGGAAGCAGGCGCGGGGAGGGGAAATCGCATCGTCGCCTGGGTGAACGACGGCCGCTTGGCCAGCATCGTCGTTGTCGGCATCTGCACCGATATCTGCGTGATGGATTTCGTGCTGACGATGCTTTCCGCGCGCAACCACGGGATGATGCCGACGCTCACCGATATTGTCGTCTATGAGCCCGGCTGCGCGACCTACGCGCTACCGCGAGAGACGGCCCTCAGCCTGGGACTGCCGATCACGGCTTCACATCCGCAGGCTGAAACGCACCACCTAGGCCTCTACTTTATGGCCTCGCGCGGGGCCGTCCTCGCATCGGCGCTCACCTAAGCGCCGGCTCAGTTTCAAGGCTTCGGCCGCACGGCCGGCTTTGAGCCAAGTGTTGCTGGCTTAGTGCTCGCTGGCACGGTCGCCTTGGCCGCTGAAACCTTCGAGCGCTCAGGCTTCGTCATTGAAGCACGCCCCCCCGATGCCTTGGCGACAACCACTTTGCGGTCCTTCGTCCGCCCGGCCGAAGCCTTCGTGCGCTCCGATCGCACGGCGGCTTGCTTCGTGACCGATGGCTTCTTAACCGACGCCCTTGCTGCGGCAGTGGGCTTGGTCGTCCGCACGCTGCACGCCATCCGCACCGACTTCTTGAGGACCGCGCACGCGCGCCAAGCTTCCGCCGCATCGATGTCGCTGATGCGACTCTGATAGGTGACGCCGGCCCGGCGTCCCTTGCCGCGCATGGCAACGACATCGATCTCGCCACTGCCGTTCAGCTCACCGGAGACGCGGTTCAACGCCCGTCGGGCCGCATCAACGGCGCCGCTTCTGTCCTTGAAGGTGCCGAGCTCGATGCTGGAACTGCCGGCGCGCCCCTCCGGCGCAGGCGCCGCGGTCGCACTCTCGGTGACCGAGCGTTCGATCTGGGTGGCCGGAACTTCGCGCGCCATTGCCAGTTGGAACTCGCCGCGATCGGCATCGCGAAAGCCGTTATCGAATAGGCTCGTCATCATCCGGCCGCGCTCGCCGGGCGACCGCGCCCCGAGCACGACGCCGATCAGCCGGCGGCCATTGCGAGTCGCCGAGGCAACCAGATTAAACCCGGAAGCACGGATGAACCCGGTCTTAATGCCATCAACGCCATCGTAGCTGAAGAGAAGCTGGTTATGATTGTGATGAGACGCGCCATCATATCGAAAGTAGCGCGTCGAGAAGTAATGGTAGAACTGGGGGAAATCGATATAAAGAGCGCGACCGAGAACGGCCATATCGCGCGCCGTTGTCACCTGATCGGAATTGGGCAGACCCGAAGCGTTCTGAAACGTTGTGTCGAGCATGCCCAAGCGATGCGCCTGTTCTGTCATCGATTGTGCGAAGTTATACTCGCTGCCGCCCAAGTGCTCGGCTACGGCTGCCGCGACATCGTTGGCCGATTTGGTCACCAGAGCGAGAATCGCATTCTCGACCGAAATCCGCTCGCCCGTATAGACGCCAAGCTTTGACGGCGGCTGCGCCGCGGCATTGCCGGAGAAGGAGATCGCGTCCGAGAGCCGCACGCGGCCGGATTCAATTGCATCAAAGAGGAGATAAAGCGTCATCATCTTGGTCAGCGACGCTGGGTAGCGGGCGAGTTCGGCATTGGCCGAGTAAAGGATCTCGCCTGATGCGGCGTCCATGACCAGCGCGGAATAACGCGCGAAAGCATTCGACGTCGGCGCCAGCAGCATTGCGCTAGCCAGCGACAGAGCCATGAGAAAACGTTGCATTCTAGTCAATCGCCTTCCCTTCGGCGCCCACTCTCGTGGCGGGCCAACAGTGAACAAAAACGCCGGCCCGTGCAAGCTCTTGCAAGCTTCGGGCCGAACGCCCCTTATGTCCCGCACTGAGGCTCAACCGCTTCCCGGAATCCGCGAATTTCATGGCGGCGTTTCAGCTCCGCACTGTAGCAAGTTCCTTATAACAGACGGTTAAACGCGACCGAATGGCAAAACCGACAGGGCCTGCCGCAGCGATCCGCAACCATCTGTCTCGTCACGGTTTTTGGCCGGCGATCATTGCCTGCCGGCAATGGCTTTGGCGCCGGCTACCTGCTAAGCTCGGCTCAACTAGGCGGATGATTCGCAAAGATGGTGGAGAGGGGTAGGGAATGAGCGTTTTGCATGTATCGACCCAGCCGTTTGAGGGCCAGAAACCAGGCACCTCGGGACTGCGCAAGAAGGTCACCGTTTTCCAGCAACCCAACTATCTGCACAATTTCGTGCAGTCGATTTTCGACTCCCTGGAGGGTTTCAAGGGCACCACACTGGTCGTGGGTGGGGACGGCCGTTACTACAATCGTGAGGCCGTTCAGATCATCCTCAAGATGGCGGCGGCAAACGGCTTCGGCCGCGTGCTGGTGGGAAGAGGCGGGATCCTCTCCACGCCGGCAGCCTCGTGTGTGATCCGCAAGCATGGTGCATACGGCGGCATCGTGCTCTCGGCCTCGCACAACCCCGGCGGACCGCACGAGGATTTCGGCATCAAGTACAACATCGGCAACGGCGGTCCGGCACCGGAAAAGGTGACCGAAGCGATGTTCGCCCGCAGCCGCGCGATTTCGGCCTACCACATCACTGACGCGGCCGATGTCGATCTCGACACTGTGGGCAAGCGGGCGCTCGACGGCATGACGGTCGAGGTCATCGATTCCGTCGCCGATTATGCCGAGCTGATGGAACGCCTGTTCGACTTCGATCGCATCCGCGCACTTCTCGCTTCCCCCGGCTACCGCATCGCCTTCGATGCGATGAGTGCTGTTACCGGCCCGTACGCGCGCGCCATCCTTGAGGGCCGGCTGGGTGCCCCCGCCGGCAGCGTGATGCGTGCCGATCCGCTGGAGGACTTCGGCGGCGGCCATCCGGATCCGAACCTCGTCTATGCGCATGACCTGGTCGAACTGATGTACCGCGACGGCGGGCCTGAGTTTGGTGCCGCGTCGGACGGTGACGGGGACCGCAACATGATCCTCGGCCATCAGTTCTTCGTCACGCCGAGCGACAGTCTGGCCGTTCTTGCGGCCAACGCCACCGTCGCCCCGGGTTATGCCAAGGGCCTCGCCGGCATCGCGCGCTCGATGCCGACCAGTGCCGCCGCCGACCGCGTTGCCGCCAAGCTCGGCATCGACTGCTACGAGACGCCAACGGGATGGAAATTCTTCGGCACGCTGCTTGATGCAGGCCGCGCCACCCTGTGCGGCGAGGAGAGCTTCGGCACCGGCTCCGATCACGTTCGCGAAAAGGACGGGCTGTGGGCGGTCCTGTTCTGGCTCAATGTGTTGGCCGCGCGCCGGCAGTCGGTCGCCGACATCGTCCGTGAGCACTGGCGGACCTACGGCCGCAACTACTATTCCCGCCACGACTACGAAGGGATCGATAGCGCTGCCGCGGAAGAGCTGATGGACGCGCTCAGGCGGCAAACCGGAACGCTGGTCGGCAAGAAGTTAGGTGCCTACGACGTCGCCAGCGCCGACGACTTCGCCTACACCGATCCCGTCGATGGCAGCGTCACTACCAAACAAGGCATCCGCATCGGCTTCAGCGACGGCTCGCGGATCGTCTATCGCCTGTCGGGGACGGGAACGGAAGGGGCGACGCTCAGGGTCTATATCGAGCGCTATGAACCCGATCCCTCGCGGCACGACGATGATCCGCAGGTCGCATTGGCGGATCTGATCACGATCGCACGCGACTTGGCGGAGATTGAGCGCCGCACCGGACGCCCAAAACCGACTGTGATCACCTGAGGGCGATCGGCACCGATCGAAGCGGGGCAGGGCGGACGGCTCGCAATGACGTCCCCCTGCCAGCCGGTGCCGCCGGAGCCGGCGAGTTGCGCTTCAGGCTGGCTCGTCCGTCTCCGTGGCTCTAAGGAAGACGTTACTTCCCATCCCGCTTCGCAATGGCCTGACGCGCGCTTTCCGGTAGGGAGGCGTACAAGTCATCAACATGCTTAGGTTCCGAAATCATCCTCTCAACGATCAAGTTCAGGAGCCGGAAAAGACTTTCAGCCAAGGCCCGATCGTCCTTGAGGTCGATCTGCCCTGGGTGGACGGCGTTGTTCCCCACGACCCGAACCGCATCGAGGGCTTGCTGGACGCGTCGATCGAGCCCGCCCGCGACCATCGCCTTGATATTCTCATTGATCGACTTTGCTGGGTCTCCCAATTCCCCGCAGAGATTCTCGACACTGAGCCGGAGCAGTGCCGCGGCACCACGGGGTGACAGATCGAGGATCGTGCTTGCCTCATCATAGTCCCGACGAATCTTCTCAGGCATATCAGGATTTGCCGGCGGAGCTTCACCTCTCTGCGGATAAATCATCTTATCATAAACCCATAGTGCGAGGTTGTCGCAATTATAACATTGACTAAACCATACGTTGCCAACTTCGAATTCAGCGTACTGTCGTACGTTCCGGAAAAACGGCAAGCCGGTTGCAAGATGCTCAAAGTATATTCTTATTTTTTCGCGCTCTCCAACGTCCTTTATCTCATCGAAATACTCTCCTTTAGTTCCCTCTAGATCAACAATATTTGGCGTTGAGTCTTTTTCTTTCCGGCCAGCGAGCACAAAAGACCAATATTGTTGAGCAAATGCACCGCAATGGGGACAATTGAAAGCCGTTTTAGTAACTGCTGGAGGAATATATTTCATGCGATTTACGCCTCAACGTGTCAGTCATTGAAAAAATATTCCTGTCATGAGGCTCTAACAACCAGTTTCTTCCCAGTGCTGTTATGTACCTGCTGATGGGCTGCTATCACAAACGTGTGTTGTAGCGCCAAAAGCATTGATACCCGCGCACGCCTGGGCCTGAGTGCCCACGGATTCCGCTGAGAGGCGACCAATCCCCCAAACCGACCAGCGGCTCGAAGAAGCTGCGAAAACGCCCGGCTCCTCACCCAAGAGGCATTCTCCCAATCTCCGTATTCCCTAAGAACGGGCTAGGGAAGGCGGGGTACAGCGCTCAAAGCGGACTTTCCGTTTCCGCAGCCTTGACCGCCTGCCACAGAGCTTCGAGCTCATCGAGGCTGGCCGTGCGGCGGTGCTGTCGCGCCGCATCGTCGAGCAGCGTCTCAAGAGCGCGGAAGCGGCGCTCGAACTTCGCGTTTGCGTGCCGCAGCGCGGTTTCTCCATCGACGCCGAGCTTGCGGCCAAGGTTGACGCAGGTGAACAGCAGATCGCCGAGCTCGTCGGTCAAGCGGGCCGGCTCTCCGCCCGCCGCCATTTCCACCTCGATTTCGGCGACTTCCTCCGCCAGCTTGGCCAGCACGGCTCGCGCATCCGGCCAATCGAAGCCAAGCCCGGCCGCCCGCCGCTGCAGCTTCTGCGCCCGCATCAGCGTCGGCAGGCGCTTTGTGATGCCATCAAGCGCGCTCGGCACGGTCGCCGCATCCAAGGGGCCTGCGGCCGATGCATCCGCCTGCCGCTCGGTCGCCTTGATGCGCTCCCACGAGCGGACCACCTCGCTGGGGCTCCCTGCGGAGGCCTCACCGAAAACATGAGGATGGCGCCGCAACATCTTTTCGCAAATCGCTTCGCAGACTGCAGCAAAATCGAACAGCTCGCGCTCGCTGGCCATCTGGGCGTGGAACACGACCTGCAGCAGGAGATCGCCCAGCTCGCTCCGAAGCCCTTCGTAATCAGCGCGATCGATGGCGTCCGCGACTTCGAAAGCCTCCTCAATGGTGTATGGCGCAATCGTCTCGAACGTCTGTTCGAGGTCCCACGGGCAACCGCCATCGGCATCGCGCAGCCGCGCCATGATCGCGAGCAGTCTGTCGATCGCCGCGCTCATCGCTTACCTCCATTCCGGCTTGGCGGCGGCGCTCCTCGCTGCCCCGGACAACAAGGACCGTCGCCAGCGAGGTATTGGCCGAAAGCGGGGCGGAAGGATCGCTTCTTGATGAAAATCGACCTTATGTCGCATAAGATATATTATGACAAATCAGAACCAGAATCGGCATTTCAGCGCGTTAGACGCCGTTCCTGAGACCGGGGGTTCACCATAGGCCCTGTTCTGGAACGGCAACCCGTCCGTGCCAGTCCGATCCGCATCCTCAAGCCCGGCGCCGGGCCGGCTCGGCCGCCATCGTTTCGTCGCGCTGCGCTCCGGAGACCGCATCGACCACATCGATCGTCATCCCGTCATAGGCCGGCGCGATGTGCGGCGGCAGGCGGCGCACCAGCGCATCGTAATCGAGTTCGCTGCTCAAGTGCGTGAGCACGGCAGCCTCGGGCTGGACACGCGCGATCCACTCCAGGCCCTGCGAGAGATGGCAATGGGTTGGAAACGGCCGCTCCGAAAAGACACCGAGGATCCATAGCCGCACCCCCGCAAGCACAGCGAACGACGCCTCGGGAAGCTCAGCGACATCTGTCGAGTACGCCACGTCGTTGAACCGGAATCCGAGCGTCATCGTCCGCCCGTGGTGCTGCTCGAAGGCCTCGACACGGATATCGCCGATCGTGAAAGCCTCACCGGCTGAAATCTCGTGCGGCACGAGGACAGGTCTGGAGAACCAGTGCGCATCGGCCGGTTGCGGTTCCAGCGTGTAGCCGAAGCGCCTGCGGATCTCGCCTACCGTGTGTGCCGTCGCGTAGAGCGGCAAGGCCGCCTTGGTCAGCCTGTTGATGGCGCGCAGGTCGTCGATGCCATGCAGGTGGTCGGCGTGCGCGTGCGTGTAGCAAACGGCATCGAGGCGCATGATCTCGGTCGCCAGCAGTTGATGGCGCAGGTCCGGCGGCGTGTCGACAAGGATGCGGGTCTGTTCGGTTTCGACGACGATGGCCGGCCGCATGCGGCGATTGCGCGGATTGGCCGGATTACAGCGACCCCAATTGTTGCCGATCGAGGGCGTGCCGCTGGACGCGCCGGAACCGAGAATGGTCACACGCATGCCGTTTTCGCCTTCGCAAACAAGCGGAAGAAATTGGCCGTGGTCGCAGCCGCGAGCGTCTTGAGGTCGATGCCGCGCGCCTTGGCCAGGGACGCCGCCGTGTGCGCCACGAAGGCCGGTTCGTTCCGTTTGCCGCGCTTCGGCACCGGCGCCAGGAACGGCGCATCGGTCTCCACCAGCAGCCGGTCAAGCGGCAACGTTGCTGCCAGATCGCGCAACGGGCCTGACTTCGCGAACGTTAGGATCCCGGAAAACGAGATGTAAAGACCGAGCGCAATTGCCTTATGCGCCAAGGCGGGTGTCGAACTGAAGCAATGCAGGACGCCGCCGAACGGCCCCTTGGCCATTTCGTCCTCAAGGACCGCTGCCGTATCGGCGTCGGCATCGCGGGTGTGAATGACGAGCGGCAGGCCGGTCGTGCGCGCGGCCTCGATGTGCTGGCGGAAGGCCTGTTGCTGCGCCGCGCGCGGGCTGTGCTCGTAGAAGTAATCAAGCCCGCTTTCGCCAAAGCCAACCACCTTTGGATGGCTGGCAAAGCCGATCAGGGCGTCCACGTTTCGGGGCGCCTCCGCGGCCGCCTCATGCGGGTGGACGCCGACGGTGCAGACGATCTGCGGCGCTCGTTCGGAAACGGCGATCACCTGTTCTGCGCGCGAGAGATGGGTGCAGATGGTCAGCAGGCTCGTCACCCCCGCCTCGCCCGCCCGCGCCATGACGGCATCGAAGTCACCGGCAAAATCCGGGAAATCGAGGTGGCAGTGGCTGTCGACCAACATCACGCGTCGGCCCCGTCGGCGGGCTCTACGTACCGCGGAAAGACGCCGGCCGGCGCCGGCAGCGCGGTGTCCGGTTGCAACGCGTGCTCCGGCGCCAAGAACGCGAAGCTGCGGTGGTCCTCCGCCACGTTCAACTGCGCCAACAGCCGCGCTGCCGAAGCCGGCATGAATGGCTGCGCCAGGATGCCCAAGTGGCGGATCACCTCGGCCAGGCAGTAGAGCACGGTCCGCATCCGGGGCGGATCGCTCTTGCGCAAGGCCCACGGCGCCTGCCGGTCGACATAGACATTGGCGTCCGCAATGACCCGCCACAGCGCTGTTAGCCCGACATGGAAGGCTTGGCGATCGATTGCGGCGCGCAGCTGCGGCAAGAGCTCGGCGGCGGCGCTCAGCAGTGCCTGATCCTCGGCCGTCCGCGGACCCGGCTGCGGCACCGCGCCGCCGCAGTTCTTGGCGATCATCGACAGCACGCGTTGCGCCAGGTTGCCAAAATCGTTGGCGAGGTCGCCATTGATCCGGCCGATCATCGCCCGGTGCGAGAAGTCGCCGTCGCTGCCGAACGGAACCTCGCGCAGCATGAAGTAGCGCACCGCATCCAGGCCGTAGCGATCGACCAGTGCATGCGGATCGATGACGTTGCCGACCGACTTCGAGATCTTCTGCCCCTCGTTGGTCCACCAGCCGTGGGCGAACACCCGCTTCGGCGGCGCGATGCCGGCTGCCATCAGGAACGCCGGCCAATAGACGGCGTGGAAGCGCAAGATATCCTTGCCGACCATGTGCAGATCGGCAGGCCAGAACCGCTTGAAGTCTTCCGTTTCGACGTCGGGAAAGCCGAGCGCGGTGATGTAGTTGGTCAGCGCATCGAGCCAGACATACATGACATGGCGCTCATCGTCCGGCACCGGGATGCCCCAGTCGAACGTGGTGCGCGAGATCGACAGGTCTTGCAGACCGGAGCGGACGAAGCTGATCACCTCGTTGCGCCGGCTTTCGGGCAGGATGAAGTCCGGATTGTCCGCATAGTACGCGAGCAGCCGGTCGCCCCAGGCCGACAGCCGGAAGAAGTAGCTCGGCTCCTCGACCCACTCGACCGCCGCTCCAGTCGGCGCCAGCCGGCTTCCGTCGGCCGCTTTCACAAGTTCGCTCTCGGCATAGAATGCCTCGTCGCGGACCGCATACCAGCCGGCGTAGGTGCCGAGATAAATCTCGTTGCGCTCGATGAGACGCTGCCACAGCGCCCGGCAGGAGCGGACATGGCGTGCCTCGGTGGTGCGGATGAAATCGTCGTTGGAGAACTGCATCGCCTGCGTCAAGCCGCGGAAGTTCGCCGAGACCTTGTCGGTGAATTCGTGCGGGGCGAGACCGGCGGCGAGCGCTGCCTTCTGCACCTTCTGTCCGTGCTCGTCGGTGCCGGTCAGGAACTTGACCTGGAATCCGTCGAGACGTTTGAAGCGTGCAAGGACGTCGCACGCGAGCGTCGTATACATGTGCCCTATATGGGGCACATCGTTGACGTAGTAGATCGGCGTCGTGAGGTAGTACGTCGGCGCTGGATTCATGGTGCTCCGGTCCGTCGCGGGACAGCACTCCTGCGGCGCGCGCATGCCTCAGCGTTTCAAGGCGGCCTCGACGTTGAGGAAGACGGCAAGCAGAATCTGCTTCAAATCCATATTGGCGGTTTCTGCGCGCGCCAAGAGACGGGTTGAGTTGTCCCACACCTGCAACCACCGATCAAGTCCGCCTGCCGCTGCCAGCCTGCCGATGGTTTCCGCCTCGCTTGCAAGCGCTTCCTGGGGCCGTGCGCCGCCGGCAACGCGCACGATGGAGGCGAGCCAGGCGCGCAAGAGATCGGCGAGAAGTGCGAATCCCCCCTCCCCGCTCCCCTGCCCCTTCGCCGCCTCACCGAGGTCGAGCACCGCCAGCGGTTCCACCGCAGGCAGCGCTCGGAACAGCCGCGTCAGTTGGCCCCGCAACCGTTCGCCCTCGCTGCTCGCCAGCCGCAGGGCATGGCCGATGCTGCCACGGGCGAGGCGCGCCAGCACCGCCGCCTCATCCGCCGTTGTTTCCGGCCGATAGCGCGGCAACAAGGCCGCGATCGTCTGCGTCGAGAGCGGCGCCAGCGTCACCGTGCGGCAGCGGGAGCGGACGGTGGCCGGCAGCATCCCCGGCGCATGGCTGACCAGGATGAGCACGGTCCCGTGCGGCGGCTCTTCAAGCGTTTTCAACAGCGCGTTGGCGGCGTTGCGGTTCATTGCTTCGGCAGGATCGACGATCACCGCGCGCCACCCGCCCTCCGCGGCCGTTGCGGCGAGGAATGCACCGGCCGCGCGGACTTCGGCAACACTGATCTCGGTCCTGGGCGTTCCCCGCTTGGGGTCGATCCCCGGCTCAAGGGTGAACAGGTCGGCATGGCCACCGCTGGCGACGCGCCGAAACACCGGCTCACCGGGATCGACAAAAAGCAACGGTGACGCGGGCGGCGGCGGCGCCGCGCCGAACAGATCGGCCGCCGCGGTCGCAGGCTCCCCTACCCGCTCGCTGCTGCCATGGCGGAACAGCCAGCGGACCAGCCGGAACGCCAGCGTCGCCTTGCCGATGCCCTTAGGGCCGGTGAACAGCCATGCGTGCGCCGGTCGCCCCGCCGCGTAAACAGCGGCTAGCTGGGCCTCGGCCTGCTCCTGGCCGACGAGGTCGGGATTTCCGCGCGGCAGTGGCCACGAGCCGTCCGCGTCGTCCGCGGCGCTCACGGCGCGCCCAATCCGATCCGCAGCCGATCGGCAACGATCTGCCGGATCCGCTGCGCCACCTCCGCAACCGACCCGCTCGCCGCAACGACGACGCATCGCTCCGGCTCGGCGCCCGCAATGGCGAGAAATCCGGCCCGCACCCGCGCGTGGAAGGTGCTGTCGAGCCGCTCGTAACGGTCGCTCGGCTGGCCACGGCTGGCAGCCCGCACCTGGCCCTGGCCGGGCTCAACGTCCAGCACCAACGTCAAGTCGGGCCGAAACGGGCCGATCACAAGCTGATGCAAAGCGCTGATCATCCGCCGATCGCACCCCAGCCCATAGCCCTGGTACGCCATCGTTGAATCGGCAAACCGGTCGCACACGACGCACGTGCCTCGGCTAAGCGCCGGCAGAATGACCTTGTCCAGGTGCTCCCGGCGGGCGGCGTAGTGCAGCAGGACCTCGCTGACGGTTGACCAGCGGTTGTCGGGCGCGTGCACCAGAAGCGCGCGGATCGCCTCCGCACCTTCGGTCCCGCCCGGTTCGCGGGTGGCAACAACAGCGCCGCCTGCCGACCGCAGGGCGTCCGCCAGCAGCGCTGCTTGCGTCGACTTTCCCGCCCCCTCCCCGCCCTCAAGGGTGATGAACTTCCCCTGCGGTCCGGCCGGCTGGGCGGCTGTCATCAACCGGCCAGACTGCCTGCCAGGTGCTTGATAGCAAAGACGAGCCGGCCAAAAACGCCGAGCCTCTCGACCGGCGTTCCGGCAACAAGCGATTGCTCGATCGGGCCGACGCCGGGTGTGTCGATCTTCAAGACCGCCAGCGGCTGGTTTTGCGCGATCGGCGCCGGAACCGGGCCGGTATAGCGGACGACAACGTTCATGCCCGGGCGTGCGGTTCGCGGCAACGTGACGAGGATGTCACGCTGGGTGACCAGCGGCACCTCGCGTGCCTCGCCGTACCAGACCTCAGCCTTGGCCACCTCCTCGCCAGCCTTGAACAGCGGTACGTTCTCGAACTCGTGGAAGCCATAATCCAACAGCCGTTGCGCCTCGTCGCTGCGCTCCTGCATGCTGGCGAGACCGTTGATGACCAGGATCAGGCGTCGCCCGCCACGGATAGCCGACGCGGTGAGACCGTAGCCGGAGGTCTTCGTGTGGCCGGTCTTCAGGCCATCGGCTCCCCCCGCCTTGTAAAGGAGCGGATTGCGGTTGCCCTGGCGGATCGAGTTGTAGAAGAACTCCCGCTCGGAGTAGAAATTATAGTACTCTGGAAAGTCCTCGATAGTGTGTCTTGCCAGAAGCGCAAGATCGCGGGCCGTCGTTAAATGGTCAGGTTCTGGCAAGCCGGAGGCATTACGGAAATGCGAGTTGCGCATCCCGATTTCCCGCGCCTTCCGGTTCATCTCTTCGGCAAAGGCGGTCTCACTGCCGGCCAGGCCTTCGGCAACCGCAATTGACGCGTCGTTCCCGGATTGGACGATGATGCCGTGCAGCAGGTCTTCCACCCGCACCCGGTCGCCGACCTTGAGGAACATCGTCGAGCCCTGGCTGGCGGCCCCCCCTTTCGACCAGGCGTTCTCGCTGATCGTCAATGTATCGTTCAGCCGCAACTCCCCCTTCTTCAAGCGGTCGAACAACATGTAGACGGTCATGATCTTCGTCATCGACGCCGGCCCCATCGGCTCGTCGGCGTTCTTCTCGAACATCACTGCGCCGGTTTGCATGTCGATGAGCAAGGCTTGGCGGGCCTTTGTCTCGATGGCATGGCAGCGCTGCGGTGTGAGTCCGGCGAGGAGTCCCACGGCCAGCCCGACAGCCATGATCACAAGGCTCCAGCGCAAATGTCCCTCCCGCGCGCGTGTCATTTCACTCATCCTCATAAACACTTCCCCTCAGCGATTGCGGCCTATTCCTGGCACAGGCGCAGCAAGCCCCCCTCGGCTTGCGGTCAGCGCACCCATGGCCGCGCCCTTGGGTTTAATCATAAACGACCTGCGAGCCGGCGAACCCCTCGCCGATCACGCGCGCCAGCACCCGTTGCGCTTCTCCGTTCGAAGCGAAGGGTCCGACACGGACACGATACAGCCCACGGCCGTCGGCGCGGGCGTTGGTAATCGCAACGGAGCCCAGCCGGGCCAGCCGCTGCCGCGCCCACGCCGCATTTCTGGCGTCGGAGAACGCGCCGGCCTGAACATAGGGCAGCGGGCGCGGCCCGTCACGTCTTGTCGCCGCCGCTGACGCGCGCTCGTGATATACGGCGGGCCGCGCGGGCGCCATCGCCTCGTCAACCCAATCTTCGGCCACCGGCAAATCGTCCGCCACAGGACCCATCGTTTCCAGCGGCTCAGCGCTCCGGCCCTGTTTGCTGCCAACGCCTGCGGGTTGGCCCGAGTCCGCCGCGAGAAGAGCCAGTGCTGCCGGCGACAGAGCGACCTGCGGCGGCTCCGTTGCCGGCTCTTCGCTTGGGGCCGTGTTCGCCGCCATGGCGACCGGCGCCGGGGCCGGGTTCGCTGTGAGCGGGGTGGCAGCCACCGCGGTTGCAAGCGGCTCGGTCTGGGCAGCGCCAAGCGCCTCCGCCAGCTGCCGGCTTTCCTCAGCCTCGATTTCGACCCGCACCGTCGCCGTGCCCTTCTCATGAAAGCCAAGGAGCTGCGAGGCACGCCGCGAGACGTCGATGATCCGGCCGCCGACGAAGGGTCCGCGATCGTTGACGCGCAGCTTGATCGTGCGGCCGTTGTCGAGATTGGTGACACGGACGATGCTCGGCAGCGGCAGGGTCGTATGCGCAGCCGTCAGCTCGTTCATGTCATAGACCTCGCCATTCGCCGTCGCCTGGCCATGGAAGCCGGGGCCATACCAGGAAGCCGTGCCAGTTTCGTCGTAGCCATAGTCAACCCGCGGCGTATACCACACGCCCTTGATTGCATACGGTTTGCCAACCTTGTAGAGGCCGCCGGTCTGCGGATCGCGCGGGCGCGCCGATGGCCCCGGTTCGGGCGCGGAGGCGCAAGCGTTGACAAGGAGGATCGCCGTCAGCGCAATCGACCGAACGGGCCAACCTCCCGGGCAGCGGAAGCGGGGATTGCCCGCAGGGTTCGACGGAGTATCGGTCATCGTGCTCAAGCCTCCCTTCGCACGCCATGGCCGCGGCTGGTGCTACTCCGCTGCCGCAAGACGCAACCGATCGAGCAGTCGGGATGTCGGGAACCCGTCTGCCGGCAGATAGGCCGTGCGCTGGAAGTCGCGAATGGCATCACGGGTCCTGCTGCCGACAACACCGTCCGCACCGCCCGCATCGAACCCCAGACGGCCCAGAAGCGTTTGTATTTCCAGCACGTCGGCGCGGGAAAGGCCGACGACATCGCCGCGCTGGGGGGTCACGAACGGCCCGCGGCCGGCGATACGATCAGCGAGGTGGCCGACGGTGACCGCATAGGTGAAGGCGCGGTTCCAGGCCATGATGACGCGGAAGTTGGGCGAGACGAGGAGCGCAGGCCCTGCCTCGACACCGCCCGGCAGGATGATCGACGCGCGCCCCGAACCGCCCTCCAAAGCCGCGCCCGATGCGCGCGTAACGCCCAGGTCGCGCCAGCTTTCGATCGGCATTTCAACATCGGGGCCGGCGAGGTAGTAGTCGAAGTCGCCCGGCAGGCGCACCTCTTCGCCCCAGCCACGCGCCCCGTCCCAGCCGATCGAGGCCAGATAGTTGGCAGCCGACGCGAACACGTCCGGCATGCTGTGCCAAAGGTCGCGCCGCCCGTCGCCATCGAAATCGACCGCATAAGCGCGGTAGGTCGTCGGCATGAATTGCATCTGCCCAAGCGCGCCGGCCCACGATGCCCGCGCATCGTGATCGACGTCGCCTGCCTGCACCAACTGCAGGAGTGCCAGCAGTTGCTCGCGAAAGAACGCTCCGCGACGGCCGTCGTAGGCAAGCGTGGCGAGCGCATCAGCGGCACGAAACTGCCCGGTGTTGCCGCCGAAATCGGTTTCCAGCCCCCAGAAGCTGACCAACACCGCCGGCGGCACACGGTACGAGCGCTCAACGGCCTGCAGCAGGTCGCGATAGCGTTGGAGGTGTGCTCGCCCCTGCTCCACCCGCGCTGGCGTTACGCGCGCGCCCAGATAGGACCAGAAAGTGTCGACGAACTCGGGCTGCCGGCGATCGAGCTCGACGATCTTCTCGATCGGCCGGCTGCCTGCCATCACGCGATCAAAGACATCGCCGCGGATGCCGGCTGCCTGCGCTTCGTCGCGCAGCGCCGCGAGCCAAGTGCTGAAGTCGGTTTCGGCGGCAAACACCGTCACCGGCCAGAGGCCCAACAGCAGTACCGCCATGATCGATACGTTGAGGAGGAGACGCTTCATGAGCCTGAGATTACCCTGATCGCGGCACAAACCCCAGAGCCCCAGCACGATGGCCCCACAAGCGCCGTTTCGCTTGCTAATTCAAGACTGTAAGGCGGAGAGACGGCCGCCCACGGCACCAATCCGCGACCGCCGGCAGCGCCCTTTGCCGCGCGGCTGCGAATCAGCCTTGAGCGAGGTACGCTCAGGCCGCGGCCAGGAGCATGCGAACGCCGTCGGTCGCTGCGAGCCGGCGCGCCAACGCGGCGAACGCGTCGATGTCCGCGGGTGGCGCCTGCAGCGAGACGTCCGCTTCACCACCGCCGGTTTGCACCATGCCGGGCACGTTCACGCGGCGTGTCGCCAGATCATAAACGCCGTACACGGTCGCGATCGGCGCAGCGCCCGGACTGCGGCGCAGCTCCTGTTCGAGCGTGTGGGCGGTGAGCGCGGCGTTCATGGCGACCGTTATCTCGATCAACGCCCGGCGGTAGCCGACCTGGTGGCTTACGTTTTCACCGTGCGCGAGTTCCAGCGCGCGCGCGGCACCGCGGACGACGACGACCACGCGATCGATGATCGTACGCAACGGGTGGCTGGTTGCAAATGTCAGGTATTGCGCTGGCTTGAGGAACACATCGACCGCCGCCGTGACCGCGCCGCAGCCAGAGTGTCCCAGCACCACCATCAGCTTGACGCTTTGGCGCAGTTGGCTGACGGCGTAATCGATACTGCCGAGCGTGTCGGCGCCAAGCACGTTGCCGGCGACGCGGACGACGAACAGCTCGTTGCACCACTTGTTAAAGATCAACTCAGTTGGGACCCGCGCATCGGAGCAGCCGAGAACGATTGCGAACGGATGCTGCTTCGGTGCCATTCCCTCGATCTCGGTAAAGCCGAGATCGCGCGGATCGAAGGGGACGAGCCGGCGGACCGACCCGCGCACGAGCGGCACCGCATCGAACAAATGGGCGAAATCGCGGTTGCCGTCCTCCAAGCGGCGGCACGCGTCCGCTGCACACGCGGGCATGTGTGTCGCGCGACACCGTTCCGCATCATAGCGGAAAACGATCTCGAACACGTATCCTCCCTGGGTGCCTGGCTTATGCCGCCGCCAGTGCATCGCGGCAGCCAGTCATCCCTTGATTATCGCCATTTTTTTCACATGATGCCGTGGTAGCGGCAAGAACGCAACCATGTGTGAGGATGAACGCGGCGGTGATGCCAACAAACAAGAATGAATGGAGGAAACGGTGAAGGTCTTTCAGGTCGAAGGCGGCTGGACACGCGAGAACGTCCGCATTGGCGAAAGGCCGGAACCCCTGCCCGGCCCGGGCGAGGTGCGGCTGAAAATGAAAGCAGCTTCGCTGAACTTCCGCGATCTGCTGGTGCCGCTCAAAGGTTACGGCGCACGGATGAAAGCCCTGCCGCTGATACTGTTGAGCGATGGTGTCGGCATTGTCGACGCGATCGGCGCTGAAGTTTCAGCGCCGAAACTGGGCGAGCGGGTCTGTCCCCTATTCTTCCAGTCGTGGTCCGCAGGCCCGCCAGACGAGCGGCGTCTGGGCTTCAGCTTAGGCTGCGAGCTTGACGGCACCATGGCGGAGCACATGGTGTTGCCGGCCGAAGGTGTCGTGCCGGTTCCGGATTTCTTGAGCGATGTCGAAGCTGCGACACTGCCTTGCGCTGCACTCACCGCATGGTCGGCGATCGTCAAGGAAGGCTGTGTCCAGCCCGGCCAGAAGGTCCTGATCCAGGGGACAGGCGGCGTCTCCTTGTTCGCACTTCAGTTTGCCAAGCTCGCCGGCGCGTTCGTGATCGTCACCTCGTCGAGCGATGCCAAGCTGGAGCGGGCGCGCGAACTTGGCGCGGATGCCACCATCAACTACAAGACCACGCCGGAGTGGGGAAAGAGCGCACGTGCGCTTGTGGGCGGCGAGGGCCTTGATCACATCGTCGAGGTCGGTGGCCAGGACACGCTGCCGCAGTCGCTGCGCACCATCCGCCCCGGCGGCACGGTGAGCATGATCGGCGTGCTCTCGGGCGGCATGATGGATGTGCGCTTAGGCCTGATCGTTACGCGCCACGTCCGCCTGCAGGGCATTACCGTCGGCAGCCGGGATGACTTCCTCGCGATGGTGCGCGCAGTCGAATACCACCGCCTGCGTCCGGCGGTCGACCGTGTCTTCGCGTTCGGCGAACTGCCTAAGGCGATGGACTTTCTCGCCAGCGGCCAGCACTTCGGCAAACTCTGCATCGAGCACTGACGCCGCAAGAGACGCCAACCACCTCAGGCGCCAAACAGCCACACAGCACTTTTGCATTTTGTCGCCGCGCGCGCGACAATAGGATGGTCAGGGTGAGGGCTGTCATGTCCATTCGCAAGATCGTCGTGCCGGTCGACGGGACACCGGCGGTTCAGGGGGCACTGGAGACGGCGCTCTTCGTCGGCGGGTGGCTTGGGGCGCATGTCGAGGCAGTGCATGTGCGCGTGGAGCCAACGGCGGCAGTCCCCTTGGTCGGCGAAGGCATGTCCGGCGCGCTCGTTCAGGATTTGATCGAGCTGACCGAGCGGGAATCAGCCGGACGCGCCGCCGCCGCGAAGGCGATGTTCGAGGAGGCACGGGCGCGTGCTGGCATTGCCGCGGCGGAAAACCCAACTCCCAGCGGGGCTTCCGCCCGCTTCATCGAGTTCCGCGGCATCGAGGAGGATGCGGTTGTCCGCCGT
The DNA here is from genome assembly GCA_029624735.1 of Defluviicoccus sp. Classification (GTDB taxonomy): domain Bacteria; phylum Pseudomonadota; class Alphaproteobacteria; order Rhodospirillales; family Defluviicoccaceae; genus Defluviicoccus. Next base: position 16,172 of record JARSSM010000006.1, on the reverse strand, counting down.
GCCAGACTGGCCGATCTCGTCGTCATCGGCCGGCCGATCGTTCACCCGGAGGTGCTGTCAACCGTCCCCTTCAGCGCCTTGATCTTCGAGAGCGCGGCGCCCGTCATGGTGGCGGCTGCGGCGGCGCCTGGCGCGCTGAAGCGGATCGTCGTTGCCTGGAACGAAAGCAAGGAGTCGGCGCGCGCAATCAAGTACGCCCTGCCGCTCCTGCATCGGGCGACGCGTGTTGACGTTGTCTCCGTCGGCGCCGAAGAGGATGTCGACACAGCCTGCGCCGGCGCGGTTCAGTTCCTCGCCTGGCACGGCATCGCCGCCACGCCGCGCGTCGTCGCCGATAGCGCCTCGCCCGACCAAACCTTGAGCGACGCCTGCAGGGATGCCGACATGGTGGTTATGGGCGCGTACACCCACAACCGGTTGTGGCAGATCATTCTTGGCAGCGTCACCCAACACATGATCGAGCGGACCTCGCTCCTGTTGTTCATGGCGCATTAGTGCGGCAACCGGCCGCGCTGGTTCCGCGAGCGGCTGCCGTCAAGGGGCTTGCGCAGCCGGAGCAGATTCGGAGGCCGGCGCCCACGATCCGAGCTGTTCCGCGAGCGCGGCGACCTTTCCGATAATGATCAGTGTTGGCGCCGCGTGGTCGAGGTCGCGCACCGCCGCCGGCAGATCCGCCAGGGTCGTGCGGATCGTCTGCTGATCGGCCCGCGTCCCGTTTACGACCGCGGCCGCCGGCGTCTCCGGCGGCAGGCCGTGCCGGATGAGCTGAGCGCTGATGCGGCCGATGTTGGTCCGGCCCATGTAGATCACCAAGGTCGCGTCCGGTTCGGCGAGCTTGGCCCAGTCCAACACCAGCGGCTCGTCCTCCTTCGCGTGGCCCGTGATCAGCTGAACCCGGTGCGCGAGGTCGCGGTGGGTAAGCGGAATGCCGGCCGCGGCGCTGCAGCCCGAGGCCGAGGTCACGCCAGGCACCACCTCGAACGGAATGCCCAGCTGGGCCAGATGGAGCGCCTCCTCGCCGCCGCGGCCGAACAGGTAAGGATCGCCACCCTTGAGGCGCACCACCGTGCGGCCGCTCAAAGCGAGGGTTGCCAGAAGCGTATTGATCTCGGCCTGCGGCATGTGGTGGTTGCGCGCCATCTTGCCGGCGAATACCTGCGCCGTGCCGGCGGGAATCAGGTCGAGAATCTCTTGCGAAACGAGGCGATCGAAGACGATCACATCGGCTGCGCGCAGGAGCCGCAGGGCTTTCAAGGTCAGAAGATCCGGGTCGCCCGGTCCTGCGCCAACGATGAAAACGCGGCCCCGGCCGGGTGCGGATGGCGTACTCATGTCCTTCAATGTCCCAACAGTGTGGCCGGCGGGCGCTGCCACGCTGTTGCCGTGGCGGCTGCGGGAAACGGCTGCTGCCGATCCCTCCTCGATTTCTGGGCAACGTCTCTTGGCTTTTCAAGGCACGACGCGCATATTGACCCCAGCAGTTTCGTTGCTTTCGTGTACCCTGTTGGGGAACGGTCCGGTTGCCGAATGAGTACTGTCGGCGCGCTTGCAGCGGCTGATCGGAAAAGAGGGATAGCCATCTGGCTGTTCGTCCTCGCGGGCTTTGTTTTCCTCATGGTGGTCCTCGGCGGCGCGACGCGGTTGACGCATTCGGGGCTGTCGATGGTCGAATGGCGGCCCATCACCGGCTGGCTGCCGCCGTTGACAGAGGCGGAGTGGCAGCGGACATTCGCAGCCTACCAGGGCTATCCAGAATACCAGAAAATCAACGCCGGAATGACGCTTGAAGCGTTCAAGGGCATCTTTTGGCTCGAGTACGTGCACCGGCTGACGGGCCGGCTGATGGGGGTCGTTTTCCTCCTTCCCTTCCTCATCTTTCTGCTCAGGCGGCAGATCGACCGCCGGCTCGGCCTTCGGCTCGCTTTCATCTTTCTTCTCGGCGCACTTCAAGGCGGTCTCGGCTGGCTGATGGTCAGGAGTGGCATGGTCGACCGGCCTGATGTCAGCCAGTACCGGCTGGTCGCCCATCTGACCGCGGCACTGCTCATCTATGGTTTGGTCCTATGGACGGCGTTCGGCCTGGTAGCGACACCGCAGCCGGCGCAGCCTCAAGCGCAACCAGGGCCGCCGCCGCTGTTCATGGCCGCGGTGGGCACAAGCGTGCTCGTGCTGCTGACCATCATCTGGGGCGGGTTCGTTGCCGGTACGGACGCCGGATTCGCCTACAACACGTTTCCGCTGATGGATGGCGAGTTGGTGCCATCGCTGATTTTTCCATACCATCCCTTGTACGTGAACTTTTTCGAGGACGTGACCACCATCCAGTTCACGCACCGTCTGCTGGCGACCGTCGTGTTGACCGCGGCGATCGGTTTGTTCATGGCTAGCCGGGCGATGCGGGCCGACGCGCGCGCGCACCGCGCGGCGGGCCTGCTCCTGCTGGCGATCGCGGCACAATATGGCCTCGGCGCCGCCACCGTCCTGATGGCCGTGCCGGTTCCTCTGGGCGTCGCACACCAGGGTGGCGCTGTCGTCGTGTGGTCGCTTTCGCTTTGGCTCACGTTCGCGTTGCGGCCGGGAGCCGCGGTTACCCCCATCCGAGCCGTGCATTTCGCTGCACGTGGCAATACGATAACAACCACCGCGGCGTCGTACGACAGTGCCGCGGGTGCGGCTGTGCAGAGGGAGCCGGGGTGATCGCGTTCGATCAAGTCAAGACATTAGGCGCGGTCCTGATCTCGGTCGCCATCGGCGCCAGCTTCGGGCCGAGCCTGAACGGCTGCTCGGACCAGTCCGTGCAGATGGAGACGGCGCTCGCCTCCCTGGGCTTCGACTTCTACCGATTGTCAGAGCGCGGCCGGCGGGAGATTGGGCGATTTTCCGCCGTGTTCCAGGAGTACGCGGCAGATCCGGAGAATACCCGCCAGCTCAAGCACTTTCGCGACGCCTACAAACGAATCAGCGACGCCTATGTGGACGACCTGCCGGATGGCAAGCTGATCGAGGCCGCCGTTCAGGGCGTCAAGGCGCAAAACCCCAAGCCGCATTCCTTGCCGGCCGCGCAGCTCGTCGAGATTGCGCTCGATGCGATGACCGCCGCCCTCGATCCCCACTCGGCCTACCTCAATCCCGAGGAGTTGCACGAGTCGGAGCTGGTCACGTCAGGCGAGTTCGGCGGCCTCGGCATCCAGATCACCCAGCAGGACGGTCTCATCAAGGTTATCGCGCCGATCGAGGGCACGCCCGCCGAGCGGGCCGGCATCAAGACCGGCGACCTGATCACCCACATCGATGGCGTTTCGGTGCGCGGCATGAGTTTGAAGGACGCCGTCAACACCATGCGCGGTCAGCCCGGCACCAAGGTCGAGCTTACCCTGCAGCGTGATGGCCGCTCGCCGATGCGGCTCAGCGTCGCTCGCGCCATTATCACCATCGAGCCGGTGCGCTGGTTTGTCGAAGGGGACATCGCGTACACGCGCGTGGTCGGCTTCAACGAAAAGGCAGCGCAGCGGCTGGAGGAGGCCCTGAACGACCTGCGCGCCCACCATCCGCACCTGGCCGGGCTCATTCTTGACCTCCGCAACAACCCTGGCGGGTTGCTCGACCAGTCGGTTGCGATCGCCGATGCCTTCCTGGACAACGGCTTGATCGTCAAGATTCGCGGCCGTCAGGCGGCAAGCGAACGCGGATTTCCGGCCGAGCCGGGCGATCTGGTCGCAGGCCTGCCGATCGTCGTTCTCATCAATGCCGGCTCCGCCTCGGCAGCGGAGATCGTCGCCGCCGCGCTCGGCGACAACGGCCGGGCCACGGTGATGGGGTCGACCTCGTTCGGCAAAGGCTCGGTCCAGACGATCATGCGCCTGCCCGAGGGAGGCGCGTTGAAACTGACGACCGCGCTCTATTACAGCCCGTCGGGGAGTCAGATCCAGGCGCGCGGGATTACGCCCCGCATCCAACTCCTTCCAGCCAAGGACAAGGATGCCGAGCAGGAACCGCACGAGGTCGACCTTCCAGGCGCCCTGCCCGCCCGCGACCCGGTACGGCAAATGGCCGAAACGTCGGTCGACACCCAGATGTGTCCCCCCGTCGGGCCGACCAAGGATCGCGAGATCGGCTGTGCGATGGCCTACCTCAAGGCCGGTTCTACCGATCGCTTCCTCGCCGCCATCAAGGCGCAGCCGCGCCTATGACCGCCGCCCGCATCGGCGCCTTCCACCTGCCCATCGATGGCGCCTGACAGCATGGCTGCGGGCCGGCCCAGCGCCGCATTGCTCACCCCGCCGGCTGAGGTGGCGCGGCTGAACTTCGATGCGCTGTGGAAAAACGCTCCCGTCGGCAGCTACAGCTTCGTCATCACACCATCCGCCGACGGCAGTGGGATGACTGTCAGCCACGCGTTCATCATCCGCGTCAAGATCGCCTTTGTCACCATGTTCCGTTACGAGCATCGTGTCGAAGAGACTTGGCGGGCCGGCCGGCTCCACGAGCTCACCGCCGAGACGATTGATGCCGACGGTACGATCAACGTTCGCGCCCAGCGCACCGGAGGGGCGATCGCGATCGAGGGACCGAACGGTCGCGCTACAGCCCCCTCCACTCTTCTCACCACCACATGCGCCTGGCATCCCGCATTCATCGCCCAGAGCCGTGTCCTTGATGTCTCTGACGGCGGCATCGTTGCTCTCGCGGTAAACGCGTTGGGCCGAGCGAACCTCGTGATTGAAGGTGCGGAAATCGAAACCGAGCACTATGCGTTCACGTCGCCTTACCTGGCCGGGGAGCTGTGGTATCGCCCCGGCTCCACCCTCGTCCGCGCCGAGATCGAGAAAAAGGGTCACCGGATCGTGCTCGTTGCCCACCCCTGAGCAGAGTGACCGTCGCTGGCTATTCACCATCCTTGCAGGCCGACCCAACTGCAGCCTTTTCGCGCCCAAGCGCCGCATGCTAGGCTTTGCTCCGTCCTTCGCCGTCAAGGCCTCGTTGACGGAGCGTGCCGCGCGAAGGTCCAAAGCAAGGGGAAACCCGCATGGCGCTGCTGGACGAACTCCTGAAAAGGAACGTGATTACAGGCCTCGCAATCGGGATCGGCGTCACGGTTCTAGGTCCCATCCTGCTGCCGCCGCTGGTGCGCGCGGCCAAGCCTGCCGCGAAGGCTGCCATCAAGAGCGGCCTTGTTCTGCTCGAAAAGGGCCGGGAAACCTTGGCCGAACTTGGCGAGATGACCGAAGACATCGTCGCCGAGGCCAAGGCGGAACTGGCACAGGAGGCTGACGCCGTGGCCGGCACGCCCTCCGATGCCATGGAAGCCGCTGCAAACCCGACGCAAGGCGTTGCCTAGAACACCCACGGCCTATCTGAGCCACGCCATTCACGGTCGTGCCAGGCTCAAGATACCGGCGCGCCGGGGCGACCAAGCGTATTTCACCGTTCTTGCCGAACGGCTTCAGCGCGACTGTCCGGGCGTGCGGCGTGTGCACGTCAATCCATTGACCGCGAGCGTGCTGATCGAGCACGCCGAAGTGCTGCTGCCGCTTGGCAGCTTTGCCGCGGGCGCTGGACTGTTCCTCCTCGAGGCGACACCGCCGCCGCTTCCGCCCGTCGGTCCGGCGCTCCGCAGTGCCGCATCCACACTCGATCGCTCAGTGCGGCACACGGCCGGCGGGACCTGGGACCTGTGGACGCTGCTTGCTCTCGTGCTGTTGACTCTCGCCTTGGTTCAGGTGCGCAGGGGCACCGTGCTTCCCCCCGCCGTTTCCCTTGTATGGCAGGCGTTGACCGCCCTTGGCGTAAGCCACCTCATGAACGGCAGGAGCGGTGGCAACGGCGGCATATAGCCCCGGAGCTGCAGCCGATTCCGCCTCACCCCGCCTGCAAGGCGTCCACCTTGTCCGTGCGCTCCCATGGAGCGTCCAGATCAAGCCTGCCGACGTGGCCATAGGCCGCGAGCCTTCGGTAGAAGCCCTGTTCGCTGCGGCTCGGCAGGAACCTCAGGTCAAAGCGGCGAATGATCCCGGCCAGGCGGAAGTCGATCGCGCGGGCAATGCGTGCTGCGATCTCGCGGTCGGGGATGCGGCCGGTGCCAAAGGTTTCGACCTGTGTGCTCACCGGCCGCGCCAATCCGATCGAATAGCTGAGCTGCACCTCGCACTCGCTGGCAAGGCCGGCACAAACAACGTTCTTGGCCGCATAGCGGGCCATGTAGGCACCGACCCGGTCGATGCGCGACGGATCCTTGCCGCTCAGCGCCGAACCGCTCTGGCGGGCGTACTCGCCATAGGTGTCAACGCCCGTCTTGCGGCCAGTGAGGCCTGCATGCATCGCCGGGCCGCCGATCAGCACCGGCCCGAAGGGATTGATAAAGATGCGGGTCGCGTGGTCCGGCCCGACCGGCTCGTCGCGGAACACCGGCTTGACGACGTGTTCCATGAGATCGTCATGCAGCTGTTTGCGCTTGACTGGCCGGCCGCCCTTCGATGCCGCGATCAGGGTCAAGCCATGGATCCGGCGCGCCCGCCGATGCCGGTATTCGACGCTCACCTGCGTCTTGCCGTCCGGAGCCAGGTACGCGAGATCGCCCCGCTCGCGCACGGCAGCGAGCCGGCGCGCCAGCTTGTGCGCGAGCCAGATCGGCAGCGGCATCAAGGCCGGGGTCTGTCCGCATGCGAAGCCGAAAACGGTCGCCTGACTGTCGACCACGAGGCGCTCGATCTCGTCGTCATCCATCTCGCGTTCGTCGCGCTCGCTCCGCTCCTCGCGCGGCAGTTCGTTGAGGCTGGTCATGACGCTGCAGGTTTTGGGATTGAAGCCTTCGTCCTCGTAACCCGCGTCGTGGACCACCTGCCGCGCCACACCCGGTAGATCGACGGTCGCCTTCGACGCAAAGCGCGCCGCGAGGAACAAGATGCCGGTGGCGACGACGCTTTCGACCACGATCTTCGAGAATGGATCTTGCTGCATGAAGCGATCGACGATCGCGTCGCTGATGCCATCGCAGAGCTTGTCGGGGTGCCCGGCAGTGACCGATTCCGACGTGAAGATGAAGTCCTCTTTCATGGCTTTGCCTTGGTCACTGGCAGCGGCACGGTAGCACCCTTGGCCAGTTCGTTGCGCAGCAAGGGCGCCACACCGGCGGCGGCGGTCACCGCCCAGTCACGCGGAGCCAGCGGCACCAGCCCGAGCAGGCGCCTCAGCGGCGGCACCAGAAATCCCAGCGCCTGCAACGCAAACGAGCCGATGAGCGCGCTCCGCAGCACGGGATTGGGCGCAAGCGTGCCGCTGCCGAACACGACCCGGCGGTCGGACCGGCAGCTGACCGCGTGCAGCAGCTGGGCCGTGATCAGGCTCATGAAGGTCATTGTGCTGGTTTTCGCCGTTGGTCCGTAGCGCAGATTGCCGTAGAGGCAGGCCGCCAGCGCGCCGCTGCCGATGACGGCACCCTCGATGGCGATCGTGCGCAGATCCTGCTGCCGCAAGATTGCCTCGCCGGCCGGATGCGGAGGTTCCTGCATCACCGCCTCGTCGCCGGGTTCAAGCGCCAACCCCAGCGCCGGCACCACGTCGCTCAAGAGGTTGATCCACAACAACTGCATCGGTGTCAGTGGCGAGCCAAGCCCGGCGCTGGTGCCGAGCCCGGCGACCATGATCTCGGTCATGTTGGTAGCCAGCAGAAAGCGCAGCGCCTTGCGCACATTGGCAAAGATCACCCGGCCGCGGGCGATCGCGGTTGCGATCGACTTCGGATCGTCATCGGCCAGGACGACATCGGCGACGTCGCGCGCGACCTCCGTGCCGCTCCGTCCCATGGCGATGCCGATATTGGCGGCGCGCAGGGCGGGGCCGTCGTTGATGCCGTCGCCGGTCATCGCCACCACCAGGTTCGCCCGCTGCAGTGCCTGCACGATCTGCAGCTTGTGGCTGGGTGTCACCCGCGAGAACACGTGGGCACGTTGCGCGAGCGCCGTCAGCACATCGGGTGGCAGGTCCTCCAAACGCACGGCGTCGAGGATCTCGACCTGTCCGCTCGTGCTCAATCGCAGGGCTTTGGCAACGGCGTAGGCGGTCGCGCTCTGATCGCCGGTGATCATGATCGTCGCGATGCCGGCGCCGTGAAACGTCTGCATCAGAGCGCGCATCCCCGGACGTAACTCGTCCGCCATACCGATCAACCCGAGCCAGGTCAGCCCATCTTCCGCACCGGCGTCAGCCGCGGAGCACAGCTTTGAGGCAAACCCCAGGACGCGCAGGGCTTCGCCGGCCAGCCGGTCGTTCGCGCGCTCGATTTCCTGCCGGTCAGCGTCCGTCAGCGGCACCGGCGTTCCGCCCTGCAGCTGCCACCGGCACATGGCGAGCACGGCGCTGGGGCTGCCCTTGACCGCCAGCAGCCCCTCCCCGGCTTCGATCGCGTGGTGCGTCCCCATGAAGCTGCGCTGCTCGCTTCGGTAGGTCGCCGCCGTCAGCGGGTGGCAGCGCCGCACATCGGCGACATCGAGGCCCAAATCGAGCGCCAGGCGAACCAGAGCTGCTTCGGTCGGCGAGCCTTTGAGATGAACCGTGCCGCCGCTGATGTCGATCTCGGTATCGTTGCACAGCACAGCCACGCGCAGGATCTGCGCCAGCGCATCGCCCACCGCCGGTACGTCCGTGGTCTCCTCGTCCTGCAGCCCGCCGTTCACGACCCGCAGCATCCGGCCGTCGCAGGCAAGCGCGGCGACGGACATGCGATTGAGGGTCAGCGTTCCGGTCTTGTCGAAACAGATCACCTGAACCGCGCCCAGCGTCTCGACCGCGTGAAACCGGCGCAGCAGGACCTTGCGCCGGCGCATATCACGGATGCCGAGCGCCAGTGTAGTGGTGGCAATGGTCGGCAACCCCTCCGGAACGGCGGCAACCGCAAGCGAGATCGCTGTTTTCAGCATCGGCAGCAGGCCGTAGCCGCGCACCAGGCCGACCGCGAACAGGACGCCGCAAATGCCGCCGGAGAGCCACGCGAGCTGGGTGCTCAGCCGCCCGAGCTGCACTTCCATCGGCGTCGGCGGCGGCTCCGCGGCGCCGATCAGGGACTGGATGCGGCCGATTTCGGTCTCACTACCGGTCGCGATGACGACCGCGCGGCCGTTGCCGCCCGTCAACGCCGTCCCCCGGTAAACCATGTTGGTCCGCTCGGATAATGGCGTATCCGCGCCGCAGATGAGATCGGCGCCCTTGCGCACCGGCAGGCTTTCGCCGGTCAGGGGCGATTCATCGGCGGTAAGATCACGCGTAGCGACAAGCCGGGCATCGGCCGCAACATAGCTGCCCGGCTCGAGGATCTGGATATCGCCGACGACGACGCGATCGACGGCAATCTCCTGCTCGCGGCCGTCGCGCACCACCCGCGCGCTCACCTGCACCGGTGTGCTTAGGGCCTCGATGGTGCGCACCGCTTCGCTTTCGGTCGCATAACCGATGACTGCATTGGCGGCGACGACGCCCAGGATTACGACCGCATCGATGGCGCCACCGGTGGCGACCGAAATCACCGCCGATGCGGCAAGAAGCGCCACCGGCAGGGTCGCGACCTGCTCAATGAGGATCGCAAACCGGGACCGCCTCGGCGGCTGCGGCAGGCTGTTGGGACCAAACCGCTGCAGGCGCTGACCGGCCTCGGTACTCGACAGCCCTTGCTGCGGGCAGGTGCTGGTCAGCGCGATGACGTCAGTGATGTGCAGCGCATGCCACGTTGGTGCTGCGATCGGCGCATCGGCGCCGCGCCCGTCAGCGCCGGCCGGCGGCTTTGGTTGAGCTCGCGCCTGAGCGAGAGGTTTCGCCTGCGATCGCTCCGGCGCTGCCTTTGTGCGCCGCACGGTCCGTGCTCTCGGCATCGCTGATGGCGCTGGTCGCCCGGCGCCTGCGGCCGAAGCGGCATGCCAGCTTGCAGCGGCCGCAGCGCTGATCGCCGCCGCGAGTGTGGCATGATCCATCGGAGCTGCGAAGGAGACCAGAACAGTCCCCGTCAGGCTGCTGGCAGAGACTGAAAGCACGCCCGCTCGGCCGGCCAGAGCCTGCTCCAACTGCTGCTTCAATGCCGGCGAGCGCTTGAGGCTGCCGACGCGAAAGCGCACCCGCCCCGCCACGGCGGAATGCACAACGCGGACAAACCCCGTGGGCTGCCGTTCAGGGCCGCCGATCATACCGCGCTCGGCAGCACCTCTTTCGCCGGTGCCGCTCGTATCCACCCTAGACTGTCACGGCGATCCTGCGCACGCGCGTCCTGGCGCGCACTGTGGCGGCACGCCGCACCCGTTCCGCCGCTGGATCATCATTCTGCTGGAGAAGCGTGCACCAGCGCTCGCTCAATGGTGCGTAGCAACCGCAGCGCATAGGTCGCGTCGTCAACCTCGCACGCCCGGATGGCCGTTCTAAGATCGGCCAAGATGCGGTACACGGTCTCGATTTCGAGCCCGCCTGGCTCAAGCGGAAATGCGGTTGCCATGTGCTTCCCTCAAGGAGGCGCAATTCTTCCTGTTATTTTCAGTTAGCGAATTCTCTTGCCGCCTGCAATAGCGCGTTGATAGGCGGCTCCTCAGAAAAGAGCGGCCGTGTCCGTGCTGCGCCGTCTCCGCCACGACCGCGAGCAGAGTCAGGCATGGCCGCCCCATGGTCTGTTGGCGCTGCAGGCGTTTTCGTCCTTTCAAACCGCGCGCAGAGTCCCCAAAATACGTTGATGACGTTCACACAAGGGCTGACTTCGAGAAGAGACCGCGCTGCATGGTAATGACACTTCTTTTGACGCACCCGGATTGCATGGCGCACGAGATGGGGGATTGGCATCCGGAGGCACCAGCGCGGCTCAAGGCTGTGCTCAAAGCACTGGACACGGACCAGTTCCGGGAACTGGATCGGCGCGAAGCACCCAAAGGCACGGCGCGCCAGATCGAACATGTGCATGCGCCCTTCTATGTCGAGGCGATCTTCGAAAACGTGCCGGCGAGCGGGCATGTCCACCTTGATCCGGACACGGCAATCAACTCTTCCTCCGGCGAGGCTGCCCTGCGGGCTGTCGGCGCCGTGTGCACGGCCGTCGACGCTGTTGTCAACGGCTCCGCCCGGAATGCTTTCTGCGCCGTGCGGCCGCCTGGCCACCATGCCGAGTCATCGGCAGCGATGGGGTTCTGCCTGTTCAACAACGTCGCGATTGCCGCGGAACATGCTCGTCGGGCGCACGGGATCGAGCGGGTCGCGATGATCGATTTCGACGTCCATCACGGCAACGGCACGCAGAACCACGTCTTTCGTTACCGCGACCTGTTCTACGCTTCGAGCCATCAATGGCCGTGCTATCCCGGCACCGGCATGGAGCATGAAACGGGCGTCTTCAATAACATCTGCAACGTACCACTGCGTCCGGGCAGCGGGTCGGAGGAGTTTCGGCGCGGCTACATGGAGAAGATTCTGCCGTCATTGCGCAATTTTGGGCCGGAGCTGGTCCTGATTTCGGCCGGCTTTGACGCGCATGCCCGCGATCCGCTGGCGCAACTGCGTCTGGAAACCGCGGACTTCGCCTGGGTCACCCGGCAAATCCTCGATGTCGCCGACAAGTGCTGCAACGGCCGGGTCGTGTCGACACTGGAAGGCGGATACGACCTCCAAGCGCTCGCCGCAAGCGCGGCTGCACACGTGCTAGCGCTGATGGGACACTGAAGCAGCAAGCGCGAGCGCCTGCCCTTGAGGGTGGCTGGCGCAAGCGCGGTTTTCCCCACCCACCGATGCAAATGCGCAACAGCCATGGCACGGCGTGAGGACGGTTGCGAACCAGCGGCCGGAATCTCCTTGCGCAGTTGAGAAAAACTCGCGACAAGGGCGGCTTCATGGCGCATTTGCGGCTTGATCGGGTTGGCTGGTGACGGGGCAACTTGGCACTGGCGGCGGCTGAAACCACGTTCCAGGGGGGCAAGTTGAGCACGAACGAAGACGCGCGTGACATTGCCTCTATGACCTTCGAGGACGCACTCGTTGAACTGGAGGCGATTGTCCGCCGACTGGAAGAGGGCACGGCCAAGCTTGACGAAGCGATTGCTGCCTACGAGCGAGGGGCTGCCCTCAAACGCCACTGTGAGCGCAAGCTTGAAGAAGCCAAGGCTCGCGTTGACAAGATTGTCACCGGCCCTGATGGCCGGGTTTCGTCCGAACCCGCCAAGCTGGACTGAGGAAGCATCTTGTTCGAGATAGAAGCGGCGCTCGCCCAAAACGCTCGCGATGTAGACGCCGTGCTCGATAGCCTGTTGCCGGCGAGCGATGATCGCGAAGCGCGGCTGATGGAGGCCGTCCGCTATTCGACGCTTTCGGGTGGCAAGCGCATCCGTCCGTTTCTGGTGCGTTCAAGCGCCGACCTGTTCGGTGTCAGCCATGGCCTCGCGCTCAGGGTCGCCGCCGCGATCGAGATGATCCACTCCTATTCCCTGATCCATGACGATCTTCCGGCGATGGATAATGACGATCTGCGCCGCGGGATGCCGACTTGTCACGTGAAGTTTGACGAGGCAACAGCGATCCTCGCTGGCGATGCCTTGATCGCGCGCGCGTTCGAGGTCCTCGCCGAGCCCGCCACTCATCCTGATCCACGCGTTCGCGCTGATCTCGTTGTCGAGGTTGCGCGCGCTTCGGGTGCCGAAGGCATGGTTGGCGGCCAAATGCTCGACCTCCTGGCGGCCCAGTGGAAGCTTGAAATCGCCGAGATCACCCGGCTGCAGCGCCTCAAGACCGGCGCTTTGATCGCCGTTTCGTGCGAGGCGGGAGCAATCCTCGGCAAGGCGGCCGACTCCCATCGCCATGCTTTGCGCGCCTACGCGCACGACTTAGGACTGGCCTTCCAGATTGCCGACGACCTGCTCGACGTCGAAGGAAGCGCCGAGGAAACGGGCAAGCGAACGCATAAGGACGAAGACGCCGGCAAGGCGACGTTCGTCTCGATCCTCGGGCCTGAACGGGCGCGCGCTCAGTCGCACATGTTGGCGCATCAAGCGATCAAACACCTTGAGCCATTTTCCGCGCAGGCAGAGCCCTTGCGCGCACTGGCGCTTTTCGTCGTGACGCGACGGTATTGAAGATCCGACCGCCCAGCGCCGACAGATGATGCCAGCGCCGACAGATGATGAATGTGACACGTTCCACCAGAGGAGGCAGATCGTGACCACCCCACCGCCGACCCCTCTTCTCGACCAGGTCAATGATCCGGCCGACCTCCGGAAGTTGTCGGAAGAACAGCTGCCGCAGTTGGCGCAGGAACTGCGCGGCGAAACCGTGCGCGTGGTCTCCTTCACCGGCGGCCATCTCGGCGCGAGCCTGGGCGTCATCGAACTGACGCTCGCGCTGCACTATGTCTTCGATACGCCGCGCGACCGGTTGATCTGGGATGTCGGCCACCAGGCGTACCCGCACAAGATCCTCACCGGCCGCCGCGGCCGCATGCTGACTTTGCGCCAGGGGGGAGGCCTGTCCGGCTTCACCAAGCGCTCCGAGAGTATCTACGATCCGTTCGGCGCCGCCCACACCTCGACCTCGATTTCGGCCGCACTCGGCATGGCCGTCGCCCGCGATCTGCGCAAGGAGGATCACAACGTCATTGCCGTCATCGGCGACGGCGCAATGAGCGCCGGCATGGCCTACGAGGCGATGAACAACGCCGGGTGGATGGATTCGCGCCTGATTGTTGTCTTGAACGACAACGACATGTCGATCGCGCCGCCGGTGGGCGCGATGAGCGCGTATCTCTCGCGGCTGATTTCGTCCCGGCCCTACCGGTCGATCCGGCACGTGCTGAGCGACTTGACCAAACAGTTCCCGCGCGGCCTCAAGGTGGCGGCGAGACGGGCGGAGGAGTACGCCCGCGGCCTCGTCACCGGCGGCACACTGTTCGAGGAACTGGGCTTCTTCTATGTCGGCCCGGTCGACGGCCACAATCTCGACCATCTGTTACCGGTGTTGAAGAACCTGCGCGCGGATCGCGATCCGGGCCCGATCCTTTTGCACGTAGTGACCAAGAAGGGTCACGGCTATCCGCCGGCGGAGAAATCCGCGGACAAGTACCACGGCGTCGGCAAGTTCGATGTCGTCACCGGTGAGCAGGTCAAGCCGAAGGCCAACGCGCCTTCCTACACCGACGTGTTCGCCCGCGCCCTGATCAGCGAGGCCGAAAAGGATGAACGGGTCACCGCGATCACGGCGGCGATGCCGGCCGGCACCGGCCTCGACAAGTTCGCCAAGCGGTTCACGAACCGGTTCTTCGATGTCGGCATTGCCGAACAGCACGCGGTGACGTTTGCCGCCGGCCTCGCCGCCGAGGGCTTGAAGCCGTTTGCCGCCATCTATTCGACCTTCCTGCAGCGCGCCTACGATCAGGTGATGCACGACGTCAGCCTGCAGAAGCTGCCGGTGCGGTTCGCCATCGATCGTGCCGGCCTGGTCGGTGCCGACGGCGCCACCCACGCCGGCGCCTTTGACATCACCTATCTCGGCTGCCTGCCCAACATGGTGGTCATGGCGGCCGGCGACGAAGCCGACCTGGTGCACATGGTGGCGACGGCAGCCGCGATCGATGACCGGCCTTGCGCGTTTCGCTATCCGCGCGGCGAGGGCATGGGCGTCGACATGCCCGCCCACGGCACGCCGCTTGAAATCGGCAAAGGTCGCATCCTGCGCGAAGGCAACGCGGTGGCGATCCTCTCCTTCGGCGGCCGCTTGAGCGAGGCGATGAAGGCATGCGAGGAACTGGCCGCGCGCGGTTTCTCGACCACGCTCGCCGATGCCCGCTTTGCCAAACCGCTCGACTGCGAGCTGGTGCGCCGGTTGGCGACCGAGCATCCGGTGCTGATTACGCTGGAGGAAAACGCGGTCGGTGGCTTCGCCGCCCACGTCATGCACTACCTCGCGACCGAGGGGCTCCTCGACCACGGCCTCAAGCTCCGTCCGCTGTGCCTGCCGGACATCTACATCGATCAGGACAAGCCGGAACTGCAGTACGATCTGGCCGGCCTCAACGCCGCCCAGATCGTCGCCACCGCCTTGCGCGCCCTTGGCCTGGACAAGGAAGCAGCCGGCGCCGCGGCGCGCGCTTGATCGCAAGGAATCCCGGCGCTTGACCGCCCGCCCCTCCCGACCACGGGGGTGGTGACTGAACGCACGCGAGCATGGCCGGCACCGAAAAAACGCGGATCGATCAGCTGCTGGTCGCCCGCGGGCTGGCTGAGAGCCGCAGCCGGGCGCAGGCGCTGATCATGGCCGGCCTTGTCTTCTCTGGCGAGGAGCGGCTCGATAAGGCCGGGCACATGCTGGCGGCCGACGCGCCGCTGACGGTGCGCGGCCGGGATCATCCGTGGGTCTCGCGCGGCGGTCTCAAGCTCGCGCACGCGCTCGACCATTTCGGCATCGATCCGGCAGGCTTGGTCTGCCTTGATGTCGGCGCGTCCACCGGCGGCTTCACCGATGTTCTGCTCGCCCGCGGCGCGGGCCACGTCTTTGCCGTCGATGTCGGCTTCGGCCAGTTCGCCTGGAAACTCAGGAACGACCCTCGGGTTACCTTGCTTGAGCGCACCAACTGCCGGCGGCTGACGGGCGAGCAAGTGCCGGAAGCGGTCGAACTTATCGTCTGTGATGTAAGCTTCATCGGCCTGGAGGTAGCGCTCCCCGCCCCGCTCGCGCTCACCGGTCCGGCAGCGCACCTGATCGCCCTGATCAAGCCGCAGTTCGAGGTCGGGCCGGGGGAGGTCGGCAAGGGCGGCATCGTCCGCGATGTTTTCGCGCGCCAGCGCGCCTGCCACCGCATCGGCGCGTTCCTGGCCGCTCAAGACGGCTGGCAGGTCCTGGGCCTCACTCTAAGCCCGATCACCGGCGCCGACGGCAACGTCGAGTACCTCATCGCCGCGCGGAAGGGGTAGGGCGAGCGGCCCAGGTAGTTGATCCGCGGGTCTTCCGCCCGCGGATGACGGCAGGGAGGGAGACCGGCGGCAACTGCAGCGTCCGCCCTCCTTTCCCGTCATGGCTGGCTAAAGGCCCGGCAGGCGCGCCACCGCCCCTCACCCGCTCGCTGCCGCTCGCACCCTCTCCCGCCCCGCGGGAGAGGGTCGGGGTGAGGGCGCTCAAAGGTCCGAACCGGATAGATAGTGGACAGATTAGACCGGGTAGATGGTTGACACGTC
>JARSSM010000005.1 GCA_029624735.1 Defluviicoccus sp. | reverse complement strand
AGTCCTGGCCATCCATACTTGGTTCCTGCGAATTGCCTCTGGCGATGGCTGCACCATGCTCCCTTACAACAGGCGCCGGCAATCCCGCTGCCAATCAACTTACCGGGTGACCGCACGACTTAAAGCGTTCCGATCGTTCGGACCAACGGCCGCTCGATACGGCAAAGGAGCTTCACTGGCCCGTGAAAGCTAACAGTTTAAACAATGCTTTAGACCACAAGACCGTTGCTCCCCCCACTCCATCGGCATCGCCCGCGTGAGCTCCTCAAGCTGCATCCCCTTCGGCTGCCGGCCGTCGAGGATCGCCTCCTGGATGTCCGGCGCGAGCAGAGTCAGCCGGAGCAGCCGGTTGACATAGCTGCGATCGATCTTCTCGGCTTCTGCGATCTCGGATACAGAACCGTGCGTCCCTTCCTCCAGCATCCGCTTCCAGCGGTGCGCGCGGGCGAGGGCGCGGATCAGCGTCTCGTCATGCCGCGGTTTAGCCGGCGCCCAGGCGTCGCTGCCGTCCGGCGCGATGATCACCTTCCGGCCGCCTCGGCGCTTCCAGGTCATCGGGATGTCGACGACGATGGTGGTGCCTTCGAGGCGCCAGTTGGCGCGGGTGATGTCGGGTTTCGCTGTCATGCCGCTGTCCTCATTCGCAGTTCCTGAACCAGCGTCTGCAGCCCCTCTGCGCGCAGCTTTACGCGCAATCCGCTTGGCGCGAGTTCGACGCGTTTGACGAGCAGCCGGACGATTCGCGCCTGCTCGGCCGGGAACAGCTCGTCCCACAGCGGCGCGAAATCGGTAACCACCTGGATGACCTCGCGCTCAGGCGTCTCGTCCTTCGCCTCGGCCCAGGTGCGCGCGATCACTTCCGGCGTCTCCAAAAGGTGCCGCACCTGCGCGACGACGGCATCTTCGACTTCCGCCGCCGGCACGCCGCGCACCGGGCATTCGGCGTAGCCCTGGCGGATGGCGTCGGTGGCGACATAGTAGCGGTACAAACGGCCCTTTTTGCGCGTGTGCGACGGCGTCATTGCGTGGCCGCCCGCCGCGAACATGATCCCGCGCAGCAGCGCCGCCGTCTGGGCGCGCGTCTGGTTGCTGCGGGCGACGGTGTTCTCGGCCAGGATGGCGTGCACCTTGTCCCAGGTGGCGCGATCGATGATCGCCTCGTGCTCGCCGGGATACGGTGTTCCCTTGTGCACCGCCTCGCCCAGATAGACGCGGTTGCCGAGGATCTTGTAGATCGCACCCTTGTCGATCGGCTTTCCCTCGCGCTGGTTGCCCTCCTGCGTCGTCCACGATTTCGTGGTGTGGCCGGCCCGGCGCAGCTCCTGGCCAAGCTTGGTCGCCGAGCCGACACGCAGGAACCGCCGGAAGATCAGCCGGACGAGTTCGGCTTCCGCCTCGTTCACCACCAGCTTCCGCTCGGTGACATCGTAACCGAGCGGCGGCATGCCGCCCATCCACATGCCACGGGCCCGCGAGGCCGCGAACTTGTCGCGAATGCGTTCGCCGATGACCTCGCGCTCGAACTGGGCGAACGAGAGCAGGATATTGAGCGTCAACCGGCCCATCGACGTCGTCGTGTTGAACGACTGGGTGATGCTGACGAAGGTGACCTGGCAGCGATCGAACACCTCGACCAGCTTGGCGAAGTCCATCAGCGAGCGGCTCAGCCGGTCGATCTTGTAGACCACCACGACATCGATCCGGCCGCCCTCGATGTCGGAGAGCAGACGCTTCAGGGCCGGGCGTTCGAGCGTGCCGCCGGAGAAACCACCGTCGTCGTAGCGGTCGCCGACAGGAAGCCACCCCTCGTGCTTCTGGCTCTCGACGTACGCCGCTCCCGCCTCGCGCTGGGCGTCGAGCGAGTTGAACTCCATGTCGAGCCGCTCGTCGGTGGAGACGCGGGTGTAGATCGCGCAGCGGGTTTTGCGGACGGGCGGCTTCATTTCGCGCTCCGATGATTGCGGAGCCCGAAAAACAGCGGCCCTGACCAGCGCGTTCCGGTGATCGCCCGCGCAATCGCCGACAGCGACTGGTACCGCCGGCCCTGGTATTCGAAGCCGTCGTCGAGCACGGTGGCACAGTGCTCCACGCCCTGCCACTCGCGGATCAGCCGGGTGCCGGCGATCGGGCGATCACCGCGGCGCACCGGCGTCTTGCCCTTGAGCCGTTGGCCCTCTTCCTCAATGCGCTCGGCGAGCTTCGCTTCCGCCCGCGCCGACAAGCCGCCGTGCGCCAACTCCCGGATCCGGTACGCCAGCCGCTTCACCAGGAACGGCTTCGAGTACGGCGGCGGTTCGCGGTCGTAGAGCTCGCGCCAGAGTGCTTTCAGCTCAGGCGTGGACTTCTCCGGCAAGGCCGCGAGCTGCGCTAACACACTGTCAGTCATGGCTTTTCTCTGCGTTTTGGTTTCCGGCCATGACGCCTCTGGCGGGCGGGGATAGCAAGGCAAACGTCTCCGGAGTCGCGAGGGTGGTGTGCCGCCTGCCGGGCCTTGAGGCGGAGAATGCCGGCGGCGAGGATCGCGGCAATCTCATCCAAGCGCTCGGCGGCGGTCATCAGGTTGGGATCGAGGGCATTGGGCACAGGCGCGGCCTCCTTGAGACGCGATGGCGCCGAGGATAGCGCAGATCAGAGGACGCGCAATGAAGTCAATCAGTTAGCGTAATCGCGCGCATTCGCGCGTAATCCTGCGAAGGACCAGGGGATGAATTTTCCGCCGAGAAATGCGCCCTTGGGAACGTCGACTACTGCACCGATTCGCCGGCCTTGCACTATATAACGCACCGCGTTATAGTCAGGTGCGATGATCAGGAGCTTCGCCGATCCCGAGACGGAAACCATCTGGAACGGCCGGCGGAGCCGCAGGCTACCGTCTGATATCCAGGGCATAGCCTTACGCAAGCTGCGCTTGCTGAACCAAGCGAAGGTGCTTGGTGATCTCAGAGTGCCGCCTGGCAACCGGTTGGAAGCGCTGAAGGGCAGCCGTGCCGGTCAACACAGCGTGCGCATCAACGATCAGTGGCGGATCTGTTTTGTCTGGACCGAAGGAGGGCCGAGCGATGTCGAGATCGTCGACTACCATGACGGACGATGAGCGGCTGCCGAACCCGCATCCCGGCGAAATCCTGCTGGAAGACTTCCTGAAGCCGATGTGCCTGAGCCAGAATGCGCTGGCCCGCGCCGTCCATGTACCGCCGCGGCGGATCAACGAGCTGGTCCTCGGCAAGCGCTCCGTCACGGCCGACACCGATCTCCGCCTCGCCCGCTACTTCGGCCTGTCCGAAGGGGTCTTCCTCGGCCTGCAGAACGACTTCGATCTGATGGAGCGGCGCCGGCAGATTGAAGCCGAACTGCAGTCCATCGAACCGCGCGCGGCGTGAGTGCTGTGACCCCCGACTGTCATCCAGCTGCGGCCAGAGTCCTTTGGTGAGAATGGCGCGTGTGCGCCGATGGAGCAACGGACGATCGGCGGAGTGTAGTAAGCGCGAGATCTGTCCGGAGTTTGTAGCGCGAGATCTGTCCGGTTTTGGAATCGCTTCAGGCAGGGTTGTCGGGAGCGGTGCATGGGCCGGGCGGGCGTGTTGCAGGAGATCCGGAGGATGCGGTTCGAGGCGTTGTTGGATCGGCACGAGCGGGGCGAGTTGAGCCAGGTTGAGGCGGCGGAGATGCTGGGGATGAGCGAACGGACGTTCCGTCGCTGGCGCGACCGGCTTCGGGACGAAGGGCCGGAGGGACTGATCGACCGGCGGATCGGTAAGCCGTCGAGCCGGCGGGCGGGCGAAGACGAGATCCTGCGGATGCTGGGCCTGTGGCGCGATCACTATGCCGATTTCACGGTCAAGCACTTCCACGAACAGCTGGTGAAGCGGCACGGTTACAAGCTCGGCTACACGGTGACCAAGCTGCATCTGCACCGGTCGGGACTGGTGAGGCCGGCGCCCAGGCGGTCGGCGCACCGCAAGAAGCGGCCGCGCCGGCCGATGGCGGGGATGCTTTTGCATCAGGATGCTTCGCGGCATGACTGGCTCGACGGCGCCCCGCCGCTCGACCTGGTGGTCACCCTCGACGACGCCACATCAGAGATTTATTCGGCGTTCCTGGTCGCGGAGGAAGCAACCGCGTCCAGCTTCCGCGGTCTGGCCGAGGTGGTGGCCGTCCACGGCCTGTTCTGCGCCCTCTACACCGACCGCGGCAGCCACTATTTCCATACGCCGGCCGCCGGCGGCAAGGTGTCGCGGACGCTGCTCACCCAGGTCGGCCGGGCGCTGGCGCAGCTCGGCATCGAGCATATCGCCGCCTATTCGCCGGAGGCGCGCGGCCGCTCCGAGCGGGCATTCCGAACGCTGCAGGACCGGCTGCCGAAGGAGTTGCGCCTCGCCGGCATCAGCGACGCCGAGACGGCCAACCGCTGGTTGGCCGAGGTCTATCTGCCCGCGTACAACGCTCGCTTCGCCGTTGCCGCCGAACAAAACGGCTCCGCCTTCGTCGCCGACACCGCCCAGGCGTGGCGCGATGTCCTCTGCATCCAGGAAGAGCGGGTCGTCGGCAACGACAACACCGTCAAATGGAAGCGGCTCAGCCTGCAGATTCCGCCGTCACCGCTGCGTCCTCACTTCGTGCGCGCCAAGGTGCGTGTCCTCGAATATCCCGACGGCCGTCTCGCCGTCTTCTGGGGGCCGCACCGGCTCGCCGACTACGACGCCCTCGGCAACATCACCAATGCCCATGCGCTGGCCGCCTGAGCCGCTTCGGCCGCCAGACAAGGGCGGTGGATTTGTGGACAACGCTCCCCGCGTTGCCCACAACCCCACCGCCCCAACCACCACCACAGAAGCGGTCAATTCATGCGCTACAAAAACCGGTCAACTTGACGCGCTCGCTACACGGACGATCGGCGGAGCTGGTCGGGGTTGCGTAGCCGATCGTCCGTTGCGGTGA
>JARSSM010000004.1 GCA_029624735.1 Defluviicoccus sp. | reverse complement strand
TCCGGGAATGAACGCCCGAGCGTTTCCGGTGCGCTCGTCGCATTTGCGGGCGCCATAGACCGGGATATCGCGGGCGATGAAGTCCCGCTGTCGCACTTTGATCGACGCCCGTCGTGGGCGCCGCTGGCCGCGCAACCAGGCCGAAAAGAGGCACCGCAAGCGCTTCTAGAGCGTGCTCTCTGCCAGTGGTTCGAGCGATACACCGACAGCCACCACCCCGACCTTGTTGCCAAGCTGGTAGAGGTGGCATTGAACGCGGAAGTAGACCCCGCGGACCTGTCGCGACGCTGGCGGAAGTTCACCGAACGCACATAGCGCCGGACCTTTTCAGGCCGAAGACACGCGGAAAGGTCCGTGTGTCTCAGAACCGCGCGCTACTTAATTCGCATCGCCCGGTATCAGGGCCGCCCTTGCAGTCTCGCGAGGGCGCACCGGAGAGATGCGAATGAACGACATCACGAATGCCGCACCCGCCGCCCGTTTCATGCGGCTGCCCAAGGTCTGCAAATACTTCGGCGTTTCCCGTAGCACTGTGCTGCGCCGCGTCAAGGCCCACGATTTCCCGCAGCCGGTCAAGCTCGGGCCGAACACCATCGCATGGCTGGCCGATGAGGTCGAGGCGTGGGCCGCCGCCAAGATCGCCGCGCGCGACGGCGAGAAGGAGGCCGCCTGATGCGCCCCGCCCTCGCCAGTCTGCGCAATCTGTACGGACCGCCGCCGCTCGTCGATCTGGAGCCGGGCAGCGTTTCCGATCTTCTCGCCGAGCTTTCGAGCGTTGCTGATGGCATCGCCGCGCGCGCCGCCCTGCTGACTCGCACCCGCGACCCCGCCGCGCTCGAAGGACTGGCGCGCGACGCTTTCGGGCTCGAACGGCTGGCGCAGCGTGTCCGCGCCGCGATGGGAAAGGAGGCCGCCGCCGATGCCAACCCCTAACGCAAGCGCGCCCCGCCGGTGGCACGGCGAGGCGCGAGACAACGTAAGCGGACTGGTCAAGCCGCGCGGCAATTCTACCACCGTCGCCGACGTGCTCGGGCGCCTGGAAGGCGTGCGCCGCTCCGGCGATGGATGGGCCGCGAAATGCCCAGCGCATCCGGACCGACACGCGAGCCTTTCCGTAAGTGAAGGCGACAACGGACGCCCGCTGCTGCACTGCCACGCCGGATGCACGTTCGAGGCCATCGCCGCGGCAGTCGGCAAGGTCCGCGGAGACTTCGCACAGAGGCCGGCTGCCCCGCGTGCACCGAAGCCACCCAAGGCCGAAGCCGGCGAGCTTGTCTCGCCAATCCCGGAGGATGCGCCGCCGATACCTGCACACCCAGCACACGGCCGCCCGGCCGCCACCTGGACCTATCGCGACCCCGAGCACCGGCCGTTGTTCCACGTTTGCCGCTTCGACCATGCGGACGGCCGCAAGGACGTGTTGCCGCTGACCTTGTGGCGCGAGGATGGCGCGCTCCGCTGGCGCTGGAAGGGATACCCCAAGCCGCGCCCGCTCTATGGGCTGCATCGGCTCGCCGCGCGCCCCGATGCGCCCGTGCTGATTGTTGAAGGCGAGAAGGCCGCCGACGCTGTCGGCGCGCTGCTGCCCGACTTCGTGGCGATCACGTCACCCGGCGGAGCTGCCAATGCCAAGCATGCGGACTGGTCGCCGCTCGCTGGTCGGCGCTGCATCATTTGGCCGGATGCGGACGAGCCGGGCGCCGCCTACGCTGCCGACGTTGATAGCCTCGCCCTGGAAGCTGGCGCGGCTGCGGTTTCTCGCGTCGACCTGGACGCGCTCGAAGCAGTGCGCGGGGAATCACTACCGAAAGGATGGGACGCCGCGGACGCACTCGCCGAGGGCTTAAAGGTGGCGGAGCTTCCTACATTGGCGGCGAACGATGCCGATGAACCCGCGGCGCCCGAGCCGCCCCGACTGCCGCGGTTTGAAGTTGTCGAGTTCCGCAAGGGCTGGCGAAACGGCGTCTACTGGCTCGGAGTCGAACGCGACAAGATGACAGGCGACGAAAGGCCGGAGCCGCCCGTGTGGGTTTGCTCTCCGCTATATGTCACTGCAAACACCCGCGACGAGCTGGGCGGCGAGTGGGGCCGGTTGCTCGTATGGATTGACCGCGACGGCCGCGCTCACCGCTGGGCGATGCCGTGCGAAACGCTGGCCGGCAGCGGCGAGGAGTTGCGCGGCGCACTGCTCCGAGGTGGTGTCGAGATCACCAGCCATCCGCACGAACGCCGCCGGCTGGCCGACTACATCGCCTGGAGCCGCCCGGCGATCACGGCGCGCGCTGTCACGCGCACCGGCTGGCACGGCTCCGCATTCGTCTATCCCCACCGCACCGAGGGCGACACCGAAGCCGAGCCAATTCTCTACCAAGCCGCCCACGTCGAAGGCTTGCGCCTGGGCACTGCCGGAACGCTCGAAGGCTGGCGCGCGAAGGTAGCGATGCCAGCTGCGGGGAATAGCCGGGTTGTGCTGGCACTGTCCGCGAGCTTCGCCGCCCCGTGCCTTGGCTTGCTCGGGGCCGAAGGTGGCGGGCTGCACCTGCGCGGCGAGAGTTCCACCGGCAAGAGCACGGCGCTTTCGGTGGCCGCTTCTGCCTGGGGGCCGCCTGACTACCTGCGCACCTGGCGCGCGACCGATAACGCGCTCGAAGGCATCGCGGCGCAACACTCCGACCTGCTGCTATGCCTGGACGAAATGGGCGAGCTTCCGCCCAAGGTGGCCGGCGCGACGGCGTACATGCTGGCGAACGGCAGCGGCAAGAGCCGCGCGCACCGCGACGGGACCGCACGGGCCGCCGCGCGCTGGCGGCTGCTGTTTCTCTCGACAGGTGAAATCGGCTTGGCCGACCTGATCGCCGAAGCTGGCGGGCGCACTCGGGCGGGGCAAGAGGTCCGCGTAATCGACCTACCGGCCGATGCTGGCGCAGGACTCGGGTTGTTCGAGCGACTGCCGGCGGGAATGCGCCCCGGCGCCTTCGCGGACGCACTCAAGGATGCCGCAGCGATCCACTACGGGCACGCGGGGCCGGCATTCGTCGCCGAACTGGTGAAACGCCACGGCGAGGCGCGCGATGCCTTGCGCACGGCGTGCGATGCGATCGCAGCCAAGATGGTGCCGGCCGACGCCGCCGGGCAGGTTCGCAGGGTGGCGCAGCGGTTCGCACTGGTGGCCGCTGCCGGCGAGCTGGCGACGGAGTACGGCTTGACCGGCTGGCGCGAGGGCGAGGCCGCGAGAGCTGCCGCCGTCTGTTTCCGCGCATGGCTCAGCGCACGCGGGACCGCTGGCGCGGCCGAACCCGCCGCAATGCTGGCGCAGGTCCGCGGATTCCTGGAGGCGCACGGGGAAAGCCGATTCGCGCCGATGGACCAGGCCGACAACCGCGCCACCATCAACCGGGCCGGGTTCCGTCGTGAAACATCCGAGGGCACGGAATACCTGATCCTTCGCGAGAGCTTCCGCGAAATCTGTACGGGCTTCGACCATAAGGCGGTCGCGAAGGCGCTCGCAGAGGCCGGCGCATTGACCCGGGACAACGACGGCGGCACCACGAAACCGGAACGGCTGCCGGGGCTCGGACTCACCCGCTGCTACGTCATCACCGCAGCAATCTGGAGCGCCGGCAATGCTTGACCTGCCCCGCATCCTCGCTGCTGTTACGGCTGTTACGGAAGGCCGCGCGCCAGCCGTAACAGCGAAAGCCGCGACAGAACAAGCCTGCACGGCTGTTACGGAAGTTACGGAAGGAATCAGCAAGGGCACGACTGAATCTGCGATGCCGTCGCCGTCACAGACCAGCCATGGACCGGAAAGGCTCACGCGAGTCTCTAGTTCTAACCGTACAAGCCGTAACAGCCGTACATGTGTCAACCACGCGGGTTCCGCTGTTACGGTTGCTGAGTGCGAAGCCGTACAAGCCGTAACACCGGAGGCGTGCGCGACCATTGTGCAACTGGTCACCTGCGAAACCTGCCGGCACTTCCGACCCGACCCAATCAACCCGCCCGCCGGTGTTGGCACCTGCGCTGCTGGTGTCGGGCAACTGAGCATCGGCCGCGCTCTGCATCCGATGGCGGTGCGCCGCTGCGCCAGCCACACACGCATGACGCCACATCGTGACGGATTGTCAAGGGTCCCGGTGGACGTGTCACATGCCCTCGGGCGTGCCACCGAGGGTCTCGACAATTTTCCGCCCCCCTGGGCCGCACCACCACCCTGACCGGAATCGCCAACATGGCCGAACCCCTACAACAACGCGACCGGCTGCGGATGCTCTCAATCAGCCGACTAGCCGAACTGTTGCAGATGGATCGCAAGACCGTTGCGCGCCGGATCGCTGACGCCAATCTTGCGCCGACTGGTAAGCGTGACGGATACCCGGTCTATGACGGCCGGCAGGCAATCGATGCGTGCCTGAGTCGGAGCGAAAGTGCAGGTGCGACAGACCCGGATCGTCTGCGACCCTTCGAGCGCAAAGCATGGTTTGCATCGGAATTGGCACGCCTGGAATTTGAAACGGTGTCCGGCAATCTACTGCCGGTTGAACGGGTCCATGTTCTGCTGGCCGACATTTACGGTCCGATGATTCGCGCTTTGGATTCCCTCGGCGACCGGATTGAGCGCGATCTGCGGGTGTCACCTACGGTTGTCGAGTACATCCGCGACGAGGTCGGAAAGGCCCGCGATCAGATGGAGGCCGGGTTAAATGCGCTGCTCGACCAGTGACATCGAATCCCTGGCCGATCGCATCCGCAAGTCTGGCGTGTGGGTGTCCTGGGATCTGCGCATCACCGAGCAAACGGCCGCCCAGCTGATCGGAGTCACACAGCGCACTCTGCGCAGTTGGCGCGATGAAGGGCGCGGGCCGGCATACGTCGCTGCGGAGAAACGGCGACTGACATACCGCATCGCTGACGTTCTGACGTGGATCGAATCACGTCGCGCTGATCCCGCTGGCAAGTAGCGGCAGAAGGCGGAAAAACGCGGAACCAGCGAAGTGCGGCGCCGAGCGCTGACGCGCACGATTCGACCCGGACAACACAAGACCGGGCACATGGACCACGAGAACTATTGGAGAGCGCATCGAAAGGCGATGGGCATCTCTGCCGGCGCCGATGTCGCGCGCGCCGCACTGCTGGCCGTCGGCGAGCTGATCAGCGACAAGCGCCGCCAGCAGATCGAGATTCAAACCGAGCTGAAGGTGTTGCGCGAGAACCCGCGCATGCGTGGCGCCCATTGGACCCGCGCGACCCTTGACGCCGAAATAGCGCGACTGGAGCGCGCGGAGCGCCGATTCGCCGAATACATCGAAGAGGCGCGCGCGCTTGAGACACCGATGCAAGCGGAGCTGAACCGGCTCTCACCCATGCGTGAGAGCACGGGCCGCCTGATCGACCAACT
>JARSSM010000003.1 GCA_029624735.1 Defluviicoccus sp. | reverse complement strand
AAGCGATCTTGGACGGACGGCAGCTCAAGGGGATGCAGCTTGAGGAGCTGACGCGTTCCCCACCGGCGCAACCCCATCCGCAACCATGGTCAGTTTGCTGAACCTGACGCACATAACTCTTTCAGCCGGGCGCGAGCAGCCCCTGACCATCGGATTGGACAACTTGCTACGTTTGTTGCACAATCGCGACGGGCTTACTCCAAAGGGGGGAGATCGGCAGGCTGGGCTGCGGATCTTCAAGAGGTAGGTGAGCGGCAACACCTTCGAGCAAGACTTCGCGAACCTGACCGGCCACTTACCGATGCGCTGGCAGGTGCGGCTGTACGGCTGCCTCCTCAGCGATGAAGGCCTGCCGCGGGCGCTCGATCTTCCCACCGGTCTCGGCAAGACCGCCATCATCGCGCTCTGGTATCTCGCGCGAAGGGCCGGTGCCCGTCTGCCGCGCCGGCTTGTCTATGTGGTCGACCGGCGGGCGGTGGTTGACCAGGCGACCACGGTTGCCGACGCGATCAAGGCGAAGTCGGGTGATGCCGGCCTGCGGGTGAGCACACTGCGCGGCCAGCATGTCGACAAGCGGCAATGGCTGGAGGATCCGGCGGCGCCAGCCATCATCGTCGGCACCGTCGACATGATTGGCTCGCGGATGCTGTTCGAGGGCTACGGCGTGAGCCGGCGCATGCGGCCCTACCACGCAGGTCTGCTCGGCGCCGACACCCTCGTCGTTCTTGATGAAGCGCACCTCGTGCCACCATTCGAACGGCTGCTGGAGAAGATCGCCGGGAGGGCCGCTCTCGGTCCGCGAGACGAGCGCACCGGTTGCCTCATCCCGCCGTTCCGGCTGCTGGCGCTATCGGCCACTGGGCGCGATGCCGGCGGTGATGTCTTCCGTCTGAGTGAGGAGGATTGCCAGGATCCGGTCGCAGGGCAGCGTCTCGCGGCCAGGAAACGACTGACGATCGGACCGGCCGGCGATGGGAAGCCTGAGGAACGCTTGGCGCAGGCGGCGTGGGAGCTTGCGAGCCGCGCCCGGTCGGCCGTTCGTGTCCTCGTTTATTGCAACAGCCGCGAGACGGCGGAGAAGGCGAAGGCTTCGATCGAGAAACTGGCCAAGGCCGGTGGAGTGGCGATCGAGACTGAACTTTTCGTCGGCGCCCGGCGGGTCAAGGAACGGGCTGATGCTGCCAAGAAGCTGAAAGCGCTGGGCTTTCTCGCCGGCAGCAGCGAGACCCTCGACAAACCCGCCTTTGTCATCGCCACCTCGGCGGGCGAAGTCGGCGTCGATCTCGACGCCGATCACATGGTCTGCGATCTCGTCCCCTGGGAGCGGATGGTGCAGCGATTGGGCCGCGTCAATCGGCTGGGCAGCGGCGAAGCACAGATCGCCGTCATTTCTGAACATGCGGGAGAACCACAGCCCAAGAAACCCGATGCCCCCACGCCTCAGGAAGCGCACGCAAGGATCGCGTGGCGGGCTTCTGGGCTGCTGCAGCAGTTGCCGCGCGACGAGGGTGGCAGCTATGACGCCAGCCCTGGTGCCCTCGCCAAACTCAAAGCCCAGCTTGGCAACGCCGTCATCGCCGCGTCGACCCCCGCGCCGCTCTTCCCCGCGCTTACGCGGCCGCTGGTCGATGCCTGGTCGATGACCTCGCTTGAGGAACACACTGGCCGGCCGGAGGTGCAGCCGTGGCTGCGCGGCTGGATCGAGGACGATCAACCGCAAACAACCGTCGTCTGGCGTACCTGCCTGCCGGTGCGCGGGCAGGGCGGCGAAGCAACGCGGGCCGAGATCGAGGGCTTCTTCGAAGCCGCCGAACCGCACTTGAGCGAGAAGCTCGAAACCGAAACGTATCGCGTCGTCAACTGGCTGAGGAAAAGGGCCGCAGCCGTCGAACGCCGCGACGATGCAGAGAGGCCGACCGTCGCTGCCATCGCGCTGGAAACGAATGGATCCTTGCGCAAGGTCCACCGTCTGCACGAGCTCACGTCCGGTGACAACAAGAAGAAGAACGACCAAGCGCTTACCAGGGATCTCGCAGGCGCGACGCTGATTGTCGATGCGCGGCTCGCCGGCTTGCAGGACGGCCTGCTCAATGACGATACGAATGAACCGCCGTCGACTGCTGACGGCGAGGACGGCTGGCCCTCCATTCCTGCGGGCATACCGTTGGTCCCGTTCCGCGTGCGCAGCGTGACGGCTGCCGCAGGCGAGGCCGAGCCGTCGCCTGCCACCGACCGGCGCTGGCGGCCGGTGCACGCTTTCGACGTCGCGCGCGACGCGGAGGATCAAGCGCTGGCCCAGCTCATCATCGAGAATTGGCGCAGCGAGGCAACCGACGAGGAGTCGCGCTCCGTCGCGGCCCGTGCCCAGAGCCTGGCCGAACACCAGGGGTGGGCGGTAGAGAAGGCGCGAGCGATTGTCGAAGCCCTCGGCCTCGACAAGGACCTCGCCAATGCGATCGTGCTCGCCGCCCGCCTGCATGACGAGGGTAAGGCGGCCCGGCGCTGGCAGGGAGCGTTCCACACGCCGAAGGACGGCCGCCCGTACGCGAAAACCGGCAGCAAGCGACCGCCAGATTTCGCTGTCCTCGGCGGCTATCGGCACGAGTTCGGCTCGCTGTTGCGGGCAGAAAGGAACAACGCCTTGGCAGTGCTCCCGGACGATCTCAAGGACCTAGTCCTGCACCTGATCGCGGCGCATCACGGCCGCGCGCGTCCGGTGATCGAGACGGACGGCTGCGACGACGGCCCGCCGAGCCTCCTGCAGGCCCGTGCTCGCGACGTCGCCCTGCGTTTCGCCCGACTGCAGAAGCGCTTCGGCCCCTGGGGCCTCGCCTGGCTGGAAGCGCTGGTCCGCGCCGCTGACCAGCAAGCCTCGCGCGCGCTGGAAGCGGAAAGCCAGCGCGATGGCTGAAGCCGCCATCCCGGTCGATCTGTTCAATCCCGGCCAGGTCTTCGCCTGCCTGGGCTTCCTCGAGGCGGCGGAGATCCTGCTCGGCGACGCCGAAGGACGCTTCGATTGGTCGGATGAAGCCAACGTGCGTTTCCACTTGCGCGCCCGGGGCGATGACAACCCGGTCGCAGCGGTGCTGGCGTTCCTGGCGGCGGCAACTGTCAACTCGGTAGCGCCGCTCCGGTCTGAGCACCGCACCGAGAAGTGGACTATCCCAACCGCCCTGCTGCGCGAAGGCGAGCCGTTTCCGTTTCCCGATCCTTCCAGTCCCGCAACGCTGCCGGCGCGGCTTTCGGTCGGGACATGCTCCCTTGTCCTCGATCACTGGGGCGACGCGACCGTCCGTGACAATGTCAAGTTCTGGGCCGGCGCTGCCGGCTATCCCGGGGCCGCACTCGCGCGGGACGCGCTCGCCCTCGCCCTCGCGCACGCAAGGTCGGAAGGTGCGCTCAATGACCCGTTCGCGGTCTCAGCGCCGCAGAGCAGCAGTTTTCGTTTCGAGTGGCGGCGCGATTACATCCCGATCGACGCCGGCTTCTCACCAAACGAGCACGGACAAATCACGATGATGGGCTATCCGCTGACGGAAGTGCTGGCGGCGGTCGGTCTCGGCCACGCAAGGCCCCAACGTTTGACGAAACTGGAATACCGGTACGGTGTTGCAAGTGGGGGGATCGCCGACGTGTGGCTCGATCCCATGTTTCTCCGCGCAGCACTTGGCTGTTCCCAGCTTCCATTCTTGCAACGCACCTTTCGCATGCAGCTCGGCTGGCCTGGCCAGGAAAACCAGGCCCGGTGCATTCTTAATGTCATAGAGGAGTCCAATCCGTGACCGCGCCGCAATCCCCCTCGCACGACACAATCAATTCCTGGGCGGATGATCCGAACGGCCCAGTAGCGTTGCATCTCAGGCAGGAACTGTTGCCGGTCGAGGGCAAGGGTGGCGTCATCTTTCCGCCTACGTACGCCGACATCGGCTACAACATCGATACGCTTGCCGACGGCACCAAGGTCGCCACCATCGACAGCGTCGGCAGCCAGGCCAACCGCATGGAGCCGATCTTCAAGCACCCCCCGTACGACGCGTTGGTGCCGCAGATCGAGATCGCCTACGGCAACGAGCGGACGGTCAGCATCCTCGATGCCGGCCATCGCCTCGGCGATGCCCTGATCCGTTGCGTCGCCAAGGACGACGCGAGCGGCTTTGACTTGCGAGCTGCGGCCCATGAGGCGTTTGACGTCTTCCAGCGCACGAACGATGCAGCCGCGATCGCAAAGCTCGCGCCGACGTCGCTCGTCTTTGGCGTGTGGGACTCGCGCGACACCCAGGCGAAACTGCCGCGGATCGTCCAATCGGTCATCCGCGCCTGGGACGTCGAAGTCCTGCAACGTTCGGCACAGTACAATCCTCCGCTCGACTACTCTGCCCTCGACGTTTTCGGAGAAGAGGAAAAAGCCAAGCAAGAGGGGGATCCGAAGAGCCCGTTGGCAAAGCGGGGTTTTGTCCATGTGCCCGCTGCGGGAGCGTTGGGAGGCATTGTCGCCCACGGCCCGATCCAGCGCGACGTCGCCGTCAATCTTGTCGCATTGCGGCGCCTGAACGGCGAGAATGCCCAGGCTCTCCGCCGCTACGTGCTTGGCCTTTCGCTCATTGCCGCGACCGATCCGCTCGATCCGTTCCTGCGGCAGGGCTGCCTGATCGTGCCGGATCCCGAGAGGCGGGCTGAATGGTCGCTGGTTGAGCGGACGGGCACCCGCTCGGCAGTCGCTCTTGGTGCATCAACGGCGCGGGAATTTGCCCTTGCGGCTGCAAAAGCGTTTGGTGTTGGTGCGAACCGGCGCCTGACGTTCAGTAAAGAGCGTGCAGTCGAGGACTCTAAGAAGGATAAGAAGGCCAAGAGCAAGAACCAAGACAAAGTAAGCGAAACTGCGTGAGGGGAGCCATGCCCCGCGCCCTGCTCATTGCTGTGCGCTTTCATGACGGGCGCTTTCACGGCCGGCCGGAATGGCCACCTTCGCCGGCGCGATTGTTTCAGGCGCTGGTCGCGGCCGCGGCCACGGGCGCTCACATCGACGATCGAGACCAACAAGCACTCGCTTGGCTGGAGCGCCTCGATTCACCCCTTATCGTTGCCCCGCCCGCGCGCAAAGGGCAGCCCTTCGCCAACTTCGTACCGAACAACGATCTCGACGCCAAAGACGGCGATCCCGCGCGCGTCGCCGAGATCCGCGCCCCAAAATGGATCCGCCCGCACCTGTTCGAGCCGGACGCGCAACTCCTCTACCAGTGGCATTTCGATGGTGAGGAAATGCATGCCCGCGCCATCGCGGATCTTGCCAATCGCCTCTACCAGCTCGGCCGCGGCGTCGACATGGCCTGGGCGGCGGCGCAAGTCCTCGACCTTGACGACGCGCGTGCCGAGATCGGATCCGGAACGGGCCGTGTCTACCGCCCCAGCAAGTCGGGCGCGGGCCCCGCACTGCCCTGTCCCCAGCCCGGCTCACTGCAAAGCCTGATCGACCGTTACAAGGCAACCAGCGAGCGCTTTGCGGTCATAACGGAGCCGGCGCCGACAAAGAAGGATCCCAATCAAATCAAGGTCGTGGGACAGACCTTCAGCCAAGCACCAAAACCGCGCTTCCGCGAGATCGCCTATGACAGCCCGCCCGTCCGCCTGCTGTTTGAGCTACGCCCGACCGACGCGAACGCGAACTTCTTTGCCTGGCCGCTTACGGAGGTCGTCCGCCTGGTCGAAACCGCGCGTGATGGCGCGGCGAAGGCGCTCGGCGGCGCGTTGCCGGACAAGGCCGGATGCATCGAGCGCGTCTTCATCGGCCGCGGCGCGACGGAGGCCGACAAGGCGAGCCGCCTCCGCATTATTCCTTTACCGTCGATCGGCCATCTCCATGCCGAGCGTTCGATCCGCCGGCTCCTGGTCGAGGTACCGCCTGACTGTCCACTCGACCCCCGCGATATCGCCTGGGCGTTCACCGCCTGGGTGCCACACGACCGGGAAACCGGCGAACTCAGCGGCTGGCAGCTGGTGGAGATCGAGGCATATCCCGGCGCGCGTTACACGAAGATGCCGGGCCACTACGGCATCGGCATCGGCGCCGGCGAAGCCTTCCGCCGCTGGCGCACCGTCACGCCTGCGGCGCTGCCCGCGCGCTCCGCCCGCCGCCGTATCGATCCGGCGCGCATCAGCGAGGAGGCAAAGAAGGGCTCCGAGCGCTTGGCAGAGGAATCCCGTGCCGCCGCCGCCGTGTGCCAGGCCCTGCGCCATGCCGGCATCGCCACGCCGGCCCTCGCGCTCCGCGTCCAGCGCGAAC
The DNA here is from genome assembly GCA_029624735.1 of Defluviicoccus sp. Classification (GTDB taxonomy): domain Bacteria; phylum Pseudomonadota; class Alphaproteobacteria; order Rhodospirillales; family Defluviicoccaceae; genus Defluviicoccus. The sequence goes on along the minus strand of JARSSM010000003.1, from coordinate 38,820 downwards.
CGTTCGAGGCCAAGGGGGCGCGCGCCGAAACGTTCGCCCCCGGCACCCGGTTTTCCAGCCATACCCTGTGGCATGTCGAGATCGCCTTCGCCGCACCGCTCTCTGGGCCGCTCGTGATCGGCGACGGCCGCTACCTCGGTCTCGGCCTGATGGCGCCGGTGCAGGCGGCCCCCGCGATCCACACGTTTGCCTCCGATACCGTCGTAGGCACCGATGCTGCGCCACAGTTGGCCCGCGCCCTGCGCCGCGCCGTGATGGCGCGCGTGCGTGGCGCGCTGGGCAAGGGGCCGGACGATGGGCTGCCGCTGTTCTTTTCCGGCCACGAGGCGGATGGCAGTCCGGCGAACCACGAACGCCACGCCCATCTGTTCTTTGCCGTCGAGCCGGGACCTTCCGCCCGTCTCCTGATCCTGGCGCCGCACATCGTTCTGCGTCGCTCATTAGACGGCAAGGAAACGGCTCAACTGCGGACGTTGGACATGGCTCTCGCCGGCTTCACCCGCCTGAAGGCTGGCAGCGCCGGCGTCCTTGAGCTTGCACCGCTCCCTGAACTGCAGCCGGGCCATCCACTCCTCGGCCCCGCTCGGACATGGGAAAGCCGCACTCCGTACCGCCCGACCCACCACGCAAGCCGCGGCAAGGACGCGGCCGCAGCGCTGATCAGCGACGCCATTTCCGAATGCGGACGGCGCGGTCTTCCGCAACCACGTGTGGAGATCGTCGGCTGCGCACCCGGTCCGAAAGGTGGCCACGTTTCCGCCCACCTGCGGCTCGAATTCGCAGTTGCCGTTGAAGGGCCTGTTCTTCTTGGCCGTGACAGCCACATGGGCGGCGGTTTGTTTGTCGCCGTCCGCTAACCTTCCGCGTTTGCGTGTTTCTTGTGGCTTTCCGGCCCGCATACACTTGGCGCACTTGGCGCACTTGGCGCGCCGCGGCGCCGGCCGCTCTGCCTGATCGCAGCGCGCGCCGGCAAACAGGGGGGGACACCTGATGACCGATGCGATCCAACCCGAACTGCCGTTGCCGGCGCCGCCGCTGCCGCCGGACATGCCGCCGCTGCCGGCGCGGATGATCAACGAGTACCAGTACTGCCCGCGCCTCGCCTATCTCGAATGGGTGCAGGGGGAATGGCAGGAGTCGGCCGACACCGTCGAGGGCCGTTTCCGCCATCGCCGTGTCGAACAGTCCTCGGGCGAGTTGCCCGAGCCCGACCAATTGGACGAAGGCGAGCGCCTTGAAGCCCGCGCCCTGACGCTCGCCTCCGAGCGCTTGGGCCTGATCGCGCGCATGGATCTGATCGAGGCCGAGGACGGCGAGGTCATCCCCGTCGACTACAAGCGCGGCAAGCGGCCGCACGTACCATCCGGCGCCTACGCGCCCGAGCGGGTTCAGCTCTGCGTCCAGGGCTTGATCCTCGAGGAGCATGGCTACCGCTGCTCGGCCGGCGTCCTCTACTTCGTCGAGAGTCGCGAGCGGGTGCGGGTCGCCTTCGATGCCGAGTTGCGCGCCGAGACACTGCAGGCTGTCAATGGCTTGCGGCTGATGGCGCAAGGCGGCCGTATTCCACCGCCGCTCGATGACAGCCCGAAGTGCCCGCGATGCTCGCTGGTTGGCATCTGCCTGCCGGACGAGGTCAACTTTCTCCGGCGCGGCGGCGTCAATCCACGCCCGCTCGCGGTGCCGCGCGACGATGCCCTGCCTCTCTATGTCCAGGCCTACAAGGCACGTATCGCCAAGGCCGGCGAAACGGTGGAGATTACCGTCGAGGACCAGCCGGCGACCAAGGCGCGTCTGGTCGATATCTCGCAGGTCGTGCTGCTCGGCAACGTCTCGATCACCACGCCTTGCGTGCATGAGTTCCTGCGCCGCGAAATCCCGGTAAGCTGGCACTCCTATGGCGGCTGGTTCCTGGGCCATAGCGTCGGCGTCGGTCACAAGAACGTTGAGCTGCGCACCGCCCAGTACCGCGGCAGCTTCGAGCCGGCATTCTGCCTTGGTGTCGCCCGATCGCTGGTCGCCGCCAAGATCCGCAATGCGCGCACCCTTCTCAGGCGCAACTGGCGCGAGGCGCCGCCTCCGGAGCAGGCACTGGCCGACCTGAAGCGCCACGCAGAGCGTGCCCAGCATGCGGCGGCCTTGCCCGAACTTCTCGGTATCGAGGGCAATGCCGCTGCCATCTACTTCGGCCACTTCGCCGGCATGCTCAAGCGCAGTCCGGACGATCCGACCTTCGACTTCGCTCAGCGCAACCGCCGGCCGCCGGCCGATCCGGTCAACGCGCTGCTCTCCTTCGCCTACACCTTGCTGGTGCGCACCATCACCGTGACAATCTCGGCGGTCGGTCTCGATCCCTACCGCGGCTTCTATCACCAGCCGCGCTACGGTCGGCCGGCGCTTGCCCTCGATCTGATGGAGCCGTTCCGGCCGTTGATCGCCGAGTCCGCCGTCATCCAGGCGATCAACAACGGCGAGGTGCAAGCCGGCGACTTTCTTCGCGCCGCCGGCAGCGTCGCCTTGAAAGCCGAGGGCCGCAAGCGGTTCATCGCTGCCTTCGAGCGGCGCTTAAGCCAGGAGGCGACGCATCCGATCTTCGAGTATCGCGCCAGCTATCGGCGGATTATCGAGCTGCAGGCCCGCCTCCTGGGCCGTCACCTGCTGGGCGAGATTCCTGAATATCCGCAATTCCTGACCCGGTGAACCGATGCCCGGTCCTGCCTTCGACGAGCGCATCTACATCGTCACCTACGACATCGGCGAACCGCGCCGCTGGCGCCGGCTGTTCAAGCTGATGCACGGCTACGGCGAATGGCTGCAGCTTTCGGTGTTTCAGTGCCGGCTGACGCGCAGACGCCGTGCCGAGCTGGCGGCGGCGATCAACGAGGTCATCAACCACAACCAGGACCACGTGCTGATCCTCGACCTCGGCAGTGTCGAGCGGGTAGAATTGCGGGTAGAGAGCATGGGGAAAACGTATGCCCCCGTCAGTCGGGAACCCATCATTGTCTGAACGCCGCGGCGCCGCTGCGAGCGCTCCAATGATGAAGAATCACCGGTCACCGCTCGCATGTGGTATACTATTGGCAGATTGGCGCTCTTGGACATCGTCAGGGAAACAGAAGGTGATCAGGTTTCCGCTTTGCTGGACGCGCCGCCGCAGCGCTCGCAATCGTCACCGCAATCCATTAGAGTTCCGAAGGTTGCAAGCCGGCTGCCTCCCGCGGCAGTAATGCCGCGGCCTCATTGAAGCGTCGAGATCAAGTGCCCGCAGCCACACACGCACGCACGCCTCCCGCGGCAGTAATGCCGCGGCCTCATTGAAGCTAGATTTCGATCGTGCAAGTGCCGCCGATTGTCTTGGCCTCCCGCGGCAGTAATGCCGCGGCCTCATTGAAGCAATTGGTCGCGGACTCCCACTCGCTGTGTGTGAGCGGCCGCCTCCCGCGGCAGTAATGCCGCGGCCTCATTGAAGCCCGTAGATGAGGGGCGTTTGATCGCTGCTTCTATCCGGCCTCCCGCGGCAGTAATGCCGCGGCCTCATTGAAGCGTCGTTGGTACGCCGTCACCGCTCATCGGGAATTGGCCTCCCGCGGCAGTAATGCCGCGGCCTCATTGAAGCGGCGTCACCTACGCCCCGGTCACCACGTCCACGGACAAGCCTCCCGCGGCAGTAATGCCGCGGCCTCATTGAAGCGTTGTGAGGAACGCTCCGCCCGACTTCGGGCAGAAGTGCCTCCCGCGGCAGTAATGCCGCGGCCTCATTGAAGCAATTTCGGAACCGGATTGTGGTATACGATTGCCGTCAGTTGCCTCCCGCGGCAGTAATGCCGCGGCCTCATTGAAGCCTCGAAAGCCTCGGCAACCTCTGGCTTGCCAGCATCGATGCCTCCCGCGGCAGTAATGCCGCGGCCTCATTGAAGCCGCGTTCGCCACGCTCTTGGCGGTCTTGCCGACGCGCCTCCCGCGGCAGTAATGCCGCGGCCTCATTGAAGCGTGGAGAACACGCCGTCGTAGATGTATGGCGCTTCGGGGCGCCTCCCGCGGCAGTAATGCCGCGGCCTCATTGAAGCCGAGACCCGGTCCAGCCATTGCGTGTGCCGGCCCAGCCTCCCGCGGCAGTAATGCCGCGGCCTCATTGAAGCTTCTACCCAATAACGGCCAAGGTTGCCAAAGCCATACGCCTCCCGCGGAAGTAATGCCGCGGCCTCATTGAAGCCATTGATGGTGGTAGCTACTTTCAAGTTAAATACTGGAGCCTCCCGCGGCAGTAATGCCGCGGCCTCATTGAAGCTCGAGAAGGTGCTGGCGAGCCTTCGCGGCCCGCGCCCGCCTCCCGCGGCAGTAATGCCGCGGCCTCATTGAAGCCGCCTGCAGGCTTTGCGCGATGTCATCCGGGTCTCGAGCCTCCCGCGGCAGTAATGCCGCGGCCTCATTGAAGCCATATGATCAACATCTAAAATCATCGGCATATTAATATGCCTCCCGCGGCAGTAATGCCGCGGCCTCATTGAAGCAGGAACTCGTCCATCGCCGGCACCACCTTGCCCTCGCGGGCCTCCCGCGGCAGTAATGCCGCGGCCTCATTGAAGCGCTACCAGCGAATCGACCCCACCCAGGCGACCGTCTTGCCTCCCGCGGCAGTAATGCCGCGGCCTCATTGAAGCTCACGTCCAGGAACAGCACGCGCGTCGAAGTGCGCCGGCCTCCCGCGGCAGTAATGCCGCGGCCTCATTGAAGCGTCGAGCTCTTGGCCGAACTCCGGCGTCATCGACTGATGCCTCCCGCGGCAGTAATGCCGCGGCCTCATTGAAGCGAGGACGGCGGCGTGGTCACTTCCGACCACTGCTCGATGCCTCCCGCGGCAGTAATGCCGCGGCCTCATTGAAGCCAGGCACGCAACCGCGAGCGGATGAAGGCGCTCCATGCCGCCTCCCGCGGCAGTAATGCCGCGGCCTCATTGAAGCGCGGCGAAACACCAGGGCTTGGCCAGGCTCCTAGAAGGCCTCCCGCGGCAGTAATGCCGCGGCCTCATTGAAGCAGCGTAACAATCCCGTTTGATGACATATCGGTAATAAGCCTCCCCGCGTACTGGTCGAAGCCGCCGGCACAACAATCATGTTCCTGCCGCCCTGCAGCCCCGACTTCAACCCGATCGAAAAGGCCTTCGCCCGCCTCAAGGCCATGCTTCGAAAGGCCGCAGAGTGGACCGTCGCCGGCCTTTGGGACCTCAGCGGCCAACTCGCTGGCATCTTCCAAGCCGCCGAATGCGCCCACTCCTTCAGCTCGTGCGGCTATGACCCAGATTGATCGGAAACCGCTCTAGTCAATCGCGAGGATGATGTGCGAGGCCTTGATCAGCGCGGCGGCGCGGTCACCGACCTTGAAGCCGAGAGTCGTCGCGCTTTCCTTGGTGATGATCGCGGCGATCGACTTGCCGCCGCCGATATCGATGATGATCTCGCTGTTGACCGCGCCATCCTCGCGCCGCGCCACCGTACCGACCAGAACGTTGCGCGCCGATGTTCGGCCGACCTCCCCCGCCGGGGCGAGCAGGACGAAGCTCGACTTGACGAGCGCAAAGACCTCCTTTCCAGCCGCCAGTTCGAGGTTCTTGACGCTCTCTTCGGTAATGATCGCGACGAGCTTGATGCCCTCGGCGACGTTCAGCAGGATCTCGGCGTTTACCGCACCGTGCTTGACCTCGGCCACGGTACACAACAGCATGTTGCGGGCGCTTGTACGCATGAAATGCCGCCAGGAGAGGGCAGGGACCATCACATCGGACCCGAGTTCGATACTGACGGTATGTGCGAGGCGGTGCAACTCGCGCCTGATCAACTGCACAGCTCTGAGGAAGCGGCGGCCATCGCCGGTCAGCGATGCTCCGCCGCCCGACCGGCCGCCTGTGCGCCCGAAAACGAGAGGCTGTTCGGCAATCTGGTTGATCGCCGCGACCGCGTCCCAGGCGCCCCGATAGGTCAGACCGACGGTTCGCGCAGCGGCAGAGATGGACCCCAGAGCATCGATGGCTTCAAGGAGGCGAATGCGCTGATCGCTGATCTCGATGCCGTCCTCGCTGCGGAAACCGACGACGGTTTGCAGATGCTTCAATGACATGGCCGTCGCTTCCTGGGCCGGCGGGGATCAGCGCCGCAATAATGCGAACTTGATACTAACATCGGCTGCCGAAGCCGGAAGGTGTCATTCGTTACCGAGGGACGGGCCAACGCCGGCACGCATTTTGCTCTCTCGTCCGGACACCGGTCGCTGAGCGACGTCTTGTCCCTCGGTTACGCCGAGCTGGCTTCAGAGACCGTCCCCCGAAAGCGACAGAGGGTTTCGAAATCATGGTGCAGGTCATTTTCTACATGAAACCGGGTTGCAAGGGAAATGCGCGCCAACTGCGCGTGCTGCAGGCATCCGGCCACGACGTGGTCGTACGGGACTTGCTCTCCGAAGCCTGGACGGCGGACCGTCTCCGCTCCTTCTTCGGTGAACGGGAGGTCGCCGGCTGGTTCAACCGGTCAGCCGTGCGCGTGAAGAGTGGCGAGATCGTCCCGGAGGGCCTGACAGCCGTCGAGGCGATGACATTGCTGCTCGACGATCCGGCGCTGATCCGGCGTCCGTTGATGGAAGCGGGTGGTGAACGCCGCGCCGGCTGGGAGCCGGAGCTCATCGCTGAATGGATCGGCCTTGGCTCGGAAATGTCGCCCGGCAAGGAGGGCTGCGCCGGGAGGGCCGGGCCGAAAGCGACCCGTCACCATCACTCCGCGGCGGGTTGCGCGGTTGCGGCGGACGAAGAGTGATCTCTCCGTCGCCGCGGGTGCAGGGGCAAATGGTCAACCGTGCCGGGAGAAAGCGTCGCGAACCTTGCAGACAAGCGACATGACCCGGCGGGACGGCGGAGGCGCCAGCCTGCCTGCAAGAAAGTCGGCGACGGCCTTAACGGCATCCGCTTCCCGTGTCTGCCGCACCTTCACACCGCGCTTGCCCATCTTGGCGACAAACCCCTCGCCGGCGAACCGGGTAATCAGCACGTGGGCGCCGTCGAGCGGATGCGGGCCAGGTCCCTGGAACCGATGGAAGACCTGGGCGGGGGTGAGCGCGATGCGCTCGGCGAGGCTGGGGGTTCCCGATTTGTCGGTCTCAAACACCAGCCATTGCTTCGTTTGTCCCGCGTGACCGCTCACCGTGCGGCCATCCTGACTGCTGACGATGATCTTCAGCCCTGGTTGACTCATCGGCCTTTTCCTCTCGTCGATGAGGTTAACGATGCGACCGAACGGCGCAACGACCCCGGCTGCCCGGCTCGTAGCGGAGGTGCCGTCGGTTCGGCGTCGATACCATGAAATCCGCTCCAGCGCGCGATGTCGCGGTCATTGCCGCTTCGGGAGCGACACCGGGATGAAACCATACTCCTGAAGGGTTCTTTGTCCCTGGCCGGATAGCACGTACATCGCAAATTGCGTCGCCTCGAGCGGCGCGTGCGTTGAAAGGGTAATGCCGTATTCCGGACCGACCGCACACAAAGCGTTACGGGCGAACAGCACGGTTGGACCCGCAAGCCGCTTCGCGGTCAACTCCTCGGCCATTGGCAGCGCTGCTGATGCGAGCACATCGAAGCTTTCGCCTTGCTCAAGTCGGTCCCGCAACACTCCGGAGGGGCCCCAGACCGTCGCGACCCGCTGCTTCTCCCCCTGAAAGTAGTCCGAGATCATCTGGCTGAAGGGGCCGGTGAGGCTGCCCGCGGCAACGAACATGCCGTCTCGTTGAGAATCCGACAATGCTTCCGCGACGCTGAGGAGCTCGCCGGCATCGAGCAGTGGCCTGTGCTTACAAAAAATCAATACAGGGCAACAGGTTACCGGCTCATTACGGATGCGCCGGGAGTTGGCACACCGTGTGCTTGGGGGGATGCGTTATGTAGGCTAATTCATATCGGTGGTCAGCGGCCGATCGAGAATTTCGGGCGGCCGGGGAAACACGGGAATTGCTGGCGCGATGGAACCGGTCAAAGCACCCTGGATTCGTCCCGGAGTCGTCGTCCACGATCCTTCCGTCGATGTCGACGACCTGCTCGCCCGCTTTGCGCTCACGCTGAAGCAGCGCGGCTTCCGCATCTCCGGCTTCGTTCAGGTCAACAATCGACAAATCCACGACGGCGACGAGGGATGTGCCGACCCGATCGAACTGCTCGATCTTGACAGCGGCGAGACAGTTAACGCCAAGCGGCATCCGAACCCAGCGGACGATCGGACCGCCGTGCAAGCGGCGGCGTTGATCGCTCCGGCGACGCCCATGCGCCCGCGGCTTCATAGTTACGGTATCGAGATTCTCGGTGGGTTGCGGGTACCTGACGTCGAGGGCCTCGCCCGCGCCGTGGGTTCCGGCGGCCAGCCGCGCAACTTCGAGCGTTTCGGCGAGTTTGCCTACGTCGGCGTCGGCACGTCGAACCGGGCCGAAAACGGCAGTGCTGCCGTTTCGTTGTTGACACCGCCGCAGCCGAAGACAGCAGGCACAGCGGAGCACCGCAATGCGCTCCTCGCTCGCAGGTAGGTCTCACATGAAGAGGACGAGAGACGCGGACCTCGTCGCATCAGCACCGACCACGGGTGCACCGAGGCAGAAGGGCGAAGCGGCCCGCCGGACCACAGTTTTCGTTCCTGTTCCGGCCGCGTGGAGCCAGAGTACCGCTTCCCCCGACTACTCTTGCGTCGTCCATCCTGAAGCCGTCCGCAGTCGCCGCGCGCCTTTGGCGCCTGGATCGACCCGCGCCGTCGCCGACCTCCACGGTGCGGTCAACGGCGGCGGTCCCAGGGGCCGCAGGCTTGATGCCGCTGCGGATGATGCGATCCGCCGCGGCTTCGAGGTGGACCTGGATGACATCGGCGGCGAGTTCACCGACTGCCAGACGGGAGAATGCCGGATCAAGACGCTGCCGACGCTCTACCGCATCATTCGGGTGATCGCCGACAGCAAAGACCTTGCCGATGCGCTGACCTTAATTCTTGAAGTCATGGAACAGCGGCAGCGCATCGTCCGTGGCATGGTGACACTATTCGACCAACACGCCGGCCGGATCTTCATTCATGAGAGCTTCGGATTGAGCGAGGAGGAGAAAGCCCGCGGCATCTACTCCCTGGGGGAGGGAATCATTGGCGCCGTGGTCGAGTCGGGCAAGGCGATCGTCGCGCCACGGCTGCGCGACAGCTCGATGTTCCTCAACCGCACCGGCAGCCGCACCGGCGACGACGAACTGGACTGTTCGTTCCTGTGCCTGCCGATCCTCAACGGCGGACGCGTCCTCGGGACGATCTGCGCCGAGCGGGTTTATGAGAACAACCGGCTGCTGCGACAGGACTTCGAGTTCCTGGCGATCGTTGCGTCGATGATCGCCCCGGCCGTCGAACTCTATCTCGTCGAGAACATCGAGCGGAAGGACCTGGAGAACGAGAATCGCCGCCTGCACGACGCGCTGAAGCAGAAATTCAAGCCTTCCAACATCATCGGCAACTCCAAGCCGATGCAGGATGTCTACCAGCTCATCGGCAAGATCGCGCCGGCCAAAACGAGCGTGTTGATCCTAGGCGAGAGTGGCGTGGGAAAGGAGCTGGTCGCCAACGCCATCCACTACAACAGCCCGTTCGCCGACGGCCCGTTCGTCAAGTTCAACTGCGCCGCCCTGCCCGAGACGATCGTCGAAAGCGAACTGTTCGGCCACGAGAAAGGCTCGTTCACCGGCGCCACCGGTCAGCGCAAGGGCCGGTTCGAACTGGCCGACAAAGGCACGGTCTTCCTCGACGAGGTCGGCGAATTGCCGCTGTCGGTACAGGCGAAGCTGCTACGGGTGTTGCAGGAGCGCACGTTCGAGCGCATCGGCGGCACCAGAGCCGTCAAGGTCGAGCTCCGCATCATCGCCGCCACCAACCGCGATCTGGAAGCGATGGTCGCGGACGGAACGTTCCGTGAGGACTTGTTCTACCGTCTGAACGTCTTCCCGATCACCATCCCGCCCTTACGTGATCGCGGCAGCGACGTCATCACGCTGGCCGATCACTTCGTCGCGCGCTTTGCCGCCGAGAGCGGCAAGGATGTCAAGCGCATCTCGACCCCCGCTCTCGACATGCTGATGAGCTACCACTGGCCGGGCAACGTGCGTGAGCTCGAGAACGTGATCGAACGCTCGGTCATCCTCTCCGACGACGGCGTCATCCATGGCTATCACCTGCCGCCGTCGCTGCAGACCTCGGTGGAGTCGGGCACCAGCTTCGGCTGCGGGCTCGAGGCCAAGCTCCGGGCGGTCGAGTACGAGATGATCGTTGAGGCACTGAAGATACACAAAGGCAACACCACCGAAGCGGCGAGAGAGCTCAATCTCACGCGACGCGTCCTTGGGTTGAGAATGGTGCAGTATAATCTTGATTATCGGACATTCCGCAAAGAGTGAACCTGCCTTCTATTTGGCACTGTTCTTGCCTATTGAATGTAGAAGCAAGTTCTTTCCTTTGAAAGTGGATGTGATGAACATGAAAGCCGAGCGAGCAATACGTCTCGTCGATCCATGTGGCGAACGCCGGACAGCGGTTCGGGTCGCCATCGCCACCGGCGGCAGCGGCCTCGTCGACGCACCGCTGGGCCGGACGCCGAGACTTGCGATCTATGAGGTTGCCGCTGACGAAAGCCGCCTGGTCGGGCTTGTCGAATTTTCCCCCATGCCCCGCAAGTGCATGGCTGCCAACGATAATCCGGACAAGTGCGAAGGGCGCGTGGCGATGCGAATGGCGGCGATCGACGCCTGCCATCTGGTTTTTGCCCGTCGCATCGGCGACATCGCCGCCACATCGGCGATGAAGCGTGGCATTCACCCGATCGCGGTTCCGCGAGACGAGCCGATCGCGACACTGCTCGCCCGTTGTCAGGCGATGCTGGCGACCAACCCACCGCCCTGGCTGCGCAAGGCGATCGCCGCAGCGGGCCACCTCTCGACGCGACCGGAGCGTACGGAAGCGGCCGGGATCGTACGCCACGGTACGATTTCCGCATCGAATGGAGGGACGCGATGAACGGCTCCACTGCTCCAGCACCCCATCCCGGCCGCGAATACGCCTCCTGCAAGGTTTGCGTCATCCGCCTGGAACACCTTTGCTATCGCCGGGCGTGGTGGTTCCGGCCTTTTCGCGAAGTGCTGGCGACCGGCATTCGCATCTTTGCGCTCGTCTACCGGGTTCCGTCCGGCGCCTTCGCGGCCCGATCCGCGGCGTGTTACGGCTGCCTGCGGTTCCGCAAGAACACGGTCAAGCGGCACTCTCGCCTGTTCAACCATCTCGACGGCTACCTGAACCCACTGTTCAACCGGGTCCGGGACTCGCTGCTCACGGCTGATGAAATCGCCTGGGCGCGGGCGTTGGCCGAGCGCACCGCCGACCCCGCCTTTGTCGAGCATCGGCGCCCGTCACGGCGACCCGCCGCAGGAGCCCCGCGATGAGAGCAGATGAAATTCTGGCACTGCAGAACGAACCGGCGTGCGACCACAACCGCAAGAGCAAGTCCGGCTGCGCGCGGCCGAAGCCGGGGGCGACGCAGGGCGGCTGCTGTTTCGACGGCGCGCGCAACGCGCTGGTGCCGATCACCGATGCGGCGCACATCGTCCACGGCCCGATCGGCTGCGCCGGCAGCTCGTGGGATGCACGCGGCTCCCGTTCTTCCGGCTCGATACTCTACCGCATCGGCCTGACCACCGACCTGTCGGAGATGGACGTGATCATGGGCGGCGGCGAGGAGCGGCTGCTGGGGGCGATCGGCCACGTCATCGAACGCTACAGTCCGGCGGCCGTGTTCCTCTACAACACCTGCGTCACGGCCATGTCCGGCGAAGATCTTGACGTGATCGCCCGCGGCGCCCGGCGGCGGTGGTTGGTGCCGGTGGTGCCGGTGGACTGCGCCGGCTTCTACGGCAACAAGAATCTCGGCAACCGCATCGCCGGTGACGTGCTGTTGAAGCACGTGATCGGTACGGCAGAGCCCGCCCCCGTGCCAAAGGCGGCGCAGCGCCCGGGGATCCGGACCCACGACGTCAACCTGATCGGCGAGTGGAACGTTGGTGGCGAGTTCTGGAACGTCGCCCCCCTGCTCGACGAACTGGGCCTGCGCGTCCTGTGCACGCTGACCGGCGATGCCCGCTTTCGCGACTTGCAGGGGATGCACCGGGCGGAAGCGAACATGGTCGTCTGCTCGAAGGCGATGCTGAGCGTCGCCCGAGGCATGCAGGAGCGCTGGGGTACGCCGTTCTTCGAGGGCAGCTTCTACGGCATGGCCGATACCTCGCAGGCGCTGCGCGATTTTGCCCGCGTGCTGGACGACCCCGATCTGGCGGCGCGAACGGAAGCGCTGATCGTCCGCGAGGAGGCGGGAGCCGAGGCAGCGCTAGCCTCCTATCGCCGGCGGCTCGCCGGTAAACGGGTGCTGATCTTCTCCGGCGGCTTCAAGTCGTGGTCGGTGATCTCGGCGATGCAGGATCTGGGCCTCACCGTCGTCGCCACCGGCACCGAGAAATCCACCGAAGAGGACAAGGCGCGCATTCGAGCCTTGATGGGGCCGGACGCCCGGATGATCGACGACAACGACCAGACCGCGCTGCTGCGCGCCTTCGACGCCTACGGAGCGGACATCCTCGCCGCCGGCGACCGCTATATCTACCCGGCACTGAAGGCGCGGGTGCCATTTCTCGACCTCGATCACGTCCGGGACATCGGCTTTGCCGGCTACGCCGGGATCATCGAGTTCGCCCGCCAGGTGGCGGTGTCAGCCGAGAGCCCGGTGTGGGAGCAGGTGCGCGCACGACCACGCTGGGACGGGCGCAACGACCACGGTCTTTCCCGCCAGGTTGAAGGACTCTGAGCATGGCCCAGGTCGTACTTTCCGGCAAACCGCTCGCCGTCCGTCCGCTGAAGGTCAGTCCGGCGATGGGCGCGTCACTCGCCTTTCTCGGGATCGACCGGGCGATGCCGCTGGAGCATGGCGCTCGCGGCTGCACGGCGCTTTCGAAGTTGTTTTTCATGCGGCACTTCCGCGAGCCGATTGCGCTGCAGACGACGGCGATGGAGCAGCTCACTGTCGTCCTCGGCGCCGACGACAACGTGGTCGAGGCGCTGCGCACCATCTGCGAGAAGGACGGCCCGGACGTCATTGGCCTGATCACCACCGGCATCGCAGAAGCGCAAGGGGCGGATATTCCGCGCACCCTGAGGGCTTTCCGGACGGCCCATCCAGCGTTCTCGCCGGTCTCGATCATCCCCGTCAATGCCCCCGATGCCGGCGGCGGCCTGGAAACCGGCTTCGCCGACGCGCTTGAGGCGATCATCGGCGCGCTGGTCCCGACGACCGAACGGAGCACCGGCCGCCTGCGGCAGGTCAACGTGCTCGCATCGCCGATGCTGACGACCGGCGACGCGGAAGCGCTTCATGAGTGGATCGGGGCGTTCGGGCTCGATGCGCTAATGCTTCCGGACCTGGCGTCCTCGCTCGACGGACACCTTACCGAGATCGGTTTCTCAACCCTCACCTACGGCGGCACGACGCGGGCCGCCATCGCCCGAATGGGCGCCTCCATTGCCACGCTGGTGATCGGCTCGTCCCTCGGCCGCGCCGCCGACGTGCTCAAGGCACGAACTGGCGTTCCCGACCTCCGGTTCGCCGGATTGATGGGGCTCGACGCGTACGACGCCTTCACGGATGCCTTGCGCCGGATCAGCGGCCGGCCGGTGCCGCGAAGCATCGAGCGCCAGCGCGCGCAGCTGATGGACGCGATGGTCGATTGTCACTTCGCGCTGGGCGAAGCGCGCGTCGCCGTCGCCGCCGATCCGGATCTGCTAAGCCAGTTGATCCGCTTCCTCGTCGGCATGGGCGCCGAAGTCGTGGCGGCGGTTGCCTCTGCGCCGTCCCCGCTGCTTGCCGACCTGCCGGTTGACCGCATCGCCGTCGGCGACCTGGAGGATCTGGAAGACAGCGTGCGGACCCGCGGTCTCGACCTCGTCATCGCCAACTCGCACGCGGTGCAGACAGCAGCCCGCCTCGGCGTGCCGCTGCTGCGTGCCGGCTTCCCGCAGCACGACCACTTCGGCGGCCACGCGCGCACCTGGGTCGGCTACCGCGGCAGCCGCCAGGCGCTGTTCGACTTCGCCAACGTGTTGACCGCAGGCCGGCAGCTGGTTGCGCCCTACCGCTCCCGCTACCGCGCGGCGGACGACTGGAGGGAAACCGCATGCTGAAGATCGCCTTTGCGTCGAACGACCGCGCGCGGGTCAACCTGCATTTTGGCGGCGCCGACAGCCTCGTCGTCTACGATGTCTCGGCCGGATGGGCGGATCTCGTCGGCGTCGGCCAGTTCGTGAAGGCCGATCCGACCGGCACCAGCATCCGCGCCGGGCTGGAAAACACGGCGCAGGACAAGCTTGCCGCCAAGCTTGAATTTCTGAAGGACTGCACCGCTGTCTACGCTGCCAACATCGGCGCTTCGGCAATCCGCCGCCTGATGCTGGCGGGCATCCAGCCGATCATCGTCGACGAGGGGCACGACATCGTCGACCTGCTCAACGAAGTGAGCCTCGCGATCTGTTGCGGCGGCCTGCCGTGGGTCGAGTACGCGGTCGCCAAAGCCGGCTCCGCTGCGCGGGTTGCCGGCGCCGGCGCCGTCGGTGCGGGCATGGGCGAGAGATACGAGCTCATCACCTCGATCGGCGATCTGCCCGATTGACAGCGGGGACGGTTCAGTCGCCGCGCAGGAAGCGGTTCCGAAGGTGATCACTCAGCCCGCCGATCGCCGTCACCAGCGCCAGCATGACGAGGAGCAGCGCCGACGCCTCGCGGTATTCGAACAGATGGAAGGCGGTGACGATCTCCTGCCCCAGGCCGCCGGCGCCGATGACGCCCAGCACCGTCGCGGCGCGGAGGTTATGCTCGCAGCGATAGAGGGTGACGTCGGCCAGCCGCGGCAACACCTGCGGCAGCACCGCGAATCTCAGGACGCCGAGCCGCGAGACGCCCTGGCTGCGTAGCGCGTCGCCCGGCGCCGGGTCCGCATGCTCGAGGATCTCGGCGTAGAACTTCCCCAGCATGCCGGTGGAATGGGCGGCGAGCGCCAACACCCCCGGCAGCGGGCCGAAGCCGACGGCGGCGACGAAGATCACCCCCCAGATCAGGTCGGGGATCGAGCGGGCGGTGTTGAGAGCGAGGCGTGCCGCGAGACACACCGGTCGCGGCGCCCACTTCCCCGCTGCAACGATACCGAGCGGCAGCGCAAGGGTTGCGGCCAACGCCGTGCCGGCAACGGCGGTGGCGGCCGTCTCGATCAGCGGACGCCCCCAGCCCTGCCAGCGGCTGAAGTCGGGGGGCATGGCGTCACCGGCAAGCGTGATGAGCGTTTGCAGCGCGTCCTCGTAGCGGGGCGCATCGAAGGCACCGGTGTAGGCGAAGGAGGCGGCGACGATCGCCAGCAGCGCCGCCGTTTGGAGGTTTCGGCGGAGAAGGCGGCTGCGGCCGTCCGCGAGAACGGCCGCAACGTCATTGTCCTGTGAGAAGCTGGCGGTGCTCATGGCTCGGGAACCGCTCCCGGGGCCGACTTGCCAATCGCCTCGATCCAGAGTCGCACCCGGTCGACGTCGGAATCGACCGCCGGAATGAAGGCGACGGCGCGGAACACCTGCAGCGCCGCCGGGTCGGTGACGTCGAGGAACGCCTGGCGGATCTCCTCCTTGAACGCCGGCTCGAGCCCTTCGCGGAACGTCCACATGTATTCCGGGATCGGCGGCGAGTCCGCTAGCACCCGAACCGTAGCCGGGTCCAGTTTCTGCTCGCGGATCAGCCGGTTGTAGATCGGCATGCTGAGCCCTCCGGCATCTGCCTTGCGGTTGGCCACCGCCATCGCGACCGCGTCATGGGCGCCGAGCACACGCAGCGTGTAGTCGCGCCCGGAGACGAGGCCCGCCTCCAGCAGCATGTAGCGCGGCACCCAAGTTCCGGACGTTGACGCGGGATCGCCGAACGCCACCTCCTTGCCCTTAAGGTCGGCGAGGGTCTGTGTCGAACTGTCGGCGGGGACGATCACCACCGCCTGGAAGGTGGGGCCGACATCCGCGTGCGTCGGCCGGGCGAACGGCTCCAGCTTGGCACGGCGGCTCTGCAGGATGTAGGTCACGGGGCCGAGATAGGCGATGTCGAGCCGACCGAAGCGCAGCGCCTCGCCGGTGGCGGCATAGTTGGCGCCGACGACGATTTCGACAGGCAGGCCGAGCCGGGTCTGCAGGTATGCGCGCAGCGGCTCGTTGATCCGCATGACGGTCGGTGCGGACTCGCCCGGCAACAGGCCGATGGTGAGCTTGTCGGGGCGCTCTTCCGCCTGGCCGGTCGACGCACCGGTGGCGATGAGAGCACTCATGGCAATGCCCGACAGAAACTTACGCATGACATTCTTCCTTCTCCTTTGGTCTTCGATTGGGGCGAAACAGCCGGGCCTGCTCCGCGGCGCCGAACTCATCCGGCGCGCCGATAAAGCGCATCCGCCCCTCGGCGAGGCCGAGAATCCGGTCAGCGACCGCGCGCGCGAGCTCGATCTGGTGCAGGACGATGACGAGGGTGACCCCGTCGGCGGCGACGGCGCGGCGCAGTACGTCGCCAAGGTGGCGCACCAGTGCCGGGTCCACCGCGGAAAAGGGTTCGTCCGCCAGCAGCAGCCGCGGCCGGCGGACGAGGGCGCGGGCAAAGCCGACACGCTGGCGCTCGCCGCCGCTGAGCCGGCCGGCGCGGTCATGGGCGCGTGACAACAGCCCGACCCGTGCCAGGGCTTCGGCGGCGTGGCGGCGGTGTTCCACCGGCCAGGGCATGAGCGACAGCGGATGGCGCCGGTCGGCGAGGCCGAGGAGCACGTTTTCCATCGCCGTCAGCCGGTCGATCAGTGCGTGCTCCTGAAAGATCGTGGCGGTGCGCCGGCGGTGTTCCCGTAGCACTGCCGGCTGGTCGAGCCGGCCGAGGCCGGTGACTTCGACCGCCCCGCCCAGCGAGGGGATCAGCCCGTTGAGCACGCCGAGAAAGGTGCTCTTCCCGGCGCCCGACGGGCCGACCACGGCGGTAATCGCTCGCGCCGGGATGGTGCAGGCGATCTCCCGCAGCACCACGCGCGAGCCGCGGCGGACGCTGCACCCGTCGAGAGTGACCGCCGGACGCCACAGCGGCTGGAACGGCACCACGTTGTCGGCGCTCGACCTGGCCGCGATCATCGCCGCCTCCTTCGTCCGCGGGCAGAAGAACGATCAGGCGACGGCGTCGAGGGCGGCAGAACCGCGCATCGCCCGCTGCAGCCACAAGGGCGGCGTGCCCCGCAGCATCTCCTGCAGCCGGTCGACCGCCTCGAGGATGCTGCGCGCCCCAGCCAGCTTCACCGGGAAAACGCCGAGATCGGCCACGCGCACCGACTGCGGATCGCTCATCGCCAGCGTGAACAGCAGGCCAGTGCCGCGCAGCGCCTCGATCCGCGCGTCGATGCTGCTGCCGACGGCGGGTGCGGGTGCACCGCCGCAGCAGCGCCCGCCGCCCTTCTTCTCGCCGCCGCCGCCGCCTTCGCCGCCGCCGCGCGGCCGGTCCTTGAACTGGACGCAGTCGACGAAGGCGGTTGCCTCGGCGCTAACCTCGTAGAAGACGAACTGGCGCGCGGTGCCGAAGTCAGCGTCAACGCTGAGCAGACTATTGGTGGTGAACGCGACCTTTAGGTGGCCAGGGAACGCGGTGGTCGGCATGGTTGTTGCCGTGTCCAGCATGGTCGTCTCTCCTCGCGATCGGCGCCGGCGGGACATACGCTCCCCGTTCAGGACCACGGCATCGGCCCCGCATCGGCGCTGGTGGGTTTGCAGAAAACTGCCGGGGAGCGGCCCGGGCGGCGCCTCAGCGGCCGCCCAGACCCGCCGCCGCTACCAAGTGTTGAGAATCCATTCCCGGTCCTTGGTGTATTCCATGTGCGCAAACAACGTGTTGGCGATGGTCTCGCCCAGCTGCATCGCGCCGCGGTAGCCGATCGTCGGATGCCGCTGCAGGCCGGCGCGGTCGAAGGTGGGGAAGCCCACCCGGACCATCGGGATGTTGGCGTCGATGGCGATGTAGCGGCCCTTCGAATGCCCCATGATCAGGTCGAGCTCGATCGTCTTCTCCTTGATCCGCCGCTCCAGTTCCCAAAGGTCGGCGTTGCAGACGATCTCCATGTCGAAGTCGAGATTCGCCTTCTTCAGCTCGGCGACGCGGGGGTCGCGTTTGTAGCGGCCGTTGTCGTCACCGAACAGCAGCAGCACCGGCTTCATCTCTACTTCCATGCAGAACTGGGCGAGGCCGATGACCATGTCGGGGTGGCCGAAGATCGCCACCTTCTTGTCGGCGAAGAACATGTGCGCGAGGTCGGTGAGCGCGTTCAGCGCCCGGCCGCGTTCCCAAACCAGTGATTCCGGAATCGGCTTGCCGGTGAGCTGGCTGATGTTGCGCAGCAGCGTATCGGTATTGGCGATTCCGTACGCCGTCGGCGAGTGAATGCAGGGGACGCCGAACTCGTTCTTCAGGTAGTCGGCGGCGCCGGCGCCCTCGTAGCGGGCGAGGGCGATCGAGCCGATGGCGTTCGCCGTGCCCTGCAGGTCCTCGACGGTGGTCGAACCCTCGGTCTGCAGCGATTTGTCCGGCAGCATCGGCGAGTCGAAGCGGCCGGTGTCCATCAGGATCGTCCCGTCGACACCCATCTCGTCCAGATAGAACTTGAGCTCGGCGACGTCGCCGGGATTGACCCAGCCGGGGAAGACGTTGAGCTTGCCCGCAGGCTGCTCCTTCTTCGCCAGCGTCTTGACGAGCGACTTGACCGCCTCGTCGTAGCCGCTGACCTGGCTGCCCTTGAAGCTCGGCGTGTGTACCGGAACGAGGTGGATCGTCCGGCCGGGGAATTCCTTCGCCAACATCTTGTAGCAGGCGGTGATCGTCCCCTCGATGTCGTCGCCGATCACTTCCGTCGAGCAGGTGGTGATGATCGGGATGACCCGGAGTTCGGGATAGCGGCGGGCCAGCACCTCGACTCCTTCGACGATGCGCTTGGTGCCGCCAAACACCGCGGCTTCCTCATGCACTGAGCTCGACGCGACGGCGAAGTTCTCCTTGAAGTGCTGGGCGAACAGCAGGCGCACGAACATCGTGCAGCCCTGGCCGCCGTGGACGAGCGGGATGCAATCCTTGACACCGATGCTGGCGTACTGGCCGCCGGCCGGCTGGCAGGTGTACATCGGGTTGATGATGCCGCCCCGCTCCTTGCTCTCGATGGTGCAGGTCATGGGTGAAGCCTCTCTTCGAACAGGGGCGCCCGGGTCGGCGCGGGACGGCATCGGGCCGCCCCGCGCCGAGGGCGGCTAGTAGAGGGTGTGGGTCAGTTCGTGATTGCGCGACCTGGTGATGGCGAGATCGGTGAGCCGGTCGCGCAGGCCGCCGAGAACCTCGGTGACCTCCGTCTCGCTGGCCTCCCTGATCCAGGGAAAGCGCGACCGGAAGTCGGCGACCATGACCTTCGCGTCGGCGACGAAGCAACGCTCGGCCGGGGTATCGGCAGCCGGTTCGCGGCCGGCAAGGAGATCGATCGCCTTGCCGATGATGCCGTCAATGTTCTCCGAGCGATCCCAGGTGCGGGAATGGAACTGCCACAGGCAGCGCTCCTGTACGTAGTCGAACAGGTCGTCCACCTTGCTGCCCATCACGCCGCCTCCTCAACCAGCAGGGCGCGATCATCGCGGATGTCGATCGCAGCGAGACGAAACAGCGGGTTATGGGTGGCGTTGTACATGTCGCGGGCCATATTCACGAAGCCCTCGAAGCCCATGTAGGGACCGTTGTGGTAGGCGTGGCCGTTGACATACGGGATGTGCAGCTTCTTCACCAAGTCGCCGACGCGGGGCCCGGTGAAGATGATGTCCGGCTTCGCCTTGTCCATGATCTCGAAGAATTCGAGCTCGTTCGGATCGTCGATGTAGTAGGTACCGTTGCGGCCGCGGGCGATCACCTTCTCGAAGTCTTCCTCGTGGCCGAACTTCGAGGACATCGCCACCACCTCGACGCCGAGGTCGTCTTCCACTGCCTTTGTCCAGTGCCAGAGGCGCGGACCGCCGGTCCAGATCGCCATCTTCTTGCCCTGGAGGCGCTCCTTGTACCAGTCGAGCTGCGGCTTCCATTTCGCCGTCTCCTCGGCGATCAATTCCTCGGCCTTTTCCTCGAGGCCGAAGAACGACGCGACCTTGCGGATCGCTTCCGCCATGTAGTTGAAGCCCCAGCTGTCGATGTCGAGCCGCGGAATGCCGTAGAGCCGCTTCAGCTCGTTGGCGATGTAGCCGGCCGACCGGGCGCAGTTGACGACGTTCAGCTTTGCCCGGTGCATTGAGCGGCAGGCGTCGTACGTCGAGTTGCCGGTGAAGTGGGCGATCACCTGGATGCCCAGACGGTCCCAGTAACGCTGCAGGACGTCGGTGTCGCCCTGGATGTTGTAGTCGCCGATGAAGTTGATGGTGTACTCGCTGGTGATCTCCGGCTCGACGGTGCCGACCTTCTCGCTCACCCAGCCGATGTTGAGCACGTGGTGGCCCTTCGACTGGCTGACGCCGGCGAAGCCGGGGCATTCGACGGTGAAGATGTCGACGTCGGTCCGCGCCGCGGTCACCTTCTTCACCACCGCCTTGACGTCGTCGCCGATCAGCGCCGTCGGGCAGGTGGTGTAGACGACCATCCGCTTGATCTCGGGCATGGCATCGAAAGCCTCGTGCATGCACTTCTCGAGACGCTTCTCGCCACCGAAGACGATGTGGCTTTCCTTCATGTCGGTGGACCAGCTGTACTTGAGCTGGAAGTGGCCGTTGTCGCTCGGGTAGCGCTTGGTGTGCCAGGTGTCGTAGGCGCAGCCGAGGGGGCCGTGGATCATCTGGATGGTGTCCTTCAGCACGCCGCCGATCACGAGCTTGGCGCCGCAGAAAGAGCATCCGCGCTCGGAGAGGGTGCCAGGGATCGTCGGCGCATTGGCTGCCGGGAGGTAGTCGCGCGAATCCTCGCCCGGCGCCTTGAAGTATATGTGTCGTTCGCGCTCAGGAATGTCCTGGTCGCATTCTAGCAAGACCATTGGCATGACGGATATCTCCCTGCCGAAAACAACCCCGTTATTGGCTGCCTCAGCGACATTGACTTGATGAACTGGCGACGAGGACGGAAACGCACGAACAGTGCCAAAGTCGGCAGCCGGCTCGGAAACTCCGGCAGCAAGGCGCGCCAAGGGCATCAGTCGTTTGAAAACAATAACGTTCTGAGAGGGCCGAAGGTTTCGCCGGGGGGACGCAGGCGGCATCGTCACGGCGGACGGCTGATGATCAGCGTGTTCCTGGGGGTACGTTCTTGGGGAGTGCGTTCCGGCCGGTACGGTTCGGTCGCGCGTGGGCGGCGTGGGCATGCGGATCCTGCCGGCGTCGGGGCACAGAATCTATCCCGATCTGCTGCGCGACGTGGTGATCGACCGGCCGAACCAGGTGTGGGCGGCCGATATGTGGGCGGCCGATATTATGTACATTCCGATTGGCCGCAGGCGTTTCTTATCTGGTGGCGGTTATCGACTGGTTCTCGCGTGCGGTGCTGGCCGAAGCGATGCGGGATGCCAGCTGCTGGCGGATCGATCCTGCCGACGGTGTTCCCGAAGCCGCATGAGGGCGCCAACGCGATCATGAAGGCGGGTAAGATGGCGGGCAGGCCCGAACGCTACCCCTCTAACCTATTGCCAGTGCGCCTCTTTCCGAGATCTCGTGGCGGAGCGAAAGGAACCGGGATCTAACCTTCGCTGTTTTTTCTGGTTTGTTTTCAATCGGTTCAAGATGGCGATCGCTTCTAGGTCGGGGCACGCCCATCGAGCTGATCGGCGGCACTAACAAGACCACGTTTTCGCTGGCGCAGATCTGCGCACAACCGATAAAGCTCTGTATACGATCATCTTTTCTGAAATGGCAAAAATTCCGAGTCCTATCATTTCGAAGGTGAGACGATGGCAAGAGGAGAATCGATCACATATAATGGATCTCGATCCGGGCCGGGCGGATGTTGAACAGCCACGCCGGCAACAAACTTTTGCATCTCTCGGTAGCGGACGCGAACATCCTCTTTGACTTGATAATACATTAGAAGTTCCCGTAGGGGCGCTGAGAAATCCTTATGCGCGGCCAATACCGCAACCAGTGCGCCGAAGCTTATTTGACCTTGAATGACCAGGTAGCCGCCGATGAGGTAAAAGAAGAACGGGACGAGGTTGTTCAGAAAATTGATGGACGACTTCATAAGGAACTTTTTTTTGAAGATGCGAAAACGGAGCTCCTGAACGTGGCGAACGCTCGTAAACATCTGTTGTAGGTGACGCAACCGTGTCTCAGCGGAAGGTTGGCTTTCGCCGAGCAGGCCGCCCAGATGCCTGACCTCGCGGACGCGGGCTCGGTTCAGATCGTTGATCCTGCGCTGCAGGGGAGGAATAACGACAAGCTGGATCGGCAGCATCATCAGGGCTGCTCCCCCCAGCACCGGATCCTGGATCAACATGAAGGCAAGCAGAGTCAGGAACGACCCTCCCTGGAACACCGGCGTGACGAACGCTTCGCCGGCGAACCCGCCGACCGGTTCCACCTCCTGAACGATGATCGGGATGAGTTGTGCCTGTCCGCCCGGCCGGCCGTTGCGTCGCCATCCACGGTAGACCATGAGTCGCAGACGCCTGATGAGCAGTTCGCCGACCCGCCCCTGGTAAACGTTCAGCCAGTACTTGATCGATCCGTTCGCCAGCAGGCTCGCCAGATAGAGAAAGCAAAGGACGACCAGGAACTCGACCTGGGTGAAGGCGACATCGTCGATCTCGATAACCTCGCTCGCCGAGGCGATGGCATGATTGACGATGTGTTTCGGGATCTCCAGCGTCAGATAGAGCGTCGGCATCGCGGCCGCGGCAATGACCAGCAATACGGCTTGGCGGACGCGCGTTCGGCGCAAGATCAGCGTGAAGATGCCGTCGCTCAGGCCGACGGCGTGCGCACAATGCAGGTCTTCGTCGGGACTTCCCCTGAGCGCCCTCCGCGCGTTGACCCTCGCCCGGAGAGCGAAGGCGATCCAGATCAGGGAGATGAACAGGATGGCGGGTGTTCCATAGATGACGACATGGAGCACCACATGGAGAAATCCCGATGAGGTGAGCGCGGCCAGTTCCAAGGCCGCGTGCCCACATTCGTGTAGCCAATCGATGAGCGACATATTCGACAGTGAGAAGTCAGTCGAATTACTCTGTTTCATCTAGAGTATTTTGCAAGCCACGCCTTCATCAATGCGATTTCCTTATTCTGGGCCACGATGATTTCTTGGGCGAGCGTGCGGATTTTTGGATTCTTGCCGTACTTCAGGACGACCTCTGCCATGTCGATGGCTCCCTGATGGTGAGGGATCATCCCGGCAACAAAGTCGCGATCGGCATCACCAGTGAAAGTGATCATCATGTCGCGGTGCATCTTTTCGTTGACGGCCTGGTACGCCGAGATCATGGGGTCGGTGGAACTGGTGCCATGATGGTCATGCGATGGGCCTCCGGCTGCGGGCGACATCTGCTTGGGCTGCATCGGCATGGCGCCGCCGCCGCCCGACTGGGCGGTCGCGTCACCGGTAAAGGCCCAGCCGACAACGACGGCGACCGCGAGGGCGATTACGTAGCGAAGACGATTGTGCGGCGCCGCGGACAGCATAGCTCTTTCCCCTGAGTGGACTCTTAAATCCAAGACTAGCTAGGTAAATCTTGCCGCTCCCGGTTGCTGTGGATTTGCGGTATCGTTACGAAGTATTGCTAGCTCGGCGGATGTGGGCGAGCATGGGCAACGTGACGATGACCGACAGACCGCCGCCGCTCCTATTCGCCAGTCGAACATCGCCACCGTGGGCGCGGATCGTCGATCGCGCAACGGTGAGGCCGAGGCCGGTTCCGCCGGTTTCGCGGCTTCGGCTGATTTCCAGCCGATAGAAGGGATCGAACACTCGGTCGAGTTCGGCCGGCGGAATGCCGGGGCCATCGTCGTCGATGGTGACGATCAACCCGTCCGCCTGCTTTGCGAGCGAGACGCGGGCGCGTGTGCCGTATTTCACCGCGTTCTCGACGAGGTTGGAGAACGCCCGTTTGATTGCGAGTGGCCGACACGAGAGCGGCGCATGCGTGTCTGCGCATAGCACGACATCGTGACCGCTATCGACGAGATGATCGCAGACCGTCTCGATGATCGTGCCGATGTCGACCGTCTTGATCTCCTCACCGATCGAGTCACCGCGCAGGAAGTCGAGCGTGGACTGAATCATCGCTTCCATCTCGTCGAGATCGCTCTCGATCGTCTGGCGCAGTTCATCGTCCCGGACAAAGTGCGCCCGCAGGCGCAGCCGCGTGATCGGGGTCTTTAGATCATGCGAAACCGCCGCCAGTGTCTGCGTGCGATCGTCGATCAGCCGCTTGATGCGCGCCTGCATCCGGTTGAATGCGGTCGCGGCGAGCCGCACCTCTCGCGGGCCGGCGTGCGAAACATCAGGCGAGGCAGCGTCGATGCCGATGCGATCGGCGGCACTCGCCAGCGACCGCAGCGGGGCGGTCACCGAGCGCACCAAGAAGATCGAGACGACAAGGATGCCGAGCGCCATCGCCGTCAGCGAACCCAGCACGCTGTGATCCGGCGCCGAAGTCAGCCGCAGGGTGGAAACGCTGAAGTTCAGCCAACTGCCGTCGGGCAACTGCACCGATGCGAGCAGGAGGTGATGGAAGACACCGTCGTCCGCCCGCTCTCGCGATCCGCCCTCGTCGGCGAAGGCGAGACGGATCTGGTCATCGGCGAGTCCGGGCACCAGTTCGCGCAATCGCCGGCGAACCAGGGTGATCCTCTGGCTTTCGGCTTCCGTCGGATTAATGAGACTGCGCGGGCTCCAGTGGATCTCCATGGTCGCGGTGGAGAGCGCATGCGCCGTTTGCTCCCGTTCGCTCTCGGGCAAGGCGGTGACGACGCGCTTTACCGCGACGAGTTGCTCCGCGAGTTGTTCCTCGCGGGTTGTGCCGAGCAGGTCCTCGATGCCGAGTTGGTAAATCCAAAGGCTCCAGAGGTGGAACAGCCCGAGGCTGAAGAGCAGGATGATGATCGTCCGGCCCGCCAGCGTGTCGGGAATCAGGCGTTTCAGCACCTCTTCACCGTCGGCAGAAAGATATAGCCGGCGCCCCGGACTGTCTTTATCAGCGGCGGTGATGTCCCTCCCGCTTCGAGCTTGCGGCGGAGCCGGCTGATCTGCACATCGATGCTTCTGTCGAAGGCATTGGATTCGCGATTGCGCGCCAGTTCGAGCAGTTGCTCACGTGAGAGGATACGATTGGGGTGCTCGACCAAGGCGATCAATACGTCGTACTCACCGCCGCTTAGATCGATCACGACGCCCTCGGCGGAGGTCACTTCCCGTCGCAGCATATCCAGGGTCCAGCCGCCGAACATGATCAGCCGCCCTTGCGGTGCCGGCTCTCCGGGCGGTTTCGTAGCAGCCCGCCGCAGGACCGCCCGGATGCGAGCCAGCAGTTCGCGAGGATTGAATGGTTTGGGCAGGTAATCGTCCGCCCCCACCTCAAGACCGACGATCCGGTCGGTATCCTCGCCCTTGGCGGTGAGCATGATGATCGGAACCGACGACGTTGTTCGCAAATCCCGGCAGAGATCGAGTCCGGATGTTCCCGGCAGCATAAGATCGAGGATGATCAGATCGACGGATGCGGACCCGAGCGTTTCCCGCATTTCGCGCCCATCTCGGGCGCCGGTGACGCGGTAGCCGTTATCACGCAGGAACCGCCCGATCAGCTGACGAACCTGGCTGTCATCATCAACGACGAGGATGTGCGCTTCCGGGTCCATGGCATCAGTCGAGGGGGGCATACCGCCCGAGCTGCGGGCGCTGGCCGGGCAGCGTTAGCGACACCACGACCTTCAAGCCCGGCTGCGCAAGGAACACACCGCGGCCACGCATCACGTTGCCGTCCGCCGGCTGCAGCATCACCATTTCCTGCTTGCCTTGGAACAGCACGGTCGCCGTGGCGACGACACCTTGTGCAGACATGGGCTTGTTCTCGGCATCGAACAGATAGACCGCGATCTCGTTGTCGTGCGCAACCAGTTCGACGTGGCCTCCAGCGAGATCCTGCATTTGCCCCCCGTTCGGACCGCGAGCCGGTCCGTGGGCATAGGCCGTTGCGACGATCACACAAAGGCTTAAGACGACGGCGAGGCTGCGGATGATCATGTTCAGTATCTTTCCTGGTGCGTGTCGCCGGCCCTCAATACGCTTCGGCCGTTTTCAGTTGTGCCTGCTGCTCGCGCAGCCTTGCCAGCGGCCTCTCCCCGAAGCGATGGAACAGCAGCGGCGTGAGTACCGTGTCCAGCAGCGTGGCGCTGATCAAGCCACCGAAGATCGTGATGGCGACCGGATGCAGGATTTCCTTGCCGGGCGCATCGGCATTGATCATCAGCGGCAGAAGCGCGAGCCCGGCGGACAGCGCCGTCATCAGCACCGGCGTCAGCCGCTCCTGGCTGCCGCGAATTACCAGCGCCGTGCCGAATGTTTCACCCTCGTACAGCGCCAGGTTGATGTAGTGGCTGATCTTGAGGATGCCATTGCGGGTGCTGATGCCGGCGAGCGTAATGAAGCCGATCATCGTCGCAACCGACAACGGCTGGCCGGCGATCCACAGCGCCGCGACGCTGCCGATCAACGCCAGCGGCACGTTACCCATGATGATCAGCGACAAGACCACCGACCGGTAGCGGCTGTAGAGAACGACAAAGATCAGCACGAGTGAGATCATTGACAGCAGTGCGATCTGCCGCGCCGCCGCCTCCTGCGCCTGGAACGCCCCTTCCAGCCGGGTGAAGGTGCCGGCCGGCAGCGGCATCGCCGCGACCTCGCGGCGGATCGCCGACACGATGGCGGCCATGTCGGTGCCGTCCGAGTTCGCTAGGACGACCATCCGCCGTTGGCTGTTCTCGCGCAGTACCTGGTTCGGTCCGTCCGTCTCGACGACGTCGGCGACCCGGCGCAGCGGCACGTGCCCGAGCGGCGTCTCAATGATCACCCGCTCCAGACCCTCGCGCGTGCGGTCGGCTTCGCCGAGGCGCACCGTCACGTCGAAGCGGCGATTTCCGTCGACGATTTGCGAGACGACGAGACCGTTGGCGAGCGACTGGACGGCCTCCGTCACCTGCGCCGGCGTGACGCCGTAAAGCGCGGCACGCTGGTAGTCGACCTTGACCTGCATCTGCGGGATGCGAACCTGTTTTTCGAGCTGCAGGTCGACCAGACCGGGAATGGTTGACAGCCGTTGCCGCAGGCTCTCGGCCAAGGTCCGCAAGGTATCCAGGTCTTCGCCGTAGATCTTGACCGCGATCTGCGCCCGGACCCCCGACAGCAGGTGGTCGAGCCGATGCGAGATCGGCTGTCCGACGTTGATGCTGACCGGCAGCCCGGCCAGGCGGCCGCGAATATCGGCCAGGATCTCGTCGCGGCTCCGCGACGAGGGATGCAGATCGACGTCGATCTCGCTCGAATGCACGCCCTCGGCGTGCTCGTCCAGTTCCGCCCGGCCGGTGCGCCTGCCGACCGTCTTCACCTCGGGAACCGTCAGGATCAGCCGTTCGGCCACCGTCCCGATGCGACTCGACTGGGGAAGCGAGATCCCCGGGTTGAACAGCAGGCTGATCGTCAGCGTGCCTTCGTTGAACGGCGGCAGGAACGACCGCGGCAGCATCGACGCCGACGCACCGGCGAGGACGACGGCGAGGCCAGCCGACGCATAGACCAGACGGGCGCGCGGGAACGCCCAGGCGAGCAGCCGCTCATTACCCCTCTTCAACGTCCGGACCAGCGCGCTGTCGCGCTCGCTCAGCCGCTTCATCCGCGGCAGCAGCCAGGAGCAGAGCACCGGTGTCACGGTGATGGCGGTGATCAGGCTCGCCAGGATCGAGACGATGTAGGCGACGCCGAGCGGGGCGAACAGCCGTCCCTCGATGCCCGACAGCGCGAACAGCGGGACGAAGACGAGGACGATGATGATGGTCGCGTAGATGATGCCTGAGCGCACTTCCGTCGAGGCAGCGGCGATCACCGTTAACGGGGGGCGCGGGTTGCCGGCCTCCCGGTTCTGCCGCAAGCGTCTGAAGACGTTTTCGACGCCGACGACCGCATCGTCGACCAGCTCGCCGATCGCAATGGCGAGACCGCCCAGCGTCATCGTGTTGATCGACAGCCCGAAGTACTTGAACACCAGGACGGTGATCAGGATCGAGATCGGGATCGCGGTGATCGAGATGAAGGTCGTCCGCCAGTTCAGCAGGAACAGGAACAGCACGATCGAGACGACGATCAGCGCCTCGATGAGCACCCGCTCGACGTTGCGGATCGAGGTTTGGATGAAGTTCGCCTGCTTGAACAAAACGTCGCCGATGCGGATGCCCGCCGGCACAACGCGCGCGAGATCGGCGATCGCGCTCTCGATCTCCCCCGTCAGCGCGACGGTGTCCGCACCCGGCTGTTTCTGCACCGACAGGATCACCGCCGCGTTGCCCATGAAGCCGGCGTCGCCGCGCTTGATGCGCGGCGCGAAGTCCACGTCCGCCACGTGCCGCAGCGGGATCGGCTGGCCATTCCGGACGGCGACCACGAGATTGCGCAGGTCCTCCAGCCGGGCGGTGCGGCCGATGTTGCGGATCAGATACTCGCGGCCGCCCTGGTCGACATAGCCGCCGCCGGTATTGACGCCGAATTCGCGCAGTGCATCGACGATCTCCGCATGCTTGACGTCAAGGCTGTCCATCAGCGGGATGTTCGGCGTGACCCGGTACTGCCGCACCTCGCCGCCGATCGGGATCACCTGCGAGACACCGGGGATAGTGAGCAGGCGCGGGCGGACCACCCAGTCGGCGAGATCACGCAGATCCATCGCCGGTGCCGTCTCACTGAACACCGCGATCAGCATGATCTCGCCCATGATCGAGGAGATCGGCGCCATCTGCGGCACGATGTCCTCGGGTAGCTGCTCGCGGACCAGCCCCAGCCGCTCGGTCACTTGTTGCCGGTTGACCAGGATGTCGGTTCCCCAGTCGAACTCGACGAACACGATCGACAGGCCGACGGTGGACACGGAGCGCACGCGGGTCACCCCCGGCATACCGTTCATCGAGGTCTCGATCGGGAAGGTCACCAGTTGCTCGACTTCCTCGGCCGCCAGACCCTCCGCCTCCGTCATCAACGTGATCGTCGGCTTGTTCAGGTCGGGAAAAACGTCGACCGGGATCGTCGGCAACGACATCGCGCCGTAGACGACGAGCATCACAGCCGCGATCAGCACGAACACCCGGTTGTTCAGGCTGGCGTTGACGAGGAAGCTGAACATCGCGGCTCAGCGGATCTGGCCGAGCAGATCGGCGCTGTCGATGACGATACGGGTACCCGCGTCAACGCCGGCCTGGACGACTACTCGCTCGCCGTCGAGCGGACGATAGCGCACCGGCCGAGGCAGGAAGCGTTCGGCCGACACGTGCTCGAAGACGACGTCTTCGCCGCTGATAGTGCTGACGATGCTGGCGGCCGGGAGAGCGATCCCTGTCTCCGTTCTCGCCTCCTGCAGGATCACGGACACCGGGGTGCCGACCGTCAGCGTCGGCGACGGCCGGGTGATGCGGAACAGCACCGGCACCGCCTGCTGCCGCAAGGTGAGGCTTCGGCCGATCAATTCGAGCGGCAGCGTCTCGCCGTCGGCGGTGGTGGCCACGGCGCTGCGGATGTCGACGATCGCCGCCGGATCGTAAGCGATGGCCTCGACCCACAGCTTCGCCGGGTCGACGATCTCGAACAGCACCTCGCCGCCCTCGATGAGCTGGCCGGTAACGACGTTGGCGACCGAGATCACGCCTGAGGCCGAGGCGCGCACCACCTCCCGTTCGGCTAGGCTCGGGCCGAGCGCGCGCCGGCGCTGCCGCAATCCGTCCAGTTCGCGCCGGGCCTCTTCGATCTCGCGCTGCGGCACGCTGCCCTGAAGCTGGGACAGGCGCGTCACCCGCTGCTCGGCGAGGCCAATGCTGCTGTCGATCTGTGCGAGCTGCTCGCGCACGCCGCCACGTTCGAGGGTCGTGATCACGGGAGTGACGGTGGCCAGCACCTGTCCGCGGAGCACGCGCTGGCCGATCGCCGGCAGGCCAGCGTCCGGCGGTTCAATGCGGCCGCCCTGCGCCGCCTGCACCCGGCCACCGGCACTGGGATTGGCGATTACCCGGCCGCTGATGGCCGCGGTGCGCGAGGCTTCCCCGGTGCGGACCTGTTGCGTCCGAATGGTCAACAGGCGCTGCGTCGGCTTCGGCACAAACAGGCTGCCGTCAGAAAGCCGGCGCGGGCTGTCGGCGCCAGCGGCCGGCGAAGCGACCATAGCAGGCGGCTGCCCGGCCGGACCATGATCCTCATCGCCGTGCGCGCGCGCCGGACCCGGGAAGGCCGCGGTGGCGGAGAGCAACAGGAGGACCGCCGCTCCGACGCGCCGCTTCAGCTTCGGGTTTGGCTCCGGCGCCGCCTGCGCGACGGGGGCGGTCGCCTCCCGGTCGATGACCTCCGCCGGCTGCGAGCGCGGCGTCAGAGCGCGGCCGAGACCGAGTCCCACCAGCAGCAGCCCGAGGCCGATGGCCCAGAGCACGGGCGATCGCAGCAGCACGCTGATCGCGCTGACGTGAGCCGCCTCGGCGGCCGTTGCCGCCGACGGAAGATCCAGCGTCCCGATCAACAGGTCGCCGGCTTCTCCGGTGTCGATCGCGAACACGACGTCCACTGGTCCAGTTCTCGCCAGCCAAGGGGCTTCCACCAGGAAGCTGCCGTCCGGTTGCGGCTCGGCCCGTGCAGTGACGCCGTCCACGGTGACGTCGATCGTCGCGCTGGTGACCGGCTCGTTGCTCGCGAAGCGGTCGAGAAAGACGCGCATGGCGCCGCCGTGAACGATGCCGACGAGCTCGAAGCTCTCCGAGCTTGCTTCTAGCCGTGGAGCGGCGGCGGTAACGATGACTGCAGGCGCCCCATGATCGTGACCCTCGTGGGCGCGGGACGACGCGGCTGCGAGTGTCATGAAGGCGAGCAGAACGAGCGCGATCAAGACGTTGACAGCCGGTCCGCGCCCGGCGTCGCTGGCATACGACTTCATTGATCTGCGTCCTTCGCCGCTGCCCAAGACCATGGGTCCAGCCCGAGCGCCTGATTGAGACGGGACCGGGCCTGCATTACCGCGATCTGGCTTTGCAGCCGCGCGGTATCAGCCTCGAACAGACTGGCACGGGCCCTGACCAGCTCGACCAACGCACTTTCGCCGGCACGAAAGCTCCGCTCGACAAGGTCAAGGCGCTCGGCAAACGCGCGATAGCGCTCCTCGGCGAGCGTTTCGCGCTCTTTCGCTGAGGCTAGGTCCGCTTCTGCCTTCCCGACCTCGGCCTGGATCTGATAATTGGAGGCACGGAGTTCTGCGAGAGCCCGGGTCCGTTCCACCTCGTTGGCCTTCCGCCCCGGCTCGTTCCGCCCTTCCGTAGCGAATGGGATCACGACCCGGACGCCGATGCGGTTGTCGTACGGGTCATTGTAGAGCTCCCGCTCGACGACGCCCAAAAGCGCGACTTCGGGGCTGTCCCGGTCCTGGATCTTGAGCAGGCGGGTCGTCGCTTCCGAAACGTCCACGGTCCTGCGCAAGGCGATGAGCCGCGGGTGGTTGGCGTCGGCCTGCGCCGGAACCTCGGGTTCCACAAGGTCGACCGGAGGTTCGGCCCCGGTCAAGGCATGAAAGGCAAGACGCGCCTGCGTTGCCGACGCGTTTTCGGTACTGAGGATCGACCGCGCATCCGCGGTTTCGGCGACCGAGAGCAAAAGGTCGGCCCGTGCCGCCTGTCCCGCGCGCACCTGACGGTCGAGGTCGCTCTGAAGCGCACGAGCGGCATCCCACCGGCGGCGCGCGACCTCGACGGCACCAGCAGCGAGTCGAAACCGCCAGTACGCTTCGCGCACCTCACCGGCAACCAACAGCCGCGCCACAACCAGTTCGGCCTCAAGTTGGACGAGTTCGGCGTCCGCCACGCGTCTCATCGCGGTGCCCTCGCCCGGCAGCCACAGCGGTGTGCCGAGCTCGACATCGTACTCCCGGTAGCCGTCGTCGCCGGTGACATAGTCGTTGATGTGGCCCACCCCAAGGGACGGGGGCCCCGGCGTAAGTCTTCCTGCCGCCCGCTTGCGCGCCAGGATCTCCGCCCGCCGCGCCGTCAATGCCGCGATCTCTGCATTCCTCGCCCAGGCACTTTCCACAACGTGCCTGATGTCTTCGGCATGGGCGAGGCCGGCGGATCCGCCAAACACCGCCAAGGCCAGTATGCAGAGCAACAACCACCGCAAGCAAAACCTCCCGGAAGCGCACGAAACCCACGGACGGACTTATGACAGCTGTTTGCTGCTCCTGATTTGCAATTGCGTAACAAAATGTTGCTGGGGGGAACGAGCGCAGCCGATCGTCCACCACCGCGACGGGCTGACAGCGGCGAAGGTCAAGCCGCAACGTGCTCAGGAAACACTTTATTACAAACAAGCAAAATTGCGGAGACGCCAAGCGAGTACGCTCTTCTCGTCGCCCACCTGAGGACGATTCATTCTTACAGGAGAGCCATATGCAACGTCGTATTTCGCCGAAAACCTTCCCGGGTCGGCAACCGCTGGGAATGATCGCGGCAGCCCTGATTTCCTTTTCTCCCGCGGCCTGTGCCTCCGACCGATCGCAGGACTATCGCTTCGAAGTGGTCGATCAGCCGGTGGCGGTCAGCGCGCATAGCGAATTCAACGTCAAGCTGACGAAGACTTCCACGGGCCAGCCGGTGGAAAACGCCAAGATCACGCGGAGCCGTCTCGAAATGACGATGCCGCACCACGCCCATAAGGGGCCGATTCCGATGTCGACCGAGATGGGCGGAGAAGTGAAGCTCCTGGGAGCACCGTCGCCCGGTCTCTACCGGCTGATGGGTGATTTGTCCATGCCCGGGACGTGGAAACTCTACCTCGTCGCGACGGTTCCGGGCGAGGCGCAGCCGGTCGAGGGCACGGCGACCTTCAACGCCGGTCAGTAGCGGGCACTCGCCAGAACTCTGCTGCTGGAGCGGAGATTAATGATGTCAAAAAATGCGTCAATTCAGACGAGGCAGCGCGTCTCGCCCTCACACCTATTCGTGGTGGGGCTTGTTGGGATCGTCGCTGCCTGCGCGAGCACTGGATCTGAGGGTGGATCTGAGGGGCGCTACCGTTTTGACGTCATCGATCAGCCGGTTCCGGCGAGTGCACATTCAACCTTTACGGTTCGTCTGACTGACATGACCCTGCGGCAGCCCGTTGAAGGCGCGTCGATCTCCGACGTTCGGCTGACGATGAGGATGCAAAGCATCGTCTCGCCGGGCAAAGGCATCTGGCCCGACCGCACTCATTCAGGAGACGTCCGGTTCGTCGGTTCATCTAGAGCCGGACAGTACAGGTTCGTTGGAGACGTCTCGATGCCCGGCACCTGGACACTTCATGTTACGGCGAGCGTGCCGGGGGAAGCCTCGCCGGCCGAAGGTTATGCAAGGTTTAGGGCCAGCCGGATACGGCAACATCCCTAATCTGGTAGAAATACCAAAAAACCAAAGTCGCCCGAACGGAGAAAGGCAATGATTCTAGTCGAAGTCAAGGGTGAAACGATTGTCATCACGATGACAGGGAATGTCAGCGACGCCGATTGGGATGCTGCGGTTTTGGCCCTCGAGGAAAAGCTTGGCGGGCAAGCATCGGTTCATTTCACGTTGACCAAGTCCCCTAAGCTTCACGTTCTGATGGATTGGGAAAAACTCGAAGGTTGGGAGAGAGGCGCTCGATCGACGTGCACTTGGTTCTGCATGGGAAATCAGGACATGATCGAGCGCCTGGCCGTCATCGGAGACGAGCGATGGCGACATGAGACAGACCGCTTGGTCGATATCTACAAGAAAGCGCAGATCAACTTCTACTTGCCGGCGCAGCGCGAGCACGCCGAGAGATGGCTCAAGCAGACCAAGGAATAAGAAACTGCATGGAAGCCCAACGATACTTTCTCACCGCGACCGTATTCGTTGCTGCGTGTAGCAGCCTCGCGCCATCGGTCCTCAGGGCTGATATCCTGTCACCTCAGGCCGAGATGCTGCAGGCGTCGGAGTCGCCATCCGCTCCGGGGCGCTCCGTCGATGAGTTGCTGGCGATGGCGAGAGCGATGAACCCGGGCCTGGCGGCGGCAGCGCTCGACGCCCAGGCGGCGCAGGTGCGGATCGGCACGACCGGCAGATACCCCGATCCCATGTTCCGCACCGAGTTCGAGGACATTACCGGCAACGGAACCCGCTATGCTCCCGATACTCTCGGACGCGTCAAGTACACCGTTGAACAGACGATCCCTCTGTGGGGAAAGCTCGATCTACAGCGCAAGGTCGCCGTCGCCGAGGCCGGCGCCGCATCGGAGCAGCGCCGAGCCGTTGAGAACGAACTCGCCGCCCGCATCAAGATCGTTTTTGCCAACGCGTATGCGACCCGCGAAGCGATCCGCATCAACGAAGAGCTGCTCGGCACGGTCGCGGCGATCGCCCGGGTCGCGCAAAGCCGCTATGCGCAAGGGCAAGGCGGTCAGCAGGACGCGGTCACGGCAGAAGTGGAGCGCGGACGCCTCCAGGCGGACCTGGCCCGTCTCGACGGCGAACGAAGGAATTGGAATGCGCAGATGAACGCCCTGCTCAACCGCCCGGTCGCAGCACCCCTGGCGCCGCCGCAGGCGCTGCGGCCGGTACCAGCGCCGGAGTCGATCGAGATCGGCCGATTGGTCGAGCGCGCACAAAGAGCCAATCCCCAGTTCCGCATCGATGAGGCGCGGATAACCGCCGATGAGCGGTCGGCCGAGCTGGTGCGGCGCAATTGGTATCCAGACCTGACTCTCGGCGTGTCGGTCTTCGACGCAGACTCCAACAACGATCGAGACTTCGGAGGCTACGAAGCGATGGTCTCATTCGCCATCCCGTTGCAGTGGGGCCTGCGCCGCGCCCAGGAAGGCGAAGCGGTCGCCAAGCTCGCCGCGTCACGAGCGCGCCGCCAAGCGACCGGCCTGGATCTGCAGGGCCAGATCGAGGCTGCATATTGGGCTTTGGTGTCCGCCCAGCGCGGTGAGCGCATTTTGCGCGAAGTTAACATCCCGCAGACCAAGGTCGTACTGCAGTCGGCACTTGCCGGTTATCAGCTCGGGCGCGTCGATCTGCCGAGCGTGCTGCTCGCCGATCAAGCCGTGCTGCGCGTCTCACTCGACCGCATCAACCTGCTGATCGAGCAGCAGGTGCGACTGGCGGAGATCGAGCGGGTGATCGGAGAAGACTTGTGAGGTGGCTCGTCCTGGCCGGTTCGACGCTGCTCGCTGCCAGCCTGGGAGTCGCGGGTGGGTACTGGCTCTCCGAGCGGGGCACGCTTTCGACTTGGCTTGACCGCTCGCCGTCCTCCGCAGGGCATTCCGGTCATGGTCAGGACGAAAGTCCGGGAGAACGCCGGGTGCTCTACTACAAGGACCCGATGGGCGGCCCGGACACCTCGCCCGTGCCGAAGAAGGACTCGATGGGAATGGATTACCTTCCCGTCTACGCCGACGAGCAGCCGAACGCACAAGCGACGTCGCCTGCGCCACCGAAACCCGTGGAAACCGCGCGGGGAGACCGCAAGCCTCTCTACTACCGTAACCCGATGGGCCTGCCCGATACGTCGCCGGTGCCGAAAAAGGACTCGATGGGAATGGATTACATCCCGGTCTTCGCCGAGGACGTCGAGGCTGCAGCACAAGGCTTCGTCAAGATTTCGCCCGAGCGCGTGCAGATGATCGGCGTGCAGAGCGAGGCGGCGTCGCGGCGAAATCTCGTCCGACCGCTCCGCGCCGTCGGCAGCGTGCAGTTCGACGAACGGCGTACCTATGTCGTCTCCACGCGCTACGAAGGCTGGATCGAGAAACTGCTGGTGAAGACGACCGGCGAAAAGGTGCGCCGCGGCCAGCCGCTGATGGAAATCTACAGCCCCGACCTCGTGCTCGCCCAGCAGGAATATTCGCTGCTGCGCCAGTCGATCGACGAGAGTGGCGGCGGTGAGACGGCCGCGACCTCGCGCCGGCTGCTGGAAGGCGCCGAGCAGCGGCTGCGCTATCTGGATTTTCCGGCGGCCGCACTGGAGCATCTGCGTGCCGGCGGAGCGCCGCGCGCGTCGGTCACGATGCCTTCGCCGGTGTCCGGGACCGTCATCGACAAGCCGTCGGTTCAGGGCATGCGGTTCATGCCGGGCGAACCGCTCTACAGGATTGTCGACATGTCCACCGTCTGGCTGATCGCCGAGATCTTCGAGCAGGACCTGGCCGGCGTCCGCGTCGGACAGAGTGCGGCAATCACGGTGAAGGCGTATCCGGGGCGCAGCTTTACCGGTCGTGTCGCCTTCATCTATCCCGTCGTCGGTGAGCAAACTCGGACGGCGCGGGTCCGTATCGAGATGGCCAATCCGGACGATCTGCTGAAAGCCGACATGTATGCGAGCGTCGAGATCGCCTCGCCGGTCGGCCCACGCGACGTGCTGGCCATCCCGGAGTCGGCGGTCATCGACAGCGGCGCACGCCAGATCGTGTTGATCGACCACGGCGACGGACGCTTCGAGCCGCGCGCGGTCAAGCTCGGCGACAGGGCAGAAGGCTACGTTGCGGTGATCGACGGCGTCAGAGCCGACGAAAGGGTTGTCGTCAGCGCCAACTTCCTCATCGATGCCGAAAGTAACCTAAAAGCGGCTTTGAGCAGCTTTGCCGGGGGAGGGCATCAGCACCAATGATCGCTTCGGTCATCCGCTGGTCTGCCCGCAACATTTTCCTGGCGCTGCTCGCCACAGTATTCATTGTCGTTACAGGAATCTATGCGGTCGTCAGGACTCCGATCGACGCCATCCCCGATCTGTCCGACGTGCAGGTGATCGTCTACACCGAGTACCCGGGCCAGGCACCGCAGGTCG
This sequence comes from Defluviicoccus sp., assembly GCA_029624735.1. Classification (GTDB taxonomy): domain Bacteria; phylum Pseudomonadota; class Alphaproteobacteria; order Rhodospirillales; family Defluviicoccaceae; genus Defluviicoccus. The sequence goes on along the minus strand of JARSSM010000003.1, from coordinate 1,629 downwards.
TTGAGGATCAGGTCACGTTCCCGTTGACGACGGCGATGCTTGCCGTGCCGCATTCGAAGGTCGTCCGCGGCTTCTCGCTGTTTGGTGTTTCGTTCGTCTACATCATTTTCGAGGACGGCACCGACATCTACTGGGCACGCTCGCGTGTACTCGAATACCTCAACTTCGCGTCCGGCCGACTGCCACGCGGCGTCACGCCGACGCTCGGCCCCGATGCGACGGGTGTCGGCTGGGTCTATCAGTACGTCGTGATGAGCGCCAAGCGCACGCTGGCCGAACTGCGCACCCTGCAGGACTGGTACATCCGCTTCGCCCTGACCAAGGCACAAGGCGTCTCCGAGGTCGCCAGCGTCGGCGGCTTTGTCAAGACTTATGCCGTGACTGTCGATCCGCTGCGGCTGAAGGGCTACGGCATCTCACTTGCCGACGTGATCGAAGCGATCCGCGCCAACAACAAGGATGTTGGCGGCCGGGTCGTCGAAATGGCGGAGACCGAGTATGTGGTCCGCGGCCGCGGCTACCTGCGCGGGATGAGTGACCTCGAACAGGTGGTGCTGAAATCCGAGGGCTTGACGCCGGTGCTGCTGCGCGACGTCGCCCGCATCGAGCTGGGACCGGACGAACGCCGCGGCCTGGCGGAGCTGAACGGCCAAGGCGAGGTGGTCAGCGGCATCGCCATTCAGCGGTACGGCGAGAACGCGCTTACGGTGATTGAGAACGTCAAGGAGAAGATCGCCGAGATCGCCCCGAGCCTGCCGGACGATGTTCGCATCGAGTCCGTTTACGACCGTTCGCAATTGATCCTGCGCGCCATCGACACGCTCGAACGCACGCTGATCGAAGAAAGCATTATCGTGGCTCTCGTCTGCATCGTCTTCCTCCTGCACGTCCGCAGCGCGCTGGTCGCCATCATCATGCTGCCGGTCGGCGTGCTGATGGCGTTCATCGCCATGCACGCGCTCGGGATCAACTCGACGATCATGTCCTTGGGCGGCATCGCGATCGCCGTGGGTGCGATGATCGACGCCGCGATCGTCATGATCGAGAATGCGCACAAACATCTCGAACGTGCGGCTCCCGACACGCCGCGTTTGCAAGTTCTGACCGACGCCGCCATCGAAGTCGGGCCGGCGCTGTTCTTCTCGCTCCTGATCATCACCGTTTCGTTCCTGCCGATCTTCACGCTGGAAGCGCAGGAGGGCCGGCTGTTCAAGCCGCTCGCCTTCACCAAGACCTTCGCCATGGCGGCGGCGGCGTTTCTGTCGGTGACGCTGGTCCCGGCGCTGATGGTGGTTTTCGTCCGCGGCCGTATCATCCCGGAGCACAAGAACCCGATCAATCGCTTCCTGATCTGGATCTATCGACCGGTTATCCGAATTGTTCTGCGCGCAAAGACGCTGACCATCCTGGGTGCGATCGCGGCCCTCGGCGTTTCGATCTATCCGGCGGTGCACATCGGCAGCGAGTTCATGCCGACGCTGAACGAGGGAACGCTGCTCTACATGCCGGCGACGCTTCCGGGTCTGTCGATCACCAAGGCGACGGAGCTAGTGCAGAAGCAGAACGAAATCATCAAGACGTTTCCCGAAGTGGAGTCGGTCTTCGGCAAGGCCGGACGGGCGGCCACGG
>JARSSM010000002.1 GCA_029624735.1 Defluviicoccus sp. | reverse complement strand
CTTCCTTCGGGCCGGACTCTAACCTCATCTGGAGGAAAACCCGGGGGTCACAGCACTGGCTGGGGCGGGAGGATTCGAACCTCCGGTCACGGATCCAAAGTCCGTTGCCTTACCGCTTGGCCACGCCCCAAAGATCGGCACGGAACGGTGCCGCTGCTGCGGACGTTAGCCGGTTGGGGGCGCGTTCGCAAGCAGCGGCGCCGCCACCACCCACCAGCCGGGCTGCCGCGTCCGCAACCTCTCAGCCGCCGTCTCCGCCGCTGCTTGCTCGGCGAACAGGGCGAAACAGGTGGCCCCGGAGCCGCTCATCCGCGTCAGAAGCGCGCCCGGCAAGGCCTCAAGTTCGGCCAGGACTGTGCCGATCACCGGCGCGAGCTGGATCGCCGCCACCGTCAGGTCGTTACCACGAAGCCTTAATACGGTGGCGAGTTCGGCCGCGTTGGCGGGTACGGCCTCGAAGCGGCCCGGCCCGGAGAAACTGCCGCTGCGCGCCTTGAAGACATGCGGCGTGGCGAGTGCGATGCCCGGATTTGTCAATACAAGCCAAGCCGGCGGCAGGGCAGGGGCGGGCGTAACGATCTCGCCAATGCCGGCGAAGAACGCGCTGCGGCCATAGACGCAGACCGGTACGTCGGCGCCAAGCGCAAGGCCGATCGCGGCGAGCGCGGCGGGTCCGAAATCGAGCCGCCACAGCCGCGCCAGCACATGCAGCGTTGCCGCGGCATCGGCTGAGCCGCCGCCGATGCCCGACGCGACGGGGAGCCGTTTGGTGAGGTGAATCCGTGCAGCCGCCTGCCGGCCTGAGGCAGCGGCAAGTGCGTGTGCGGCCCTGAGGACAAGGTTGTCCTCACCGTCGCCGAGGTCGTGTGCAAACGGGCCGTCGATGCTAAGGCCAAGCGCTTTGGCCGGCGCAGCCTCGACGGTGTCGCCGATGCCAGCGAAGGCCGCGAGCGAATCCAGAAGGTGGTAGCCGTCGGCGCGGCGGCCGACCACGTGCAGGTAGAGGTTGATCTTGGCCGGTGCTTCGACGGCAACCGGCGGCGCGGCGGCGGCAAGCATCGTGGTGAGTTGTTCCGTAGCCTTCACGGCGTGGCGTTGGCTTCGCGGATCAGGCCCTGGCGCAACTTGGCCTCAATCGCCGCGCGCACCTCGGCGTCCGGCTTCAACGCAAGCGCCGTTTGCCACTGGAAGCGGGCTTCGCGCTGGCGGCCGACCGACCAGTAAGCGTCGCCCAGATGATCGTTGATGACTGGATCTTCAGGCCGCAGTTCGACCGCCCGCTCGAGATGCGGCACTGCTTCCTGATTGCGGCCGAGGCGGTACAACACCCATCCCAAGCTGTCGACGATGTAGCCGTCGCGCGGTCGCAGTTCGACGGCCTTGCGGATCATCCGCTCGGCCTCGGTGAGATTGCGCCCCTGCTCGACCCACGAATAGCCGAGATAGTTGAGGACGAACGGCTGTTCCGGCTCGAACTCGAGCGCCTTCAAGAAATCGGCCTCGGCCCTCTCCCAGTTCTTCGCCCGTTCAAGGGCGATCCCGCGTGCGTACAAAAGCCGCCAGTGGTAAGGCTGCGGCGGTCCGATGCGCAGGAAGGTGGCATCGTACGCGGCGACGGCGTCGGCAAACCGTTCGCGCTTACGCAGCATGTCCGCGAGCGTGCTCAGCGCGTCAATGTCGCTGGGATCCTCCTGCGAGAGGGTGGCAAGGATGTCCTTCGCCTCATCGAAGCGGTCCATCTGATCGAGGTTGCGGGCCACCGCCAGCCGTGCCGAGGGCGAGAACGGCGAGGCCTTGTCGATGCCGGCGTAAACGCGGTTGGCATCCTGATAGCGGCCGCGGTCCTCCAGCAGATCGCCCACCATCATCTGCAAAGGTGGCAAGTCAGCTCGCAGATGCAGCCCTAGCCTGGCGAGGTAAAGGGCTGTGTCTGGGTTGTTCTGACGGCCAAGAATGCCAGCGCCGTCCAGAAGCGCTTCTGCCATGCCGTCGGCCGCGGTGCGGATCTCGCGCGTCGGCTGTGCTCCGGAATCGATTGCGACGATGACGGGCGGCTTGATGCGTGAACCCGGGTTGCGCTGCTGATACTGCTCATAGAGCGCCCGCGCCTTCTGGCTCTGACCGGCTCGGACGAAGACCTCGCCGCCAAGCTCAACTAGTCGCAGCCACGGCTGATTGTGCTCTTCGAGAACCGACTGCAGGCTAGCCGCGGCAGCCGCCGGCCGCCCCGCCAGATCGTTGATCCATGCCGCATGCAGGTACGCGAGGTTGGCGCCGCCGCCGTCCGAAAGCGCAGAGAGAGCAGCCAACGCTTGGTCAGTCTCGCCCATCCCCTGCAGGGCCCAGGCGGTTAGCACCGGACCGAGATAGGAGAACGAGTCGTCCTGCGCCAGGATCTCCAGATGCCGCTTGGCTTCTGCCAGACGGCCGGTGCGAACGTCCTCGACCGCCAGCAGGAGCCGGGCGAGCCCACTCTTGTCCGGGCTCGAATCGACGTAGCGACGGGCGAGCGGCACCGCGTCGTTGACCTGGCCGTCCAGAACAAGGACGAAGAAAGTCCGGCCCAGGAGTAGGCTATCGTCCGGCGCCAGAGCAATCGCGGCGCGCAGAAAATCGGCCGCCGCTGCCTCGTCGTTCTGGGCGCGCGCGTGCCGGGCGGCGAGATAATTGCCGGTGAGGGTTTGACCGGGCGCGATCAGCGCCGGGGCCTCGACGCGGTTGGCCGCGCAGGCGGCAGCAGCGAGCACTAAGCCCAGCAGCAACACACCGATGCGCCGGCGCAGCGGCAGGATGAGGACATCAAGAAAGCGCATCAAGGCTTCTGCCTACATGTTGGGGTAGTTCGGTCCACCGCCGCCCTCAGGCACGGTCCAGGTGATGTTCTGGGTCGGGTCTTTGATGTCGCAGGTCTTGCAGTGGACGCAGTTCTGGGCGTTGATTTGCAACCGCTTGCCGCCGCTGGCGGCGTCGTCGACAAACTCGTAGACGCCGGCCGGGCAATAGCGTGCCTCCGGACCATCGTAGAGAGCGAGGTTGGTCGCAACCGCGACCTCCGGGTTTGTCAGCCGGAGGTGGATCGGCTGGTCTTCCTCGTGGTTGGTGCTCGCCAGGAACACCGAGGACAGCTTATCGAAAGTGATCACGCCGTCCGGCTTCGGATAAACGATGGGTGGGCAGGCGCTCGCCGGCTTCAATTGCGCGTGGTCCTCCTTGTGCTTGAAGGTCCAAGGCGCCCGCCCGCGCAGCAGGTAGGTATCGACGGCAGAGTAGGCGATCCCTGCCCACAGCCCGCTGTGAAACGACGGGCGGATGTTTCGCACCGTCCGCAGCTCCTGCCACATCCAGGAGTCCTTCAGCGCTTGCGGGTAGGCCTCGACCACATCTGGCGGCGCGTCCGCCGTCAAGGCGGCAAACATCTGCTCGGCGCAGATGATGCCCGATTTCATTGCCGTATGCGTGCCCTTGATCTTCGGGACGTTGAGGAATCCGGCGGTATCGCCGATCAGCGCGCCACCCGGAAACACCAGCTTCGGGATCGCTTGCCAGCCGCCCTCGGCAAGAGCGCGGGCGCCGTAGGCAATTCTACGGCCGCCCTCGAAGGTGGGGCGGATCGCCGGATGCAGCTTGAAGCGCTGCATCTCGTCAAACGGTGACAGATGCGGATTCTCATAATCAAGCGCGATTACGAAGCCGACCGCGACCTGGTTGTCCTCGAGGTGGTAGAGGAACGAACCGCCGTAGGTTCGCGCGTCCATCGGCCAGCCGACGGTGTGCACGATCTTGCCAGGCTTGTGATTGGCCGGATCGACCTCCCACAATTCCTTGATGCCGATGCCGTAGGCTTGCGGCTGTACGCCGTCGCGCAGGTTGAAGCGGGCTTCCAGCATCTTGGTTAGCGAGCCGCGGCAGCCTTCGGCGAAGATCGTGTAGCGGGCGCGCAGCTCGACCCCGCGTTGGAAGTTGGCTGTCGGCTCGCCTTCGCGGCCGACGCCCATGTCGCCTGTCGCGACGCCGACGACCCGGCCGTTCTCGTCGTACAGCACTTCAGCAGCCGCAAAACCGGGGTAGATCTCGACCCCGAGGGCTTCGGCCTCGCTCCCCAACCAGCGGCATAGATTGCCAAGGCTGACGATGTAATTCCCCTCGTTGTGCATCTGCGGCGGCGTCGGCAGCCGGATCGCGCGCGTCTTGGTCAGGAACAAGAAGTTGTCGTCCGTTGCCGGGGTCTTGAGCGGCGCGTCCTTCTCCCGCCAGTCGGGGATCAGCTCGTTCAGCGCCCGCGGCTCGATGACCGCGCCCGACAGGATGTGGGCACCGATCTCGGAGCCCTTCTCGATCAGGCACACGGACAGCTCGTGCTCGCGCTCCGCCGCCAACTGCTTCAGGCGGATGGCGGCGCTCAGGCCTGATGGTCCGCCGCCGACAATGACGACATCAAACTCCATTGTTTCGCGGTCCATCGTGCCCTCTCCACCCTGTCCTTTCGGTCTCGCGTTCCAGTTTCTATAACATACGATCCGCAAATCGCTCGGACAATTGCTGTCCCAGGGCGTGGCGTTTAATAGTTGGTCGAATGGCAACAGATGGCGCGAAGGGGAGGGCAGGCCGGCGGGACCGGCAGCCCCGCGCCGGGGCGGAACGCTGGGAATGAACGAGGAGACCGCGGCCGCAATCGCGCATGTGCTGCGCTGGCATCTCGAATCTGGTGTCGATGAGTGCATCGGTGCGGTGCCGCGCAACCGCTACGAAGAAGAAGGAACGGCGAGGCGAGGCGAGCAGGCGCCGCGTTCAGTGGCCGCCCCGCCGACGGCGCTGTCAACAAGACCGGTTCCGAAATCGCCAGCGCCACTGGCAGCCCGGCCAATACCGCCATCAGCGGCGAGTGGGACCGCCGCAATGCTGGCTGCTGCGGCCGATACCCTCGACGCGTTGAAGGCGGCGCTTGCACGCTATGACGGTTGTGCGCTCGCCAAGACCGCGACCAACCTTGTCTTCGGTGACGGCAGCGCGACCGCGCGTGTGGTGCTGATCGGGGAGGCGCCCGGCGCGGAGGAGGATCGCCAGGGCGTGCCGTTCGTCGGCGTCAGTGGCCAGCTCCTCGACCGCATGCTCGCCTCGATCGGTCTCGATCGCGCCCAAGTATTTATTTCCAATACTGTTTTTTGGCGCCCCCCCGGCAACCGCGCGCCAACCTCGCAGGAGGTCGCGACTTGCATGCCGTTCGTAATCCGCATCATCGAGCTCATTCGACCGGCGATGCTGGTCGCGCTTGGCGGACCGGCGGCGAACGCGCTCTTGAATCGGAGCGAGAGCGTGAGCCGCCTGCGGGGGCGCTGGGTCACCTTCGAGAGTGCAGGACTCGATCCTCCGATTCCTGCAACGGCGCTGTTTCACCCCGCCTACCTGTTGCGCTCGCCGGGACAGAAAAGGTTCGCTTGGCGCGATCTGGTGGCAATCAAGAAGAGACTATCCGCTGGTTAGTGCAGCCCCATCGGGCGCGCGTCCGGTCGATGAGCATGAATAGGGGCGGGTTCGCGTACAGATCAGCTTGCCAGACTCGGCGAATCCTGCCAAAGAGGCACATCGACAGGGAGGAGGGCAGGGATATTGCGCGGAATTCTTCGCTCCTTTGGGGTTGTCCTCACGATCGTCAGTCTGGTCGCCCCTGTGTCTCCGAGCTTTGCCGGCCGCCTCAGCGGCCAGCCAGGAGCTGACCTCCGCTCCCAGGGAGCGGACCCGGTTCTGCCCAATATTCTTTCATCTGAAGACGTTACGCTCTACCGGGAGATGTTCGCACTGGCCCGCCAAGGCCGTGGACGGGCCATCGACGAACGCCTGCCGCTGTTGGCTAATCCGCTCTTGCTCGGCCATGTCATGGCCCAGCGCTACCTCAACCCGCGTGCCGCGATCGAGAGCGATGCCGAACTCATGCAGTGGCTCGCTGCGTACTCGGACCATCCGGATGCCGCCGCGATCCGCGATCTACTCGACGCACGCCGTAGCGAGCGACTGCGGGAGCAGGCCCGTCTGGCGCGCGCGGCGCAACGCGCGGCGGCCCGGTCGGCTGCCCGCTCTGGAAAGCAGACGGTAGCTCATCCGATCAAGAAGCCGATCCGGCGGGGCGGAGGCTTTGCGGATGCAGGAGCGGTCCTCAATGCCAGCGAGCCGGCGTTGCGGGCGGGTCTCGATGGGACGCGCAGTGTGCGCACCGAGGAGTTCTATGGCGGCCCAGCCGAGGATATGGTGTTGTCCTCGGAGTGGTCCCTCAGCATGGAGGACCGCAGCACGCGGGAACTCTGGCGGCACGGGATTGCCGCTTGGCGCGCTGGTGAAAGCGCTGCTGCCGCCGGGGTGTTTGGGGCGCTCGCCGATCGCTCGGATGCTTCGGCCTGGGTGCAGGCGGCTGCGGCTTTCTGGGCTGCCCGCGCACACCTGCACGCACGCCAACCGGAGCATGTCAGTCACTGGCTAAAGGTCGCGGCGAGCCAAACCCGCACCTTCTATGGACTTCTGGCGCAGCGGATTCTCGGTTTGCCGCTGCGTATCCGCTGGCAGCCGGATGATACTGACATTGCTGCGGCCCGGTTCGTAGGATCGACGGCCGCTGGCGAAAGGGCACTTGCACTGGTTCAAGTGGGTGAACATCCACGTGCCGAGGCGGAATTGGCGCATGCGAGCCGCGGCGAGCGCGGCCGATTTGCCCACGGTGCCATGGTGATCGCCGAGCGCGCCGGTTTGGCTCAGCTTTCTCTGCAGCTTTATGCCCGGCTCTATCCGGACGGCGGCGGCTTCGAGGCCGCCAGCTATCCGGTGCCGTACTGGCGCCCCGAGGGCGGTTTCACCGTGGATCCGGCGCTGCTGTTCGCGCTGGCGCGGCAGGAGTCGCGGTTCGACCCGGAGGCGGTCAGCCGGGCCGGCGCCCGCGGCCTGATGCAGGTGATGCCGGCAACTGCGCGGCACGTCGTTCGCCGCCGGCCAGACGATTTGGCCGATGCCCGATTGAGCAACCCGGAGACCAACCTTGCCGTCGGCCAGACGTACATCGAACTGCTGGTAACAGAAGAAGACGTCGGCCAGGACCTGTTTCGCTTGGCCGCCGCCTGGAACGGTGGGCCGAACAACGTCAAGAAGTGGGAGTTCGAGGGGATCGCCGCGGAGGATGATCCGCTCCTGTTCATCGAAACAATTCCCTTCGGAGAGACGCGCAATTTCATCGAGAAGGTTCTCGCCAATTACTGGATCTATCGCGACCGCCTGAACCAGCCGGTGCCATCACTCGACTCGCTCGCCGCCGGCATGTGGCCTACCTATCAGGAGTACCGTGATCCGCCGGTGAGTGCTCCAGTGCAGGGCACCCAGGCGCGTTATGGCTATTGACCCCTCTCGGCCGTTCCTCCCCGTCAGCATTGCGACGTTGACAGTATCCGACAGCCGCGATGCGGAAACCGATACCTCGGGCAGGACGCTGGTGGAGCGGATTGAGAAGGCCGGGCATCGGCTTGCTGCGCGCGCGATGGTGCGTGACGAGGTCGAGGCGATCACCGCTCAGTTGCGGCAGTGGATCGCCGATCCGGCGATCGACGTCATCATTTCCACCGGCGGCACCGGCCTTACGGGACGTGACGTGACACCGGAGGCGGTGCATGCGGTGATGGATAAGGAAATCCCCGGCTTCGGTGAGTTGTTCCGCTGGCTCAGCTTCGCCAAGATCGGCACCTCGACGATCCAGTCGCGGGCTTTGGCCGTGGTGGCCGGCGGCACCTACGTGTTCGCGCTGCCTGGCTCGCCGGGGGCCTGTCGCGACGCGTGGGATGAGATCCTCTCCTACCAGCTCGATGCGCGGCACAAGCCCTGCAATTTCGTCGAGTTGATGCCGCGGCTGAACGAGCACCTTAAGCACTCTTGAGCCTTCGTGAACCCGCCGCACTCCGCCGCGGACGCCCTCGTCAGCGCAGCGCGCGGCCACCGCGGTTGGCTAGTCGTAAGGCGTCACCGCGCCAGGGGTCGCTGCGGTCCGGCAGGTCGCGGAGGCGCGCCTGATCAGGACGGCTGCGGCCCCCCGTCTGCATGCGCTTCTCCAACCGTTCGACCAGTTCGCCGAGAATGGCCCGGTAAAGGTCGTCTTTCAGGATGGCATCCTCCAGCCCGGCGTCGATGTTCGGGTTGTCGTTGATCTCAACGACGAAGGCGCCGTTCTCGGTTTCCTTGACATCGACCCCGTAGAGGCCGCTGCCAATGAGGCTTGCGGCCTGCGTTGCCACCTCGACCACGGTCGGCGGCGCCATGTCAACGGACAGGCTCTTGGCGCGGCCTTCGACGGGGCCATGCGGCCCACCGTGCTTGACGATCTGCCAATGGTCGCGGGCCATGAAATACTGACAGACGTAGAGCGGCTTCCGGTGCAGGACGCCGATCCGCCAGTCGAATGCGGTCCGCATGAACTCCTGTGCGATGATCAGATCGGTGTCCTTGAACATCTGCTCGGCAAACCGGGGCAGGTCCTCCGCCGCGCTGACTTTCACCACGCCGCGCGAGAACGATCCGTCGGGAATCTTGAGGACGACGGGAAAGCCCAGCTCACGTTCGATGCGGCCGATGCGCCTGCGGTCGAGGATCAGAGTGCGCGGCGTCGGGATGCCGTTCGCGCGCAAGAGTTCGGCCAAGTAGATCTTGTTGGTGCAGGTCAGGATCGAGCGGGGATCGTCGATCACCGCCATCCCTTCGAGCTCAGCCTTCTTGGCGAAGCGGTAGGTGTGGTGGTCGAGCGCGGTGGTCGCGCGGATCAAGAGCGCGTCGTACTCAAGGAGCCGGCCATAGTCGGCCTTGGTGATCATCTCGACGTCGAGACCCATTTGGCCGCCGACCCGCACAAAGCGCTCCAGCGCCTTGCGGTTCGATGGCGGCATCTGTTCCTGCGGATCGTGCAGGATCGCGATCGAGTAGCGGCTCGGCGCTGCCGTGCGCTCCTGCTTCCAGACCGCGTGCGTGTAGCGGTCAAGGGCATCGACGAAGGCGGGCACGAACTCCTGCCGCACCGCCCTGAGCGCGACCGGACGGATCGAAACGATCGACCACACCGCCTTGAAACGGAGTTCAACCTCAAGGACCGGGCAGCGGAACAGCTCGAAAATACGCCGTGCTGCCGGAACAAGGCGCGGATCGTCGGCACTGCCGAAAAAGATGTGGACGATTAGGCTCGGGTTCTCCAGCGGATCGGCCTGAAACGTCTTCTTGACCAGCTCATTGACTTCGGGCAGCGCAATGCGCAGCAGGCGCTTCCAATGCAGGTCCAGCATCACGTCCACGGACGGGATGACCTTCTGGCCACGGGCCTCGGCAAGCAGGGAAACGTAGTAGCCGAGGCTCAGGTAGCTGAGGTCGCGGCACAGGTTGACCACCCGGGCCGAGGTTGGCAGCCGGCGCGCCGTTTCAGCGACGAACGACCGCGCGGTGACGATGATTCGGCCGGCGGCCGGCCAGGGAAAATCGGCGTGGCGGTCAACGACAATCACGTGCAGCGGCATCAGAAGCCGCTCCAGACGAAGCAAGCTCTAGCCGGCTGCTGGATGGTGTCCGACTGGGCCATGATCCGGGGCCTCTCAAGGACGAAGGAGGGGGCTGGGCGATCTCCGTGCGGTCAGCACTTAGCACCGCTGCGGCAAACATCAAGCCTTGATCACGTGTGCCTCTTTCTGCTCCGATACGGCATCGGCCGCGTGGTTTCGCGGCAGGAGCGGCTTCCGCATTTTCCATGCATCGGTGCCGTCCGCGTAGTACCGCTGTTGCTTCCCGCACACCGAATAGCCGTGCGTCGCGTACAAGTGCTGCGCCGCGGTGCTGTCAGCGCGGACTTCGAGCGTCATCGCGTTGGCGCCGCGGTCAGCTGCAGCCTGCTCGGCTGCCAGCAGGAGCGCCACTCCGTGGCCGAGCCGGCGATAACCAGACCCGACGGCGATCGAGTAGAGCCGCGCGGCCGGCCTTTGGCGGTGAAAAAGCACGGCCGCGTAGCCGCTGATCGAGCCGCCGCTTGCGACATGAACCAGAGTCGCGGCATTGGCGCGCGCGATCAGGTGCTTTAGCGCGCGGACGCTCAGCAGGTCGCTCCGGAAGGCGCTGGCTTCGATCGCTGCAAGGGCTTTGATGTCAGCAAGCGTAGCGGGCCGAATCGTGGTGGGGACGGTGCTTGCCGGGCGCCGGGCACTTGGATGGACGGATCCGTCCGCGGCATGATCCCGCTGAGGCTGGTCGGCCACGGGGCGAGGACCTTACCGAGCAACGCTAGCGGCTGAGGCCGGGGTGCTGCGGCCGACCGGCAAGGTGCATCCACGCCGGTACATCCGCCGCCACGCGGCTCTCGCCCGCCCACAGTTCCGAACCGGGGCCGCCGCCTTGTGCAAGCGCAAGGGCGTCCAGCTGTAACAGAGCGAGTGCCAAGCCATCCACTCCGGAGCGAATCTCGCCAACGGTCTGCTCACCCTGGCGGATCGGAGTGCCCGGCGCCGGCAATGGACCCGTGATCCGCGCGGGCACGAGGCGCTTGCGGATCAGGCCGCGGTGCTTGCTGCGTGCGGTTACCTCCTGTCCGACATAGCAGCCCTTGTTCCAATTGACCCCGTTCAATTCATCGAAGCCGCACTCCAGCAGGAGCGAGCGTTCAAGGATGAGATCGCGGCTGCCGTCGGGCAGTCCGAGGCGCAAGCGGTGCCGTTCGAAATCGTCTCGACTTGCAGGCGCGAACCCATGGGTGGCGAGGAAGGCCGGCGCGTCGTTGGTGGGGAGATGGCAGCGGATGCCGGCAGCCGGCAGGCGCGGATCGAGAAACGCAATCCCGCTCGCCAGCGCAACGGCCGCGCCGGGGTCAGCACCGCCAAGGCCGACGGCCGCCGCGGCGCCCGTTCCAAAGCCTGCCACGACGGAGATCGCGTCCGCCATCGGCGTGATGGTAACGCGCGCCCGCAGCCGATAGATGCCGAGCCGGCGGGCGAGCGCCTCCGCGCGTGCCGCCTCGCAGTCGAGCCAAAGCGCATCCCCGGCGCCGACGATGAAAAAATCGAAGAGGTACTTGCCTTGCGGCGTCAACAGCGCGGCATAGATGGCGCCGCCGTTGGTCACTTGGCGGACATCGTTGGAGACGAGGCCCTGCAGGAAGCTCAGCCTGTCCTCGCCGGCTACCGAAATGATGCTGCGATCGTCGAGCCTGAGCGCTTTCGGAACCGTCATCGGGTGCTGCCTTCGCTGCCTGCCGCGGGGGCTGATTGTCTCCGCTAAGAGCATGGTTGGCGTGTGCGGTTTTGCAAGGGGTGAGCACGAACCGCGGCAGATTGTTGGCGTTGCCGGCACGCGTGCCCAGGCTTTTGCAGGTGGTGGCAGGAAGGGGTTATCCGAAGAGATGGGCGAGCAGAATCACTGCAATCGCGGCCGGGATCGGCGCCTTGAGCCCGGCGAGCCAGATCGAGCTGCAGCGCTTGCCCATCGGCGTCGGCGGAAACACCTCCACGCAAGCGCGCGCGCCCATCACCCAGCCGACGAACAGCGCCACCGCGATGGCGCCTAACGGTAACAGCGTGTTCGCACTCAAAGTGTCGATGTTCGCCAGGAATCGGTGGCCAAACGTGGTGACGCCGTCCTGCCTGGAGCCGATCGACAATGTCAGCGGCACGCCGAGAAGGAAGGCGTAAAGGCCGGCAGCAGGCGCGCTCTGGGTTCGGCCAAACCCGTGGCGGTCGCCGAAATGGGCCACGACAGCCTCGAGCATCGAAACGGCCGAGGTCAGGGCACCGATGATGATCGCCGCAAAGTAGATCAGCATGAATACGATGCCGAACGGGTGCTGCAGCAGCGTTCTCGGCACGACAACCATCAACGTCCGCACGCCGGCCGCCGAAGGTTCATCAGCGGCGCCAACCAGCGGCAGCACGGTGGCTACGACCATGAGCGCGGCAACGGTGCTCAGGCCAACGATCGCCGATGCCTTGCCGACCAGGCCGCCGTCCGGCGCGCAGTAGGAGCCGTAGACGATCATGATGCCGAACCCGAGTGAGAGCGAGACGAGCGCATGACCGAGCGCGGCGAGGACCGCTGTTGGATCGAGGCTGGAGAAGTCGGGCTCCAGGAGCTGCGCGAGCGTGTCGATGGCGCCCGGCAGTGTGAGCGCACGTGCGGACAAAAGGAGCAGCAGCAGCAGCAGGAGCGGCACCAGCACCTCATTGACCCGCTCGATGCCGTTGCGGATGCCGGCGATGACGATCCAGACCGTGAGCAGAACGAACAGCCCGCCGCCTAGGATCGGCTGCACGGGATCGGCAAGGAACACTTCGAACACCTTTGCCGGCGCGTCAGCCGATATGCTGGCGGTGCCGAGAAGCAGGTGGAGGGCAAAGGCAATCACCCACCCGGCGACAACGGTATAGGCAGCGAGGATCAGGAACGCGACGAAAGCGCCAACCACGCCGACAACCGACCACAGGCGGCCTCCGAAGCTGGCGAAGGCTTCGGCGCCGCTCCTCTGCGCGGCACGGCCGATTGCGAGTTCGGCCAAGAAAATGTTCAGGCCGAAAACAACCACCATTCCAACAAGCAGAACAAGAAAAGCACCACCGCCATGCTGCTGGCTGAGGAATGGCAGGCGCCAAAAACTGCCAAGCCCGATTGCCGACCCAGAGGCTGCAAACACAAAGCCCGAAGGCGATCCCCAGCGTTCGCGACCGTTCCCCTCGCTGTTACCGGACCCGGCCACGAAAATTCCCACCTATCCCCTTTTGCGCTTTTCTTGGTTTCTCCTTAAGCGGAAGTGAGCCACGGCTATAGCCCCAAACGGGGGGCTGGTTGCAAGACGGTCCCATCGTCGTCAAGGGCGGGAGGTCGCCTCCATCAATCGACGGCGAAACCAGCTGTCTTCCGCGTTGACAGGAGCGCCCGGGTTTGTTCGTGTGCCGGCGGCCTGAGCGTCCGTCCTCATGTCACGGTAGGGAGTGGACGGCCACGGGCAGCGGACCGTATACGGGACGGCTCAAGCGGCGGCTCGCCGCCGTCGGTCCTCAGCCGCGACAGGGATTTGCAGGGAGTGTACGCGAATGAACTTCGAGTATGGCGGCATCATCGGCCTGATCATCCTCGCGCTGGACATCTGGGCCTTTGTTAACATCTTGCAGAGCGGTGCTTCGACCGGCAGCAAGGTGCTCTGGATTCTGCTGATTCTGTTTCTGCCGATCGTCGGTTTCATCATCTGGCTTCTCGCGGGTCCGCGAAAAGCGTGACGTCATAACCTGTGTCCGGTCGCGGGTGTCGCGGCCGGACACGGGAATGGCTGGAAGAACCCTCTTACTTCTTTGTGCGCAGCGCCTCTGCCTCTGCTCTGACGGCGGCCGAGACGATGAAGAAGACGTTGGCACTCGGAAACATGGTGCAGCCGGCGCGGATCATCGCCGCGAGTTCGGTATCGAGCTTGTCGTTGTCGCGAAAAACAACGCCGTAATGCTGTCCGGCGTGGACCGCGAGTTGACGAACGAGCTCGACCCGAGGCTGTGGCGGCATCGCCTGGACATCCTGACAGGTCTTGTAAACCGCTTCCTCGAACGGCACCGCGGGTTCGGCCGCAGACGCGGCAAGAGGGGACAGCGCGAAGGCCAACCCGGTTGCGATTGCTAAGCCACGCATGAGTCTTCTCCCTTGATGGGCGGCATTGGCTGCCCCTGTTTCCTATTTCCGGCTCCCGATTGCCTCACCGCCGAGATAGCCGGCGGCACCGCCGATCAGACCGGCACCGATGGTGGTGGCGAGCCCGGCGCCGGTGACCATCGCGATCCCCGTTCCCAGGACGGCGCCGGCGGTCGCACCCTTCTCGCCAGTCGTTTGGCCGGCGCAGGCAGCGACGCTCACTGCGGCGGCGACCATCACACCGACGACGAACAGCCGGCCCGCAGCAAACTTTGGGCGGACCGGACGGGAGATGATCCCTGTCATTGTTGCCATCATGGGTCCGAATCTCCTGTTGCGCGCCCAATACGGGCGATCCCAAACCGAGTTGAGAGTACCCCAGTCATCACGGGACTGCCACAGGGCTGTTGCTTGCGCGACAGGGTGCAAAAGGATCGTCGGTCGCCGTGCCTGATCCCGACGCAGCACGCTCGGTTAGGCTTGTCTTCGCAGGTGCAGCAAACCATATCACAGGGGCGGCAGGGAGCGCCCGAATGCTGTCCGCGGATGAGCGCCCGCGATGCCCGCTCGCGCTCGCAAGGAGATCAAGGCGTGCTGCATCTTGCGGATTCAACCGAGCAGGAACTCTTGAACCGCCTGGCTGCGATCCGGGCGGCGACCGAGATTATGCTCGATAACGAGGACCTGCCAGCCAAGGAACGTCTCGCCTTCTTGACCGTGATCGAGCGCGAATCGGGACGGCTGCTTGGTCTCGTGCGCCGGGCCGGAGTGGGCGAAGAATCGCTGTTGGCGCTTTCGTAGCGCCCGGCCGGCGTCGATCGTGCGTGGCGTTGCGCGGTTCTCGGCTTGCCCTTGACCGCGGGGCGCGCGGAGTGCCCAACGCCGCTGTCGCCGTCTCGCCGCGAATGATTGAAGTCGCTAGCTGAGTGTCTGGGGCTCTGGCATCGCCTCATCCACCCCGTCGCCAAGGCCGCTTCCGGCCGCAGCGGGAGCGTGCTTCGCACGCCTGCCAGCACTCGTCAGGTCAGGCAATCACACTGGGCAGTTAATCGGGTGAGGGGTCAGCGCCCCTCAAAATGAAACCGGGCCGCGCCGTGGGGGGGACGACGCGACCCGGTACCCTTTCGCGTTGCTATCCGTCCGGGGGGCAGAAGGATAGCTTTAACGCGAGGGTTCCATCGAGTCAGCTGCTGACTCTAGTCCAAACACAGTCGCTGGCTCTGCTGCCCCACAAACCTGCGACTTCTGAAACCGCTCGATCAGCATCATCGCACTTGCGGCAAGGAAGGGCAAGCTCTGAATGGCGAGCGTGACAGCGAACAGCGACATCTCAGTGATGCGATCCTCGTTGGTCAGTTCGAGGACGAGCGCTGAGCCAAGCAGCAAGGCGCCAATTACGGTTTCCCATTTCGCCGGGTTTTCGCGCCCGCGCTTAGCATTGCCGCCCTTGTCGGTACGCAGGAACGGCAGGCGGTCACGGACGAGGCCGGCGAACACCGCGCGGGCTACGGTCAACTGCAGGCTCATGGCCGCCAGCGCCGCGCCGGGCACGTCCTTGAGCGGCATGCGCACCCGTTTCGCATACAAGAGGCCGCAATGCAGCACGTTAACGGCAAAGGCGGTCATGATCGGCACGGTAAAGGCGACGGTCGGGATGATGACGCCGACGAACAGCACCATCGGCACCCAGAGCAGGTTCATCATCGATGCCAGCGCGCCCAGTGCGTCAGCAAGCCACAGTGACCAGCCGGCGATGAAGTGGAACTTCTGCCGCGAAGTCAGCGTCCGCGAGGTCGGCGTGACATGCTGCCAGTGCTTGCGGATGATCTGCATCGCGCCGTAGGCCCAGCGGAAGCGCTGGGTCTTGAACGCGCTGAAGGTGTCCGGCAGCAGGCCGTGGCCGTAGCGAACGTTGGTGTAGAGCGCCTGATAGCCGGCCTCGTAGAGGCGCAAGCCGAGTTCGGTATCCTCAACGATGGTCTCGGTGCTCCAACCGCCCAGCCGTTCCAGGGCGTCGCGCCGCACGATGCACATGGTCCCGTGCTGAATGATGGCGTCGTCCTCATTGCGCTGGACCATGCCGATATCGAAGAAGCCGGCATACTCCGCGTTCATCACCCGCTTGAGCGGCGATTCGGCACCATCGCGGTGATCCTGCGGCGCCTGGATCAGACCCACGGTAGGATCGGCGAAGTGCGGCACCAGGTCTTTGAGCCAGCCCGGCTGGACCACGTAGTCGGCGTCGATGACGGCGATCACCTCGGCATCGGCGGCCGTATGCTGGAGCGCAACGTTGAGCGCGCCCGCCTTAAAGCCGGAGCAGGTGATGTTGAGGAACTTGAAGCGATCACCCAACTCGCGGCAGCGTGCGGCAACCGGAGCGCTGTAGAAAGCCTCGGGCGTGTTATTGACGATAATGATTGCCTCGAAGTTCGGGTAGTCGAGCGCCGCCAAGCTGTTGAGGGTCTCGATCACCATCGCCGGCTGTTCGCGGTAAGCCGGAACGTGGATCGAAACCTTGGGCGGCGAAGCGGGCAGGGGCAGCGCCGGGGTGTTGCCGATCAGGCGCCGCGGCTTGGCACCGAACAACACTTCGGCCAGCTCGTGCACCTTGCCGAGCGTCATCACCGTGATCAGCAGCACCATCGCGAAGCCGACGCCCCAAGTGAGCGCGATGCCGATGTTGAGGTAATTCTCGAACGGATAGGCCAACGCCAGCGCGACGCCAGCCGCCATGCCGTGCCCGGCCAGCGCAAACATCATCGCGTGACCGTAATTCGGCTGCCGCGTGCGCAGGCCCAGAAGGGTCAGGCCGGTGCCGAGCACGATCGCGACGATCGCCTTCCATAGCGTGTTCTTATCGGCGACCGGGCCGGTCAGGGAAAACTTCGCGTTGCGGTGGGCGTCAAACATGCCCCAGTAGGCGCCGACGCTGCCTTCGTTGGTCTTCCAGACCTGGTCGAACGCCTCGACGATATTGTACTCGATGCCGCGCCGCTGCGCTTCGGCCAGGAAGTCGCGCAGGATCTTCGCCTGGCTGGTGGCACTCGGCACCGCGGCGAGGTTGTTGTAGCCCTGGCTCGGCCAACCGAACTCGGCGACGACGATCCGCTTGCCGGGGAACGCCTTACGCAGTTCCTCGATCTTGGCGATCGTGTACGAGACCGCATCCTCGGCGGCGACGCCTTCCCAGTAGGGCAGGATGTGGACGGCGATGTAGTCGACGGCCTTCGCGAGTTCGGGGTACTGCAGCCACTGGTACCAGATCTCACCCGTGGAGACCGGCACCCGGACCTGCTTCTTCACTTCGCGGATCATCGCCATCATTTCGTCGACGGTCCGCTCGCCACGCAGCAGCACCTCGTTGCCCACCAGCACCGAACGCACGTTGCGGTTCTTCTTGGCGAGCGCGACGACGGTTTCCATCTCATGGCGGTCGCGTTCTTCGGTGTCACCGATCCACGCGCCCACGATCACATTGAGTCCCATCTTGGCCGCGAGCGCAGGCACCTCATCGACGCCGTCGATGACCGAATACGTGCGCACGCCGCGGGAGACGTTGGCGATGACGCCCAAGTCTCTCTTCAGCTGTTCCACCGGCACCGGTTCGCGATCCTTCGGATCCGATCCAGGCGCATAGGGGCTATAGGAGAGGTAGCTGATCTCACCCGTAACATCAGCGGGCAGCTCGGTTTTTGCGAACACGAACCAGCCCGCAGCGTGGACCACTGCCGCCACAAGGGCGGCAACAAGGACCGCTCTCATCTCATTTGTTCCGAAGGTTAGAAGGTTTGCCTTGGTACTCTTGCACCAACCGCGTATGCGCCCTCCCCGACGCATGGCAGAGAATAAGAATTGTTTGTGGCGCGATTAAGGCGATCTGAATCCCGTCTCGGTTGAATCTTCAGTTGGGGCGCTGCGGCGGATCACTCGTTTTTGTTGGTGCCACAGTCGGTTCCGGCCGTTCCGGCTTTGGCGCCGGGGCTGCCGGCACCGCCTTTGCCGCCTTGCCGCTTTCCTTGGCGGCCTCCTTGTCAGCGTCCTTGTCGGTCTTCGCGGCTGCGGGCGCTTGGCCGTCCATGCCGCCCTTGTTGTCCTCGGTCTTCGTCAAGCGAACGTTCGGATCCTGCCAACAGGCGTTGATCTGCTCGCTCAAGCCGTTGTTTTCAAGGAGCGCGACATTGGCAGCGACGCATCCGAAGGCGTCGGCGAGGAGCGCTTCCGGGCAGCCAAACCGGACATAGAACGGCGTGAAATCATTCGCCGCCATCGCGTCGTCGCGGATCAGGAGACTGATGATCCGCTTGCCGAGCCATTGGCACTGGTCCGATGTTGTTGCCATCTTGGCGTCGTCGGGTGCAACGGGCAGCGCCGGCTGGCGCGGCCGCGGTTGTGGCCGTGCGCGCTCAGCGGCTGGATCCTTAACCGCGACAGGGGGGGGATCCTTCGCTGACTCGCCCTTGTACTGCGCGGCTGCCGGTCCCGCGGAGGTGAGAATCAATACCAGTCCGAATGCAGCCAGCGCGCTCATGCGTGCGCCCATCATCGCCGCGTTCCTCATCCTCCGGCCGTCCTTACCATCAATTATTTTTGGCGGGATGGCAGGCTTTTAGCGCAACGGCGAGGCGCGCGCAATTGGCGTCCGCGACGGCACGGCCCAGGCCGTGTTCCGGTCCGGGCGCTGACGCCGCTGCGGTCCCAATCTTCCGCTTGCCGCGACCTTTTCGGGCTGCCACACTCATAGCGGGTCAAGGGGCGGGTCATCGGCGCCGGATAGAGAGCGCAGTCGACGTTCAATGCGCACACGCAGGCAGTTTTTGACCGCGCTTGCCGCCATTATGTTTGCGCCCGGCCCAGTCACGGCAGGGGAAGGGGCGTCAGGGCGCTGGGTTTGCACGAACCCGGACTGTGATCCGTATATCTACGATCCTGCCGCCGGCGATCCCGACTACGGTGCGCGTTCGGGCCGGCCGGTGCCGCCTGGGACCGCGTTTGCCGCCCTTCCCGAGGATTGGGTTTGCCCTGTCTGCGGTTGGGAAAAGGAAAACTTTGTGCCGTTATGAGCGCACGGCACGGCGTTCAAGGAAACCGATAACGTGACGGACATGCTCTACGCGGCGCGCAGCCGCAGCCTGCAAGATTGGGGCGGCGAGGTCGGGCTGACCAAGCATCTCTACAAGGTCGGCCTCGGGGACGGAACGGCCAAGGATATCGAGCATTCGCTCAACGCCGCGCAGTGTGCCGGCCGCAGCGACTGGAATGTCATCAAATGCGTCGAAGCCGAGGGGCTCGACGAAGCTGACGCGCTGACGCGTCTGGCGGCCAAGGAAACGCGGATCGATCCGCGCTATTACCCGCAGATCAAGGGCGAGCGCGGGATCGTCAAGGTCAAGCCGGCGAACGTCGAGAACCACTTTCTGGTACAGAACGCCCTTGCCGGTGAGCACCAGAAGGCGGTTCGTGTGATCCCGCTGACGATTGCCGCGTACCTCCTGCGCGCCGCCGCCGGCTGAAACGGCGTTCAGCGCGGCAGCTGCAGGACGGCGCGTGCGAGGTCGAGCAGGTCGAAAACACGGGCGACATAGTGATCGCGGACGCGGAAACGCGTCGTGCCATCCCTCAACTCGGCCGCCAGGCTGTCGATCAGCTGATGCAGGCGGCGCTGGTGCAGGCCGGTCGCGCGCAGCAGCGGATCGCTGATGATACCGGCGAAGGCGGTCACGATTGCGCTCATGAAGATAAGCCCAGCGGTGACGCCCGTAATCAGACCGATGGACGGTCCAGCCTGGAACAGGGCGTACCAGAGGCTGCCGATGCCAGCTCCCAACGGAAAGGCGGCGATCGCGGCCTTGTGGGCCAGCGCCGCCGCGATTACCGGCCCAAGCGACAAGGCCGTAGGCGTCACCTGTGTGAAGACGACCGCGCCGGTGCCGGCCAGCAGCGCGGAGTTGACGAGTTCGGCGGCGGCGCCGCGCGCTTCGGCGTAGGCCCGGATCTGGTCGGCGAAACGGGCCTCAAGGCCGCTGCCGGTGCGCGGCCGGGCGAGCGCTGCGGTCACGGCCGCAACCGCGGGCGTCAGCTCAGGATCGGCGAGGATGGCTTCCGCAAGCGCGTCACGGTGCGATCGCCGGCCACCTTCGGCGGCCGGCAGCGCCAGCAGCTCGGTCCGCAGCCGCCACGAAAGCTCCCGCGCAACCGCGGTATCGAGAAGCATCCGGCGTCGCCGCAGCCGTGTGCCCAGTGTGCGTGCGCCGGCTGCCGAGAGCAGGGCTGCTGCCGCCTGCGCCGCCAGGTAGGGCAGTGCGAGGGCGACGTTGGCCGGCGCGCGCACCAGATCGAGGCCGATCGCGTGCCGGTGCAGCCCCAACGCGCCGATCAGGCTGAAGTTCGCATCAACGAAGGCGTCAACCCTGGCATGGCAGCCCGAAATGTAGCGATCGATGGCGCGCTCGACGATCGCCTGTACGTCGGCAGGGGTCAGCTTTCCATCAGCGCTAGCGGGCAGCAATGGGCCTGGCCTCGATGAAAACGTCGACCTGCTGGCCGATGAAGACCGTCTGCTCGCCTGGATCGAAGCTGTAGATCAGCTCAAGCACGCGGGTATCGACCCGTTCGCTGCGCTCACCGGTCAGCGATCGCTTCGGCAGGACGTAAGGATCGACCCGCACCAGCTTCAACGCGAAGCGTTGTTCGCGCTGGCCGCGGACGACGGCTTCGGCGGCGGCGTCCGGCTTGAGGCGCCAGATGTCGTTCTCATCGATCTGGACGCGGACGTGCATCGGCTGATCATTGCCGAGGAGGACGAGCGGGTCGGCGGTAGGACCAGCGGAAACGAATTCGCCGACGCGGATGTTCAGTTTGAGAATGAGGCCCGCGACCGGCGCGCGTACGGTCAGGCGTTCCAGCGTCACTTCAGCCGAGTGTACGCGGGCGAGCGCCGTCTCGACCTCGGCACGGGCGGCTTCGAGCCTGGCGCGTGCCGTACGGACCGCGAAGCGGCTTCGCATCAGCCGATCCTCGCTGATGACGATCCCGGTTTTCAGCTTCTCGGAGCGCTGCAGTTGGTCTTCTTGATCGGCCAGATCGGCTGCCGCTGCGGCGACCCGCGCTTGTGTCGTCGTGACGGCACTTTGCGCGATCACGAGTTCGGCTTCCGCCAACCGGGGATCGAGCGAGAACAGCGCAGCACCGGCCGTGACTCTTTGCCCCTCGACCACGTTGATGGCGGTGACGATGCCGGAAGCGAAGCTGCCGATGGCGATGTTGCGGGTGTTGGCCTCGATCAGCCCGCTGCCGGCAACCGTGTCCGCAAACCGCGTTTCGGCTGGCAGCGACAGAGGCGTGGGCCGCGGCGGGGCCTGCCGTCCTGCCGACGTAGTGAAGAAGATCGCATAGCCGATGCCGGCCAGCGCAAGCAGGACGACAATTGCGCGCCCGAGCGGTTTCATCGCTGGCCTCCCGCCGTTGCTTCGGTATCGATACCAACGATCCGGCCGTCGTCCATGCGCGCGATGCGGTCAGCGAACGGCAAGATTCGGTCATCGTGTGTGACGATGATAATCGTTGCCTGCCGCAGCGAAACGAACCGGCGCAGGAGCGTCATGATCATCTGGCCGCTCTCGTGATCGAGCGCGCTGGTTGGCTCATCGCAGACGACCAGCGCCGGGCTGTGCACAAGTGCCCGCGCAATGGCGACCCGCTGCTGTTCGCCGCCCGAGAGGACGCCCGGCAGCTCTCGGCTGCGATCGGCAAGGCCCACCTCAGCAATGATTTCTGCCGCAGCGGCGCGCGCGCGTGACCTTGGCGTCCCGTTGATGATCAGCGGAATGGTGACATTCTCGATCGCCGTCAAGGTCGGCACCAGGTGAAACTGCTGGAAGATAAAGCCGATCGAACGGCCCCGGAAATCCAGCAGCCGCTGACCCTGCAGCGTCGACAGCTCGGTGCCGAGCACCATGCACTCCCCCGCATCGGGGGTGAGAATGCCGGCGATAACCGAAATCAGCGTCGTCTTGCCGCAGCCCGACGGGCCGACCAGCATCGTCATGCCGCCGCGCGGAACATCGAGATCGATGCCGCGCAAGGCGTGGACGGTGGCACCCGCGCCGGTGAAGCTCTTTGTCAACTCTCGGCAGCGAACGGCAGGGGCCGCTGCGTCGGCTGCGCGTCCCGTTTGGAGCGTGCTCATCCGCGGAAGACGACCGCCGGATCCATCCGCAGAACGGCTCGGATGGCGAGCAGCGCAGAAAGAAGGACGATCACCAGAACGCCAACGCCGGCAAAGGCGAGCAGGGCGGGTGGCATCCTGAACGCCAGCACCGTATCACGCATGAACGCTCCAAACAGGGCGGTCAGGCCGACACCGATCCCGTAGCCAATGGCGCCCACGATCAGCGCCTGCAAGAGGACCATGCGCACGAGGATGCCGCTGCGCAACCCCATGGCCTTGAGGACGGCGTAGTGAACCAGGTTCTCGCGGACGAAATTATAGAAGCTCTGGCCGGCGACGGCGGCACCAACCAGGAAGCCCAGCAGGACCGAAACTCCGAAGTTGATCGGAATGCCGGTGTTCGTCATCCAGTAGTCCAAGGTCAGTTGCTCGAACTCAGGGCTCGTCAGCGCCTTCAGGCCCGTTTGCGCCTCGATGCGCCGCGCAAGTGTGCTGGGGTGTTCGCCATCTTGTCCTTTCGCCAACACGTAGGTGAGTTGGCGGCGCTGTGGCGGCGCGAAGTCGATGGCCCGCGAATAGGTCGTGAAGGCCTTGGGTACCAGGATAAAATCGCGGGTTGAGACGCCTATGCCGACAACGGTCGCGCGGTTGTCGTTAATCTCGATCTCATCGCCGACCTTGAGGCTGCGCTCCTCGCCGTCGGGGCCGACGTAGCGCAGCCGGTTTTCCGCTGCCTCGCGGTCGACGATAATTGCATCGGCACGGCGCAGGTCCGCCAGCCGACCTTCGATCAGTGCAGGCGGGCCGCCGATCAGGGTGGCATCGTCGAGGCCGGTCAGGATGATCGCCTTGGTCTGGCCGTCGGGCAGCTTGGCGTTGATGATGCCCTTATAAAGTGGCACCGCCCAGGTGACTCCTGCGACACCGCGCACGCGGGCGAGGTCGGTGTCGCGCAGCGGCTTGCTCTCTTCGACATACTGCACGCCAGGGTCCATCACCCAGACGTCGGCAGTCGGCACGTCACCGATGGCGGCATAGGTGCGCGTCATCAGGCCGATGAAGATGCTCGGCTGTTGCGTCATGACCAGCGCGGCGAAGGTGAGGCCCAACACCATGCCAACGAACTTCCCGCGGTCGCCGAACAGCATTTTGAGCGCGATGAGGTTCACGATTATGTCATCGGGGTCGAGGAATCGCGATTGCGCATGTGCGAAGCGGACCCATTCTTTGCCCTCCGGATCGATCTCGCGCAAGAGCACCGTGCGCATCCCGGTTCGTTCCCGCGCCGGCGGCTGTCGTATTGGCGCCGGATCGGCGGTCTTGTACAAGAATGCCAGAGCGGGAACATGAGCCGCGTTTATGACCGCATCGAGAGGCGGGATCTGCGCGCTCGGGATGAAGGATCAAACGAGATGGCGATTGACAAGCTGGCGGCCGGGTTCCTCGCGTTCCGTTCGGGCAGTTTTTTGCCCAACCGGCAGTTTTTCGCTGCTCTTGCGAACAAGCAGAGCCCGAAGGTGATGATCATTGGCTGTTCGGATTCCCGTGTCGATCCTGCCATCCTGACCAATGCAGACCCCGGCGATCTCTTCATGGTCCGCAATGTCGCCAACCTTGTGCCACCGTGCGCAATGGATGACGCCAAGCACGGGACCAGCGCAGCGCTGCAGTTTGCTGTCACGGCGCTCAATGTCGAGCACATCATCGTTCTCGGCCATGTCAACTGCGGCGGCATCAAGGCGCTGCTCACCGGCGATCCCGGCGTCAGCCGCGTGCACAGTTTCATCGCCAACTGGATGCAGATTGCCGATGAGGCGCGCAGGCGCACTCTCGTCATTGCCCGCCACAAGTCCATCGAGGAGCAGTTGCGCACGCTGGAGCGCGAAGCGATCAAGACCTCGCTCGCCAATCTGTTGTCGTTCCCATGGATCGCTGAGCGGGTCGAAGACGGCCGGCTTGCCATCCACGGCTGGTACTTCGACCTTGACGACGGCAACATGTACGTGTTCACGCCGGAGACCGACACGTTCGCCCTTCTTGGGTCCGAGTTCATCGGCTCGCTCGCGGCGCCGCCTGGAGAACAACGCTAAAGAGACGGCATCTTGGAAAGCGCGGTATCGTAAGGGTCGCGCAGCCGAGGATGATCCTCAACAATCGATGGAAACGCAGAAGAAAAGGCGAACTGGCCCCATTCCGGCGTTGACTGTTTTCGGGGCATCGTCGATGTTCCAGCGTCAACGTGCGAAAGAACACGGCAGAAAAGCAGTCGGAGGAAAGGTTCGTGTGGGAAGTTCTGCTGCGCGTCTCGCGGCTGATCGATGTTGTCAGCCGGCGGGTCGGCTTCGCCGCTCGATGGTTGGTGTTGGTCGCCGTCATCGTTAGCGCCGGCAACGCCTCTGTTCGCTATCTGTTCAGCACCAGCTCGAATGCGTGGCTGGAGACGCAGTGGTACCTGTTTGCCGCCGTCTTCCTTCTGTGCTCGCCCTATACCCTGCTCTTGAACGAGCACGTTCGCATCGACGTCCTGACCGGCGGGCTCTCCCACCGAGGGGCCGCGCTGCTTGATATTCTTGGCGGGCTGTTCTTTCTGCTGCCGATGTCGATCCTGCTCATGATGCTGTCCTGGCCAATGTTCATGGACTCGTTCATGCGGCACGAACTCTCGACGGATGCCGGAGGGCTGATCCGTTGGCCGGTCAAACTCCTGATTCCGGTCGGCTTTTGCCTCCTCACTCTACAAGGCGTGTCGGAGATTGTTAAGCGCTGCGCCTTTCTCGCCGGGGCTGCGCCGTTTCCCATCTCGACGCACGATGCTCAGACCGAGGAGATCAAGGAACTGGTCGAGTCGGTCGAGAAGGGGGTTAAGCGATGACCGAACTCCTCATCGCCAACATGGCGCCCGTTATGTTTGGGGCGCTGGTTGTCTTCCTCCTGCTCGGCTATCCGGTCGCCTTTTCGCTCGCGTTCAACGGCCTCGCCTTTGCTCTCTTGGGCATCGAGCTAGGACTGTTGAAGCCGGAACTGATGCAAGCGTTGCCGGAGCGTGTCTTTGGCATCATGCGCAATGACACGCTGCTTGCCATTCCGTTCTTCACGTTCATGGGATTGATTCTCGAGCGCAGCGGCATGGCCGAAGATCTATTGGATACGATCGGCCAGTTGTTCGGGCCCGTGCGCGGCGGCTTAGCCTTTGCCGTCATTTTCGTCGGCGCGCTCTTGGCTGCGACCACTGGTGTCGTTGCCGCGTCCGTCATCTCGATGGGACTGATTTCGCTGCCGATCATGCTGCGCTACGGATATGACCGCAGGGTTGCGACGGGTGTCATCGCCGCGTCGGGCACGCTGGCGCAGATCATTCCGCCGAGCTTGGTGCTGATCATCATGGCCGACCAGCTCGGCAGGTCGGTCGGGGATATGTACGCGGGCGCGTTCATCCCCGGGCTGACGCTGGCTCTGCTCTACGCGGTGTTCATCGCGCTCGTTGCGACCTTGCGGCCGAAGTACGTGCCGGCGCTGCCGCGTGAGGCGCGCGTGCTGCGCGGTTTCAAGCTCTTGCGCCGGGTTCTGTTTTCGCTCGTGCCACCTTTGGTTTTGATCTTTCTGGTTCTGGGGACGATCTTTATCGGTGTCGCAACGCCGACCGAAGGCGGCGCCATGGGAGCGGTTGGTGCGCTGGCGTTGGCGATTCTCAACCGACGATTGACACTCGAGATGGTCCGCCAAGCGGTGGACAAGACGGCGAAGCTGTCGGCCTTCGTCCTCTTCATCCTGATTGGCGCCACGATTTTCGGCCTCGTCTTTCGAGCCGTAAACGGCGATCTGTGGGTTGAGCACCTGCTCACCGGGCTTCCCGGCGGTCAGGTCGGCTTCCTCGTCGTCGTCAACATTCTGGTGTTTGTGCTCGCTTTCTTTCTCGATTTCTTTGAGCTCGCCTTTATCGTCGTCCCACTTCTTGCGCCCGTTGCTGAGAAGCTCGGCATCGATCTGATCTGGTTTGGCGTTCTGCTGGGCGTCAACATGCAGACCTCGTTCATGCACCCGCCGTTCGGATTTGCGCTGTTCTTCTTGCGCAGCGTTGCGCCGAAAGAGCGCTACATTGACCGCGTCACCGGTAAACCTACGGACGGCATCACCACCGGGCAGATTTACTGGGGCGCCATTCCGTACGTCTGCATTCAGCTTATCATGGTGGGGATCTTGATTCTGTTGCCGCAGCTGGTGCTGGGTGGCTTGGGCAAGAAAAGCACGATCGATCCGGCGACGATCCGCATCGAGATACCGCATGACGATGACGAGCCACTGCCATTGCCGCAGTTCCGCTAGTACAGCGACCCAATCGGGCGATTCACGCCCGAGCAAGGTTGTCGCTGCCCAACTGTTTGAATCGCTTGCGCTTGCGGCACAAACAGGATGGACGCCCTGTTTGTGCCAGTGCACTAGCCGCGGGTGATCTCTCGGAAGTTCGTCACGGCGAGGTTGTCAGCGTGTGGGCGTTGCAGGCGGCGCCGTGGAGCGCAGCCTGCGGGTCGAGAACAACGTGCAGCGGAACGTCGCGGCAGAAGCCGCTGAACCGGCCCTTGTCGCACACGGCTTCCAGAAAGTCGGGGCGTTGCAAGCGGGTAAGCAGGCGGGGCGGCATGCCGCCGCCCAGGAACACGCCGCCCGTCGCTAGTAGCATCAGTGCGACGTTGCCAACGACGTCACCGAGCACGCGCACGAACAGGTCGAGTGCCGCGGCGCAGATCGGCGTCGCGCCACCGAGGCCAGCCCGCACGATGGTCGGAGTCGGGTCGTCCGCGGTCGCAAACTCAGCTTCAAGTGTCTTCGGGATCGGGAACCGGCCGGTCGCGGCAAAATACGCGTAGATGTTGGCGATGCCGGTGCCGGAGGCGACGCGCTCGACGCTCACGTGGCCGAAACGCGCTTCAAGAAATTTCAGCAGCGCGCATTCGTCTGCCGTGCGCGGCGCAAACGAAACGTGCCCCCCCTCGGTTGGCAGCGCCTGATAGCCCTGCCCGGTCCAAACGAGAAAGGCAATGCCGATGCCGGTACCAGGCGCGACCACCGCCATGGTTCCGTTGGCCTGTGGAACGCCGGCGTTGAGGGTCGCGAAATCGTCGTCGCCGAGGTGCGCCAGACCGCAGGCGGTCGCCTCCACATCGTTGAGGAGCGCGACCCTTGCCAAGCCAAGTTCCGTCTTCAGGCGCTGCGCGTTGATCGTCCATGGCAGGTTGGTGATCTTGGCTTCGCCGGCAATCACCGGGCCAGCGACACCGAAGCTGGCAGCGGCGATCGGCTCTTGCGCGCCGGCCAGGAACTCGGAGACGATCGCCTCGAACGTAGCGTAATCGGCGCTGGCGAACGTTGCCTGCCGGAGCGCTTGCTTAGCGGCGAACGGCACGTTGGCGGCTTGAGAGTAGAGCGCAAGCGTTGTTTTTGTGCCGCCGATATCGCCTGCGAGGATCGTTGTCACGGTTGGGCCTTTCCGTCATCCAGTTGACCAGCACGTGGCCGCGTGCCGGCGCCTTCCCGCGGTGGGCACGGCCGCTTCCTCTGCTGGGAGTGGTTACTCTAATCCGCCGCTCTCCAGAAGGCATATCGGCTGGAACGCGGAAATGCGTGCGAGAATCATCTGTCGATGATAGCATCCTCTGGTGGCTTGGCATCCTCGGGCGCCTCGAGGCGCCGTTGCGAGTTAACGAGGCGGGGATGGCGGAACGACGGCTTCTGATCTGTGATGATGAGCCTGCCATCGGCCGTTTCGTGCGCCATGTTGCTGAAGGGCTGGGCTTCATCGTCGAGACCGTGACTGACGGCCTCGCCTTCATGCGCACGTACCAAAGCTTCGAGCCAAGCACCATTATCCTCGACATGGTTATGCCGGGACTCGACGGCAACGAACTGATTGCCTGGCTGGCGCAGCGTAACTGCAGGGCCCAGCTGATCATCATGACTGGCTACCATCCCGATTACGCGAACCATGCGCGGATCCTGGCCGAGTTCCGGGGGTTGTCGCCGGTGACGACCCTGCACAAACCGATCGACGTCGCTAAACTGCGCGCCGTTCTTGCCGCAGCGCCCGGATAGACCCGGACAAAAGGCCGATGCAGGATCGCAAGCGCGTCGCAGCCCTGATCCTGATCCTGATCGCGGTTGCCGTTGTCGTCAGTGCAACGGCGAGTGTTGTCCTCTATCAGGCAGCGGTCGAGCGGGAACGGTTGCGGCTGGTTGATCTGGTCCGGAGCCAGGCCCGCCTGATCGAGGCGGTCGCCGAGTTCGACCAGGCGCATATGCCCACCGGCGAGGATGCGGCTGCGGCAACGCTCGGGCAGATCGCGGCTGCTTATGCCCGCTTCCAGAGGACGGGTCTTGGAGCGAGCGGCGAGTTTGTCATCGGTCGGCGCGAAGGGGAGCGAATCGTTTACTTGCTCCGTCACCGCCACACCGGCGTCGACTTCCCGGCGTCGGTCGAATGGTCCGGGCCGGTGACAGGGCCGATGCGCGCCGCGCTGAGTGGTCAGTCGGGCAGCATGGTCGGCACCGATTACGCGGGCCATGCTGTCATCGCGGCCTACGAGCCGGTTGCCATCCTTTTCCTCGGCCTCGTTGCCAAGGTTGATCTGTGGGAGATCCGTGCTCGCTACCTCCGCGCCACGGCGCTCTCCAGCCTCATCACCCTGGTCGTGGTCGCAGGCGCGGTGGCGTTGGTCTATCGCCTGATCGCGCCGGTGATGCGCGGCCTGAAGGAGAGCGAGTTGCGGGTCCGTGCGCTGCTCGACGCCAGCCGTGACGAGATGATGCTGTTGTCCGCCGACGGTACCATCCTCGCCGTTAATGCTGCCGCAGAGCAGCGCTTGAGCGACGCCAAGCACGAAGGCTCGGCGATCGGCCATGGTCTCGATCGGCTTCTGCCTGAGCGCGTGGCCGCCGGCCGGATGCGCGCCATAAAGAACGTGCTTGCGAGGGGTGCGCCAGTTCGGTTCGAAGAGGCGATCGGCGAGCGCACCAACGACTGCTGCATCTACCCCGTCAAAGGCGCCAATCAACCGAGCAGCGAAGTTGCGCTGCATGCGCGCGATGTTACCGCCGATAGGCGCAAGGAAGCCGAACTGCGCCTCCTCTACCGGGCCATCGAGCAGAGTCCCGTTTCGGTGGTCGTCACCGATCCGGCGGCGCGGATCCTCTACGTCAATCCAAAGTTCAGCGAAATCACTGGCTATTCGCAGGCGGAAGCCGCCGGCCAGAATCCGCGCATCCTTCAATCCGGCAACAAGACCAAGGAAGAGTACGAAGCGCTCTGGCAGCAGCTCACCGCGGGCCAAGTCTGGCGCGGCGAGTTCATCAATAGGAAGCGGAGTGGCGAGCTCTACTGCGAGGTGGCGTCGATCGCGCCCGTGAAAGATGAGAACGGTCGGATTACCAACTACGTCGCCGTCAAGGAGGATGTGACCAAGCTGAAGGCCACCGAAGCGCAGCTTCGCCAAGCGCAGAAGATGGAGGCGGTCGGCCAGCTTACGGGCGGCATCGCGCACGACTTCAACAATCTCCTGACGATCATCATCGGCAACCTGCAGCTGATCCAGGAGTCGGTCGCCAGCGACGAGACGCTCCGGATTTTTGCCGAGGATGCCTTATGGTCGGCCCAGCGCGGGGCGGAGCTGACGCACCGTCTGCTCGCGTTTGCCCGCCGGCAACCGCTGACCCCCACGGCCTCCGACCTGAACGCCGTCGTCCGCGGGATCAGCGATCTGTTCCGTCGCACTCTGGGGAGCGCGATCGAGATCCGCGAGGCGCTGGCCGAAAGCGTTCATGCCGTCGTCGTTGACCGCAGCGAGCTAGAGCGTGCGCTGGTCAACCTTGCCATCAATGCCCGCGATGCCATGCCGGATGGCGGCGTGTTGACGATCACGACCGAGAATCTGACGCTGGATGAGGGCTATACCGCCCGTTACCCGGATGTCCTGCCCGGTCCCTACGTTTTGCTTGCCGTTACCGACAACGGGATTGGCATGTCGCCTGAAACCAAGAGCCGCATCCTGGAGCCGTTTTTCACCACCAAGCCGCCCGGCCGTGGCAGCGGCCTGGGGCTCAGTATGGTCTATGGCTTTCTTAAGCAGTCGGGCGGCCACGTCAGCGTCTACAGCGAGCTTGGCCGCGGGACGACGGTCAAGCTGTACTTCCCGGCGGCACCGGCGCCGGTGCCTGCGGTGCGCGAGAAAGGGGGACGGGGAGGGGCGCCAACGTTCGCCGGACAGGTTGTGCTGGTCATCGAAGACCATGAGCGCCTGCGCAAGGTCGCATGCGCCATGCTCGCCCGTGCCGGGTTCGTCGTCCTGGAGGCGGGCGATTGTGAGTCGGCGCTTGCGCAGGCGGCCGCGGCAGAGCGTCTCGATCTTGTCTTCACCGACCTTGACCTCGCGGGCGGCATGAGTGGCCACGAGATTGCTGCGCAGGTGCAGGCACTGCGAGCCGGCGTGAAGGTCCTTTACACCACTGGCTACGCGTCGGTGCCGGCGTCCCTGCTGGACGCGGTTTCGCAGCCGCCGCCGATCGTCGCCAAGCCGTACACACGCAGCGCGCTCTTGCGCCACATCGGCGCCCTGCTGCTTGCCGGCGGCGAGCCGGTGGCGTAAGCGGATCTCCGTTCTGCTTCCATCCCCGCTTCCTGCCCGGCAATTTCCTCCTTGGCGGCGGTCGCGCGATGCCGCATCCTGGACTGGTCCTCATGCTGCGCATCTCCGATCTCACCTACCGCATCGCTGCCCGGGTCCTCTTCGACCGGGCCCAGGCAACGATCAACACCGGCCACCGGGTCGGCCTCGTCGGCCGCAATGGCGCCGGCAAGACGACGCTCTTGCGCTTGATCGCGGGCGAGCTGGAGCCCGATGGCGGCCGCATCGAGACACCCGCCCATTGCCGCATCGGTCTCACCCGGCAGGACGCGCCGGCCGGGCCGGAGAGCCTGATCGCGACCGTGCTTGCGGCCGATAGCGAGATTACGCGTCTGACGGCGGCGGCAGAGGCGGCAACGGATCCGCACAGCATCGCCGACATCCACGCCCGCCTGCGCGATGCCGATGCGCATTCGGCGCCGGCGCGGGCGGCCCGTATTCTTGCCGGGCTTGGCTTCTCGGAAACCGCCCAGCAGCAACCGTGCAACACCTTTTCCGGCGGCTGGCGCATGCGGATCGGCTTGGCAGCGCTGTTGTTCCTTCAGCCCGATATTCTCTTGCTGGATGAGCCGACCAACCATCTCGATCTCGAGGCGGCGCTGTGGCTGGAGGGGTATCTCCGCCGCTATCCTGGAACGATCGTGCTCGTTAGCCACGACCGAGGCCTCTTGAACCGCGCCGTCGACGAGATCCTGCATTTGGAGGGCGGGGCGCTCACGCTCTACCCGGGCGGCTACGATCGTTTCGAGGCGACCCGGCGCGCCCGGATTGCGCTCTCCGAAAAAGCGCGGGCAAAGCAGGCCGGCGAGCGGGCCCGAATTCAGGCGTTTGTCGATCGCTTCCGCTACAAGGCGACCAAGGCCCGCCAGGCGCAGTCGCGCCTCAAACTGCTGGCGCGCATGGAACCGATTGCCGAGGCGCGCGAGGAGGAAGTTCCAACGTTCGCGTTTCCGGAACCAGAAGCGCTGCCGTCGCCACTGTTGAACCTTGATGGTGCCGCCGTCGGTTACGATGACACGCCGGTCCTGCGCAAGCTCTCGCTCCGGATCGATGCCGATGACCGGATCGCGCTTCTGGGCGCCAACGGTAACGGCAAGTCGACGCTCATGCGCCTTCTCGCCGGCCGGCTGAACCCGGCAGCCGGTACCGTCGTCCGCTCACCCAAGCTGCGTGTCGGCTATTTTGCCCAGCATCAGGCGGACGAACTTGACCTCGGCGTAACGCCGGTTGTCGTCCTCGGCCGCCGCCGGCCACGCGATACCGACCTGCAGGTGCGCCAGCACCTTGGCCGCTTCGGCTTTTCGCAGGCGCGGGCGGACACGACGATCGCCAATCTCTCTGGCGGCGAGAAGGCGCGCCTGCTGTTTGCCTTGATGAGCGCCGAAGCGCCGCATCTGTTGCTGCTCGATGAGCCGACCAACCACCTTGATCTCGCCGCCCGCGAGGCACTGGTGCAGGCCATCAACGCCTTTTCCGGCGGTGTTGTGGTTGTCAGCCACGATCCGCACCTGCTCAGCCTGACAGCGGATCGGCTGTGGCTGATCGAGGGCGGCACCGTCGTCCCGTTTGATGGCGACCTCGACGACTATCGCTCGCTCGTGCTGGAGCGCGGCCGGGCAGAGGGTGCGATCCGCAGCAAGGCCTCCGCCGGCGAGGGGCGCCGGCCGGGCCGTCAGGAACAGCGCCGCCTGGCAGGCGAGCGGCGCCTCGCCTTGGCGCCCATGAGACAGCGTCTCACGGCCGCAGAAGCGGCGGTCGAGCGCCTGCACGCGGAGCAGGCCCGCCTGACCAGCCTGATCGCCGATCCCGCGCTTTACGCGGGGGACGCAAGCGCTCTCGTCGCGTTGCGCAAGCAGTTGGCCCAGGTGGAAAAGGACGTTGCCCAGGCGGAAGCGCTCTGGATCGCCGCGCATGAAGCCTGGGAGGAGGCGCAGTCCGCAACGGCGGCAGCGGCGACTGAGCGCTCTTGACGGGCGAAACCGGTTCAGCGCAAGCTTCAGGGCGAAAAGAAGTCGCGCAAATGCGCGAAGTCGGGCTGGCCGGAAAGCCAGTCTGGCAATGAAACGGGGAGTGGAACATGTCCAGCGATCCGATGCCGCTCGCCCGCGGCAACGCTCTGCCCTACGCTGACCGGATCAATACCCTCAGCACCGATGAACCGTTCAAATGGCTGGTTGCCGGATGGCGTGATTTCAAGCGTTCCGGCTGGGTCAGCGTCGCCTATGGCGGCATCTTTACCGCAGCCGGCATACTTCTGACCGTCGGACTTTATCTGGCCGGGTTGGAGTATCTCATTGCGCCGATGGGGGCAGGCTTCTTGCTCGTCGGGCCGGCGCTCACTGTCGGCCTGTACGCGATCAGCCGCGATCTCGAAGCCGGCCGCAAGCCCAACCTCGCCGCGGCCCTGACCGCGTGGCGCGCGAACGCGGTGCCGCTGCTCGGTCTGGGGCTGGCATTGGTCATTTTTCTGATCATCTGGGTCCGGCTTGCGGTGATGATCTTCGCCCTCTCATTTCCCTACAAGTCGGCAAGCCTGGAGACGATGGTCACGGACACCCTCTTTACGGTCGAGGGCAACGTGTTCTTGCTGCTGGGGTGTGCCGTCGGTGCCGTCATGGCGTCGCTTGCGTTCGTTGCCAGCGTCGTGTCGCTGCCGCTGTTGCTGGACCGCAAAGTCGATCTCGTTCAGGCAGTGGTGACGAGCGTCGTCGCCGTGATCATGAACTTCCGTGTCATGGCGCTGTGGGCGGTCCTGATCGTCATTTTTGCCGCCGCCGGCCTAGCCTCGTTCTACATCGGGCTTAGCGTCATCCTGCCGCTGATCGGACACGCGAGCTGGCATGCCTACCGCGCGACCATCCGGCCGCAGGGGGAGGCGACGGGCACAGGTTAGGGCCGCGCCGGAGCGAGGCAGGCGGCGACCATTTGGCGGAACGCATCGGCGCGGTGGCTGATGCGGTGCTTTTCTTCCGGCTCGATCTCACCGAAGGTGCGGCTGTCGCCGTCGGCAACGAAGATCGGATCGTAGCCGAAACCGTTGCTGCCGCGCGGCGGCCAGACCAGGTGGCCGTGGACCACGCCCTCAAAAACCTCGTGATGGCCGTCGGGCCAGGCGAGCGCAAGCGCGCACGCGAAAAAGGCGCGCCGGTCGCTCTTGCCGGCAAGTGCCTCCTCGACCCGGCGCATGGCAAGCGCGAAGTCCCGCTGCGGGCCGGCCCAGCGCGCCGAAAAGACGCCGGGCGCGCCATCGAGCGCCGGCACCACCAGCCCTGAGTCATCGCCGAGCGCTGGCAGGCTGGCCGCTCGTGCCGCGGCTGCCGCCTTGATCAGGGCGTTGTCGCGAAAGGTGGCGCCATTCTCCTCTGGTTCCGCCAGGCCGAGCGCGCCGGCGGATACAACGTCAAGGCCGAACGGAGCCACAAGGTCGCCGATCTCACGGACCTTGCCGGCGTTGTGGCTGGCAATCACGAGGCGGCCGGCGCCAAGCCGGCGCGGGGCTGCTGCGTCCATCATGGCTGCCTTAGCCCTGCGTCAAGCGTGCCCGTTTCAGCCCGCTGCCGCGAGGGTGTCGCGCTGCAACGTGACGAGCCGGGCGATGCCGCCCTGGGCCAGCCGCAACATCGCTTGGAACTGCGGTTCGGTGAAGGTCTGGCGCTCGGCCGTGCCTTGGATCTCGACGATGCGCCCGGAGCCGGTCAGGACGAAGTTCGCATCAGCGTCGGCCGCCGAGTCCTCGTTATAGTCGAGATCCAGCACCGCCTCGCCGTTGTAGAGGCCGCACGAGATGGCGGCGACTTGCTCGCGGATGGGCAGCCGGTTCAACAGGCCAAGGTCGATGATCCGCTGCAGCGCCTGGTGCAGGGCGACATAGGCGCCGGTAATCGCGGCCGTCCGCGTGCCGCCATCGGCCTGGAGGACATCGCAGTCGACCCGCACCTGCATGTCGCTGATCGCGCCGAGGTCGGTGACGGCGCGCAAGGAACGGCCGATCAGCCGCTGGATCTCCTGCGTGCGCCCGGTCTGCCGTCCGCGTGCCGCCTCGCGGTCGGTGCGTTCCGCCGTCGAGCGTGGCAGCATGCCGTACTCGGCCGTCACCCAGCCACGGCCCGAGTCCTTAAGCCACTGTGGCAGCCGATGTTCGACCGTGGCCGTACAGAGCACCTGGGTGTCGCCGAAGTGCGCGAGGCATGACCCCTCCGCGTACTTGCTGACACCAAGTTCGAGGCGCACAGGGCGAAGGGCATCGGGAGCGCGGCCGGAAGGGCGCATCTCGGTCTCCAACAGTTTCGCGGGCCGGAGCAGTAAGGGCGGAAACCTAGCGCCGGCTTCCGCCTCGGTAAAGGTCTGCGCGTTGACGCGCGCACCGGGTACGCTTACATCAGGGCAGCGTGCGCGCTCAATTGCGAGCCTTTGCAAGGACTTGAGTTCTGGCGCCGGGCGGGGCCAAGCGGGCGCGCGAGGTGACAGAGGATGGAACCGGCGGGAGCCATGATTGCGGAACTGAACGAACGCTCACGGCAGATCTTCCGGCAACTCGTCGATGCCTACTTGGAAACGGGCGAACCGGTCGGCTCGCGCACCCTCTCCAAGCGGTTGGCGACCAATCTGTCGGCGGCGACGATTCGCAACGTCATGGCCGACCTCGAAGAAATGGGCTTGCTGTCGCAGCCGCACAGCTCGGCTGGGCGTCTGCCGACCGCAGCAGGTCTGCGCCTGTTCGTCGATGGGCTGCTGGAAGTGGGCGATCTCACCGAAGACGAACGCCGCAGCATCAGCCGCCAGTGTGCCGGCAAGGCAACCTCGATCGAGGGCCTGCTGGAGCGCGCGAGTACCGCGCTCTCGGAGCTCTCCCATTGCGCCGGCTTGGTCGTGGCGCCCAAAACGGACGTCGCACTTCGCCACATCGAGCTGGTGAATCTGAGCCCGGGCCGGGCCCTCGTCGTGCTGGTGACCGAGACCGGCATCGTCGAGAACCGGATCGTCGAGACGCCGGCCGATCTTCCACCCTCAGCCCTCGTCGAAGCCTCGAATTTCCTTTCGGGCCGGCTGGTTGGGCGCTCGATCCAGGAAGCGCATGACGAGATCCTGGCCGAGCTCAAGGTCCAGCGGTCGCAGCTCGACGAACTGACACGCAAGGTGGTGGAGGCGGGGCTCGCCACTTGGGCCGGTGATGACGCTTCAGGCGCGCTGATCGTGCGCGGCCAAGCGCATCTGCTTGAAGATGCCGAGGCCATCGGCAGTCTGGAGCACATCCGGGCGCTCTTCAGCGCGTTGGAAACAAAGGAAATGATGCTGAAGGTGCTGTCGGTGGTTGACACTGGCGCCGGCGTGCAGATCTTCATCGGCGCCAGCAATGCGCTGTTCAACATCGCCGGCTGCTCGATGATCGTGTCCTCCTATCGGGACAGCCGGCAGCGCATCGTCGGCGCCTTGGGTGTCATCGGGCCAACGCGGATGAACTATGCGCGCATCATTCCCATGGTCGACTACACAGCTAAATTGATCAGTCATTACATTGGGTAAGGGGCAGGGACTGCAGGCATGGTGACGACGAACGGAACGCCGAACGACGAAACGACGGCCGGCAAAGTGGCGCCGGGTGCGGCTGCCGCCCCGGCGGGAGCTGCCGAGATGCAAACA
The DNA here is from genome assembly GCA_029624735.1 of Defluviicoccus sp. Lineage (GTDB taxonomy): Bacteria > Pseudomonadota > Alphaproteobacteria > Rhodospirillales > Defluviicoccaceae > Defluviicoccus. The sequence continues at coordinate 15,701 of JARSSM010000002.1, read as the reverse complement.
GCCGAGGGGACGAAGGACATCGATTGGTCCGAGCAGCTTGCGCGCGCCGAGGCCGAGATCGCCAAGCTCAAGGACGATTATCTCCGCGCGCTGGCCGAGACCGAGAACGTGCGCCGCCGCGGCGCCCGCGACCGCGAGGAGGCGAGCCAGTACGCGGTCGCCGGATTTGCCCGTGACATGCTTGCTGTCGCCGACAACCTGCACCGCGCCCTCGTGAGCGTCGGCGCGGAGGCGCGCGCGGCCGATCCTGCCCTTGATGCGCTGATGAGCGGGGTCGAAATGACCGAGCGCGAACTCGCAAGCGCGCTCGAACGCCACGGTGTCAAACGCATCGAGGCCGAGGGCCAGCAGTTCGATCCGCACTTCCATGAAGCGCTGTTCGAGATCCCGAACGCGGAGGTGCCCAACAGCACCGTCCTGCAGGTGCTCAGCCAAGGGTATACACTTAACGAGCGCATCCTCCGCCCGGCCCGGGTCGGCGTCTCACGCGGCGGGCCGAAGGCGGCCCCGGCTGCAGCGCCGCAAGCGGATGCACAGGCCCGCGCCCGTGCGTCGGCGGAAGCCTATGAGCAGCCGTCCGAGGCCGCGGGCAGCACGGCGGCGGGCCGACGTGTCGACGAGCAGCTCTGATCCGCTTTGCCGGCCGCCGGGATGAGGAACGGCGCCAGCGGATCGTGCCGGGCATGGCGTCGTTTCGCAGCCGCGGGGCTGTTTACGGCGTAGCAGTAGGCACAGCCTTGTGTGCAGCTGTCGTAGGCGCCGATGTCACGGGACGCCCAGCAGCCGCACTGCTTGCGGTGGGCGTGATGGCGGATCGAGAGCGGCGCGCCGGCGATCCGGCCCAAGCGGTTGGCATCGATGCAGCGCGCCTCGCCGACGCCGTCGGTCTGCAGGTTCGGCTGGCCGCATAGTGTCAACCGCATGCCGTGCTCGGCAGCGATGGCGGCGAGGCGGCCAAGCAGGGCGCGTTTCTCTTCCTCCTCCGGGTCCCACCACGTGAAGCCTGACGCGCGTGCGGCTGCGTCGAGGTTGCGCGCCGTCTTGCGGTAGATCTGACACCAGGAAACGATGACCTCGTCGAGCGTGCCGGCGAGCATCCGGGCGAGGCGGGTGAACGTGCTCACGTGCCATTCCGGCGGCGTCAAGGTCGTGCACACGATCGGATCGTAACGCCAGACCACGGTGCCGCTGCCGTAGCGCGCAGCGGCCGCGCGGATGTGGGCGATCGCAACCTCCGGCGCCGGCGTGGCCCGCTCCAGCGGCCTCGGATAGCCGGTCACCGTGTACTGAACGAGGAAGGGGAAGCCGTGGCCGGCAACCGCGTCGAGCGCTGGCGCGAACGGTGCGAGGTTGCGGGTCCAGAAAACGAATGCATCGACCGCGGAGCGCGACAGCGGCACGGTCGCTGGCGGGCCGCCGTAAGGGTTGTGGACGTGGGCGAACCCCGCCTGTAGCCGGCTCATGAACCAAGCACCGTAGAGGGCGGGGATGTCGGTCCGATAACTGGCGGAAACGATCATGGAATGCGGCGCCGTTCGGGTCCGCGGGAGGACATGGCAGATCATGTCGGCGCTGGCAAGACGATGGCTCGTCTGGAGACGCAAGTTGCTGCCTTTTCTAGGAGGGGCGGCCCCGTTGCGCCCTTCCGGCCGGAACCTTATATCTCGCGGCGAAGCGTGTACCGGTGCAGGCAATGCCAACCAACCCTTGGGGGACTCTCGCGACGCCAATGGCTGGGTCTTGCGAGTCCGCCGCAACATAAGGTGACTTGAATGAGCAAGGTGATCGGGATCGACCTCGGAACGACCAATTCCTGCGTTGCCATCTTGGAAGGCAAAGACGCACGGGTCATTGAGAACGCGGAGGGCATGCGGACGACGCCCTCGATCGTCGCCTTTACGGAGGCAGGCGAGCGCCTGGTCGGGCAGCCGGCCAAGCGCCAGGCCGTCACCAACCCTGAGAATACCCTGTTCGCGATCAAGCGTCTGATCGGTCGCCGCTATCGCGACCCGATCACCGACAAGGACAAGGGCTTGGTGCCTTACAGGATCGTCGAAGGCGCCAACGGCGATGCCTGGGTGCAGGCGCACGGCAAGGACTACAGCCCGAGCCAGGTTTCCGCCTTCATTCTGCAGAAGATGAAGGAAACGGCTGAGCGCTTCCTGAGCGAAGAGGTGACGCAGGCTGTCATCACCGTTCCTGCCTACTTCAACGATTCCCAGCGCCAAGCGACCAAGGATGCCGGCAAGATCGCCGGTCTTGAGGTCCTGCGCATCATCAACGAACCGACAGCGGCTGCGCTTGCCTACGGCATGGAAAAGAAGGGCGCCGGCACGGTTGCGGTATACGACCTTGGCGGCGGCACCTTCGACATCTCGGTGCTCGAGATCGGCGACGGCGTGTTCGAGGTCAAATCGACCAACGGCGATACGTTCCTTGGCGGTGAGGACTTCGACAAGCGGATCCTTGATTACCTGGCCGACGAGTTCAAGAAGGAGAACGGGATCGATCTGCGCCAGGATCGTTTGGCCCTGCAGCGCCTCAAGGAGGCGGCCGAGAAGGCCAAGATCGAGCTGTCGTCGACGATGCAGACCGAAGTCAACCTGCCGTTTATCACCGCCGATGCAACGGGGCCGAAGCATCTGACCATCAAGCTCACCCGCGCCAAATTGGAGGCGCTGGTCGAGGACCTGATCGAAAAGACCGTCGGGCCGTGCCGGGCGGCGCTGAAGGATGCGGGCCTGACGGCGGGCGAGATCGACGAGGTGATCCTCGTCGGTGGCATGACGCGGATGCCGAAGGTCATCGAGACGGTCAAGAACTTCTTCGGCCGGGAGCCGCACAAGGGCGTGAACCCGGACGAGGTCGTGGCCGTTGGTGCCGCCATTCAGGCCGCGGTGCTGAAGGGCGAGGTCAAGGATGTCCTGCTGCTGGACGTCACTCCGCTCTCGCTCGGCATCGAGACGCTGGGCGGCGTCTTCACCCGCCTGATCGATCGCAACACGACCATCCCGACCCGCAAGAGCCAGGTGTTCTCCACCGCCGAGGACGGTCAGACGGCGGTCACCATCCGCGTCTTCCAGGGCGAGCGCGAGATGGCGGCCGACAACAAGCTGCTGGGCCAGTTCGACCTGGTCGGGATCCCGCCGGCGCCGCGCGGCATGCCGCAGGTCGAAGTCACCTTTGACATCGATGCCAACGGCATCGTCAACGTCTCCGCCAAGGACAAGGCGACCGGCAAGGAGCAGCAGATCCGCATTCAGGCCTCGGGCGGTCTGTCCGAAGGCGATATCGACCGGATGGTCAAGGATGCCGAGCAGCACGCGGCCGAGGATAAGCGCCGCCGTGAGAAGGTCGAGGCACGCAACCACGCCGATGGCATGATCCACTCCACCGAGAAGGATCTGAAGGAGTTTGGCGACAAGATCCCGGCCGCCGATCGGCAGGCGATCGAGCGTGCGGTGGCCGATCTCAAGGGGGTGCTGGATGGCGAAGATGTCTCGGCGATCAATCAGAAGACCGAGATTCTGGGCCAGGCACGGATGAAGCTGGGCGAGGCCATGTACCGTGCTCAGCAGGGTGCGCAGGCCGGCTCCGGAGCGGAGAGCGGCGAGGCCGGGTCGACCGGCGGCGGCGGCGAAAAGGTGGTTGACGCCGAGTTCGAGGAAGTGGATCCGAACAAGGACAAGAAGGCCGGCTGATGCACTGCGGCGCCTGCGCGGGAACCCGTGCGCAGGCGCCTTTTGTTTTGCCTGGACTGCCGCTGCAGGGGCGCCGCTGATGGCGAAGGAAGACTACTATCGGACCCTTGGCGTCGCGCGCGATGCCGATAAGGAAGAACTCAAGAAGGCCTACCGCACGCTGGCGATGAAGTATCACCCGGACCGCAACCCGGGTGACTCGGAAGCCGAGCGGAAGTTCAAGGAAATCAACGAAGCCTACGAAGTCCTGAAGGACGAGCAGAAGCGTGCCGCTTATGACCGCTTTGGCCACGCCGCCTTCGAACAGGGCGGCGGCGGCGAGGGCGGGTTCGGGCCCGGCTTCGGAACCGGCTTCGCCGACATCTTCGAGGAGATGTTCGGTGAATTCATGGGCGGGAACCGGCGCGGCGGCGGGCGGGCGCACGGACGCGGTGGCGATCTCCGCTACAACCTGGAAGTCACCCTCGATCAGGCGTTTGCCGGCGCCAAACTGACCATTGACGTCCCGACGCAGACGAATTGCGAGACCTGTCATGGCACGGGTTCCGCCGGAGGCAGTGCGCCCGAGACCTGCGGCACCTGCCGTGGCATCGGCCGGGTGCGCTCGCAATCTGGTTTTTTCACTGTCGAGCGCACGTGTCCCACCTGCGGTGGCTCGGGGCAGGTGATCCGCGATCCGTGCCGGGGCTGCCGCGGTACCGGACGGGTGCAGAAGCAGCGTTCGCTTGCTGTCGGCATCCCCGCTGGAGTCGAGGACGGCACCCGCATCCGGCTCGCCGGCGAGGGGGAGGCGGGCTTGCGTGGCGGCCCGCCGGGGGATCTCTACATCTTCGTGACCGTTTCACCGCATCGCGTGTTCCGCCGCGACGGATCGGAAATCCATTGCCGGGTGCCGATCCCGATGACGGCCGCAGCACTGGGCGGGACGATCGAAGTCCCGACCATCAGCGGCGAACGAGCGCGCATTTCGATCGGTCCTGGCACCCAGACCGGCGAGGTTTTCCGCCTGCGCGGCAAAGGGATGTCGATCCTGCGCTCGCACGCGCGCGGCGACATGTTCGTTGAGGTCTTCGTCGAGACTCCGGTCAGCCTCAACGAACGCCAGAAGAAGCTGCTGCAAGACTTCGACGCCGCCTGCAGCAACGACAAGCAGAGCCCTGAATCGCACGGCTTCTTCGCCAAGGTGAAGGAACTGTGGGACGACCTCACTGACTGACTGCTCCGGCTGACCTTCGGGCTGCCTCTTGCGGCCCGCTGGCTTTTCGCTCTATCCCCTTTCGGCTGCGAAGCGCGACATGGCAGATGGCAGGCGAGCACGGATGCGGATCGGGATCGTTGGATGTGGCGGGCGGATGGGGCGGATGGTGTTGCAAACGCTGCTTGCAACGGAAGCGGTCCGCGTGAGCGGTGGGGTCGAGTGGCCCGGACACAGCGCGATTGGCGCTGATCTGGGCACCCTTGTCGGTGCCGCGCCGATCGGCGTTGCGTTATCGGGTGACGCCGAAGCTCTTTTTGCCGGCTCGGATGCCGTGATCGATTTCACGACGCCAGAGTTGACGACCGCCAATGCACAGTTGGCGGCCCGCCTCGGTGTCGCCCTGGTCTGCGGTACGACCGGGTTGTCGGCCGCACACCGCGAAGCGCTTGCCGCTGCCGCTGCCGTCGTCCCGGTCGTCTATGCCGCTAACATGAGCGTCGGCGTCAACCTGCTGATCGGGCTCACGCGCCAGGTCGCTGCGACGCTGGCGGCCGATTACGACATCGAGATCGTCGAGATGCACCATCGCCACAAGACGGATGCGCCGTCGGGCACCGCGCTGGCCCTGGGGGTGGCGGCGGCCGACGGCAGGCGCGTCAGCCTCGATGAAGTTGCCGTGCGCAGCCGGGACGGCCGCATCGGCGCCAGGCCTGAGGGCGCGATCGGCTTTGCGACGTTGCGCGGCGGCGATGTCGTCGGCGAACACACCGTCATCTTCGCCGGCGAGGGGGAGCGGATCGAGCTTACCCACAAGGCGTCCTCGCGCGCCGTGTTTGCGCAAGGTGCCGTCCGCGCCGCGCAGTGGACCGCCGGCCGGGCGGCCGGTTTCTACGGCATGACCGATGTGCTGGGCCTCAGGTAGCGACCGGCTGGCCCGCAGCTTCAATTGTGCTGTTGAGCCGCGACAGTTCGCGCCGCAGCGCGAGAGCCAGCTCTACCCGCTCTTGTGGCAACAGAAAGTTGGCGATGATCAGCGAGCGACCGTGCGAGCGGAGTTCGAGCCGGTTGTTGTTGCCCGGCAGTTCTTCGATGTTCACCTGCAGCCAAAGCGGCTGAAAGACGACGCGCAACGTTTTGCCCCAATGGTCGATGCGCTTCACCGTCAAGGTGCTGCGGGTGAGGTTGATGCTCTCAAGCGCGTTGCCGGCCCTTTGGTTGAGGCGCATCAACGCATACAGCAGGACCACTTCGCCGCCGAGGAAGGGCAGCACCGGCCAGGCACCGATCAGGAAAAAGACGACCGAGAGCGGCACTGCCATTACGCCTATCACCCCCGCCGCCCAGCGCGCGGCGTGCCGGCCGGCGCTGCGATGCGGTCGCAGGACCACGCTGTAACGGACCGTGTCATCCCCCTTGGCCATCGACGCAATCACGCAGTTGAGAACGATTATCTTTCTAGTTTACCAGGACGTCACGCGGCCGCCAAGGCTGGGGGCGCGTGAGTGGCGCGCGAGCCTAAGCCGCGCCTGCGGGCCGAAGCGGTGCCGGCCATGGATGCAGCCGCGATTGAGGCCTTCTTCGCCCGCCTTGCGGCCTTAAGGCCGGATCCGGTGAGCGAACTCGCGTTCGTCAACCCGTTTACGCTACTGGTGGCGGTTGTCCTGTCGGCCCAAGCCACCGATGTCGGCGTCAATCGCGCCACTGAAAGCTTGTTTCAGCGTGTCGAGACACCGGAGCAGATGGTGGCGCTGGGCGAGGAGGGCCTCAAGAGCTACATCCGGACCATCGGCCTGTTCAACGCCAAGGCGAAGAACATCATCGCGTTGAGCCAAGCGCTGATTGATCAGCATGGCGGCCGCGTGCCGCGCGATCGCGACGCGCTCGAGGCGCTGCCGGGCGTCGGTCGCAAGAGCGCGAACGTCGTTCTCAACGTTGCCTTCGGGGAGCCGACCATTGCTGTTGACACGCATGTCTTCCGCGTCGCCAACCGTACCGGACTCGCGCACGGCGACACGCCGTTCGCGGTCGAGAAGGGGCTCTTGGATCGGGTGCCGACGCATTGGCGCCAGCATGCGCACCACTGGCTGATCCTGCACGGCCGGTACGTCTGCAAGGCGCGCAAGCCTGACTGCGCAGCGTGCGCCGTCCGCGATCTGTGCCGCTTCCCGGACAAAACGGCAGCCTAAGCGAAAAACCTGCTGCCGCGTCAGCGCCGGCGCGGGGCCGGCTTTGGCGGTGTCAAGCTCTGCAAGCAGGTCGCTTCCGGCATCGGATCAAGCCGGGCGGTGCGTGCCTCGATATGAGCGACGCGCGCGGTTTCCTCGCCGGCTTCTCGGTAGAGAAAGACGTCGAGCACGCAGCTCGCGCTCCGATACTGCAGCCATTCGGAGGGACCGTCGCTGCGGCGGAAGCTGGGCGGGCCGAGGGTTTCTTCGACCTTGGCCGTTTCCATTCCCTTGAGGGGACTCTTCCCTTTGGCCGTCTGCGCTGAGGGCATACCGCCTTCGACCGCAGCCGTTTGCCCCTGAGCGGGCGCCGTCTCTGTGCCGTCAGCCGTGGGTGTCAGCGGATCAAGATCCGAAACGCATCCCGAAACGCAGAGCGCTACCGCCGCCGCTGCCGCCGTTGCGCGGGTAGCCCTCACCGGACCGGCCGTGCGGTCACGGTGTGCTCGTCTCGGCTACCCCCTCCTGGACTACGTCCGCCTTCGTCCCCGCAGCCGTGGCACCGCCAAGACCTTCGCCCCGGATCGGCGCAGACTCGGCGCCTGCTGCCGCCATCTCGGGATCGAGTTCGTTGACGTCGCCGATGATCAGGCCGCCGGCCTCGATAATGATGTGCCGGTAGCGGATGCGGCCGCGGACCCGGCCGGTGGAGCGCACCGTCAACCGGTCGCGGGCGACCAGCTCGCCCTCGAAGTCACCCGAGATGTCCGCTTCGGCCACATCAAAGGTGCCGCGGAACGATCCCGCCTCGCCGATCTGCACTTGGCGGCAGGAATGAACCGTCAGTGTCGCTTCGCCTTCGACCACCAGCCGCTCGCAGGTGAGCAGCTCGCCTTGCAGCCGCGCGCCTTGGCCAATGAGGATCGTGTTCTCCCGCATCTGCCCGCCCGCATGGTCCGAGCGCAAGGAGGTTCCGCCGAGGTCTGTTGACCGGCGTGCCAGCTCGAACGGAAAGCCGGAACCCGGCGCACCGCGCACCTGCGGCGGCAGCGCCCGCCGCGGCGGTGCCTTTGGCAATTCGGTCTCCGCAGGTGCCTCGGCCATCGTTTCAGCGGCTTCTGCCGCGTCCTCGACGGTGGATTGCGCACCCTTCTTGCTGCGGAACATTCGTGTCGTGCTCCCCTACCAATCGTTTCGTTCGTCCCTTCGGGCCGCCAGCTCTTAGCGGCTGGCGATGCGCGTTCGTTGCGCAAGGCCGTGAAAAATATGAACCATCGCCGCGGTCCCGATGACGGGTGCTGCGAGGTTTACGACCGGCAGCGTAAACAGGCCGGCCATGATGACGCCTGCCGCCAGCACCGTCAGCCGATGCGTGCGCCGCATCGCCCGAACCTGGCCAGGTTCGATCCGGCGCGCCGCCACCAGCTCAAAATACTCGCGACCCAGGAGATAACCATTAACCCCATACACCACGAAAGGAAAGATCGGTGCGAACGGCAGAAACACGAGCATCACAAGATTGAGGACGACCAGAATGCTGAGGAACTTGGCGCTGGTGAGCAGGACCTCCGCCAACGTCTGCCGCCGCACCGGTCCCAAGCCGGGATAGTGTCGAGCCTCGACCGCGTCGGCAACGCTGTCGAGGAAGAAACCAGCGGTCGCGCTGGCCACCGCCGGAAACAGGAGGAAGGTCAGCAGCGCCGTCGCGAGACCGCCCAGGATGTCGAGCGCGGTGTCGAGCCAACCGATCTCGAACAGGCTGGTTTCGGTGAGCAGGAAGCCGATGCCGACCCACAGGGCGACAAACAGTGCCGCCGAGAGGGTGAGGCTCAGCGCCAGCACTCGAATGATTCGCGGATCTCGCAGTTGGCCGAGCGCTCGTTCGAATGCCGAAAGCACGCCTGTTCCTCCGCTCTCGTGGCCGGTCATCGCGCGTGGCGTGTGTAGAGGCAGGGCGGTTTGCCCGCAAGTCCGATTGCTGGGCGGCATGCCGTTGCTCCTGACGGTTGCCGCAGTATACTTTCGACATACGATCCATCCTCTCCTACCGATCGGGATCCCCTCATGGCCAACACGCTCTATGACGTCCTTGGCATCGGCAACGCCATCGTCGATGTCTTGGCCCATTCCGAGGACGCGTTCCTCGAGCGGGCAGGCCTCGCAAAAGGCACGATGAGGTTGATCGACGCTGAAACGGCCGAGGCGCTCTATGCGGCGATGGGACCGGCCGTTGAGGTGTCCGGCGGTTCGGCCGCCAACACGATTGCGGCGCTCGCATCGCTGGGCGGTAGCGGCGCATTCGTCGGCAAGGTCCGCGATGACCAGCTGGGCACGATCTTCCGTCATGACATCGTCTCGACCGGCATCACGTTCGTAACCCCGCCCGCGGCCGATGGTCCGCCGACCGGACGCTGCCTGATTCTGGTGACGCCCGACGCGCAGCGGACGATGCAGACCTGCTTGGGCGCCAGTGCCCTGCTGACGCCGGACGACGTTGATCCGGCGATGGTGGCTGCCGCGCGGGTGACCTATCTTGAAGGCTACTTGTGGGATCAGCCGGGCGCCCGCGAGGCCTTCGTCAAGGCGGCCACGGTTGCGCACGCAGCCGGCCACCGGGTTGCGCTCTCGCTCTCGGACCCCTTCTGCGTCGATCGCCACCGTGCCGACTTTATCGCGCTGGTCGATCACCACATCGACATCTTGTTCGCGAACGAGGACGAGATCGTTTCCCTCTATCAGGTGCATGCGTTCGATGCCGCCCTGCAGCGGGTCCGTCACCACTGCGAGATCGCTGCGCTCACGCGCTCGGAGAAGGGCTCCGTCATCGTTGCCGGCGGTGAGGTGCATGTCGTCGATGCCGAGCCGGTCGAGCCGGTGATCGACAGCACCGGCGCCGGCGATGCGTACGCGGCCGGCTTCCTCTACGGTCTCACCCGTGGCGTGCGGCTGGAAACGTGCGCCCGCATCGGCGGCATCGCCGCGGCCGAGGTGTTGAGCCACTTCGGCGCCCGGCCGGAGATCCCGCTGGCGGAGCTGGTTCGCCGGACGCTTGGATGAAGGCAGCCTGGTTGAGGCTCGGCCGGCCGGCCGGATGGAGCGGTGGGGGCGGCTGGCGGGAGACGCTCGCCGTCTACTGGGACCGGCGAGTCCTTCTGTTGACGCTGCTCGGCTTCGCGAGCGGCTTGCCGTTTGGCGTCTTGGCGGAGCCGTTGAGCGCCTGGCTAACCGAGGCCGGCCGCGCCAAGACCGAGATCGGCCTGTTCGCGCTCGTTAGTCTGCCGTACTCGCTCAAGGTGCTGTGGGCGCCGTTCGTCGATCGCCTGCCGCTGCCGGGCTTGACACGTCGCTTCGGCCGAAGGCGCGGCTGGGCGCTCGCAACGCAACTGCTGCTGATCGCGGCCCTGGCGAGCATGGGGCTCGCCTCGCCGGCCGAAAACCTGCTGTTGCCGGCCATACTGGCGACGCTCGCGGCAGCGGCGTCGGCGAGCCAGGACGTCGTCCTCGATGCGTACCGGGTTGAGGTGCTGGACGAGCGGCAGCTCGCGGCCGGCGCGGCAACGATGGTTTTTGGCTGGCGTCTGGGCCAGGTCGGCGCGGCGGCGAGCGGCCTCATCCTGGCGGACGTTCTGCCCTGGAGTGCCGTGCTGCCGATCCTGGCGGCGGGCGTTGGCGTCGGCATCATCGCGATCCTGATCGCGCCTGAGCCGCAGGCTGTGGCCGGTAGAGCGGAGGGCAACGCAGGCCTTGCCGGCGCGAGGCCGGCCCGCCGGCGCGTTCGCCTGCTGGCGTGGCTGTTTGAAGCGGCCATCCGGCCGTTGACGGATTTCTTCTCCCGCCCCGGCTGGCTGCCGGTGCTGCTGTTCATCCTCTTGTACAAGTTCGGCGATGCCGTGCTGTCGGTGATGAAGATCCCGTTCTTTCTGGAGATCGGCTTCACCAAGACCGAGATCGCCGAGGTGGTGAAACTGTTCGGCGTCGTCGCCATCATCGGCGGCGGCTTCATCGGCGGTGCCGTCATGGCACGGCTCGGCATGATGAAGGGGCTGCTGGTCTGCGGCGTGCTGATGGCCGCTTCAAACCTGGTCTTTGTGCTGCAAGCCTGGGCTGGCGCCGACGTCACCATGCTCGCGATCACGATTGCGACCGAGAACATCACCACCGGCATGGGAACCACGGCCTTCGTCGCCTACCTCTCCGGCCTGTGCAACGTTGCCTACACTGCCACCCAGTACGCACTCCTGACCTCACTGATGGCGCTGTCGCGTACGGCGCTCTCATCGGGCGCGGGTTGGCTTGCCGAGCGCATGAGCTGGCCCGAATTCTTCATCGTCACCACGCTCGCGGCCCTGCCCGGCCTGATGCTCTTGGTGTGGATGATGCGCCACTATCCGCTGGCCGGCCGGCCGCGGACCCTTCTGCCGGATGCCGACTGACCCTGGAGGTTCGGTTCCTGCCTCCTCATGTAAGAAGCGCAGGGGATCGGGCATTGCCACCATCGACACAAACAGGGCTGGAACGATGGCAAACGACAAGAAGCCAAGCGCGGCCGGTGGTCACGCCTGGCACACCCTCGAAGCGGAAGACGTCCTCGCCTGCCTGCAGACTTCGGCGGCGGGGCTCGGTTCGAAAGAAGCGGAAGAGCGCCTTGCCCACTACGGGCCGAACGTGCTGCCGGCTGCGGATCGTGGCCAGGCCCTGCGGATCCTGATTGCGCAGTTCAATAATCCGCTCATCTACGTCCTTCTCGCCGCGACCGCGCTGGCGATGGCGACCGGCAAGGTGATCGATGGCCTCGTCATCTGCGGCGTCGTCGTGCTGAATGCCGTGATCGGCTTTGCGCAGGAGTTTCGCGCCAACCAGGCGATCAAGGCCTTGAGCGCGATGGTGCCGCTCGAGGCTGCCGTCCTGCGCGATGGCCGCAAACAGATGCTGGGCTCCGCCGCGCTGGTTCCGGGCGATATCGTATTGCTGCAGTCGGGTGACAAGGTCCCGGCCGATCTGCGCCTGCTTGCCGTGCGCACGCTCAAGGTTGAGGAAGCGGCACTCACGGGCGAGTCGCTGCCGGCCGAGAAGGAGGCGCGCACTGTCGCCGCCGATACGGCCATCGGCGATCGCGTCGGCATGGCTTTCAGCGGCACGCTCGTGACCTACGGGACAGGCACCGCGGTGGTGGTGGCAACCGGCGCCGAAACCGAGCTCGGCCGCATCTCGCGGCTGCTGCAGGAGACGGAAAAGCTGGAAACGCCGCTCATGCGGCAGCTGGCGGTCGTCGGAATGTGGATCGCGGTCGCTGTTGCCGTCGTTTCCGCGATCTTGTTCGGCATCGGCCACCTGCGCGGCTACCCTGTGGCCGACAACATCCTGGCCGCGATCGCACTCGCCGTCGCTGCGATCCCTGAGGGGCTGCCGGCGATCGTCACCATCGCGCTGGCGATCGGCGTGCAACGGATGGCGCACCGGCGGGCGATCATCCGCAAGCTGCCCGCGGTCGAGACGCTGGGCTCGACGACCGTCATCTGTTCCGACAAGACCGGCACGCTGACCCGCAACGAGATGACGGTCCAGGCGCTGTGGACGCCTGCCGGCACCTGGAACTTGAGCGGCGTCGGCTATGCGCCGGAGGGCGAGCTGCAGGCCGAGGGCGCTGCTGTGGCAGCCATGCCGGCCGCGGTCGAAGGGCTCGTCCTGGCCGGCACGTTGTGTAACGACGCCGTCATTCATCCCGACCAGGGCCGTTGGCAGTTGACGGGGGACCCGACCGAAGGCGCGCTGGTGGCGGCGGCCCACAAGCTCGGCCATCCGGCGGTCGATGCCCGCAGCCGCTACCCGCGGCTTGACGTGATTCCGTTTGAATCGGAACGGCAGTTCATGGCGACGCTGCACGGAGTGCCGGGCGGCGGCCAGGTCGTCTACCTCAAGGGCGCGCCGGAGGCCGTCGTTCCCCGCTGTTCAGGAAACGGAGACAGCGATGGCGAGAGCGCTGCCATCATGCACGCCGTGCAGCAGATCGCCCAGCAGGGCATGCGCGTTCTGGCCTTCGCGGCGTTTACACCGGAGCGGCCGCTCGCACGGCTGGAGGAGGCCGACGTCGCCGCGGGGCTGTCGTTTCTCGGCCTGCAGGGCATGATCGACCCGCCCAGGACGGAAGCGATCGAGGCGGTGGCGGCCTGCCAGAGTGCCGGCATCGCCGTGAAGATGATCACCGGCGACCACCACGAAACGGCGCGCGCCATCGGTGCGGCGCTGGGTTTGTGCGCGGCCGGTGAGCGCGCCTTGAGCGGCGTCGAACTGGGCCGGATGAGCGAGGATGAACTGCGCGCCGCCGCCCGCGACCACAACGTCTTTGCCCGCGTGGCGCCAGAGCACAAGCTCCGCCTCGTCAAGGCGCTGCAGGCGGAAAACCACGTCGTCGCGATGACCGGCGATGGTGTCAACGACGCGCCGGCGCTCAAGCAGGCGGACATCGGCATCGCCATGGGCATCACCGGCACCGCAGTCTCGAAGGAAGCGGCCGACATCGTTCTGACCGACGACAACTTTGCGACCATCAAGGCTGCGGTCGAGGAGGGGCGGCGGGTTTACGACAACCTGGTCAAGGCGCTCGCCTTCGTGCTGCCGACCAACCTCGGCCTGGCCTTCATCATGATGGCGGCGGTCGCCTTCTTCCCGATCACGGAAGGCGAGGCGCTGCTGCCGATGCGGCCGGTGCAGATCTTGTGGATCAACCTGGTCGCTGCCGTCGCGCTGGCGCTGCCGCTTGCGCTCGAGGCCATGGAACCACGGCTGATGGAGCGCCCGCCGCGCGATCCCAAGGCAGCGGTGCTGAGCACGTTTGTCATCGCCCGCACGGTGCTGGTCGCGCTCTTGATGGCGGCCGGAGCCGTCGGGCTGTTCCTTCTCACCTATGGCGCTGCCGAGACCGCCGGCGGCGCAGCCGCCTCAGCCTACGCCCAGGCGCAGACGGAAGCCGTCACGACGGTTATCTTGTTTCAGATCTTCTACCTTCTCAACTGCCGCTCGCTGAAGGCTTCCATTTTCCGCATCGGCCTATTCAGCAATCTGTGGATCTATGCCGGTATCGGAGCGGTTCTCGCATTGCAGGTCGCCTTCATTTATTGGCCGTTCATGAACCGCGTGTTCGGTTCGGCACCGATCGACGCCTACGCTTGGCTGCGCGCGGCCGGCGTTGCGGTCGTGATCATGCCGTTGATCGGGCTGGAAAAGTGGTGGCGGGGCCAGCACGACCGCAGGTAGGCGATTCCCTCGTGTTGCGTCTTGCTTTGATTGTTTGAGGGGCTCATTGTCGCCGCAAAAGCGTCCACGCGGCGGCAAGGGAAGCGCCGTAAGGGACGCAATCAACAGGGGAGGAATCGGATCGTGGCTGAGCGCATTCAGGTGGTCGAGGGCGATATCACGACCCTTGCGGTCGATGCGATCGTCAATGCCGCCAACCGCAGCCTGTTAGGCGGGGGCGGCGTGGACGGCGCCATCCACCGCGCCGCCGGCCCGGAGCTGGTGGCTGAAACGCGCACGCTTGGCGGCTGCCGCACCGGCGAAGCGAAGATGACACGCGGCTACCGTCTCAAGGCGCGCTTCATCATCCACACGGTTGGTCCGGTCTGGCATGGCGGTGCCAGCGCTGAGGATGAGCTGCTGGCCTCGTGCTACCGCAACAGCCTTGAGCTCGCGAAGGCGCATGGGCTGAAGAGCATCGCCTTTCCTGCGATCAGCACCGGGATTTACGGTTTTCCGCCGGATCGGGCAGCGGCAATCGGGGTGCAGACGGTGGACGAGTTTGCGGCGGCCAACCCTCAACCGGAGACGATCATCTTCTGCTGCTACAGCCCTGAATCAGCGGAGGTGCACCGGGCCGAACTTGAGCGCGCAGGCCTTCTGGTGGAGCGGTTCTGACCAAGGCTCCGCACGCGCCCCCAGACGCATATCGCGGGCTATGACACTCTAATCAAGCGTCCTGGCAACGCGGAAGCCGAGGAAGTAGTCGCGGAAGACGGGAGCGTATCTGCTGCGGCCGGCCGAGCGCAGGATCCTCGGAATGTTGCCCCAGGACCCGCCGCGGATTCCGCGGTTGCGTGAGGAATCTTTTCCTTCTCCGTCGGTCCATGCCGAGCCGTCCGTCGGTGCGCCCGCATAGCTCTCGTGCCACACATCCGAGGGCTTGCCGGTCCCCTTTGCCAGCCAGTCACAGTAGGGCGACCGCATCAAGCCAGCTCACGTTGATCACCGGCCGCTGCCCGCGACCCTCGCCCCGGTCCTCTGGTTTCGCCCGCTTCGTCACCTCGCAGAAGTGATCGTACTCGCTAAACCGGACCGCGTATTTGCCGAGCGCAAAGCGGTTGCCGATCGTCACCCGGTGCTGCGGGCCTTCATTGCCATAACGACCTTCCTCACCCGGCGGCGAGCCCATAAAGAACGAGCCCGAAGGAATCACTACCATTTCCGGACACCACGGCGCCTCGATGTCGCCGAAGACTTCGAAGTCCTTAAAGGCCCCCCTCACCCTCCCGCTGACGCGGGTCCCTCCCTCTCCCGCTTGCGGGAGAGGGTCGGGGTGAGGGGCCTTCGCGGTCCGAACCGGATAGATAGTGGACAGATTAGACCGGGTAGATGGTTGACACG
>JARSSM010000001.1 GCA_029624735.1 Defluviicoccus sp. | reverse complement strand
ACTGTCAACCATGTCTCCGGTCCATAGTGTCAACTATGTCGCCGGTTGCTCAGGCGGCCGGGGGGCAGGCCGCCGGCGGCCTTCGGCTGTTGCCCAGTCGCGAACGGCATACTTGGCCAGCCCGAGTCCGGGAGGTGTCGCCGCCTTTGTCAGGCGCGGGCGTGCGCGGCCTCGGCTGCAGGCGTCGGCTGGACCAGGCGCCAGCCGGCATCGAGCGCCTCGCGGTTGAGGTCGAGAAACTTGGGCGGTGTCTCCGCCGCCAGCGCTGCTGCCACCGACGCGGACGAGCACAACGACGACAGCGCCAGGAGCGTTCCCAGCGCAACAATGTTGCCGGCCCTCTCGTTGCCAAGTGAACGCGCGATCTCGGCGAAGGGCGAGCGCCTGATCGTCCACGGACCCGCAACCCTTGTCTGCACGCGGCTCTCATCGACGAGGAGTGTCGCCGTCGGCTTTAGGAGCGTCGGCGGGAACTCGGCTGCAACCTCGTCCAGGATCACGAGATAATCGAGACCAGTGACAAGCGGATAATCGATGTCGCCGTCGCTCACCACTAGATCCGAGCGGCTGACGCCGCCGCGCGAGGTCGGCTCGTAGCTCTGCGACTGCGCCACCGTGCGGCCGTCCCGCAGCAGCGCTTCGGCCAACACACGGGCCGAGAACTGAAGACCCTGGCCGCCGGATCCGCTCAAGCGCAGCTCGACTGGGTGGCTCATCGCTCTTCGCTCACTCCACCGGTGCGCTAACACCGGCCGCAGCGCCGCCGTGCCCGTGCGGCGCCAGTACTTCGCTGCGATAGGTGTCGCCATACTCCGGCCGCTCGTTGCGGGCGATAATACCGGTCGTAAGGTTGTTGGGCCGGAACGGGTGCTCGACGGTATTGCCGTAGAAGTCCGGCCGCATGCTGCCCTTCTGGCGCAGGATCATTTCCGGCGAGGAGCCGAGGTCGTTCTTGCGGCCGAAGATCTCCGTGCAGTCGGACAAGATCTCGACAAAGGAGAAGCCGCGATAGGCAAGTGCCTCGCGGATCAGGTTCTTGAGCGCGACCGTCTGCAATGTCATGCCGCGGCCGACCAATCCGGCGCCGGCTGCTGCCGCCAGCCCGCAGGCATCGAAGGTCGGCTCGGCGTTGCCATAGGGCGTCGTCGTGGTCAACCGCGCCTCGGAAGTGGTGGGGGAGACCTGGCCGCCGGTCATGCCGTAGATCTCGTTGTTCAGCATCAGGCACGTCATGCGGAGGTTGCGCCGGCAGGCATGGATCAGGTGATTGCCACCAATCGCGAGGCAGTCGCCATCGCCGGTAATGACGACGACTTCGAGGTCGGGTCGGGCCAGCGCCAGGCCGGTCGCAAAGGTCAGCGGCCGGCCGTGCGTGACGTGAAAGGTATTGGCGTCGATATAGCCGCCGACCCGGCCCGAACAGCCGATGCCGGTGACGATCGCGAGCTGGTCCTTCGCAATTCTCTCCTCGTGCACCGCCCACAAGAGCGCTCTGAGCGCGATGCCGTGGCCGCAACCTGGGCACATGAAATGCGGCAGCAGCTCCGTCCGCAAGTAGTCGCGGATGTCGAATTCGTCGATGCCCTCAGCGGCCATGGCGGGCCAGCTCCTCGATGGTCTTGAGTATCTCCGCAGGCTCGATCGGCTCGCCGCTCAAGCGGTTGATGCGCGCAACCTTGGCTGGCCGTCCGCTCAAGCGCTCGATTTCGAGACTGAGCTGGCCCGCGTTCATTTCCGGCACCAAGATGGCCTTGGCCCGCTCCGCCAGCGCACGGAAAGGTTGCTCAGGGAATGGCCACAAAGTGACCGGACGGAACAGTCCGGCAGCGATGCCTTGGCGTCGGGCTTCTGCAACGGCTCGCTTGGCGGCGCGGGCGGTGATGCCGATCGCGACCACCAGGATTTCGGCATCCTCGGCGGCGAAGGTCTCGAAGCGGTCAATCACGTCGCGGTGGCGCTCAAGCTTGCCTAAGAGCCGCTGCATTGCCCGCTCGACCTCGGCCGGATTCTGCGTCGGCAGACCGCGCTCGCCATGCGTGAGGCCGGTCGCATGGCAGCGATAACCGTCGCCCGGCCGCGCCATCGCCGGGATGTCGTCGTCGGTCGCGGCGTAGGGCTGGAACGCTTCACGCGCGCCGGTCGCCCACTTGCGTTCGGCGCGGGCGACGCTACCGGGGTCGGGAACCTGCACGGTTTCCACCAGGTGCCCCACCACTTCGTCGTACAACAGCACGACCGGTGTGCGCAGGGTCTCGGCGATGTTGAAGGCGCGGATCGTTTCGGAGAACGCCTCGCTCACCGAGGACGGCGCCAGGACGACGATCGGATGGTCGCCGTGCGTACCCCAGCGCGCCTGCATGATGTCGCCCTGGGCCGGCCGGGTCGGCATGCCGGTCGAGGGGCCGCCGCGCATGACGTCAACAATCACGCACGGCACCTCGACCATGCAGGCATAGCCGAGGTTCTCCTGCTTCAGCGAAAAGCCGGGGCCGCTGGTTGCCGTCATCACCTTGGCACCGCCCATCGAGGCCCCGATGATCGCTCCCATCGAAGCGATCTCGTCTTCCATCTGGATGAACACGCCGCCGACCTTGGGCAGCTCGAGTGCCATCCGTTCGGCGACATCCGAAGATGGCGTGATCGGGTAGCCGGCATAGAAACGGCAGCCGGCAGCGATCGCGCCCAGCGCGCACGCATGGTTACCCTGGAGGTTGATCCGTTGGCCCGCGCCCATCAGCTTACGAGGCCCCTTTCACGGCCGGTGCGCTCTCGATCCGGATCGCGAAGTCCGGGCACAGCCATTCGCACAAGTGGCAGGCGGTGCAGGCATCGGGCCGCGCGAGCTCGGCGACCATCCGCGCGTTCAAGCTAAGGCAGCGCTCGGGGCACATCTTGACGCAGATGTCGCAGCCCTTGCACCAAGCCTCGTTGATGGTGAGCAAGTGTGCCGGCGCGGTTTCGATGGCGCGGGCCGTCACCTTTTGCGCAACAGCGTCGGTGGCGGCTGCAGCGGGAACACGCTCAGCGCTCACCGCCCAGTCGCGCCCAGCGAGGAAGGCGCGCCGGTTGAGATCCTTGGTCTTGGCTGGCACGAACTGCTCGATCACCGCAAGCCAGTGCTCGGCAGCGAACGGCAGCACGGTCGAAAGCGCGCCCAGAAGGACGGTGTTAGCGACACGGCGGTCGCCCAAGCCGGTGGCCATGCTCGTCGCATCAAGCGCAAAACCGTTACCGACCAGCGCCACCACCTCGGCCGGCGTCTCCGGTGCATAGGCCGAAGCGGCATTGCGGGTGCGGTTGCGGAAGGAGATCGGTGGCACGATCCGCTGCGTGTCGGCGATGAAGGTGCCGCCATCGCGCTTCAGGTGATCGAGCCAGCGCACGCCCTCCGCCCACTCAAGCGCGACAACGATATCAGCCTCGCCGCGCGGGATCGTCGGCGACCAAACCTGCTCGCCGAAGCGGACGTGGCTGAACACGCTTCCGCCGCGCTTCGCCATGCCGTGCACTTCGCTCTGCTTGACCTCGAAGCCCTCGCTCTGGCACAGCGCTGCCAGCACCTTCGAGACCATCAGCACGCCCTGGCCGCCGACACCGACGATCAGCACATTCGTCGGTCGGGCGGCATCGCGGTTGCCATGCGGGGAAGCGGATTCTTTGTCGAGTGCGTTCACTGGACGCTCGGATGAATGCAGTCCGACGGGCAGATCTGGGCGCAGAGCGTGCAGCCGATGCACAGCGCGGCGTTGATGCGCACCTTGTGGTGCCCTTCAAACATGTCCTCGCTCCAGCCCAGCGCCGGGCAACCGAGGTTCATGCACGACTGACACGCGATGCAGTTCTTCGCTTGCACCTCCAGTGGCGGACCCTTGATCTTAACCGGGTCGAGAACGCACGGCCGATCCGAGATCACAACCGCCACGCCCTTGAATGCCGCTGCCTCCCGGCAGGCCTGGTACATCTCGGCGACGTTGTACGAATCGACCTTGCGCACCCACTTCACGCCGCACGCGCGCACCATCTGCTCGAAATCGACGCGCGCGGTCTCGCTGCCGCGCAAGTTGCGCCCGGTGCCCGGATGGTCCTGGCCGCCGGTCATCGCTGTGATGTGATTGTCGAGGATGATCACCGTGATGTTGGCGTCGTTGTAGACGGCATCGATCAGCGGCGGGATGCCGGCGTGCAGGAACGTCGAATCGCCGATGGTGGCGATGATCGGCTTTGCTTCCGTGCCGGCCTTGGCGATGCCGACGGCATTCGCGATGCTGGAGCCCATCGAAACGCAGGTGTCGATCGAGCGCAAGGGTTCAAGCGCCGCCAGCGTGTAGCAGCCGATATCGCCGGCGACCCGCGCGTCGAGCGCGCGCAAGGCCATGTAGCTCATTGTATGCGGACAGCCCGAGCACAGCACCGGCGGCCGTGCCGGCGGCGTCAGCTGCCACGGCTCGACTTTCGGCTGTGGCTCAAGGATGCCGGCGCTTTCCAATCCGGCGCGCACGACTTCCGGCGCCAGCTCGCCCACCCGCGGGAAAAACGCCTTGCCTTCGACCTTGAGGCCGGCGGCGCGGATCTCGGTCTCCATGGCCGGCTCGAGCTCCTCGACCACCAAGACGCGCTCGACGCTCTCGCAGAAGCGGCCGATGAGATCGAGTGGCAGCGGGTAGGCGGCTGGCAGTTTGAGAATGCTCGCGTCGGGCAGCACCTCTTTGACGTACGCGTAAGGTGTGCCGGCGGTAATGATGCCGATATCGCGGCGGCCGGTTTCCCAGCGGACATGCCCACTGGTGGCGAAGTACGCGCGCAAGGCCGCCTCACGCTCGATCAGCTTCGGATGCCGGTTGCGCGCGTGCGCCGGCACCATCACGTTCTTTCTCGGGTCCTCGCGGAAATGCCCGCTTGGCGGCACCGTGCGCTCGCCCAGCGTCACCAGGCTGCGCGTGTGCGAGAGCCGGGTGGTCGAGCGAATGATGACCGGCGTGTCGAAGCGCTCGCTCAAGTCGAACGCTTCGCGGGTCATGACCAGTGCTTCCTGCGCATCAGCCGGCTCCAGGCACGGCACCATGGCAAAGCGGCTGAACAGCCGTGTGTCCTGCTCGTTCTGCGAGCTGTGAATGCCTGGATCGTCGCAGACGACGATCACCAGGCCGCCGTTGACGCCGATGTAGGTGAGCGACATCAGGGCATCGGCCGCGACGTTGAGGCCGACGTGTTTCATCGAGGCGAGCGCGCGCACGCCGGCGAACGAGGCGCCGATGGCGACGTCAAGCGCGACCTTCTCGTTGGTCGACCATTGGGCATGCAGATCCTCCGCCGGATAATCGGCGAGGCTCTCCATGATCTCGGTCGATGGTGTCCCCGGGTAGGCGGCGGCAACGCGGATGCCGGCTTCCCAGGCGCCGCGGGCGATCGCTTCGTTGCCGGTAAGCGGGCGGCCCGCGCGCTGGGCGGCCGGCGCGCTACTGCTCTCAGCGATGGGGGTCCGCGCAGAAGCGCGTGTTTCGAGAACGTGATCCAAGGTGTTTTTCCGATCCCAGCGTGCCGGTGCGGGTGCAGCCTCTTGTTCGGACGCGCTTCCGGCTCGGCCTGTCTCCAGTGACTTACCTATCATTCCGAAGACGTTTTGCCATGCAAAAATGCGCAGTCCCGATGGCGCCTTCAAGGGTGGCACTGGGCTTGCGCCATTGTTGTGGCCAAGCGCCACGGCGGACGCTAAAAGCCTTCCCTATAGAAAAAAACGCCCGATGGGGGAGGATGTCCAATGCACGCACGCCCATCATTTCGGTGGCTGATCGCGGCTTTTACGATCGTTGCGCTGGCTGCGAGTGCCGTCACCGCTTCGGCGGCCGAGCCGATCCGGCTGGGCGCGTTCCTCGCCGTGACCGGCAAGGGCGCCTTTCTCGGTGATCCCGAAAAGAAGACGCTCGAGACGTACGTGGAGAAGGTTAACGGCGAAGGTGGCGTCCTCGGCCGTAAGGTCGAGCTCATTGTCTACGACACCGGCTCGGAAGCAAAGGAAGCGCTCACCTTCGTCAAGCGGCTGATCGAGCAGGACAAGGTCGACGCCATCATCGGCGGCACCTCGACCGGCGAAACCATGGCGGTCATCCGCGAGGTCGAGGCAGCGGCCGTGCCCTTCATCTCGCTTGCCGGTGGCGCGGAGATCGTCGAGCCGGTCAAGAAATGGGTCTTCAAGACGCCGCATACCGACCGGCTCGCGGTCGAGAAGCTGTTTACGGACATGAAGGCGCGCGGTCTGACCAAGATCGGCATTCTTTCCGGGCCAGGCGGCTTCGATAAGTCCTGCCGCACCAACGCAATGGCGCTTGCACCGGCAAAGGGTCTCGCGATCGTTGCCGACGAGACGCACGGCGCCGGCGATACCGACATGACGCCGCAGCTGACCCGCATCAAGGGCGCCCCCGGCTTGCAAGCCTTCCTCTACTGTGGCTTTGGCGCGCCGACCAGCATCGTTGCCAAGAACGTCCGCCAGATCGGCCTCGGCGTGCCGCACTACCAGACGCACGGCTCCGCCTCGATGAGCTTCATCCAGGGCGCGGAAGGGGCGGCCGAAGGCGTGCGGCTGCCGGCGGCGGCACTCCTGGTCGTCGATCAGCTGCCAGCCGATCATCCGCAGAAGGCGGTTGCGACCGCTTACCGCGATGCCTACACGGAGCGCTACAAGGAGCCGATCTCAACCTTCGGCGGCCACGCCTACGACGGCTTGTTCATCGTTCTCGAAGCGATCAAGCGTGCTGGCGGAACCGACAAGGCGAAGGTGCGCGACGAGATCGAGAAGACCAACCGCTTCATCGGCGCCGACGGCATTTTCACGATGTCGCCCACCGACCACTTGGGCCTCGATACGGCGTCCTTCGTCATGGTGGAGGTGAAAGACGGGACGTGGCTTCTGCTCAACTAGTGCAGCGACCCAATCGGGCGATTCACGCCCGAGCAAGGTTGTCGCTGCACAACATATTGAATCGCGTGCACTTTCGGCACAAACAGGATGTACGCTCTGTTTGTGCCAGTGCACTCGCCGCTCCGCCCGCTGCCGTTCCCGGTCGCCGCAGGAGCCGATGAGATGTCGGCCGATTTCCTGCAGTTCCTGTTCTCCGGCATCACCCAAGGCGCGTGCTATGCGCTGGTCGGGCTCGGCTTTTCGATCATCTACAACGCAAGCCAGGTGATCAACTTCGCGCAAGGGGAGTTCGTGATGATCGCCGGCATGGCGGCCGTCGCCCTCATCGATGCCGGCGCGCCGTTTGTGCTCGCGCTCGCTGCCGGTGTCGCGCTTACCGTCGTTGTCGGTGTCGCGCTGGAGAAGTTCGCGATCGAGCCGGCGCGTAACGCTTCGGTTGTCACCTTGATCATCATCACCATTGGCGCTTCGATCTTTTTGCGTGGCGCCGCCGAGCTGTTGGGGGGGCGCGGCTTCCGCAGCATGCCGGCGTTCAGCGGCAACGAGCCGATCGTCATCGGCGGTGCTGCGCTGTTGCCGCAGAGCCTGTGGGTGCTGGGCGTAACAGTGGTGATCATCTTCGCGCTCGGGCGTTTCTTCAATTCCACCATGCACGGCAAAGCGATGCTCGCAACCGCGTACAACCCCGTCATGGCGCAATTGATGGGCATCAACACCCGCCTTGTCTTGAGCCTCAGTTTCGCCCTGGCGGCGCTCCTGGGCGGTATCGCCGGCGTGTTGATCGCGCCGCTTTCGCTCACGTACTCGACCGTGGGCGTCATGCTGGGCCTCAAGGGCTTCTGTGCCGCGATCCTGGGCGGACTCGGCAAGCCCATGGGGGCGATCGCCGGCGGTCTCCTCGTCGGCGTTTCGGAGGCGATGACGGCCGGCTACCTGTCGTCCGCCTACAAGGATGCGGTCGCCTTCGTCATCATCCTGGTGGTGCTGGTCGTGTTGCCGGGCGGCCTGTTCGGCGGTCGGTCGGTCGAGCGCGTCTGATGGCGTCGTTGTGGCAGCCGCGCACCGGCGGGCTCCTGGCGCTGGCTGGGGTGGTGGCCGGCCTGCCGCTCATCCTGCCGAACGCATTCTACTACGACGTCGCCATTCTGGTCGGCATCAACGCCACCGTCTGCGTCGGCCTCAACCTCCTGATTGGCTATGCCGGCCAGATCAGCCTCGGTCATGCCGGCTTCTTCGCGCTCGGCGCATACGCGTCGGCAATCCTTACCGGCGATCACGGCTGGCCGCCGTTGGCTGCGCTCGCCGCCGGTGCCGTCGGTGTTGGCGTGCTGTCGTTCGTCCTTGCCCAGCCGATCCTCAAGCTCAAGGGTCACTATCTCGCCATGGGCACGCTCGGGCTCGGCATCATTATCTCGATCGTGCTCAATCAGGAAGCGGGCCTGACCGGCGGGCCGGACGGCATGCCGGTTCCATCCTTGCGCGCGCTTGGCCACACGGTTGCGGGCGAACATGCCTGGTATGCGCTCGTCGGCCTCGTTCTGATCGTGAGCGTCTGGCTGACCTTGAACCTCATTGACTCACCCGTCGGCCGGGCGCTGCAGGCGGTGCACGGTTCGGAGAGCGCCGCGGCGCTCACGGGCGTCGACGTCATCCGCTACAAAGTGCTGGTATTCGTCGTCTCTGCCGTGCTGGCGAGCCTCGCCGGCAGCCTGTTCGCGCATTACGCCGGCTTCATCACGCCGGCGGAGGCCAGCTTCGCGCGCTCGATCGAACTCGTCACGATGGTGGTGCTGGGCGGCATGGCCTCGACGTTCGGCGCTGTTGTTGGTGCCGCCGTGCTCACCATCCTGCCGCAGGCGCTGACCGCTTTTCAGGACTTCAAGATGCTGGTGTTCGGGGCCGTCCTGATGGGCACGATGATCTTCCTGCGCAAGGGCCTCGTGCCGACGCTCGCCGGACTGATCCGCAACCGGATGCGGAGCGGGCGCGCGTGACGCTGTTGCGGGTCGAACATCTCTCGAAGTCGTTCGGGCCTTCGAGCGCGATCGAGAATTTGAGTTTCGCCATCAGCCCCGGGACGATCCACTCGATCATCGGCCCCAACGGCGCCGGCAAGACGACGCTGTTCAATCTGATCAGCGGCCTCTACCGGCCCACCAGCGGCACGATCTGGTTCGACGATGCCGACATCACGGCGCTGCCGCCGCACCGCCGCGCCCGCTGCGGCCTGTCCCGCACCTTTCAGAACCTGCAAGTCTTCCTCAACCTGTCGGCGCTCGACAATGTCATGGTCGGCTATCATCTGGCCTGCGACGGCCGCTTCTTGCCGTCGCTCTTGCGGCTGCCTTCGGTGGTTCGCCGCGACCGTGACTATCGCGAGCAGGCGGTGGCGCTGATGCGGTTCGTCGGCCTCGAAGCCTTCGTCGACGCCGCTGCCGACGCGATGCCCTACGGCGCGCTGAAACGGCTTGAACTTGCGCGCGCGCTCGCCGTGCAGCCGAAGATGCTTCTGCTCGATGAACCGGCGGCCGGCCTCAATCCGAAGGAAACGGCCGAGCTCGATTTCCTCATCCAGCAGATCGCGGCGCAAGGCATCACCGTCGTGCTGGTCGAGCACGACATGCGCCTTGTCTGGTCGGTCTCCAACCACATCCTGGTGCTCGATCACGGCCGCAAGCTCGCTGAAGGAACAGGCTGGGAGATCCGCCACAACGAGGATGTCGTCGCCGCCTATCTCGGCGAGGGAGGCCGCCATCGCTGAGCCGTTACTCGAAGTCGAGGGTCTTGACGCCCGCTACGGACCGATCCGGGCGCTCGCGGACGTCAGCCTCGCGATCGCCGACGGCGGCCTGGTCACGCTGATCGGCGGCAACGGCGCCGGCAAGACGACGCTCTTGCGCGTGCTATCGGGCCTTCTGCCGGCGGCCGCGGGGAGCATCCGCCTGGCCGGCCAGGACATCACCGCGTTGGCAGCGTCCGCGCGAGTGCGGCTCGGCCTGATCCAGGTGCCGGAAGGCCGCCAGGTGCTGGCGCCGCTCAGCATCGAGGACAACCTCTTGCTCGGCGGCTATACGCGCACCCGGCGCGAGCGGGCGGAGGGATTGGAGCAAGCCTACGCCATGTTCCCCGCGCTGGGGCAACGCCGCCGCACCGCCGCCGGCCTGCTCTCCGGTGGCCAGCAGCAGATGCTGGCGATTGCCCGAGCGCTGATGGCGAAGCCGCGCTTGCTGTTTCTGGACGAACCGAGCATGGGCCTGTCGCCGATCCTGGTCGATGAGGTGTTCGAGACGATCGTGCGCCTGGCCGCCACTGGCACCACCGTCTTTGTCGTCGAGCAGAATGCCTTTCGTGCGCTGTCGATTGCCGCGCACGCCTACGTGCTTGAGGCCGGCCGCGTCATCCTCGAAGGTGCGGCCGGGGCCCTGAAATCCGACCATCGCGTGCGGGAAGCCTACCTCGGCCTGTAGGCCGCGCGCGGTGGCGCCGCCGCTCCTTTTGAGTCGTCAGGCGCCGCCGAGATCGTTGTTGAAAAGGACAACGATCTCCTCGTCGCCAAGCGCGTATTGGCAGGCCAGGCGAACATCGGCCGAGACACCCTGACGTTCGGCCGCCTCGATTTCGGGCTCGGTCAGCAGGCCGATGGCAGTCAACAAGAACCGCTCCTTCTCGGTTAACGGCGCGATTGGCAGGGTGCCGGGAGCGCGGGTCTCGACGTGCACGACGCAGGCGCTGCAGTCGCCACTCTCGCAATTGAACAAGATCGGCACGCCACTGTCCTTGGCGACTGCGAGCAGCGTCCGTCGCGCGCCGGCCGAAACGTCGATATGAATGGTTTTGTCGAACCCTGGCGCCACGAAGCGGATGATCGCCACGCCGTCCCTCCTTCGTGCCGGCCGCCGGCGAAACCTCCAGCGGCGGAGGGAGGATCGGCGCTTTGCAGCCAATCCGCAAGCGCCGTCCATGCCATGCGCCCATTCAGCGGTGGGCATTTCCGCGCCGACGCGCGGCCGGACCATCCCCCCTTGTGCGGGCGATGGTCCGGTGCGGCTGTCCGTGCCTCAGGCTCCGAGTTCGGCTGGCGCGGCCTGGCTGAGCGGCTGCGGCGGGACGAAAGCCTTGATTTCGTCTTCCGATAGCGGCCATGTCTGCCGGTCGGACTGGAGGTAAGCGCCGATTGCGCGTGCCGCCCGCCGGCCCGCTCCCATCGCCAGGATCACGGTCGCACCGCCGGTAACGATGTCACCGCCGGCGAAGACGCCCTTCAGGTTGGTCGCCTGCGTCGCCTCATCGGCGATGATGTAGCCCCACTTGTTGAGGCCCAGGCCCGGCGTCGCCTGCGGCACGATCGGATTGGCGTTGGTGCCGAGCGCATAGATCACGGTATCGCAGTCGAGTTCGACGAACTCGTCGAGCGGCACCGGCTTGCGCCGGCCGCGGTCGTCGGGCTCGCCCAGCGTCATCTTCTGCACCTTCATGCCGGCGACATTGCCGTCGGCGTCGGTGTAGATCTCGACCGGCGAATGGAGGAACAGGAACTCGATGCCCTCCTCCTTGGCGTGGCGCAACTCCTCGATCCGCGCCGGTGCTTCCGCTTCCGTGCGCCGATAGACGCAGCGGACGTCGGGAGCCCCTAAGCGCTTGGCGACGCGCAGGCAGTCCATGGCGGTGTTGCCGGCGCCGATGACGACGACGCTCTTCCCGAAGCCGACCGGCGTATCGAGGTAGGGGAACTGATCGCCGCCCATCAGGTTGACGCGGGTCAGGAACTCGTTCGCCGAATAGACCTGGCCCGCGAACTCGCCCGGAATGCCGAGGAACGACGGCGCGCCAGCCCCGGCGCCGACAAAGACGGCATCGAAGCCCATGCCATTCATCAGCTGCGCGATGGTGAAGGTCTTGCCGATCACCTTGTTCAGCTCGAACTTGACGCCCATGTCGCGCAAGCCCTGCACTTCGCGGTCGATGATCTCGCGCGGCAGCCGGAACGCCGGGATGCCGTAGCGCAGCACGCCGCCGATGACGTGCAGGGCCTCGTACACGGTCACGTCGGCGCCAAAGCGGACCAGATCGGCCGCTGCCGCAAGCCCGGCCGGACCGGAACCGACGATCGCCACCCGGCCCAGCGTCTGCTCGAACTGCGGCGGTGCGATCTTGAGACGCGGGGCGTTATCGCCGATGAAGCGCTCAAGCCTGCCGATCGCGACCGCGTCGATCTTCTTGGTCAGGATGCACTGGGCCTCGCACTGGCTCTCCTGCGGGCAGACGCGGCCGCAGATTGACGGGAACAGGCTCGATTCCGAGATGACGTTGATCGCGCCCTCAAGGTCATGCACCAGCAGGTGGCGGACGAAGCGAGGGATATCGACGCCGACCGGGCAGCCCGAAATGCAGGGCGGGTTCTTGCACTGGATGCATCGCTCGACCTCCTGAAACGCCTCCGCCGCCGTATAGCCGAGGTTCACTTCCTTGAAGTTGCGTGCGCGTTCGTGCGCGTCCCGCTCCGGCATCTTCGTCTGATGCGGCACCAGCTGGGCCAGCTTCTTGTAGCCGCGCTTTTCGTCCTCGAAGAGCTGCTTTTCGAGGTTACAGACGTGCGCGTAGCTCTCGTTGGCCCGCGCTTCCTGGCTCTTGAAACGTTTCTGGCGCGCAATCAGCTCGGGGAAATCGACCTCATGGCCGTCGAAATCGGGGCCCTCGACGCAGGCGAACTTGACCTTGCCGGCGACGGTCACGCGGCATGACCCGCACATGCCGGTGCCGTCGACCATGATGGCGTTGAGCGAGACCATGGTCTTGACACCATGCGGGCGCGTCGTTTCGACACAGGCCGCCATCATCGGCAGTGGGCCGATGGAGACCACGCGGTCAGGCCGATCGCGCCCGATCAGATCATCGAGCGCCTGCGAGACAAAGCCGGGCCGGCCGTAACTGCCGTCATCGGTGCAGACGATGAGGTCGTCGCACAGCGCTGCGAACCGGTCCTCCCAGAAAATCAGGTCGCGGTTGCGGAAACCAATAATGCCAGTGATCCGGTTGCCGGCTTCCTTGAACGCGCGAAGCTGCGGGTAGACCGGGGCGACACCGAGGCCGCCGCCGACCAGGGCTACGTGGCCGACCTGCTCGATGTGCTGCGGCAGGCCGAGCGGGCCTACGAAATCGGCGAAGCTGTCACCCTCGCGGTAGTGGTCGCGCATCTCCCTGGTAGTCTTGCCGAGTGCCTGGACGACGATCGTGACGGTGCCGCGTTCGCGGTCGAAATCCGCGACGGTCAGCGGGATGCGCTCCGAGCCCTCATGCAAGCGCAGCATGACGAAGTGCCCCGCCTGCGCAGCGTTGGCGACATCGGGGGCGAGCACGTCCCACAAGAAGGTCACATCGGAAAAAACCTCGTGGCGGACGATCTGATACATGCGCTTCAAGTCCTTCGCTTATTCACAGGGGCGGGCTACCGCCTGTTCACAGGGGCGGGCTACGCCGGCTGCAGGCAACGCGTCGATCCGCAGCGCCACGACGGCCGGCAACGGTGCTCATGCCCATACCCATGCCCGGGCATTGCCGGTCTTACTCCTGCCGCGGCCGGCGCAGGCCCATCACCGCCTCAAGCGGGATGAAGATGGTTCCGGCTTCGTCGGCATCGGTCTCGCAAGGAGTGGCCGCAGGCGGGGGCGCCTTGGCACGTTTGCCGGCAGTGCCGTCGCGGCAATCGGAGTAGGCGTCCTGCAGACGGCGGCGAAAGCGCTCGAACAGCGCCTGATCGCTGCGCTCGCTGCTTGCGGCCTCGTCGATGAGGCCGCTCGCCCCTTGCAGGATGATCAGCCGATAAACGTCGACCACCCGCTGTTCGTAGACGATATTGAAGTACTGGAGGAACTCTTCCGCCGTTTCCAGCTGCTTTAAGTCCTCGATCAGGCTTGTCATGCGCGCCTCCGCGTCTGTTCTTGTGCGTCCAACCGCTCTGGCGGCGGCAATGCGCAGCCTTTCGCAGCCATCTGAACTGTCGCACCCTGGCGCAAGCGGTCCAGCAGCGCGCGTTCTTCCCCTTCGCTCAACGACCGGCCCAGGCTTGCGCAAACATGGCGCACCGCCGCCTTGCCGGAATGCTTGCCCAGCACAATGCGGTGGTCGCGGCCCAAAAGGGCAGGATCGAGGCCCTGGTAGTTGCGCCGATCCTTGAGCAAGCCATCGACGTGAATGCCGGATTCATGGGTGAAAACGGCCTCGCCGACGATGCTCTTGCCGGCCGGCACCGGCCGGCCCGACGCGCGCGCCACCAGTGCCGAGACCGCCGGCAGCGCCGCCGGCGCCACGCCGGTTTCCCGCCCGTACAGCTGCGGCAGGGCAACGACGATCTCTTCGAGCGCAGCGTTGCCGGCCCGCTCGCCCAAGCCGTTGACGGTGGTGCTGACGTGCGTGGCGCCGCCGCGCACCGCCGCCAGCGAATTGGCTGTGGCGAGGCCGAGATCGTCGTGGGCATGGATCTCAAGATCAAGCGCGCTCCCGGCGCGCAAGCCCCTGAATATGTCGTAGGTGGCAAACGGCTCCATGATGCCGAGGGTATCGGCAAAACGAAACCGGCGTGCGCCGGCCGCCGCCGCGACCGAAATCACGCTGGCGAGAAACGCGGGCTCGGCGCGCGAGGCATCCTCGCCGCCGAGCGAGCACAAGAGTCCCTGCTGACGGGCATAGCCGACGACGTCGGCGATCTCCGCCAGCACCCGCGCCGGCTCCCAGCCCAGCTTGAAGGCCATCTGCTGGCGCGAAACCGGCACCGCCAGATGCACGGCGCCAAGGCCGGCGGCCATCGCCCAATCGACGTCCGATCGCCGCAGCCGGCACCAGCCGACGGCAAGCGAATGGCGCAACCGGTTGACGATGCAGCGGATGTCTCCCCGTTCGGCCTGTCCCATCGCCGGAATGCCGACCTCCAGCTCCGGAACTCCGGCCGCATCGAGCGCCTCCGCGATAGCGAGTTTCTCCGCCAGCGAGAAGGCGACGCCCGCCGTCTGTTCCCCGTCACGAAGGGTCGAGTCGGTTATGATGACGGGCGGTATCGGCATGGCTTCCTCCGGCCGCATCCGCTCAGGCGCCGAACGACTTGCCGCACGAGCACACGTCGCGAACGTTCGGATTGTCGAAGACAAAACCTGCGCGGCCGACGGAATCGACGAAATCGATCCTGATGCCGTCGATGATGGGTAGGCTCTGCGGATCGACATACAGTTTGACGCCCTCGCAGTCGTAGATCTCGTCGCCGGCCGCTGGCTCGGTCTCGAGTCCCAAGAGGTAACGCATCCCAGAACAACCGCCCTGATCGACCATGATCCTCAAGCCGGCGGTCGGGTTGCCAGAGTCTGCGATCAGGCGACGAATGGCTCCGCTGGCACGTTCGCTGAGCTCTACCATTTGGATATCCTCCTAAGCATCCGGCCGAAGCCGTTGCAAGCCGGCGGAGCAATCCCCGTGCCAAAGTCTAACGTCCTGATTCTAGGGGATGCGCAGTGCTGCGGGTGGGGACGGGCGTCGCCTACGACGTTACTTTTGTCGGCTTTGCAACAACGGGGACTGGAACAGCGCCAACGGCTCCCCCGGTTCGCCGCCGAAGCAGATATCCACATCGCTGCAGGTCTCGCAGTTGGGCGCCTTGCAGACGACGATCCCGTCTTCGGCACAGAGCGTGCGATAGAAGAATTTCTTCCACTTCATGTCGCCGCGGTTGCGCGCGGCGAGCGGCTGGAAATGCCGCAGCATCAGGCGGCTCAGCTCGCCACGATTGAACAGGCCGAGATCCTGCCACAGGTGATTGGGGCGGCATGAGCGGCGGGCAATGATCGCCGCCAGCCAGCGGCCGGCCGGATCGTCCGCATCCGATCGATGGTCGAGCAACAGGCGGCGCAGGTCCGGTTCTTCAAGCGCATCCTCGCCGGCACCGGCCTCTGCAGGTACCGCCACTGGCAATACCGCATGGGGCAGGTAGCGCGCCATGAGCGCGCCCAGCTCCGGCGCCGCCAATCCCAGTGCTTCCGGCAACGGCCGCCACGCCTCTGTCATCGCGATGACGAGCGCGCAGACAAATACGTGGCGGTCGAAAGGATCGCCGGACCCGCCTTCCAGCAGACGATCGTAGAGATCACCCGGGGACGCGAGTTCGGTCCTCGAAGCGGGGCAGAAACCATCCGCCCCGGAGTCAGCCATCGCGCCTCGTCACGCTTCCACCAGCACCTGGGCGTCCTTGCTGCACACCCGCACGCAAGCGCCACAGCCGATGCACTGACCTTTTTCTGCCACTGTCATCACCATGCGCTCGGCATCACCATCGTCCTCTTCGACGAAGGTGCCTTCCTCGTCAATCCATTTCATTTCAAGGACGCCCTGGCCGCAGACTTTAAAGCACCGGCCGCAGCCGAGGCAGCGCTTGCCATCGATCCTGTCGACGTACCGAGGTGACCACGGGGTCCCGTCGCGGGTTAATGTCGGTACAGACATTGGATTTGATCCTCCTCTGTTGGTGAGGCTCTGCCTTGTCCTCTAAGCGTCTTCGAAATCGGGGTTGAAGGCCGGCCGGTCGCCGCCATGCTGACCGATCGCCTTGCGCAGCCACGGCGGCGGCGAGCCTTTTAGCATCGTCTGAACGCGGTCCAGCACGTCCGGAATCGACTCCGGGCGCGGCAGCTTGACCGGATGGATCTTGTGCGCAACGACGCGCGCCGCGGCCGGCCCGCCGATCGCGAGCACGAACAGGAGCGCACAGCCGTCGAGCGCATCAACCCGCGGAGTGATCCGATCATCGTTGGCATCGGCGTGGACGCCGTCCTCGCCGCTCGTCGCATCGAAGCCGATTGCCTCGACCAGCCGGTGGCCTTCGGGGGTGACGTCGTAAACGGCGAAGTGCCGCGCGCCCGCGAAATGCGCGTCGACGGTTTTGAGATCCTGGGTCGCAAAGGCTACTTTCATCGTCGTTCCAGTCCCAATCACCGCCGGAACCTGTCCGGGCGGCTGCGTGTCAACAAGACGAAGCCGGCGCATGGTCGGTCTCGCCCACAAACGGCGGCAGTGTTGCTCCCGGCGCGGCGGCTGCGGCAGGCGCATGGCCGCGCGCGATGAAGGTGTTGGCGAGCGCGAACAGCAGCGTCCGGCTGCCTTCGTAGCCAACGGTCACTTGATGTCCGGCGCCGAGCCGATCGAAGATCGGAAAGCCGGCCCGCATCAGCGGAATGTCGAAAAACTGGGCGATCTCGGCAGCGTGCGAGTTGGCGACGATGAGCTCGATGCTGTCGGCGCCGGCCGCTGCGATCGCCTGTTCGAGGTCGTCAAGATCGCCGACGATGATCCTCTCGGCGGGGACGTGCGCGAGCGACGGCGCCGCGCACGGAGCGACGGCGACGGGAACGCGTGCACCCAGTTCGGTAACAAAGCGGCCCATGGCAACCAGCATATCGCCTTCCCCCGCCAGTGCGAGCGTGCGGTTACCCAGGGTGCCGTGGCCATCCAGCATCGCATCAACAAGCCGGCTGCGCTGCCGCTGCAGGTGCTCAGGTGCTTTGGCACCGCTGACGGCGATCAATTCGGCCACGAACCCATCAAACGCGGCCAAGCCGGTCAGCCGGTCAAAGACCCGGAACGGCACGCCGCAGCGATCCTCCAAGAGCGCCGCAGCGCCGCGCATATGATCGCCGACAGCAAGCGTCAGCACCGAATGGCCCATGCGGCGAATGGCGTCGATGGTCGAGCCGCCCAAGGTCGTCGGTACGTGCGCATCCGCGACATGGCCGTCAAGCGAGCCGGAAAGGTCTGGCAGGATGATCGGCGTCAAACCGAACGCCGTGATCGTCTCGGCGATCGCCTCGACATCGCCCGGCGTCAGGTGGCTGCCGGCGAGCAGGTTGACCTGGCGCAGCCGCTTGCGCCCGCTTCCCGGTGGTACCAGCGCCCTGATGGTCGCCTCCACCGCCGCCGCCCAGCCCTGTTCGAGGCTGCCGAGAAAATCAGGGGTCCGCGCATAGACGATGGCAAGATCGTCCCAGTCCGGGTGGCGTTCGCGCATCAATTTGAGATCGCCCACGATGTCGTCATCACGGGTTTCGGTGAGTGCGGTCGAGCAGATGCCGATCACGGCCGGGGCGGCACGCTTGAAGATGTTCTCGATCGCCTGCTCCAGGTTATCGGCGCCGCCGAGGATGGTGCTGATCTCGCTCATGGCGGTCGTCTGCAGCGGGATCGCCTCGCGGAAATGACGGACCGCAAGCACGACCGCGAACGCCGTGCAGCCTTGCGAGCCGTGCAACAGCGGCAGCGCCCGATCGAGACCCAAGAAGGCAAGCGCGCCGCCCAGCGCCGGGCTCACCTTCAGCGGCTTAACCGCGCATGCCTTGGTTGCGAGCAGCGCCGCGCTCATGGTGCGGCCTCCGCTGGTGCGTCCGCAGCGGCCCAAGGGGCCGGGCGGCGAACCTCCGCCCAGACCGGGTTGGTCAGGGCGCCGTGCAGCCGGTGCGCCAGGTTCACGATGCCGCCGTAGCCGGCGTAGGCATCCTCGCGTTCCTGGTTAATGTCGAGCCAGGGAACCCGGGCCTTGAGGGCGACGAACTGGGTGCGGCCGCCCGACATCAGAATGTCGGCCTCGCCCGCGCGCAGGCGGCGGTCCATCTCCTTCGCCGGCACCTGGCCGAACAGCATCGCCTCTTCGCCGATCAGCTCGCGGATCCGCGCCTGATCGTCGTCGGTCGACTTGCGTACAGAAGTCCCGACGACGGTCATGCCCAGCTCGTGCAGGGCGGAGACGACCGACCACGACTTGACGCCGCCGGTGTAGAGCAGGACGCGCTTGTCCTTGAGCGCACGCTGGTAGGGTGCCAGCGCCCGGGTGGCGCGCGCTTCCTCGGCGGTAATCAGGGCTTCCGTCCGCTCGGCAAGGTCGGCAGGCGCGCCCGCGGCCGTCAGGAACCGCGCAAGCTGGCGCAGGGCGGCACTGGTATTGCCGATACCGTAGAACGACCCCTCGAAGAAGGGGATGCCGTAGCGGTCCTCGATCCCGCGGGCGAGCGCCACCATCGCCTGGCTGCACACCACCATGCTGACGCGTGCCCGATGGGCGCAAGCGACATCGTGGTAGCGGCCGTCGCCGGTGATCGAGGCGAGGATGCGGATGCCAAGCCGGTCGAGAAGAGGTTTCACCTGCCACAACTCGCCGGCGACGTTGTACTCGCCGATCAGATTGATGTCGCAGGGCGTAAGCACATCGGGCTCGCGGGTGCCAATCACACGCTCCAGCAAGACCCTGCCTGCGAGCTTGTTGCCGAGGCTCTTGGAGCCGACAAAGCCCGGTGCCACGACCGGGATCACCGGGGTGGCGAAGCGCTCTGCTGCGGCGGTGCAGACCGCCTCGACATCGTCGCCAATCAGCGCCGGCACGCAGGTGACGTAGACGAAAACCGCCGGCGGCCGGAAGCGCTCGACGATCTGTTTGATCGCGCGGTAGAGCTTCTTCTCGCCGCCGTGAATGATATCAAGCTCGGAAAGATCGGTGGTGAGGCCGGTGCGGAACAGCTGCGGGCCTGAGGACAGCGCATGCCGGCTGTCCCAGCTGTTGCCCTCGCACGCAATCGGGCCGTGGACGAGATGGGCGGCGTCGGCGATCGGCTGCAGGGCGATCTTCGCCCCGTCGAAGGCACAACCGCCGGCCGCCGCCCCGGGCGTAAGCGTGCGGGCGCTGCATCCCACCTTGCGCTGCTTGTCCCCTTTCGCCTGGTTGACCGCGCATCCGGGCTCGTTGAACAAGTTGGCTGCGGAAGGTGTTGGCATGCGCCTGCACTCCTAACTTTACCGCCCGGGGCGCCGGCCGACGCCGCCTCCCAGGCATCTCCTTATCGCGTCAGATCGAAGCTCATGTCGTTCTCGCCGGCGATGTTCGTCTGCGCGTCCAAGCCGTCGAACACCTTGTCCAGGATCCGCACCAGCATCTGCAGGCCACCCTG
The DNA here is from genome assembly GCA_029624735.1 of Defluviicoccus sp. Lineage (GTDB taxonomy): Bacteria > Pseudomonadota > Alphaproteobacteria > Rhodospirillales > Defluviicoccaceae > Defluviicoccus. The sequence goes on along the minus strand of JARSSM010000001.1, from coordinate 206,218 downwards.
GTAGCCAAAGATCGGGAACCGGTGGTGGTGGTGGCGATCGAAGATCGGGAACGAGAGGCGAATGAGTGGCACGCCGCAGTCGCGTTCGAGATACTTTCCGTACGAACTGCCGATCATCAGATCCGTGGGCTCGGTGTGCAGGAACGACCGCAGGTGCCAGAGGTCGTTGCCGGGCCAGACCTGGGCGCGCTTGCCGTAAGGCGAGGCGGCAACGATCGCCTTCATCTTCTTCGCCCACGCCTTCGAACCGTTGCTCGACAAGATGTGCACGGGCTCGGCGCCCAGTTCCAAGAGGAAGCGGGTGACGCCGATGCAGAAGTCCGGATCGCCGAAGACGGTGAAGGTCTTGCCATGCACGTAAGCCATGGAGTCGGTCATGGCGTCGATCAGGCGGCCGCGTTCGAGTTCGAGTTGGGCCGGGACCGGCTTGCCGGTCAAGGCCGAGACCTTCATCAGGAATTCGTCGGTCGCGGCTACGCCGAGCGGGTAATTGAAGGCGGCCACCTCCTGCCCGGAACTCTCCGCCAAGGTCAGGCTCTTCTTCGAGCAGTACTCCTGCAAAGAGATCGTCGCCTTGGCGTTGATGCCGCCTTTGACGGCTTCAATCGGCGTGCCGCCGGAGTACATCGTGAAGGTGCCGTCGGACGGCATGTCGTAGACGTCGGACGGATCGCACATGATCGTCGCCTCGACGCCCATCAGCCCCAGCATCCGCTTCAGTTCGCGAATGTTGCCGACGCAGAAGCCGTCAAAGCCGGGAACGATGTTGAGCGTTTCGCCTGGCTCGCGCGCCGCACCTTCCCAGTAGTGCTTGAGGATGCCCTCAAGCATGTTGTCGTAGCCGGTCACATGGCTGCCGATGAACGACGGCGTATGCGCATACGGCACGTCAAAGTCTTCGGGGACGCTGCCCTGCTGCTTGGCCTTGGCGATGAAGGCCTGCAAGTCATCGCCAATGACCTCAGCCATGCACGTCGTGCCGACGGCAATCGCCTTCGGCTTGTACAGCTTGTGCGCGTTCTGCAGGCCATCGAGCATGTTGTTGAGGCCGCCGAACACGGCTGCGTCCTCGGTCATGTTGGAGGAGACGGCCGACGACGGCTCCTTGAAGTGCCGCGAAAGGTGCGAGCGAAAGTAAGCGGTACAGCCCTGGGAGCCGTGAATGAACGACAGCATGCCTTCGAAGCCGGCAGCGCAGAACACGGCGCCCAAGGGCTGGCACGCCTTCGCAGGATTGACGGTCAGCGCTTCGCGGGAGAGGTTCTTTTCGCGGTAGTCCCAGCTCTTCATCCACTCTTCCACCTCGGCAACGCGCTCGGGTGGATGCGGGCACTCGAACTGTTCCCGCTTGCGCGCGAACATCTCCTGGTATTCGGGTTCCTTGAATAGGGATACGTGGTCTTTGATCTGATCAGCAGACTGGGGCATCAGTTCTGTCTCCGTGTGGCCTCCTCCCGCTTCCCGCCTTCCGCTCCCCGCTGCCGCTCCCCCTTAGGCAGGGGGAGCGAGGCTTGCGCGCGAACGGCGAGGCCAAGCGTCAAAGAGAGCCCGTTTTGTCGTTACGCGCTCGCCGGGGCGGGCTCGGCGGCCTTCCACGGTGCCTTGAACAGGCTCCAGGCGGGATTGTTGATCGCCATGTCCATGTCGCGGGCGAAAACGGCAAAGCCGTCGTAACCGTGGTAGGGACCCGAGTAGTCCCAGGAGTGGAGCTGCCGGAACGGCACCCCCATCTTTTGCGTCGAGTACTTCTCCTTGATGCCCGAGCCGACGAGGTCCGGACGGATGCGCTGGATGAAGTGCTCCATCTCGTAGGCGGTGATGTCGTCGTAGATGAGCGTGCCGTCCTTCACGTAATCCATCGTCCGCTGATAGTCGTCGCGGTGGGCGAATTCGTAGCCCGCTCCGACGATTTCCATGCCTAAGTCTTCGTAGGCGTTGATCATGTGGCGCGGGCGCAGGCCGCCGACGTAAAGCATGACCTTCTTGCCGGCGAGGCGCGGCCGGAAGGTTTCAATGACCTGATCGCTCATCGCCTTGTACTTCTCGATCACGCGCTCCGCGCCTTCCTTGATCTTGTCGTCGAAGTGCTCGGCAATCATTCTGAGCGACATCGCGATCCGCGATGGCCCGAAGAAGTTGAATTCGAGCCAAGGAACCCCGTACTTCTCTTCCATGTGGCGGGAGATGTAGTTCATCGAGCGGTAGCAGTGGATCAGGTTGAGCTTGGCCTTGGGTGCCCGCTCCAGCTCGCTCAAGGTCGAGTCGCCGGTCCACTGGGCGATGACGCGCAAGCCCATCTCCTCCAGGAGCCGGCGCGAAGACCAGCCGTCGCCGCCGATGTTGTAGTCACCGATGATGACGACATCGTAGGGCGTGCTCTCGAAGGCCTCCGGCTCGCGCTTGTCAAAGATAAAGTCGCGAACGGCGTCGTTGGCGATGTGATGGCCCAACGACTGGGAGACGCCGCGGAAGCCCTCGCAGCGGACCGGCACCACCGGCTTGCCAATCGCGGCACCCCGCTCCTTCGCCACCGCCTCGATATCATCACCGATGAGGCCGACCGGGCACTCGGACATGACCGAAATGCCCTTGTTGAGCGGGAACAGCTCCTCGATCTCGTCAATCATCTTCTTCAGCTTCTTGTCGCCGCCGAAGACGATGTCACGCTCCTGGAAGTCGGACGTGAACTGCATGGTCCCGAAGCTGTCGACGCCCGTCGTCCCAACGTAGTAATTGCGCCGCTGCGACCAGGAGTACTGACCACAACCGACCGGACCATGGGAGATGTGAACCATGTCCTTGACCGGCCCCCACACCACGCCCTTCGAGCCGGCATAGGCACAGCCGCGGATCGACATGACGCCGGGGATCGATTTGATGTTCGACTTGACGCCGCAGTCGGAAGCACCGTCTTGCGTGACCGACAAGTGCTTGGCGCGCTTCTTCGCCGTCTTTTCCGGGTAGCTCTCCAGGACTTCCTCGATGAGCTTCTCGTGGAATTCCCGATCGTTGCGGTAGTCGATCGTCTTGATCGCTGTCATCAGTCTCTCCTTTGCTGCACGGCGAAATTGTTAAACGTTACGCGTGCACCGCAACGCGCTTCGCCGCCGCTTCTTTTGCTTCCAACTCGGCAATCATCTGTTCGTCGGACTTGATGATGCCGAAATCCATCAGCATTTCTTCAAGCTCATCCATGCCGACCGGGGTCGGAATGACGCCCTGGCCTGAATTCTCATGGATCTTCTTTGCGAGGGCACGGTACTCATCGGCCTGCGGGTGGTCGGGCTGGTACTGGATGACCGTCATCCGCCGCAGTTCCGCATGCTGCACCACGTTGTCGCGCGGCACGAAGTGGATCAGCTTGGTGCCGAGCTTCTTTGCCATCGCTTCCGAGAGGTCGATCTCGCGGTCGGTCATCCGCGAGTTGCAGATGAGCCCGCCGAGGCGCACGCTTCCGGTAGTGGCGTACTTCAAAATGCCGCGGGAGATGTTGTTGCAGGCGTAGAGCGCCATCATCTCGCCGGACATGACGATGTAGATTTCCTGTGCCTTGTTCTCGCGGATCGGCATCGCGAAACCGCCGCAGACGACGTCGCCCAACACGTCATAGGCGATGTACTCCATGTCGTCGTAGGCGCCGTTTTCCTCGAGAAAGTTGATGGCGGTGATGACGCCGCGGCCGGCGCAGCCGACGCCCGGCTCGGGTCCGCCGGACTCGACGCAGCGAATCCCTTTGAAACCGACGCGGATGATCTCTTCCGGTTCAAGATCCTCGACGGACCCCTTCTCCGCTGCCATTTGCAGCACGGACAGCTGCGCCTTCGAATTCAGAATAAGGCGCGTGGAGTCAGCCTTGGGGTCGCAGCCGACAATCAGGATTTTCTGACCGAGTTCGGCCAGCGCTGCGAGCGTGTTCTGGCAGGTGGTGGATTTTCCGATCCCCCCCTTTCCATAGAAAGCGATCTGGCGCAGTGCAGTCATCCTGAAACTCCTGTTTCCTTGCGAGAGTGAGTAGCACCCCCCTGGTTGCAACGGCCGTGCCAAAACCTTGCGCGGCCCCGCGGGGTGAATTTTGTCTCGTGATCACAATTGATTAATATCCGTGCGCGGCTGCGCTTGGCCGTCTGTGAGCGCTGTCACAAACCCGACAATCCGCCGACAAATGTCCGAAGCCACACCGGCTGGCAGCGGCCGGCAGCCCGGAGGAGACTTTTGTGCGGTTGCGGTCAATGAATGGAACGTGAATTGCAACGCGAATGCGGTGACGGTTGGGAGGTAGTGCTTGGGAACGAAGGACGGCGCATGGCGGCGCGGCCACTCCACCAATCTTGTGGGGGTGCCGACCGATCTCCTGGCGAGCGCCGCCTTCAACGATGCGGCGTTGCCGCTGCACATCGCGGGCGCGCGCGAAACAAATCCGCATCTCTTTCAGTTGCTCGAACAGGCGGCCGATCGTGCCGCCGCAGCCGCCATCTTCGAGCACTACATGCAGATCATGTTCGGCCTGGATCCGCCGCGCCAAGCGGAGCCGGACAGCGTCCATCGGCGCCGATACCGATCCAGCTACAGCCGGCTCCTGCGTGGCTGGGCCTATGACAGCAACTCTCCGGAAGGAGCAGTTCTGAAGGGCTGGGTCGAGAGCCGGTTCGGCCTGTTTCCGACGTTCCACAAGGGGAGGATCGACACCTTCGGCGATGCGGCCTGGGTTGGTTACGTCGAGGCGAAAATGGGCAGCCGCTTTCACAACAACGCGATCTACAGTCAGATCGACCTGCTTTATGAGTTTTGCCAGTGGACGCTTGGCCGCATTTCGCCGGACTGCCGGCACTGGCTTCTTTTTCGCGGCGTGGTGGATTTCTCAGAGCATCAGGTTGTCGAACGCCTGGACCGGCGGCGGATGGTGGTGCGGCTCAACAACCTCATTTCCTTTACCGCCCATCGCGACATGGCGACCTGGTTCGGCGATACGATCCTGGAAGCCGCCGTGCCGCTCTCGAAAGTGCTCTTTTTCAATGAACTGCTGCCGCGCCATGCGCTGAAGGGCGAGGGTGAGGTGCTGGCCATCGGCGGCGACTACCGGGTCCGTGCCCGTTACGACTGAAGCCTACGACGGGCGCCACCGCGCGCGGGAACAAGGAGAATAAGAGTTTCGATGCCTGATGCCATGCTGATGGACCGCGCGCTTGGCGCTTACCTTGGCTTCGCCGTCGGCGACGCGCTTGGCGCCACGGTCGAATTCATGACCAAGGGCGAAATCGCCAGCCACTACGGCGTACACGTCCGCATGATCGGCGGCGGTTGGCTCAACCTGAAACCGGGACAGATTACCGATGATACGGAAATGACACTCGCCGTCGGCCGGGCGATGATCGCAGCGGACGGCTGGGACGTGCGGGCTGTGTGCGACGAATTCGTCGCCTGGATGCGCAAGGTGCCGATCGACGTTGGCAACACCTGTCGGCGCGGGATCCGCCGCTATATGGCGGATGGATCCGTCGCCGGTCCCCTGAACGAGGGCGATGCCGGCAACGGCGCCTGCATGCGCAATTTGCCGGTGGCGCTCGCGACCATCCATGCGCCGGCTCTGTTTGAGCGGTGGACACGCGAACAGTGCCATGTCACCCACAATCACCCATTGTCGGATGCGGCAACGCTGGCGCTGGGCCGGATGGTGCGGCGGCTGGTGATGGGGGGCGGCATCCCGGAGTGCCGCGCCGAAGCGAAGGCGCTTATCGCCCAGCATCCCCAGTTCCGCTTCGATCGCTACAACGGCGTCTGCTCAGCGTTCATCGTCGACACATTGCAGACCGTGCTGCACTTTTACTTCCGCAGCGACAGCATTCGCAGTTGCATCATTACGACGGTCAACAACGGCGGAGATGCCGATACCGCCGGCGCACTTGCCGGGATGCTGGCCGGCGCCACCTATGGCGCCGCAGAAATCCCGAAGGCCTGGCTGGACCGGCTGGACAAGGGGGTGGTCAAAGAGATTCACGGCCAGGTCGCGAGCTTGTTGCGCCTGGCGGAGCGCCTGCGGACTGGGACCGCGCCCTAATCCGCGTCGGGGTGTTTGCGTGCCTCGATGGTAATCGGCAGCCGGACGGCAGCAGCCATAGGCGGCAGATCAAGGCGCCAGCCATTGGCGAGCTCGATCCAACCGCCCCACAGTTCAGCATGCTCGGTGCCGGTAACGCGCTCTTCGAGGTCCTTCTTCGGAACGTAGACGCGGAAGCCCGCGCCGTCTTTGCTGATCGTAACCTTCATGCGCCGCTCCGGGTGGCCGGCGTCCGCGGGCGGGCGCGGACGCCGGTGCTCTTGGGTGTCAGGCGAGACTGATGGCGTCCGAAATGCAGGCCTGGACGCACTGCGGAGTCTTGAAGAATCCCTTGCATTCCGTGCACTTGGCGGGATCGATGGCGTAAACGTCGCCCTTCATCCGGATCGCCTTGTTGGGGCACTCGCTCTCACAGGCGCCGCAGCCGGCGCATTCATCGGGATCAATTCGGTAGGCCATTGCTCTGTGTCCTCCTTGCAGTGTGGTGTCATCGGTCGGGCGTGGCGCGACCGCTGCTGGCATCCGCCGTCACGCCGTCCGTGCCGGCGCGACATCTCGCGCCGCCTCTTCCCGGAACAATGCCGCGACGGCGGTTTCGATGTATTCGAACGCATAGTCATCGACGGCACGAATGCCGGCGGCGGCCAGCTGGTCCTTCGGGCAGGACCCGATTCTGGCACACAGCACGGCCGAAACGCCGTCGAGCGCCTCGATCGTTCGCTCCAGGACGTCGTCATTGCCGTCACCGCCCTGGCAGTAGTGCTGCGCGCGGCGATGCCCGGTCAGCCGCACGCCGTTGCGGTCGACCTCGAAAATCTGGAATTCGCGGGCGTGGCCGAAGTGCTGGTTGATGCGGCCGCCGCCCTTCGTGCAGACGGCAACCAGCATCGGTGCAGCACCGGTTGCGGTGCGAAGCGCGCGCGCGGCCTGCGCCGATGCTTCGTTTCGCTGCACCTGCTCCTCGTCAACGAAGGCACGATAGGCCTGCCTAGTGCCGGGATCATCGGCGACGGCTGCCGGTTCGATCTTGGCCATGTTGAATTCCTGGCCGCAGTCGCTGCCAAGCAGGCCGACGGCATCGGCACGGCACTGCCGGCAGTGCTTCATCAGCTTGGCACCGCCGGATAAAGAGTCCTGCAACGCCTTCAGTTCGGCCGCATTCGGCCCGCGCTGGCCGTCGAGGCCGAAGCGGGTGCCGTGCGCGGGATCGGAGATGAGTGGCATGATGTTGTGCAGGAAGGCGCCCTGACGCCGCACCTCGGCGTTGACCTCGCGCAGGTGCTGGTCGTTGATGCCGGGGATCATCACCGAGTTGACCTTGACCAGCAGGCCGGCGGCGACCGCTCGCTTGAGACCGTCAAGCTGGCGTTCGATCAGGAACCGCGCGGCGTCAACACCGTCGTAGCGCTTGCGATCGATGACGACCCACGCGTAGATCTGGGCCGCAATCTCCGGATCGATGGCGTTCAACGTGATCGTGACGTGGCTGATGTTGCGCGCCTTGATCGCCTCGACGTGCTCGCTCAAAGCAAGGCCGTTGGTCGAGAGGCACAAGGCCACGTCCGGCAGCTGCTGGGCGATGCGGTCGCACGTTTCGAAGGTTGCCGCTGCGTTTGCCAGCGCATCGCCCGGCCCAGCAATGCCGACGACCGAGAGCTGCGGCATTCGGGCCGCGACAGCCAGAACCTTGCGCTCCGCCTGTTCAGGCGTCATCCGCTCACTGACGACACCGGGGCGGCTTTCGTTTGCGCAGTCGTATTTGCGATTGCAGTAGTTGCACTGGATGTTGCAGCGTGGCGCGACCGCCACATGCATGCGGGCGAAGAAGTGGTGCGCCTCGACGCTGTAGCAGGGGTGGCGCTTGACCTTCTCCCACACTGCCGGAGGCATATCGGCCGGCGCTGCCGTCGAGCCGCAGCCGCCGGCACGACCACCAGCGGGAGCCCGGCATCCGCCTGCCGCGGGAGCCTCGCCAAGCGACCGACGCCTTGCCAACTCTGCGAGTGGAACGATCGTGTCTGCCACCGCTTTGGCCCTTCCCTGTCTCGGCTGATCCTTACCGGAGACCGGGAATGCAAGGCTGGGGCCATCTTGCTAGTGAATTGTTTTTATTGCCATTATTGGTTTGGCGCGGTGTTTGTCGCGTGTTGTGGACGCGACATCGGTGTCGGAGATGCGACAGCCACAGCGGCCGCGAGCCCGTCACAACCGCTTCAGAAGCGCTTCACCGTGATGTTGTGCTTGCGCAACGCGTAGCCCATCTGGCGCGGGCTGATCCCAAGCATCCGCGCTGCCTTCGCCTGCACCCAGCCCGCCCGCTCCATCACCCGGACCAGCCGTTCGCGCTGCGGCAGGGCATCGAGATTGCTCAAATCGTCCACTTCCTGCCAGTCTGCGGCCAGCGATTCATCCACTGGCGATGTGGCTGGCTCGCGTGCCTGCGTGTACGCCGGCTGCGGCAGAAGCGTGGCGCACTGGCACAGGGCCTGCTGACACGGCAGATCGATTTCATCAATGATGTCGCCGCGCGTGAGGGTCGCCAGGCGCTGGATGCAGTTTTCCAACTCGCGGACATTGCCGGGAAACGAGCAGGTCTGCAGGGCGGCAATCGCACGGTCGGTGAAGCGAAGCTGGCGCTCATTGTCGCGGTTGAACGCGGCGAGGAAATGATCGGCCAGGAGAGGAACGTCCTCCGTCCGCTCGCGCAGGCTCGGGATGAAGATCGGCACCACGTTGATCCGATAGTAGAGATCGGCGCGGAACTCGCCCTTTGCGACCGCCTCCTCGAGATTCCGATTGGTGGCACAGACGAGGCGCACGTCGACCTTGATCGTACGCGTGCCGCCGACCCGCTCGAACTCGCGTTCCTGCAGCACGCGCAGCAGCTTCGCCTGGAACGACGGCGAGATGTCGCCGATCTCGTCGAGGAACAGCGTGCCCTCGTTAGCCAGCTCAAAGCGGCCCTTGCGTTCGTGTGTGGCGCCGGTGAAGGCGCCCTTTTCGTGTCCGAACAACTCGGATTCCAGCAACGTGTCCGGCAGCGCGGCACAGTTGACCTTGATGAACGGCCCGGCGGTCCGCGGGCTCAGCACGTGCACGGCCTTGGCGATCAGCTCCTTGCCGGTGCCGCTTTCACCACGCAGCACGACCGTGGAGCGGGTGGGGGCGACGAGGTGGACTTGCGCGAACACCTGCTGCATGGCGCGGCTGACACCGATGACGTCCGCCAAATGGTGTTCTGTCGCATCCGGCCGCGGTGCGGGACGGACCGAGGCCAAACGGCCCGAGTGGTGCGCAGCACTGCATTCGGCCGGAATGCGCTCGTGCAGCTTCACGGTCTGCGCCACCAGGTTGGCGACCATGGTCAGGAACCGCACATCCTCGCCGAAATCAATGGCGCCATGGCGGTTCCAAACCCGCGCGATGGCAAGCACTCCGAACGGCTTGCCGGAGGTGCGGATCGGCACCGCCAGGAATGAAACCGTCTCGTCTTCGAGCGCATCCGGAACGCGCACATAGTCGGCGAGCAGGACGTCGTCGGCCACGTTCTCGGTTACGAACGGCATTTCGCCCGAAAGGATCCGCGCCGCCACCTCTGCCGGCAGATCGGCCGCCCCTTCGCTCACATCGCGCGGCGAGATGCCTGAAGCGGCGACGACGGTCAGGTTGCCGGCTGCATCGTTGATGGCGACCACGCCGCGGCGCATGTCCATGTAGCACGAAAGGAGGTTGAGAACGGCGCGCAGAGTCGCTTCCAGGTTGAGAGACGCGCTAAGAATCTTGGAGATCTCGTAGATGCTGACCAGCGAGAGTGCCGTCTGCTTGCGCTGGAGAACGCTCATCGGAGGGGTTCCTGCTTCCCGGTTCGCGGTCTTCGGGTGGCGGTCGCAACTGCCGTCGCCGCCGGCGGCGCGGCCGGTCGCATTCATTCCAGTGCACTCGTCGTCCGCATGACACCAAGCAAAGTTGGGACCACGGCTCCATGCTCGCAGGCGGAAGCAGCTATGCGCTCTTCTGCAGCCGAGAATGGCAACTGTCGCACGCGTCCGACCGCTGTTTCGTCGCCAAACGCCCTTGCATCCGGTCTGTCTGCGGGGATGGCGCGGATCTTGCGTGCTATTGCGTGTCGCAGCACGAGCGGGCAGCGGACGCGAGCGCAGGGCCGGCTCGCGCGGGCGGTTGCGCTCGGCTGATGCGATTGCGGGCAGCATGCGCTCGTTTTGACGGCAGTCGGCGGACGGTCGTTCATCGGTGGTGAGCAAAGAGAGGTCGGAGATGAGAACAAGCGCCAGGAACGCCTTGCCCGGCATCGTCAAGGCGATCAATCAGGGGCCGATTGCCGCCGAGGTGGAGCTGGAGATCGCGCCGGGGATGACGATTTGCGCCATCATTACCAAGCGCAGTGTTACCGCGCTTGATTTGAAGCCCGGGCGCGCGGCAACCGCCCTGATCAAGTCGAATTTCGTCCTGCTTGCCCGCGACGTCGATGCGGGCAAGGTATCGGCGCGCAACTGTCTCGCCGGTGTGGTCACCAACGTCATTGATGGGCCTATCAACAGCGAGTTGACGCTCGATCTGGGTGGCGGCCTGGAGCTGACGGCGATCATCACTGGTGGCAGCGTCCAGAGCCTCGGCCTTAAGCCGGGCGAACGGGCCTCTGCGCTGATCAAGGCCTCGCACATCATCCTCGCCGTCGAGTAGGACGCCCGTACGGGGCGTGCCGCGCGGAGCGCGGACCGCGGAGCGCGGACCGCCCGCATAATACCCGCATCATAATCGTACACCGGCCCGCGCGCTGAGCGGCAGCCGCGGAGCGCTGTTGTTCGCCGGTCGGAGTGCTGGGCCGGCGTGTGGCCTTGGTCGCCACCATGGGTGCGGGCCCTCCTTCCTCCAACCGATCCCAAAAAAGGCGGACGACCTGATAACGGTCGTTGGCCATAAAAAGACCCAAATGCGGGTTTTTACACCCATTAAGCGTCAACTCACCCAATTGGGCGGGTGTCACGTGCGCGCAAAAATAGGGATCTTGGGTGCGGCTTTCGCGCCGGCAGCCGCATCAACCTCCGGGAAAGCCCAGCATCGCGTGCGATGCAAGCGAATGATCGGCGGTCGTCATGCGCGAGCGGCTGGCGCCTCCAGTTCTTCGACCTCGTGCGGCGTGCCTGGAGCTCCAGCCGGCGTCGTGACGATTGGTCGCATCGACCGCCTGCACCCGACAGGAGGAAACCAGCACGATGGATCTGAGCCAGTACAAGCTGATTTGGTCCGACGAGTTCAATTATTTCGACTCCAGCAAATGGATCAAGGGCAGTTCCCAAACTTGGCCTGACCGGTACGGAACCATCAAGGCATGGGATCCGAGCCTTGTTAGCGTTGGGAATGGCTATCTGCACTTAGCGGTCGATCAGCGCTCTGACGGCTGGTACGGCGGCTTGGTCCATGGCCGCAATCTGGAAGCTTGGAAGTACGGCTACATTGAGTTTCGTGCTGACTTACCCGCCGGCCAGGGGCTGTGGTCTGCGCTCTGGATGATGCCGCGCGACAATGTCTATGGGTATTGGCCGAATTCGGGTGAGATCGATATCCTGGAGTATCTCGGCACCTCCAGAGAGCTGACGCACGGTTATTCAACCGTGCACTACGCAGCCAACGGCAATCACGCCCAGAAGTATGTTGCTGCCAATGGCACCGACTGGTCGCAGGGTTGGCACACTTGGGGTATGGAGTGGGACCGGGGCAGCGACGGGCATGTTCAGTTGACGTTCTATGTCGACGGTAACGCGTTCGGGACGATCTCCGACACCGAGTACGCTCGTGCCGTTGGTGGTGGGCAGGGAAGTCCCTTTGATCAGTTCTTCTACCCGATCCTCAACCTAACCGTGGGTGGCGCCTGGGCGGGGGAGCCGACATCCGCAGTCGATGGTGCGGAACTGGTAGTCGATTGGGTGCGTGTTTACCAGGAAGGTCAGGGCAGCACCGGCACCGGCAGCACCGGTACCAGTGGCACGGGCAGCAGTGGCACCAATAGCGTCGTCGGCAGCGCCGGCCCCGATGCGCTCAAGGGCACCGCCGCATCCGAGCAGATCTCAGGCCTCGGTGGCGACGATACGATTGAAGCCGGCGGCGGCAACGACACGATCTTTGCCGGTTCGGGCAACGACTTCATATTCGGTGGCGCCGGTGCCGACGTCTTCATGATCGCGCCCGGCCAAGGACCGGACAAGGTGCTCGATTACGTTGATGGCACCGACAAGATTGGCCTCAGCACGGGATTGCGCTTCGAGGACCTGCGCTTCCGCTACGACTCGACCTGGCAATATACCTGGGTGACGGACAAGTCCGGCAACGCCCTCATGGGCCTCAAGTATGTCCTGCCGACGAAGCTGGATGCGAGCGATTTCGTCACAGCCGGCAGCGGCGGCAGCACGACCACTGCCAGCAGCAGCAGCGGGACGACTGCCGGCAGCGGTAGTGGCGGGACGTCATCGGGCTCCACCGGTTTTGTCCGCATCAACGGCACCAACGCGGCTGAAACACAAGCCGGCACCGGCGGCAACGACCTGATCCAAGGATTGGGCGGCAGCGATACGATTTACGCCGGTGCCGGCAACGACACCATCTCCGGCGGCGCTGGTAACGACTTTGTGTTCGGCGGTGGCGGTGTCGATGTCGTCCGGCTGGAACCCGGTCAAGGGTCTGACCGCTTCAGCGATTTTCAGGATGGGATCGACAAGATCGGCCTCACCGGTGGCTTGCACTTTGAGGACCTGTACTTCCTCCACGATCCGACCTGGGGCTATACCTGGATCGGCGATGCCTCGGGTGCCCGCGTCCTCGGTCTCAAGAATATCCTGCCAGGGCAGGTGACGGCGCTCGACTTCACCACGCTCGACGACGGTCTGTTCTGATCCGCTGCTCTTGCGCCTCGCCGCTGCCCCTCAGTCCTGCTTGCGTTCGAGCAGCGGCAGGCGGCGGCCGGGTTGCGGCCGGCCCCGCCAGCGCACGACCAGATCGCGGGCCATTCGGAACAGGCGCGGACAGAACACCTGCGCCGTGTAGTACAGCGACTTGGCCAGGCCAAACACGCCGCCGCGGTAGGCCCGCCACAGGTGCGCACAGGCCTCGGCCGGGCGGCTGCGCGCGATCATGCGGGCGCGAACACGCACGTTGAACGCCAGGTAGGCGCGTTCCGGGATCAGCGGCCGCTTGGCTTCCATCCAGTCCACGAACGCCTTGTTGTTCGACGCTTCAAAGTCTTCATAATAGAGCGAAAGCGACAAGTGGTCGGCGGCGCCGGTATCGTGGTAGATCGCCAGCGGCTCCTCGATCATCTTGAGCCGGGCGCCGGCGTGTACGAGATCGATCGCGAATTGGGCATCGTCGCCGTAGCCGAGGCCCGCAGCGAAGGGCGACTTGAGCGCCCATGTCCGTGGCAGCACCAGGGTGCTGGGATGTACCCAGCCCTGGTCGACAAACAGATAATCGGAAATGTCCTCGCCGGTGGCGATGCCGCGCGGCGGCTTCACCCACAGCCGGTCGACGCCGCACTCGACATACGTCTGGCTGTAGACCGCGTCGGCTTCGCCTCGTTCGAGCACGGCCACGCATGCTTCCAGCTTGCGCGGCAGGAATTCGTCGTCGGAGTCGAGGAAGGCGACGTAGGTACCGGAAGCGGCGCGCACGCCCGCATTGCGCGCAGCGGCCGCCTTGCCGCGCACACCTGACAACAGCCGGATCGAAAGCTCAGGGAAAGCCGCAATCGCTTCGGCGATGTTGTCGGTCGACTTCTCGTCATCGGCGATGACGACCTCGAAGTCGCGCAGGCTCTGTTCGCAGCAGGAGCGCAGCGCGCGAGCGATCACGTGGGCGCGGTTGTAGGTCGGGATGACGACGGAAACGAGGACGGACATGCGTTGAACTTTCCGGTTCGAGGCGGCCGGCTTTGGGGAGCCGTACCGCCGCTGCCTACCTTTTCGCGGCGCCGAGCTTACGTGCGACAAGAACAATCAGGGCGCCGAGGAAGCTCAATTCGCCGACAAGAACGCCCGCCGCGGTCCAGTAGAAAGGAGCCACCTGTAAGATCACCCCGACGCAGAGAAGACTGACGCCGCCGCCGAACAGGCTTGCCAAGGCCAGACTTCTGAACTCGCGCAGGGCAACGAGAAGGCAGCTTGGGGCCGTGTAGAGTGCACGCACAAGGCCGACGCACCAGAAGCCGAAGACCAGCCAACCCATCGGGTAGGTGCTGTACTTGGCCTCGAAAAGGGCATCCCAAATGAGATCCCAGAGCGCGAAGGTGAGCACGCCGATGCCTGCCACCATCGCCAGCAGCGTCAGCGTCATGAACACAACGATCATCCGGATGGCGGCCCGGTCGGAGCGGCTGACCGCGATCGACAACCGTGAGACCATTGCGTTCTGGAGCGCAAACATCGCGATCCCGACTGGGGCGATGACGACCTGACCGGCCGCGAGTGGAGCAAACGCGGTCGGTCCGGCGGCCGTCGAGACGATGACGCTGTGCGCCTGCGACTGCGCGAATGTCGTCGTCGAGCCCAGGAGCGCCCATCTCGTCTCAAGCCACAGGTGGCCGTATCCGCGGATGCGGGCACGAGAGGGCGCCATCGGCCGCACACCGAGGCGGCGCATTTCCACGGCCGACATGCACGCGTTGGCGACCGCCAGCACCGCGAGCACGAAAGCGACGCCGAAGCCTCCGGTCACCACCCACCCAGTGAGCAGGAAGAGACAGCCAAGTGCGACGACGCCAAGATCGCCTGCGCAGGCAATTCCGGGCTGCTGGCGCGCGTAGGCGGCGCAGCGGGTCAAATGTCGTTGCATGAAGGTGAGTACATAGAGAGCGAAAGCAGTAACGACCCAGCCGCCGCCGGCTTCCGTTTCACCATACTGGGCGATTGCATAGGCGAACGCGAAGCCAAACGTGGCAACTGCGATCAACGTATTCAGCGCATAGAGGCGCGCCTCAAGCTCAAGGCGCGCTGCCGGCGGCTCGCATGCCGGCGCGTGCACCATCAATGGTGCCGCAACCAGGGCGCCGTTGACGTACATCGCCACTTGGCCGGCGACGAGCGCAAACGCGAAGATGCCGTACTCTTGGGGCGGCAGCGTCCGGACCAGGAAGATGTTGAGGCAGAAGTTGAACAGGCTCAGGCCAAGCTGGCCGGAGAATGCCTGCAGGTAGGAGACGATCAGCGCACGGTGGCGGGCGAGACGTGCCCAGAGGCGCTGCTGACTGGCTGGCCGTTCGCCGCCGGCGTTGTTCGGCACCCGCCGTCTCCCTGCGGTTGTCGGAAGTTCGCCCCTGGAGGGACCGGACCGCCCGTTGCCGTGCGCTGGCGCTAGCGGCCTCGTTCGGCTTCGGCTGCCTGAATCAGCCGGACGATGGCATCGACGTCAACCAGGCAATCGTTGTCGACCCATCGTCCGTGTGCCTTGGTTCGTACCGGCTCGCCGCGCACGCATGCGTAGCGGGCGCCGATCGCGGCTGCCAGCTTGATGAAATCGGAGCTCCAGTAGCCATCGAAGAGGTCGATCACCAGCGGCCGGTTTGGTGACATGACCGCGTTCATCAGGCCAGAGCCATGCAGCGCAATGATAATCTCGGCGCCGGAAAACAACCGCACCTCCTCGGCAAAATGCATGGAATCTGTCTGATAACGGGCGAACCCGAGTGGTGCCAACGTCTCCATCAACGCATCCTCGTTGAGGATGCGGCGGCCGGGTGCGCTCCCGCGTGAAACGAGGACCCGCGACGCGTAGCGCGGCGATGAAGGCGCCGGCGGCGGCAGACCACCGATCAGCCGCTCGCGCAGCCAAGCGCAGGCGCGGGGTTCGGGCCAGCCGGACTGGCGACGGATCGAGGGCAGGATCAGGGTCTTGACGCGTGCGGCCGGATGCGTCCACTGCATGAGGTCGGCGGGGCCATAGCCCATCAATTCCAGCGACTGCATCTTCCAAGACTGCGGATGCTCGTTGATGAGGAGGAGCGGCTTATCCGCACTGCGCTGCCGGTAAAGCTCATAGCCCTCGAGCCGCGGCAGACCCTCGATCAACCAGTGGCCGTAGATCCACCCGAACGTTGTGACCAGAGAACAAACCGGCTCCTCGATCACGATCTGGGGACGCGCCGTCAGCCGCTTGAAAAGAACGTCGATCGGCAGGGCAAAGAACCCGGGCGTCCCGTCATCGAAATCGGGACCGACCGATTCCATCAGGACCCTTCGTTGCGAGTCGAGGGCGAAGGCGCTCGGGCCGATCAGCGTCGCATCGGGAATGACGCTGACGAATGGCTTGCGCAAGCTGAACCGGCGCGGAACTCGTACCAGTTCCTCCGGTTCTGCGCCGACAGCGCTCAGGGCTGGCTGCGCGATCATGTCCTCGGCGCCGAAGGGTTCGGTTCGCCAGGGCCCGCGACCGTCGCGCAGGCATTCGCGTGTCACGATTGGCAGGTACACTCGCGCAAGCGCGGTGAGGATGCGGCGGCGCGCCTTGAGCAGGCATTCGACAATAAGGCGCGGCGGAACGAACCGCGTCAAAAAGTCGAAGCACAGACTTGATAACTTTGGCCGGCCGATTTTTCTCGTGCGAAATAAATAGTTGCTCATTTCTTTCAGGGTTTCGCCACGACTGCCGATCGCAGCGGGTCTCTTATGTCTGCACTATCCCTGCTTCATCGCTGCCAAGCGGCTTAGCGTGACGCCAGCGGGGACCAGCAGAGTCCGGACTTCCGGAAGCAACCGGCGAAGACTTGAGAAGCGCGATCGGCAAGGCGATGAACAGCAGCCACGCCGGGCTGCGGTCGGAGAACAGGAGCGCCTCAAACACATTGACGACGATGAAGGCAGCGTTGAATGAAATCATGAACAGCGCAAACGGTTGATGTGTGCGCAAGAACATCCGAATGGCCTCGTAAAACGTCTGCGCCAGCAAGACGGCCCCGGCCACGGCGGCGATGAGCCCGAGTTCCGAGGCGACCTGCAACAGCGCGTTGTGAGCGTGAAAGGCGACCCAATGGGTGCCGAGCAGGCTCATCTGCAGCCAGCCTTCCTGTGGCCGGGGGTACCAAATGCTGCCGTAGCCCAGGCCGAGCAGGACGTGCTTGTCGATCAGGTTCAAGACGCCGCTCCAGATCACGGTGCGCCCGGTGATATCGGACGAGCGGCCGAACAGCTCGAAGAGTTCGCCGGTGCCGGTGGTAAGGAGCAGCGCCAGCAACGCGACACACAGGCCGCCGCCGATGCCCAACAGCGGCACCAGAGTCGTAATCCGCCCGCTGGCGCCGATTAGGAAACATAGCGCAACCGTAAGCCCGGCCAGCAGCGCCCCCAGCGAGGTCGCACTGTCGCTCATGACAAGACACATGAGGGAGGCCGCACAGAGTGCCCAATCGAGCCAGGGGCGCGCGCGGTTGACGGAAATGGAGCGGACAAAAAAGAAAAGAAACGCCGTTGTCGATGTCAATCCAAACGTATTTTTTTCCTGCTGCAGGCCGCGCCAGACAAGCTTGCCTTCGTAGTCGTGCAGTCCGACCTCGGGAAACACGAGCGCGACAACAGCGCTGCCCACAATAAGACCGGCGAGGACGATGCCAAAGACATCGATGACCGTCTTTGTTGACAAATGATAGCCGATGTAGATGGCCAACAGCGTCGTGCCGACAAGATGGATCGACCGCTGAGCCGTCAGCGCAGGCTGTACCGACCACAGGACCGAACATGCCGCGATGACGAGCACCACCACCAGCGCTAGCCGCCGCGCGACCAGCCACCGCACCCAGTCCAAGCCATGTCCCAGCATGAGCTTGCCGCCCGCCCAGATGTACAGTGCCACCCACAGACCGGTAAACGCCGTCTGCAACGATTCGACCGCCGCTTCCGAGAAGGCAATCGCGCCGACCGCGTGCAGCGCGCCCGATCCCAGCGCCAGCGCGAGCGCCATCGCGATCTGATCCAAGAATGCCATCGTCGGGGCGATTCCACTCCTTGCGAGTGCGCTGGTTGGGGCGAATGCAGTCTTCTGCGACTGCATACAGCCTCACATTGAACTATAGCTTGTACAGTCGCCAACCACGAATCGTTTCTCCGTTCGAAACTATAACCATATGAAAACAAAAGAGATTTGAGCCGGAGCCGGGTCAAGCGAAGTGCGCTTGCACCGCAACGGATCAGGCCGGCGGGGTGCTCGGATTCTTGTTTGCCGCCACCGGCCGTGCACGCCACGACACGCAAAGGACCCTTGACGACCGGCGGACCTGCCCCGATTCTGCCCTCGCACGACGGCACGCCCGTTGACGGACGACCCGTGGGACCAAGAGATCAAAAGAACATGAGAGCATTGTTGATCGTTCTGGCGCTAGCCTCGCTTGCGTTGGTCGGCCTGACGCTGGTGCCGGAGGCCGCGCCGCATCAGTTCTATCTGACGATCGGCGCGCTGGCGGTCGGCGGCATCATCTTGCTTACCGCCCTGTTTGCGCCGAGCGGTGCGGGCAAACCGGTGGCCGCCCCGGCCACTGCCGCCGCCCCGCCGCCGCCCGAACCGGCGCCGCCGGCCGAGGCAGAGATCGTGAGTTTTCTAGCCCTCCTGCAGGAGAAGGGCCGGCTCGTCGATTTCGTGATGGATGACATCACCGCCTACCCGGATGCCCAGGTCGGCGCGGCCGCGCGGGTCGTGCACGCCGGCTGCAAGGCGGTCCTCGCCGAGCACTTCCGCATCACGCCCGTGCGCACGGAGAACGAGGGGGCGAAGATCAGCGTACCGACGGGCTTCCCGGCCGATGCCTACCGTCTGGTCGGCAGGATCAGCGGTGAGCCGCCCTTTTCCGGCACCCTCGTCCACCGCGGCTGGCAAACCGATAAGGTCAAGCTGCCGCGCGTGGTTGCGGTTTCCGGTGACCGTCTGCCCGCCATCGCGCCGGCCGAGGTCGAGCTGAAATAGGACCTTCTGACGGCCGTGCGAGCCCAAGCGCGCGGCGCGCGCGCGAGGCGCCCAAGCCCGCTTCTACGACAACGGAAAACAGCGAAATCATGACCGCACGCTTCAGCCTCGGGATCGATCTCGGAACCAGCAACAGCGCGATCGCCGTCACCGATTTCGCGAGTGACCAGACCGAAATCGTCGACATCAGCCAGGTGCTGGGGCCGAACACGGTGGGCGAAAAGCCGACCCTGCCGTCGGCGCTCTACATTCCACATGCGGAGGAGTTTACGGCCGAAGCCTTCCCGCTGCCGTGGCCGCAAGCGGCGGGCGAGCGCGCTATCATCGGCCATTTCGCCCGCGACCATGGCGCGCTGGTCCCTGATCGACTGGTCACCTCGGCGAAATCGTGGCTCTCCAATCCGCACATCGATCCCCGTGTCGCGGCGCTGCCGTGGAAGTCGGAGATCGAGGAGCAGAAGCTCTCCGCGTTTGAGTGCTCGCGCCGCTACCTTGAGCACCTGTGCCAAGGTTTTCTCCATGCCGAGCGCCGGCAGGGCCGCGACTGGGACTTGAGCGAAGGCCAGATCGTGCTGACCGTGCCGGCGTCGTTTGATGACGTGGCGCGCAACCTGACCGCAGAGGCGGCCGAGGCAGCAGGCCTCGGCAAGGTCACGCTGCTCGAGGAGCCGCAGGCGGCGTTCTATGCCTGGACGGCGCAGGCCGGCAAGGAATGGCGCTCCCAGGTCGGCCCCGGCGACATCGTGCTCGTTTGCGATGTCGGCGGCGGCACCGCGGATTTCAGCCTGATCGCCGTGACCGAGCAGGGCGGCGAGCTGGCGCTGGAGCGCATCAGCGTTGGCGAGCACATCCTCCTGGGCGGCGACAACATGGACTTGGCGCTCGCCTACACGCTTCAGGCGAAGCTGGCGGCAGACGGCAAGACGATCGACGCTTGGCAGTTCCTGGCCCTGATCCACGCCGCCGCCAAGGCCAAGGTGGCGCTGTTTGAGGACGAGAGCCTCGAAGAAGCGCCGATCGCGGTTCCTTCGCGCGGTTCCAGCCTGTTCGCCGGTACGCTCTCGACCCGGCTTGACCGGGCGACGCTGGACCAAGTCGTGCTCGACGGCTTCTTCGCCATGACCGCGATCACGGATCTGCCGCAGGAAGGCCGGCGCACCGGTCTGCAGGAGTTCGGCCTGCCCTACGCCGCCGATCCTGTGGTTAGCAAGCACTTGGCCCGCTTCTTGACCCGCAGCCTTGCCAACGTGAAGGCGAGCACGGCGTTGAGTGCGCTCGTCGGCGAGAAGGCTTTGCAGAAGGATTTCCTCGCGCCGACGGCGGTGCTTTTCAACGGCGGCGTGTTCAAGGCACAAGCGATCCGCAGCCGCGTGCTCGAACTGCTCACCGGCTGGAACAAGGCCCAGCCGCTCAAGGAACTGGAAGGTTTCCAGCCGGATCTGGCGGTTGCCAAGGGGGCTGCCATCTACGGCCGCACGCGCGCCACCGGCAAGGGGATCCGCATTAAAGCCGGTGCCGCGCGCTCCTACTACATCGGCCTCGAGACTTCGATGCCCGCCATTCCCGGCTTCAAGCCGCCGATCAAGGCGCTATGTGTCGTGCCGCAAGGGTTGGAGGAGGGGTCCGAACTGCTGATCGAAGGGCAGAAGTTCGGCCTCGTCACCGGCCAGCCGGCGGAGTTCCGCTTCTTCTCCTCCGAGGTGCGCAGCGGCGACAAGCCGGGCGAGATCCTCGCCGATGCCGAGCGCGAGCTGGAGGAGACCAGCCTGATCGAGGTCAACCTCCCCGCGGCGGCCGAGTTCCCGGCCGGCCAGCCGGTGCCGGTGCAGATCAACGCCGTGATGACCGAACTTGGCACGCTCGAGCTATGGATGAAGCACACCAATTCCGAGAAGCGCTGGAAGGTGGAATTCACCGTGCGAACGGAATAGCCGGCTGGACCCGGACGCGCGAATGACCGGAGCCCAGAATGCATCAGCCCTAGCCCAGCCGTCTGGGGCGCTCGTCAAGGTCGTTCCGGCAGTCTTTGTGCTGTTGTGGAGCACCGGCTTCATCGGTGCCAAGTTCGGCCTGCCGCACTCCGGCCCGCTGACGTTTCTGCTGCTGCGCTTCATCTGTACAACCTCGATACTCACGGCCGCGGCACTCCTGCTGCGCTCGCCCTGGCCCAACTCCTGGGCCATCGTCGGCCGCCTCGCCGTCGCCGGCACATTGATCCAGGGGTGCTATCTTGGCGGCATCTTCGTTGCGATTTCGCTGGGGGTTCCGGCTGGCGTTGCCGCCCTGATCGGGAGCCTTCAGCCGCTCCTGACCGCTGCCGTGTCCGGCTGGTATCTGGGCGAACGGGTCAAGCCCAAGCAGTGGTTCGGGATTGTTTGTGGGTTCATTGGCGTGGCGCTGGTCGTGAGCGACAAGCTGCATTTTCGCGGCGCCGATGCCTGGGGCGTGTTCTCGGCGTTGATCGCGGTGGCAGGGATCACCGCAGGCACGCTCTATCAGAAGCGCCACCTTGGCGGCACCAGCCTCGTCACCGGTTCGGCCATCCAGTTCGGCACCGTCCTGCTGATTTTTCTGGTCCTCGCCCCGCTATTCGAAACCATGCAGGTCGACTGGGTGCCGGAGTTCACCTTCGCGCTCGCCTGGTTGACTCTCGTCTTGTCGATCGGTGCCGTCACGCTCTTCTATTGGATGATACGCCATGGGGCTGCGGCCAATGTTGCAAGCCTGTTCTATCTCGTGCCGGCCTCGACCGCGCTGATTGCCTACATCGTGTTTGACGAGACGCTGGGCCTGTTGGCGATCGTGGGCATGATCGCTGCTGCCGTCGGCGTGTTTCTCGTCACCCACCGCTGAGCAGCACTCAATATCCCGCTGCCGCTCCGAAGATCATTTCCCCGCAGCAGTCACATCAGAACAAGACGCCGTGCGCCCCCAGGACGGCGGCGCCAATGGTCACGGTGCTCAGCGTCAACAGGATCCAGTGGCCGCGCCGCACGATCGCGAACGTGCCTTCCGGATCGCTGGTGGCTTGGCGATGGAACCAGGCGTCGAGAAACAAAGGTTCGGCGACAAAAAGGACGATGCTGAACAACGCCCATACCAGCACCATCGCATGCATCCACCAGAACCCCGGATCAAGGAAGCGATCCCAGGCGGCCAAGCGGTGCGTCATATAGAAGCCGCTCAAGCCGGCGAGCGTCACCGACACCTTGGCTTGGGCCGAGAAACGTCCCTCGATCGCCTCGAACAGCGCGAGCCGACGCGCTGGCTGCTCGTTGCGGGCGATTGCCGGCAGGATGACGGCGGTGACCATGGCAACGCCGCCGATCCAGTGGACGACGGCGATGACATGCAAGGCGCGCGCGATCGTGAGGTCATCCATGGCGAGGGGATCCTGCTCTTCTGGTTTGCGTGGCCGCCATTGTCTGCGCCAGACCGTCCGCCAATGATGTGCTCGCAGCGTGGCCCAACATCCGCAGTGCTTGCGCCGGGTCGCCCAGCGAGGCGCGAATGTCGCCCGTGCGGGCGGGACGATGGATGATCTTCGGTTCGCTGCCCAGCACGTGCGCAATCGTTCGCGCGAGTTCGTTGATGCTGGTGGCGCGCCCCGTGCAGACATTCACGACCGCGCCGGCCGCGCTCTCCCGCATCATCGCCCGCAGCAGAAACGTGACGACATCGCCGACATAGACGAAATCGCGCGTCTGTTCGCCATCGCCGAAGATCTCGATCGGCAGCCCTTGGCCGAGGCGGTCGGCGAAGATGGAGATGACGCCGGAATAGGGCGAAGACGGATCCTGGCGCGGCCCATAAACGTTGAAAAAGCGCAAGCCAACGGTGGGGATGCCATGCACGTGCAGTGCGACCCGCGCATGCTGTTCGCACCCCAGCTTGTCGGCACCATAGGCGGTGAGCGGCCGGGTCGCGGCCTGTTCGCTGAGCGGCAGGGCCGGGTTGTCGCCGTAAACGGCAGCCGATGAGGCATAGACGACCGGGATCGGCCGTCCGTCCGCGCGCACCCGCTTGGCGGCATCAAAGACCGTGATCGTGCCGGTCAGGTTGGTGCGATGCGTGCCGACCCAGTCCGCGATCGAGGCGGCAACGGAAGCGACGGCAGCCAGGTGAAAGCAGCCATCCATGCCGGCCATCGCCGCCGCCACGGCCGCGCCATCGGCGACATCGCCTTTGATGATTTCGGTCGAGGGCGCGACGTTCTCCGCCTTGCCGGTGGAGAGATTGTCGAGCACCCGCACGCCGTGGCCCGCGGCCTGCAGGGCGTCGACGAGATGCGAGCCGATGAAGCCCAAGCCGCCGGTCACAACGTAGTGCGCCAATCGAACGGCCCTCTCACGCGTGCGGACGGCTCAAGCTCATGCACCGCCCAGCAGGCGGGCGTGATGGCTGAGATGATCTTCGATGAAGGTGGCGATGAAATAGTAGCTGTGATCGTAGCCGTTCTGCCGGCGCAGCGTCAGCGGCACTTCGGCCCGCGTGCAGGCGGCCTCGAACAGCTCCGGCCTCAGCTGCGTGGTCAGGAACTCGTCATCCAGGCCCTGATCGATGAGGATTTCGCTCCGCCAGTGCGACTTGGCCACCAGGCGGCAGGCATCGTGCGCCCGCCAGTCCGCCCGATCCGTGCCGAGGTAGCCCTTGAACGCCTTCTGCCCCCACGGTACTTCCGAAGGTGCCACGATCGGCGCCAGCGCCGAGAGCGAGTGGAAGCGGCCCGGATGGCGGAACGCCAGCGTCAGCGCGCCGTGGCCGCCCATCGAGTGGCCGCAGATGCCCTGCCGCTTCGGATCGGCCGGGAAATGGGCGAACACCAATTCCGACAGCTCTTCGATCAGATAGGTTTCCATCCGGTAGTGACGTTTCCACGGCGCCACGGTGGCATCGAGGTAGAAGCCGGCGCCTGAGCCGAAGTCGTAGCTCGCATGCTCGCCCGGCAGATCGAGCCCGCGCGGGCTGGTATCGGGACAGACGAGGATTAGCCCCAGCTCCGCCGCTGCCCGCTGCGCGCCGGCCTTCTCGGTGAAGTTGGCCCAGGTGCAGGTGAGGCCTGAGAGCCAGAACACGACCGGGCACGGCCGCGGGCGGGTCTCCGGCGGCAGGAACAGCGCGAACTCCATGTCCGTGCCGGTCACGCGCGAGGCATGCCGGTAGACGGCCTGAACGCCGCCGAACGAGCGGTATTGGCGCACGAGCACGGGCGCTTTCGGCTTCGGCTGTGGTGTGGGGAAGAAGGCGCGCAGCACGTCCAGCCTCAGTACGTCACGACGGTGCGGATCGACTGGCCGGCATGCATCAGATCGAACGCCTCGTTGATGCGGTTGAGCGGCACCACGTGGGTGATCAGATCATCGATGTTGATCTTGCCCTCCATGTACCAGTCGACGATCTTCGGCACGTCGCGCCGGCCGCGGGCGCCGCCGAACGCGGTGCCGCGCCAGACCCGCCCCGTGACCAGCTGGAACGGCCGCGTGCTGATCTCCTCGCCGGCACCGGCGACGCCGATGATGATGCACTCGCCCCAACCCTTGTGGCAGCATTCGAGCGCCTGGCGCATCAGCTTGACGTTGCCGACGCACTCGAACGCGTAGTCGGCGCCGCCGCCGGTGAGATCGACCAGTGCCGTGACCAGATCACCCGCAACCTCCTTCGGGTTGACGAAGTGCGTCATGCCGAACTTCTCGGCGATCGCCCGCTTGGCCGGATTGGTGTCGACGCCCACGATCATGTCGGCGCCAACCATGCGCGCACCCTGGATGACGTTAAGCCCGATGCCGCCCAGTCCGAATACGACCACCTTGGCGCCGGGCTCGACCTTGGCGGTGAAGATGACGGCCCCCAAGCCGGTGGTGACGCCGCAGCCGATGTAGCAGATCTTCTCGAACGGCGCGTCCTTGCGCACCTTGGCGAGCGCGATCTCCGGCACCACGGTGTAATTGGCGAAGGTCGAGGTGCCCATGTAATGGAACAACGGCTTGCCGCCGATCGAAAAGCGCGAGGAGCCGTCCGGCATCAGGCCCTGGCCTTGGGTGACGCGGATCGACTGGCACAGGTTGGTCTTCGGGTTGAGGCAGTATTCGCACTGCCGGCACTCTGGGACATAGAGCGGTATGACGTGGTCGCCCGGCCGCAAGGAGGTCACGCCGGCGCCGACCTCGACCACCACACCGGCCCCCTCGTGGCCTAAGATGGCGGGGAAAAGGCCTTCCGGGTCGGCGCCGGAGAGCGTGTATTCATCGGTATGGCAGACGCCGGTGGCCTTGATCTCGACCAGCACCTCGCCGGCCTTGGGCCCCTCGAGCTGCACGGTTTCCAGCGTCAAGGGCTTGCCGGCCTCATAAGCGACCGCAGCGCGCACATCCATGGTTTGCCTGTCCTCCCTGCTTCTTGCCCCGAGCGGCCGGCACACTAGCATCGTTGCGAGTGAAACGTAAGCGCGGTCGGTGGCGCGCCGACGCCGCCTGATGCCGCGTGACGTCTCCCATTCCTTGCCATAAAGTAAGGAGCGGCGACCAGAGAAAGGCGGCAGCCATGGCAGCGGCGACGATCACCGCCAAAGGGCAGACGACGATCCCCAAGAGCGTTCGCGAGCGGCTGCGCCTCGGCCCTGGTGACAGGGTCGAGTTCATCCTTCAGGACGATGGCACGGCGCTGATGGTTCCGGCGACGCTGTCGCTGGTCGAACTCAAGGCGTCCATCCCGGCACCACCACGGGCACTCACCCTCGATGAGATGGATGCAGTCGTCCAGCAGCACGCGGCGGGTTAGGCTTCGCCTTGAATCCCCGCTAAGCGAGCGGCGTTATTCCACCTACAGCCGCGGCACGCGCGCCACGGATCATGGCAGCCTTACAAGCCGCAAGAACAGTTTGGTCGGCTCTTCATATAAACCAAAATAATAATGACGAAAACCGAATGATAAGGCAGCATTCTCAGGCAATTCAAGTCCGCTATTGGCATATATTTTCTTAATGAAACTCCACTCTCCGCACTCGACGCATTGCTGTGCTTTAGATAAAATGCAGTATATCGCAGAAGCGGCCCTGACTGCCCGTCGAGAGTATCCTGCCATCGTAATGCCAGAGGATGGAATATACACAGCATTATTGTAAATGAAGGTGCTCTGGAGCCCATGTTTGCGAAGGTCGTGCCGCTCGCCAGAACTCCAGTCTTCCCCAGGAAGAACTCCATTTAGAGGAATGAGAAAATTGGAGTCAGGCCAGTTATCGATAATGATTCTTGCTAGACGGTGGCTCCCAAAGTCATTATGGCCGAGCACATCAAGAAGGTATGCTTCTTTATCAGTGAACAGTACAAATAATATATCTCCTGTGCGTTCTGTAAAGTCGTAATACATTTTATGCGTACCAAGACCAATATGGAGATGATGAATATTTAAGTCATTTAGCAAAACATCCTTGTCTCTTGCTGTCGAGTTATACTGACTAATATATTTATGCATTATATTCGTGCTTAAGTACTTATTCAGGCTTCTGCCCTCTTGTATGGCGCGCTCAATATTAATGATCGAAGTTAGGCGCGCATGCGTATTGCGGTAATTCTCGTATTCACGCGATGTAAATAGTACCCTGGGTATCTCTGGAATAAGTCTGGCTCGCCAATTAAGATATACAAGAATCAGATCCTTAATATGCATTGTATGTAGGTTATCATTATTTTTAGCCACATTTAATTCATCTAGAAGGAAACTTCGAAATCCGGATATTATATTTATGCCAGCCATTATTTCTCATCCAAAGTCCGGCAGCCCGCGTAGGTCGGATGTGCGTAGCGTAATCCGACGGATGATGATATCGGCCGATTGGACCCCTCGAAAAACCTGTTGCCAAGGGGATTGAAGGCTGACTCACTACTCCTAGCACCTGCGGGAGGCGGTGACTGCGGATCCGCAAGCTGTAGCAATCCGCATTCTGCGCAATCGCCAACCTTCCCGCATTCCGCTTACGCTGCATGCAGGCTACACTTGCTACGCGGGTTCGAAACGGCGCTGCAGCTCGCGGCCGAGAAGCTGGAACTCCTCGGCGCGGGCGGTGCCTTTGCGCCAGACGAGCCCGATCTCGCGCTGCGCGGCCTCGCCCATTACGGGCCGCGCCACCAGCCGGGTGCCGTTGAGGATGCCGGCGTCGAGCGCCAACTGCGGCACCAGCGTCAGCCCTAAGCCGTTATCGACCATCTGCACCAGCGTGGCCAGGGAGGTGGCAGCAAAGACCTCGCCGGCGCGGGCGGCCGCCAGATCGCAAGCGGCGAGCGCGTGCTGACGCAGGCAGTGGCCGTCGGTCAACAGCAGCAGGGGCTCGGAGCGGATGCTTTCCGTCGGCACGCTTGGCAGGCGGGCTAGCGCATGATCCGCGGGCATGACAAGGCGGAATGGATCAAGGCCGATGGGGAACACATCGCCGGAACCGTAATCATAGGGCAGCGCAAGGATGACGACATCGAGCGTACCGGCGTGCAGCCGTTCCACCAGACGGTCCGTCAGGTCCTCGACCAGGTAGAGCTTGAGGTTGGGATAGGCCTGGCGCAGGCCCGGCAGGACGCGCGGCAGCAGGAACGGGCTGACGGTCGGGATCGCGCCGAGATAGAGGGGACCAGTGAGCGGTTCGGCGGCGGCACTGGCAAGCCGAACCAGTTCCTCCGCACCCTGCAACAGTGCCTGCGCCCGGCGGACGACCTCGTTGCCGAGCGGAGTCACCACGACCCGGCGCTGGGTGCGGTCGACCAGCGCTGCGCCGAGCGTCTCCTCCAGCTCGCGCAGGCTGGCGGACAGGGTCGACTGCGTCACGTGGACGGCGGCGGCGGCACGGCCGAAATGGCAATGCTCGGCAAGGGCGACAAGGTGGCGCAGCTGGCGTAGGGTCGGGAGGCGCATGATCATCTTCTTCGATCAGTTTTTACAATTCTATTCATTGGATCGAACGTCCGCAAGGACCTACCTCGGGTGTAACGCAATTCCCGATGACCCGAGGAGGTCCGATGCTGACGATTGGCGATAAGTTCCCAAGCTTTAACCTGAAGGCCGTTGTTTCGAGCGATCCGAAGACCGCGTTCGCGGACGTGAGCGATGCGAGCGAACCCGGCAAATGGAAGGTGGTGTTCTTCTGGCCGAAGGACTTCACTTTCGTCTGCCCGACCGAGATCGCGGCCTTCGGTGCCCTCAACGGCGCCTTTGCCGACCGCGATGCGGTCGTCTACGGCGTTTCGACCGACTCCGAGTTCGTGCATCTGGCCTGGCGTCAGAACCACGCCGACCTCAAGGAGCTGCCGTTTGCGATGCTGGCCGATATCAAGCGCGAGCTAAGCCAGGCTCTCGGCGTCCTCGACAAGACCGAGGGCGTGGCGCTGCGGGCGACCTTCATCGTCGATCCCGAGGGCGTGATCCGCTTTGTTTCGGTCAACGACTTGAGCGTCGGCCGCAATCCGAACGAAGTCTTGCGCGTGCTCGATGCCCTGCAGACCGACGAGCTGTGCCCGTGCAACTGGCAGAAGGGCGAGGCAGTCCTCAAGGTGGCCTGACGCAGGCGATATGGCAGGCGCCCCGCCCCGCGCGGGGCGCGCCCCCTTTAACGACAAGGAGATCGACGACCGATGACCCTCGAAACCTTGAAAGCGGCGGTGCCGGATTACGCCCGCGACCTGCGGCTCAATCTCGACACGCTCGCAACCGAGCCGGCGCTGACCGAGCGCCAGCGGGCCGGCACCTTCATCGCGTCGGCGTGCGCAACCCGGCAGCCACGCTTGCGCGAACTGGTCATGGCCATCTTTGGCCCGGCGCTGAGCGAGGCTGAGCTGACCGCGGCCAAGACGGCCGCCGCCCTGATGGGGATGAACAACATCTACTATCGCTTCACCCATCTCGTATCGGCGAAGGATTACCAAAGCATGCCGGCGCGGCTGCGCATGAACGCGATTGCCAAGCCGGGCGCGGAGAAGGCCGATTTCGAGCTGTGGTCAACGGCGGTCTCGGCGATCAACGGCTGCGGTATGTGCATGGACTCCCACGAGCGCACCTTGCGCAGCCACGGCATCGGCGCTGAAGCGGTGCAGGCGGCGGTGCGCATCGCAGCGGTGGTGAACGCGCTCGCGGTCGTGCTCGATATGGAGAAGGGTACGCATGCGGCGGCGGCCGCGGCCGCGTGAGGGCTCAGACGCCGAGAAGGCGTTCCTGCATCGCCTGGTCGGCAAGCAGCGCGGCTGAGTTGCCTGACCAGACGATGCGGCCTTTCTCCATCACGTAGTGACGGTCCGCGATCCGGGCCATTGCCTCGGGGTGCTTGTCGATCACCAGGATCGCTTGTCCGGCCTCGCGCAGGTTCGTCTCCAGAACCGTCCAGATCTCTTCCCGGATGAGCGGCGCCAAGCCCTCCGTCGCCTCGTCGAAGATCATGAAGACGGGATTGGTCATCAGCGCGCGGCCGATCGCCAGCATCTGCTGCTCGCCGCCGGAGAGCGTGCGTGCGTACTGCCGGTGGCGCTCGGCCAAGCGCGGAAACAGGCTCATGACGCGCTCGACGGTCCACGGCGCATGGGTGCCGGTGTGGTTGGCGGCAGTCGCGAGCAGGTTCTCGCGCACCGTGAGGTTGGCGAACACGTGCCGGCCTTCGGGCACGTAGCCGATGCCAAGCCGCGCGATGCGGTGGCTCGCCCAGCCGGTGATGTCCCGATCGCGAAAACGCACGGTGCCGTGGCGCGGCGGCTGCAGGCCCATGATGGTGCGCACGGTCGTGGTCTTGCCCATGCCGTTGCGGCCCATCAGCGTCACCACCTCGCCGGCCTTGATCGTGAGTTCGACGCCGAACAGCGCCTGGCTCAAGCCGTAAAAGGTCTCGACCTGGTGCAGCTCCAACATCGGCATCAGTAGTTTCCGAGGTAGGCGCGGCGGACGTTCTCGTTGGCGCGGACGTCCGCTGGCGGGCCGGTGATAATCGCCTTGCCCTTGACCAGTACGGTTATGGCATCGGCGAGCGCGAAGACGACGTCCATGTCGTGCTCGACCAGCAGAATTGTCACCTTGCCCTTGAGCGGCCGCAAGATGCCCATCATGCGCCGGCTCTCGGTCCGGCTCATGCCGGCTGTGGGCTCGTCCAGCAGCAGCATCTTCGGCCGCGTCGCCAGCACCATGGCAAGTTCGAGCTGGCGCTGTTCGCCGTGCCCGAGCCGGCTCGCCGGCACATCCGCCTTGGCGGCCAGGCCCAGGCGGCCGAGAACCGCGAGCGCCGGCTCTCTCAGCGAGGGGATCTCGCGCGCCGGTGCCAGGAAGCGAAAGGAATGGCCCTGACGCGCCTGGACCGCGAGCGCCACGTTCTCCGCGGCGGTAAAGTCCGGGAACAGGCTGGTGATCTGGTAGGAGCGCTGCAGGCCTGCATGCGCGCGGCGATGCACGGGCCAAGCCGAAATGTCCGTACCTGCAAAGCGGATGCGGCCGGCGTCGGGCCGCAACTCGCCCGAAAGCTGAGCGATCGTCGTAGATTTGCCGGCGCCGTTGGGGCCGATCAGGCCATGAATGCTCCCGCGTTCGACCGCAAAGGTGAGCACGTCGCTGGCGGCAACCGCACCGAAAAACTTGGTCAGCCCGCTGACTTCGAGGATCGGCTCAGTCATCGCCGGACTCAGGTCCGACCAGCCAGCCGTAGATGCCGCGGCGTGCGAACAGCACGACGAAGACGAGGATCGGCCCGAGGAAGAGCATCCAGTGCTCGGTGAGGCTGGTCAGGATCTCTTCGAGGGCGAGGAAGGTGGCCGCGCCGGCGACGGCGCCATAGAGCGTGCCGATGCCGCCCAGGATGAGCATGACCAGGATCTCACCGGAGCGGCTCCAGTGCATCAGGCTCGGGCCGACGAACTCGGTCTGGTTGGCCGTCAGCGCCCCCGCGAGCCCGGCGATTGCGCCGGCCAGCGTGTAGGCCGCGAGCTTGTAGCGTCCCGTGGCAATGCCGAGTGCCGCAAGGCGCGCCTCGTTCTGCTTGCACCCTTGCAAGACCATGCCAAAGCGACTGTTGACGATGCGGCTAAAAACAGCGAGCGCCGCCAGTAGGATGAACAGGCACACGTAGTAGAAAACCCAGTCCTTGCTCAGGTCCACGCCCGGAACCATGCTGCGTTGCCACAGGTTGATGCCATCGTGGCCGCCATAGGCCGGCAGCGAGACGAAGAAGTGATAGAGCATCTGGGCGAAGGCCAGTGTCACCATGATGAAGTAGACGCCGGACGTGCGCAGGCACAAAGCACCCGTGAGAAGCGCAAACAAGGCCGCGGCGAGCACCGCCAGCGGCCATTGCACCAGCGCCGCTGCGCTGCCGTGCCAGGCGCCGGGCAGGAAGGGGATGAGCGTGCTCTCGACGTCGTGGTGCGCCAGGATGCCGACCACGTAGGCGCCGATGCCGAGGAAGGCGGCGTGGCCGAAGCTGACCATGCCGCCGAAGCCGAGGATCAGGTCGAGGCTGAGCGCGGCAAGTGCGGCGATGACGATCCGCGTCGCGACGCTGATCAGGAACGGCTCGCCCAGTGCGAACGCCGCGGGCGGCAGCGCCAGCAACACCAGGAGGCCGGTGAGGTTGACGACCTGCTTGCGGCGAGGGGGCGCGCTCATCCGTAGGCCTGGAACAAGCCGCGCGGCCGCCAGATGAGGACCGCCGCCATGAGGACGTAGATGGCAATGCTCGACAGCGACGCGCCGATGCCATCGGCCGCTGTCGGCGACAGGACACCGCGCAGCACGACCGGCAGGAAGGCGCGGCCGTAGGTATCGACCAGGCCTACGAGCAGGGCACCCACCAGTGCGCCGCGCACGGAGCCGATACCGCCGATGATGACGACGACGAAGGTGAGGATCAGGATATGCTCGCCCATCCCGACCTCGATCGCGAGCAACGGGCCGGCCATGGCGCCGGCGAGGCCGGCCAGCATCGCACCGATGGCAAACACGCGGGTGAACAGCCGATTGACGGCGACGCCCAAGGCGCCAACCATCTCACGGTCGGTTGCGCCGGCCCGGATCAGCATTCCGGTCCGGGTGCCGGTGATGAGCTGGCGCACGGCGAGAGCGACCGCGAGGCCGACGCCGATGATCAGCAGCCGATAGGCGGGGTAGGGGACGCCGGGGATGACCTCAACCGTTCCCGATAGGATCGCCGGCGGCGACAGAAACAATGCCTGCGGTCCCCACAGGACCTTGACCAACTCGTTGAAGAACATGATGACGCCGAAGGTCGCCAGGACTTGGTCGAGATGGCCGCGATCGTACAGCCGGCGCAGCGCGATGATCTCGATTGCCGCCCCGGTGAGGCCGGCAGCGGCGACGGCGGCGATCACGCCCCACAGGAAATTGCCGGAGATCTGCGTCACCGTCGCGGCGACGTACGCGCCGACCATGTAGAGCGTGCCATGCGCAAGGTTGATCAGGTGCATAACGCCGAACACGAGCGTCAGGCCTGCCGCAAGGAGAAACAGCGTCACGCCTTGTTGGAGGCCGTTCAGCGTCTGCTCCAGGAAAAGCTGTGCGGTCATCGGCCTGATCTGGTCCCGGCGCGCCGCGGGAACCGGCTGCGGGCTGGCGCTACATCGCGCACTCGGCGGCGTAGGCGTCCTGGTGGTCGGTGAAAACGGTTCCGATCAAGCGGTTGGTCACCACGTCGCCGATCTTGACGACCTCGCGGGCATAGATGTTCTGGATCGGAAAGTGGTTGTGGTTGAAGCGGAAGGCGCCGCGAACCGACTGGAAGTCAGCCCGCTCGAGCGCGGCACGGAAGGCATCGCTGTTGGAGAGATTACCCTTGACGGCGGCGATCGCGCTGTCCAGCAGCAGTGCCGCCTCGTAGCCTTGGCTCACGTAGAGCGACGGCGTGCGGCCGTGTGCTTCGCGGTACGCTTTGACGAACACCTTGTTGGCGGGATTGTCGAGGTCCCACGCCCATTGACCGGTGTTGACGACGCCGAGTGCGGCCTCGCCGACGGCGCGCAGGATGTCCTCGTCGAAGGAGAAGGCGGTGCCGAACAGCGGGATCTCCTGCATCAGGCCCGCCTGCGCGTACTGTTTGACGAAGTTCACGCCCATGCCGCCCGGCAGGAAAAAATACGCGGCATCCGGCTTCGCGGCGCGCAGGTTGGCGATCTCGGCGGCGTAGTCGACCTGACCCAGGGTCGTGTAAACCTCGCCTATGATCTCACCCTTGTAGAACCGCTTGAAGCCGGTGAGCGCATCCTTGCCACCCGGATAGTTGGGCGCCAGGATGTAGAGCTTCTTGAAGCCCTTGTCGGTGACGTACTGCCCCATCCCTTCGTGCAGATTGTCGTTCTGCCAGGCGACATTGAAGAAATTCGGCTGGCAGTTCTTGCCGGCGAGCGCCGACGGGCCGGCATTCGGGCTGATGTAGAACTTTCCGGCGCGGGTGACGGTGGGGACGACGGCAAGCACGAGGTTTGACCAGATAATGCCGGTCACGATGTCAACCTCGTCCCTTTTCAGCATCCGGTTGGCGATTTCCTTTGCGTTCTCGACGTCCTGGCTGTCGTCGACGACGATCAGCTCGACCGGAACGCCGCCGAGACTGCCGCCGCGCTGGTCGATCGCGAGCTTGAAGCCGTCGCGGATGTCGACGCCCATGCCGGCGCCGGCGCCAGAGAGCGTCGTGATCATGCCGATCTTGATCGGTGCGGCAGCGAGGGGGGTGGCAACCGCGAGGCCGAACAGGGCTGCAATGGCCACCAGGGTGCGCATCGGGATCATGGTCTCGGTGGTCTCCCCTACCTCTCTCAGCGTCTCCAGGCATTTCTGCGCATCGCAGCGATCGCCCTTTGACGCGACCGCGCGGCAGCCAAGACTACGGCATGACCCCCTTGACCGGCAACGCCGGCTGCGGCCGTATCAATCGCGGTCCGGCTCTGGGTCGGGCTCTGGGTCCGGCGCTTCCTCAGGCGATGCGCGGTCCGCTGCAGGCGCGTGCTTCGGGCTTGCGGGCGGCGACCAGTCCTCCTCGACAAACGCGAAATCCAGCGGCGTGCCGGTCGCATGCGCGTAGAGGACAAGATCGTTCAGGAATTCACTCTCGCGATCGGCGCGCTGCTTGCTGCGGCGGATGGCGACCAGGCGCAGCATGGCGGCGACGTTGAACCCCTCGTCGCGGGCCTGTGCCTTCATGTCCTTCAGGTCGTCCTTGAGCCCGTCAATCTCGTCGAGCAGCTTCTCCATCCGGTCAAGATAGGCGATGAGCTTGTCGGCCCCCGTCGTGCTCTGAACGTTTGACACGTCGTGATCTCCTCCTGCGCCTCACTGCGGCGGGCAACAGCTACCCTCAAACCAGCACGGACGTCGAGTCAAGAAACCGCGCCCGTATAGGAAAAAGAGTTGACGAAACGAATATAGTCCTATATCACCGCGCTTGCGAACGCCCTCCGTGTGTTCGCCATTTCCTCCCCGGCCCCCACGCGGGAAGGCTCATCACCCTCCCTTCCGAGCCTTCCCGCAGCGGGCCCGTCACGAGGCACCGCGCGTCAGCGGCCGATCAGAGGAATAGCAGCGTCCGGTTGCTGCCGGCTTCGGTGAGGAGCGTCACCACGCCCGCGCATTCGGGCGCAAGGTCAGTCCTGAGGTCAGCTGCCGTCAGTTCGGCAGCGCGCAACCCCATCTCGCAGACGAGAAAGCGCACGCCGAGTTGGCCGCACGCGGTGAGCAGGTTCTGCAAGGTGGCGACGCCGAGGGACGCATTGCGGGCGTCAAGGGCGGCAGCCGAATGCTCGCCACTGCCGGCGAGCGCATGCCAGCCGGGGACGCCGGACGCGGGCGGCGCGCGTAGAGCGTTGAGCGCCGCGCCGGTGAAGAACAAAGTTACCGGCCGGTCGATCGCGGCTGCCGCCGCCGCCAGCACGAGAGCGTAGTGAACCCGCTCATACTGGCCCGAGAAGACGATGAGCGACAGCCCCGGCAGGCTGGCGTCACCCATGACAGATCGCCGCATTCCCAGCCGTCGCGCCCGCTTCTTTTTCAAGCCGGCGAATCGTTGGTGTCTCGCCGCACAGAGGGCAACCCGGATCGGCTTTCACCCGCACTTTTCGGAACCGGCTGCCGAGGGCATCAAGGATGACAAGCCAGCCGGCGAGACTGTCGCCGATGCCCAGCAGTTCCTTGATCACCTCCGTTGCCTGGAGCGAACCGACGACGCCGCAGAACGCGCCCAGCACGCCCGCCTCGGCGCACGACGGCACTTCTCCGGCCGGCGGCGGGCCGCCGTAAAGGCAGCGGTAGCACGGCAGATGGCCGCCGTCCGGGTCGCCAGCATAGGGCTTGAACGTGGCCACCTGGCCGTCGAAGCGCAGGATGGCGCCGGAGACAAGCGGCTTGCGGCCGAAAAAGCAGGCGTCGTTGACGAGGAAGCGGGTCGGGAAGTTATCCGAGCCGTCGGCGACAATGTCGTAGCCGGCAATCAGGCTGCCGGCATTGGTGGCATCAAGCCGGACGGCGTGCTCGATGATGCGGATCTCCGGATTGATGGCGGCGAGGGTGGCGTGCGCGCTTGCGACCTTGGCTTGGCCGATGCGCGCCGTCGGATGGACGATCTGCCGCTGCAGGTTGCTCAAGTCGACCTGGTCGCTATCGACGATGCCGATCGTGCCGACGCCGGCGGCAGCAAGATACATCAGCAGCGGTGAGCCCAGGCCACCGGCACCGACGACCAGGACCCGCGATGCGAGCAAGCGGGCCTGGCCGTGGCCGCCGATTTCATCCAGGAGGATGTGCCGGGCGTAGCGTTGGATCTGCGCTTCGGTCAAACCCATCAGCGGCCTGGCCTCCGCCCCGATCGGCCGGCACCGCTACTCGACGCTGGTGCCATCGAACAGGGCGGTCGAAAGATAGCGTTCCGCGCACGATGCCAGCAGGACGACGATCAGCTTGCCCGCCATCTCCGGCCGGCGGCCGACCTCGATCGCGGCCGCCAGCGCAGCACCAGACGAGATCCCAACCGGCAGCCCTTCGAGCTTCGCCACCCGGCGCGCCGTTGCGAAGGCTGTCTCGTTGCCGACCTTGATGATTTCGTCGATCAGCGACGTGTTAAGAATGGCAGGAATGAAACCGGCGCCGATGCCTTGGATCTTGTGCGGACCCGGTACACCGCCCGAGAGCACGGGGCTGTCTTCGGGTTCAACCGCGACCATGCGGAATCCGGGCCGCCGCGCCTTGATCACCTCGGCGCACCCCGTAAGCGTGCCGCCGGTGCCGACGCCGGAAATCATGACGTCGACTTGGCCGGCGGTATCGCGCCAGATTTCCTCCGCCGTGGTGCGGCGATGAATCTCCGGATTGGCCGGGTTGGCGAACTGCTGCGGCATCATGGCGCCCGGCGTCGACTTGACGATCTCCTCGGCGCGGGCGATCGCACCGGACATGCCCTTGGCGGCCGGCGTCAGGACGATCTCGGCGCCCAGGAGCGCCAGCATCTTGCGCCGCTCGATCGACATGCTCTCCGGCATCGTGAGGATCAGCCGGTAGCCGCGCGCCGCACAGACGAAAGCAAGCGCGATGCCGGTGTTGCCGGAAGTCGGCTCGACCAGGACGGTGCCGGGCTTGATCCGGCCGGCTGCCTCGGCATCGCGGATCATCGACAAGCCGATGCGGTCCTTGACCGAACTCAGGGGATTGAAGAACTCGCACTTGGCCGTGAGCTGCGCTACGCAGCCGGCATCGGCGGCGAGCTTCTTCAGCCGCACCAGCGGCGTGTTGCCGATCGTGTCGAGAATGCTGTCGAAAATCCGGCCGTGGCCGATGGCATCGGCTGTCGGCGCCTGCTGCGCTGTCTCGTCCATGTCGCAACGATCCCTTTCCACTTCTGTTGTCCGCCGCCCCCAATGACGGTGCTGCCTGGGGGCAGCCGCCCTGCCGCTAGATGACGAAGTCGATCGCCTGTCTGCCTTCGCTGACGATCCCGGCCGCGTTGGCCCGCCCGCACAAGTCGTCAAGCGTGATCCGGTCCAGTTGCAGCATCACCTCGCCCTGCAGATCGAGCCACAGCGGTCGCACCACCTGGCAGCCGAGTGGCGACGTCGGGCCGTCCTGCAGCGGATCATCCTCGTTCTCGACCGGGCGCACGACGCGGACGATCTCGCCCACGGTGATGCGCCGGCGCTCGCGTGCGAGCCGGTAGCCGCCGCGTGGACCGCGCACGCCGACTAAGATGCCGTCGCGCACCAGGCTCTGCAGGGCCTGCTCCAGATAGCGCCGGGGAATGCCCTGCCGGCGGGTGATCTCGCGGCTCTGAACCGGCTCCGAGCCGGCATGGTAGGCGATGTCGAGCACTGCCTCGATCGCAAACAGGACCTTGCGTGACATCCCAAGCATGGTGTTACGCCGGGCCGTCGGCACTGGTGACGTTGCTCCCGGTCGAACCGAAGCCGCCCTCGCCACGGCTGCTGCCGGGCAGCTCGGCAACCGCGCAGAGCTGGGCCGCTGTCACCGGGGCGATCACCAGCTGGGCGATCCGCAAACCGCGCTCCACGCGGAAGGGAGATTGGCCAAGGTTGATCAGGATGACCGCCACCTCGCCGCGATAGTCGCTGTCGACGGTGCCGGGGCTGTTGAGGACGGTTAAGCCGTGCCGCGCGGCAAGCCCGGATCGCGGCCGCACCTGACCCTCGTAGCCCGGCGGCAGGGCGATCGCGATGCCGGTTGGCACCAGTGCACGGCCTCCCGGGGCGAGCTCGATCGGCGCCTCGACGGCGGCAGCCAAGTCAAGGCCGGCGCTGCCCGCCGTCGCGTACGAGGGCAGCGGCAGCCCGGCTCCGTGCGGCAGCTGGCGGACGAGGACAGCCGCAGGACCGAGCAGTGGTCTCATGGGTGAGCCTCCAGGGCTTCGGCGATCGCGAACGCGAGGCGCTCGGCGACCGCTTC
This sequence comes from Defluviicoccus sp., assembly GCA_029624735.1. Classification (GTDB taxonomy): domain Bacteria; phylum Pseudomonadota; class Alphaproteobacteria; order Rhodospirillales; family Defluviicoccaceae; genus Defluviicoccus. The sequence continues at coordinate 168,306 of JARSSM010000001.1, read as the reverse complement.
CTTGCTCATGCGGGGCCAGAGCTCGGTCCCGCCGGCGCTGATCAGGTGAATTTCGTTGGTCTCGCCGCCGAAGGTGCCGGTCGCTGGGGATACGTCGTTGGCGAGGATCCAGTCGCAGCCCTTGCGCCGGCGCTTTTCAACAGCGTTGTCGAGAAGGCGGCTGGTTTCCGCGGCAAAGCCGATGACAAGCGCCGGCCGGTTGGCGGTGGCGCGGCTCAAGGTGGCGAGGATGTCCGGGTTTTCGACCAGCCGGAGCGGCTCCGGTGCGGCGCCCGCTTGCTTCTTGATCTTATCCGGCTGCGGTTCTGCCGCCCGCCAGTCGCTCACGGCCGCCGCGCAGACGGCGATATCGACGGGGAGCGCCTGTTCGCATGCCGCCAGCATCTGCTGGGCCGTTTCCACGCGGACAACCTCGACCGCCGGCGGATCGGGCAGTGCGGTCGGGCCGGAGACGAGCTGTGTCCGCGCCCCGAAGCGGGCGAGCGCCGCGGCGATGGCATGCCCCTGCCGCCCGGACGAGCGGTTGCTCAAGAAGCGGACGGGATCGAGCGGTTCGCGCGTCGGCCCGCTGGTGACAAGCGCCCTTCGGTTGGCAAGGCGCTGGCCGTAGGCGAAATGCTGGGCGATCGCGGCAAGGATCTCGTCTGGCTCCGCCATCCGGCCCGGCCCGTATTCGCCGCAGGCCATATCGCCCACGTCCGGCCCGACGAAGCGGACGCCGCGGCCGGCCAGCGTCGCGACGTTGGCCTGCGTTGCCGCATGTTCCCACATGCGAACGTTCATGGCCGGGGCGGCGAGGATCGGCTTGTCGGTGGCAAGGAGCGCGGTGAGTGCGAGATCGTTGGCCATGCCGGCTGCCATGCGCGCCAACAGGTCCGCGGTCGCAGGCGCAACGACGACGAGATCGGCCTCGCGCGACAGCCGGATGTGGCCCATCTCGCTCTCGTCGGTCAACGAAAACAGATCGGTGAACACCTTGTCTTCGGTTATTGCGGCAACAGAGAGCGGAGTGACGAACTGTGTTGCCGCTGGCGTCAAAACGGCTCGCACCGAGGCGCCGGCCGCGCGCAGGGACCGGATCAGCTCCAGGCACTTGTACGCGGCAATCCCACCGGAGATGACCAGCAGAATTCTTTTTCCCACGAGCGGCGACATACGCAGCCAGTTTTCACTCTTTTCCTGTGTTGTTGATTGTAGAGCGATCCCGCCCAGAGGCAAGAACAGACCGGAGGCGAGGTCAGAAAAGCACGCATCGGCGTGGCGGAGGACGCGTGCCACCGCGAGCGGCGGCTCGATCCTCTTAGCGGAACAACAGTGCGAGCACCGCAACCGTGAGAAGCGCCCAGGCGAGCCACGCCGGCGGCTGCCAGCGCGGGCTGCCGCCGAGCCGGGCCAGGGAGTCCGGATGCAGCCGCAGTGTTCCCTCGGCAAGGGCGCTCAGCCCGCGTTCGGCCTGTCGGACCGCTTCCGGCAGACGTGCGATGCCGGCGCGGACGTCATCAACGGCCCGGCGGAGCTGCTGCTCCGGCCCGAAGCTCGCTGCGACCCAGTCCTGGATCAAGGGCCGCGCCAGGTACCACATGTTCGCTTCCGGGCACAGCTTGCGCCCGGTTCCTTCCGCCAGCAGCATCGTCTTCTGCAGCAGCAGGAGTTCCGGCTGCGTGGTCATGGCGAACTGCTCAGTGACCTGAAACAGATGGCCCAGCAGCCGTGCCATCGAGATCTCATTCTGCGGCTTGTCCATGATCGGCTCGGCGATCGAGCGGCAAGCCTGGGCAAAGGTTGCAACCGAGAGATCCTGCGGGATCCAGCCAGCCTCGAGGTGAACCTCGGCCGCGCGCTGGTAATCGCGGGTGAGGAAGGCCAGCAGAAGCTCGCCCAGGTGCCGGCGCGCCTTGCGGTCGAGCCTGCCCATGATGCCGAAGTCGACGGCTGCGATCGAGCCGTCGGGGCGGACGAACAGGTTGCCGGGATGCAGGTCGGCATGAAAGAAGCCGTCGCGGAAGACTTGGAAAAAGAACATCGTCGCCGCGCGCGCCAGCAAGGATTCCGGATCGTGCCCGGCGGCGATCAAGGCGTCGCGCTCGTCAATCGGGATGCCGCTGATCCGCTCGCTCGTCAGCACGCGGCGGGCCGTGCGGCGCCAGTCGATGGCCGGCACCTTGAAGCTCGCGTCGCCGGCAAAGTTCTCCGCCAGTTCGCAGGCGGCCGACGCTTCGAACCGCAGGTCCATCTCCATTTCGACCGTGGCGGCGAAAGTGGCGATCGACTCGCGCGGCCGCAGGCGGCGCCACGCCGGCACCGCGGCCTCGATCAGGCCGGCGATCCAGTAGAACAGGTCGAGGTCGCGCTTGAGGGCCTGTTCGATTCCCGGCCGCAGGACCTTGACCGCAACCTCGCGCCCGTCGCTGTCGACGGCGAAATGGACTTGCGCGATCGATGCCGCGGCAACGGGGGTATCGTCGAAGGAGCGGAACAGGCATTCCACCGGCTGCCCCAGCTCGGCCTCAATGGTCTGCCGCGCAATGCTGCCCGGAAAGGGCGGCAGGCGATCCTGCAGTTCGGAAAGGTCGGCTGCCAGGGCCTCACCCAGCAGATCGGCACGGGTCGACAGGGCTTGGCCGAGCTTGATGAACGATGGCCCGGCTTCATTCAGCGCTTGAGCAAGGCGCTGCCCAGGCCGGCCGGGGGCACGGCTCCAGAACACGAGCCGCGCGGCGGCGGCAAGCGGCTGGGCAACCCCTAAGCCCTCGAAAACGAACAGGGCGTCGTGCCGCGCCAGCGTCCGCGCCAGCACGACCAGCCGTCCCATGTTGCGCAGCGGGCGGATCATGGCAGCGGCGGCGATGCGGCGATCACGTCCGCCATGCGGAATGCATGGCGACGATGCCACCCGAAAGGTTGCGGTACTTGACCAGGTCGAGGCCGGCGTCCGAGATCATGCCGGCGAACCGCTCCTGCGACGGGAACCGGCGAATGCTCTCCGCCAGGTAGCGATAGGCCTCGGCGTTGCCGGCAACAAAACGGCCCAGGAGCGGCAGGACGCTGAACGAGTAGGCGTCATAGAGGCGGTCGAGAACCGGCATGGCGACGCGGCTGAACTCGAGGCAAAGGAACCGCCCGCCCGGTTTCAGCACGCGGCGCGCCTCTCGAAGGGCTCGATCGACGTGCGTAACATTGCGCAGGCAAAAGGCGGTCGCATAGGCGTCGACGGCACCGTCGGCGATCGGCAGCCGTTCGGCGTCGCCACAGACCCAGGCAATTTCGCGCACGAAGCCGCGGTCGATGGCGCGGTCGCGGCCGTGGGCCAGCATCGGCGCGTTGACATCGCACACGATGACCTGTCCGCCGCCGCGATCGCGGAAGCGGAAGGCGATGTCGCCGGTACCGCCGCCGACGTCCAGGAGCGTCATGCCGGGACGTGGGTTGAGCCAGTCGATCATCGCCGCCTTCCAGAAGCGGTGAATGCCGCCGCTCATCAGGTCGTTCATGAGATCGTAGCGGGTGGCGACGCTGTCAAAGACGTCGCGCACGAGCGAAGGCTTCTCGGTCACGCCGACGGTACGAAACCCAAAATGCGTGGTTTCCTCCGCGGGCGCGGCCGGTGGCTGCGGGGTGTTGGGATTGTCGGTGACGGACATGGCAGCGGACCATAGCGGAAGCCGCGCGGCGGCGCTACCTTGCGCCGATGCCGGAACTGCCCGAAGTCGAGACCGTCCGCCGCGGTTTGATGCCTGCCCTCCTCGGCCGGTCGTTGAGCCGCGTCGTCGTCCGCCGGGCAGACCTGCGGTTTCCGCTGCCGCACGATTTCGGCCGCCGGATCGAGGGGCAGCGCGTCCTCGGCATCGACCGGCGTGGCAAGTACCTGCTCATCAGCTTGACGGGCGACTGGGTGTGGCTGGTCCATCTCGGCATGTCCGGCAGCTTTCGCTTCGGGGCGGACGCCGGCCGTCTGACCCATGACCATCTCGTCATCGGCACCGATGCCGGGACGGAGATTGCGTTTCACGATCCGCGCCGGTTCGGCTTCATGGACCTCGCTGCGACGGACGCGATCGATCGGCATCCGCGCCTGGTCGGTCTTGGGGTCGATCCGTTGAGCGCGGGCTTCACCCCGGCCTACTTGCGTTCCCGCCTTGCCGGCCGCCGCTCGGCGCTCAAGACGGCGCTGATGGATCAGGCGGTGGTCGCCGGCATGGGCAACATCTATGCGTCTGAGAGTCTGTTCCGGGCCGGGCTTTCGCCAGCGCGGGCGGCGGGCAGTGTGCCGGCGCGTGGACTGGCGCGGCTGACGGCCGCCATCGGTGCCGTGTTTGCTGAGGCGATTGCGGCCGGCGGCTCCTCGCTCAAGGATCATGTTCAGCCGTCGGGTGAGTTAGGTTGCTTCCAGCACAGCTTCGCCGTTTATGACCGGGCCGGGCAGCCGTGTCCTGGCTGCTCCTGCGATACGGATGCAACCGGGGGTGTGCATCGCATGGTCCAGGGCGGCCGGGCAACCTACTATTGCCCGCGTCGGCAGCTTTAGCGCGGCGCAAGTTTACGCTGCGCTGCGGCACCGCGCCGCTGTACGCGGGCGCGGCCCCTTGCCATAATTGCCGCCGACAAGCGCGGCGCCGATCGGCCCGCCATCGCAAGACATCGGCAAAGAGGGACCGGAGGGAAGTATGACGTACGAATGCATCACCGTTTCGACCAGCGGCACGGCCGGGCTGATCACGCTCAATCGACCCAAGGCACTGAACGCGCTGAATCAACAATTGATGAAGGAGCTGGGCGAAGCGCTCGATGCGTTCGACGGCGACGATGCCATCGGTGCCATCGTCATCACTGGGAGCGAGCGCGCCTTCGCCGCCGGTGCCGATATCAAGGAGATGAAGGACAAGTCCTTCATGGATTGCTACCTGGAGGATTTTCTCACCGTGAAGTGGGAAAAGGCCTCGCTGTGCCGCAAGCCGGTGATTGCGGCCGTGTCCGGTCTGGCGCTTGGCGGCGGCTGCGAGCTCGCGATGATGTGCGACATGATTATCGCCTCTGATACAGCCGAATTCGGCCAGCCCGAGATCATGATCGCGGCCATTCCCGGCCTCGGCGGCACGCAGCGCCTCACGCGCGCAGTCGGCAAGGCGAAGGCGATGGATTTGTGCCTGACTGGCCGGCGGATGAAGGCGGACGAGGCCGAGCGCGCCGGGCTTGTCTGCCGCGTTGTGCCAGCCGCCGAACTCGTGCAGCAGGCGGTCGCGATGGCGGAGACGATCGGCAAAATGTCGCGGCCGATGGTGCTGATGATCAAGGAGTCCGTAAACCGGTCGTTCGAACTGCCACTCTCCGAGGGAATGCGCTTCGAACGGCGGCTGTTCCATTCGATCTTCGCCACCGCCGACCAGAAGGAAGGCATGAATGCGTTCGCCGAAAAGCGCAAGCCGGCCTTCCAGAACCGCTAAGGCGGCAGCCGTGGTCACGCGCCCGGTTGACGGCCCGCGTCACCGCAGGTAAGGAAGGCGCCGGCTTTTGCCCCCAAAGCCTTGGAAATCACGGAGCGTTTGAGCGATGGCCCATCACCCTTCTGCCAAAAAGCGCATCAGGCAGACGAAAAAGCGGACGCGCATCAACCGGACGCGCACGTCGCGTATCCGGACTTCGCTGAAGAAGGTCGAAACGGCAATCGCCGGCGGCAACAAGGCGGAGGCGACGGACGCTTTTCGTTCCCTGCAGCCGGAACTCATGCGCGGAGCGGCCAGGGGATTCGTCCACCGGAATACGGTTGCACGCCGGCTCTCGCGTCTGTCTGCGCGCATAAAGAGTATGTCGGCTTGACCAGACCGTTTGATACGCAAGAATAAGCAATAAAGCCGAGCTCTATTCTGGCGTCTACACGTGAGAGTGGTCGCTTGACAGGTGTCACAATTAGCCTGTCAAGCGATTTTTTTTTGTCGTTCGCCATTCGGCCTCATTGCGTGGCGGCGGCCTGATCCGTATCCTTCCGCTCTAAACGCTCGCTGGGAAAATAATGATTGAGTGTGAGGGGGCGGTTCTGCGCTAAGCAGAAGTTTTGACTGCCCTCTGTGTCAATAAAACAGAAAATTCACTCTCTTGTGGGGGAGAAAATATAAGAAAGGGCGGGGTTTCCCGCCGGGCTGTAGGCGTGTTATCGGGATGTTCTTGGGTTTTGAGTGCCTTGCGCACCCATTGGCCTGCTGATCGGGCCATCTTTGAGTGATAGCTTTTGCGCTGTTGTGAGGCACTTAAGGAGCAGGGAGCGAGGCGAGGGGACTGTCCGAATGGTGGTGACTTAACAGCACCTTCGGATCTTGCGGCTGGGGTCATCGACATTACTGGTAGCCACGATCGCAAGCCTTTGCGGCCGACCCTTTCTCTTTGCAAGAGACAAGGCATCCCCGTTGCACTGAACCGTATTTTGTCGACGAGGCGACGGGAATATGACTCATAGTGAAACAGTTCATTCGAGTGATAACAACACGTGGTCTTCGGATCTTGAGATGCAGTGGGCGAAGGTCAGCAAGCTGCTTCGGTCTGAGATCGGCGAGGCCGCCTATCGCAGCTGGCTGAAACCGATGGCTGTCCGCGAGACGGACGACGGAACGGTCACAATCGCCGTGCCGACACGGTTCATGCGCGACTGGGTGATTGCCCACTATGCCGACCGCTTGCGCAGCCTGTGGTTGGACCAGAACCCGGCCGTCAAGAGTATCGAGTTCGTCGTGCAGCCGTCGCGGGTGTGTGGGCAGCCGGCCACGCCGGCGCCGGGCAGGTGCAAGGCGGACGAGCGCGGGCAAGGCGCGGCCGAAGCCGCGATCGCCAAGTCCGCGCGATCCAACGCCCAGCCTGCGCGCGCAGAGAATGCTCAGGAGCGTGCCAACGGCGGGCGCGAGACGGGCGTAATCGATATCGCCGCTCCGCTCGATCCCCGCTGCACTTTCGATCGCTTTGTCGTCGGCAAACCGAACGAGTTTGCCTATGCCGCCGCGCGCCGGGTGGCAGAGGCGACAAACGTTCCCTTCAACCCGCTGTTCCTCTATGGCGGCGTCGGCCTCGGCAAGACGCATCTGATGCATGCGGTCGCCTGGCACATTCACACCCGTCAGCCGGGACGCTCGGTGATCTACCTGTCGGCGGAAAAGTTCATGTATCGCTTTATCCGTGCCTTGCGTGAGCAAAGCACGGTCGATTTCAAGGAACAGTTCCGTTCGGTCGACGTACTGATGATCGATGACGTCCAGTTCATCGCCGGCAAGGATTCGACACAGGAGGAATTCTTCCATACCTTCAACACCTTGGTCGATCAGGGCCGGCAGATCGTGCTCTCTGCCGACAAGTCGCCGAGCGATTTGGAGGGGATGCAGGAGCGCCTCAAGTCGCGCCTGAGCTGCGGACTGGTCGCCGATATTCACGCCACGACGTACGAACTGCGCCTGGGCATCCTTGAATCGAAGGCGGAGCAGTTCGGGGTCGTCGTTCCGCGCAAGGTCAAGGAGTTCCTCGCGCACCGGATCACATCCAACGTCCGCGAACTCGAAGGGGCGCTCAACCGTGTCGTTGCGCATTCGCAACTGATGGGCCGCGACGTCACCATCGAGACGACCCAGGAGGTCCTGCACGACCTCTTGCGGGCCAACGACCGACGCGTCACGATCGACGAAATCCAAAAGCAGGTAGCCTCGCACTACAACGTCCGCATTGCCGACATGCACTCCGCGCGTCGGGCCCGCTCGGTAGCGCGGCCGCGCCAAGTCGCCATGTATCTCGCGAAGCAACTCACGTCGCGCTCGCTGCCTGAAATCGGTCGCAAGTTCGGCGGTCGCGACCACACAACGGTCATGCATGCCGTGCGCAAGGTGGAGGAGATCAAGACCCAGGACGCTGCCTTCGCCGAGGACCTGGAACTCCTGCGCCGGATCCTGCAAGGATAGACTTCGCCGGCGTAATCGCTTCGGACCGCGCACGAACACGCTGCAGGTGCGTGCAGGGTCTGCTATAGTGCGCCGGCAGTGAAGAGACTTGATATCCGTCATCGCGGCGGCACGGGATCTCGATTGCCACAAGACGGCCCGCGTGAGGGCATCTCGTTGGCCGCCGCGGGATCGGATTGCCTCGGAATTCCAAGACGATGAAACTTACCATCGACCGCGCCGCACTGTTGAAAGCCCTTGGTCACGTGCAGAGCGTGGTCGAGCGTCGAACGACGATTCCGATCCTCTCGAATGTCAAGCTCGAGGCCGATTCCGGCGAATTGCGCCTAAAGGCCACCGACATGGACCTGGAGGTGATGGACGGGGTCACCGCCGAGGTGCAGGGCGAAGGCGCCGTGACCGCGCCCGCCCACACCCTGCACGACATCGTTCGCAGGCTCCCCGACGGGGCGTCCGTCGATCTGGAGAGCGTTGACGGCGGCGAGCGGCTGGCGCTTCGCTGCGATCGCTCGCGGTTCACGCTGGCCTGCCTGCCGGTCGAGGATTTCCCGCTGATGTCGGGCGGCGAGCTGCCCTACCGTTTCCGCCTCCAAGCCGATGCGTTGCGCGGTCTGATCGATCGGACCCGGTTCGCCATTTCGACCGAGGAAACGCGCTATTACCTGAACGGCATCTATTTGCACACGTGCACGCGCGATGGTGTCGAGGTCTTGCGCGCGGTCGCCACCGACGGCCACCGGCTCGCCAGTGTCGATGTCCCGCAGCCGACCGGCGCCGCCGGCATGCCCGGCATCATCGTGCCGCGCAAGACGGTGGCGGAGGTGCGGGCGATCTTGGAGGATGCCGACGCCGAGGTCGAAATCGCGCTCTCGGACTCGAAAGTGCGGTTTGCCGCCGGCCGGGCGGTGCTGACCTCAAAGCTGATCGACGGCACCTTCCCCGACTACGGGCGGGTGATCCCCCTGCACAACGACAAGCAGCTGGATGTCGAATGCAAGCCGTTTGCGGCCGCAGTCGATCGTGTGTCAGCCATCTCCAGCGACCGGACCCGAGCGGTGAAGCTGAAGGTGGCGGACGGTGTCCTCGTCCTCACGGCGACCAGCCAGGATCACGGCAGCGCGACTGAGGAGATCGAGGTCCAATACGCCGGCGAGGGGATGGAGATCGGCTTCAATTCACGCTATCTCCTCGATATCGCGCAGCAGATCCGCGGCGAGAGCGCGCGCCTCCTGATGGCCGATTCCGGTGCGCCGACGATCATCCAGGAACTCGGCGATGCCAGTGCGCTGTACGTCCTGATGCCGATGCGCGTCTGATCGATGGACAAGGGTGCCCTTGCACGACATCGCGGGGTTGTGTGATCGCGCGGCGGAAGGCGGCGATCGTGGGACGGCTGCGGGCGTGCCGTCGGTGGCGCGCCTCAACCTCAGTGCGTTTCGCTGCCATCACGGCCTGCGGCTCGAGACGGAACCGGCGCCGGTCGTGCTGACCGGGTGCAACGGCGCCGGCAAGACGAGCATCCTCGAGGCGCTGTCGCTGCTCTCGCCGGGCCGCGGCCTGCGCCGGGCACGGATGGACGAGTTGGCGTGGCGGCCGGCGGATGGCGAGCCGGTGCCGGCGTGGGCAGTGGCAGCTAGACTGCGCACGGCGGACGGGCCGATCGATGTCGGGACCGGCTGCGCGGCAGACGGCGCGGGTCACGAGCGGCGCGAGGTACGGATCAACGGCGAGCGGGCACGCAGCCAGGCAGCACTGTCGGCAGTGACGAGTGTCTTGTGGCTGACGCCCGATATGGACCGGTTGTTCATGGACGGCGCCGGGGCGCGCCGGCGCTTCCTTGACCGCCTGGTGTTCGGCTCCGACCCGTCTCACGCCGGCCGCTTGAGTTCGTATGAGCGGGCGATGCAGGAACGATCCCGGCTCTTGCGCGCGGGCACGCGGGAGGCATCCTGGCTTGCCGCACTGGAGAAGACGATGGCGGGCCATGGCGTCGCGATCGCGGCTGCCCGCCGGGAGACGGCGGAGCGGCTGACCGGGGCCGGCGCCGAAGCCCGGCCGTTTCCGGCCGCTGCCGTCGCCGTTGCGGGAGCGGTTGAGGGCTGGCTCGACGAGCAGCCGGCGCTCGCCGTCGAGGATCGACTGCGCGTGGCGCTGGCTGCTGCGCGCCGCAGCGATGCCGAGACCGGCGGCGCCGGCGTCGGGCCGCACCGCGCCGAGGTTGCCGTCACCCATGCCGCGTCCGGCCGGCCGGCGCGGACGTGCTCGACGGGAGAGCAGAAGGCGCTCCTGATTGCACTGGTTCTCGCGAGTGCCCGGCTGCAGCGCCGGGAGCGCTCGGCGGCGCCGTTGCTGCTGCTCGACGAGGTGGCGGCGCACCTCGACCCCTGGCACCGCCAGGCCCTGTTCGAGTGCGTCGAGGCCGTCGGCGGTCAGGCGTGGTACGCCGGAACCGATGCCGGCGTGTTCGCGCCGCTCGCCGGCCGGGCGCAGTTCTTTACCGTTGGCGCCGCGGCGCCGGCACGCGCGGCCGCCGCGGCAGCGGCGGTTTGAAGGGAGCCTTGCGAACCTCATGAGCGAAACGACCGCGCCTGCAGGGGATGTTTACGACGCCACCTCGATCAAGGTGCTGCGTGGCCTCGAAGCCGTGCGCAAGCGGCCTGGGATGTACATTGGCGACACCGATGACGGCTCCGGCCTGCACCACATGGTCTACGAGGCGGTCGACAACGCGATCGACGAAGCGCTTGCCGGCTACTGCACGGAGATCGTCGTCCAGCTGAACGCCGATGGCTCAGTGACCGTGACCGATAACGGCCGCGGCATTCCAGTCGATCTGCACGAGGAGGAAGGGGTCTCGGCAGCAGAAGTGATCATGACCCGGCTGCATGCCGGCGGCAAGTTCGACAGCAATTCGTACAAGGTCTCGGGCGGCCTGCACGGCGTCGGCATCTCGGTCGTCAACGCGCTTTCGGAATGGCTGGAGCTGCGCATCCGCCGGGATGGGCACGAGTACTTCATGCGCTTCCGCGACGGCGATGCGGAAGCGCCGCTGGCTGTCGTCGGCGACACCGCCCCCTCGGCTCAGGGAGCGGCGCAGACGGGAACGCAGCTGACGTTCCTTCCGTCTGCGCACGTCTTTTCGATGACCGAGTTCGATTACGCCACCATCGAACACCGCCTGCGCGAGCTGGCCTTTCTCAATTCCGGCGTGCGGATGAAGCTGATCGATACCCGCGCCGTTGAGCCGCGCCAGCTTGATCTGCATTATGAAGGCGGCCTCAAGGCCTTCGTCGCCTATCTCGACCGCTCCAAGGCGCCGATGTTCGCCGCACCGATCATGGTCCGCGGCGAGAAGGACGGGCTGGTGGTCGAAGCGGCGCTGCAGTGGAACGACAGCTTCCACGAAACGATGCTGTGCTTCACCAACAACATCCCGCAGCGGGACGGCGGAACCCATCTGGCCGGCTTCCGCGGCGCGCTGACGCGCACGGTCCAGGCCTACTCGGCCATCTGGGCGAAGAAGGACAAGATCGCGATCACCGGCGACGACGCCCGCGAGGGCCTGACATGCGTGCTTTCGGTCAAGGTGCCAGACCCGAAATTCTCCTCTCAGACCAAGGAAAAGCTGGTTTCCTCGGAGGTGCGCCCGGTCGTTGAGTCGATCGTCGGCGAGCAGCTTGACCGCTGGTTCGAGGAGAACCCGACCGAAGCCAAGAAGGTCCTGGGCAAGATCGTCGAAGCGGCGGCAGCGCGCGAGGCGGCGCGCAAGGCGCGCGAGTTGACGCGGCGCAAGGGCGCGCTCGACATCACCTCGCTGCCGGGCAAACTCGCCGATTGCCAGGAGCGCGACCCGGCCCGCAGCGAGCTGTTCATCGTCGAGGGGGATTCGGCCGGCGGCACGGCGAAGCAGGCGCGCAACCGTGCCAACCAGGCAATCCTGCCGCTCCGGGGCAAGATCCTCAACGTCGAGCGGGCGCGCTTCGACAAGATCCTGAGCTCGGCCGAGATCGGCACGCTGATTGCGGCTCTCGGCACCAGCATCGGCCGGGAAGACTTCGACATCGGCAAGTGCCGCTACCACAAGATCATCTTGATGACCGATGCCGATGTCGACGGCAGCCACATCCGCACGCTCTTGCTTACGTTCTTCTTCCGGCAGATGCCGGACATCATCGATCGCGGCTACCTCTACATTGCCCAGCCGCCGCTCTACCGCGCCAAGCGCGGCTCGTCCGAGGTTTACCTCAAGGACGATGGTGCGCTCGAAGATCACCTGATGACAGCAGCGATCCAGGAGGGCGCGGTTTTCACCACTCACGGCGGCGAGCAGATGGCGGGCGCCGATCTACGCCGCCTCGTCGACGAGGCCCGCTCCGTTACCAGCCGGCTGCGCCGCTTGGCGCAGCACCTGCCGCTCCACCTGTTGGAGCAGGCGGCGATCGCAGGCGCATTGGATCCGCGGACGCTCAGCGATCCAGAGCGGGCGGCAGCGGCAGCGGCGGCGGTGGCCGCCCAGCTCGATGCCCTGGAGAAGCCCGGCGAGCGCGGTTGGCGCGGCGAGGTGACGGCGGGCGGGCTTGCCTTCAGCCGCACGGTGCGCGGCGTTGCCGAGCGCCACGTCATCGATGCCAAGCTGATCGAGACCGGCGAGGCGCGCAAGATCAGCGCCAAGATCGACATGCTGCAGGAGATCTATCGAAAGCCGGGCGTGCTCCTCGTCAAGGACAAGGAGCACCCGATCACCGGCCCGCTTGGCCTTGTCGAAGCGGTGATGGACGTTGGCCGCCGCGGTGTGGCGATCCAGCGCTACAAGGGGTTGGGGGAGATGAACGCCGATCAGCTGTGGCACACGACGCTGGATCCGAACGCGCGCTCGCTGTTTCAGGTCCGCATCAGCCATGCCGATAATGCCGAGGAGGTCTTCTCGACGCTGATGGGTGATACCGTCGAAACGCGGCGCGAGTTCATCGAGGACAACGCGCTCAACGTCGCCAACCTCGACGTCTGAGCCGATGGCGGCCGGATCCGGCCTCCGGCGTACTCCTTCGGCTTCTACCGCACCACCAGCGCAAGGCCAGGCGGCGCGTTCGCGAGCGCACGTGATGGCGGGGAGGGAGACGCTCCGCAGCCCTTTTCATCGTCATGGCCGGCCTTCGCCGGCCATCCATGGATCCGGACAGCCTTGTCAGTTGATGCGCGGAACAGGTCCGCACCGGTGCCGGTTTGTCAAGGCTGGCCGGGCTGGTGTATCGTCGGCCGCAGGTCAGGGACTTAATCTTCGCAAGGGGCGGCCATGCACATCGGGATGCTGTTGCCAAGGCACGCGCGCTTTCGCGGCGACCACTTGGCGTTTGTCTGCGGCGACCAACGCTTCACCTACCAGGCCTTCAACGCCTACGTGAACAAGCTCGCCAACGCGATTTTGGCGGCGGGTCTGCGCAAGGGCGACAAGGTCGCAACCGTGCTGCCGAACTGCACCCAGCTGATGGCCGCGTACTGGGCCGCTGCCAAGAGCGGCACCGTCATCGTGCCGATGAGCCCGTTGTTGCAGGACGCAGGCCTGATCTCCCTGCTGGCCGACTCCGACACCGTCCTCGTCCTGGGCCATGTCAGCTTTACCGAGACGTTCCAGCGCATCCGCCCGCAGCTGCCGGCGATCGCGGCCGATCGCTGGATCCTCGTCGGCGATGGCGCGCCGCCTCAAGGCTTCCGCTCCTACGAGACCTTCGTTGCCGATGCGAGCGAGGACAATCCACCGGAGACTGGCCTGACCGAGCATGACATCTTCAACATCATGTACTCGAGCGGCACCACCGGGCTGCCGAAGGGCATTGTCCACAGCCACTATGTGCGGGCGATGTATTGCATGATCTTCGCTATGAGCTTCCGCGTCATCCCGGAGAGCGTCGTCCTCCATGCCGGCTCGATCGTCTTCAACGGCGCGATGGTCGATCTGATGCCGTGGATGTTTGCCGGGGCGAGCTACATCCTGCACGAAACCTTCAATGCCGAGGCGGTCATCGAGACGATAGCGACCGAGAAAGTGACCCACATCGTCATGGTGCCGGCGCAGATCATCCAGGTCCTGGACAGCAAGGCGTTCACGCCGGAGAAGCTATCGTCGCTTGAGATGCTGCACAACATCGGTGCGCCGCTGCTGATTGAGCACAAGAAGCGGATCAACGAGCTGCTGCCGGGCCGCTTCTACGAGCTCTACGGCCTGACCGAGGGCTTGATGACGGTGCTGGATAAGCACGATTCGATCCGCAAGGAAGGCTCTGTCGGCTGCCCGCCGCCGTTCATGGAAATCAAGATCGTGCGCGAGGACGGCACCGACGCCGCTCCGGGCGAGGTGGGTGAGATCGTCGGCCGCAGCCCGTGCCTGATGCCGGGCTACTACAAGCGGCCGGACCTGACGGCGAAGGCGATCCGCGACGGCTGGCTCTACTCCGGGGATGCCGGCTACTGCGATGACGAGGGTTATCTCTATCTCGTCGACCGGATCAAGGACATGATCCTCTCGGGCGGCGTCAACGTCTACCCGCGCGACATCGAGGAGGTGATCGGCCAGCATGCGGACGTGCGCGAAGTGGCGGTGTTTGGCGCCCCGGACGCCAAGTGGGGCGAGGTTCCGGTCGCAGCGGTCGTCCTGCGCAGCGGCGCTGCGGTGACGGCGGACGAATTGCGCACCTGGACCAACACGCGGGTCGGCGCCAAGTTTCAGCGCATCACCGATGTCGTCTTCTATGACGAGTTTCCGCGCAACGTCGCCGGCAAGACGTTGAAGCGCGAAATGCGTGATCGGTATTCGCCCGGGTGATTGCGCGGCGGAGCCGAGGTTTCGGCCGGCGGCGGTGGTTGACAAGCGTGCGCGAGCCCCTATAGTCCCGCGCTCATGGCCGCGCCTCGTGATAAGGCGCGGACGGGTAAATTTGTTTTCGTGGTCACGGGCATGTACGCAATCATACGCACCGGCGGCAAGCAGCATCGCGTTGCCGAGAACGACCGCATCGTCATCGAGCGGCTGGCCGGTGCGCCCGGCGATGTCGTTGCTTTCGACGATGTCCTCATGCTTGCCGGAACGGCCGCACCGCCCCTGATCGGCGCCGAAGTGCCGGACGTGGCGCGCGTGTTCGGAGAAGTGCTGGCACAGCAGCGCGGCGCCAAGATACTGGTGTTCAAGAAAAAGCGCCGGCAGAACTACCGCCGGCTGCGCGGTCACCGCCAGGAGCAGACGGTCGTGCGCATCACCGCGATCAGCGCCGACGGCACGGCACCCGAGCCGCGCGCGCAAGCACCGGTGGCAGTGGCAAGCGAAGCCCCGGCCGCTGCGGCGACAGCCGACGAAGTCTGAGGAGAACGAAGCGATGGCGCACAAGAAAGCAGGCGGCAGCTCGCGCAACGGGCGCGACAGCGCCGGCCGCCGTCTCGGCGTGAAGAAGTTCGGCGGCCAGACGGTCATTCCGGGCAACATCATCATCCGCCAGCGCGGGACCAAGTTTCACCCGGGTGCTGGTGTCGGCATCGGCAAGGACCACACGCTGTTCGCCCTCGTCGAGGGCCGCGTCGTGTTTCATCGCAAGGCCTTGCAGCGGACCTACGTCGCGATCGAGCCGCTGGCGTAAGCTCAGGCGCGGGCGCCTGCAGCCGGCGGCCAAGGCGTGCGCGAATGACGCGCCGGCATAGCGTTTCAGGATCGTTCGCGCGTGCAGTTCATCGACCAGGCCAGGGTCATGGTGTGGAGCGGCAGCGGCGGCAACGGCTGCCTGTCGTTCCGGCGCGAGCGCTGTATTCCCTTCGGCGGACCCGATGGCGGTGACGGCGGCGACGGCGGCGATGTCGTTGCGGAAGCCGTGCCCGCGCTCAACACGCTGATCGATTATCGTTTCCGCCAGCACTTCAAGGCCGGCCGTGGCGGCCACGGTGCCGGCCGCAACCGCACCGGCGCCCGCGGTGCCGATGTCGTGCTCAAGGTGCCGGTCGGCACGGAGATCCTCACCGAGGACGGCGAGGGCCTGCTCGCCGATCTCGTCGCGCCCGGGCAGCGTGCCGTCATCGCCCGCGGCGGCCGCGGCGGCCTCGGCAACGCGCACTTCAAGTCCTCGACCAACCGGGCGCCGCGCCGGGCCGACCCGGGCCAGCCGGCTGAAGACTTCACCATCATCTTGCGCCTGAAGCTGTTGGCCGATGCCGGCTTGGTCGGTCTGCCGAATGCCGGCAAATCGACGCTCTTGGCCGCCGTCTCGCGCGCGCGGCCGAAGGTCGCGGCCTATCCCTTCACCACGCTGCACCCTTACCTCGGCCTTGTCGAGGCGGTGCCGGCGCCGTTCGTGCTGGCCGACATCCCTGGCCTGATTGCGGGCGCGCACGAAGGCGCCGGGTTGGGCGATCGCTTCCTCGCCCACATCGAGCGCTGCCGCGTCGTCGTCCACCTGGTCGACGGCACCGCGGCGGATGTCGCTGCCGCCTACCGCACCATCCGGCACGAACTGGAGGCCTATGGCGCCGGGTTGGCCGAGAAGCCGGAGCTGATCGTCCTCAACAAGACCGATGCGATCGATCCGGCTGAGCTCGCGGAGCGCCGCCAGGCCCTGGTAGCCGCTGCCGGTGGGGCGACGGTGCTGGCTGCCTCCGGGGCGACTGGGGCCGGCGTCGATGCCGTCACCGCCGCGATCGCGCGGCTTGTGCACGTCGAAGGCGTCGCCGCGACCGCTGGCGAGAGAACGCCGGAGACAGTGCCGTGACCCTTGTTCGCGAGAGCCGGGCGCTCGCCGATGGGCATCGGCTGGTGGTCAAGATCGGCTCGACGCTCCTCGTCGACGAGACCACGGGCGAGCTGCGCCGCGCCTGGCTGGACGCGCTCGTCGATGACATCGCGCGGTGCCGCGCCCGTGGCCAGGAGGTTCTGATCGTCTCCTCGGGCGCGATCGCGCTCGGGCGCCGGCACCTGCGCTTTGCCACCGGGGTGCTGCGCCTGCAGGAAAAGCAGGCAGCGGCCGCGACCGGCATGATCCGCCTCGCGCATGCCTACCAGGAGCTGCTCGGCCGCCACGACATTACGGTTGCCCTGGTTCTGTTGACGCTCGCCGACAGCGAGGACCGCAGGCGCTACATCAATGCCCGCAACACGCTGACGACGCTCCTGGAGCTGGGCGCGGTGCCGCTCATCAACGAGAACGATACTGTCGCGACCGACGAGATCCGCTTCGGCGACAACGATCGCTTGAGCGCGCGTGTCGCCGACATGGTGAGCGCCGATACGCTCGTCCTGCTGTCCGATGTCGACGGCCTCTACACCGCCGATCCGCACAAGACCCCGGGCGCCGAGCCGATTGCGGAGGTGCACGAAATCACGCCGCAGCTGGAAGCGATGGCGGGCGAGACAGCCAACGGCTTCGGCAGCGGCGGTATGATCACCAAGATCGCCGCCGGCCGCATTGCGGTGAACGCCGGCTGCCGCATGGTGATCGCCGATGGCCATGCGCTCTCGCCGCTCAAGCGGATCGAGGACGGCGCCAGGTGCACTTGGTTTCTGCCGCAGGCGACGCCGCAGGCCGCACGCAAGCGCTGGATCGGCGGCACCTTGAAGCCACAAGGGGCGATCGTCGTCGATGCCGGCGCGGTGCGCGCACTCGGCAACGGCAAGAGCCTGTTGCCGGCCGGTGTCGTCGGCGTCGTCGGTGAATTCAGCCGCGGTGCCGCGGTCGAGGTGCGCACTGCCGAAGGGAGGCTCCTCGGCAAGGGCTTGAGCGCGCACGCGGCCGCCGACGTACGCCGCATCATGGGCCGCAAGAGCAGTGAGATCGAGGCCTGTCTCGGTTACCGCGGCCGCAACGCGATCATCCATCGGGACGATCTCACCCTGGAGCGGGAGGATATGGCATGAGCGGGCAGGCCGCACTGGCACCATCGCCGACGACGAAGCAGCCGGAGGCTGATATCGCCGCCATGATGGAGTGCCTCGGCCGCAAGGCGCGCACCGCCGCGAGCGTGCTGGCGACGGCAACGACGGCTGCCAAGAACGAGGCGTTGAGTGCGGCTGCGCGCTCGATCCGCACGCACGCGCCAGCCATCCTCGCCGCGAATGCCCGTGACGTTGAAGCGGCGCGCGCCCGCGGTCTGAACGCGGCGCTGGTCGAGCGGCTGGTGTTGAACGAGGCGCGCATCGAGGCAATGGCCAAGGGCCTGGACGAGATCGCGCTGTTGCCGGACCCGGTCGGCCAGGTGATCGCCGCCTGGAAGCGGCCGAACGGCCTTGCGATCGAGCGCGTGCGCACGCCCCTGGGCGTGATCGGCGTCATCTATGAGTCGCGCCCCAACGTCACCGCGGACGCGGGCGCGCTCTGCCTCAAGGCCGGCAATGCGGCGATCCTGCGCTGCGGCTCCGAAAGCCTGCAGTCATCGCTCGCGATCATGGCGTGCTTGAGCGAAGGCTTGGCCGCGGCGGGCTTGCCTGATGCCGCGATCCAGCTGGTGCCGACCGCCGATCGTGCTGCCGTCGGCGCGATGCTGCGGATGACCGAATGGATCGATGTCATCGTCCCGCGCGGCGGCAAATCCTTGATCGAGCGGGTGACGGCGGAGAGCCGGGTGCCGCTGTTCAAGCACTTGGAAGGCATCTGTCATACTTACATTCACGCCCAGGCCGACGCCGAGATGGCACGGCGCGTCACGTTTAACGCCAAGATGCGCCGGCCCGGCATCTGCGGGGCGACGGAAACGCTTCTCATCGACCGCGCCATTGCCGCCCGCCTGCTGCCGCCGATCCTGGACGATCTGATCGCGGCCGGCTGCGAGATCCGCGGCGATGCGGCAACCCAAGCCCTCGACGCCCGCGTGCTTCCCGTAAGCGAGGCCGACTGGGACACGGAATACTTGGACGCCATCCTTTCGGTGCGCATCGTCGACGGCCTGGAAGAAGCAATCGCTCACATCCAGCGCCATTCCTCTCAGCACACCGAAGCCATCATCACCGAGGATGCGGGCGCGGCGGAAGCCTTCGTCAGCCGGCTCGACAGCGCCATCTTGTTGATCAACGCCTCGACCCAGTTCGCCGACGGCGGCGAGTTCGGCATGGGGGCGGAAATCGGCATTGCGACCGGCAAGCTGCACGCGCGCGGCCCGGTCGGCGTCGAACAGCTCACCAGCTTCAAGTACATCGTCCGCGGCCACGGCCAATGCCGTCCGTGAACCGCCGGCGCCCCCATCTGAGCTGACGACGCGAGTGCCGGGGGAGGGTCTTGCGTGTTCATGATTGTCGGCAAGGCTCTCTGGCTGATCGCGCGGCCCGGCAATTTCCTCGTGCTGCTGCTCGCGATCGCGCTCCTCGCCCTGGCCTTGGGCCGCCGCCGCTTCGGTGGCCGGCTGCTGGTGGGAGCCGCGGCCGTACTGGTGAGCGCCGGCGTTCTTCCGCTCGGCACCTGGCTGATGCAACCGCTCGAAGAGCGCTTCCCGGCCGTCCTGCCGGCGCGGGTCGACGGCATCGTCGTCCTCGGCGGCAGCATCGATGCCACCATCACCGAGGCGCGCGGCCAAGTCGCGCTCAACGACTCCGCCGAAAGGCTGACGACGATGGTGGCACTCGCGCAGCGCTATCCGGATGCGCGGGTTATTTTCAGCGGCGGCGCTGCTGCCGTGGATCTGCCGCCGGTGCGCGAGGCCGATCGGGTCCGCGCCTGGCTCGAAGGGATGGGCGTTGCCGCCGACCGGGTGCTGTTCGAACGCGACTCGGCAACCACGTACGAGAATGCCCTGTTCAGCGCCCGCCTCGCGCAGCCGAAAGCGGGCGAAACGTGGCTGCTGGTGACCTCGGCCTCGCACATGCCGCGCGCAGTGGGTGTCTTCCGCGCCGTCGACTGGCCGGTTACGCCATACCCGGTCGATTTCCGCACACCGCTTGATTTTTATAGCGTGTTCGTAAACCTCACCCTCGTCGACTTGGCGGTGAAGGAGTATGTTGGCCTCGTTGCCTACCGCGTGTCCGGCCGGTCAGCGGAATTGTTTCCGGGGCCGGCGCAACCATGAGCACACCGCAGAGGGGATGGCGGCGGGCTCCAAACAAGCCCATCTCGGTGACGGAACCCACTGGCTGACGGAAACCACGGGGCTGCCAGCCCCAGCCGCGCGGCACGACGCTTCCTCTTTTTCCATGGCTCGAACAGGATCATGACTGCAGCGATCAGCGCTCTTCGCAACATCGCCATCATCGCCCACGTCGATCACGGCAAGACGACACTCGTCGACCAGCTGTTGAAGCAGTCGGGCACGCTGTCGGCCCGCGCCGCCGAGCCGGACCGGGTGATGGATTCGAACGACCTCGAACGCGAGCGTGGCATCACCATCCTCTCGAAGAACACGGCCGTCACCTGGCAGGGCTTTCGCATTAACATCGTCGATACGCCGGGCCACGCCGATTTCGGCGGCGAGGTCGAGCGCGCCCTTTCCATGGTCGACTCCGTGCTCCTGCTGGTCGATGCGGTCGACGGGCCGATGCCGCAGACGACCTTCGTTACCCGCAAGGCGTTGGCCCGCAACCTCAAGCCGATTGTTGTCGTCAACAAGGTCGACCGGCCGAGTGCGCGCGCCGACTGGGTGGTCGAGCAGACCTTCGAGCTGTTTGACCGCTTGGGCGCCAGCGACGAGCAGCTCGATTTTCCGGTCATCTACGCGTCGGCGCTGGAGGGCTGGGCGAGCCTGCGCTCGGCCGAGCGTGGCACCGACATGACGCCTCTGTTCCAGATCATCGTCGAGAAGGTGCCGCCGCCGCCTGTCGACGCCGCCGGACCGCTGCAGCTACAGGTGAGTGCGCTCGATTATTCGAGTTACGTCGGCGTGATCGGCATCGGCCGCATCCGCCGCGGCCGCGTGCGCCGCAACTCGGCCGTCGTCGTGTCGGGTGCAGAAGGCCCGCGCCGTGCCCGGCTGCTGCAGGTTCTGGGCTTCCACGGCCTGGAGCGGGTCGAGCTGTCAGAGGCCGCTGCCGGCGACATTATCGCGTTTACTGGCATCGAAGGTCTCAAGATCTCCGAGACGGTCTGCGACCCGGACGCGGTCGAACAGTTGCCGCCGCTTACGATCGACGAGCCGACGCTCAGCATGACGTTTCAGGTCAACGACTCGCCCTTCGCCGGCCGCGAAGGCAAGTACGTCACCAGCCGGACGTTGCGCGAGCGCTTGGACGAGGAGCTGCTGCACAACGTCGCACTCCGCGTCGAGCCGACCGAGAGTGCGGATAAGTTCAAGGTCTCCGGCCGCGGCGAGTTGCACCTCGCCATTCTCATCGAAACGATGCGGCGCGAGGGCTACGAGCTCGCCATCTCGCGCCCCGAAGTCATCCTCAAGACCATCGACGGCGTGACGAGCGAGCCATGGGAAACGCTCACCGTCGACGTCGAGGAGCCGCATCAGGGGGCGGTGATGCAGGCGCTGGGCGAGCGCCGCGCCGAGCTCAAGGACATGGTGCCCGACGGCAAGGGCCGCGTCCGCCTTGACTACCTGATCCCGACGCGCGGCTTGATCGGATTCCGCTCAGACTTTCTCACGCTCACCTCGGGCACCGGTGTCATGGATCACGCCTTCGAAAGCTATGGTCCGCAGGTCGCGGGTGAACTTGGCAAACGGACCAACGGCGCGCTGGTCTCGATGGCGACCGGCAAGGCGCTCGCCTACGCGCTGTTCAACTTGCAGGAGCGCGGCCGGCTGTTCATCGGCCATGGCGCAGAGGTCTACGAGGGGATGCTGGTCGGCATCCACACCCGCGGCAACGACCTCTGCGTCAATCCGTTGAAGGCGAAGCAGCTGACCAACATCCGCGCTGCCGGCAGCGACGAGAACATCATCTTGGTGCCGAAGATCGAAACCACGCTCGAATTTGCGCTTGAGTTCATCAACGCCGACGAGCTCGTCGAGGTGACGCCGAAGTCGGTCCGCATCCGCAAGAAGTTCCTCAAAGAGCTCGAACGCAAGCGCGCTTCACGAGCAGCGTGAGGCAGGGGTGGATCAATCGGGAGCGTTCGGCAATGGCGGTAAGCAACCGACGATGCGATCCATGCCGGCGACGAAGGTCATAAAGCTTGCGGATGTGTTTCGCTCCCGATCGATGTAGCGCGCAACGGCTCGTGCACCGCTCACCTTCTGGAAAGCTGGTATCAGACGGGCAAGCACCTCGCTCGGTTTAGAAAGCCGGTCCGGATCGCGGAAACGGGGTTTCATAAGCCGGTTAGGTAACGTGGGGTCAGCGAAGGCAGCGGCGAGCGCCTCCGGGGAGCCGAGATACCAGGCCTCCAGTTCCTGGCAGGCTATACGAATGAGGGCGTCGTCCCGCCCGGCTTCGTGGCACACCCTCAGGAGTTCAGTCTTCAATTGCTCGCATTTGCGGTTGTCGTTGTCGATTATCACGACGAAGCGGACGTCCGGTTCACGCCAAGCTCTCAGTTTGCGCGGAACGCTTTTCAAGAGATCCGCCTTGCCTTGATGAGGGATGCACTGGAAGGGCACATCGGGAAAGACTTGTTTCATCCATATGTCCAAGAATGCTGCCATTGAGCGTTCCTCGACAAGAAAGACGACTCGGTTCATGCCGTCGGCTCTTCTTCGAAAAGCCGCTGCCGCCAAAGCTCACCGGGCCGATCGCCTTCCTCGACGAGACGTTTCAGCCGCTCGCTGTTGGATGCTCGGTGGACACTAGTAAAACCACTCGACTTGACCAGGTAGTAGATTTCGTTCAGGTGGGTAGAATTCAAAAAATCCGGAGAGTGGGTCGAAACGAATACTTGCCCGCCCCGTCGTGCGTAATCCCGGAACTCCTCGGCGAGTTCGTCCATCAGCTGCGGGTATAGTTGGTTTTCTGGCTCTTCAACTGCGAGCAAAGGATGCGGGCGCGGATCGTAGAGCAGGACCAAATAGGCGAACATCTTGATCGTGCCATCGGAAACATAGCGGGCGATGAAGGGGTCGCGGAAACTGCCGTCCTGGAACCGAAGGACGAGGCGACCATCTTCGGTCGATTTCGGTTCGACCTGCGACACGCCGGGCACGCGTTCCTTCATCTTTTCGAGGATATGGTCGAAAATGTCTCTGTGGTGCTCGAACAGGAACTGGGCGACTTGAGCGACATTCTCACCATGCGTTGAGAGATGTTCGGCATAACCGAACTCGGCACTCGGCCGGGCGTCAGAAATGTGGAAATCGGATATGTGCCAGTTTTCGATCAGGCTCCTGAAGTCGGCGACGACCCGGAACTCCTTGAACTGACCGAGCCCTTTTATTGCGAGCACCGATGGATCATCGAGTTTATATTCCTCGCGCACTTCCTTGGTGCCCGGCTGCCCGTACGCTGATTCGTTCGTAATCGCGGTGCCCTTACCGCGCGCGAAATTGACGAAGTGCCACGGCTGCCCGCGTCGACCTCGCCGGTATTTCAAGAGTTCGCGCGCGATGAAGGGGCGCCCCTGGTCAGAGGCGATCCTTAAGTCATAGGTTATGAGCGGGCCATCCGCCTCCCGAAACTTAACCGTAATGACGATTGGCCCCTTCTCGCCGCGACTGACGAGTTCCTTGAAGCCACCTCTTCGGTTAACTGCCTGCACGACGTTCTGAGCGAGCGCATCTTTCAGAAACGAGAAAACGTCGAACAGCGTCGACTTGCCCGAGCCATTGGCCCCAATGATGACGGTTAGGCTGGGCAGATCAGTCAGCTTCGCCCGGCGAAATACGCGGTAGTTCTCGATCTCCAGCGCTTCGATTTGCATCGCCATGGGGGGCCTCAGATCAGCCGCTCGGAATGCACTTGATCTGCTGCAGTAGAAGGCTGCTATTCAAAGTGCAACACTTAGATTCAAGTGGACGCAGAAGTATGAACGCGAGAGATGTGTAGGACCGAATGTTAGTGTAGCGTTGCCCCTTGCACCAGCAGGCGTGCGGCCGGCCGTTCGTTGGCGAGGGCTATGAGGGGATGCTGGTCGGCATCCACACCCGCGGCAACGACCTCGCAAGCAGCCAAAGACGGTCAGCAGCACTTAGATGGCGGGTGCGGGCGGGTCCTTTGCGTCGCTCGTGCGGGAGGTCTTCCGCTCAGGCGGCGGCGGGTCGAGCCGGGCCGGTTTCGGCGGCTTCGGCCGGTCGTAGCTGCGCGGCGTCGGGCCGTAGTGGTTGATCAGCCGGCGATCGTCACGAAAATAGGGCCGCCGGTAGCAATCGGCATCGCCAAGCGAGGCATAGCAGTAAACGGGCTCGTAGTCGGCGACCCCGCGCTCGTACGCCGTCTCGTCGTCGGCGCACGCGCTGAGGACCAAGACCAACGCTGCCAGTAGGGCGCCTTTCTCGAGCCGCGGCGCCCGTCTTTTCCGGTCAAACAAGGCCGTAGCTGCGTTCACTGGGTGACGTCGACGACGACGCGGCCGCGTACCTGGCCTTTGAGGATCTGGTCCGCCATTGCCGGCACTTCGCCCAATCCCACGACCTTGACCATCGTTTCGAGCTTGTCGAGCGGCAGGTCGGTCGCAAGCCGCGACCACGCGGTCAGGCGCCGCTCCAACGGGCAGGTGGCAGAGTCGATGCCCAAGAGGTTGATGCCGCGCAGGAGGAACGGGATGACGGTGCTGCTGAACGCGATACCGCCGGCATTGCCGACCGAAGCGCAGCTCCCCCAGTAGGCAAGGCTCGCGAGCAGGCTGCCCAGCGTCTGGCCGCCGACGTTGTCGATCGCACCGGACCAGCGCTCGGGCCCAAGCGGCCCCTTGGGCGGAGCTTCGACTTCCGCGCGGTCGACGATCGTGGTAGCGCCGAGGTCGCGCAAATACCCATGCGTCTCGGCGCGTCCGGTCGCCGCGGCAACGCGGTAACCGAGCCGGCCCAGGATCGCGGTCGCGATGCTGCCGACGCCGCCGGCGGCACCGGTGATCAGCACTTCGCCCTTGTTCTCAGGCTTGAGGCCGTGTTCTTCGAGCGCCATGACCGCCAGCATGGCGGTGAAGCCCGCGGTGCCGATCGCCATCGCCTGGCGGGGCGAAAGGCCCTGCGGCAGGGGTACCAGCCAGTCGGCCTTGACCCGTGCCAGCGTCGCATAGCCGCCCCAGTGGATCTCGCCGACGCGCCAGCCGGTCAGGATCACCGCATCGCCTGGCTTGAAGCGCTCCGACTGGGACGCGCGCACGGTGCCGACGAAATCAATGCCCGGCACGTGCGGATAGCTGCGCACGAGCTTGCCGAGGCCTTTCAGCACCAAGCCGTCCTTGTAGTTGAGGTCGGAGAACTGCACCTGCACCAGCACATCGCCTGCCGGCAGCGCATCGGCGCGCAAGGTCTCGACGTTGGCGACGACTTTCCCTTCCTGTTGCGCGATGACGAGCGCGCGGAAGCTTTCTTGTTCGGCCATGCCACTCCACCCGATGCAGCAATGCACCGGCTCGCCCCCGAAACCGTGCCTGCGTGTTGTTGTTGTAGCTCGCATTCTCGCGCAAAGCCGCTACGCGCGTCAATTGCATTGATCACACATTGAATGCAAATTGCGAGAAAGTGGCGATCGTTAGTAGGGGTGGTGTCGTGCCTTTGGCACCAGGATCATCGCCCGCGCCATGCCGATGGATCGCCACGCCGTGCTGCGCTTGCTTGTGGGGATGGCCACTCAGAACACAGGGATGGTCCGCTTCAGGAAACCGTCGAACAGCGGCACGGTGAACTGGATGTCGCCGTGTGAGGCGCTGAAGACCATGCCTTTGGCAATCAGGCTGTTGCGGATGGGCGCCACGCTTGTGACTTTGCGTGAAAGTTTCTCAGCGATGTCTCCTGACCGATGCGGGCCGGGACCAAGTTCCGCCATCGCCCGCATGTAACGCTTTTCAGTCGGCGTCAGCCGGTCGAAGCGAACCCGGAAGAATCCGGCGTCCAGTTCAGCCAAAGCGGACGCCGTCGCGCGATCGGCGTCCGAGCGCGTAACTGGCGACCGATCGGCAAGGTTCCAGCCGTGCTTGCCCCATTCCTGGAGGAAGTAGGGGTAGCCTTGGGTTTGCCGCAGGATTTCGGCGACAGCGTCTTCGGCGTAGGCAACACCCTCCCGCTCGGCCGGCTTACACAGGGCAGCGCGCGCGGCGGGCGGATCGAGGCGGTCGATGGCGGCGAACTCGAAGAGGCGCTCGGCATAGGACTTCGCCCGGCCCATCTGCCCGACGAGCTGGGGCAGGCCGGCGGCAATCATGGTTACGGGAGATTGGCGTTGGCTGAGCCGGTGGAAGGCAAAGATCAGAGCGGCCAAGTGCTCTTTGGGGACATACTGGAGTTCGTCGAGGGAAAGGACCACGGCCGTATGCCGCTCGGCGGCAGCCCGGCCAACGGCGGCAAAAAGGTCAGCAAGATCAGCTTCCAGATCGCCACTGTCGGCGATCCCCTTGTCGGGCTCGAAGTCGAGGCCGACTTCGACGTCCTGATACTTGACCTTGAAGGAGTCGACAAAGCTCCTCAATGCGCGCAAGGCAGAAGCCAAAGCAGCGCGGGCAGCTTCGCCGCGGCTCAGGCGGAGCAAGGTTGCTCGCAGCGGCGCGGCAAGCAAGCCAGGCAAAGATCGATCTTCCGGTGCTTCGATCTCGACCGTGGCGAAGCCACGAGCCTCGGCCTCGAGGCGAATCTTGTTCAGGAGCACAGTCTTGCCGACGCCGCGCAGCCCATAGAAGATGAAACTGCGGGCGGCACGCCCGACCTTGACGCGGTCGAGGGCGATGCCTGCGCGCTCAACAATGTCGTCACGGCCCGCAAGCTCAGGCGGCGGGAAACCAGCGCCCGGCGCGTAAGGGTTGGTGCGAGGGTCCATTTATAGAGATGTTAAGCCAGTTTATGCAGTCTCGATAACATCACATAAGATCCCAATAAGCAAGCCTGAGAGGCTTCGCAGCCCAGTACATTCAGTGGGTTAGGTTTCGCCTTGAACGCGCCCTCAGGGCTGCGCTGCTCCCGCATCCAACGCAAACACGTGCACTGGCGCCTGCCGGCCGCGCACCGTCACCTCGCCGATCGGCCGGCCACGCGCCTGCATGCCTGCCGCAGTCACTGTCTGCTCGGTCGCCAGCACGTAGGTGCCGTAGGTCTTGTTCAGCTGCTCCAGCCTGGCGGCGATGTTCACTTCGTCACCGTAGACCGTGAAGATCAGCCGCACATCGGTGCCGACGGCGCCGGAGACGAGCTCCCCGGTGTTGATGCCGCAGCGGGTTTTGAGCTGCAGGTCGGGCCCGAACCGCTCGGCTTGGACCAGATCTTGGATTGCGAGCGCCGTTTTCACCGCCGCTGCCGCATGATCGGCCAAGGGCCTGGCGGTGTTGAAGGTAATCATCATCGCATCGCCCAAGAACTGATTGATGACGCCGCCGTTTTGCTCGATCACTTCTGCCACCTTGGCGAAATAGGCGTTGAGCGTCGCCATCAGCACGTCGGGCGCGAGCCGCTCGGAGATCGTGGAGAAGCCCTCGATATCGCAGAACAGTACGCTCGCCGTCTTCACCTCGCCGTCGCCCGGGCGGATGGCGGCATCCGATGTGGCGACGCGGTCTGCCACCTCCGGGGCGACGAAGCGCGTTAAGTCACGCGCCACCGTCGCATCGGCGACCGCTTGGCGCAGCATGCGGCGCGCCCGCACCAGCGCCACCGCAAGCACGCAGGTGACGAGCAGGATGACGATGATCTTGTCGACCTCGGCGCCGATCAGGACGAGGTTGCGGGTCATGTAGGCGACGTAGTCGCGGGTGACCGGCGGCGGCTCTGCGCTCATGAGCGCGTAGCCGACCAGCACCGTCCAACCCGTGGCGGCCGACAGGCCGGCGGCGACCACATAGATCGGATCAAAGCGCAACGCTCTCAGCGCGATCAGGATGAATGCGTAGAGCAGCGTCGGTGCCTTCAGATAGAAGGGCGCCGGCTGCATGTACTGAATGTGGAAGCTCCAGATCAGCCCCATCAGGAGCGCCATATCGATCATGACGCCGACAATGAGGAACCAGCCCGGCATCAGGCGGCGGTGCGAGAGCATGACCCGCACGATGCCAGCGAGCAGAAAGGCGCCGAGGACGTAGGGGACGGGTCGGAAGGGCGTGCCTAGCGAGGTTTTCGGCGACAGCGTGTAAAGCGCTAGGACAAACGCCACCAAGCCCAGCTGCAGCCAGCCGATCAGGATTTCCGCCTGGCGCTCCTGCTCGGCAATGGCGGCCCGGATGCGCGCCGGCAGCTGGCGTTCGCCAGGCCTGCCGAGAAGGCGGCGGACGACGTTCAAGGCCACGAGTTAACACCTCCCCGCGCGTGCCTCTGATCGGATCCCTGCCCCGAACCCGGCCGGCCCCTGACCGGATCGGGCAACGGAGCCGGCGCCAGACCGCTCGTCAAGCCTCAAGCCCGAGCAGCCCGCGCGCGAACGCCTGCGGATCAAACGCTTGCATGTCGTCCATGCCTTCGCCCGCGCCGACGGCATAGACCGGCAGACCGAACCGCTCCGCCAACGCCACGACCACGCCGCCTTTCGCCGAGCCGTCGAGCTTGGTGACCACGAGGCCGGTCACGTTCACCATGTCGCGAAAGACCTCGACCTGGTTGTGCGCGTTCTGACCGACCGTTGAGTCGATGACGAGGATACAGTCGTGCGGCGCCTTTGGATCATGCTTCTGCAGGACGCGGACGATCTTTTGCAGCTCCGCCATCAGGTGTGCCTTGTTCTGCAGCCGGCCGGCGGTGTCGATCAGCAGCACATCGGCGCGCTCCGCCTGCGCCAGCAGCATCGCATCGAAGGCAAGGCTGGCGGAGTCGGCGCCGGGCGGCCGGGTCAGCACCGGACAGCCGATGCGGTCGCCCCAGATCTGCAACTGCTCGATGGCGGCGGCACGAAAGGTATCGCAGGCGGCAAAGATGACCTTCAGCCCAAGGCCATGAAACAGACGGCCGAACTTGGCGATCGTTGTCGTCTTGCCGGAGCCGTTGACGCCGCAGACCAGGATCACGTGCGGCTTATGCGCATCGCTGAGCGCAATCGTTTGTGCGACCGGCACGAGGATCTCGGCGATCGTATCAGCCAAAACGGTGCGGACCTCGTCTGCGCCGACTTCCTGGTTGAAGCGCGCCTTGGCGAGCCGCTGTGTGACCGCGGCGGCGGTCTTGACGCCGAGATCGGCACCGATCAGGAGCTCTTCCAGTTCCTCCAGCGCCTCGTCATCGAGGCGGCGCTTGCCGAACAACTCGCCGATGCCAGTTGTCAGCTTGGCCGACGATCGCGACAGGCCGTGCCGCAGCCGGACGGCCCAGCCGGCCTTCTCCGTTTCGGACGCCTGCGATCCGGTCATGCCGCGCGCTCGCCAATCAGGTGGTCATCCTCGGTGCCGACCATTCGCGCAGCGACGATGCTGCCGGGCGCGGCTTCGAAGCGCAGGCGCACGGGCGCAAACTGCGGGCAGCGGCCGCGGCCTTCGGTCTCGACCAGGACTTGGGCGACGGCGCCGACTCGGCTCATGAGAAACGCCCGTGAAAGCTCAAGGCCGCGGGTGCGCAGCCGCCTGGCCCGCTCCTCGCGCACCGCACGCGGGATCTGCGGCATGCGCGCCGCCGGCGTGCCTTCGCGCGGCGAATAAGGAAACACATGCAGGCGGGCGAGGCCGAGCACGGTGACACCCGCAAGCGTCTCGGCGAACATCGCTTCCGTCTCGGTTGGGAAGCCCGCGATCAGGTCGGCACCGAAGGTGATCTCCGGCCGCAGGCGGCGCGCCCGCTCAGTGAGTGCAAAGACATCGGCGCGGCTGTGCCGGCGCCGCATCCGCTTCAGCACCAGGTCATCCATCGCCTGCAGGCTCAGGTGCCAATAGGGCAATAGCCGCGGCTCGTCGGCAAGAGCTGCAAACAGATCCGCATCGATCGCCGCAGGATCGAGGGTCGAGAGCCGCAAGCGCGGCAACTCTGGCACTGCGCGCAGGATCCGGCGCACCAACTGCCCCAGCGCCAGCCGCTCGCCGTTGAGATCGGCGCCGTAGGAGCAGAGGTCGATCCCGGTCAGCACGACTTCGCGGTAGCCGCGTTCGACCAGCAGGCGCACCTGGTGCACGATCCGGTCGGGTGCGACGCTGCGGCTGGGTCCGCGCGTTGTCGGCACGATGCAGAACGTGCAGCGATGGTCGCAGCCGGTCTGCACCTGGGCGAAGGCGCGGGCACGGCCGTCGAGGCCATCGACCAGCGGCTGATCCATCGCCGACGGCACGCTCACGTCGCCCACCGCCAGCGCCTGATCGCGGCGCGCCAGCATTGCCGCGTCCATCTTCTCCCGGTTGCCAATGACGCGATCGACCTCGGGCATGCGTGAAAATGTGTTCGGGTCGAGCTGTGCCGCGCAGCCGGTGACGATGATTGGCCGTGCTGGATGCTGGCGGCGCAGTTTGCGGATCGCCTGGCGCGCCTGGCGGACGGCCTCTGCCGTCACCGCGCAGGTGTTGACCACGAGCGCGTCGCCTAATCCGGCGGCGGTGCCGGTCGCGCGGATCACTTCCGACTCCAGTGCGTTGAGCCGGCAGCCGAAGGTGATGATTTCGGGCGGCTGGCTTGTCGTCACGGCTGCTCCGCTGCTGAGAGTCCCATCGGCGCGAGGCTGCCGGTGAAGCTGGTTGCCACCGGGCCGGTCAGGCAGACGGTGCCGTCCGCCCGCCATTCGACCTGCAGCGGACCGCCATCCATCAAGACCTCGACCCGGCGTTCGCTCAAGCCACGCCGCGCGGCGGCAACCGCGGCGGCACAGGCACCGGTGCCGCAGGCGCGCGTGATGCCGGCGCCGCGCTCCCAGACACGCACGCGCAAGGCGCTAGGTCCCAGCACCTGCACGACTTCGACGTTGGTGCGCTCGGGGAACAGCGGATGATGTTCAATCTGAGGCCCGAGCTCGGCCAGCGGCACCGCGTCTGCATCGGCAACGAAGAAGACGATATGCGGGTTGCCGACCGAGACCGCAACGCCGTCGCCAAGCGCGCCTGCGGTGACGTCGAGGTGCAGCGTGTCGCGGGCTTCCGCCAGCGGGATCGCCTGCCAGTCGGTCCTGACCCGACCCAAGTCGACACTGACGTTGCCGCCAGCGGCTGCGTGCGCGTGAATGAGCCCGGCCGCTGTCTCAAGGCCGATGCGGCCGCCGGTCCCGGTCTCTTGCATCAACAGCGCAGCGATGCAGCGGGCGGCATTGCCGCAAGCGCCAACTTCGCCGCCGTCGGCATTGAAGATGCGCATGAAGGCGTCCGCGTCCGCCATCGTCGGCCGCTCGATCACGATCAACTGATCGCAGCCGACCCCTTGGCGCCGGTCGGCAATCGCCCGCGCAAGGTCCGGTGCCATCGCAACCGGGCGCCGGCGGGCGTCGATGACGACGAAATCGTTGCCGAGTCCATGCATCTTGGTAAAGGCGAGCGAATCCATGCCCCCTCTAATAGGCATCGGTCGACGTGAAGTCCACGCCGCTTCGCCGCGCCGCCGCCGGCGCTCGCGTCCTTGACTTGCGTAGGCGCGCTCCATATTGTCCTCTGCCTTTCCGACCGGGTGCAGCGGCATGGCAGATCGGGTGCTGCTGCGCGCCCGGCTTTTTGTTTATCGACGTACGGAGCGGGTGAGCGCGTGTTCGAGGGGTTGAGCGAACGACTGGGCGGAATTTTCGATCGCCTGCGCAAGCGCGGCGCGCTCTCGGAGGCGGATGTCACTGACGCGCTGCGGGAAGTGCGCATCGCCCTCCTTGAGGCGGACGCGGCGCTGCCGGTCGTCAAGGACTTCATTGCCAGCATTCGCGCCCGTGCCGTCGGCCAGGAGGTCCTGCGCAGCGTCACGCCGGCGCAAATGGTGGTCAAGATCGTCCACGACGGCTTGATCGACATGCTGCGCGGCTCGGCCGAGGACGAGAAGCTGCGCATTGGCGAAGGCGCCGGCATTAACACCGCGGGCGCGCCGCCGGTGGCCGTGCTGCTGGTCGGCCTGCAGGGCTCGGGCAAGACGACGACCGCGGCCAAACTTGCGCTGCGTCTGAAGAAGCGTGAGCGCAAGCGGGTCCTGATGGCATCGCTGGACGTTTACCGGCCGGCGGCTCAGCACCAGCTCGCCGTGCTGGGCGAACAGACCGATATTCCCGTGCTGCCGGTGGTGGCCGGCCAGGCGCCGGTAGCGATCGCCGAGCGCGCGCTGGATGCGGCGCGGCGCCAGGGCTTCGATGTCGTGATCTTCGATACCGCCGGCCGGCTCGCGGTCGACGAGGCGATGATGGCGGAAGCCGCCGCCGTCAAGGCGACCGTGCGTCCGGTCGAGACCGTCCTCGTTGCCGACGCGCTGACCGGTCAGGACGCGGTCACGGTGGCGCGCGCGTTCAACGAACAGGTCGGCGTGACGGGCATCATCCTGACCCGTGTCGACGGCGATGCCCGCGGCGGCGCCGCGCTCTCCATGCGCGCGGTCACCGGCTGCCCGATCCGCCTGGTCGGCGTCGGCGAGAAGCTCGATGCGCTGGAAACCTTCCAGCCGGACCGGATCGCCGGCCGCATCCTCGGCATGGGCGATGTCGTCGGCCTAGTCGAGCGCGCGGCGGAAGTGATTGAGCGCGAAGACGCCGAGAAGCTGGCAAAGAAGCTCGTCAAGGGCGAGTTCACGCTGGAGGACATGTCGCAGCAGTTCCGCCAGTTGCGCAAGATCGGCGACGTCAAAGGCCTGTTGGGCATGCTGCCCGGCATCGCCAAGATGAAAAAGCAGATCGAGGACGCGAAGATCGACGATGGGCTGCTGGCGCGCCAGGAAGCGATCATCTTGTCGATGACGGTCCACGAACGACGCAATCCGAAGGTGCTGAACGCCTCGCGCCGGCGGCGGATCGCGGCCGGGTCGGGCACCACGGTGCAAGACGTGAACCGGCTCTTGAAACAGCACCAGCAGATGAGCGAAATGATGAAGAAGGTGGGCAAACTGGGCCGGCGCGGCCTGTTGCCCGGTGGCAAGCTGCCACCGGGGCTGTTGCCGCCTGCATCGTTCCGGTAACACGCGGCTTTTTTGCGAGCCTTTGAGATGAGGAATGGATCGACGGTATGGCACTGAGAATTCGTTTGGCACGGGGTGGCGCCAAGAAACGCCCGTTCTACCGCATCATTGTCGCCGACTCGCGCAGCCCGCGTGACGGCCGGTTCATTGAGGTGCTGGGCACCTATGATCCGATGCTGCCGAGCGATCGCTCCGACCGTGTCGTGCTGAAAACAGAGCGCCTGCAGTACTGGCTTGGCGTCGGTGCCCAGCCGAGCGACCGGGTGGCGATCTTCTGTGCCCGCGCGGGGCTGATGGCCTTGCCTGAGCGCCCCGAGCAAACGCTGAAGCCACAGCCGAAGAAGAAGGCGCAAGCGCGCCTGCAGGCCGCGGCGGCAGCGCCGGCTGGCTAACCGCTCACACATCGGATCGACGGGGCGGATCGCGCGATGGCCGGGCAACAAGCAGATCGGCAATCGGTGGGCCGGCGCGTATGCGTCGGCGCCTTCGCCGGTGCGCGCGGCCTGAATGGCGATGTGTGGGTGAAAAGCTTCACGGCCGCGCCGGAGGATGTCGCTGCCTACGGGCCTGTCAGCGACGCCGCAGGGGTGCGCCGGTTCACGCTCAACGTGGTCGGCCATGGGTCCGGCGGCGTCATCGCTCGCATCGACGGCATCGCCGACCGGACGGCCGCCGAAGCCGTGAAGGGCATCGAGCTGTTCGTCGACCGGGCGGCTCTGCCCGCGCCGGCCGAGGACGAGTTCTATTTCGCCGATCTGATCGGGCTCATGGCCGAGCGCGCCGATGAGCAGGACGAGGCGGCGCGCCCGATCGGTCGGGTGGATGCGGTGCACGATTTCGGCGCCGGCGCCGTGCTGGAAATCGCGCTGGCGCAAGGCGGCGTTGCCATGGTGCCGTTTACGCGCGAAGCGGTGCCGGCGGTGGATCTTGCCCGTGGCCGGCTTCTGATCGCGCCGCTGCCGGGACTGCTGGCGCCGGCTGTGGATGGCGAGAGCGGGGACGGGTGAACCATGGCTTCGACCGCCGCACAGCCGTGGACGGCCATCGTCCTCACGTTGTTCCCGGAGATGTTTCCTGGCCCGCTGGGTTTGTCGCTCGCCGGCCAGGCGCTCAAGGCCGGCGTCTGGGCGCTGGAAACGGTGGACATTCGCACCTTTGCACGCGATAAGCACCACTCGGTCGACGATGCGCCTTATGGCGGCGGGCCGGGCATGGTCTTGCGGCCCGATGTCGTCAATGCGGCGATCGGCGACGTGCGTGCGTTGGCACCTGAGCTGCCGCTTGTCCACCTGACGCCGCGCGGGCGCAGGCTCGATCAGGGTCAGGTCCAGGCGCTGGCTTCCGGGCCGGGTGTGGCTTTGTTGTGTGGCCGCTACGAGGGCATCGACGAACGGGTGCTCGACGCGTGGCAGCCGGACGAGATCAGCCTCGGCGATTTCGTCCTGTCCGGCGGTGAGCCGGCGGCAATTGCGCTGATCGATGCCTGCATCCGGCTCCTGCCCGGTGTGGTCGGTGCCGCGCAGTCGTTACACGAGGAGAGCTTCGAGCACGGTTTGCTTGAGTACCCCCAGTACACCCGGCCGCGCGTTTGGCAGGACCGGGAAGTGCCGGAGATCCTTTTGTCCGGCCATCACGCCCGGATCGAGGCGTGGCGCCGGGCGGAGGCCGAGGCGATGACCCAGGCGCGCCGCCCCGATCTGTGGTCAGCGTACCTGCGGCGCCCCCGATGTGCGGCAGAGGCGGTGGCCGCCCCGACAGATGATGAGTGAATGAGCAAGGCGAACGGCAATGAACATGATTGAAGAGCTGGAAAAAGAGCAGATCGAGAAGCTCAGCGCGGAGCGCGCAATTCCGTGGTTTGCGCCGGGCGATACCGTTCGCATCAAGGTCAAGGTGGTCGAGGGGACGCGCGAGCGCATCCAGGCGTTCGAGGGCGTGTGCATCGCGCGCCGCAACCGCGGCCTCAATTCCTCCTTCACGGTGCGCAAGATTTCGTACGGCGAGGGAGTGGAACGGGTGTTCCCGCTGTACTCGCCGAACGTCGCCGGCATCGAGGTCGTGCGCCGCGGCGATGTTCGCCGCGCCAAGCTCTATTACCTGCGCAACCTGCGCGGTAAGAAGGCGCGTATCTCCGAGAAAACCGACGGCTTTGTCGCCAAGCTGGATGCGGCCGAGCGGACGGCAGCCGCGCAAGCGAAGGCCGGTCAAGCCAGTCAGGCGGCGGCGGCAGAGCCGGACCAAGCCGCGAGCGAGTGAGGCACCACACGGGACGATGAGCAAGCCGCGCACGCTGTTTGACAAGATCTGGGATGCGCACCTGGTCGACCGGCAACCGGACGGCACCTGCCTGATCTATATCGATCGTCATCTCGTGCATGAGGTGACGAGCCCGCAGGCCTTCGAGGGGCTGCGCACCGCCGGCCGGGCGGTGCGGCGGCCGGAAGCGACGCTCGCGGTCGCCGATCACAACGTGCCGACCACCGACCGCGCGCAAGGCATCGCCGATGCCGAATCGCGCATCCAGATTGAAACGCTGGCGCGCAACTGCGAGGCGTTCGGCATCGAATACCTGCCGATGACCGACATCCGCCAGGGTGTCGTCCACATCATCGGCCCGGAGCAGGGCTTTACGCTGCCTGGGATGACGATCGTCTGCGGTGATTCCCATACCTCGACGCACGGTGCTTTCGGTGCGCTGGCGTTCGGCATCGGCACGTCCGAGGTCGAGCATGTCTTGGCGACCCAGACGCTTCTGCAGAAGCCGGCCAAGAACATGCGCGTCAGTGTCACCGGTGACTTGGCCTTCGGGGTGACGGCGAAGGATCTCATCCTCGCCATCATCAGCACCATCGGCACCGCAGGCGGCACCGGCTACGTCATCGAGTACGCGGGGGATGCGGTCGCGGGCCTGAGCATGGAAGGCCGGATGACGGTCTGCAACATGTCGATCGAAGCGGGCGCGCGCGCCGGCCTGATCGCGCCGGACGAGACGACTTTCCGCTTCCTTGCCGGCCGGCCGATGGCCCCGAAGGGGCAGGCCTGGGAGCAGGCGGTCGCCAGTTGGCGCGCCCTGCCGTCCGACCCCGGCGCGGCCTACGACAAGGAAGTGACGATCGACGCTGCCGCGATCGTGCCCTCGGTCACCTGGGGCACCAGCCCCGAGGATGTCGTGCCGGTCACCGGCCGGGTGCCCGATCCGCGCGATGCCGCTTCGGCCGGCAAGCGTCAGGCGATGGAGCGCGCGCTCGCGTATATGGGCCTAGAGGCTGGCACGCCGGTTAAGGACATCCGCGTTGACCGGGTCTTCATCGGTTCGTGCACCAATGGCCGTATCGAGGACCTGCGCGAGGCAGCGAAGGTCGTCCTTGGCCGCCGGGTGGCAGAAGGTGTCGGCGCCATGGTGGTGCCGGGATCGGGCCTGGTGAAGCGGCAGGCGGAAGAGGAAGGGCTCGACCGCGTCTTCCGCGCCGCCGGTTTCGAATGGCGGGAACCGGGCTGCTCGATGTGTCTCGCCATGAACGCCGACCGGCTGGAGCCGGGCGAGCGCTGCGCCTCCACCTCGAACCGCAATTTCGAGGGTCGGCAAGGGCGCGGTGGCCGCACGCATCTGATGGGCCCGGCAATGGCCGCTGCTGCGGCCGTTACAGGCCGGCTCACCGACGTGCGGGAGTTGATGCGCTGAGGCGTGTGGCGGATCTCGAAGGTGTTAACATGGTCGTCAACACGATAGATCTATCGCTTGGTAAGTTCCGGCGCTTTGGTGCTGTCGGGCCTACGTACGAGATCCTTGGTATCAATCAAGAACTTGCGAATGGCGACAAGCTGTTGCGGGTTCGGGTTCTGGAGTCGGGAGAGGAGGTGGATTATCTGCTCTCGCACGCGCTCCAAGATCCCGAGGCTGACTGATGTTTGCGATCGCATTTGACTTGGTGGTCAAGCAAACCGAGGCAAGCCATCCCCGCGGGGTCGCGCAGGCCTATCAAGATATCGCCAATGTGCTGAGTCAGTATGCCTTTAGCCGGATTCAGGGGAGCGTCTACATTACCCAGAGCGACGATCTGGCAAACCTGTTTAGGGCGATCATGGCCTTGAAGGCGCTCCCTTGGTTTCCTGCTTCGGTCCGTGACATCAGGGCCTTCAAGGTCGAACACTGGTCCGATTTCACGAGCGTTATCCAATCCTGAGCTTCGGGCAGGCCATCGCCATGACTCCCTTCACAACGCTTTCAAGTATCGCTGCCCCACTGCCGATGATGAATGTCGATACCGACATGATCATCCCGAAGCAGTTCTTGAAAACCATCAAGCGCTCCGGGCTGGGAGAGGGGCTGTTCTTCGAGCTGCGGTTCGATCAGGCCGGCAACGAGATTGGCGACTTCGTCCTTAACCGCGCCGCCTACCGGAAAGCTGCGATCTTGATCGCGGGCGAGAACTTCGGCTGCGGCTCATCGCGCGAACATGCACCGTGGGCGCTGTTGGATTTCGGCATACGCTGCATCATCGCGCCCTCGTTCGCCGACATCTTCTACAACAACTGCTTCAAGAACGGCATCCTGCCGGTGGTATTGCCGAAGGCCGATGTCGATGCCTTGAGTGCGCTTGTCTCCCAACAACCGGAAGTCGCCATCACCGTGGATCTGACAGCGCAGACGGTGGACGCTCCGAGCCTTGCGCCCATGCGTTTCGAGATCGATCCTTTCCGCAAGCATTGCCTGTTGCACGGCCTTGACGATATCGGCCTGACGATGCAGAAAGCCGCAGCGATCGATTCGTTCGAGGAGCGCCAACGGGCTCAGTATCCTTGGCTCTTCCGCTGACGAACGGCCGCAACGCTTCTCCTTTTCAAGTGCGGCGGCCGGAGGAACCCAGATGGGCAGCGGCAAGACGCTTCTGATTCTCGCCGGCGACGGGATCGGGCCGGAAGTGATGGCCGAGGTCAGGCGCCTCATCGAGTGGCTTGAGCGCAAGCGCGGTTTCGGCCTTCAAGTCATTGAAGGCCTTGTCGGCGGCGCCGCGATCGACGCGCACGGCGTGCCGATCGATGAGGCAACGATGGCCGATGCCATGGCCGCCGACGCGGTTCTGCTTGGAGCAGTCGGCGGTCCGAAGTGGGATAGCCTGCCGTTTGAACGCAAGCCGGAGCGGGGTCTGTTGCGACTGCGCAAGGACCTGGAGCTGTTCGCCAATCTGCGGCCGGCGGTGGTGTTCAACGCGCTCGTCGATGCCTCACCCTTGAAACCGGAGCTTGTGCGCGGCCTTGACATCATGATCGTACGCGAGCTTACGGGCGGCGTCTATTTCGGCGAGCCGCGCGGCATCGAGACCTTGGCTGACGGCAGCCGCCGCGGCGTCAATACACAAGTCTATACGACCGAGGAGATCCGCCGCGTCGCCCGCGTCGCCTTCGAGATTGCGGCCGGCCGCAGCAAGCGCGTGTGCTCCGCCGACAAGGCGAACGTGATGGAGTCAGGTGTTCTCTGGCGTGAGGAGGTCCAGCGCCTGCATGACGAGGCGTTCCCCGCCATCGAGCTCACGCACATGTACGCCGACAATTGCGCCATGCAGCTGGTGCGCAATCCGTCGCAGTTCGACGTCATTGTTACGGACAATCTGTTCGGCGACATCTTGTCGGACGAAGCAGCGATGCTGACCGGCTCGCTCGGCATGCTGCCCTCGGCCTCGCTGGGTGCCACTGATGCGCACGGCCGCCGCCGCGCCCTCTACGAGCCGGTGCACGGCAGCGCGCCCGATATTGCCGGCAAGGGGATTGCCAATCCGCTTGCGGTGATCTTGAGCTTCGCGATGTGCCTGCGCCTGTCGCTCGATCGGGCGGCCGAAGCGGCGCTGATCGAGGCTGCGGTCCAGCGCGTGCTCGACGGCGGCCTTCGGACTGCCGATATCATGCAGGTGGACAAGGCGCGGATTTCGACCCGGGTGATGGGCGAGGCGATCATCCGCGAACTTGACAAGATCGCGGCGTGACGCGGCGTGTGCCGCCCGCTGTCGTGAGGGAGAATTAAGCGATGAGTTACAGGGTTGCTGTTGTTGGTGCGACGGGCAATGTCGGCCGCGAGATGCTGTCGACGCTGGCCGAGCGTGCCTTCCCGGCACACGAGGTGGTGGCGCTCGCTTCGGAGCGCTCGATCGGCGCCGAAGTCTCCTTCGGTGAATCGCAGACGCTCAAGGTCGAGAACCTGGCGACTTTCGACTTCCGCGGCACCGATATCGTCTTGTCTTCGCCCGGCGCCAAGGTCTCGCAGGTGTTCAGCCCGAAGGCTGCCGCCGCCGGCGCGGTCGTGATCGACAACACCTCGTACTTCCGCATGGATCCGGATGTGCCGCTGGTGGTGCCGGAAGTGAACCCGGGCGCGCTTGCCGGCTACCGCAAGCGCGGCATCATCGCCAACCCGAACTGCTCGACGATCCAGATGGTGGTCGCCTTGAAGCCGCTGCACGATCTGGCGCGCATCCGCCGTGTCGTCGTGGCGACGTATCAGTCGGTCTCCGGCGCGGGCAAGGAGGCAATGGACGAGCTGTTCAACCAGACGCGCGGCATCTTCGTCAACGAACCGGCGCACCGGCATCAGAAGAAGTTCACCAAGCAGATCGCCTTCAACGTCATCCCGCACATCGACGTCTTCATGGAGGACGGCTCGACCAAGGAAGAGTGGAAGATGGCGGCCGAGACGCGCAAGATCCTTGATCCTGACATCAAGGTCTTCGCCACCTGCGTGCGCGTTCCCGTGTTCGTCGGCCATGCCGAGGCGGTGACGGTCGAGTTCGAGCGGCCGATCACGGTGGAGGCGGCGCAGGCGGCGCTGCGTGAAGCGCCGGGGGTCAGCGTGATCGACTATCGCGCCGACGAGGGCTACGTGACGCCGGTCGAGTGCGTCGGCGAGGACGCGGTCTATGTCAGCCGCTTGCGCAAGGACCCGACGGTCGAGAACGGCTTGAGCTTCTGGTGCGTCTCCGACAACCTGCGCAAGGGGGCGGCACTCAATGCCGTCCAGATCGCGGAAGCGCTGGTCCGCGCCAACATGCTGAAGGCGGCTTGACGCGGACCTAGAGTGGTTACGCCGCGCGGACCTCGTGGACGAAGCGGCCGACGAAGTCCTGCATGGTGGCGGCTTGCTGGCTGAGCTGGCGGGCGGCGGTGAGCACCTCGCCCGCAGCGGTGCCGGTCTCGCCAGCGGCCGCCGTGACGGTGTCGATGGTGCTTGAGACCTCCTGCGTGCCGGTTGCCGCCTGTTCGACGCTGCGGGCGATTTCGGCCGTCGCCGCCTGCTGCTGATCCACGGCCGCCGCAATGGTCGCGGCGATCTCGTTGATGCTGCCGATGGTGGCGGTGATGCCTTCGATCGCGCCGACTGTGCCGGTGATCTCACCCTGAACGGAAGCAATCTGGGTGGCGATCTCGTCCGTCGCCTTAGTGGTCTGCGTGGCGAGCGCCTTCACTTCGGACGCCACCACCGCGAAGCCTTTGCCGGCATCGCCGGCGCGTGCCGCCTCGATGGTAGCGTTCAGCGCCAACAGGTTGGTCTGGCTGGCGATGTCGTTGATGAGCGTGACGACGGCACCAATGCGGGCGGCGACGTCGGCGAGTGCCTTGACGGTGCCGCGCGCGGTCTCGGCCTCTCGGGCAGCGCTCTGGGTCATCGTGTGCGACTGGGCCATCTGCCGGCTGATCTCGCGGATGGACGCCGAGAGTTCTTCCGCTGCGGCGGCGACCATCTGCACGTTGCCCGATGCCTGCTGCGAGGCGCTCGCGACACCGGCCGCCTGGCGGCTGGTCTCGCCGGCGGTCGCCGACATCGCCTCGCTGGTCACCTGCATCTGTGCCGCGGCCGAAGCGACGGCCTGGACGACGCCGGATACGTCGGCTTCGAACTTGGTCGCCAGCTGGTTCATCGTCTCTCGTCGCCCGGCCTCGGCGTGGCGCTTCAGGTCCTCCTGCTCGCCCTCCAGCCTTGCCTTGGCGATCGCGTTCTCCTTGAACACCTGCACCGCTTCCGCCATCGCTCCGATCTCATCCGCCTTACCCAGGCCGGGAACCGCAACGCCGGTCTCCCCCTCGGCAAGAGCGGTCATGACGCCGGTCATGGCGGCGACGGGGCGGGAGACCATCGTCCGCACCAAGAGGGCGATCAGGGCGATCACCGCTACGCATATGACAATGGTGACACCCGCCGTTCGCATGCTCACGCGGCGCAGCTCAGCACTTAGAGCACTGAGATCCCAGGCGATGGCGACACTCCCGACAACGGTCTTGCCCTCACCGAACACGACGGGAACGGCAACCAGCTCGTGCTGGGCACGCGACGCACGCGCGATCACGCCGCCTTCAACCGCTTCGCGTGCCAGACGTTCGAGGTCCGCCATGTCAGCCGGCGGCAGTGAGGCGCTGTGGTACTCGGTGAGTCGGGTACCACTCTTGGCATAGGTTGCGAGTGCCGCGACCGAGGAGTCCGCCGCACCGACCAGGTCGGCGTAGGTGTGCTCGATGCTCTCCGCCTTCGCGAAGCGGATGCCGCCGGCCAGCTGGCCGGCCAGCAGGCGGGTCATCCACACGTCGGCATCGGTACGCTGAAAGGTGAGCTTCTCTTCAAACCAATAGGTCTGCAGTCCGACGACGGTGAACAGGCCGAGAGTCGCAGCGACGGCGACCGCAAGGCTGATCTTGCGGCCGATCGTGGACAGAAGGCGGCTGCCGAAGGCCATGCCAGCGGGCCGGCCAAGAATGTGCGGATTCATTGTTTTCCTTTCGGCGGAAGGCGCCGACGCGCTGGCAGTGGGCGCAAGCCTCCGCCCTTTGCGTTCTGCTACTGCGGCAGGTTCTCGACGTTGACGCCAACCGTGACCGCCCCAATCACCTTGCCGTTGGCTGGGTCCGTCACCGGCAGGCTGACCTGACTGGAGAAGGTCTGCGTTGACTCGTCCTTTTCCACTTCGCTGATGTGGATGGCATCGGGGCCGACGAGAAACGTCTTCTGCCACTTGGCCTCGTCGCCCTGCCAGTAATCGGAGGTCGTGTCGCTGACAGCGACGTTCAGGCCTTTGTCGTCCATGACGAACAGCTCGGTGATCAACTCACCGCTTTCCTTCTTCTTGGCGACAAGGAAAGCTGAGAGCTTGTTGCCGCTGACGGACTGGATCAGCGGCTTGGCGCTCGCCGACGTTTCCGCCCGCCACTGCTTGTCGAGCTTCTGGATGTCGGCCTCGGTCAGGGAGGCATTGGTCACGTTCTGGGCCTTGATCGCCTCGACCACCTCCGGGCTCGACAGCCACGGCTGCACCTGACTCTTGGCGAACTCCTTGATCGGCTTCTCGAACTCATTGGCCTGGGCGCCGCCGATCATCAGACCCGTGGTGACGGCAATGGCGGCAAGGCGAAAGCTGGCGTGCATCATGACATTTCCTGACTGTTGTTGTTTCCTTGGCGACGGCGGCGTCGCTACGGCACTGCCGCTGACGCCCTGGGGGCTCGGCGCCGAACGTTCGATGCGAGCCTCCCGAGCCAGTATCTGTCAGCTGCCTTTATGGATACTTAACGTTGAGAACGTCCATATAGAGGCAACCTACAGGTTAGACAGTCCAAGATCGTCGGTTCCACCGCCGCACGCCCGGCTCAAGCCGCGCGTCCCGGTGCCGAAACGCGGGCACGTGTACGGCCGTCAAGCAGCGTCCTTCATGCGGGAACCATCAACCGCCAGGACTTGTGCTTCCAGCGTGTCGAGCGCGCGGAGCACGGCCTCCGAAGCGTCGGTGAGGGGACCGATGGCACGGCGAGCTGCCTCAACACCGCTCTGCTCGAGCGCAACCAGCACCTGCCTTGCGGCGTCGTGCACGCGTTTGTGCGGTTCAAGCAACTGCTGATAGCCGGGCGTGCGGCGGATTGCCTCACTCGCCTGGTCGCACCACCGCCCCAGGCGGCAGCTGTGATGATCAGGCACTCTGTCCGCTTTCAGCTTGAGCCGGCCGTCGACGACATCGAGGATCTTCTGTTTGAAGGCCTTGTGATCGTCCTTGGCACGCTCGATCAGCTCCGGCGCACTGAGGCCCAAGAGACGCATCTCGACGGTAAAGCCATCAGCCAAGGCTCGGAGCGCTTCCGCTTGATCGCCCAACCGCCGTGCTGACTGCATGACCTCGCCTGCAGCGGTGCCGGTCTCGTTGGCCGCGGTCGTGACGGTGCCAATAGTGCTTGAGACCTCAGACGTTCCGGTCGCCGCCTGTTCGACGTTGCGTGCGATCTCGGCTGTCGCCGCCTGCTGCTCCTCGACGGCCGCGGCGATGGTGGCGGCGATCTCGTTGATGCGGCCGATGGTGGCGGTGATGCCCTCGATCGCACCGACGGTGCCGGTGATCTCGCCCTGCACCGCGTTGATCTGAGCCGCAATCTCCTCAGTAGCCTTGGTGGTCTGGGTGGCGAGCGCCTTCACCTCCGATGCCACCACCGCAAAGCCCTTGCCGGCATCGCCGGCGCGTGCCGCCTCGATGGTTGCGTTCAAGGCCAACAGGTTGGTTTGCGACGCAATGTCGTTGATGAGCGTGACGACGGCACCGATGCGGGACGCGACTTCGGCCAAGGCATTGACAGTGCCGCGCGCGGTTTCGGCTTCGCCGGCTGCGCTCTGGGTCATGGTGTGGGACTGCGCCATTTGCCGGCTGATCTCGCGGATGGAGGCTGAGAGTTCCTCCGCTGCTGCGGCGACCATCTGTACGTTGCCTGATGCCTGCTGCGAGGAACTGGCGACACCCGCCGCCTGGCGGCTGGTCTCGCCGGCGGTCGCCGACATCGTCTCGCTGGTCGCCTGCATTTGCGCCGCCGCCGCGGCAACGGCCTGGACGATACCGTTGATTTCGGCCTCGAACTTGGCTGCCAGCTGGTCCATTAGTTGGCG
Source organism: Defluviicoccus sp. (assembly GCA_029624735.1). Lineage (GTDB taxonomy): Bacteria > Pseudomonadota > Alphaproteobacteria > Rhodospirillales > Defluviicoccaceae > Defluviicoccus. The sequence continues at coordinate 124,476 of JARSSM010000001.1, read as the reverse complement.
CTTCTCGGATTCCGCGCGGCGCTTGCCCTCCTCCTGCTCAGCTTCCAGCCGTGCTTTGGCAATGGCGTTCACCTTGAAAACCTGGACGGCATGCGCCATTGCGCCGATCTCATCGGCGCGGTCGCGGCCGGGGATGTCGATTCCTGTTTCGCCGCTTGCCAGCGTGGTCATGGCTCCCGTCATGACGGTGACCGGGCGGATAATGGCGCGCGTGATGATCACGGCGTTGGCGATTGACAGGACGAGCATGATGGCGAGGCCGCCCAGCATCAGTGCATGCGCGAGATGGTCATGGGCATCGCCCTGCAGACGGTTCTCTTCCACCGCCCTTTCAAGCGTATCGGAAAGCTGCTCCTGGGTTGCCTCCAGCGCGTTGAAGGCCATTTGCAGGTCGGGCAAGCGGGCGTTGGCGGCAGCATGGTCGCGAAAGGCGAGGCTGCCGACCTGTCGTGCCTGAGCGGCATATTCGGCGAGACCTTCCGCAACGGAATCGATCTTTCGACTGATATCATCAGAGAGCCCGGCTTCCCTGAGCGCCACGACCGCAGCACCGAGCTTCTGCGTATGTTGGCCGATATTGGCCTCGACCGCAGCGCGGACCGCAGCGTCGCCCTCGCGTGCCTCGTGCAGTGCCCGCAGCACATCGGCCCAGACGGCCTCGTGCATCATGTCCGCCTCCATCTGATGATGGATGGCCCGAGCCAATACGCGGCTTTCCTCCAGGTCGGCGGACATCCGCAGCACGCCCCACAGGCCGGCGCCGACGATCGCTAAGCCCGCGCAGCCAGTCAGCACGCAGAGGGCGAGCGCTTTGCCTTTGAGGCTGAATGTCAACCGGCTGCGCCGGGTCTCCCTCGGCTGCTTCGTTTCGCGAGCACTGCTGTTGATCTTCATGGCCAGTCACTCTCACTACCGTTAGGCCCCCGACCGTCGGGCATGAATGGCCCGTTCGCACGGATCGGGTTGGCGGGGGCATCGTACGGGCAAACGGTGTCGCGTCGGTTAACGGCTCCGGCGGTGGCTCTGCGACGGCATGACGCCGGGCACAGGCGCGATCGCGCGGCCCCAACTTGTCAAGGCTTTGGCGCCGGATTACGGTATCGCACTTGCACAAACTCATGAGGAGAGGAGGGGAAGAACAATGCCCAAGACAGCCCGCCCGCGCCGCAGCATGCTGTATATGCCGGGATCCAATGTGCGCGCGCTCGACAAGGCCCGCAGCCTGCCCGCGGATGCGCTCATTCTCGACCTTGAGGACTCCGTTGCGCCGGACCAGAAGGACGCCGCGCGCGCGAACGTCTGCGAGGCGGTCAAGGCCGGTGGCTATGGAATGCGGGAGATCCTCGTGCGGGTCAACGGCCTCTCGACCCGCTGGGGCTTCGATGACATCGCGCTCGCGGCGAAATGCGGCGCCGATGCGCTGCTGTTGCCGAAGGTTGAGAGCGCTGACGCGATCCGGCAGATGGAAGCGATCATGCAGGCGAACGGCGCGCCCGACGGCATGGCCATCTGGGCGATGATGGAAACGCCGCGCAGCATCCTTGAGTCACAAAGGATTGCCGAGGCGACACCGCGCATGGGCGGCCTCGTCATGGGGACTTCGGATCTCGCCAAGGAGCTCGATTGCGCGCACACGCGCGAGCGCCTGCCGATGATTTCGTCGTTGGGTTTGTGCCTGCTGGCGGCGAGGGCGGCCGGCCTGGCGATCCTGGACGGCGTCTATCTCGATCTCGCGGACGAAGACGGATTTGCCTATTCCTGCCGGCAAGGCGCCGAACTCGGCTTCGACGGCAAGACGCTCATCCATCCGAAGCAGGTCGGCCCTTGCAACAAGGTGTTCACGCCCAAGGAATCCGACGTTGCCTGGTCGCGCAAGATCATCGCCGCGCACGCGGAAGCGGCGGAACGGGGTGCAGGCGTCTGCGTCGTCGATGGCCGCTTGATCGAGAACCTGCACGTGGAGAGTGCGCAACGCCTGGTCGCGATGGCAGAAGCAATTACCAAGATGGAGGCCGAAGCGGCGGCGTGAGCGCACTGGGCAGGGACACGGCGTGCTGCTATGCGGCAGGTGCAATGTTGCAATGCAAAAAAACGCCCTTACATTATCGAGAGGCGCGCACTACCTTTTCCCCGAGCGCTGGGTGATGTCACTTGCCGCTCCGGTGGCATCGGCATCACGGCGCACGTGGATCGGGCAGCCGCCCGTGTTTCGGCCAGAACTGTGCGAGGAATGAACAATGACGTGGGATGAGAGGATTTCGAGGACGGCCCCCTATGCTGCCGTCGCGATCGCCTTCCTCGTGACGCTGATGACCTTTGCCGTCTATTTCCAATAGGTCGCGGTTACACACACGTCCTTCGCGACCGCGTGAGCGTCAGCGAACTCTGAGACGGGGAACCTTCGGGTTCCCCGCTTTCATTCTGGAGCAGGCGAACTTAGAGGTAATTGACGAGGCTAAGCTGGCGGATGCGGCTCACCGCCTGATACGAAGCCTCAAGCGCTCGCGAGTCGTCGAGCAGGCGCGTGATCGTCTCGTAAGGATCAACGTTCTCGATGCTGCCGATCTGCGTTTCCAGGGACGCGATCAAGTCCTGCTGCCGGTTCATCGACTCGTCGACAACCACCTGTTGGAAGCCGATGTCCATCTGCACCGCGGCGAGATTGCCGGTCTTCTCGCCGGCCACCGGTGCAGCGGCTGGATCGATCGCGCTGTTCAGCAAATCGATCGCCTTGGCAATGCGCTCCGGATGCAGGGCGAGATCGCCTGTCGTGCCCGGTGCTCCCTCGGCAATCAGTGCCATCGCCCGGAGCGCCTTTTCGAACGCGGGATCGGCGCCATTGAGGCTCATGTCCAGCGTCCGCTCTGCATCGGCGGCGTGAACGCGGCCGATCGTGTCGCCGGCGTAGTAGCCCTCGGCAGCGAGCGTGCCGGCGACTGCAGTGCCGGCGCTGTCGGGCAGCGTGCGGGCGACGATGCTGATCGCCGTGCCGTTGTTCGCTGCCACCTCGAACACGCCGTCGTTGCTGCCCGTTCCGGAGACCGTGAACAGGCTGCCGACGGCGATGCCGGCGAACGCATCGGCCGTGGCGGCGGTCACCGTGTTGGCGGTACCATCGAAGGTGAGCGTGCCGGTCGCGGCCGGAGTCAGTTGGGCGCCGTTGGCAACGCTGAGCGTTCCGGCGGCAGCCGCTTCATCGTAGAAGCGCTCCTCTTCGACCTCGATATAGGTGCCTTGGGCGTCCTGGCCGACGCTTCGGACCACGAACGAGCCGTCATAGCCGCTTGCGGGGGTGCCGCCGATGGTAATCCGCGTGCCGGCAGCAATTGCCTCAACCTCGGCGGTGGCGGCGGAAACGCGGATCCGGCTCGGCGCCGCGGCATCGGCCTCGAAGCTCAGCCAGTTGCCGCCGGGTGCCAGGGAGAAGCTGGCAAGGCTGGCATCGCGGCTTTCGGGATAGGCGTTCGCCCGGCCGTCATAGCGGGTCTGGAAGTCTTCGAGGTTGGACAGGCCGAGATCGACCGGCCGGGTCGTGGTGCTGCCGCCAGCGAACAGGTAGCGGCCGTCGACCTTGGTGTTGAGCGCGTTCTGCATCTCGCCGAGGGCACGGAAGGCTGAGGCCTGCAGGGTTGCCACCTGTGCCGCATCGAGCGGCTGGCTGTTGCCTTGCTCGATCAGCGCGGCGCGGAATTCTCGCGCGGTCGTGTCGATCGACTGCACGGCCAGATCGGCGGCGCCAAGATCGACCTTCATCAGCGTGTTGTTCTGCTGAAACCGCGTCGCCATGGTGCGCGCGTTTTCGGCCGAGAGCAGCCGCCGCGTATCTCCGGCGATGCCCGCATAATCCTGCGAGACCTTCTCCGAGGCGAGCTGGGTCTGCCCCTCGTTGATGCGCGCCTGCGTCTTGCCGATCAGCTGCGACAGATAGTTGGCGCTCGCGAATGCCGAGATCCGTTCCATGATGTGCTACCGGAGCCTAGGGTGCGGACCGCTCAAGCGCATCGAACATCTCCTGCATGACCGACATCACCCGCGCGGCCGCCGAATAGGCCTGTTCGTAGAGCATGAGATCGGCCAGTTCCTGATCGAGATTGACGCCGCGCAGCGAGTCTGACTTCTGCTTCAGCGTGTCCACCAGCTCTTCCTGGCGGGCGGTAGCGGACTCGCTGGCGGCCGTTTCCGAAGCCGTGTGGGCGATGACCATGCCGGCGTAATCGGCGAAACCGGTCGTGACCTGCGGCAGCTCGCCACTGGCTGCGAACGCCGTTCCTTCGCCAACCGCGGTTGCGAGCGCACGGGCGGCGCTGCCGTCGCCGCTCGACACCAGGTACGCGCCGGTCAGGCTGCGGGTGGCATCCCACTGGACCGTGCCGCGGCTCAAGCCTTCTGGCGCGGAAAGGAGGTCGGCGCGCACGCTCAAGGATTCCGCCGATCCCGCGCTGCCCAGGGCAACGTCGGCGGAAAACAGATCGTTCAGCCCGAAAAAGGCAGCGAAGCCGGTGTGGCTTTCGTCTACGACCGCATCGCCGTCGCTGTCGAAACCGATCGCCGCGTCCGCTGCCGCGGCGCCCGGCGTGTTGACTTGGGCCTCATCGCGGAAGCCGATGGTCCTGCCGTCGGCAAGCGCGATCTCAAGCCGTCCGTCGGCACCCAGGGACGCCGTGCCGTGGCCCTGGCCGCTCAGCCACGCGTCGAGGCTCGTCTGCACGTCAGCGATGGTGCCGGATGCGCCGCCCAGGAGGGTGCGCATGGTGGTTGTGCCGACCTGGTTGCCATTGCCGTCGAACACGACCAGGCGGGTGTCCGAGGTGCCCTGAAAGGTGATCGCCTGGTTCGCAGGATCGGCAAACGTGCGGCTGCCGGTAACGGCATCGAGTCCAGGGAACGCTAAGCCGCGGTTGTGGATCTGATTGACTGTCTGGGCAAGGCCGCCCGCAAGCGTGTCGAGGTTGGCGGCGAGATCCGGCAGCGTCGTATCCCTGAGACCGATGAGCCCGGCCAGGCGGCCAGCGCGGATTTCACCGGAGATGTCATTCTCGGCCGTCGCCTCGCCGATGTAGATGCCATCGACGCCGCCACCGGTCGCACCGGCGCCGGCGGAGAGCTGGTTGGCGATGCCGTGGCTCAAACCGCGGGCGGTGCCATCGACGAGGGTGCGCCCGCTGGCCGTGAAGACGACGGCTTCGCCGCTCGCACGGCGGAACACGCGGATATCCATCAGGCCGGCGAGCTGATCGAGGCTCTGGTCGCGCTGGTCCTGCAGGCTGCTCGTATCCTGGCCCGCATAGCCGTTCCGCGCGATCTTGTCGTTCAGGTCCGCAATCGTGGTCAAGAGGCCGTTGACCTCGCGCACCGCCGTGCCGATCTCCTGGTCGGCCTCCTGGCGCAGGCTCTGCAGCGCTCCGGTGAGTTCGCGAAAACGGATCGCAAGATCGTCGGCACTGCGGACGACGGCGCGCTGGTTGAGCGCGCTGTTCGGTTCCGAGGCCAGGCTTTCGAGCGAGTCCTGGAACTCCGTGATCGTATGCGCCAGCGAGGTGTCACTCTCCGGGCTGCCGAATAGGGTCTGGACCCGGCCGAGATAGTCCTGACGGACGCTCGCCTCCTGCAGGCTCGCGGTTTCGAGCCGGATCGTCTTCAAGAGGCCCTCGTCAACGGTGCGCTTGAGCTGGGTCAGGTCGACGCCGGCGCCGCTGCCGTCGACCACCCGCTGCTCGAGCGTCGGTTCCTTGCGCGAGTAGCCGGGCGTGTTGACGTTGGCGATGTTCTGGGCAACGGTGCTGAGCGCCCGCTGGTTCGCGATCAGGCCGCTCTGCGAGGTCCGAAGCGCTGCAAACAAGTCGCCCAACATCAGCGTGCGCTCCCCTTCGCCCGCATCAGAACGCCTGGTTGAGGCTGAGCGCGGGCGGCGGCGCCGCCTTGCCGCCGGCGTTGCGCATCACCCGGCCGGCGCGGCTGTAGGTGCCAGGCCCCTCGGCCAAGCCCTTCGCGGCCTCGACGATGTGGTCGATCAGGCGCCGCTGCGCCGTGCGGCTGATGTCGAGATGGAAGCTGTTTTCAGTCACGAGTTCGTGCAGTCGGCGCGCTCCAGCCTCGAGGCTGCTACGAAGCGCCGCCGCCACCTCGCTGCGGCGGGGGCCCAGCTGCTGAAACGCTTTTACGGCCTGCGCATAGCTGGTCGCCGCCGCAACCTTGTCGGCCAGGCCGGCGCGAACCCGCTCGCCCCGCCGTGCCTTCAATGCGGCATTCTCCTCACTGAGGATCCGCGCCAGCCCCTCCAGCGCACGCAAGAGCTGGCCCGCCGCGTCCGCTGGCGATACCGCCTCTGGCCGTGTCGTCGCCTCTGTTCGTGCTGCCGTTTCACTCATCGGCCGGCGTCCTCCGTCTCAGCCTGCAAGCGCACGAGTTCGCGCTCGATTGCTGATGCAAGACCGATGCCACCTGAACGTGCAATCGACTTGCCGATTTCGTCTAACTGTACGGAGCGCCAGATCTCCTCCGCCGGCCCGCCGCCGAACGGTGCTTCGGCTTCGGCGTCGGCGAACATCGGCTTCAGCATCTGGGCGAGGAAGACGGCCTCGAACTCCTGCGCCACCCGCCGCATGGCAGCCGCATCGGTGGCCGCCGAAACGCGTGGCAGCCGCGGCGCGGCAACGGCCGCGACGGGTAATGCCGGTTCGGTCAACGGGTCGGTCATCACATCACCTGGATTTCCGCGTGCAGGGCGCCTGCGGCTTTAATCGCTTGCAAGATCGCGATCAGGTCGCGGGGACCGACACCCAGTGCGTTCAAGCCGTTGACGAGTTCCTGCAGCGTGACCCCGGTCGCGAGCACGCCCAGCTGGCGGTCCTTCTGCTCGTCGACATCGACGCTGGTGCGCGGCACGACGACCGTCGATCCGGAGTTGTTGAACGGCTGCGGCTGCGAGACCTGCGGGGTTTCGGTGATGCGGATGGTGAGGTTGCCCTGGGCGATGGCGACGGTGCTGACGCGCACGTTCTCGCCCATGACGATGATGCCCGAGTTCTCGTCGATGACGATGCGGGCGACCAGATCCGGCTCAATCCGCAGCTGCTCGATGTCGGTCAACAGATTGACGACGTTGCCACGGTAGCTGTCTGGAACGAGGAGGCTGATGGTGCCGGGATCGCTCGGCCGCGCCGCCGGCTTGCCGACGTGCGTGTTGATGGCCTGGGCAATGCGGCGTGCCGTCGTCAGATCGGGGCTGCGCAACGCCAGCTTGATCTCGTTCATGTTGGTGAATTCGAAGCCGACCTCGCGTTCGACGATGGCACCGTTGGCGATCCTGCCGCTGGTGGGCACGCCCTTGGTGACCGTGGTCGCCGTCCCCTTCGCCGAAAAGCCGCCGATTGCCACCTGGCCCTGGGCGACCGCATAAACCTCACCGTCGGCGCCCAGGAGCGGCGTGACGAGCAAGGTGCCGCCCTGCAGGCTGTCGGCATCACCAAGCGCGGAGACGGAAACGTCGACGCGGGTGCCCTGGCGGGCGAACGGCGGCAGCGAGGCGGTAACCATGACCGCCGCAACGTTTTTTGAGGTGAGGCCTTTCTCGGTCGGCTTGACGCCAAGCCGGTTCAGCATCGACTGCAGGCTCTGCTTGGTGAAGCTGCCGTCCTTCAGCGTATCGCCGGTGTTGTTGAGGCCGACGACGAGGCCATAACCGACCAGCTGGTTGTCGCGCACGCCCTGGAAGTCGACCAGATCCTTGATCCGCGAGCTGGCGCCAGCCGGAGCGGGGATGATCAGCGCCGCAAGCAGGCAAACGATGGCAAACCCCGCCGCCAGGCGGCTGCAGCGGGGGCGATGGCTGATCGAGGCTCCTGAGGCGTTCGTGCCGCGCATCAGCTTACCCTTCGTGCGCATTCTGCGGGACGTGTACAGTCCTTGCCTGATGCGAAAGCCGTGCCAGCAGCAACGGACCGGCGATGGCCGTATTTGCGCTGCCGGAGCGGGCAAGATCTGCCCGGGGCGGCAGATTTTGCCGGCACGGAACGCGCCGCTCCCCTAAAGCCCGGCGCGCGCGAACAGCGGTGCCAGTGCCGCGGGCACGGCAGCGGCCTCAGCCTTGATAAGGGTGAGGAGCGCGCGTTCGTTGTTATCAATGGGGCGGGTATCCGGAATGCGGGTGCTGAGCCAGGCAGCCTCATCATCATCGATCGCCGCACGTTCAGCCTGTACCGCCGCTTCAGTGGCCGCTTCGGCTTCTTGTGCCTGGCGCTCGCGGGCGCCGAACGGATCGAGGGCCGCCCACGCGTCTCCGAAACGGCCGCGGACGATTTCGCCTGCCATGCCGGCCAGGATGCCGCCCGCGCCGCCCGAGCGCGATTCGAGCCAGCGCTGGCGCGCAAGCGCTTCGGCGCGCGTCGGCAGCCGCGGCGCGCCGAGGGGATTGACGAGGTGACTGGCGACGGCCTGGACGAACAGTCCCTGCCATGCGGGTGCGTTGTCGGCGCCGCGGGTCGCATCATTGAGGTCGAACAAGAGATCAGCCTCCCGCCGGCTGACCCGCAGGCTGCCGTCGCCGGCCTGGGCGTAAAGGATCGTCCGCAGTGCCTCGACATCGGCGGCATCGACGACGCCCGCCCGCCGGCGTTGCGGTCCGAACAGGAGCCCGCTGCCCTGCAAGACGACATCGCGCACGGTACCGAGCGCCAGCACCACCAACTCCTGCGGGCAGCTCTCGGCCCGGTCGATGGCGGTGACGAGGAGCTCAAATTCGGCGCGGGAATCGATCCGGCCGTCCTTGCGGATGCGCTCGATCAGGAACCGGGCGTCCTCATCACTCACGTGGCCGCGCGGCTCGGTCCGCCAGACGAGATGGTCGGTCAAGCCCTCGACGAAGAACGTGATCCATGCCGGATCGTTGTGCGCGCAACGGTCGTTGAGATCGAACATCCGTTCGGCTTCGTCGCGGCTCACGATGCCGTCGCGAAACACCTCGGCGCGCAGCCGGGCAACATCGTCGCGGCTGATGCTGCCGGCCGCCAGGATCGACGCGACAGCATCGGGCCGGCTGGCCGCGGCACTCGATTGTAAAGCCATCTGGCCCTCCATCTGCAGAAAACCCAGTTCCAACGGCAGCCTGCCATTACGGGCCTTAACCCGGCGTTAAGCGCAATCCTGCTCACCGGCCGACCTGCTCCGTGCGGAGTTGACTAAGGGAGCAGCGGACCTCAATAGAGGGCGCTCACGCTTGCATCTGCCACTGATCGCCGTTCACCCTCATGTCGCGCTGGTTCGCCGTTCCCGCCTGGCTACTGGCTTCACTCGCAGCCCTTGCCGTCTGGTGGTGGCAGGGACGGCCGGTGCCGATGGCTGATGTCGCACTCGAACGGGTGCCGTGCCTCTCTTACGCGCCCTTTCGCGGCCGCCAGATGCCCTTCGACAACGACCTGATCATCCCGCCAGAGCAGATCGAGGAGGATTTGCGCGCGCTCAAGCCGGTCACGGGATGTGTGCGCACCTACGCGGTCAATCAGGGTCTCGCGGAGGTGCCGCGCATCGCAAAAGGCCTCGACATGACGGTGCTGCAAGGCGTGTGGATCGGCGCCGAGGTCGCGCGCAACGAGCGCGAGATCGAAACCGCGATCGCCCTTGCCCGGCGTTACCCGGACACCGTGAAGGCGCTGGTCGTCGGTAACGAGGTGCTGCTGCGCCAGGAGCAGCCGGCCGCGGCCCTGATCGCGATGATCCAACGGGTGAAGGCGGCAGTGCCAGTGCCGGTCACTTATGCCGACGTCTGGGAGTTCTGGGAGCGCAATCCGCAGGTCGCGCCTGCGGTCGATTTCGTCACCATCCACACCCTGCCCTACTGGGAGGACCATCCGGTCGCGATAGCGGACGCAGTTCCGCACGTCGGCGCGACATGGTCGCGGGTGCAGGCCCTGTTTACCGACAAGCCGGTGTTCATCGGCGAGGCCGGCTGGCCCAGCGCCGGGCGCATGCGCGAAGGCGCGCTGCCGTCGCTTCTCAACCAGACCCGCTTCATCCGCGAGCTTCTCGAGTTGGCGGGCGAGAAGGGCTTCGGCGTCAATATCGTCGAGGCATTCGATCAGCCGTGGAAGCGCAAGCTGGAGGGCACCGTAGGCGGCCACTGGGGCCTCGTGGATGCCGGCCGGCACGTCCGGGTGACGCTGCAGGGACCGGTGGCGCCGTACCCCGGCTGGCCCGCGCGTTTCGCCGTCGCGGCCGCGCTGGCTGGGCTGGGCATGCTCGCAATTGCGCGCGTGGCGCGGCTTGGGCCGCTGGCCTGGTTCGTCCTTGCATTGAGCGCCCATGCCGCCGCTGCGGCGCTGGTAATCGCCTGGGGTGATGTCGCAGCGCAGAGCCGGACGCTCGTCGAATGGGTGTTGGGCCTGGCCCAGCTTGCCGTCGCCGTGGCCGTGCCGGCGCTGGCGGCTTACGCGATCGCCGTCGGCCGTGGCGCGGTCATTCCGACGCGCACGCTGCTGGCAGCGCTGCAGGCACGGCGGTGGCCGGGTGCCGCGCCGCTCGCGATCGGCCTGAGCACGCTCAGGTTCGCCGTGCTGGTCGGAGCGGCAACGCACAGCCTGGCGCTGGTCGCCGATCCCCGCTACCGGGACTTCCCGGTTGCGCTTTACGCCGGCCCGGCTTTGGCCTTGGCGGGCCTCACCGCATGGGGCAGGGGGGCCGCAGTTGGCAGCGATTGGCGGGAGGAGCGGCTGCTCGCCTGGCTGCTGGCAGCGGCAAGCGCTGCCGTCGCGGTGATCGAGGGGCCGTACAACACGCAATCGCTCGCCTGGCTGGTGACGGCTGCCGTCATCGCGCTGTCGGTCCTGTGCCAACGGCGGTCGGTAGACCGCTGACGCCAGGACGCATCGGTATTGCCGCTCGGCGGCGGCCGTACTACCTTCCGTCGCAAGGGACGCAGAGGAATCGGTGCCAACGCTCGGACAGGAAAGCGGCCACGGCCGTGCGCTCATTCTCGTTGGCTTGGGCGTCGTCGCCGCAGTGCTCGCGATCGTTCTCAATTTTTTCGCCACTGCGCCCCACGAAGAGCAGCAGGTGCGGCCGGCGCCGACATCGGCTGCGACGGCGCCCCAGCCGCGCTCGAGCGCCGGCAGCGAGGGTGAGGCGACGCCAAGCTTCGACGTCGTCCGCGTCCATCCCACCGGCGATGCGGTCATGGCCGGCCGCGCGTCCCCCGGCAGCACGGTGGTCATTTGGGACGGCGAGACGCGGCTGGGCGAGGTCGCGGCCGACGGCCGCGGCGAATGGGTTTTCCTCCCCGACACGCCGCTCGCGGCCGGATCGCACCGCCTGCGCCTGGAAGTCCTGGCCGCGGACGAGCCGGCGGTGATTTCCGACGACGAGGTCCTGATCATCGTCCCGCGCCCGGGCGAGGACATCGCCGGCCGGTCCGGCAGCGGTGGTGAACAGCCGCTGGCGATGCGGATGTCACGCGCGACCGGGCAGCCGGTCGGCATTCTGCAGCGCCCAACCGAGGGTGGGCTGGCGGCAGGTCTCAGCATCGATGCCGTCGATTATGACGCCCGCGGCGCGACACAGGTGTTCGGCCGCGGCACCCCCGGTACGACTCTCAGGCTTTATGCCAACGACCGGTTGCTTGGCGAAACCAGCGTCGGCAAGGACGGCAATTGGCGGTTTGCCGCAACCGATCCGCTGCCGGCCGGCCGTTACGGAATTCGTGCCGAACAGGTCGGCGAAGGCGGCAGCGTCACCGCGCGCGATGGCATCGTGTTTACAGCCGCCGCCGTGCCGCCGCCGGGGACGAACCAGATCGTCGTCGAGCGCGGACAGAGCCTGTGGCGGATCGCGCGCGAGACCTACGGCAGTGGCCCGGCCTACACGGTCATTTTTGAGATCAACCGCCAGCAGATCCAGGACCCCGACCGCATCTATCCCGGCCAAGTGCTGCGGCTACCCGCAGCGCCGGCCGAGGTGGGCCGGAACGCGGCTCCCACGCAGCGCTGAAACCGCGTATTTCCCGGCTGCCGTTCTTGGCGCCGCGCCGCCGAGCAGGTATTGTCGACACCCGGTCAAGGCCTTTTTTTTCCGCCGGTTGTAACGCCGAGGCGTGATGCGAGCCCTTCTCGGACGGGCACTTCTGCTCTTGGTCGCTCTCGCTTTCGGGGCCGCGCCGGTCCAGGCGGCGCCAGCGACGGCGCAGGACGTGCGCTTCATCCGTATCGGCACCGGTGCCGCGGGTGGCAGCTATTTCCCCGTTGGCGGCCTCATCGCCAACGCGATCAGCAACCCGCCCGGCTCGGCGCCGTGCGCGCTGGGCGGCAGTTGCGGCGTTCCGGGCTTGGTCGCCGCGGCGGTATCGACCCAAGGCGCGGTTGAAAATGCGCAAGCCGTCGCCGATGGCAAGCTCGATCTCGCTCTCTGCCAAGCAGACGTCGCCTATTTCGCTTACACCGGCACCGGCCCCTGGGCGCCAAAGCCGCCGCTCAAGAACCTGCGTGTGATCGCCAATCTCTACCCCGAACTGCTGCACGCCGTGGTCCGCCGCGACGAAGGGATCAGTGCGATCGGGCAGATGCGCGGCAAGCGGATCAATCTTGGCGAGCAGAACTCAGGCACCCTCGCGGTCGCGCGGTGGGTGCTGCGTGCCTACAACGTGCCGCCGAGCACGCTCACGGCGTCCTTCCTCTCGCTCAACCGCGCCAGCTCATTGCTGGTCGAGGGCAAGCTTGACGGGTTCTTCATGATCGGCGGCTATCCGTTGACCGCGGTAACGGATAGTGCCGAGGCGCTGCCGATCGCGATCCTTCCGGTCGATGAGGCCGTCGCGACGCAACTCATGCGCCAGCATCGGTTCTTCGCGCGCAGCGTCATTCCGGACAAGACCTACCCCGGCGTCGGCGCGGTCGAGACGCTCGCCGTCGGCGCCCAGCTGATCGTGACGGCGGACATGGACGAAAGCTTCGTCTACGCCATGACCCAGGCGCTGTGGGACCCGCGCAACCGTCCGATTCTCGACGGCGGGCACCCGCTCGGCAGGCTGATCCGGCGCGAGACCGCGCTCGACGGCTTGGCCATTCCGCTGCACCCGGGCGCCGCACGCTATTACGAGCAACAAGGCCAAACGAGAAGTGCGCCGCCGCAATGAACTCCCAGCAATTCCTCTGCCCTGCCAGCACCACGCCCGCCGTGCCGATCACGCCGCTGCGCAAGGACACGCTCAATGACTGGCTGGCAAGTCAGCCGGAGACGACGGCGCGCTGGGTGCGTGGCAGCCGGTTCACTGCCGATGCCGGTGAAACTTGCCTGATCCCGGACCAGGCCGGCGGCCTCGACCGCGTGCTGTTCGGCCGTGGCGACGGCCTCTCAGCCTGGGATTGGAGCGTCCTGCCGGGCGTCCTGCCGGCGCGCGTCTTCCGCATCGATGCACCGCTTGATGCCGAAGCGGGCGCGGCAGCAGCGCGGGCCTGGGCGCTCGCCTGCTACCGGTTCGACCGCTATCGCCCGGCGACCGGCTCGTGGGCAACGCTGGCCGTGCCGCCCGCGGTCGATGCGGCCGCGGTCGCGCGCGCGGTCGCGGCGGTCTTTCTGGTGCGCGATCTGATCAACATGCCGGCGGCCGACATGGGCCCGTCCGAGCTGGCGGCGGCCGTACGGGAGGTTGGCAGCCGCTTCGGTGCTGACGTAACCGTGATCGAGGGCGAGGATCTCGCCGTCCACAACTACCCGCTCGTGCACGCGGTCGGCCGGGCCAGCGCGCGGCCGCCGTGCCTGATCGATCTGCGTTGGGGCGCACCCGAGGCACCGAAGCTCACGCTGGTCGGCAAGGGGGTTTGCTTCGATTCCGGCGGCCTCGACATCAAGCCATCATCGGCCATGAAGCTGATGAAGAAGGACATGGGCGGGGCGGCGATTCTGCTCGGCCTGGCGCAGATGGTCATGGCGGCGGCGCTGCCGGTCCGCCTGCGGCTGTTGATCCCGGCGGTCGAGAACAGCGTCTCCGGCAACGCCCTGCGTCCCCTGGACGTCATCCGCAGCCGCAAGGGGACGACGGTCGAGATCGGCAATACCGACGCCGAGGGGCGCCTGGTGCTGGCCGACGCGCTCACCGAAGCCGTGAGCGAGACGCCGGCGCTCGTGATCGATTGCGCCACGCTCACTGGCGCCGCGCGGGTTGCGCTTGGCACCGAGTTGCCGGCGCTCTTCTGCAATGACGACGCGCTTGCCGCCGACCTCCTTGCCTGCGGTCAGCGCGTCGGCGACCCGTTGTGGCGGCTGCCGCTGTGGCAGCCCTACCGCCGCCACCTGCGCGGCAAGGTCGCCGAGCTGACGAACGCCCCCGACCTGGCCTTTGCCGGCGCGATCACGGCGGCGCTGTTTCTCGCCGAGTTCGTGCCCGCCGCGCGGCCCTGGATTCACCTCGACGTGATGGCCTGGAACACCGCGGCCCAGCCCGGCCGGCCCGAGGGTGGCGAGGCGATGAGCCTGTTGGCGCTTGCCGCCCTGGTCGAGCAGCGGTTCCGGTCCTGAGTGCAGGCGGCACGCCGGCCGCGCAGTCGGGACCGGTCAGGCCGCTTGTTGCCACTGATCCAATCGTGCGCCGCTCACGTAATCCTTGGCGTGAGGGGTTCGATCTTGCCCTCTTGCCATCCGCGGCGCGCTTGCGTGTTCGCAACGCCGCCCATGGGGCGCAAGGGCACCTCCGCTCCTCGCCGACGTTCCCTCCCCAAAAACCTCGGGCCGGTTCCTACCGGCCCGCTTCTTTTTTCTCCTCCAGCCGCCGCCGCTGGGCGGTCGGTGGCCGGAATCGCTGCAGGTAGGTCGGCACGATTGCTTCCAGCGCGGTTGCGGTGATACCGAGGTCTGCGAGTGTCAGCGCGCCCGCATCGACGACGTTATCCTGGCCTAAGAGCTTGACCTGATCGCGGGTCAGCGGCGGTACCGGCAGCAGTTCGAGAAACAGGGCTTCAATCTCGGCGATCGCGAGCGGAACCGGCAGCAGCCAGCGCTCGCGCCCGGTCTCGCGCAAGACGATCTGCATCAGTTCGCGGAAGGTGATGACCCGCGGCCCGCCCAACGCGTAGGTCTTTGCGGCGGTTGCCGGATCTTCGAGGATGGCATCGATCGCGTCGGCCACGTCGCCGACGTAGACCGGCTGGAATGACACGTCGAAGACCGGCAGCACCGGAAGGAACCGCGCGAGGACGGCGAACCGGTTGAAGAAGTCGTCCTCGGGTCCGAACACGACGCTCGGGCGCACGATGCTTGCGCTCGGGAAGGCGGCCTGCGCGGCTGCCTCGCCGGCAGCCTTGGTGCGGCCGTATTCGGCCGGCGAATCCGGGTCAGCGCCGATCGCCGACATCTGCACGAAGCGCTTGACGCCGGCGGCTGCCGCGGCCTTGGCAACCGTGGCCGCACCCTCGACGTGGATGCGCTCGAACGTGCGTGCGCCGCGTTGGTAGAGGATCCCGACCAGGTTGACGACGGCGCTCGCGCCGGCGACCGCTTCTGCAACCTCGGCCGGATTGGTGATGCTGGCCTTGCGCGGGACGATCTGCGCCGTGCCGCCCAAGGGCTTGAGGAACTGCGCCGCCTCCGGATCACGCACGGCGACACGAATGCCCCAGCCGCGCTGGGCGAGCCGTTTCACGAGGTGGCGGCCGATGAAGCCGGAGCCGCCAAAGATCGTGACGATGCGACTTTCTTCCATGCGTCGAACTCCACAACGCTTGACCGCGCCGCCCGCGCCGCGAACGCTGCGCCGATGCGGCAGAGCCCCCTTGTCCGTGCCCGCAATACGCCGGCAATCGAGAGATGTAAACCGCTCTCGCCGGTCGGCAAAGCCCTCCGCGGCGGCGGTCGCGGTACCCCCTTGTCTGGGTTGACATGCGGGCGCAACCTTCCTACCAGTGGAGGGAGCGCCGGGCCTCAAGGCCGCGGGCGCTCGCGCCGCGTGCCCAGGTGGCGGAATTGGCAGACGCGCAGGTTTCAGGTACCTGTGGCCGCAAGGTCGTGGAAGTTCGAGTCTTCTCCTGGGCACCATCAATCCCGCGCGCAAAGCGCGCGCACCGGCAATCCCGCGCGCAAAGCGCGCGTGCCGGCCGGCTTGCGCTCCTTAAGATCAGGGAAGGACGACGAAAGGTGGCACCGGAAAGCATCCAGCTTCACCGCGGCGATCTGCCGGACGACCTTGACCTCGGTTCCAGCGTTGCCATCGACACCGAGACGATGGGGCTCAACCCGCTGCGCGACCGGCTATGTCTGGTCCAGCTTTCGGCCGGCAACGGCATCTGCCACCTGGTCCAGATCCCGCTGCGCAATGGCAGCGCCGGCGGCGGTGCCGATGCGCCGAATCTGTGCCGGTTGCTGAGCGATGAGCGGGTCGTGAAGCTGTTCCACTTTGCCCGCTTCGACGTCGGCACGCTGTACCAACACTTGGGCGTGCTGACGGCGCCGGTCTACTGCACCAAGATCGCGTCCAAACTGGTGCGCACCTACACCGACCGCCATGGCCTCAAGGATCTGTGCCGCGAGCTGTTGGGCGTCGAGATTTCCAAGGAGCAGCAGAGCTCGGACTGGGGGGCGGCGAACCTGACGCCGGAGCAGCTCCGCTATGCTGCCGGCGACGTCTTGCACCTGCATCGCTTGCGGCAGAAGTTGGATACCATGCTGGAGCGCGAGGGGCGGATGGACCTGGCCGAAGCGTGCTTCCGCTTTCTGCCCACCCGCGCGCGCTTGGACGTCGGCGGCTGGCCTGCCGACGATATCTTCGCCTACTGATCCTGAGCGGCGGCGGTTTTGCCGCCGGCACCACCCAGGCGCACGGGCGAGCGCCGGCGCGGCTGTGCTCCTCTACGGCCGCGCCAGTCTCTTCTCCGTAAGGGCGCGGTCAGACGACGGGCCGCTGCAGGGACGGGTTCTGAACCGGCGGCTTCTGCGAATAGTCATAGAATCCCTTGCCCGACTTGCGGCCCAAATAGCCAAGCTGAACAAGGCGTGTGAGTGTGTGCGGCGGAGCATGGTGCTCATGCCGAACGTCCATAAAGATGTTGAGCGCCATCGCCTCGACCACATCAAGGCCGATGTAATCAGCCAGCTCGAACGGCCCCATCGGCAGGCCTGCGCCCGACTTCATCGCGTGATCAATACTTGAGATCGTCCCCGTGCCGCGCTCCAGCATGCGAATTGCGTTCAGCATGTAGGGAGTAAGCAGACGGTTGACGATGAATCCAGTGGTATCCTGGACGATCACCGGATCCTTGCCGATTTTCGTGCAGAAGCTATTCAAACTATTAATCGTATCCTCAGACGTCTCAAAAGCGTGGATGATCTCGACCAGCTTCATTACTGGAGCGGGATTAAAAAAGTGCAAGCCGGCGATGCGTTCGCGATATTTGCAAACAGCCATCATCGCGGTGACGGACAATGTTGACGTATTGGTCGTCAGCAACGTATCCGGCCCACAGATGCTTTCTAGTCTCTTAAACAAATCCTTCTTTGTATCGATGTTCTCGATAACCGATTCAATAACGAGCTGACAATCGGCCACCGCCCGTTCGTCGTTCGAGAAAACAAGCCGCGATACAATCGCATCGCGCTCTTCGGCCTTCATCTTGCCGCGCTCAACGCTCCGGTTCAGCGAGTTCTCCAGCGATTTCTTCGCCTTTTCCCAGGAACCGGGAGTCGCTTTTACCGCAACGACGGGGTACCCAGCTTGTGCGCAGACTTGAGCAATGCCAAGTCCCATGGTACCGACGCCAATAATCCCGACCTTGCTGATCTCCATTTTTTCTTTCCCTCCTCAGATGGAAGAAGCTTGAGCGCACCACGCGCGTTGTGCGAAGGCGGCGCCACGCAGATACCGCAGCAGGCAGCTCGCTCCGTCGCCCGCACGAAACCGCAGGTTTAGAGGCTTTTGGCGCGGAGATAAAGCGTTTATCGCCGCTGGCAGCGGTCTTCATTATGAGCCCGGCGTGTCGCGGTTGAGGGGAGGCGGATGCGGAGGCAGGACACGACTTGGGGTGTAAACCGGGATGTGAACTGCCTCGGTTTCTGCCGGAGGCTCCAATTCCTGGGAGGATGGAGCAATCGGCAAGTCGACACCGACGCGATCCAAGTATTCGTCTGAACCGCACTTAATCCGGTCGAACAAGCGCTCGGCGCTGTCAGCGGTCTCTTCAGCATCCGAGCCGGCTTAATCACCACCGAGAAGAGCCGGATCGGCGCCAGCCCTGGCCCGCGGCGCTGGCGTTCCGCGCACCAGCGAACTGCACCATGCCAATGCTGCCAGCAGGATGACGCCCTTGATGGCGAGGATCGCTCCGGCAGGCACGCCCAAGGCCGCGAGCGCCTCAAAGGCGACGGCGCACATGCAGAAGATCAGCGCCGCCAGCGACAAGGGTGCGATCGCGTAGCCGAAACGGTAGAACCAGGCTTGCCAGCGCCGGCCTGGCCGCGCGGCCGCCATCCCGAGAGCGGCCAGCACTGCCGTTGCGCTCAGCACAGCCACCGTGGCTGCGGTCACGATGGCGAAGTAGGCAGCAGTGGCGAACAGCCCATCGCCGAGGCCAAGCACGCCCATGATCCATTCTTCGGCGCCAGGCAGGTCCTCCAGCATCACGCCTGTCGCGATCCCGATCGCGGAAAACAGGAACAGGACTTCGACCAGGCTGGGATTGGCGCTGGCGACGGCCCTGATCTCGCTGCCAAGCCGGCGAAAGGCGACGCTGAGGCCGCCGCGTGCCTGTGGCGCGACGCACTTGGCGCAGACCAGGCAATGCCGCGATTCCGTTTTGCGCTTCAGGTCGATCATCGTCGGGCAGACGGTCTTTTCGCTGTAGCGCTCGCCGTCGGGGCGAGGGGTCTTCGGCTGCAGCGTTACCGCGCTGAGGCGCGCCGACATCCCCAGCGTGAGCCCGACCGGGCAGGCATGGCGGCACCAGGCGCGCTTGTTGCGGCCGAACAGGAAGCCCACCGTAATGGCGGCGAAGAACAGCGAACCGAATAGAATTGCGAGTGCAAGCGGGTTGTCGTCGGCACCGGTCGCCTCGTTGAGGACGCTCACAACCAGGAAGCTCGCGAGCGGCAGGCCCGACCATTTCAGCCAGTTCGGGGTCGGCCGCTGGAGGCCGATGCGGGACATCCACTCGCTCGCCGCGCCCATGGGGCACAGGAGGCCGCACCAGGCCCGCCCGGCGAGGACCGCCGTGACGAGGACGAGCGGCAGCCAGACCCCCCACAGCAGGAGGCTGCTGATCGCGCCGATGTCAGCGAAGGGACCGCTGCTGCCCACGGCCTTGTCGCCAAGCATGAGCGGCGCCAGCAGGACGATCAGAAACAGCACAAGCATCAGCACCTGAAGCTTGACCAGGTGCGGCTCCATCAGGTGAAGCAGGCGTTCGATCCGAAGCGCGATCGGTCCGGCTGAGCGGCGCCCGGTGGAGGGCGGTGCCTGGTCGGGGGAGGCTGTCATCGTCGCTGGCTCCTAACAACCCGCGTCGCGCGGGGACGAGAGGTGCCGGTTTGATAGCCCCTCGCCAGCGCCGTTGAATGGGCGCCTTGATGAAGTGTTGGCAAAGTTTGGATTGCGCCTCAGGTGCGGGCGGGCGCCGTTTCCTGCGTCGATTCAATCATGATCGGTTGCCGCGCCCGGCTACCAGCGGCGGCTCATGCCTTGGCCGCGCTTCGCGGATGCGCGGAGCCAGCGGTTGTCGGCGCGATCCCGCGGGCGTACAGTCTCTGCCGGTGCAAGGAGAGCCAACGAATGACGCACGGCCAGCGCCAACGTGGTTGTTTCCTGGCGGGCATCGTTGCGGCACTCGTGCTCGTTACGCGGACGGCGGCAGCGGAAGCACCGCGGTTGGCGCTGCCGATCGACTGCACGGTCGGCCAGACGTGCTGGATCATGTCCTACGTCGATCATGATCCCGGCGACGGGGTGCGCGACTACGCCTGCGGCATCGCCACCTACAACGCGCCGCCGGTCAACCGCCATCAGGGGACCGATATCGCCCTGCGCGACCTTGGCGTCATGCGCGTAGGGGTCTTTGTCAGGGCGGCAGCCGCCGGCAAGGTGCTCGGCCGCCGCGATGGCGTCGTCGATCGCAATGTGCGCATGCTTGGGCCCACGAGTGTCGCCGGCAGGGAATGCGGCAACGGCGTCCGCCTCGATCACGGCGACGGCTGGACCACCCAGTACTGCCACCTGCGCGAGGGTTCGGTGACCGTCAAGAGGGGCGATGAGGTCAGTGCCGGCGCCATACTGGGGCTCGTTGGCCTCTCCGGCTTGACCGAGCATCCGCACCTGCACTTCCAGCTCGAACACAACGGCAGCATCGTCGATCCCTTCACCGGCCCGGAGCGCAAGGAACGGTGCGGGGCTGGCAGCGGCGGCCTGTGGGAGGCGACGGCGGCCGCGTCGATGCCGTATCGCCCGACGGCCCTTTACAATGCCGGTTTCGCTGCCGGGCCTCCCGACATCGACGCCATCCGTGACGGCCAGACACCGCCGGCGGAGCTAAAGGCCGACATTCCGGCCCTGGTTCTGTGGGCTGATATTTTCAATGTTCGTACGGGCGACGCGATCGTGTTTCTGATCCGCAATCCTGAAGGTGCGACTGTTTTCGAGCACACCGCCAAGGTCGCTGAAAATGAGGTCCGGCGGTTCGTCTACGGCGGTTTGAAGCGGGGTGCGGCTGGATGGGCGCTCGGCCGCTATTCCGGCGAGGTCCGCTTGCGCCGCGGCGCGGGTCCGAACGGCCGCGAGGACATCGTGACCGCGACGACGGTCAACGTCCAGTAACGCCAATCCGATCCATTAGGGTGTATCGGGGCGGCGCGATGCCAGCCGCGGTGCCGTGCGCAGCAGGCGGGGTGGCCGGGAGGCTTGGCGTTTGGCCGGTTCGGTGTCTTGTTTCCGGGAGGTGCGCTTCTTCGCGATGCGGGGCTTGCACGACGGCTCGATGTCGAACAGCGCGGCGCGCAATGGCGGCGCACGATGGCGCTCCTCCATCACGCTCAGCGTTCGCGCGACGATCGGATGCCGGTCCGGGCTCGGAACGCACGCCATCAGATGGGCGCGCGCAATCACGATCACGTGGCGGGCGATCTGCGGATACTTGAGCCGCGACTCACACCAGCGGGCGTAGGCCGCGAGCGTCCACGGGTGCGCCGGCAACGCTTTCAAGCCATGACCGCGGCACCAGCGCACGAACTCCAGCCACGCCTTGTCCGCCTTCTTGATGCGCATGTTCGGCTCCGGGCCCAACGCGGGACGCAGGGGCAGGATAATGCGACCGATGCAGTCGAAGGGTCAGTATAGCGTGCAAGGCTTGCGGCCGGAACCACGGTGAAAACGACCCGCGCGCTGACCGAGGGCGGCCGGCTTCCGGCACAGAAATTCAATTCCTGCGTTCAATCGACTAGCCGTTATTAGTCTGCTAGACGGCACTTTGTTTTTTTGCCTGCAGTACGCAGGGCGCGTCTGGCAATCCCTTCGCTTCCCGCTATATTGCGGGCTGCGGCGGGAAAGGCGACGGGAGATCTCCATGCAAGTTATCGAAGCGGACGTCATCATCGTCGGCGCCGGCGGCGCCGGCCTGCGCACGGCAATAGCCGTTGCCGAGGCGGATCCCAAATTGTCGATCGCGCTCCTGTCCAAGGTCTACCCGATGCGCAGCCACACGTGCGCGGCCGAGGGTGGCGCGGCCGGGGTGATCAAGAGCAACGACAACCTCGAGTATCATTTTCACGATACGGTTTCCGGCGGCGACTGGCTGACCGACCAGGACGCCGTTGACCTGTTCGTCAACGAGATCCCGAAAGAGCTCCTGCGCATGGAGCACTGGGGCTGCCCGTGGAGCCGGGAAACCTCCGGCAACGTTGCCGTGCGTCCGTTCGGCGGCATGAAGATCATGCGGACGTGGTTCGCCGCCGACAAGACCGGCTTCCACATGCTGCACACCCTGTTCCAGACCTCGATCAAGTATCCGTCCGTAAAGCGGTTCGATGAGTACTATACGGTCGACCTGCTGACGGATGACGGCGCCTGTTATGGCTGCACCGCGATCGAGATGCGGACCGGCCAGATGCGCCAGTTCCGCGGCAAGGCGATCGTGATCTGCTCGGGCGGCGCCGGCAAGATCTTCCCCTTTACCACCAATGGCGCGGTCAAAACAGGCGACGGCATGGCGATGGCCTACCGCGCCGGCGTGCCGCTGAAGGACATGGAGTTCGTCCAGTACCACCCGACGGGCCTGCCCGGGTCTGGCATCTTGCTGACGGAGGCGTGCCGCGGCGAGGGGGGGTATCTGGTGAACAAGGATGGCTACCGCTACCTGCAGGACTACGGCCTCGGGCCGGAGACGCCGACGCCAGTCTTGAAGGCAATGGAGCTTGGCCCACGGGATCAGTTGTCGCAGGCCTTCTGGCATGAACAGAAGAAGGGGCGGACGATCCCGACCAAGTGGGGGGATGTCGTCCACCTCGATCTGCGCCATCTCGGCGAGAAAAAGATCGACGAGCGCCTGCCGCTGATCCGCGAGCTTTCGGCGAAGTACGTCGATAGCGACCCCGTCACGACCCTGGTGCCGGTGCGGCCGGTCGTCCACTACATGATGGGCGGCATTCACACCGATATCCATGCCGCAACGCCGCTCAAGGGTCTGTATGCCGCCGGTGAATGCGCGTGCGTCAGCATCAACGGCGCCAACCGGTTGGGCTCCAACTCCCTTGGCGAACTCCTGGTCTTTGGTGCCCGCGCCGGTCGCGGTGCCGCCGAGTACGTGAAGAAGGGCGTAAGGGCGCCGGGCGAACGGCTTGATGCGCTGGCGGCCGATTCGGAAGCGCGGGTCAAGGCCTGGTTCCAGCGCACCCAGGCGAGCGACCGGGTGCCGGCACTGAAGAAGCGCCTGACGACGGCGATGGAGGACGGCTGCGGCATCTACCGCGACGAAGCAACGATCAAGGCCGCCTGCGATATCATCGTTGACGTCCGTGAGCGCTTCAAGAATGTGGCGCTCGAGGACAAGAGCAGCGTCTACAATACGGACCTTTATCAGACGCTTGAGATGGATGCGATGATCGAGGTGGCGCAGGCCGTTGCCGTGTCGGCATTGCAGCGGCGGGAGTCGCGCGGCGCGCACCAGCGCCTCGATCACGTGAAGCGCGATGACGAAGCGTTCCTCAAGCACTCGATGGCCCACTACAACCCGAATGGCGAGCCGCGTATCGACTACCTGGACGTTGTTATCACCAAGTCAAAGCCCGCCGAGCGCGTCTACGGCGCCAGAGCAGGAGGACAGTCAGCAGCATGAGCGAGCGGACAATTGAGCTTGAGGTCCTGCGCTATCGACCCGAGCAGGACCAGGAGCCGTTCTTTCAGACCTACAAGGTGCCGTGCGAAGAGGAATGGGTTGTCCTCGACGCGCTCAACTACGTCAAAGAGGAGATGGATCGGACGCTCAGCTACCGCTGGTCCTGCCACATGTTCGTGTGCGGATCGTGCGGCATGATGATCGACGGCGAGCCAAAGCTCGCCTGCAAGGCGTTCCTCAAGGACTATCCGACCGGCAAGATCCGCGTCGAACCCTTGAGCAATTTCCCGATCGAGCGGGATCTTGTGGTGGTCCTCGACGACTTCGTCGAGAAGCTGGAGAGCGTCAAGCCGTACATCATCCCCAAGGAAGAGCGTACGGTTGAACAGGGCGAGTACCTGCAGACGCCGGCGCAGTTGAAGGCATTCAAGCAGTATACCTTGTGCATCAACTGCTTGTGCTGCTACGCCGTTTGCCCGCAGTACGGTCTGGACGAAAGCTTTGTCGGACCGGCGGCGCTGGCTCTGGCGCACCGGTACAACATGGACTCCCGCGACCTCGGTCGTGCGGCCCGTGATGACGTGGTTGCCGCGGCGGAAGGGATCTGGCACTGCAGCTTTGTCGGTGCCTGCTCGCAAGTGTGTCCGAAGGATGTCGATCCGGCAGGAGCCATTCAGCAGGCGAAGTTCGCCCACGGGATTGACTACCTCACCTCATTCCTGCCCGGAGGCAAGCGATGAACCCGCGCAAGCCCTACGTGCGGCCGATCTCGAAGACGTCGTGGTTCATGACGCAAGGCCGCTACAAGGTCTACATGCTGCACGAGATCAGCTCCCTGTTCGTCGCCATCTACACCGCGATCCTCATCATCGGGCTGGTCCGCCTCGGTGAGGGGGAGGCGGCCTGGCAGGGATGGCTGGATGCGGTGACGAGCCCGATCGGCGTCATCTTCCACCTGATTGCGTTCGTCTTTGCGCTGATCCACACCACCTCGTGGTTCAAGGCGGTGCCGCAGGCGATGCGCATCCAGCGCGGCGAGGAGATCGTGCCCGGCAAGTTGATCGTCGGCGCGCATTATGGCGTGCTCGCCGCCGTATCGCTGTTCGTTCTGATCCTGGCAGGAGTGGCTTGAGATGGCGCGCTCGGCGAAGGCGGTTCCGTGGTTTCTGTTCGCAGCCGGCGGGACCGTGCTGTCCTTCATCCTTCCCGTAATGATCTTCACCACCGGCATCGCGCCGGCTTTGGGCCTGTTCACCGACGCCCTGTCGTACGACACGATGAGCGCCTTCGTTGGCAACTGGCTGGTCAAGCTGGTCCTGTTCGGGATTCTGACGCTCGCCTGCTGGCATGCGGCGCATCGCTTGCGCGTGTGTGCGCATGATTTCGGCATCCGCGCCGATACCGCCGTCGCCGTCATCCTGTACGGGTTGGCGACCGTCGGCACCGCGACGGCAGCCCTGGCGCTGGTGTCGATTTAGCTTCCGTTCGGCAGCGAAACGGCGTCGGCGAGTGGTTCGATGCCAACGGATGAATCCCATCCGTTGGCCGACTCGAATTGCCAAATCAATACCTTAGTGGATCGACCGATCTGACGTTTGGGATGCAAGCGTCAGATCCGATCCAGTAGGGCGCGCCGGCCGACGCCAAATTCCGGGGCCGGTAACGGGAGGCCGCTGTTGCTGCCGTCAGTACTGATGGTGGCGAGCGGCCGGCGTGGCTGCAGAAGCGGCCTTCGCCTCGGCGAGTGTTCGGATGCCGCGCTCTTCCAGCAGCGGGATCATGCCGAGGAAGATCTCAGCCGCGGTGACCGCATCGCCCAGGGCTGAATGGCGCGCCGTGACGCCGACTCCCAGCCGCCGTGCGATAGCCTCCAGCGACTTGTCCTCCTGGTTCGCATGGATGGCGTGCTCGAGCAGCAGCGTATCAAGCGTGTGGTGATCGAAGAGGACGCCGGTTTCGTCGGCCGCCAACGCAAAGAAGCACATGTCGAAGTCGACATTGTGGCCGACGATCACAGTATCCTCCACGAAGCGGTGCAGGGCCGGCAAGACCTCGGTAATCGGCGGCATGCCGCGCACCATCTCGTTTGAAATGTTGTGGATGGCGCGCGACGCTTCGGGGATCGGCTTCTTCGGCTTGACCAGGGAGTCGAAGATCTCCCGCCGCAACAGCCGGCCGTTGACGATGCGGACGGCACCGATGGCGATGATCTCATCGCCGCCGCGGGGATCGAGGCCGGTTGTCTCGGTATCGATGACCGTATAGCTGAGCTTGCTCAGCGGCGCGTTCATGCGATCGACGACCTGAGTGGTCTCCTCGAACAGGCGGAAGTCGAAGTCGTGCCCGTAGCCGGCTTCGGCCGCGTCGCGATCGGCGGCTTGCCGGCCTTCGCTGACGGGAAGCACAATGCGCACGAACGGCCGCCCGTCGATCGCAGGCGGGTGCGCCCAGATCGCGCCACCGTGACGCTCGATCACCTCGAACAGGTTCAACGACGTGCCGTGGCGATCGGTCATGACGTTGCGCAATCCCCAGCGCTTCAGCGCTTCGCCATGCAGCGGCGCGCCCGACCAGCTGAGCGCGAGCCCGACCAGGCCGCCGCGTTGCTCGAGCGTCAGGCTCAGCGCACTGGCGCTGCAGGCTTGGCTCAATTGCGAGACCAAGAACAGGACCGAGCGCTCGATCGCCAGCGTGTCGACCCGCAGCCAGATCGGATCGAGCGGCGCGTCAACTTCGAGATCGACGCCGCCCGTTTCGCGCACGCTGCGGCCGATCGCAGCGACGAGTTCGCTGCCCAACATCTCCTGGAACGGCAGGTGTGTCTTGAGTTCCTCCGCATACTCGACCTCCAGGGCATCGAGCCGGCCGCTCATTTTCACCGCTTCGTCACGGATCGCGCCAAGGAACTGCTGGCGGCCATCTTCGTCCATGTCCGGAAAGGTGAGAATCGTCTCGACCGCGGCGCGAATGCTCGCAATCGCCGACCGCTGCCCCTCCGTCAACGTCTGCAGGAGCGTCGTCCGCCTTGCGTCAACGCCGGCGCGCTGGGTGATGTCTTCGAGGGTCAGGATGTAGCCGCGAAAGCGCCGGTCGTTGTCGAGCACGGGGACCACGTGCGCGCTGAGCGTCTGCCCTCCCGGTCGTTGGACAACGAAAGGCACGAGGACCGCGGCATCGCCGGCAGCGAGCCGGTGGTGGATGTGTTCGAGCGCGTGCGCGAGTTGGGTCTCGTCAATGAAGCTCTCGATCGAGCGTCCAAGCCCGACCCAGTCGGCGGCCCCCGTGGCGCGCGCCTCGGCTTCGAGCAGCTTCTGCGCGCGCGGATTATAGAGCAGGATGCGGCCCTCGGGATTGCAGACCAGAACCCCCTGCGTCAGCTTGGCGACCAGGGCGGAAAGCGTGTTGCGCTCCTCCTCCAGCGCTTGCCGCGCCTCTTGGATCCGCCCCATCACGTCGGCTTCGACTGCCAGGAAGCGATCGGCAAGCGCGTTGATGCTGCTTGCGACCTCGCGCATCTCGCGGCTGCCTTCATCGCTCAAACGGTGGCGCCGATTGCTGAGCGCAATCACGCGCGTTCCCTCGGCGATTGACCGCAGCGGCGCGAGGTATGCGTAGGTGACCAGTGCCGCAATCGCCCAGGCGAGCGCGACGATGACGAACAGGCCGAGCGCGAACGGGCCCGGGTGGCTGGCCGGCAAGGCGGCGAGAAACGCCAGCCGATCGGCAGGGATTTCTTCCGTAAGCAAGAAGGCGGTGACCATGATCGCGGCGAACGGGCTGACCGCGACCGCCAGGAACAGCACGACTGCCTTGCCCAACATCTCAGAACGGCCTCCCGGGCACCGGCTGAAAGCACTTGAACGGCGGGCGTGGTGTGCCGGCCCTTTGGTTCCTTTGCACGCCGCCGCCGGCGCCGCCTGTCAGGAGCGCCGCACGCTTAACACGAAATCATAGGCTTGCTGCCGGCGAACGGCAAAGGGCGGATGCAGCGGACAGGCGTCTGGCCCGTTGGGGAGAGACGGGCTAATCTGACCCGGCGCCTTGTGATCGCACGTATCGGTCGATGGCAGGGGCGCGGAGGGCGAAATGAGGGCCGTTCGTAATGCGATGGCCGGCGACGGGACACGGCTGCTGCTGGCGGCGCTGATGCTGATCGGGGCCGGCGCGCTGGTGATCGCGCTGATCGGGGAACATGTGTTCGGGATCGAGCCGTGCGTTCTCTGTCTCTACCAGCGCGTGCCTTACGTCATCGTCGCAGTTGTCGCCGCCGGCGGGCTGGTCCTGCCGCTGTCGCCGCAGATGCGCGGGCGGGCGGTCGTGCTGTGCGCTCTCGTGCTCGCCGCCGGTGCGGCGCTTGCGTTTTACAGCGTCGGCGTTGAGGAACGGTGGTGGGCTGGCGTCGCGGGCTGCGAGGGGACGATCCCCTCGATCGCAACCGGCCAGAATCTTCAGGACCTCTTGCGGCAATCGGCCGGCGGCCGGCGTGCCTGCGGCGAGAATGTCTGGCGGCTGTTTGGCGTCTCGCTGGCCGGCTACAATGTGCTGGTGCAGGCGGCGGTTGCGCTCGCGTCCCTGGTGGGGTTGTGGCGGCTCAGCAGCCCCCGGCAACCGGCCGTCCAGCGGTGACCGCACACGACCACCAGCATGGCGATCCGCACGGGCATCCGCACGGCCGTCCGTTTGCGCCAGCGGTCGCTCTCAACCTCGCGGTTGTCGCGGCCGAAGCTGCCGCTGGCGTGCTGGCCGGCTCGCTGGCACTGATCGCCGATGCCGCCCATAACCTTGCCGATGTCGGCTCGTTGCTCCTGGCCTGGAGTGCCGATGGGCTTGCGCGCCGCGCGCCATCACCGCAGCGCACCTACGGCTTCGGCCGGGCGACGATCCTCGCCGCGCTGGTCAACGCGGTGCTGCTGTTCACCATCGTAGGCGGCCTCATGCTGGAGGCCGTGCAGCGCTTTCGCGATCCACCGCCGGCCGCGGACGGCACCATCGTCATGCTGGTGGCGGCTTTGGCGCTGGCCGTCAACGCCGTCTCCGCCTGGCTGCTGGCGCGCGATCGGCATCGCGATCTCAACGTGCGGGCCGCCTTCCAGCACATGGTTGCCGATGCGGCGGTCTCTGCCGCCGTCATCATCGTCGGTGCGATCCTTGTGCTGACCGGCTGGCGGTGGGTCGATCCGCTGGCAAGTCTCCTGCTTGCGGTCGGCATCGGCGTTTCGGGCTGGCGCTTGCTGCACGCCTCCTTCCATCTCGCCATCGATGGCGTGCCGCAGCACATCGATCGTGCCGGGGTGGAGGCGTACCTGCGCGGGATCGCCGGCGTCAGCGGACTGCACGATCTGCACATCTGGGCGCTCAGCACGACCCGCGTCGCGCTGACCGCGCATCTCGTGATGCCCGCTGGGGCGCCCGACGACGCCTTCCTCGACCGCCTGGCCGGCGATCTCGCCGAGCAGTTTGGCATTGCGCATGCGACCATCCAGGTTGAACGCGGCGACGGGCCGGAATGCCGCCTTGCCTGCGATGGGGAGCCGCACGGCGCCGCACCTGTGGCCGCTGTCCACCTGGGCTGAGCGACAGCTGGGCTGAACGCCAGCTGGGCTTAACGCCAGCTGGGCTTAACGACGGTACGTGCACGTCCGGCTTGCGGCAGGCTGCCGGAGCTTCCAGATTCCAGGCATGCAGGCACCGACCTACCTCGACTATAACGCCGGCGCACCGCTAAAGCCCGCGGCACGGGCGGCGATGGTGGAGGCGCTTGCCATCGCTGGCAATCCGTCATCGGTGCACGCGTTCGGCCGGGCCGCGAGGCGCATCATCGAGGCTGCGCGCGGGGACGTCGCCCGTTTGCTGAACGCGCCCCCGAGCGCCGTCATCTTCACCTCTGGCGCGACGGAGGCCAACAATGCCGCGCTCAACGCGGCAGCGCCGGGGCGGGTGCTGGTCTCGGCGATCGAACACCCTTCCATTCTGGCGGCTGTCCCGCAGGCGCAGCGGCTGCCGGTGCTGCCGTGCGGCGTCGTCGACCTCGCTGCGCTGGAGGATGCGCTCGCCGGGCCAGAGCCGGCGGAGCTCGTTGCGGTGATGGCTGTCAACAACGAGACCGGCGTCATCCAACCCATCGAAGCCGTGGCGGCGCTGGCGCGGCGCTTTGGCGCCCGCCTCCACGTCGATGCCGTCCAGGCAGCCGGACGGATTGCCATCGACATGCAATGCCTCGGCGTTGCGAGCATGAGCCTCTCCGCGCACAAGCTGGGCGGGCCGCAAGGCGTGGGCGCCCTTGTCATCCTCGACGGCACGCGCTTCCGGCCGCTCATCAAGGGCGGCGGGCAGGAGCGCAGCCGCCGCGCCGGCACCGAGAACGTTGCCGCCATCGCCGGCTTCGCGGCTGCTGCCCGGGAAGCCACCGGGCTTGAGGAGCCCGCTCTCCTCGCCCCTCTGCGCGACCATCTGGAAAGCCTTGTCACGGCGCTGGTGCCGGAAACGGTGGTGATTGCCGCTGCGAGCCCGCGCGTCGCCAACACGGCGTGCCTGAGCCTGCCCGGCGTGCGCGCGGAAACCCTCGTCATCGCGCTCGATCTCGAAGGCTACGCGGTGAGTGCCGGCGCAGCGTGCTCGAGCGGCAAGGTCAAGGTGTCAGACGTCTTGCAGGCGATGGCGGTTGAACCGGAGGTGGCCGCTGGCACGGTTCGCGTCAGCCTTGGCTGGGCGACCGACGGCGCTGCGGTCGAGGGCTTCGCAAATGCCTGGGCACGGGTTGCCGAGCGCCTTCTCGCCCGCGGATCGCGCGCGCGGATGGTCCGCGCATGATCGATCTCGGCCTCAAGAAACCGCGCGGCCGCACCCGCGTCGTCGTCGCCATGTCGGGCGGGGTCGATTCCGCTACCTCGGCGGCGCTCCTCAAGGAAGCGGGTTACGATGTCGTCGGCATCACGCTGCAGCTCTACGATCACGGCCAGGCGATGCGGCGGCCGGGTAGTTGCTGCGCCGCCGACGACATCCTCGATGCGCGCGCGATCGCCGACCAGATCGGCATTCCGCACTATGTCCTCGACGCCGAGGAGCGCTTTCGGGCCGAAGTGATGGAATCCTTCGCCGACAGCTATCTGGCCGGCGAGACGCCGATCCCGTGCGTGTTGTGCAATCAGCACTTGAAGTTCGGCGACCTGCTGGCGACGGCGCGCGACCTCGGCGCCGATGCGGTCGCGACCGGGCATTACGCGCTGCGCGTTGACGGCACGCGGGGGCCGGAGCTGCACTGCGCCCGCGACCGCAACCGGGATCAGAGCTACTTCCTGTTCGCGACCACGCGCGCCCAACTGGCGCGGCTGCACTTTCCCTTGGGCGGCCTGTCGAAGGCCGAAACCCGCGCCCATGCCGCGCGCTTAAGTGTGCCGGTCGCGCGAAAGCGGGCGAGCCAGGACATCTGCTTCGTGCCCGAGGGTGATTATGGCGCCGTCATCGCCAGGCTGCGCCCCGATGCGGCCCAAGCGGGCGAGATCGTCCACCTCGACGGCCGCGTGCTGGGCCGCCACGCCGGCATCCACCACTACACCGTCGGCCAGCGCAAGGGCCTCGGTATCGCCGGCGGCGAACCGCTCTATGTCGTCCGCCTGCAGCCGGCCGAGCGGCGCATCGTCGTCGGCCCCAGGGAGGCGCTGGCGTGCAGCGTCGTCTCGCTGCGCGCGGTCAACTGGCTGGGCGATCCGCTGACGGATGCTGAGCGCGCAGCGGGAATTGCGGTTCAGGTTCGGCTGCGCTCGACTCAAGGCCTGGCTGACGCGCGCGTCGTGCTTGCCGCCGACGGCAGCGCGCGGGTGCATCTCCAGCTCGCGCAGCATGCAGTCGCCCCCGGCCAGGCGTGCGTTTTCTATCTCGGCGAGCGGGTGCTGGGCGGCGGCTGGATCAGCGGCGCGGAAGCGGTGCCGACGGCGCCGTAACGAGGCGTGCCGGCCGCGCTATCGCTGGTGCCCGCGGGGGGACTCGAACCCCCACTCCGTTGCCGGAAACGGATTTTAAGTCCGTAGCGTCTGCCGTTTCGCCACGCGGGCCGGTGGCCTCTGATTGAACCGCCCCCGGTTTGCCGGAGGCTCGGTGATTTGAGTCATGCGGCCATAGCGGATTGCGCCAGGGCTGCATAGTAGTTGCCTCAGCCTCTGCGGGCGGGATGTTGCCGATGGGTTGCGCTTCGCATCGAACCCGCCCTACGCGAGCTGATAACGCCACCCGAGGCTGTACCTGTCAGGCCATAAACGTCAATGTACAAGCCGATCAGTTTGCGCACCGCTCAGCGTCTAGGGTCTTCTCCACAAGGACGCTAAGGGTCATCATCTCCTTGGCCATCCATCGGTTCCTTCAATAAGGTTGGTGTGAGCAACTCAACCAAATCAGCGAGCCATCGATGATCAACGAGTCTGGTGGGCCATCTCCAGGGAAATGACCGTATTTCCCATGGAACTCTTGGGGAAAACTCAAGCTGCATCGAAACCGAGCCTCCCGCGAACTACTCATTGCGCATTCAAACCGGCTTCCGCCACCTGAAAAACAATCGTGGTGCCAAAATACCCTTCCGCCGCATCGACACCCACGATAAACTCCCCCGTACTATCTCGCTCCCGCTGGCCGCGTCGCAACCGTCGTCAGCGCTTACGAATCAGGAGTTTCGACCCTCGATTTGTTGTATTTGAACCGATGACGCTTTCCACCGATGGACCTGCCGACGTAGTTCTGAGTCCCGCATTCGCTTGGATGCGCTCATGCAAGGATACTCCTCGCGGCAACGTTTTTGTGCAAAACCTTCTGACAGATATTCTAAACACGTCCCTTCAGCGCTCCGTATGGCTTAAGTTCTTGCAAAACATTTCTCGATCTATTATCTCTAGCTCTAAGCTAGGTATTCCCTTTTCTGAGCACTCCGCTCTTGCTGACTCTGTCATCGCGGATGGTTTTGATCTTAAGGGACCTACTCTAACTCCTACCTGTAGCACGTATTGGCGAATTTCAAACGCTGCCGATATTATCTCGCCTCACTACTTTAACTTCTCTTCCCTAGGTGGCCTGCAGGATGATCCGGGTGGTGGACGGCTTCTAACAATCACAGATACCTATGAGCGCTTAATGCAACTGAAGCGTTCCTCCCAGACCCGATACAATGCTACATTAAAGTCCTCAACTTTCTTGGGAGGGCACCGCCGGAACATACTCTGGCTTGCTCCTGGCGACGAACTTGATGGGCACCTTGCTGCCTGTCGAGTTGATAAGCGGGCCTCCCTGGCGCGTGATTTGCTAGGCTTGGCGCACCACGCCGACGATCAGTTATTAATTGCTCAGGTCATTCCTTCCGCTTGTCTAACCACTCATGCTCTCCACAAGCCGACCGTTTTTGACGCTGGCACTTGCATCGTTTATAGAAGTACACCCGACCCAAGTGCGCCCGGTCGCACCGTTGACCTTCGCTCTCTCACTGAAGGTGTATCTGAGTACGTCGCAGCTCCTATCGTTTTCTCTTCAGATATAAACCTCATAATGCTTGGGCGGATTACTCACCGCGGCGCAATAAACTGGAATGACCTTTGCAGCCCAGCGCGCGACGAGGACATTTCGCGCGTACATGAACTCGCAGGCCGATCAGCTTCATGACCACGATTTACTCACTTCAGCAAGTCATTTCGCAGCCGAATATAGGGGAGATAGCCACATGGCTCTCGCGCGCCTATTTTTCGGGCGACTATGGTTCTGTAGAGACGGGGCCACAGGAATTTCTCAGTACCCAGATTATCAGGGTTTATGATGGCCTTACCGACGAAGATATCCGCGACAGACTCCGGGCTGCTGTAGGAGAGTGTATGTCGCACTGGGTTAGCGGCGCTTGGTCTCGCCGAGATCACCAGGACCAGTTGCCCAGGGCGCTTTCACAACTTAACGACCTAGCTATACTAGCTCGCGCGGTTCACTCGCGCGTCGCTGGATATGTCTCATACACCCTCCTTAGCGACCAGACGCTTCGATATAACGAGACATTCCTACATAACTGCGCAGATATATTGATTGATTGCGTATGCGACTTCCTTTATCTGGATGACTTTTTCGAGTCATCGCGTGATCTATTTGGCCGCGAGTCGTTGTGGCGGTATCGACCAACCATATTTTTTAGGTTGGTAAAGGTACGCCGTAGCGAAGCGCTACGCCTACTCAGCCGGGTACTTGAGACTATCGGCGAACACGAAGACTACTTTGACAGACAGAGTCTAGCTGAAATGTTTTGGCGCCACTTTTCCGCTGCTGACGTTCCTTTTTTGCTTGACTCGCTAGACGCGAACGCCGTCGCACACCTCATGCTGTACTTTATACAAGATCCACACTCCTCACCGGTAGTTGTTCAGCGTGACTTCGGAACTCAAGACGTGCTATTCGGCCTCGTGCCAGAGACGTTGCGTTTTCATGAGGAGTCTTCCGACGCACTCGAGTCGGAGTATCGGGCCGGCGGAGGGAGTTCTTTGGACGATGACTTGGTTGCAGATGCGTACTTCTTGTACCACAGAAAAACCAAAACGCGGATGTCAGAAATTCCTCTCGGAAGAGGCCGAGCTATCGAGGGTTTAAAGATCTATGAGCGGCGAAGGGAGCGAGCGCTGCCTGAAGTCTTCAGATGTCAATAATGACGGACCCGCGATGAGTGACAAAGCCAGTGCACTTCTCGAATACTACCAGCGCTTTTCCCACAATGTTGCGGAGGAGATCGGTCAGCTTATCTGCGACCTAGAATATGAGGAGCAAGAAGGAGAAGTATTTTACTGCGTCGATTTTTCTGAGATTTACGGTTACGTGAATGGTGCCCATCGCTCGTTTTCTTGGCTTCCCAAGACACTGGAAGACGCTGGGAGAGAGATGTCTATTCTGGATATGGACCAGTTGCATACAATCGTTATGGAGCAGGTTCTTTTTCAGCACTTTACTGAGCTGTATTTGCTTAAACCTTATGCGCGTGACCTCTCCGACTACTACGACTTTGTCCGCACAAAAGAAGTGAGGCGCTCCTTTCGCAACTTCCAGCCTACGGCGGCCGGTGAGTTTCAGCGTACTACCGATTACGCACTGCTGGAAAGCATAGCGCGCCGAGTTAGTGACTCTGGAGGCACGCTCACTGCGGATGACGCGCAAAGGGTCAACGAGATAGTTGCACGAAATCCCATTCTGCAAACTGTTAAGGAAAGTAAGCTAGATGTCTTAAATAGGTTGGCTACAGAACGACTGCGACAGGTTAGCCTAATAACTGAGTCAACGATCGAGCGGGACGAGCCTACCTTTGACCGTTGGCGAAAGGAACTAGGCCGCTACCGCCCAAACGTTGACTCATCAAACTATAACGACGCGGAGGCTATCGCGCTGGTCTACGCGATCAACGCTCGGCAGCTACGTGAGTCGACCCGTAAACGGGTGTGCCTTATTACGCGTAGTCGGTGGATGCATTCAATATTCGCGGTCGAAGTGAAAGCCGGACTGTGGGAGGCAGCAGGTGGGCACGTTCTTAGGCACCCGAGAGCTCTAATAGGCTTTTTGTCGGACGTAGAAAACAACGATTCCGTGCGCGTTAGGGAGCAGCTATCTAGATGGCGAAAGACATTTTCTTTGGTTGGGGGATACACATCGACCCGATTTAGCCCTAGGGAAACGCTGAATAGGATTTTGGCGAATCTAAATGCTAATCTGAATGCGCTGTGGCGAGGCTATAGTACGTTGATTTCGTCTCGTCAGGTGGTCGAACGTGCGGGGGACGAGGCGGTCACGTCACTACTTATTCGAGTCGCAAAGAGCCATCGGTTTGAACGTGAGTCGACCTTTGTTAAGTTTAGCGCTCTCTTTGGGGGTCTGGAGCGAGCTCACTTCTTTATCACGACGATTTTGTCACCGGAAATACAGGCGGCTGTCAGAGACGCGGGAGTTTTACCTCAGATGTCGGCTTTGCCCCGACGTGGCTCGTGGGACAAGACAATTCGCTTGAGGACCTCGCACGGAACGCCGATGCCATTCGTTATGTATTTTAGTCAAACGCGGCTTTACAATCAGCTGGCGCTGACGAAAGATGACCCGTGGGCGAGCCTTACGGGACTGGCAGACGAAAGGGTCTTCTTCGCGGTAGGTGTTAAAGTCCCCGAATATGAATATGAGTGGTACCTTACAGCTGCTTATGTTCTATCGAGTTTGGGTGCGTGGAAGGAGGCGACGCGGTGCGTTAGAATGGCGCAAGATGTTGCACGTCGCACAGAGGTAGGTGACAGTGCGATGGTGGAAGGCGCCTATCTGTTTTCTAAGTGTTGCAGGCACAACGAGCCCTCTCTAGAACGTATAGAGGCTGGGTTCGTGGGGCTCTTTGACATTACGATGGCGCGCTCCGCCGAGGTGGACGGTAATCCGGTAATGGGGCTTCGTCTATTCAGTGAAATTCTTAAAGATTTATATAGGATGAGGTGGCACGAAGAAATTGCCCTGGGCCGGTCAGGTGGGTATTTAACGAAGCGGGGGCATTTGGGTGAACTTGTGGACCGATTTCGGACCCGGGCCGAAGAACAGGCGAAGATTGTGCCTTCTCCTCATCCGGAAAGGGCGGATTTGTTTAATAACGTGTGCTACCACACGGCTCAGTTGCTGGACATTGACGCCGATACCGGCGCTCTAAGCACTCCCGACAAAATTCCTTCACTGTTCGATAGGTTCCAGGAAGAGTGTAGGCACTTATTCGGGGCGCCGGAGTATTGGCCGGATAATTATTTGGACACGTATATTTGGGTGCTTTTCGTTGGGGATAAGCGGGAGTGGGGAATGGTAAGACACCGGGATCTTATGAGAGAAGAGGTATTGCGCCTTGCGAATATCCTGCGAACGAGACACTTTGTTAGCGACTTCGACCAACAGGACTTTCAGAGTCATAGTGAAACTATTATTACGCATTACGCAAGTCTGAAGTAGGCTTTGTTGAAAGAGTAAGGAACTGTAGGCCATGGCGATAAGAATTATTGTTACAGGGGGTACGTTGGACAAAATCCATGATCCGATTGGAGAGGTACTTACATTTTCGGGCGAAAGTCACGTTCCGAAGATACTGCAAGACTGCAATGTAGCGGACGTACAGGTGCAGGAATTGATGCTGAGAGATAGTTTAGAGCTTTCGAGGGACGAGCAGGTCAAGATAGCGGAGGCGGTGATTAGCGCACCGGAGGACAGGATAGTGATTACCCACGGTACCAGCCGGATGGCGGAGACTGCTGCCTATTTGTCTGAGGTTGTCACAACAAAGATCGTGGTCCTGACGGGCGCACTTCGACCATATTCGTTTTTCCCAGCAGAGCCGGCATTTAACGTTGGGTGTGCAATTGGGGTAGCTCAACTGGCAGCAGTGGGTGTTTACGTGGTAATGAACGGTCGTATATTCGGGGGTGAGGCGGTTAGAAAGGATCCGAGGACTGGAACCTTTTCTGAGCAGCGTGCGGTTTCTTGATCTACAGGGGGTGTGCGGTCCCGCGTAGTAGAAAATATGCCTGGGCGGCTTTTTTCGCTTCGAGGGGTTCCGCGAGCGACGACGGACTTGGCGAAGAAGACGAGTTCGTCGGCGTAGGTGTTAGGCGCCATCGTAGGCGATTTGCCGTGTTCCATGAGGCGCCGGCAGAGCGCTTTGAGGGCGGCATTCCAGCGGAATGCGGCGAGTAATTCTGCGGCGTAGAGCTCACGCCTGAGCCGCCTTCGGCCAGCTCCGGTATGCCTCCCCCCCTCGGCCGCTCAGTCGCGCTCCTCGCCGAGCTGCATGATGCCGACCGCCATGGCCAGCGAGCCGAAGGTGATCCACAGGCCGAAGAACAGCAGCGCCAGGAACAGCCCCCGGTCCGGCGACGCCAGGATCATCGTCCGCAGGCCGGCCACGTCCATCGCCAGCAG
The DNA here is from genome assembly GCA_029624735.1 of Defluviicoccus sp. Classification (GTDB taxonomy): domain Bacteria; phylum Pseudomonadota; class Alphaproteobacteria; order Rhodospirillales; family Defluviicoccaceae; genus Defluviicoccus. Next base: position 87,265 of record JARSSM010000001.1, on the reverse strand, counting down.
GAGCGCGCCGAGCAGCAGGCCGCCGGCGGTGCCGACCGCCAGGTGTTTCAGCAGGAAGCTGACGAACGGCGCGTAGGGGGAAGGCGCGGGCATGATCACTCCTCGATCGGTTCGGCGCCGGCTTGCACGAGCATGGCGCTGACGGCTTGGCCCGCCGCCGCCACGGCCGCGCGGTCGGTCGCGCGCACCACCAGGCTGACGCCTAAGCGGCCGGCGCGGACGAACGGGTAGCTGCCGATCTCGACCGCCGGGTGCTCGGCCTGGATCTCGCCCAAGGGTTGCGCGATCGTGCCTTCGGTTGTAAAGGCGGAGATCGTCCGCGAAAGCACCGGCGGCCCGCCCTTGAGCGTCGGCGCCAGGCCGTCGAACATCGCCCGCATGATCGCCGGCACGCCGGGCAGCACGAACACGTTGCCCAGGCGGAAGCCAGGCGCCCGGCTGACCGGGTTGTCGAGCAGGTCCGCGCCTTGCGGGATGTTGGCCATCTTCAGGCGCGCCTCGTTGAGCTGATCGGTCGCATAGTGCTGCTGCAACAGCCCGACCGCGCGCGGATCACGCAAGAGCGGCACGCCGAAGGCGCGCGCGATTGCGGCCGACGTGATGTCGTCATGTGTCGGCCCGATCCCGCCGGTCGTGAAGACATAAGTATACGTTGCGCGACAAATATCGACAGCGGCGATGATCGCCGCCTCCTCGTCGCGAATCACACGTGCTTCTGCAACCGGGATACCGAGCGCCGCCAGCCGTTCGGCGAGAAAGACCAGGTTGCGGTCCTGCGTGCGGCCGGACAGCACTTCGTTGCCGATGACGATGACGGCTGCGGTGGGGGGCGTGGTGGCGTTCATCGGTTTGCCATTTCCTGATAGCAGTGGTACGCAGTGAAGGATAGGTGCGATCACATTTGCCGCGGCGATCATGTCCCTTCCAGCATCCCTCAAAGCGAGCGGGCTCCGGCTTACGCGGCTTGTCGCGGCGGCTGTCGTTGGCGCGATCGTTGGCGGCGGGCTCACCGTGCCCGCGCGCGCCGATCCGGCCGGCGACCCGGTTGCGGGCAAGGCAATCGCGGAGCGCTGGTGTGCCGGCTGCCACCTGATCGATGGCGCGGTGGAGACCTCGGATGCGGCGATCCCGCTCGCGGCGCTGGCGCGCCGGCCGCACTACGACGCCAACGCGCTCGCCGCCTTCCTGACCGTGCCGCATGGCGGCATGCCGGATCTTTCCCTCACCCAGCGGGAAATCGCGGACCTGATCGCCTTTATCGAGACCCTGCGCTGAGCCGGCGCTGGGCTTCAAAGATCCCCAACTGACAGCGCGCGGCGTGCAACAGCGGCGCCTTGAGCCCGGCTGCATCGGCGCGGCCGAGCAGGTCGCCCAGGATGTGATCGACCTCGACCGGATTGCCGGCCTCGACATCGCGCAGCATTGAAGCGGCGAGCGGCGAGCCCGCTTCGGTCAACAAGCCACGAAACCGCGCGAGCACGTTCGCCCGCGGCTCATGGCCGGCGCTGGCAGCGATCGCCTGGCTTTCCGCCAGCATCGCCTCGATGAGGGCGGCACCGTCCGGCTGGGCGACGATGGCGCCGATCGGAGCGCGCAGCAGGCAGGTGGCCCCGGCCAGCGTCGCGATCAGGACCCACTTTTCCCACATCTCCTGGACGATGTCGGCACTGAGCCGGAGATCGAACCGCACCCCCGCGCTGGCTGCAACGAGCGCCTCGCACAAGGGGCGCTGGCTGTCCTGCCTGGGGCCGAAGATCAGCGCGCTGAACGGGTTCAGATGGCGGATCGTGCCTTCCGGCGTGAGCGTCGCCGCGATCTGGCACAGCCCGCCGAGGACGGCCTCGCCTCCGAACGCGGCATCCAGCGTGCCCAGGTGCGCAAGCCCGTTCAGGAGCGGCAGGATCCGCGCTTGCCCGCGCATGGCGGGCGTGATCGCTTCGATCGCGGCGCCGAGGTCCCACGCCTTGCAGGCGAGGATGACCAGATCGAAGCCGTCGTCCAGCTGATCGCGGCTGAGCGTCGCGACGGCGCGGTGAATAGCGCCGAGCGGGCTCTCGACCCGGAGGCCATCGCCCTTCAGCTGCGCCTGACGGCGGGGGCGGACGAGGAAATGGACATCAAGCCCGGCCTCTGCCAGCCGGCCGCCGAAGTAACCGCCGGTCGCGCCGGCGCCGAGGACTAAGATCTTCATGGCGCCAGGAAGCGCTCGTAGACGGCCCGGATCGGCGCCGGGATCGGCACCGGCCGCTCGGTCTGCCGGTCGACATAGACATGCACGAAGTGACCGACCGCGGCCGCGGCTGGTTCACCGGCCGCATGGAGGGCGATATCGTAGCGGACGCTCGACGTGCCGAGGGTGCCGATCACCAGGCCGGCGTCAACCGCCGCCGGGTAGGCCAGCGGCCGGCAGAAGCGGCATCGGATGTCGATGGCGAACGGGACGATCGGATCGGTCTGCCAGTTGAGGTTCGCCTGCTCGATCAGGAACTGGACGACCACCGTCTCGAAAAAGCGGAAGTAGACGACGTTGTTGATATGCCCCAGCATATCGTTGTCGCTGAACCGCGTCGGGATCGCGGTCCAGTAGCGGTAGGCTTCGCGCGGTCCCATCGCATCGTCCTTCTCGCAATAGTCCGCTCGCGGACGGCGCCCGTGGTGCGCACGCTTCGCTTACGCGGTCTTGCCGGCGCTGACCTGCCGCTTCAGGCGGCGAAACTCTGGCGGCAGATCGGCATCGCGTGCACCCTTGAGGAACGCGTCGAGGCCGCCTGCGTGTTCGATCGTCTTTACCCCGCGGGCGGAGATGCGGACGCGCACATTGCGCCCCAGCGCGTCGCTGAACAGCGACGTGTGCTGCAGGTTGGGGAGAAAGCGCCGCTTGGTCTTGTTGTTGGCGTGGCTGACGTTATTGCCGACCAGCACGCCCTTGCCCGTAATCGGGCACCGCCTGCCCATCGCTCGTGTCTCCCGTCTTCGACCAAAAGAAAGCGAGGCCCCAGGCTGCAAGGGCCTCGCGAACGTTCCTGTTAAACAATCTTCCCGGTGCCCGTCAAGCCCGGGGAGTATTCGCGCCGCTTCGCTGTCCAGCGGCTGTTACCACTTCGCCATCGCCGTCTTGAGGTTGCGGTCAAGGGTGTCGAGGAAATGTTCGGTCGTCAACCACGGCTGCTCCGGCCCGACCAGGAGCGCCAGATCCTTGGTCATCGAGCCACTTTCGACCGTATCAACGCATACCTTTTCAAGTTCATTGGCAAAGCGCGCCACGTCGGGCGTGCCGTCGAAGGTGCCACGATAGTGCAGGCCGCGGGTCCAGGCGAAGATGGAGGCGATCGGGTTGGTCGACGTCGGCTTGCCCTGCTGATGCATGCGGTAATGGCGGGTCACGGTGCCGTGCGCGGCTTCCGCCTCGACGGTCTTGCCGTCCGGCGTCATCAGCACCGAGGTCATCAGGCCGAGCGAGCCGAAGCCCTGCGCCACCATGTCGGACTGGACGTCGCCGTCGTAGTTCTTGCACGCCCAGACGAAGCTGCCTTCCCATTTCAGCGCCGAGGCGACCATGTCGTCGATCAGGCGGTGCTCGTAGACGATCCCCTTGGCCTTGAAGCGGTCCTTGAACTCGGCCTCGTACACCTCCTGGAAGATGTCCTTGAAACGGCCGTCGTAGGCCTTGAGGATCGTGTTCTTGGTCGAGAGATAGACCGGCCAGCCGAGGTCAAGGCCGTAGTTCAGCGACGCCCGGGCGAAACCGCGGATCGATTCATCGACGTTGTACATGCCCATCGCGACGCCGCCGCCGGGGAAATCGAACACGTCGTGTTCGATGACCGCCCCGCCCTCACTTGCCTGCCAGCGAAGCGTCAGCTTGCCCGCTGCCGGCACGACGAAATCGGTTGCCCGGTACTGATCACCGAAGGCATGGCGGCCGATGACGATCGGGTGTGTCCAGCCCGGCACCAGCCGCGGCACGTTCTTGCAGATGATCGGCTGGCGAAACACGGTGCCGCCGAGGATGTTGCGGATGGTCCCGTTCGGCGACTTCCACATTTTTTGCAGGTTGAATTCCTTCACCCGCGCCTCGTCCGGCGTGATGGTGGCGCATTTCACGCCGACGCCGTACTTGAGGATGGCATTTGCCGAGTCGACGGTGACCTGATCGCCGGTGCGGTCGCGGTATTCGATGCCAAGGTCGTAGTATTTGAGGTCGACGTCGAGATAGGGAAGGATCAGCTTTTCCTTGATGAACCCCCAGATGATGCGGGTCATCTCGTCGCCATCGAGTTCGACGATCGGATTGACAACCTTGATTTTCGGCATCCCTACTCCTCCAGCGAGCAACCGCGCTACCGCACCCGACACCGGACAGCTGCGCTTAGGTTTGTTCTTGCAAGCAAAACCATGAGGACCGGCACCGTAAGCAGCGGCCGCCGCTTTGGCAAGAACGCGAACGGGGGCAAATGCGCGATGGTGACGGGACGGCCGCCGGCCGCGGCCCGCTACAGGTGGCTTGTCACCACCCCTTCCTTGACCGAAGGCGCGGTCGCGATCGTGTCCAGGACGTCGTCAGGGGAGTTCGCGACGGTGACAAGATCGAGGATCGAGGCGTCAGCAAAGCCGGCGCTGATGACCTTGGCGAGCATCGCTTGCAGAGGCTGCCAATAGCCGGCGATGTCGAGAACGATGATCGGCAGCTCGTGCAGGCGGATCTGCTTCCAGGTGAGGATCTCGAACGTCTCGTCGAGCGTGCCGAGGCCACCCGGCATGACGCAAAACGCATCGGCGAGCTCGAACATCCGCCGTTTGCGATCGTGCATGCTGCCGGTGATGATCTGCTCGGTCAGGCGGCGGTGGCCATGCTCGGAGCGCATGAGAAAATCCGGGATCACGCCGACCGCTTCGCCGCCCTCCGCCAGGACGGCATCGGCAACGACGCCCATCAGGCCGATCGAACCGCCGCCGTAAATGAGCCGGACGCCGCGCCTGGCCATCAGCACGCCAAGCCGGATTGCTGCCTCGCGATAGGCCGGGTCACTCCCCTCCCGCGAACCGCAAAAGACGCACAGCGAGCGCGTACTCGTGATCGTATCCATCGGTTCGTCGTTTCCGGTCAGCCACGGCTTCAATTGTCCAGGCTCACAATAGGCGATTAAGGGGCCGGTGGAAACTCTGTCGCGGGTGCGACCTGCGGCGCTGCCAAGGATTCACGTGAACGGGCCGATCTGGTATGGGATAGTCCGGACCGCGGCGCCCGCCGCAGGTACGTGGTTTCTGTGCAAGGAGAGGACCGGATGCATTGCCGTTTCCGAATCACAGCCGCGCTCGCTGGCGTGTTCTTGGGTGCCCTCGTCACTGACGCGTCGGCCAGCGACGCCATGATCACCTATCGCCAGTCGGTGATGGAGGCGCTGGGCGGTCACACGAAGGCGCTGGCAGCGCTTGTCAAAGAAGAAGTTCCCATGGCCGCCGATGCCAAGGGCCATGTCGCGGCGATCGAAGGACTCGCCCCAATGGCGGCGAACGTCTTCCCACCGGACTCGGCCAAGGGCAGCGTCGAAACCTGGGCCCAGCCGGCGATCTGGGAGAAGCCTGACGCGTTCAAGAAGCAGATGGTCGCGATGCAGGATGCGTCCGACGCCCTGGCGAAGGCCTACGCGGCGGACCCTAAGCCGAGCGCATTGGCACCGGCGTTCGGAGCGTTCGTCAAGACCTGCAAGGCCTGCCACGACGACTTCAAGCGCAAGTAGGGCGCGCGGAGCCGGACGGGCGTACCGCGCTGGAGCCGCAAGAAGGCTGCCGCTACAGCGTCACCGCCCGCCAGACGATCGACGCCGCGGCAAGGGCGAGAACCAGTGCCAACCATGGGCTCGCCAGCCGCGGTGTTGCCACATCGCTGTCGGCCGGCAAGGACTTGCTGCCGGTGATCATCGGCCGCACCAGGTTCTCCCGCTTGAAGAAGTAGTAGCCGAGAACAGCGGCGAGGTGAAAAGCGATCAGGATGTAGAGCAGGTTCGCATTCACCTCATGGACCTCGGTAATGAGGTCGCTCATCCGCTTGGTGACGAACTTTGCAAGCGGCCCCTTGGTCAGAACGTCGTCATTGGCAAACAGGCCGGTGATGGCCTGCAACGCGAGCGACGACAGCATCGCCACGACCGACCAGCCGCCGAGCGGGTTGTGGCCCAGGACCGTCGCCTTCCGCCCCGCCAGGAGGCCGAGGAGGTAACCGATCACCGCCTTGGGCCCGCGCACGAAGTCAGAGAAGCGGGCGGTTGAGCTGCCGACCAGCCCCCAGGCGGCGCGAAAGAGAATGAGCGCCAGCACGGCGGAACCCGTCACGAGGTGCAGCTCCATCTCCCAGACGCCACCGATGTTGCCAGTGATGACACTGACCGTGACAAGCCCCACCAGCAGCCAGTGAAAGACCCGCACAGGCAGGTCCCAGACGCGGATTTCGCGGTTGGGTGTCATCGCCAATAACCCTTTTCAGCTTGATCACAGCGTGTCTGCGGCGACGGTGGGATCACCGTCGCCCCGTTGAGGAGAGGTCTTCAGGCCCCCGGTTGCAGGCCAGGCATCCCCGCCTCGCCGGCAGTATCGGTGGGATGCTTTGGCGCCCGCCCGCCGGAGGGGACCGATGTGCGCCGGGGAGGAGGCGTCAGGTCTTCCGGGCCCGAGGCATCCGAGCGGTCGATCGGCTCGCCGCGGATGACGTTATCGATATCGTCACCGTTGAGAGTTTCGTACTCGAGCAGCGCCGCCGCGATCGCGTGCAGGGCGTCGAGGCGGTCGGTCAGCACCTGTCGGGCGCGCGCTTCGGCGGCTTCGACGATCTGGCGCACTTCGCCATCGATGAGCCGCGCCGTGTCTTCCGAGACATTGCGGGTGCGCGTAATCGAGCGGCCGATGAAGATTTCCTCTTCGTTGTCGCTGTAGCGCAGGCGGCCGAGCTTGTCACTCATGCCCCACTCGGTGACCATGCGGCGCGCGAGTTCCGTCGCCTGCTGGATATCGTTGGAGGCTCCGGTCGTGACGTTGGCCTCACCGAACACGAGCTGCTCGGCGACCCGGCCGCCGAACATCATCGCCAGGCGCGCCTCGATCTCGTTCTTCTTGAACGTGTAGCGATCGCGTTCCGGCAGGTTCATGGTGACGCCTAGGGCGCGACCCCGCGGGATGATCGTCACCTTGTGCAGGGGATCGCAGCCGGGCACGCTCAGGCTGACCAGGGCGTGGCCGCCCTCGTGGTAGGCGGTGAGCTTTTTCTCGTGCTCAGACATCACCAGCGAGCGCCGTTCGGCGCCCATCAGCACCTTGTCCTTTGCTGCCTCGAAATCGGCCATCGTCACCAGGCGCTTGCCGGCGCGTGCCGCCAGGAGCGCCGCCTCGTTGACCAGGTTGGCGAGATCGGCGCCGGAAAAGCCGGGCGTGCCGCGCGCGATCACCCGCGGCTCGACATCAGGGGCAAGCGGCACCTTGCGCATGTGCACCTTGAGGATCTGCTCGCGGCCCAGGATATCGGGGTTGGGGACGACCACCTGGCGGTCGAAGCGGCCGGGCCGAAGGAGCGCCGGATCGAGCACGTCGGGCCGGTTGGTCGCCGCGATCAGGATCACGCCCTCGTTGGCCTCGAAGCCGTCCATCTCGACCAGCAGCTGGTTCAAGGTCTGCTCGCGCTCGTCATGGCCGCCGCCCAAGCCGGTGCCGCGGTGGCGGCCGACGGCATCGATCTCGTCGATAAAGACGATGCACGGTGCATTCCGCTTGGCCTGTTCGAACATGTCGCGCACGCGGCTGGCACCGACGCCGACGAACATCTCGACGAAGTCCGAGCCGGAGATCGTAAAGAACGGAACGTTGGCCTCGCCCGCGATCGCGCGCGCCAGCAGCGTCTTGCCGGTGCCGGGCGGGCCGACCAGCAGGCAGCCCTTCGGTATGCGGCCGCCCAGGCGCTGAAACTTCTGCGGATCCTTCAGGAACTCAACCAGCTCCTGCAGCTCCTGCTTCGCCTCCTCGATGCCGGCGACGTCGGCAAAGGTGACCCGCCGCTGGTCCTGCTGCAGCATCCGCGCCCGGCTCTTGCCGAAGCCGAGAACGCCACCGGGCCCGCCCTGCATGCGGCGCATGAAATAGATCCACACGCCGACCAGGAGCAGCACCGGGAACGAGGAGATGAACAGCGACATCAAGATGCCCGGCTCCGGCGGCGGCGCTGCCTTGATGCGGACGTCCTTGTCGCTGAGCGGGGTGACGACATCGGCGCCTTCCGGAGCGAAGGTGCGGAACGGGTGGCCGTCCTGGAAGGTGCCGGCGATCTCCTGGCCGCGGATCACGACCGATTTCACCTGGCCCGCCTCGATGCTGGCGAGGAAGTCCGAAAAGGCGAGCTGCGGCTCACTCTGCCGGTTCGTTGGCCCTTGTGCCTGGCTGAACAGCGTGATCAGCACGATGCCGATCAGGATCCACAGGATGGCGTTGCCCTTGATGTTCATCCTTTCCACACTCCAATCCCGCTGCCCGCGGGAGCATCGTGCCTTCGTCGCCGCCATGCCAGGACGCGAACGGCGCTTCTCATCGATAGATACGGATCGCCAGCGCAAAACGCCAGCGCTCCCTCGCCTCTGAGTGTATGCAACCTGGTTGCGGCCTGAGGGCACCGGCATTGCCCAATGGCCAAGATCGCGCTAAACGGCTGCGAGCGAATGCGGAGGGGTGCCGGAGCGGCCGATCGGGGCGGTCTCGAAAACCGTTGTACCCTTTACCGGGTACCGTGGGTTCGAATCCCACCCCCTCCGCCAGCCCGCCCAGCCCTGAACTTCTCTCCGGCGAGCGAGGCGCCCGAAAAAGGCGTTCGGGGCGCTCGAAAAACGCGTTGTTTCAAAGGGCTTTAGCAGGAGGCCTGAGGACCGCAATGCGTTGCCGAAGCCGCTTAGCGTTTTCTCTTTGAACGTTTTCTTCGGAAGCTGAGGACCACGCCATTTTAGCCCTCGGATCGGGTTCCACGTAATTTCAATGACTTAGTGTCTGGCCGCTGGTCCCTCAGTTGGAAAGCGCGACTGGAAATCGGAACGAACCGGGATCAAACTGTCGCCTGCAAACTGGCTTCGCCGGCTACGCCGTCGTCTGTTTTCGGCTGCTGGCGCTGTCGACTCGATACCGGCCTTGGCGACGTGCAGGAAGAAGAGGTGCACGGCAGGCCTTCACTCTAAGAGCAGCTTACCAATGCGATCATCGTGGCGGCCGTTCTGCTGCGGTTTGCCGTGCTCGCCTCCAACGACGATCCCGTCCGCTGGTCTAATGACTGCGGCTGGCAGTGCTGATATGCTTGCCAACGTATGCACCTCGCGGACAAGCGGGGGTACGGGTCTTCGCGTCGACGGAAGGAACAAGAATGTCCCGGCTTCTTGCCCTGTTCGGCCTGCTGCTGCTGGGGTTTGTCGGGAGTGGCGCCGCGCATCCTGCCACCGCCGCGGTCGATGCGGCCAAGCTCAGGGTCTATGCCTTCAACGGATTTGATGCCCTCACACTGCTGCCCAATCCGGAGTACCAGGCCGATTTCGAGAAGGGGTCGGTCAAGGGCGCGGCCGTTACATGGATGACCAAGCCGAAGGGAACGGAAAGCAAATGGCCGGGGCCGGCGAAAGCCACGGTGCTCACCAACCTCGCCGCTGCGGACATCGTTTTCGCCAGCCTTCACAGTGCCGACAACATCGAAACCAGCGGCGGTACCTACGCAAGTGCTCTCGCGCTGAATGAAAAGCCCAAGGATCCTTCCGATTCCGGATGGAAACTGGGGCTTGCCGACTTTGCCGCTTTGCGACAACAGCGTGGCGGGTCTGGTCTGCCACGGCTGTTTATCGTCGTCGGCTGTTCGACGGCGTTGAAACCGGAAGCCGCCGCTAAACACGGCATCGATCCAAAAGCGACGATTCCCGGTGCGCTGGGCTACAGCGATGGCTTACCGGGCCGCGCCTACATCGGGTTCGACATACCGACCACTGGCGTCAAAGGCGACAGCCTGGTGCTTTGGTTCCTCAAGATGTGGACCAATGACCGGCCATCCGGCGGCTACCAGACCCTGGGCGAGGTGCTCAAAGAACTAGGTCCAATTCTGAAGAATTTTACCAGTTCGGGTGCAAAGCGGCCGAACCTCGATCCAGGCGCTGCCAACTTCCTCGACAATATGGTGATCGTCGGCGACCAAGAACTGCGCTTCTCCGACTTGATGTCCGGCAGGTGAGACGCCGCATGTCCGGCAGGTGAGACGCCGCGCCGACGATATCCGTGGGAGCCGATGCGGCACCGCTGAGGAGCATCACTGCCTGCCAAGACCCCACCCGCGCTCAGCGGCAGGCCCATGGACCCCGGCGCGCCGCTGTGGCCCGTCTGCGCTCGCTCTTGCGCCGGTTTCTCTGGAAGCTGGGGAGCACGCCATTTTGGTTCCCGGATTGGGTTTCGCGTGATCTCAGTGTGTTGACTGTCGGACACCTCGAAGAACGCGTTGCCGCGGATCACTCGAAGCGCTCCGGCCAGCTCAAGGTCAGCGAGCGGCGGCGAAATTGCGCCTGCCGAGGTGGTCTTGTGGCCAGCGGAGAGTGCATCCGCCGTCAGGGCAGCGCAAAGTCTGCAACCTACTTGCCCAGCGGGCTCGGACCGGTTGCCTAGTCTTCGTTACGATAGTGATGAAACCTCCTGATTTTACTGTGTGTTACGCAGCCATTCGGCGATCGTGGCGGTGGTGGGAATGCGTCCGGACGACACCAGCTTCTCGTTAATGACGAGCCCGGGCGTCTTCAGCACGTCGTAGGCGATGATCTCGCGCATATCGGTGATTTTGGTGATCTTGGCTTCAACGCCGATGGATGCCGCCGCTTCACGCGCCACTTCCTCAAGCTTCCGGCAGTTGGCGCAGCCTGGCCCCAGAACCTTGATGCTCAACATGATCAGACTCCTTTCAAGGCAGATGGCGCGGCTGTGTGCCGGCCGACGAGGAACAGCAGCACGGCAAGCGCCGCGAGGAAACCAGCGAGCCACAGCGCGAGAACGAACAGCGCGGTGCCATCGACCCAGGCGCCGTAGGTGAGACCCGCCGCGGCGCTGAACAACGCGACTAAGCCGACGTAAGTAGCGGTCTTCTTGCGACCGATGATGGCGGAAATGATCAGGATGCTCTGCAACGACAGCTCGGGGTCGGACATCACGTAGGCGAGCAGCGGTCCGCGGTGCATGCCGAGGTCAAGGAACATCTTGGCGATTGGTACCTCGACCAGCGTCGGGAAGTACATGAACACGCCGAACGTGACCCCCGCCAGATTACCGACCAGCGAATTCGTGCCGGCGACCATCTCGATCCACTCGGGGCGGATCAGCACGCGGATCATGCCGACAAGGAAGACGCCGAGCACCAGCAGGGGGATGATCTGCTTGACGAAGCGCCAGGACTCCCAGAGCCAGTCGCGCAGCTGATCCTGCGACAAGTGTTTCCACGCGATAAGGAACAAAGCGGCCAGGCTCACGGCGACGCCAAGCAACTTGCCCGTGACGCCGATGCGCAGCCCCTCGGGCACGGCCTGCACCGACAGTGCCGCCATGAGCAGCGTCAAGGCGATCACGACCAGGGATGCCCAGGTCCAGGTGTTGGCGCCATCCTGAATGTTCTCGATGCCAAGCCAGGCGCTGATCCCGATCGCCGCGAGCAGCGCGATCAGGATGGCGCCCTGAATGGAAACACCTTCTTCGCCCTTGGCGGCATCGTAGGGCACCAGCCGGTCGAGCATGCCTTGCCAGGCCGGGGCATCGGCAAACGGCAGATCGAAGTGGGCGTAGGTTCCCGTCAGCACGCCCAGCTTCAGCGTACCAGCCAGCAGCAGTGCTATCCAGACGAGCAAGAAAACGAGTGGCGCGCGGCCCATGCCCCCGCCTTGGGCGGTGAAGGGGCTGTCCGTCGCCAAATCGTGCGCGGAGTCGTCGGCGCGAAAGATCAGCGCCATGATCAGGCCGATACCGATGCCGAAGATCAACGACAGGATGAAGCGCGCTGCGGCGAGGTCCGGCCCGATGATTCCTCCGGTGTAGACCAAGGCGAGAATGTTCGCGGCCGGCGCGAAGAAGAGAAACGTGATTGCCGGTCCGAGTCCCGCTCCTTTGCGGTGGATGCCGGCAAATAGTGGCACGATCGTACACGAGCACACCGCGAGCAGGGATCCGGCCGCAGCGGCAGCCGGGTACGACACCAGCTTGTTTGAACGACGCCCAAGGAAGCGGGTAACGGTCTCCTTGGGGATCAGCGCCGCCATCGCGCCGGCGATGAAAAAGGCCGGCAGCAGGCACAGCAGCACGTGCGCGGCGAGGTAGGCAGCCAGATTGCCCAAACCCCCGAAGAAGAGGGAAGCAAGCCAGGAAAGCAGTCCGTCCATCGCCCATTCCCGCTCATGCGTGCTCAGGGCTGACTGGATCGCCCACTTTCCGATCGCCCTCGGCACTATTGAAGTCGGCGCGCTGCTGCGGTCGGTTGGGCATATCCTTCAGCCGCTCGCCGATCTGCTTGAACTCGTGGCCGGCGACGACGCTGTCGCTTAAGTGATTGATCACCCTGCGCGCCCAGACCGGCAGCCCGGGGTTCAGGCGATAGAACACCCGGTTGGCGACGCGGCAGTCTTCGACAACATCGAGGGCGCGCATCGCCGCCAGATGGCGCGACATCTTCGGCTGCGAGACATCAAGCGCCGCCGTGAGTTCACACACGCAAAGCGTGCCTTCTTCCGTCAGCAACACCAGTGCTCGCAGCCGCGTTGGATCACCCAGAACCTGGATCAGCGTATCGGCATCAATCATCATGACTCAAATAGCATACACTTCCTCGAATATGCGCTGCAACGCATATTCGAGGATTACGGCTCTGCGGAACCCAGTTGACCGGCGGGGACGCGTGAGCAGAGCGTGCAGCGGGTCAGCGGGTCAGCGGGTCAGCGGATCGCGGGGCCGGTCCAGGGAGAAGCGCGGCGCGCGTTCCTCCGCACTGGTCGGGCACCCCCCTTTGATCGGACAGGCGGCGTAGCGATGGAGGCTCAGGCCCAACCTCACCAACATCGCTTCACTGCAGAAGTGCGGCGAATCCGCAATGGACTTTCCCCCCTTCGCCATCCATAGCAGGGTTGGCTGCCGCCGCGCCAAAGGGGACGAATGTGAACGACGAAGCCGCGCTCCGAGACAAGTTGCGCAAGATCGAGGCGCTGTTCGCCGGTGCCGCCACGGCCGGGGAGAAGGCTGCCGCCGGTGCTGCCGCCGAGCGCATTCGAGCCCGGTTGCGGGAAGAGGAGAAGCGCGAGAAGTCGGTCGAGGTTCGCTTCAGCGTGGCCGATCCGTGGGCGCGGCAGATGTTCATCGCGCTCTGTCGGCGCTATGGCCTGCGGCCCTACCGTTACCCGCGCATGCGCCGGCAAAGCGTCATCGTGCGGGCGCCGGAGACGTTCCTCAGCACGGTGTTGTGGCCGGAGTTCCAGGAGATCAACGCCGCGCTCGGCGACTACCTCGCCCAGGTTACCGACAAGGTGATCCGCGAGGCGGTCTATAAGGATGCGGTCGATGCCGACGAGGTGCCGGAGCAGGCGAGGACCGGGCGGTGATCCGATCGTGGCAGACGCACTACGCTGGTGCCGCAAAGCCGAAGTGACAACATGACTTCACCAGTGACAGCAGGCGATGACACGAACGAAGCCATCACGTTGGTTTCACTGCCTGTTGCCCGCCGCGGCCAGTTGCGGAACGCCCTGGCTGAGGCCGGGCTGCCGCATGCCGACATTATGGAGCAGGGGCGTGCCTTCTTCGCCGGCGAGCGTGGCGGAGTCACTGTCGGTTACATCGGCCTCGAAGTGCATGGCAAGGACGCGCTCCTGCGCTCACTGGTGGTCGTTGAGACTGAACGCGACCACGGGTTCGGAAGCGCCCTCGTTCGAGGTGCGATCGCGTGCGCGCGTGCGCGCGGCGTTACGCACCTGTGGGTTCTGACGACCACGGCGGTCGTGTTCCTGCAGCGACTGGGGTTTCAATCGGTCGAGAGAAGCGCCGCGCCAGCCACGATCAGGGGAACGACCGAGTTCGCCTCTTTGTGCCCAGCGACCGCGGTCTGCATGACACGACCGACGGCCTGACCACTCGCCGCGGCGCCGCGCCCCACCGCCAGGGCGCATGCGTGCAGGCCCGGCAGCCGCAGATCACCCGCGCAAACGATCTGAACCGGCCGATGATGGTGGCTTCCCCGGCCGTCCCCGGCACGAGCGCTTCACGAAGATGCGACAACGCCCTCAGGAATGAGAGCCGCTGGCAAATCCCGAGCGGTTCAGCTTCACCCATCCGCTGGAGATTGCGGGGCTGGCGCAGGCGCCGTTCGAACGCTGGGAGCGGAGGAATTCCCGAGCCGCTCAGCCGGCGGCGCCGGTGCGATCGCGAGACCCGCCTTGCGCAGTCCGTCCGCCATGTGCTCGATGTCGCCGTCCGGCACGTTCCAGATCCGCGCCATGCCCCAGAGGGTCTCGGGCACGTCCGGCTTCAGTTTCAACGCGGCTTCGATCGCGGGTTGGGCCTCTTCCCTTCGGCCCAGCTGCCCAAGGATCATCGCCCGAAACAGGAACTGCCAGACGCGAAACATCTCCTCCTTTTGCGACTCTACGAGTGCCCGCTTGTAGTCCTGTTCCTGGTAGTAATAGAAGATGACGGGATCCCAGTACCAGCCAGGGTGCTCGGGATTGAGGGCGGTCGCTTTCGTCACCAGCGCAAGTCCCTGCTCCCACTCCCCCATGTAAACCAGACGCAACCCGAAGTGGACCAGGGGTTCGGGATCGTTCGGGTTGAGGGCGACCGCACGCTCTCCGGCCGCCTTGAACTTTGTGAGATCATGCCGGTCGAACAAGGCGTTCGCGAGCATCAGCTGGGCGGTCGGGTTGCGGGGCGCGATCTTGACGGCGCGGTTGGCCGCAGCCAGCGACCGCTCGCGGGCATCGTAAAGCTCTGGCTGCGGATTGTAACCGAACCGGTATTCCTGCGCGTAGACGTTGGCAAGAACGGCCCAGGCGTCCGCGTAGCCTGGGTCGAGTTCGACGGCGCGCTCGAGGCAAGCGCGGACCTTGGCGTGTTCCTGGCGGTTGAAGGTCTTCTGGTACGCATAGTATCGAAGAACACAATCGTAGGCTGCAAGCGACGTCGGTGGCTGACGCTGCGCCTCGGCCTGACCGGCTTCCGCAATCACCCCGTAATTGCTGGCAATGAGGGCCGATACCTGTTGTGAAACATGTTCCTGGATTTCGAACACATTGGACGGCGTAAGTTCATCGCCAAAAGACCCCACCCAAACGATGTTGCCGGATCGCGCGTCGACGAGACGGGATGAAAGCTTGATCCGGTTTCCCTCGCGGCGAACGCTGCCGCTGAGCAGATAGTCGATACCGAGCCGCTTTCTGAGGGCTTTCGTGTCTTCTGAACTTTCCCGGGATGCTCCGGCCGGCTGCAGCGACAGGACGACCAACCCATTGAATCGCGCGAGATCGGTCACGATCTGATCGGTGATGCCCCGGGAAAAGTAAGCGTGTTCGGGATCATCACTGAGACTAGAGAACGGCAGCACGGCAAGCTTCGGGCCCCGCTGCAGTGCCGCCGCGGCACTATCGCCACCATCCAACCACGATCCGATCCGCTCCCCGCCAAACAAGGCGAAAACCGCGAGAGACACCGCCGCGATCAGTGCCAGTGCAAGCCAATTCCGAGGCGGCCGGGCGACTTCGGCTGGTGGCGGTGGTGCTGCCGGTGCGCTGGACGCCGTCTCGACCTCACGCCACTCGAATTGCGGGACGTAGCCGCCCTTGGGAATCGAGATGATGACCGGATCCCGCTTGCCCGCCGTGATGTAGTAGCTATGGAGATCGCGCCTTAAGCGCCGGGCTTCGACACGCACGACCGGGTCCGTCTGCGGATCGAAATCATCGTTCCGTCCGAAGACCGCAACGGCGATGGTGAATCCCTTCAAACGTTCGGCGCGGCCGGCGAGCGACTCTTCGACGATGAACTGAAGAAGTTTACGCCGGGCCGAACTCGCCTGCAGGTCCGGATCCGCAAGAATGCGCTGCACCTGCGCGCGGATTTCCGCGGGCGACGGCAAAACACCAGCGCTTGCCTCGCGTTGAACGGAGGGCGCGGCTGTCAACGGCAATGAACCTCCACCCCCCAGGATCCCGCGTGGGCCACCGCTTCTTGTTAGTCCGGCATCGTAGTCGAGGACTCTCGCAAAAGGAAGCCTCGGCGCAGCCGTGCGTCATGCGGCCGCACGCCAGGTACGAACGTGTTCGCACCTGGCGTTGGCACACGCACGGCAGTAGGCGTACGCGCAAGGGTTAGCTGCGACTCGTCTGGATGTCGCTGAGCGTGCGCGGGATGGATGCCGGACCCTAGCCTTGAGTTGCTTGTGCGTCGATTTCCGGGCCACGCGTTGGCGATCCGGCGGCTCTACATCCAAGATCCGGAATTTCGCGTTGTCTGCGGCGACTGCTCCGAGGTTCAACGTGCTCTGGAGTATTGGCAAACGACCGACGACGCCGCGCCGGAAAGGGTGGCTGAATACCGCCGCATGCTGGAGGAGCTCGAAGCGGAGGCGTTAGCGATGCTGACCATGCGCGGGAGCACGTGATGCGGCCGAGAGAAGCTGTTTGCGGATCCGTGAAAGCTGTGGAGGGTTAGGGCGGTGGGTTAGCGCCGCCTTCTCCGGATTGCATGGGGAACAACGAATTGGAGGGATCGGATGCTCGTGAAGTTGGCTTCGCGAAGCCTCGCTGGCTCGGTGGTGATCGCCAGCGCCTTGTTTGCTGGCGTTGCCGGTCAGGCTCCGGCCTATGCCCACAGTGATTGGGCTGCGCCGTTCCTGGGCGGCATCATGGCCGGGCGGATACTGACCAATATGCAGAACCAACGAGCACAGCAGACCCGTGCCATGCAAGAGATGGCGGGTGAAGGGGGCGGCACCGCCGGACACAGCCGCCCGGCATCGCATTCGCCCGCTCAGCTAAGCTCGCAGGAGCGGCTGCAGCAGCTCGATCAGCTCGCCGCCGGCGGGTACATCACGCCGCAGGAGTACAAGGCGCGGCGTGAGGCCATCCTCAACGGAATGTAGGAGGGGACGGTCATGATCAGAGCAGGTGGCATTTTGGTGGTCGCGGCACTTGCGGTTTCTCCTTGCGCTCAAGCTGCAGCGCCGGAAACATCGCTCACTGACACGAGCCTCGTCGGCAAGTGGGTCGTAAATATCGGCGAGTGCTCCGATCCCAATGCCGAGTTCATCACCTTTCTGAAGAGCGGGGCGGTCGAGAGCACGCGCAACGGCAGCGCCGATGCAGTTGGCTTCTGGAGGCTGGAAAACGACCGGATCTATCTGAACGTCCTCACAACACCGGCCCGACTCCACGAGAAGCTTAAGGATGTGAGTGGTTACTATCCATTCGACATCACCGTCGCCACTTTCAACGTCAGCGCCGACAGCTTTCAGGGCGTGGGTGTCTTGGACGACCAAACGCGCTACGGCAAGTTCACCCGATGCAAGCCATGAGGGCGTCTCGTCGCGATGCCCCGGTTCGGCGTGTTGCAAGTTTTGGTTGGCATCCAACGGGCTTGCGGTATTACAAATTCGGCAAAAGCGGCGAACCAACGCTCTGGAAGATCACGTCTACAAGTACATCGATAACTGCTTACGGCATGAGCCGGGTCTTGATGTCGATTATCTGTCTGATTTCGTAGCGGATTATGCGGAAATCGCGCGGAGGAGGAGGAGAGAGAATGTCTTATGTGAGGCGAGATACTATAGGGCGTGCGAGCCGAAGGCTCGTCAGCCAAGCAGGGGCGGTTGCTATCGCCATTGGCCTCGTTGCGGTGGGGCTAGCAGTTCCGGCAGTCGCCCAGGAGAAGAAGCCGAACATCCTGCTGATCGTGTCCGATGATACCGGCTACGGCGATCTGGGTGCCTATCTCGGCGGTGAGGGCCGCGGGATGCCGACCCCCAACCTCGACCAGTTCGCCAAGGACGGGATGATGTTCACCTCGTTCTATGCCCAGCCGAGTTGCACACCCGGTCGCGCGGCCATTCAGACCGGCCGTATCCCGAACCGCAGCGGAATGACGACCGTCGCCTTCCAGGGCCAGGGTGGCGGGCTGCCGGCGGCCGAGTGGACCCTTGCTTCCGTCCTCAAGAAGGGCGGCTACAAGACCTACTTCACCGGCAAGTGGCACTTGGGCGAGGCAGACTACGCGCTGCCGAATGCGCAAGGCTACGATGAGATGAAGTACGCCCTCCTTTACCATCTCAACGCCTACACCTACGGCGATCCGAAGTGGTTCCCGGACATGCCGGATGAACTGCGGGCGATGTTCCAGCAGGTCACCAAGGGGGCGCTCTCCGGCAAGGCAGGCGGGCCGGTTACGGAGGACTTCAAGGTCAACGGGGAATACGTGAACACACCGGAAAAGGGAATCGTCGGTGTTCCCTTCCTCGATGCCTACGTCGAGAAGGCGGCTTTGCAGTTCCTCGATGATGCGGCGAAGGCGCCCGGCACGCCCTTCTTTATCAATGTGAACTTCATGAAGGTGCACCAGCCGAACATGCCGGCGCCCGAGTTCGAAGGCAAATCGCTCTCGAAGACCAAGTACGCGGACTCGATCGTCGAGCTGGACACCCGGGTCGGCAATATTTTGAAGAAGCTCGATAGTCTCGGGCTGCGCGACAACACCCTTGTCTTCTACACCACCGACAACGGTGCCTGGCAGGACGTCTATCCCGATGCCGGCTACACGCCGTTCCGTGGGACCAAAGGCACCGTGCGTGAGGGTGGCAACCGGGTACCGGCAATGGTCCGCTGGCCGGGCAAGATCAAGCCGGACACCAAGAGCGCTGCTATTGTCGGCGGGCTTGACCTGATGGCGAGCTTCGCGTCGGCCGCAGGCGTCACCCTGCCGGCCGAGGACCGCGAAGGCAAGCCGATCATTTTCGATAGCTACGACATGATGCCCGTCTGGCTGGGCACCGGCGAATCGGCGCGCAAGTCTTGGTTCTACTTTACCGAGGTCGAGCTCACCCCGGGTGCGGCCCGTGTCGGTAACTACAAGGCGGTGTTCAACCTGCGCGGCGATAACGGCCAAGCAACCGGCGGACTCGCGGTCGACAGCAATCTCGGCTGGAAGGGTCCGGAAAAGTATGTGGCTACGGTCCCGCAAGTTTTCGATCTGTGGCAGGATCCGCAGGAACGCTACGACATCTTCATGAACAACTACACGGAGCGCACCTGGACAATGGTGACGATTTCCGACGAAATCAAGAAGTTGATGAAGACCTACCTCGACTATCCGCCGCGCAAGCTGCAGAGTGAGGTCTATACCGGTCCGGTGACTCTGCTTCAGTACCAGCGCTTCCAGCACATTCGCGATGAATTGCAGAAGCAAGGCTTCACGATCGGCCTACCAAGCGGGAACTGACCAAGGAAGCTGATGGTTCGCCCCGTTTCGCGACGGGGCGAACCGCTCGTTCAGTGAACGATCCTTGCTGAAAGGCAACGCCATGCGGAAAGCTGCCTTTGTTATGAGACTGTTAGCCGGTTTCTTCGGCGCCCTTATCCTCACCTCCGGCGCCAGCGCCCTGGATGACCCGCTACCATCCTGGAACGCCGGCGCGGCGAAGACGGCGATCGTCGATTTCGTAACGGCGGTCACGACTGCGGGAAGTCCCGACTTTGTGCCGCCCGCTGACCGGATCGCCACCTTCGACAACGACGGCACGCTTTGGGTCGAGCAGCCGTTCTACACCCAGTTGGCATTTGCTCTCGAGCGGGTGAAGGCGCTCGCGCCGCAGCATCCGGAGTGGAGCACGACACAGCCTTTCAAGGCAGTGCTCGAAGATGACCTGAAGACACTGGCGGCAGGGGGCGAGAAGGGCCTGGTCGAACTCGTGATGGCCACGCATGCCGGCATGACGACGGACGAGTTTGCCGCCATCGTCACTGACTGGCTCAAGACTGCCCGCCACCCGCGCCTCAAGCAGCCGTACACAAAGCTCATCTACCAGCCGATGCTGGAACTGCTCGCCTACCTGCGCGCCAACGGCTTCAAGACCTTTATCGTCTCGGGCGGTGGCGTTGAGTTCATGCGGCCGTGGACGGAGTCCGTGTACGGCGTGCCGCCCGAGCAGGTAGTGGGCTCGACCATCAAGACCGAGTTTGAGCTGCGCGATGGCAAGCCGGTGCTGATGCGTCTGCCGCAGATCGACTTCATCGACGACAAAACCGGCAAGCCCGTCGGTATCAACAAGTTCATCGGCCGCCAGCCGATCGCCGCCTTCGGCAATTCCGACGGCGACCTGCAAATGCTGCAATGGACAACGTCCGCCCCAGGCCGGCGCTTCGGCCTGATCGTCCGCCACGACGATGCCGAACGCGAATATGCCTACGACCGCGACAGCCATATCGGCCGCCTTGACAAGGCGCTCGACGCAGCACCGGCCGCCGGCTGGACGGTAGTATCGATGAAGAGGGATTGGAACGCGGTGTTCCCACGAGAGAAGTGATGCGTTCATCCACCGCGTTGGCGCGCGCCCGCGTCATTTTGTCGGCGGTTGCGCTCCTCGGCGCTTTCGCCGGCCACGCGGCCGCTGAGGACACGGCAGCTACCGGCAATGCTGCCGCCACCGCCGACTTGGCTGCAGCAGCGCAGAACCCGATCGCAGCGATGGTCAGCCTGCCGTTCCAGAACAACACGTTCTTCCGCACCGGCCCCGACAACGACACTGCCAACGTTCTCAACATTCAGCCGGTCGTTCCGTTCAACTTCGGCGATTGGAACGTGATCACGCGGACCATCGTTCCGCTCATCTACCTTCCTTCGGTAACGGGTTCCCTGCCTGAGGTGCCAAGCGGCGGTGAGAGCGGCGATCACTTCGGGCTTGGCGATATCAACATCTCGGCGTTCCTCTCACCGGTCTCAGAGGGTGAGTTCACGTGGGGTGTGGGGCCGTCGTTGTCCCTACGCACGGCAACCACCGACCGCATCGGCACGCAAAAATGGAGTGCAGGGCCGACGGCGGTCGGGCTGGTCATCGACAAGCCTTGGGTTGCCGGCGTGCTTGTCCGGCACCTGTGGTCGTTCGCGGGCAAGAGCGACCGCCAGGATGTCAACCAAACGCTGATCCAGCCCTTCGTGAACTATAATCTCCCGCAGGGGTGGTATCTGGTGACATCCCCCATCATGACTGCCAATTGGAAGGCGGACAAGGATAACGCACTGCTGGTGCCCGTTGGCGGCGGTTTCGGTCGCGTCTTTAATGTCGCTGGCCAAGCGATTAACGCAAATATACAAGCGTACTATAACGCCGTTCATCCCGAATTCGCGCCGGAGGCGTCGTTGCGTCTTCAATTGACGTTTCTGTTCCCGAAATAGGCGGCAGACGGTGAGTGAGATCGACTAGAACCCTATCAGTGACAGCTCGAGGCACGCATCGGGTATTTCTTCTAGTGGTTCGATGCCAACGGATGAATCCCATCCATTGGCTGAATCGAACCACCAGATCAATGGGTTAGTGGATCGACCGATCTGACGTTTGGGATGCAAGCGTCAGATCCGATCCACTAGGGAATCGGAGGTGGGGATGTGCCCGCCGCATGGTATAATAACCTGGCTAGGCGTTTGGTTAAGCCGCGGTCTTTGTTTCTTGTCGGCCATCGCTCTGCTGGTCACGCTCGGGGGAGGGCGAGCCCGTGCCGGCGGCTTGTTCTTGTATGAGATGGCGACGCCTGACCTCGGTACGGCCGCAGCGGGACGGGCGGCGCTGGCGGAGGACGCAGCGACGGCGTTCGGCAACCCGGCCGGCATGACGCGGCTCGACAAGTCGCAGATGCTCGCCGGTATCCAGCCGGCTTACGGCATCAGCCAGTTCGACAGGGACAGCGAAACTACGATCTCTGGCGGCAACGGCGGCAACTCGCTCGGCTTCATCCCCGGTCTCGCCGGCTACTACGTCTACAGTGCCACGCCGGACCTGAAGTTCGGCATTACGCTGGGCTCCAATTTCGGCCTTTCCTCCCGCTACCAGAGCAACTGGTCCGGCCGCTACTACGCGTTGCAGGAGGAGATCCTCACCCTCGGCGCCTTCCCGGTCGCGGCCTATCGGCTCAATGACTGGCTGTCGGTAGGTGCGGGGGCGCAGATCATCTACGGCAAACTGCACACGCGGACCGGGATCAACGATGCCCTCGACGGCGGCGACGCCAGCCTCGATGTCAGTGACCATGATGTTGGTTATGGCGGGCTCGCCGGCATTCTGATCGAGCCCATCGAGGGGACTCGTTTCGGCATCACCTACACTTCGCAGGTCAAGCTCGATTTCAAGGATAAGCCGACGACCAACAACCTTGGCCCGCTCCTTCAGGATGCGCTGGATGCCTCGGGCTTGACGGGCGCCCGGCTCGACCTCGGCCTGACCATCCCCAACCAAGTCATGGTTAGCGCCTACCACGACCTGACCGACAGCGTGGCGATCATGGGCAACGTCGTCTGGCAGCAGTGGAGCGAGTTTGGCAAGCCGACCGTGGAAGTGCAGTCCACCACCAGCAACAAGGCGACGGCTAACCTTAATTACGACGATACCTGGGGGTTTGCTCTGGGCGCGCGCTACAAGTTCCATCCTGAATGGACTTGGTCCCTTGGCTTCGCGTTCGACACCTCGCCGATCTCGACGAAGGAGCGCTCGCCGGCCCTGCCGCTCGATCAGCAGATCCGCGTCGGCACTGGCATCCAGTACGCGTTCAGCGACCGCATCACCCTCGGTGTCGCCTACGAGTATCTGAATCTCGGCTCCGCCGACATCGATCGGAGCCGCCCGCTGGCCGGCACCATCAAGGGCGACTATTCAACCAACGAAATTCACTGGTTCAACATGACTGTCGCATGGAAGTTCTGACAGGCGCCAAGCGCGGGCTGTAGGCGGCCGTCGGATCGCGAGTTTGGTTCTTAACGACGCGGCGGGACGGTGAGGAAACCATGAGAACACTCGCGGAATTCGCCAGGACAACGCTGATCGGCGGCTTGTTGATCATCCTGCCGATCTATATTGCGATCCTATTGCTCGCCAAAACGATCAAGGGAATGCTGGCGCTGCTCGCACCGGTAACGGCGCAGATCCCGGCCGGCGTCGAGTTCCGGCAGATTGTCGCCATCGTCCTGCTCGTCGCGGTTTGCTTCGTCGTCGGCCTGGTGGTGCGGACGGGGCCTGGGCTGAAGGCGAAGAACGTGTTCGAACAGGTGGTTCTGGAAAAGCTGCCCGGCTACACGTTTGTCCGCGGGATCGTCAAGCGACTGACCGGGCGCGGAGAGGAACACACGCTTCAACCGGCGTTGGTCGAGATCGAGGAGGCCCTGGTTCCGGCGCTGATCGTCGAGGAGTTGGACGACGGCTCTTACACGGTCCTCGTGCCGTCGGCGCCGACGCCGATGGCCGGCAGCATTTACATCCTGCCCCCCGATCGGGTGCATCCGGTCGACATCCCGTTCACCAAGGCAATCGCCGTGTTCTCGAAGTGGGGCACCGGGGCGGGCGAGTTCGTGCAGGCGATGAAGAGTGCTGGCGCAGCGCAGACCGCCGGAAGTCCTGCCGCGCAGAGCAAGCCTCAAGCTTAAATCGGAGCGGCCCCGTGCGAGCAATAACAGCGGTGCTGCTGCTGGCAGCGATCGCCATGGCCGCTGGCCCGGCCCAGGGTGGCGAAGGCGGGCCGGCATTCGTCGGCAGTGCCGCCTGCGGTGCCTGTCATCAGGACGAGATGGCGGCCTGGCGCAACTCGCACCACGACCTGGCGATGGCCGAGGCGACGGAGCAGAGCGTCCTTGGCGACTTCGACGGTGCGACGTTCACTTATGGCGATGTCACCTCGCGTTTTTTCAAGCGCGACGGCAAGTTCTTCGTCCATACGGACGGCGCGGACGGTAAACTCGCAGACTTCCAGATCCGCTACACGTTCGGCTTCTACCCGCTGCAGCAATACTTGATCGCCTTTCCGGACGGCCGGATGCAGGCGCTGGGCATCGCCTGGGACTCGCGACCGAAGGACAAGGGCGGCCAGCGCTGGTTCCATCTCTATCCGGACCAGAAATTGAAAGCGGGCGAGCCGGTGCATTGGACCGGGATCGACCAGACCTGGAACTTCGAGTGCGCCGAATGCCACTCAACCGAACTGCGCAAGAACTACGACGCGGCGAAAGACACCTACGCCACCACCTGGGCTGAGATCGATGTCGCCTGCGAGGCCTGTCATGGCCCAGGCTCGGCGCACGTCGCGTGGGCGAAAGGGGAACGAAGCGGCCCCAACGGACTGACCGTACAGTTCGATGAGCGCAACGGAGTCAACTGGCCCCTCGATCCCGTGACCGGCACCGCCAAGCGCAGCCACCCGCGCATTTCGGCCAAGGAGCTGGAGACCTGCGGTGTTTGCCACGCACGCGGCACCAAAATCGCCGAGCCGTGGCGTCCCGGCCAGGCGCTGCTGCAGACCCACGTGCCTACTCTCTTGTATTCGGGGCTGTTCGAAGCCGACGGCAAGAGCCTTGATGAGGTTTACAACTACGCGCCGTTCCGCCAGAGCAAGATGTTCGTCGCCGGCGTTTCCTGCAGCGACTGCCACGACCCGCATTCGCTGAAGCTTCGCGCCGAGGGCGACGGCGTCTGCCTGCAATGCCATGACGGCGCCAAGTTCGCCGCCGTCTCCCACCATCATCATGCGGAGGGATCGGCGGGGTCCCGCTGCGTTTCCTGCCACATGCCGGTCAAGACCTACATGGAGGTCGATCCCCGCCACGATCACGCTTTTCGCATCCCCCGGCCGGATGAGTCGGTGCGTTTCGGGACTTCGAACGCCTGCACCGACTGCCACGCCGACAAGGATGCCGCCTGGGCTGCTGCCGCCATCGAGCGCTGGTTTGGGCCGCACCGCAAAGGGTTCCAGACCTGGACCGGGACGTTCGCTGCCGCCCGTACCGGCAAGCCCGAAGCCGCCGCCCTGCTGGCTCACCTCGCCCGCAGTACCGATGCGCCGTCGATCGCGCGGGCAACGGCTCTCGACAGTCTCGCCGAGTTTCCCAGCCGCGATGCGGTGGCAGCGGCGCAGCCCGCTCTCGCGGATATCGATCCGCTGGTGCGCCTCGCCGCGTTGCGCGCTCTGCGTCCCTATCCGGCCCAGAGCACCTGGCCCATCGCCGGCCGCCTGCTCGACGATCCGGTATTGGCCGTGCGCATCGAGGCTGCTTCGCTCTTTGCCGACATACCGCGGGAGCGGCTAAGCCCGCAGGAAGGGAACCGGCTGGCACGCGCCATCGACGATTACGTCACCGCGCAACGGCTCAACGCCGACCGGCCCGAACACCGCGTCAACCTCGGCGCGCTGTATCTCCGCCTCGGGCGCTACGCCCAAGCGGAGGCAGAATTCCTCGCCGCCCGCCACCTCAACGCCTCCTTCGTGCCTGCGGATGTCCTCCTCTCGGAACTGTTTGCCCGAACCGGCCGTGATGGCGAGGGCGAGCGAGCGCTCAAGGCTGCGCTGACCAGGAATCCGGATAATGCCGAACTGCACCACGCACTTGGCCTCAACCTGGTGCGCCAGCGGCGAGGTGGCGAGGCATTGGCCGAACTCGGCCGCGCGGCGGCGCTCGATCCGGCGAACGCCCGCTACGCCTATGTCTACGCGGTGGCGCTCAACTCGGCCGGCCGGACCGACGAAGCCCTCGCAGCGCTTGAGGCCAGCCACGCCCGCCACCCCAGCGATCGCGACACGCTGCTGGCGCTGGCGACGATCAATCGTGACGCCGCACGCCATGAGGCAGCCCTTCGCTGGGCCGAACGCCTCCTCGCCATCGACCCGTCGGCACAGCCGCTTGTCGACCAGCTCCGGCAGACACCCGTGCGCCGATGAAGCACCATGGCGCGGCGGCAAGACCGCGCTGAAAGCCATCGGCCGGCTCCTCGCCGCATCCTCCCCGCCCGCTCCAGCCACCTGAAAAGGCAACGGCGGTGAGCCGTTACGGCGCTGCGGTCTATTTGTTCAACAGCACCGTGCGGCAGGCGGGCGGCAGATCGTCTAGCGTGAGTGCGCGCGCCGGCGGTGCCTTCGCCTTCTTGGTTGCCTCCTCGGCAGCTTCGGCGGAGAACCACCAGGCGAGATCCGCCCCGCAGCCGTCGCCTGGAGGGATCGGCGCCTGCGCTTCGCATGCATCGGCGTCATCCGGGCAGGCGAGGCGGATGTGCATGTGCGCATCGTGGCCCCACCACGGCCGAACCTTGCGCAGCCAGGTGCGCTGGCTCCCCTCGTTGGCGTCATCGGAATCGTCGCACAGGGCGCGTTTGATCGCCGGATTGACGAAGATCCGATCGACCTCGGCAAACCCGGCGGCGGTGCGGATCAGGCGCTGATGCGCCACGGTCCAGCGGCGTGCATCGACGCGGGCGCCATCGGCCGTGACGACCGAGGCCGCCGCCAGCGTTTCACGCTCATCCGCCGTGATCCCAGCTTCGGGAACGGGCTGCAGCCAGATATCGACGTCAAGCCCGCTCTGGTGGCTGCGGTGGCCGCTCGGTGTCGGTCCGCCGCGGGCTTGCGCCAGATCCCCGACCAGGAGGCCGGGCCAGCCTTCAGCCGGAGCCGCTGCGGCGAGCGCGGTAATGAACGCGATCAGCTGCGGATGGCCGAACGTGCGCCGCCGCGACGGCCGCATCACCTCGTAGCCTGCGCCCGAGAGCGGCAATGCCTGCCCGCCGGCGAGGCAGCCTTTGGCTGGAGCGCCGATTGCAGCGGCCGGTTGCAGCGAAGGCCCGGTCACCTGCCACCATGCCTTCGGCCCGGCGTCGGCTGCAGCGCCCGTGCCCGCAGCCGCGACACTGACAAGCGCGGCAAGGGCGATGGCGCCCGCGCTCTTAAGGAACTGTAACCATCGCTCTTGCTTCATGCCGCAAGGCCCGGTGCCGGCAGGCCGAGCAGGCGCACCGCCGCGGCCACCGTCGCATCGCCATCGGCGCTGCTGTCAAGGCGCGGCCAGTCCAGCGGCCCCAGATCGTAGTCGAGCTGCATGCGAACCACCGCCGGGGTCGCGTCCGAGACGTTGTGGCGCCGGCGGACGACCCGTTCCTGCAGGGTGTGCGGGCTTGCCTCCAGCCATATGGCGTGGAACGGCACGCCTTGGTCGGCCGCCACCCGGGAAATCGCCGCCCGCTCCTCGGGCCGGGCAAACACGGCATCCGCGATCACCGCCCGGCCGCCGGCCAGCGCGTCTGCCGCTTCCGTCGTTACCGCCTCGTAGGTTCGCTGCCCCGCTGCTTCCGAATAGAACGAGGCGCCCAGGCGCGAGCCGAGCGGGACGCCGGCCAAGCGCTTGCGCGTGCTGTCGGTTCGGACCACCCGCGCGCCCGGCGGCGGACCGATGAGCGGCGCCAAGTGGCGGGCGAGGCGCGACTTGCCGCTGCCCGAGAGCCCGCCGATGGCAATCAGCCTTGGCGCCCGCGGCACCAGATAGTCGAGCGCCAGGTCGAGATAGCGCGCGGCAGTGGCCGCTTGCCCGGACGCTGCTTCCGGCCGCGACTGGGTGGCGACGGCGGCCGCATCGACATGGGCGCGGATCGCGGCCCTGAGCGACAAGAACAGCGCCAATGGCTGCAGGCCGCCGCGGTCGCCGGTGTTGTCGAGATAGCGGTTGAACAGGATCGAGGCGAGCAGATCGAGGCCGCGGAACTGCAGATCCATGATCAGGAAGGCGATGTCGTACAGGACGTCAATCTCGGCCAGGGCGTCACTAAACTCTATCGCGTCGAACAGGACCGGCCGGCCGTCGTGCACGACGATGTTGCGCAGGTGCAGATCGCCATGGCACCTGCGGACAAAACCGGCGCCGCTGCGGCGATCGATCACCGGCGCGCACGCGGCGAGCGCTTGGCGCGAGAGTTTGCTCAAGCGCTCAGTTTGGGCGACGTCCAGCACGCCCGCTGGCACTTCGGCAAAACTGCCGGCGTTGCCCTCGATCAGGGCAGCGAAGCTGGCCGCATCACCGCTGCCGGCCTTTACCGCCGCCCGGCGGTGAAAGGCTGCGATCTCGTCGGCCACGCTTTCCATGACGAGGCGGTCAAGGCGCCCTTCGGTGGCGAGGCGGTCGAGAAGCCAGCCCTGCTCGAAGCGCGTCATCTCCACCAGCCAGTCGACGGCGGTCCCACCGGCGCCCAGCCTGAGCGCTCCATCCGTACCGCGGCAGACCGGCACCACGCCAAGATACAGCGCCGGTGCCATCGCCTGGTTGACCCGCACCTCGGCCTCGCAGAAATGGCGCCGCCGTTCGCACGTCGAGTAGTCGAGGTAGGGATACTTTACGGCGCGCTTGAGCTTGTACGCTCGCGCCCCGACCAGGAAGACGACCGAAGCGTGTGTCTCGTAGCGTTCGACCGTCTGTTCGGCGGCGCCGAACGTTTCGCCGCGCGACAGGAAGGCGATCACCTCGCTCTGATCTTCGACAATCATGGCGAACCGCCCTCCCCGGGTGTCAGTCCCCAGCCGCGCGCGCTTGCCGTCCTCGCTGCCTGCGTTCACGACCCACGGTCACGAGAAGATGGCACGGCGCTCGTCAATGCCGTGCGGATCCTCGTGGATCAGCACGTCCGCGTTGGGAAATGCCTGCTCGATATCGTACATCACCGCCTCGGCAATCGCATGCGCCGCGCGGAGCGTCAACTCCCCGTCCATCTCCAGGTGCAGCTGGATGAACGCATGCGTCCCCGAAGATCGCGTGCGCAGGTCGTGAATGTCGATGACCCCGGGCCGGTTGACCGCGATCGCCCGGATCTTCTGCCGGTCGGCGTCGTCGAGTTCGCGGTCCATCAGCGTCGCCAGACTGCTCTTGAGAATACCCCAGGCGCCCCAGACGATGTAGGCAGCGATGAGGAATGCGAACACCGGATCGGCCATCACCCAACCGAACTGAGCCGATAGCACGAGGGCGAGGATGACACTGAGGTTGACCAGGAGATCGCCGCGATAGTGCAGCGAATCGCCGCTGATCGCGAGCGAGTCGGTGCGCTGGATGACGAAGCGCTGAAACAGAACGAGGCCCAGCGTCAGCACGATCGAGACAGCCATGACGGCGATGCCGACCTCCGTATTCTCGACTGGTTGCGGCACGATCAGTCGGCGTACGGCCTCGACGAGAAGAAAGGCCGCCGAGCCGCTGACGAAGATCCCCTGGCTCAAGCCGGCAAGCGCCTCCGCCTTGCCATGGCCGAAGCGGTGCTCGCGATCCGCCGGCTGGGCAGCATGACGGATGGCCAACAGGTTGACGCTCGATGCCGCAAGATCGAGCAGAGAATCGACGAGCGAGGACAACAGGCTGACAGCACCGGTCGCACCCCAGGCAGCGGCCTTGCCGGCGATCAGCAGCGCCGCCACGGCGACGGCTGCGATCGCGGCCCAGCGCTTGAGCTGGTGGCTGCGGTCCGCTGGCGACGTCCGCGCCGGTGCCGCATTGGGCCTCACGGATACAATTCCTCGCGCTGCCAGGCGTCGTGCGCGCGCCGGTATTGAAAGCGCATGTGAAGGCGGAACATTTCCTCCTGCCAGAACTCGATCCGCTCCGCCACGAGGCGAAAACCGCTCCAGAATGGCGGCCGCGGCACCGCGCCTAGCGCGAACTTGGCCGTGTACCGGGCGACGCGCGCTTCGAGCTCGAAGCGGCCGATCAGGGGCTGCGACTGCTTTGACGCCCAGGCGCCGATCTGGCTGATCCGCGGCCGTGAGGCGAAGTAGGCATCAGCCTCCGCCGCGCTTACCGGCTCGACCGCACCCTCGACGCGGACCTGGCGCTTTTGGCTTTTCCAGTGCAGGCACAGGGCCGCGTGCGGGCAGGCATGCAGCTGTTCCGCCTTGCGGCTGCCGAGGTTGGTGTAGAAAACGAAGCCCGCGGCATCAAACCCCTTCAGCAGCACCATGCGCACCGAGGGCCGGCCGTCGGCTCCAACGGTGGCGAGCGCCATCGCGTTGGCGTCGCTGGGTTCGGTTTTCTCAGCGGCCGCGAACCAGTCGCGGAACTGATCAAGCGGATCGGCACAGGCGGTCATCAGGCATCAGGTCCGGCCACTGAGGGAACGGTCCAGCCAATTGAAGCAAGACCCGGGCCGAAACACTACCACCACCGCCGGCGCCTGGCACGCTTTCCCCAGCCATTGCCCGAACAGGAACGCATCGTACGGCCTGCAGAGCGCGCATAGTCAGCATCGCAAAGCGCTTGCGTTGGGATCGCCGGTGGGGAGAGGGCGGGGACCTGCGGCGCTGCGGCTTGCTTTGCGTCTAGAATAGATAGCGCAGGCCGAGGGCGGCAGTGATTGAGCGGCTTTCGGCACGGGCCTTGACTGTTGTGCTGGTTTCGACCGGGGTGCCGGCGAAAAACGTGTTTGTGCGATCGATCTCGGTGTCCTCCCACAGTGTGCCGAAGACAGCGACATCCAGCTTGAGGTTCTCGAACAGCGTGTAGGTGAGGCCGGCGCCGAGCGAATAGTTGTCGGCATCGGGGACGGTCGTGGTGCGGTAATTGTCGCGCGTCGGCGTCGTTTCATAGCGGAAGCCGCAGCGCACGATGAGATCGCCGGAGACGGCGTACTCAGCGCCGAGCACGGCCGCGATCGAGTCGCGGTAGTTCTGCGGTAGGACGACATCGGCTCGGCCATCAACGAATTCGCCGCGGATCTCCTTATACCGGCTCCAGTTGAACCACTGGAACTCGCTAAACAGGGTCAGATCAGGTGTGAACGCGTGCGATGCCGCGACCGTCACGATATCCGGCAGATCGAGCGAGGCCTGCGCTGAAAAGCGGCCGTTGCCGCCGGCGAGCGGCCCAGTCAGGCCGCTGATGGTGTTCTCGCCGTCAAGGTCCTGGGTAATGCCGGAGCGGTAATGCAAGCCGATGCGGGTCGAAGGGACGGGCGTGATCAGGATGCCGGCATTGAAGCCGACGCTCCAGTCCTCACCTTCGAGCCTGCTGCGGCCGTCGCTGGCGACACTGGGGCCGCCCGGTGCAAACGGATTGGGCGCGGCTGCCGTCTGATACGCTTCAGCGTACTGGATGTCGACGCCGCCGCCCACCGAGACATACTTGTTGATCTTGACGGCGAGCGAGGGCGCGATGTCGACGGTCGTGAGCTCCGAGCGGATTGCGTCGTAGCGGCCGAACCAGCCCTTTGGGAACTTGACGCCGATACCAAACGGCGCGCTGACGCCGATGCCGACCCACAGCTGGTCGCCCGGTACCGGGTAGGCGAGATAGAAGTTGGGCACGAACGTCGGGTCATAGGGGTTGCCACCGTCGCCACCGCCAACTGCCGCTGGAGCACCGCCGCTGCCGGGCGTCGTTGCCGTCGAGCCGCTGTCCTCGAAGTCAACCCGGGGCATCAGGACGCTGCCGCCTAAACTGATCTCAGGCCGTGCCAGCGTCGTCAGTGCCGCCGGATTACTGTAGATGACACTCGCATCGCCGCCGATGACCGCACCGCCGGCACCGCCCCGGCCGACCTGGCTCACGCTCTGCTGGGAAAGATAGAACCCCCCGGCGGTCGCGTGCTCAGCACTCACGACCGCGCACAGAATAACAATCCCCGCTGCACCGACGCGCGGGATGCTGGTGATTATCATTTCGCCCTCGCGAACCTGATTGTTTTCTTGTTCCGAGTGCTGCCGATGCGTCGCGGACTACATTGCCGTGCAATCGACCGGCTATCAGCGGCACTCCACACGTATTCGTTAACCATGATCTTGACAGTTCCCGCTTTATGGATTTTTAATACCCCCAATTGGAGTGCATAATCCAGGACTAAAGCAATATAACTGCAGTAGTCGGGTATTTTTCTTCTACTTATACCTGTCAACCTACAACTTTTAGGGGTTCTCTCGGCGTTCGCGATCTGGTCTCCCGACCCTGCCGCTCCCAACCCTGTCCCTGTCATCGGAACGACCATGCGTGCTTCCGAATTCATCGAGAAAACCAACGCCGCTGCGACGCCTGAGGACGTGTTTAGCCTCTTCCATGCCGCGGTGAAGGAGCACGGCTTCGACAGCATCGGCTTCATCTCGACAACGCCGGCGGCGCAGCGCGCCTTCGACGTCGACTCGAAGATCCTGCCGGCGCTGACCGTTAATTGCCCAGAGAGCTGGCCCAAGCACTACCTCGCCAAGCGCTACGCCGAGATCGATCCGATTCTTCTCGCGGCGCCGCGGCTGCGGTCGCCGGTGGCCTGGGCGGACTTCGAGAACCAGGATCGCTTGTCGCCGAAACAACGGCAGTTGTTCCGCGAAAGCCGCGAAGCGGGCATGCACAACGGCGTCAGCATTCCCATTCACGGCCCTGCTGGCGAGAGCTTCCTGATCAGCCTTGCCAGTGCAGCCAGTCATCGCGACCGACCGCCGGACTTTGGCCACCTGCACCTGTTGTCGCTGCAGTTCTATGTCGCCTTTGCCGGGCTGGCGACGGAGGCGACCGGAGTGCCGACCATGCCGCGGCTGACCGAACGCGAGCGCGAGTGCCTGAGCTGGTCGGCCCAGGGGAAAAGCGCCTGGGCGACCAGCATGATCCTCGGCGTTTCGGAGAACACGGTGAACTTTCACCTCAAGAGCGGAATGCGCAAGTTGGGCACCACCAATCGCGTGCAGGCCGTGGCGATTGCGGTGCGGGCGGGGCTGATCCAGCCATAAGCGGCTCGGGTTAGTCCAAGCCGGCACTCGCTTCCGCCCGCGGGCGGTGGCGGCCAACGGAACCGGGAAGGAGCGCTGCTCGCAATGCCGTGGAAGCCCGTCGACCCGTACAGTGCCGAACGCGAGCGGCAGCGCCGCCGCGCCATGGAGTTGGCCCGGCCCAAGAATCACAACCGGGCTTACAAGCGGGCGGTGTGGGCGGCGCTGCGGCTGAAGAAGCTCGCCGCCAACCCGGTTTGTGAGCTGTGCGGCGAGACCGCAGCGCATGAGGTCGACCACATCAACGCCGACCCCTGGGACAACCGCTGGGAAAACCTGCGCAGCCTGTGCAAGCCCTGCCATTCGGCGCGGACAATGCGCGATCTCAACGAGCGCCTGCGCGGCGGCGACGCGCTCGAACCGCCCCCCTTCGTGCCGCCGCCGATCCCGCGCGGCCACCGCTAGTGCACTGGCACAAACAGAGCGTACATCCTGTTTGTGCCGGTGCACGCGATTCAATATGTTGTGCAGCAACAACCTTGCTCGGGCGTTAATCGCCCGATTGGGTCGCTGCACTAGGCGGCCCGTCCTCCTCACGCTGAAGCGCCGGCGCAGTGCGGCTGCCGCATCGCCCGCGGCCACAACAGCCAGTTGCGCACGAACAGGGCGCGGCGCAGCGGCGTTTTGACGACCAGCAGCAGCATGCCGATCGCGAGCAGGCACCACACGGCCGGATACTCGTTCATGTTGTCGGTCAGCAGCCGTGCCAGCGTCGGGCCGACCAGGACGTGGTACAGCGTGAACCGCCACGAGCCATACAGCAGCGGCAAGAAGAACATCGTCACTGCGTAGGTCGGGTAGCCACTGCCGTAATACTCGATCGAGGGCAACCCGTTGCCGATGCCGTTCGCCGGCACCTCCCAGGCGATATGCCAGTTCCCGGACACCGAGCATAGCTTCGGTCCGCACAACGGACTGCCCACTTCGCATGCCCCCGCCCACGCGAACGGATAGAGCTGGATGATCATGACGATGGCCGACACGAAGCAGAGGAAATAGACGGGCAGCTGAATACGGCTGCGCACAGGCGCGGGCACGAAATGCATCGCTAGCGCATTGCCGAAGAACGGCTGAAAGGCGATGTGCAGGTAGCCGAGCAGGGTCGCGATCTGGTTGCCCGGATCGCTGCACGCATCGAGAACGGCGTACGTGTACGCTTGCAGCGCCTCCATCGAGGAGAAGTAGCCCAGCACCACCCACAGCGCTGGTGGTTCCCGGCGCACCGCTGCATAGGCCGTTGATCCTAGACCGATGACCGCCAGTACGGTCGACGCCTCGCCACTCCAGCACATCTCTGTCTTGCCTCCTGCCGATTTCCGTGCGACCCGCCGACTTCTGCGCCCTTTCTGGCGTGACAGAACAGACGGTGAACGGAAATCAGCGATACAAGACGCGCTTCAGGCCGTCAAGGATTTTATTCCCCATTTTGGCCAAGAATAGGACTCCTAGCTCGCCGCGCATGGCCATGCCGTTTTCACCTTGGCAAGACACGCTGCTTCAGGTTTCCTGCTTGGGCCGCGCGCGATTGCCCGCAGGGATCGCGCGACGCGATGGCGCAACGGCGAGCGTGCCCCCGTACCGGAAAGAACGGCGATGTTTTACGGTCTCGATGAGAAACAACAGGGCATCTTGCGCCACATCCTCGGCGTCATCGATCTGCTGTTCAAAAAGACATTCCACGCCGACCAATTAATAACGGTCGAACGGTGCATGGGTTTTCTAGAAGACAAGAAGTTTATGGACGTTATCAAGGAAACGGCGAAAACAGGCCAGGAGAAGAGCCTCCTCTGGCGGTTGCATACGCAGGTCTGGGCTGCCCGGCAATGTTTGTTTCTGCCGGGCGATTTTGTCGAATGCGGCGTCTATAAGGGATTCTGTAGTGACACCGTGATCCAGTATCTTGATTTCGACAGGGTCGGAAAGACGTTCTATCTCTACGACACATTCGAGGGCATCCCGGAGCAACACCGCGCCGGTTCGCCGGTGCGCCCGGGCGGCTACGCCGAAGCGGGCCTCTACGACCACGCGGTCGACCGCTTTGCGCCGTTCGTCAACGTCCGCGTCGTCAAAGGCGTGGTGCCGGACATCCTGGCCCAAGTGTGCCCGGAGCGGATCGCGTACCTCCACCTCGACATGAATTCGGCGAGCGCCGAGATCGGCGCACTGGAGGCGCTGTTTGATCGCGTCACGGTCGGCGGGATGATCGTGCTCGACGACTATGGCTGGGAGTGGTACCGGGCTCAGAAGACCGCCGAGGACGCGTTCTTTGCCGCCCGCAATCACCACGTTCTGGAGTTGCCGACCGGCCAAGGCCTCGTCGTCAAGCACGCCGGCGGCTGATCGCGTCCGCCACCAAGTGCCCTCGCGCAAGGCGCCGGACGCCTTCCCTAACTCGCTTCGCGGGCGCACAAATCCGAGCCGGTGAAACGCGGACTGGCGATCTTCGCGCTGCACAATAACGCCCGTTGCGCCCGCGGTGCCGCTGGTCCACAATCGCGGTAAAGCCGCAGGAAACCTCGACATGCGTGCCATTGCGAGCGCAGCGAAGCAGCCCAGGTGTCTCAATCCCTCAAGGGTCGGCGACTGCTTCCGCGCGCGCGCTCCTCGCAATGACGGTTCGGATGGGTCTTCGAGGCGTCCAGCATACGACGGGTACCGCAGAGGTGGAGAGCCGCTATGGAACTGAAGATTCTGGCATTTGTGCTCGCGGGGGGTGAAGGATCGCGTCTATATCCACTGACAAAGGAGCGTGCCAAGCCGGCCGTGCCGTTCGGAGGACAGTATCGCATCATCGATTTTGTCCTTAGCAACCTTGTCAACTCCGGCGTCTATTCAATCTATGTCGTCGTACAGTTCCGTAGTCAGTCTCTCTTGCAACACATTGCGGAGGGCTGGCAGCTCGGCGGCCTGCTCAAGAGCGAGTTCATCATTCCCGTGCCGGCGCAGATGCGCACCGAAGGCAAGGATTGGTACCGCGGCACCGCCGATGCGATCCACCAGAACATCAACCTGATCGAGCAGTCGGCACCTGATCTTATTCTCGTGTTCGGCGCAGACCACATCTACCGGATGAATATTCGGCAGATGATCGAGTTCCATGAACAGAAGCGGGCGCATGTAACCGTCGCCGCCATCCCGACGGACAAGAAGCACGCGAAGGAGTTCGGCGTCATCGAGACGACCTTCGGCAATCGGATCATCGGCTTCCACGAGAAAAACCCGAATGCGCCGACGATGCCGACCGACCCGACCAAGGTCTATGCGTCGATGGGCAACTACGTCTTTTCGACCGACATGCTGATCAAGCTGGTGGAAGACGATCAGAAGGACCCCAACAGCTCGCATGACTTCGGCCGGGATATTTTGCCGAAGGCCATGGACAGCGCGGAAATGTTCGCCTTCGACTTCATGACCAACGTGATCCCGGGCGAACCGCCCGGCAAGCTGCCCTACTGGCGTGATGTCGGCACGCTTGATGCCTTCTTCGAGGCCAACATGGACATCCGGTCCATTTCACCGGAACTCAACCTGTTCAACCGCGCATGGCCGTTGCGCACGGCGGGCTACTCGGAGCCGCCGTCGAAGTTCGCCTTCGACGAGGAGGATCGTCGCGGCCAAGCCATCGACTCGGTGGTTGGCGGCGGATGCATCATCTCCGGCGCCATGGTCAAGAACTCGGTCGTTGGCCGCCGCGTCTACATTCATGCCGGCGCCGAGGTGCTGGAATCGATCGTCTTTGACAACGTCGACATCGGCAGGCGGGTCAAACTGCGCCGTTGCATCGTCGAGAAAAATGCGCGCATTGAGGAAGGTACGGTGATCGGATACAATCTGGAGGAGGACCGCAAGCGCTATCACGTCACCGACAGCGGGATCGTCATCGTCGAGGGACCACGTTCCTCGGTCGAGCTCACGCGGATGACAATCTAGTTCTCTTGCCAACCTCGTTCTCTTGCCAACCTCCGGGCCCGTTCCCACGGCCACATTTGTGGGCGGGGCGGCACCGGAGCGGCAGGGGGCATCGGCCGGGCGGCGGGGTGTGCATCAAGGAGATTGGCGCCGTGGTTGTGCTTGGGGTAATATGACTCTGGTGTTACGTGAGGGAGGATCGAGCCTATGAGCTTGCAAGAGCGGATCGAAGCGCTGAAAGCAAAGCATCGTTCTCTCGAAATCGCCATCGAAGAAGAAAACAATCGCCCCCGTCCGGACGACATGGAGATCCTGAAACTCAAGAAGCAAAAGCTTCTCATCAAGGACGAAATCGCTAGTCTGAGCGAAAAGCACTAGTCAGGCATCCTCGTTCCCGCTGCCGGAAGCCGGCATCTGCTGGCTGATCGCGGCGGGAACGGGCCGGCGCGCGCACGTTGCCCCGGCGGGGCCATCCGCAGCCGCAACCGCCCCGTGCGGTGCCGCTGCAGGCTCACGTGGCGAGGATAGAGGCAACGATGGGTGCGGTTGGGGGGGGGCGCAGCAGCGCCACGCGGGCAGAACCGCACGTTGACGCCCGCCCGCCAAACACTTCGTCTTTACAACAAATGTCATTTTCGATCAAACTCCGGCGCGCTTGGGCGGCGAAGCGCGGAGGTGCCGCCGCCATCAATAAAATGTCAGCAACCTCACAAGGGGAGGATCATGAACGGACCCTACGATCAGGCGTTTTCCCAGTCAATCAACGACCCTGAGGGATTCTGGGGAAAAGAAGCCGAGCAGATTCACTGGTACAAGAAGTGGGATAAGGTTCTCGACGACTCTAACAAGCCGTTCTACCGTTGGTTCAAGGGGGGCGTTGTCAACACCTGCTATAATGCGGTCGACCGCCATGTCGAAGCTGGGCATGGCGACCGCGTTGCCGTTATCTATGACAGTCCCGTGACGTCAACCGTCCGTAAATATACATACAGCGATTTGCGTGACCACGTGGCTCGCTTCGCTGGTGTCTTGCGCGCGCAAGGTGTTGGCAAGGGCGATCGGGTCATTGTCTACATGCCGATGGTGCCGGAGGCGTTGATCGCGATGCTGGCCTGCGCTCGCATCGGTGCCGTGCATTCGGTCGTGTTCGGCGGCTTTGCCTCCAACGAGCTTGCCGTCCGCATCAACGACGCCAAGCCGAAGGTGATCGTCACCGCTTCATGCGGCATCGAGGTCAATCGCGTCATTCCCTACAAGCCGCTGCTCGACGGCGCGATTGCGCTTTCGGACTCCAAGCCCTCGTCAACGATCATCCTGCAGCGGCCGCAGTCGAAGGCGGAGCTGAAGCCTGGCTTCGATCTCGATTGGGAAGCGGAGATGGCAAAGGCGAAGCCGGCGGAATGCGTGCCGGTCGAAGCAACCGACCCGCTCTATATTCTCTACACGTCTGGCACCACCGGTCAGCCGAAGGGCGTGGTTCGCGACAATGGCGGCCACTTGGTGGCGCTCAAGTGGACGATGAAGAACATCTACGACATCGAGCCCGGTGAAGTCTTCTGGGCGGCATCCGACGTCGGTTGGGTGGTCGGCCACTCCTACATCGTCTATGCGCCGCTGATCAACGGCAGCACATCCGTCTTCTACGAAGGAAAGCCGGTCGGCACGCCGGACGCGGGCGCATTCTGGCGGGTGATTGAACAACACGGCGTCAAGGCGCTGTTCACCGCGCCGACGGCATTCCGTGCCATCAAGCGCGAGGATCCGAATGCGCTCCTGATGAAGAAGTACGACCTGAGCCGGTTCAAGATCTTGTTCCTCGCCGGCGAGCGCACCGATCCGGATACGCTGGAGTGGGCGGAAAAGGCACTCAATCGGCCGGTGATCGACCACTGGTGGCAGACGGAAACCGGCTGGGCGATTGCTGCCAACTGCATGGGCCTGGAGCGGCTGCCGGTGAAGCCCGGCTCGCCCACCAAGCCGGCGCCGGGTTGGAACGTTGTCGTCCTCGACGAGGCGTGCCGGGAAGCTCCGCGCGGGAAGATCGGCTCCATCTGCGTCAAGTTGCCGCTCCCGCCGGGATCGCTGCCGACGCTCTACAACAATGACGACCGCTTTGTGCAGTCGTACCTGACCGAGTTCCCGGGCCACTATGCGACCGCGGACGCCGGCTACATGGACGAGGACGGCTACGTCTACATCATGGCGCGCACCGACGACGTCATTAACGTCGCCGGCCACCGGCTTTCGACCGGCGGCATGGAGGAGGTGCTCGCCCGTCACCCGGATGTTGCCGAGTGCGCGGTCGTCGGCGTGGCCGACTCGTTCAAGGGTCAGCTGCCGGTCGGCTTCATCGTGCTGAAGGCCGGCGTCACCCGCAGCAACGAGGAGATCGTGCAAGACGTGGTGCGGATGGTGCGCGAGCAGATCGGCGCCGTCGCCGCCTTCAAGCAGGCCGTCGTCGTCGACCGCCTGCCGAAGACACGGTCGGGCAAGATCCTGCGCGGCACGATGCAGAAGATCGCCGACGACGAGCCGTGGAAGATGCCGGCTACGATCGACGATCCCGCCATCCTCGACGAGATCAAGGTGGCGCTGGAGGGGATTGGCTACGGGCACTCGCGGCCGGCCTGATCACTAGCTCCCGATTGGCGGGCCGAGCCCGCCTCATTGACCAGACCGACGGCGCGGGGAGCGATCCCCGCGCCGTTGTTGTTCGCGCCTCTCGCGTCGCTCTCTCCGGGCGAGCGGAAGCGCGCTGATATCCAGTCAATAACTCGTATAGAGTGTTCTCGCTCGTGACGGCGTTTATTTTTAGTTACATTCTCCCAAGGAGAATTCCAATTTTCGGTACGTTTAGACAGAAAAAATCTCTTGATACGTGCAAGCCAACCGATGTATAAGATCGTTGTCCCGCGAGCGTCCATGTTGAACCGGACCACGTCCCCCAGGGGCTCACTGACCCGGTTCACGTTGACCTCCTCCCTATCCAACTCACGCCGCCCACCGGGGCGGCTTTTTTTTGGCGGTCGGGGCGCGAGCGCAGGGCGTTGCTGCGCCGATTCCCCCGTTCGTACTCCTCCAGCCCGTCTCCAGCCTTCCGGTCACGACGCGCGATCGTGCACTTTTTGGCGTTCGCGGTGCTCGCCGGGCAGGGAGACGCGGTCATCTGACGCCGTCCTGTGCTAAGGATGAGGTCTCTTTCTCGACAACGGAGCTTTCCCATGATCCTGACGACGACCGACAGCGTCGACGGCCGGCGCATCAAGGAGTATCTCGGCATCGTGACTGGCGAAGCCGTGCTCGGCACCAACATCTTCCGCGATTTCTTCGCCGGCATTCGTGACATCGTCGGCGGCCGCTCCGGCAGCTACGAAAAGGAGTTGCGGAACGCCAAAGAGACCGCAATCACCGAGATGGTCGACGAGGCAAAGGGCAAAGGCGCCGATGCAATCCTCGGCATTGACCTCGACTACGAGCACATTGGCACCGGTGAGCGCTCGATGCTGATGGTCACCGCGAGCGGCACCGCCGTCAAGCTGGGCTGAGCCGCAGCCGCGCGCATGATGGGGATTCGCCCGCTCGTTCCCGGCTCGCATCGTGTAGCGGTCGCAGTGCTCGGCTGGGGCCTCGTGGTGCTGGTGACGCTACGGGCACTCCTCACTATCGATCCATACTTCGACACCTTCGCCTACCACCTGCCGTTCGCTGCCCGCCTCGCCGGCGTGTGCGACGAAGCCTGTTTCCGGATGACGGACTATGGAGAGGCGCTGTTTGCCGGCTTTCCGAAACTGTTTCACCGTCTGCAGGCGCTCTTCTGGCGCGCAACCGGCGCGCCGCAGGCGCTCGACCTGCTCACGGTCGCAGCGCTGGTCCTCTATGCCCTTTTCTTGCGCCGCTCGTTTGCCGTTCCGGCCGGCTGGACCCTGCTCGCCCTTCTGGCAGTGCCGCTGATCCAGATCCACGTCAGCAGCAGCTACATCGATCTGCCGCTCAATCTGGCAGCGGCAGGCGTTATCCTCAATCTCCTCATTCTCGCGCAAGCCCCGGAGCGGTTCGGCACCTTTCGCCTCCTGGCCTCGCTCGCCTGCCTCGTCCTTGTAGCCAACAGCAAGCCGCAAATGCAGGTTGTCGCCGGTGCGCTCGGACTAGCCCTGTTCGCGGCTTGCGCCTTGCTGATGCTGCGTGGCCACCGCATAGGGCCGTTCGACCCCAAGCGTGCGCGCGGCTGGCTGGGCATGATCGCATTCTTCGCCGCCGCGGGCGCGCTCGTTGCGGCATCGGCAATCGCCAATGCGATTATGTTCGCCAACCCCTTCTACCCCGTCGAGATTCCCGCCTTGGGCCTGGCCGGGCCGGTGCGGGCGCTGGATGCGGGCTGGGACTCGCTTGCCGCGGCCTGGGCCACCGTGCCCGCGCCGCTGCGCTGGCTGGCTTCGGTGCTTGAGGTCGATGCCTATGGCTACCGCGAGGTGCCCTGGACTTTCGATCAGGCGTATTGCGCCAGCGCGGCCTCCTGGCGGGAGTGCTGGCGGCAGCCGAGCCTCTCATTCCGCATGGGCGGATACTTCGTCACTTACGTCTTGTTCCTGGCCGCGTTTTTCCTGTGGCAGTGCCGCGCCTGTGTGCCGGTGGCGCGGCGGTCGTTGCTGTGGACGGTGGCGCTCGTCACGCTGCTCACGGCGGTGCTGCCGCATGCGCATGAACTCAGGTACTACTCGTTTTGGATGATCCTTCTCGTCTCTGTGTGCCTGATCGCCGTGTTTGACCCGCGCGCGCAGATGGCGGGCCGCACCGATGCGGCACGATCACGGCTTTTGGGCGCCGGGTGCACGCTAGCCCTGGTTTCGGTCGTGCTCATGACCGGCGGCCGCTACCTGACGCCGACCGGCCCATCGCTGTCTTCGCTGCTCAACACGCTCGGCATCGATCGCCGCATCGCCGCAGTCGCGGACGGCTCCGTCCTCTGTGTCGGCGATCAATGGGCGCCGTTTGCCTTCCTGTTCGCTCCCCCCTTCCATCCGGGCCGCAGCGATAGCGTCCGCAACGGCACGGGCAGCGAGGCTTGCACGGCGGTGGTAGCGCCGCCTCCGTGACGCCGATCAGGACCGTGGCTCAGGCGCAGAAGTGACCGGCGCCGGGTCGGCCGGCGGATGCCGCACCTGGCTCAGGGCCAGGCTGCGCGCCAGTTGCGTGACCGTCCGGTTCATCGCCACCACTTTCAGGTACAGCACCAAGATGATCGCGAAGGTGACGATGATCCACGTGTAGAGGATCAGATCGGTGCCGCGGCCGACGCCCAACGTATGCGCGATCGCGGTTGCCTGCTCCGGCGCGACGACAAAGTAGGCGCCAAGCACCAAGAGCGCCTCGATCGCAATTCGCAGCGACGTTGAGGTCGAGCGCTGCATCAGCACGTAGATCGCAACCAGGACCAAGAAAGACAGCAGAACAAGCTTGATCATCGGACGAGCCAGCCGATCACCAGGTCCGCCAACACCCGGAACGCCCCGCTCAAGCGCTGCCCCTTCTGCAGACTGTACTGGGAGTAGGACACGGTCACCGGCACCTCCTTGTAGACGAGCTTGTGCTCGGCAATCTGGGCCAGCATTTCCGATGCGTGCGCCATGCGGTCCTGGACCAGATTGAGCTGGCGGGCCGCGTCCGCGGTCATCACCCGCAGGCCGTTGTGCGTATCGGTCACCTTGAGCCCCGTCGTCAGCCGCGTGAAAAGCACGGCCGCCTTCAGGACCATTCGGCGCGCCGACGGCAGATGCTCGGCTTCCCCGAGAAAGCGGCTGCCGAGGACGATATCGAGGCTCTCGGCCTTGAGCGTCGCCAGCATGGCAG
Source organism: Defluviicoccus sp. (assembly GCA_029624735.1). Lineage (GTDB taxonomy): Bacteria > Pseudomonadota > Alphaproteobacteria > Rhodospirillales > Defluviicoccaceae > Defluviicoccus. The sequence continues at coordinate 44,705 of JARSSM010000001.1, read as the reverse complement.
CGATGTCCTGCGGGCGGTGCTGGCCATCGGCATCGAAGGTGGCGATGAAGCGGGCACCTTGTTCGAGGGCGTAAACGATTCCCGTCTGCAAGGCGGCGCCCTGACCGAGGTTGACCGGATGGCGGACGACAACGGCGCCGGCAGCACACGCGTTGTCAGCGGTCCGGTCCGCCGAGCCGTCATCGACAACGACGACGTTGGGGCACACGCTCAAGAGGCCGGCGACAGTCCCGGCGATGACCCCCGCCTCGCGGTAGGCGGGAACGACGACGTAAAGTGGTTCACTGTCCATGGCCGGTCGGGGCTCGAAAGTCCTTCGCTAGTGCAGCCGCACATTCAAAGAATGCGCGGTCGATGCACGCAACCTATTGTTTCTAGTGCACATCTAACCCCTTCGGCTGAATCATCCGAACGGGTTTGTGCACTAGCGCTGGACGAGACCAATGACACAAATGCCGGCGACGATCAGCGCCGAGCCGACGAAATGTGCTGACGACAGCCGCTCGCCGAACAGCGCTGCCGCCCCCAGCGGCACAAGTACGAACGCCAGCGCCGCGAACGGATAGGCCTCGCTCAAGGGGACGCGCTGCAAGAGGTAGATCCACAGCAAGGTTGCGAAGCCGTAAAGCGCGAGCGCCAGCCACAACAGTGGCTGCGTGACCAGGCCTGGGAGGTCAGCCCAGCGTGTAAGCGCCGGCGCGCGGTCGGCCGCCGCCTTGAACAACAGTTGTCCAGCGCCCAGGATGAAAGCGAAGGCCGACAGGCCGACCATGTTTGCCATCGAGCGTGCCACGCGCCGTCACTCCGTTCCCTGCACTCGCGCGTGTACGATAGCCTCGGTCTCCGGCCTTGGGAACCGTCCACCTTCGCTGCTGCTACCCCTAAAGCGGCGCCGGCAGATCAAGGCCGGCCATCGCCTCGCTCTGGCGCCGTGCCACCGCCGCGACGTTGAAGCCCTCGATCATCTGGCTGAACAACTGGTGCCAGTTGACCTCGGCCCGAAGCCGGGTGAAGACGCTCCCCAACCCGATCGCAGCGCGGTCCATCAGCACGAATTCGCGCGGCGGCGCGATGCCGCCGACCTCGCGCAGTTCGCGCTGAACCTTGCCGGCAACCTGGGCGCCGTACATTGCGCCGCCTTCTTCTTGGATCTGCTGGATGCGATCTTCCATCAGCGGCCGGTACAAAAAGCCCGCCCACTGGTTGAGGATCTCGATAACGTTGTGGCTCAGGTTCTTGAAGCCCCACGTCTCGTAGGCTTTCACCGCCAAGTCCTGATCCTTGGTGCGCAAGGCGTGGTAGAGGTCGATCACCGCGCCCACGAACTCCGGCGGGAAGATGCGAACACAGCCGAAGTCGAGAAGGTTGATGGAGCCGTCCTTGCGCACTGTGTAGTTGCCGAGGTGCGGATCCCCGTGCAGCACGCCGTACTCGTAAAACGGAACATACCACGCGTGGAACATGTTGCGCGCGACGGTGTTGCGCATATCGATGTGGTGATCGACGAAGCTCATCAGCGGCTCGCCGTCCAGCCAGGTCATGGTGAGCAGGCGCTCGCTCGACAGATCGAGCGACGGTTCCGGCACATGCACGCCGGGATGACGGCTCAGCATGCGGCCGTAGAGCGCCATGTGCTTGGCTTCGCGGCGATAGTCCAACTCCTCGCGCAGCCTGGCCGAAAGTTCGGCGTGGATGTTGGAGGGATCGATCGCCCTGTCGTACTGGCGGTAGATCGTAAACGCGATCTTGAGCTGGCGCAGGTCGGCCTCGACCGCCGATGCCATGTCGGGGTACTGCAGCTTGCAGGCGAGCTTGCTGCCGTCAAGGCCGATCGCCTCGTGCACTTGGCCCAGCGAAGCCGCTGCGCGCGCTGTGTGCTCGAAGGCACGGTATTTCTTTTCCCATCCGGCACCGAGTTCCGTCACCATCCGCCTGCGGACGAACGCCCGACCCATCGAGGGTGCGTTCGTCTGCAGCTGGGCAAGCTCGCGGGTGTATTCCTCGGGCATCACATCGGGCAGCGTCGCCAGGATCTGCGCGACCTTCATCAGCGGCCCCTTGAGGCCGCCCAGCGCCACCTTGAGATCGACCGCGTGCGCAGCCGGATCGACGGACAGCCCCAACAGCCGGTTGCCGGCGAGGCGTGCCGCCAAGCCGCCGACAGTGCTACCGACTTGTGCATAGCGGCGTATGCGGCCCGCGAGCGAGTCGTCATCGACCATTGGCTCGGCGGAATGATCGGCACCGGCCAGCTGCTTGCGCTGTTCGTCGGCAGGATCGAACAACGGCGTCACCTCATCAACCGTCCTAAGGCGAGGATATAGGGGCCCACCACGCCGGCGCCAACCTCAGCCGAGCTTACTCCAGCGCCTCAAGCGCATCGATCAGCGCGACGATGACATTGAGGCCGCGCCGCCAGAAGCCGGGATCCGCGGCGTCAAGCCCAAACGGCTGCAGAAGATCACGGTGCCTGAGGCTGCCGCCGGCGCGCAGCATGGCGAAATACTTCTCGGCAAAGCCTGGGTGGCCATCGCGATAGACCTGGTACAGAGAATTGACGAGACAGTCCCCGAACGCATAGGCATAGACGTAGAATGGCGAGTGAATGAAATGCGGGATGTATCCCCAATAGTAGCTATAATCATTGTCAAAGCGCATTGCCGGGCCGAGGCTTTCTTTTTGCACCTTGAGCCAGATCTCACCGAGGCGTTCCGCCGAAAGCTCGCCGGACCGCCGCTCCATGTGCACCCGCTCCTCGAACTCATGAAACGCAATCTGGCGGACGACCGTGTTCAGCATGCTCTCGACCTTGGCCGCCAACAGCCGGCGCCGCTCCTCGCGGCTGCCGCCATCCTCCAGCAGGGCCTGAAACACCAGCATCTCGCCGAACACCGACGCCGTCTCGGCCAAGGTCAGCGGCGTGTCGGCAAGGAGCGCGCCCTGGTTGGCGGCCATGACCTGGTGCACGCCGTGGCCAAGCTCGTGCGCGAGCGTCATCACGTCGCGTGGCCGGCCGTAGAAGTTGAGCAGGATGTAGGGGTGTGCTGAGGGAACCACCGGATGGCAGAAGGCGCCTGAATCCTTGCCTGGCCGCGGGCCGGCATCGATCCAGCCTTCGTCAAAAAAGCGACTGCCGATCGCGGCCATCTGCGGATGGAAGCCGCCGAAGGCCCCCAGCACGATCGTCTTTGCCTCGATCCAGCTGAACTGCCGGTTGTCGGCACCGGGCAGCGGCGCGTTACGGTCCCAGTAATCGAGGGTTTCGCGGCCGAACCAGCGTGCCTTCAGGTGGTAGTAGCGGTGGGCAAGATCGGCGTAGGCATCGCGGATCGCGCTCACCAGCGCGTCGACAACCTCATCCTCGACCCTGTTGGCGAGGTTGCGGAAGGCGACCGGATGCGGATAGGCGCGCCAGCGGTCCTCGATCTCCTTGTCCTTGGCGAGCGTGTTGACGACCAGCGACAGGACGCGGACGTTGTCCTTGAGCCCCTTGCCGATCGCACGCGCCGCGCTGCGACGGACCTCGGGATCGGTATTGTCGAAGCAGTTGAGTGCGTCTGCCAGCGTCAGCGCCTTGCCGCCGACGTCAAAGCGCATGCCGGACAGCGTCTGGTCGAACAGCCGCACCCAGGCGCTGGCACCGGTGACACTTTTCTCGTGCAGGATCCTTTCGACGTCGTCAGCAAGCTGGTGCGGACGAAAGATCCGCTGATCGCGCACCCAAGGCGCGTAGCGGTCGGCCGGTGCGACGGCGAGCTGCCGCCCGACGGTCTCGTCGTCGAGGCGATTGAGCTCAAGCGTGAAGAACAGCGTCTCGGTCGAGACCGTATTGAAGCGCTCCTCGATATCCTGCAGGAAACGCCCACGTTCGGGATCGCTCATGTCGCCGGCAAACCGGAGCTGGGCGTAGGCCGTCACCCGGCATAAACCCTCGACGATCGCCTCGTAGGCCATGATTGCGGTCCCCAGCTCCGCACCGCTCAGCTCCGCGAGCTTGCCGGCGTAACGGCCGTGGAATGCTTTCGCCGCACGCTCAGCCGCATCCAGATCGGCGCCAATGCGGGGGTCTTCCGGGCCTGCGTAGAGGTGGGAAAGGTCCCACACCGGCAATTTTTCTTCGACCCGCTGCGGGCCGTCGGCGGGGTGCACAATCGACATCGCGATTCCTCCTTGGAGCAGGCTCCCTTATAAGGAACCGCAGCAGGGGCGACAACCGCCGCCCTGGAAACGGACGGGACCCGCCGCATCATGCCGATGCCCGACTGGCAGAACCTGGTGGTGATGTTCTTCGATCAGGCCGCAGGCCAGGGCGAACATCCCTTCCTCTGGCGTAAGCGCCAGGGCCGGTACGAGCCACAGACTTGGCGCGAGGTTGCCGCCCGCGTGACCTCGCTCGCGCGCGGCCTCATCAGCCTCGGTGTGACGAAGGGCGAGCGGATCGTGCTCGTCGCCGAGAACCGGCCGGCGTGGCTCATCGCCGACGTCGGCATCATGGCGGCAGGCGCGATCACGGTTCCCGCCTACACGACGAACACCGAAGCGGAGCACCTGCACGTGCTTCGCAACACTGAGGCTTGCGGCGTTATCGTCTCGACCCGGCGCATCGCGGCTCCGCTGTTGCGCGCCGCGGCGCAGTGCCCCTTCATCCGCTTCATCATCGCCATCGAGGCGCCGCAGCCCCCGCCGGACCTGGGCGTTCCTCTCTACACATGGCAGGACGTAATCGCGCGTGGCGACACGCATCACGCGAATATCGTTGCCGAAGCGCAAGCGATTAAGCCCACTGATCCCGCCTGCATCATACATACGTCGGGTACGGGCGGGCTGCCGAAGGGCGTCGTGCTTCCGCACCAAGCCATTCTCCACAATTGCCGCGCCGGTGGCGAGGTGCTGTCGGAAATCAGCGCTGGCGAGAACGTCTTTCTCTCGTTGTTGCCGCTATCGCATGCTTATGAGCACACCGTCGGCCAGTTTCTGCCGATGGCCTTAGGCGCGCAGATCTATTACGCGGAGGGCATCGAAAAGCTCGCGCTCAATATCCGCGAGACGCGGCCGACGCTGATTTCGGCGGTACCGCGCTTTTACGAGCTGATGCGGCAGCGCATCACGGCCGAAGCACACAAGGCGGGTGGGTGGCGGGAGAAGCTGTTCCGAGCGACACTTGCAATCGGCCGCAAACGCTACGAAGCGAAGCACGATCTCACGCTTGGCGAGCGCTTGGCCGACGGAGTGCTCGACGTCCTCGTCCGCCGGTCGATTCGCGAGCGCTTTGGCGGCAGGCTGCGGGCGATGGTCAGTGGCGGAGCGCCGCTCAATCCGGAGGTCGGGTTGTTCTTCGTCGCGCTCGGGGTGCCGGTCTATCAGGGGTTCGGCCAGACCGAGGCGGCGCCGCTTATCAGCGTCAACCGGGCCGGCAGTCTCAAGGTCGACTCCGTGGGGCCGCCGCTCAAGGATGTCGAAGTCCGCATCGCTGACGACGGCGAGATCCTGGTTCGCGGCCCGATGGTCATGCTCGGCTACTGGCGCAACGAGGAAGCGACCCGGGCTGCAATCCGCGACGGCTGGCTGCATACTGGCGATATCGGCCAATTGGACGAGAACGGCCATCTCGTCATCCGGGACCGCAAGAAGGACATCATCGTCAATTCTGGTGGCGACAACATCTCCCCGGCGCGGATCGAAGGCCTCCTCACCCAGCAGCCGGAGATCGCCCAAGCCTTTGCCGCTGGCGATCGCCGCTCCCACCTCGTGGCCCTGGTGGTGCCGGATGAAGGGTGGATGCAGGCATGGGCGCGGGCGGCCGGCAAGCCGCGCGACGCCAGAGCGCTTGCACGCGATCCCGATTTTCTCGCCGCCATGCGGACCGCGGTCGAGCGTGCCAACGCAGGACTGTCGGTGATCGAGAAAATCCGCCGCTTCGCCGTAACGGCTAATGCGTTTTCGACCGAGAACGGCCAGATGACGCCGACCCTGAAGCTGCGCCGGCACGTCATCCAGACCTCCTACCGCGATCTCCTCGACAGCCTGTACGACTGATCGCCCCCTGCGGCGCCCCCCCTCCTGCAACAGGGTCAAGCCCGTTACCTCCTCCTGGCAAGCCCTTGTGACGCCAGTCACTGAGACCGTTTGAGGCAGGGCGCATGCTGCGTGGCTGACGAAGGGATGTATGGGCCAGCCGAAGCATGAGCCGCGGTCGATGACAAGCAGATCTCTCAGTGATGATGCGCAGCGCGACCGCGACAACGACCATGCATGGCGGCAGCAGGGACAGAGTGGGAGACCGTCGATGACGGGCGACGAGGGGCCGGAGGATGGAACCGTGATTGAGCGCGAGAATCGCACAGTTGACGCTGCCAATGAAGAGAGGCACTTGCGCGCCGAGGTCATTTCCCGTCTGCGCGGCCAGCTCTCGCTGATGCGGGCCCAGGTCGGGCGGCTGCAGCAGGCGCTCAACCAGGCGGAGAACCTGCGCTCGGCAGCGCGCGACCGGCTGCAGAGCTTGCGTGGCACGACCGAACGCCTGGAGCAGGCACTGCGGATGGAGGAGGCGGCTCAGCAGGCGCCGCGTGTCGAGGTCTCCGCTGCTACCGATGAGGACTCGTCCCAGGAGCCGACCTGGCAGCCGGTCACCATGACCAGCGGTGAGCAGAAGAACCACTTGGTCCGCGTCGATCTGCGCGAACAGCACATCCATGCGCTGCTTGTTTCCGGCGTGCTGTCAATTCGCGATGTCGACAACGCCGCCAAGGTCGGCCAAGTCGTGCAAGCCCTGCTCGATCGCTGGGCGGAGCAGTACGGCACCCGCGAGGTCGCCCAGCCGGCGGCTCAGGCTGCCCGTGACCGACGCGGTACCCAGGAGCGCCGTCACGCCGGGCCACGTGCCAATTGCCTTTTGAGCTACGTGAACGGAACGCCGTTCGACCGCAGGCAGCAGGACGAGCGCCGCCACGGCCCCGACGGCAGCGTAATCGCGCGCCGCTTGCCGTCCCGTGAACCGGCCGCTGCAGCCGCCGCGGCAGTCGCGCCCGAAGGTGCCACCAGCGGGACCGTCGTTCGCCTCGATGATCGGCGGGCGCGGACGGAGGCGTCACTGCGCCGGCCGCGGCGGCCGATCCGCACCGACGACGAAAGCGATGCCGGCTCAGCCGCCCCGATCGTGCTGTTTCCGTTGGCGCACAGCCAGGTCGAAGGCGTAGAGGGCGAGGCCGCACCAGATGCAGATGAAGCTTGCGAGCGTCGATCGGGCAACGGGCTCCTGGAAAGCGAAGGCCGCGAGCAAGAACTGGCCGCTCGGCGTGATGAACTGCAAGAGCCCGAGCATTGCGAGCGGGATCCTGCGGGCGGCAGCGACGAAGAGGATGAGCGGTAGCGCCGTCACCGGCCCTGACACCACGAGGAGCGCTTGCAGCCACGCGGCGGGCAGCGCTCCCGCCGCAGGGCCGAACGGATCCGCCACCAGCACGAGATAGATCGCCGCCAGTGGCGCCAGCAGGGCCGCCTCGATGAACAAGCCTTCGACCGCGTCGACCGTCGTCGTCTTGCGCATCAAGCCGTAGAAGGCAAAACTGAGCGCGAGCGTCATCCCGATCCACGGCACCGTGCCGCTCGCCGCCACCCGATAGGCAATGCCGACCGCAGCGAGCCCGACTGCGATCCACTCCAGCCGCCGCAGCCGTTCCCCAAGCACGACAACGCCCAGGGCGACGCTCACCAGCGGGCTGATGAAGTAGCCGAAGCTCGCATCGAGGACGCGCGCACGCTCCACGGCGACGATGAAGATGCCCCAGTTGAGCGCGATCATTAGGCTGGAGAGCGCAAGCCGGCCCATCAGGGGACGGTCGCGGAGGGTTGTTCGCACGCGGCGCCAGTTCTGCTTCAGCGTCAGAACAAGGGCCAGGAAGACCATCGACCAGACGATCCGGTGCGCCAGCACCGCCAGTGCAGGGACCTCGCCGACCAACTTGAAATAGATCGGAAACAGGCCCCAGATCGTGTACGCGCCAACGCCCACGAGGAGGCCGAACGGCACTCCCCTGCCGGGGGTCGGACCAGGCGTCACCCCGTCTCCTCCGGGATTTCGACAATGTGCAACAGATTGGTGTGACCCGGCATCGGCAGCGGCAGACCAGCCATCACCACCAGCCGCGCCCCGGGATGAGCAAGACCGAGCGCGCATGCACACACGATCGCTTCGGCCAGCGCCGGCTCGTAATCCCCAAAGATGGGAAGCTCACGCGGCTGTACGCCCCACACCAGCGCCAGGTTGCGGGCGACGGCGGCGGACGGCGTCAGCGCCAGGATCGGCACCGCCGGCCGCTCCCGCGCCGCGCGCAGGGCCGTTGTGCCGCCTGTCGTCAAGGTGACGATGGCAGCCGCACCGATGGTGGCGGCAACATCACGAGCGGCGGCCGAGACCGCGTCCGACTCCGTCGTTTCCGGCACGACCTCATGGCCATTGCCGCGGTTGCGGTTGATATGGTCGTGCTCGGCTTTGCGGATGATCTTGTCCATGATCGTTACCGCTTCGACCGGGTAGCGACCGGCCGCCGTTTCGCCCGACAGCATCACCGCGTCGACACCCTCATAGACGGCGTTCGCCACGTCCGAGGCCTCGGCCCGGGTTGGCGCCGGCGCGTTCAGCATCGATTCCAGCATCTGGGTTGCGATGATGACCGGCTTCCCCGCCGATCGGCAGGCGCGGACAATCCGCTTCTGCAACACCGGCACTTCTTCCGCCGGCACCTCAACGCCAAGATCGCCACGCGCGACCATCACGGCGTCGGCCAGTGCGACGATCGAAAGCAGGTGATCGATCGCCGAAGGCTTCTCCAGTTTGACGATCAGTTGCGCGCGGCCGCCGATCAGCGCGCGCGCTTCCGCAACGTCCTCGGGCCGCTGCACGAAAGAGAGCGCAATCTGATCGATGCCGGCATCGAGCGCCCATTGAAGGTCCCGGCGGTCCTTCGCCGTGAGCGTCGAGATCGGCAGCAGCACGCCCGGCAGGTTGATCCCCTTGCGATCCGAAAGCACGCCCCCGACGATGACGCGGGTCTCGGCGTAATCGGAGCCGCATGCGGTCACCTCCAGACGGACCCTGCCGTCGTCCAGCAGAAGGGCGGCACCGGGCTCGATCGCGGCAAACACTTCGGCATGCGGCAGCGGCGCCCGGCGCGTATCCCCCGGTGCGTCGCCGAGATCGAGCCGGAACGGCGCGCCGGCGGCAAGTGCGACCGGCCCGTGCGCAAACGTGCCAAGCCGCAGCTTGGGCCCCTGCAGGTCGGCAAAGACGCCGATCGGGCGGCCCAAGCGGGCGCCGAGGGCACGGATCAGCTGCAGCCGGGCGGCGTGCTCCTCCCATGTTCCATGGCTGAAGTTGAGCCGGAAAACGTTGGCGCCGGCCTGGAGCAGGCGGCTGATGACGGCCTCGCTTGAGGACTGAGGCCCCAAGGTGGCGACGATCTTGGTTTGGCGGCAGGCGTTCATGCGGCGGACCTTAGCCAGGACGGGGAGGTGTCGCCAGCGCCACGTGCTGAAGCCGAGCCGACTCGCCTGAACGGGCCGACATTTCCGTGCAATTGCCGCCAGCGCCGTCTAGTGTGCGGGGAGCGCTCCCCCTCGTTCATCTTGGGCCAAACGTTGCCGACGGCCCAGCCCCTTGAAGAGAAGGCTTCCCCCATGATCCTCACCAAGAGCCTGATCGGCTTCGTGATCGCCCTCGCGCTCACCACGCGCGCGGAGGCGGCGCCCGATCCCGAAAACATGCTCTACATGCAGCTCAAGGGCGGCCGCGTGGTCATTCAGCTTCGCCCCGACCTGGCGCCCAAACATGTCGCCCGCATCAAAGAGCTGACGCGGCAGAAGTTTTACGACGGCCTCGTCTTTCATCGCGTCATCGACGGCTTCATGGCGCAGGGCGGCGATCCCAAGGGCACCGGCACCGGCGGGTCGGGCGTCAACCTGCCGGCCGAATTCTCCTCGGCTCCGTTCGTGCGCGGCACGCTCGGCATGGCGCGCTCGGCCAATCCAAACAGCGCCGACTCGCAGTTCTTTATCTGCTTCGCGCCGGCGCCGCACCTTAACAAGCAGTACACGGTGTGGGGCCAGGTGATCGAAGGCATGGAATTTGTCGACGCCCTAAAGCGCGGCGAGCCGCCGTCGCAGCCTGATCGCATCCTCACGATGCGGGTCGCGGCCGACGTCGACAAGCAGTAGCGCGTGCCTGCTGCGCTCGCAGTAAAGGGTCAGTTGCCGCTTGCGATGAGCGGCTCGCAGGCTGTCATCTCGGTGCCCGGGCGGACGATCAGGTGCGCCCGGCCGTCTGCGGCAACGGTGAGCCGCATCGTGCCGTCGCTGTAGACCTCGCCCGCCCGGCTCGCGCCGGCGCGTTTCAGCGTGTAGCGGTCCTCGCCAAGTTCGACCACCACGTGCCGGGCCGCGGTGTCGATGACGGCGCGGAAACTCAAGCCGTCCTCACAGCGGTAATAGATGTTCTGACCATAAAAGCCGCCGCTCGGCAGCGAGACGGTGCCTCCCCTGCCGCCGCCATCGCACCCTGCCATCAGTGTCCCCACTGCCAGGCTGAGAAAAACGCGCTTCAGTGTCGTCAGTCCCCGGTTGCCCTGCACGGCAACACGCTCCCTACTTCACCGAATCCTGGATCTTCTCGCCGGCCTTCTCGACACCCTTGCCGACACTCTCGACGTTATCTTTCGTGTCGTGCTTGACCCCGCTCCACGTCTCCGAGCACGCGGTAGTGGCAAGCACGAAACCGAGCGCGATACCGGCACACACGGCGCCGCTAACGATCCTGAGCCTCATCGTCGTGTTCTTTCCTTTCGCTGGCCTCAACCGTTACGGAAGCTGCGCCCAACATCACAGCTTAGAGGAAATCGCGCAAGAATGCGATCAGCGGCCGGTCGGCGGCCGGCATCGGCAGCGCTGCCATGGCCCGCGGCGGCACCCACTTCAGCTGTTGATGCGCGAGTGGCTGCGGTGTTCCGCGCCAGACCCGGCAGACGTAAAGCGGCATTAACAGGTGGAAGTCCGCATAAGCGTGCGACGCGAAGGTGAGCGGCGCCAGGCAGCTCTCCGAGATGTCAACCGCCAGCTCTTCCTTCAGTTCACGCACCACGGCCGCTTCCGGCGTCTCGTCGGCGTTAAGCTTGCCGCCGGGAAACTCCCACAAGCCTGCCATCGCCTTCCCAGCCGGGCGCTGGCCCAGGAGAACACGGCCGTCGGCATCGACCAGCGCCACCGCAACAACCAGCAAGAGCGGTCCGGCGGCTGCCGCCCTCTGTTGCACCGTGAGGCAGGTCGGATCAGGACCGGTAATCGGCATTGATGTCGATGTAGCCGTGAGTCAGATCGCAGGTCCAGACGGTGGCGGCACCGAAGCCGACGCCGGCATCGATCGCGATATCGATCGTCCGGCCTTGCATGTGGGCAGCGACCGGCGCCTCGTCGTAGGCGGGCACCCGACCGCCGTGTGCGGCCACCAGCGTGCCACCGATGCGGATCGTCAGCGCATCGGCATCGATCCGCTCGCCAGCCCGGCCCAGCGCGGCAACGATGCGGCCCCAGTTGGGATCGGCACCGGCGATCGCCGTCTTGACCAAGGGCGAGTTGGCGACTGTGCAGGCAAGCCGCTTGGCCGCCTGGTCCGTCTCGGCGCCGGTAACCGTGATGGTGACGAACCGGGTTGCCCCCTCGCCATCGCGGACGATCATCTGCGCCAGTTCGGCCGCCACCTGGGCGAGGCCGGTGCGGAAATCCTCCAGCCGCGGATCGTCTGCGCTGCTCACCGGCGGATGTGCCGCCGCGCCGGTGGCAAACAGCAGCGCGGTATCGTTGGTCGAGGTATCGCCGTCGATCGTGATTGCGTTGAACGAGCGTGCGACCGCCTCGCTTAGCAGCTCTTGCAGCAGGACCGGCGGCAATGCGGCATCGGTGGCGAGAAAGGCCAGCATCGTCGCCATGTCTGGCGCGATCATGCCGGCTCCCTTGGCGATGCCGTTGATGGTGACCGGCACGCCCCCGATCAAGACCTGCCGGCTCGCGGCCTTCGGGTAGGTATCGGTGGTCATGATGGCCTGCGCGGCATCGGCCCAGCCATCGCCGCTGACACTGTCAAACAGCGGCGGCAGGACGGCCACCAGACGCTCCACCGGCAGCGCCTCGCCGATCACCCCGGTCGAGGCAACGAGCACCTCTTCGGCCGCGCAGCCGAGCGCATCGGCAGCGGCCCTGGCGGTCCGCGCCACCACCCGCTCGCCGTCGGCGCCGGTAAAGGCGTTCGCGTTGCCCGAGTTGACGACGACCGCACGCGCGCGACCGCTGGCGATCACCTGCCGGTCCCAGCGGACCGGCGCGGCCGCCGTCAGCGAACGCGTGAACACGCCGGCCGCGGCCGTTCCCGCTGCCAGCTCGATGACCATCACATCCGTCCGACCCGGATAGCGGATGCCCGCGGCACCGGCCGCCAGGCGGATGCCCGGCACTGCCGGCAAGGTGGCGAAGTGGTCCGGCGCCAGCGGTGAAACGGGACTGGGTCCAGCCATCGTCAGCCATTCCTTTCGTCGCAATATTGCGCGGCCGGATCATGCACAAGCGCGGCCTCACGGCAACCCCTTGCCGCATCCCGTCACGCCCGTTGCATTGACAGGGGGGAATCCCGCCTATAACTCTCTTGAAGCGCGGCCCCGGTTCGCCCTGAACCGTACGGCATGCGGCCGGCTTCCTCGAGGACGAAACATGTTTGCTGGCATCGCCCGGCGGTTGTTCGGCACCGCTAACGATCGATTCCTGAAGACCCTGCAAAAAGATGTCACGGCGATCAACGCTCTTGAGCCCGAAATCGAGGCTTTGAGCGACGCCGATCTCAAGGCTCGCACACCGTGGCTGAAGGAGCGTGTCGCAGCTGGCGAACCGCTCGACTCGCTCCTCGTTGAAGCCTTTGCGACTGTGCGCGAAGCGGCAAAGCGCACGCTGGGCCAGCGCCACTTCGATGTTCAGCTGTTGGGCGGCATCGTCCTCCACCGCGGCATGATCGCCGAGATGAAGACCGGCGAAGGCAAGACGCTGGTCGCTACGCTCGCGGTTTATCTCAACGCGCTCGTCGGCAACGGCGTGCACGTCGTGACCGTCAATGACTACCTCGCGCAGCGTGACGCCGAGTGGATGGGGACAATCTACCGGTTTCTCGGCCTCACCGTGGGCTGCATCGTCCACGGTCTTTCCGATGCCGAGCGCAAGGCGGCCTATGCCTGCGATGTCACCTACGGCACCAACAACGAGCTCGGATTCGACTACCTGCGCGACAACATGAAGTTTCGCCTCGACGAAATGGTGCAACGGCCGTTCCAATACGCCATCGTCGATGAGGTCGACTCGATCCTGATCGACGAGGCGCGCACACCGCTGATCATTTCGGGACCGGCCGAGGACTCCTCGGAGATGTACGTCAGCATCAATCGCCTGATACCCCACCTTGTCGAGGGTGATTACGAGAAGGACGAAAAGGCGCGCGCCGTCAGCTTCACCGATGCAGGTGTCGAGAAGATCGAAGCCCTTTTGCGCGAGGAAGGATTGTTGACGAGCGGCGGCCTCTATGATGTCGCCAACGTCTCGCTCGTCCACCATGCCAATCAGGCGTTGCGCGCGCACAAGCTGTTCAGCCGCGATACCGATTACATCGTCAAGGAGGACCGGGTCGTCATCATTGACGAGTTCACCGGCCGCATGATGGAAGGCCGGCGCTACTCGGAAGGCCTGCATCAGGCGCTGGAGGCAAAGGAAGGCGTCACGGTCCAGCAGGAAAACCAGACGCTCGCCTCGATCACGTTTCAGAACTACTTCCGCCTTTACCCCAAGCTCGCCGGCATGACCGGAACGGCGATGACGGAGGCCGGCGAATTTCAGGAGATTTACGAGCTGGTCGTGGCCGAAATTCCGACCAATGTTTCCTGCATTCGCGTCGATCACGATGACGAAGTCTACCGGACGGCGCGCGAGAAATACGAAGCGATCGTGGCCCAGATCGAGGACTGCCGCGGCCGCGGCCAACCGGTGCTGGTCGGCACCGTATCGATCGAGAAGTCCGAGCACATTTCAGGGTTGCTCAAGAAGAAAAAGATCCCGCACCAGGTCTTGAACGCCCGCTACCACGAGCAGGAAGCCACAATTATCGCTGAGGCCGGCAGCTCCGGCGCGGTGACGATCGCGACCAACATGGCCGGCCGCGGCACCGACATTCAGCTGGGCGGCAATGCCGACATGCGCATCCGCCGCGAGCTCAAGAATCCGGACGACGACGCCGGCAAGGCCGCAATCCGCGCCAACATCGCCGCCGACAAGGAGAAGGTGCTGGCGGCAGGCGGCCTGTTCATCCTCGGCACCGAGCGGCATGAGAGCCGGCGCATCGACAACCAGCTGCGCGGCCGCTCCGGCCGCCAGGGCGACGCCGGCACCTCCAAGTTCTACCTTTCGCTCGAAGACGATCTGATGCGCATCTTCGGTTCCGAGCGCATCGACGGCGTGCTTAAGAAGCTGGGGCTGCAGGAAGGCGAGGCGATCACGCACGTCTGGGTCAACAAGGCGCTGGAGAAAGCGCAGCAGAAGGTCGAGGCGCGCAACTTCGAGATCCGCAAGAACCTCCTGAAGTTCGACAACGTGATGAACGACCAGCGCAAGGTCGTCTACGAGCAGCGGCGCGAACTGATGACCGCCGACGACGTCCAGCAGGCGGTTGCGGACATGCGCCATCACGTCATCGAAACGCTGATCACCCAGCATGTGCCGCCGCAAGCCTACGCCGAGCAATGGAACTTGAGCGGCCTGCACGCCGACGTTCTGCGCGTCTTCAATCTCGACCTGCCGTTCGTCGAATGGGCGAAGGAAGAGGGCATTGCCGACGTCGAGATGCGCCAGCGCTTAACCGACGCGGTCGACCGCAAGATGGCAGAGAAGGCGGCGCGGTTCGGGCCGGACGTCATGCGCATGGTCGAGAAGGGCTTGCTGCTGCAGGTCCTCGACCAGGTGTGGAAAGATCACCTGTTGACGCTCGATCATCTGCGCCAAGGTATCGGGCTGCGCGCTTACGGCCAGCGCGACCCCTTGAACGAGTACAAGCGGGAGGCCTTCAGCCTGTTCGAGGCGATGCTCGAACGGTTGCGCGAACGGGTGACGATGATGCTGGCGCTGGTCGAGGTGCGGCTCGATCCGGCAGAAGAGCTCGCCATGGCACAGCCGCACCAGGAAATGCACGAGAGCCGCCAGGACCCGGCGTTCGCCGAGGCGGACGAAGCGATCCCTGCTCCTGCCGGGGGCGAGGAAGTGCAGACACTTACCATCCGTTCCCGCCAGGCGTCGGCCGCCGTTGATCCGGCCGACCCCGCGACCTGGGGCCGCGTTGCGCGCAATGCCTCCTGCCCGTGTGGTTCGGGCAAGAAGTTCAAGC
This sequence comes from Defluviicoccus sp., assembly GCA_029624735.1. Classification (GTDB taxonomy): domain Bacteria; phylum Pseudomonadota; class Alphaproteobacteria; order Rhodospirillales; family Defluviicoccaceae; genus Defluviicoccus. The sequence goes on along the minus strand of JARSSM010000001.1, from coordinate 29,251 downwards.
ATTGCCACGGCAATATCGCCTGAGCGCTGATGCAGGCTAGAGGATCGTTACGGCCGCTGTCCAAACGAGGATCGCAAGGCGTGCGAGGGTAGCCCAAACTGGCGGGCCGGCATAAGCCGCGGCGCTGCGCCAGACCGCAACCAGCATGAGGGCGTTGTACGGCAGCGGTGCAAGGTGAACGGCGAGCGCAATCACCGCCGGCAGCCCCGCCACCAACAGCGCCATCGAGCCGGCTGTCGCCGCCAAGTTGACGAAGAAGCCACCCAGGATCGCCCAGTCCCAGAAGGCGCGCGGCAGCGGTACCGCGCCCTTCCACAGTGCCGGCGCATAGTATGCTACACGCAGTGCAGGTGACTGCCCGGGCAGGTCTCCTCCTTACGGCTCAGATAAAGTCGCTGGCTGTGATCTGGCTTACGACGATGTTCTTCAGTCCCAACAGGTCGTTGCCAGCGCTGTCCTGGATGAACGTGTACTTCCAGATTGGTTCGTAGCGCAACTTGATCTGGCTGTAGGCAAGGCCGTTCAGGCCGATCTTGTCAATGCCGTCCTGGAAGTCCATCCACTTGTCGGTGCCGGCGCCCCGCTGCAGGAGTGCCACATCGGCGCCGGCCTCGCCGTGGATCCAGTCCTGGCCGAGACCGGCCTCGAACGTATCGTTCCCGGCGCGGCCATAAATCCAATCATCGCCGCCCAAGCCCCGGATCAGGTCATTGCCGGCGGTGCCGTTCAGGCGATCGCCGCCGCTGGTGCCCGTAATGGCGCGGTTGCCGCTCGTAGGCGTCGAACTCGTAGCGCCGGCTACGGTTGCCGTCTGGCCGCTACCGCCGATGAAGTCGGCGCTGGTGATCTGGCTCAGCTTGATATTCTTGAGCCCGAGCATGCTCTTGCCGCTGCTGTCCTGGACATGGGTGTAGTTCCAGGTCGGATCGTAGCGGAAGCTCAGCTTCGAGAAGGCGAGTCCGTTGAGATCGATCTTGTCGACGCCGTCCTGGAAGTCCATCCACTTGTCGGTGCCTGAACCCTGCTGCAACCGCGCCACGTCGGTGCCGGCGCCGCCGTAGATCCAATCAAGCCCGGCGCCGCCCTCGAACGTGTCGTTCCCGGCCTGGCCGTACATCCAGTCGTCGCCGCCCAGGCCTCGGATCAGGTCATTGCCGGCGCTGCCGTTCAGGCTGTCGGCGCTACTGGTGCCGACGATTGTGCCATTGCTGGTGGAACCAGGTGATGGCGCCACTGGCGTTGTCGTGCCGCCGCTTCCCGTCGCGAGGAGGTAATCATCGACGAAATCGGCCAGCCGGTCGGCGATCGTCTTGAACGAGTTGGCGGTGAAATGCAGACCGTCGACCATGCCCAGGTCGGTAGTGCGGGCCGCGATGTACACCTTGTCCATGCTGGCCGCGACCTGGCTCTGGGCGCTCCGGATCTGCGGAATGTAATCGCGCCAGTCCGCCGCAGTGGTGCTGCCGAGCTCCTGGATGTAGATCGGCAGATCTGAATCGCCCAGCTGACTGCGGAAATAATTGAAGATCTTTTTCGTCGCCTGGACGAAACGGTCGACCGTCATGCCCGGGCGGTCGGGGCCAAGGGCGAGGGAGTCGTTCTCTCCCTGCGCCCAAATAATCCCATCGAGCTTGCCGGCGGCCTTCATCTGCGCGACCACCTTGGTGAGCAGCGCGCTGGGCTTGTTGGCGTCAAGATCCCAGTAGTAACGCCCCGGGCTGTCGAGCGGTGCTGCGCGCTTCTCGGCGGCAATCCCGCCTTCGGCGGTGTTGATCACCCTGACATCGCCAATCGCTGCGTGTTTCTCCAGCTCGCTCTCGAACACTTTATAGCTCTGGCCTGAATTTGACAGAAAATGCCACCAGGCGTTCGATTGTCCGGCAAAGGCAAAAACATAATTCATGGGCGGTGAGCTCCCTTGTGACTTTTCGTGGCGTCGTACCTATTCCGGCAACGCCAACAATTTTTGTGCACTGGAGCTCAGTATGCCTGCAATCATGGCCTGAATGTGGCGGCAGGCGGCCGCAACGCGCCTGTTACTTGTCGACGCGTGCGGCAGCGCTGGCCCAGGCAACGGCTTCGTCTATTCGGTCGTTGCCCCAGAACAATTCGTCGTCAGCAGTCGTCAGCATTGGCGCGCCGAAGAGCCCCAATTCCTGCGCCGCCTCGGTTGCGTGGCGCAGTGCCTGCCGAACCTCTGGGGTCGCCGCCCGCGTCAGGATCGCGTCCGCGGCGAACCCCGCCTCGGTCAGGATATCCGCCATCACGCTCGTTTCGCTGATGGTCAGCCCCGCCCCGAACTCCGCCCGGTAGACGCAGCGGCTGAAATGCGCCCGGGCGCCGTCGTCGGGAAGCGCATAAGCGACGCGCGCGGCCAGCACGCTGTTCTGCGGAAATGGCTCCGGCCGACGGAACGGCAATCCGAGGCGCGCACAGGTGCGCTCGAGGTCCCGCCACATGTAACGACCCTTCGCCGGTTGCAGGTTGAACGGCGAGGTCGACCATCCGAGCGCAGTAAAGATCGGGCCGAGGAGGAACGGCCGCCAATTTACCGTGAGTCCTGCCGTCGCCGCCGCCGCTTCGACCCGAAACGCCGCCGGATACGAATACGTGCTCGCAAACTCATACCAGAAGGTGATTGCTGACATCGCCTTGTCCTTTCGGTCGACCGAGGCTAGCCTGTGACCGCGCGCGGGTAAATGGCCGCGGCGCGATGCGCGCAAGCCAGCGCGGAGGACCCGGCTATCGAACCGGCTTGAAAGCGCCTTGCACCCGGACTGACTGAAGACGGTCTCCCGCCGAGGTCGGCCGGATTCCACCTCAACCAACGGCCCGAGACAAACGAAGGAGAGCCATCATGTCGAGTGAAGGTCTGCACGCGCCGCGCGAGCGGCTTGCCAAGGAAACGATTGCGCTGCATCAGGCGATCAGCTCCCTGGTCGAGGAGTTGGAGGCGGTCGACTGGTACCGGCAGCGCGCTGATGACTGCGAGGATGCGGCATTGAAGGAGATCCTCCTGCACAATATGCGCGAGGAGATGGAGCATGCGGCGATGGTGCTGGAATGGATCCGCCGCAACGAACCGCATTTTGCCCACGAGCTGAAGGACAACCTGTTCAAAGAGGGCAAGATCGCAGGCCAGCACGGCCACGAGCACGATTGAGCAGGCTCTCCCGCCGGGCGGAGCGCCCGGGCTCCCTCGCAAGAGCTGTTGCCAAAGGAGGTTAGAGGCTGGCAGAGCGTACCATTTGACCCGCATGACAGCCGCTCACAGCCCCGCCATCATCGCCGGGCCGAACTGCGCGCGGATACGGGCGAACAGCCGGTCGCGCACGTCTCGGTAGGCGTCGAGGCGGGTCTCCCGGCTGCCCTCGATGATCGAGGGATCGAGCGTGTTCCAGAAAATCACCTCGCACGCCGTCGCCCGGGTCAGTTCGACCGCGCGGTGCTGTGCTTCGGGCGACAGCGAAATCACCACATCGAACGACTCGTCCTCCAGATCGTCGAACGATTTCGGCAGGTGGCGGGAGATGTCGATGCCGATCTCGTCCATCGCCTGCACCGCGAAGGAGTCGAGCGTGCCTGCGCGCACGCCGGCCGAGTCGACAAAGATCCGGCGCCCGGCCAGGTGCTTGAGGATGCCTTCCGCCATCGGCGAACGGATGGCGTTCTCGGTGCAGGCAAACAGAACGGCGGACGGGCGAAGGAGCAAGGGATGCTCAGGCTCGGATGTGCAGGACGCAGACGAGGGTGAACAGCCTTCGGGCGGTATCAATGTCCATCTCGACATGCCGGCGCAAGCGCTCGCGCAGAAGCTCAGCGCCTTCGTTGTGCAGGCCGCGCCGGCCCATGTCGATCGCCTCAATGCGGCTTGGCGTCATGGTCTTGATCGCCTTGAAGTAGCTGTCGCAAAGGAGGAAGTAGTCCTTGATCAGGCGTTTGATCTCAATCAGCGCCACGGTAAACCGCCCGCATTCGGCGCCGCTGTCGCTGGTGACGCGGAACACAAGCTTGCTGCCGTCGAGGCCGAGATGGACGGTATAGGGGCCAGGCGCGCCGTTGATCAGGCGGAAGTGGTTGTTCTCCAAAAGATCATAGAGGGCCGAACGGCGCTCGTGCTCGATCTGCGGGCTCAAGCGGATGCGGCGCAGATCCTCCAGAACCACATTGGCGATGCGCGGGCAGGGGGCGATCTGCGGCGCCGCCACGGCCCAAGCCTCAAGTCCGCGCGCGGTTGAGGCGGACGGCGACCGAGCGTGCGTGTGCGTCCAGGCCCTCGGCCTCGGCGAGCGCGATCGCGGCAGGGCCGAGCGCGCTGAGGCCCGCCGCGCCGCAGCCGACCACCGTCGTCCGCTTGAGAAAATCAAGCACGCCAAGCCCGGAGGAGAACCGCGCGCTGCGGCTGGTGGGCAGGACGTGGTTCGGCCCGGCGACGTAATCGCCCAGGGCTTCCGGTGTCAGGGAGCCGAGAAAGATGGCGCCGGCATTGCGGACGCGCGCGGCGAAGGCGGCGGCATTCCCGATCGCCAGCTGCAGATGTTCGGGCGCCACCCGGTCGATCAGCGGCACCGCCTGATCGAGGGTCTCGACGACGATGATGCAGCCCTGTCGCTCCCAACTCTTGCGCGCGATCTCCCGCCGCGGCAGCGTCGCCAGGTGCCGGGCGACTTTCGCTGCGACCGTATCGGCAAAGGCGCGATCGTCGGTGATCAGGATCGACTGTGCCGCTTCGTCGTGCTCGGCCTGGGCAAGGAGGTCAACCGCGATCCAGTCGGGATCGCTCGTGCGATCGGCGACGATCAGCACCTCCGAGGGGCCGGCGATCATGTCAATGCCGACGCGGCCGAAGACGCGCCGCTTGGCGGCCGCGACGTACGCATTGCCGGGGCCGACGATCTTGTCCACCGGTGCGATCGTTGCCGTGCCGCAGGCAAGTGCTGCGATCGCCTGCGCACCGCCGATGCGATAGACCTCCGAGACACCGGCGAGTTCGGCCGCCGCCAGCACCAGCGGATTGGTGCGGCCCTCCGGTGTCGGAACCGCCATGACGATGCGCGGCACGCCCGCGACCTTGGCCGGCAGCGCGTTCATCAGCACCGATGACGGATAGGCGGCGCTGCCCCCCGGCACGTAAAGGCCGACCGCCGCAAGAGCCGTCCAGCGATAGCCCAGTGTGACGCCATGCTCATCGGCATAGCTCAAGTCGGCTGGCCGCTGGCGCTGATGGAAGTCGGTGATGCGGCGGGCGGCCAGTTCGAGTGCGTCCAGCGCTTTCGCTTCGCACAGGCCGCGCGCGCGCGCGATTTCCGCAGGTGCAACGCGCAGGGTGGCGACGCCCAAGTGCTGGCGGTCGAAGCGCGCGGTCCAGTCGATGACGGCACGATCGCCGCGGGTCTCGACATCGGCGATGATTGCCGCCACCGCCTGATCGACATCGGCCGCGGCTTCGCGCTTCGCCTGCAGGACCAGGGTGAAGTCGGCCTCGAAGCCGGGATCGCTGATCTCAAGCGGCTGCGGCATCGAGGGTCGCCCGCAAGCGTTCGATCCAGCGGCCGATCGCTTGCGGCCGCGTTTTCCAGGCGGTGCGATTGACCGCCAGCCGGGACGTGATTTCGGCAATTGTCTCGACCTCGACGAGGCCATTGGCTTTCAGCGTCGCGCCCGACGAGACGAGGTCGACAATGCGCTGGCAAAGCCCCAGCTTGGGCGCCAGTTCGATGGCGCCATTCAAGCGCACGCACTCCGCCTGCACGCCGCGGCCGGCGAAATGGCGCTGGGTGACGTTCGGGTACTTGGTCGCGATGCGGATGTGGCTCCAGGCGCGTGGATCATCGTCCGCGACCAGTTCCTCCGGTTCCGCGACCGCCATCCGGCAGCGGCCGACGCCGAGGTCGAGTGGCGCGTAGATCTCGCGGGTGTCAAATTCCATCAGCACGTCGTTGCCGGCGATCCCCATCGCCGCGGCGCCGAAGGCGACGAAGGTGACGACATCGAAGCTGCGCACGCGGATGAGATCGAGTTCGGGGTGGTTGGTGGCAAAACGCAGCTGCCGGCTCGCTTCGTCCTCGAAGGCCGGCTCCGGCACGATGCCAGCGGCGTGGATGAGCGGCATTACCTCGGTAAGGATGCGCCCCTTCGGCACCGCCATGATCATCTTGTCGCCAGCCATCGTCGCCCGTATTCTCGCTACTGTTACCTTTCGCGCAGTCCTAGCGGTTTTTCGCAGCGCGCGCCACAGGCTAAGGCGGTTCAAGCATCGCCTGCGCCCAGCGTGGCAGCCTGCGTCCCCGCACCGCACCCGCGCACCGCCGTAACCGCCAGCGCGAAGGATGCGCCAGCCGTGAAGAACGAAACCGAGACCGAGCAAGCGCTTGCCGAACACGTCATCGGCTGGATGGCACTTCACGATCGGGTCGGGCGCGGGCTGGGTGTACGCGTCGTGTCGGTCAAACCCTATGCAGTCACCCTTGCGCTCACCGTAAGCGCGGAGATGCTGAATGCGCATGATGTCTGCCACGGCGGCGTCATCTTCTCGCTCGCGGATTCCGCCTTCGCCTATGCCTGCAATTCGCAAAATGACTCTGCGCTCGCGACCGCTGGCAGCGTCCAGTTTCTGTCGCCCGCGCGGCTCGGGGAGGAGCTGATCGCGACCGCACGCCAAGTGGCGCAGCAGAAGCGGATCGGCCTCTATGACGTGACGGTCGCGACCGCCGACGGACGCACGGTGGCGCTGTTCCGCGGCAGCTCGTACCGGGTTCAAGCCGCCCTTGCGCCGCCCCAGCCGCAGCCCGGTGGGGCCGAACCTGCCGTTGAATCCTGATCGCGATGCAGATCCGCCCTTGCGGCCGTACTCCAATCGTGTAAACGGCGTCGCGGACGAGCCAACCAAGAAACGAGGGGAGTTGACGCCGATGCGGAGTGCGGGTGCCGCGCGACACGACCTTGACCCGATCGAGATCGCGAGCCGCGATGAAATCACCGCTTTGCAGCTCGAGCGCCTGCGCTGGACGCTCAAACACGCCTATGCCAACGTTCGCCATTACCGCGATGCGTTCGATCAGGCAGGCGTTCATCCGGATCAGGTGACCGATCTCCGCGACCTTGCCCGCTTCCCGTTCACCGTCAAGGACGACTTGCGCCAGAACTATCCGTTCGGCCTGTTCGCGGTCCCGCGCGAGCAAGTCCTGCGCATCCACGCGTCAAGCGGCACTACCGGCCGGCCGACGGTGGTCGGCTATACGGCCCGGGATATCTCCACGTGGGCCGACCTGATGGCACGCTCGATGCGGGCCGCCGGCGGCCGCAAGGGCGATATCGTCCATGTCGCCTACGGCTACGGCCTGTTTACCGGCGGCTTGGGCGCCCACTACGGCGCCGAGCGCTTGGGCTGCACGGTGATCCCGATGTCCGGCGGCCAGACGGCGCGCCAAGTGCAGCTCATCAGCGATTTCCGCCCCGACATGATCATGGTGACGCCGTCCTACATGCTGGCGATTGGCGATGAGTTCGAGCGCCAGGGCCTCGATCCACGCGCGACCTCGCTCAAGGTCGGGCTGCACGGAGCCGAGCCGTGGACCAACGCGATGCGCCAGGAGATCGAGCAGCGTTTCGCCATGGATGCGATCGATCTCTACGGCCTCTCCGAAATCATCGGCCCCGGCGTCAGTTGCGAGTGCATCGAGTCGAAGGATGGCCTGCACATCTGGGAGGACCATTTCTATCCCGAGATCGTCGATCCGGCGACCGGCCGCCCTGTCGCTGACGGCCAGACCGGCGAACTGGTCCTGACCTCCCTCACCAAGGAGGCGTTTCCGATCATCCGTTACCGGACCCGCGACTTGACGCGCCTCTTGCCCGGTACGGCACGCTCGATGCGAAGGATGGAGAAGGTGACGGGGCGCACCGATGACATGCTGATCATCCGCGGCGTCAACGTCTTTCCAAGCCAGATCGAGGAGTTGATCCTCAAGGACTCCCACCTCTCACCCCATTATGTCCTGGAGGTCTACCGCCGCGACCACTTGGACGCGCTTGATGTCGTCGTCGAGCCGCGCCCCGATCTTGGCGACTACGACGAGGCGACGCAGCGCGCCTGCGCCCAGAACCTCGGCCGCGCGATCAAGTCCTACTTGGGCTTGAGCGTCGGCGTCCGGATGGCGGAAGTAGGTGAGATCGAACGCTCGGTCGGCAAGGCCAAGCGCGTCATCGACATGCGGGTGAAGGCGTAATCTCGCCGCTTACAACCCGTGGGCGGCATGGCAAGTGCGCTTGCCGATGCCGCCAATCGCAAGTGAGCTTACGGCGCTGTTACTGCGCAGCCGCTGGCAACAGACGGCCGGGCCGGCGCCACAGGCTAGAGATGGTCAAGCCGACCTTGTGGCCGAACCGTGCCAAGGCTTCCGCCCGCATCCGCTTGCCGCGGGCAACTCCTGCAGCAATTTCGCGTGCTGTCGCGTCCCTCAGCTGCAATGTCGCCGCCTCAGTCGTACCGACTGTCTCGGTTGTAAGAGATGTGTCGAATCCGTTCATGTTCCAACCTCACTGGGCAAGGACGATCAGATCTGAAACGGATCCTCCCAACAACGATCCTGCGCCGTTCATCGGCCGGACAATGGCGCTACTGTAGCGCACGATAATGAACGTGGTGTGAAAGAATGGCGTCCGCCAGCCCCAGATCGCTGCACTGCAGCAGACATGGGCTGTGTGTTGCCGGGCAGCAACAGGCCCGACCGACGGCGGCGCTGTTCAAGCCCCCCCTGCCGCCGCGAGAAACGGCGGCCGGACGGGCGCGGGCAGGATCAGCCCTGGCGGACCTTGTAGCGGGGATGGCGCTTGTTGATGACGTAGAGCCGCCCCTTGCGCCGGATGATGATGCAGTTGCGCTCCCGGCTTCGGGCGGTTTTCAGCGAGTTCTTGATCTTCACGGCGCACCTAACACAAATGAGATCCGGCGCAGGCGCTGCCGGCCATTCAAGCGAGCGCGGAAGCTAAGGGCGCCGCCCGCGGCTGTCAACCCTTGGCAGTCAACCTCGCGGCTGACCGGAGAAGCCGGCGCAGCGCTCGATCACGGCCGCGATGCGCAACACGGCTTCCTCGTCGAACGGCCGGCCGATCACCTGCAAGCCCAGCGGCAAGCCGCGCTTGCTCAGGCCTCCGGGCACGCTGATGCCTGGCAGGCCGGCGAGGCTGGTCGGCACCGTGAAGACGTCGTTCAAGTACATCATGATCGGATCATCGAGCCGCTCGCCGATGGCAAACGCATCCGAGGGCGCCGTCGGTGTCAGGATGACGTCGACGCTGCGGAACGCGTCCCGAAAGTCGTTGGCGATCAGCGTTCGGACCTTCTGCGCCTTCAAGTAATAGGCATCGTAGTAGCCGGCTGACAGCACGTAGGTGCCGATCAGGATCCGCCGGCGGACCTCGGCGCCGAAGCCTTCGCCGCGGGTGTTCTGGTACATCTCGTCCAGGCTCGCGCCGGGAACGCGCAAACCGAAGCGGACTCCATCGTAGCGGGCGAGGTTGGACGACGCCTCTGCCGGCGCGATGATATAGTAGGTGGGCAGCGCATGGCGGGTATGCGGCAAGGAGATCTCGACTGTCGTCGCCCCGGCATCTTCCAGCCAGGCGCACCCCTGCCGCCACAGCGCATCGATCTCCGCCGCCATCCCCTCGATCCGATACTCCCGCGGAATGCCGATCTTGAGCCCGCGAATATCCTGGCCGAGGGCGGCCGTGAAATCCGGCACCGGCACCGGCGCCGAGGTCGAATCGCGGGGATCGTGGCCGACCATGCCCTGCAGCAGCATCGCCGCATCGCGCACGGTGCGCGCCATCGCACCCGCCTGGTCGAGGCTGGAAGCGAACGCGACGATACCCCAGCGCGAGCAGCGACCGTAGGTCGGCTTGATGCCCACAATGCCGCAGAACGAGGCCGGCTGGCGGATCGAGCCGCCGGTGTCGGTCCCGGTGGCGGCGAGGCAAAGCCCGGCCGCGACTGCCGCCGCTGAGCCACCGGACGAGCCACCGGGGACGAGATCCTTGCCGTCGACGGGGCCCCAGGGATTCTTGACCGGACCGTAGTAGCTGGTGATATTCGACGAGCCCATCGCGAACTCGTCCAGATTGGTCTTGCCCAGCATTACCGCGCCTTGGGCCTTGAGCTTCGCCGTCACCGTCGATTCATAGGGCGGCCGGAAGCCGTCAAGGATGTGCGAGGCGGCGGTGGTCAAGACGCCTTCGGTGCAGAACAGGTCCTTGATCGCGATCGGAATGCCGTCGAGCGGCCCCAGCGCGGCGCCCTGCGCACGCCTGGCATCCGCTTCGGCCGCGCGCTCGAGCGCGAGTTCCGGCGTCTCGGTGATGAAGGCGTTCAGTGACCGGCGGCTCGCCATCGCGTCGAGATGGGCACGGGTCAGCTCGACAGCACTGAGCGCGCGCGCCTGCAGCTGCTGGCTTGCCTCGGCGAGCGTCATCGATGTCAGGCTCGTGCTCATTCGACGACCTTGGGCACGGCATAGAAGCAGTCGATCCGCTCCGGCGCGTTCGCCAGCACGCCATCGCGGCAGTTGCCGTCGGTCACCTCATCATTCCGCTCGGGCAGAAGCAGGTCGATAACACTTGTCATCGGCGCAACGTCGGCGGTGTCGACGCCTTGCAGCTGTTCGACAAAACCGATGATGGCGGACAGCTCCTTGCCCAAGGGCTCAAGCTGGTCCACGGCGACGCGCAGCCGGGCGAGCGCGGCGATGGTCCTTACAGTTTCGGGATCGAGCGACACGGAAAGCCCTCTGCCGGCGGCTGCAACCGCCACGTTTGGAAGGGCCGGAAGCTAGCACCCGCGGGCCCGTCGATCAAGGCAACCCCCAGGGGCGGCACCCGAAAGGCGTGCCGGCTGCCGTCGCCTCCGGCAACCGGCATGTTCGCTCTCGAACCCCTTAGAAGGTTGCGCTCAAGGTCGCGATGACACGGCCGTTGGCAAGCCGATTGCCGCCGAGATCTGCCTGCGTCAGATCGGTATCAACGTAGGCAAGTGTGAACTTGAGGAACTTGTAGGAAAGCGCGGCGCCGATCGTCCAGTCAGTGTAGTCTTTCGCGTCCTCGATCAGCTGGCGGCCGACGTTGCCGTAGAATGACAGTCCGAACGGCTTGATGTCGATCGGAGGTGTGACGGTCACGCCACCGTTGAAGTAGTGCGCCTTGCCGGTAGCCCCGAAGAAGTCCGGCGCGTAGTAGTAGTTTCCGCTCAAGGCGACGATGTCGTTTACCTCGTATGTCAAGCCGGTGACGATTTCCCAGTAGTCGTAGTTGAGGTGCTCGCCGTTCGCTTTGTTCGCGCCTGGGTAAGAGTAGTAGGCGCCGCCCAGATTCCAGCCGAGGCCGGTATCGCCGATCGAACCGCGCAGGCCGAACAGGACGTCGATTTCCAGGTTCGCCTCGTCACCATCGTTGAAGTCGACATTCGAACCCCAGAAGCCCACGTAGGCGGTGGTGTCGGCAATGCCGGTGTCAATCGCGTACTCGAGGCTCCCCTGCAGCGCCGGCCCCTTGTCGGTCTGCGAGACGCCGCGGAACGAATAGTCGGAGGTCAGCGCGACGCTGCCGGTGATCTCGCCGGGGATTAAATCCTCGTCCTCTTGTTCCTCGGCGAACACGGGCGCGGCGGTAAAGGCCGCGGTGGCAAGACCGAGCGAGGCGGCAAGCAACAGTTTCTTATCAAGCATGCGGTTTTTTCCCTTCTCTTCACGCATCACGAGCGAGGCGCCCGCTTCGGCAAGCCTCACGCGTCCTGGAAGCAAGGCGCGGACCAAATGTGTTGCAGAAGTACATCACCCCAGGACAGCCAGTTGGCCCAATTTTCGGCGTTTTTTTCGAATCGGGAGACTCGGAGGGCCTAGGCGAGGGCTCGCCCGCTCGCAATCTGCCCAAGAAGTGGGCGGAACGCTGCGGTGTTAATCAAAAGGGCGGCCCGGATCAAGTCGCGTCGCCTGTCGTCGAGCCGCACCGGGCCGCTGTTCTCGGCCGGCAGCGCCCGCTATAAGCGAGCGGGAGACCTCGTGCAGGAGCCGCTCGCAGCCGTGCCCGTCGTCAGCGTTACGGAATTGAGCGCCGCGGTGCCGGCGGGCGGGCGCCTGCTCGGGCTCGACATCGGTTCGAAGCGGGTTGGACTGGCCGTCTCCGATGTGACCCGCACCGTGGCCACTGCCGACCGTGTGCTTGAGCGCGAGCGCTATGCCGACGATCTTGCGCGCCTCGCCGTGCTGTGCCGGGAGCACCAAATTGGCGGCATCGTGGTTGGCCTGCCGGTGAGCATGGACGGCACCCAAGGGCCGCAGTGCCAGCGCGTGCGCCAGTTCGCGCGCGACCTGCTGATCCGGATCGACCTGCCGCTCGCGTTTTGGGATGAGCGCCTTTCGACCGCCGCCGTCGACCGGATGCTGATCCGCGAGGCAGATTTGAGTCGCAAGCGCCGCCGCGCCGTGATCGACCGCGCTGCTGCCGCCTACATCCTGCAGGGCGCGCTTGATGCCATGCACGCGCAGCGGCACTCCCCGAAAACGGCCGGGGACGAAGCCTGATGGCGGTCGTCTTGGGCTTGGCGCCCGTTTTTGCCATCATCCTGCTCGGTTATCTCCTGCGCCGGCGCGCGAGTGTGCCGGACAGCTTCTGGCCCGCAGCCGAGCAGATGACGTTCTATCTGTTCTTTCCGGCGCTCCTGCTGACCAACACGGTGCAAGCGAACTTTGCCGCGCAGTCCTTGGGTGGAATGGTCGGCGCTGTCGTCAGCGCGGTGTTGATCGTAGTGGCGCTCACGATTGCGGCCGCACGCGTCCTTAAGCTCGATGGCCCGGCCACGAGTTCCCTGATCCAGAGCGCGATTCGGCCGAATGTCTATGTGGCAACCGCGACCGCCGCCGCACTCGCGGGCGATCCCGGCCTAATCGCCGTCAGCCTCTGCATCGCTGTTATCGTGCCGCTGGTCAATGTCATCAGCGTCGTCGCGCTTGTCCGCTATGCCGCACCCGGCGCGGCACCACCCGCGGGTTTCGCCCCGGTTGCGTTGTCGATCGCCCGCAATCCGCTGATCCTTGCCTGCCTTGGCGGCCTCGCCTTGAACGCCTTGGCGGTGCCGTTGCCGCCCGTCCTCGGACCGCTCCTGCAGATCCTCGCCCGTGCCGCCCTGCCGCTCGGCCTGCTCGCCGTGGGCGCCGGCCTTGACCTGCAGGCAAGCCGGCGCGCCGGGCCGGCGGTGCTGGCGGCGGCGGTGCTCAAGCTCGTCACCCTGCCGCTGATCACGCTCGCACTCTGCAGCGCGTTCGATCTGACCGGTGTGCCGCGCATGATCGCCATTATGTTCGCAGGCCTGCCGATTTCCGCCTCGGCCTACGTTATGGCGCGGCAAATGGGCGGCAACGCGCCGATGCTGGCGAGCGCGATCACCGCGACCACGATCGGTGCCGCCGTCACCATGCCGCTTCTCCTGGCCGCGATCGGCTGAATGGACAACCGAACCGCCTCGGCTATGCCGGAGGCTTACATTGCTGAGAGGCTGGAGCCCAGCGCGCGCTCCCCACGAACCCGATCGAGGTTTTCGCCTAAGCTGCGCAAACGCGCGGCGCGGATGGTCTTGGACCACCAGGCGGAGTATGCGTCCCGCTGGACGGCGCGGACTGACGGCGGTTGCGCAGGAAGTCACTGCACGGATAGCCTCGGCAGGGGGCAGAACCCCCCTTGGACACGATGAGGAGGGCGCAGCGTGGCGAACATCGCGGAGACACTGAAGGATCGGATCTTTGTCCGCCGTGCCCTGGAGGCGGCGATCCGCATCGGCTTGGTCGTGCTGCTGGTTGCCTGGTGCTTCGAGATCGTGAAGCCGTTCATCGTGCCGGTAGTATGGGGGATTGTCATCGCCATTGCGGTCTATCCCGCCTATTGCTGGCTGGAAAGGGCGCTGGCCCACCGCCGCGGCTTGGCCGCGGCGCTGATCGCGCTTCTCATGCTGGTGGTGCTGATCGGCCCGACCGTCCTGCTCGCCGGCACGCTGGCCGACAGTGCCCGGAAGCTGGTCACGAGCCTCACCGACGGCACGTTGCCGATCCCGGCGCCGCCCGCGGGGATCGAAGACTGGCCGATCATCGGTCATCCGCTCGAAGGGTTCTGGCGGTTGGCGTCGGTCAACATTGCTGGCGCCCTCGCTGAGATCAAGCCGCAGATTACCGCCTTCGGCAGTTGGATGTTGTCGGCGGTTGCCGGTTTGAGCCTCGGCATCTTGCAGTTTGTACTCGCCATCGTCATTGCCGGCGTCCTGCTCGCCCATGCCGCCGGCGGCGGCGAGGCGGCACGTGCGATCGCCACGCGGATGGCCGGCGAGCGCGGCGCGGAGTATGCCGACCTTGCTCAGGCGACCATTCGCAGCGTCACCCGCGGCATCCTGGGCGTTGCTCTCATCCAATCGCTCTTGGCCGGTCTCGGCTTTCTGGCCGTTGGCCTGCCGGGAGCCGGGCTTCTCGCGCTCTTCTGCCTGCTGTTGGCCGTGGTCCAGGTCGGCCCCGGCCTGATTCTGCTCGGCGCCTCAATCTATGTCTTCACGGAGGCGGAAACGACGCCCGCGGTCTTGTTCCTGATCTGGAACATCTTCGTCGCCCTGATGGACAACGTCTTGAAACCAATGCTGCTGGGCCGCGGCAGCAAGGTGCCGATGATCGTGATCTTCGTGGGCGCAATCGGTGGCTTCCTGGCTGAGGGGATCATCGGTCTGTTTATCGGCTCAGTCGTGCTGGCGCTGAGCTTTACGCTGTTCACGGCTTGGCTCGCGGAACCGCAGGCGGATCTGGCAGTGCCGGCAGACACCCCGTAGCTTCGCCTGGCGCGCAGGCACAAACGACAGATGCGCGTCGCTTGTGCCTGTGCTGGCAGGGCTCATCACTCTTTCGACGCAACGGCGCGCGCCGCCTCGCGGAGTTCCTCCGACGCTGGCGGCGCCGGGTTATCGGGGATCTCGCCCGGTTTGTAGGCGGGAAGGCGGGCAGCGGGCGCGATCGACAGCAGTGCGACGCCGGCCATCAGCAGGAGGCCCATCTTCAGGGCCATCAGGCGCGCTTCGGTGTTGATGCGCACGGCTTCCGCAACCTCTTGCGGCGTTGCCGTTGTGCCTTCCAGGATCGTCTGCAGCCGGTCGTTGGTCACGAAAGTGATATTGTCCAGGTTCAGCTGGCCCTGGATGTGGGCCGGAAACTTCTGATTGTCGGCGAGCTGCAGAAAGACCTGCGCACTCAACAGGCCGACCAGCAGCGCTCCCGCCACGGCCGTGCCGACACCGGCGGCGAGGTTGTTCGCCGTGCCGCGAAGGGAGCCGACATCACCCGCCAGCTCCTTCGGTGCCGCCGTTACCAGCACGCTGAAGACCAGCGTGACCAGCGCGCCCTGGCCGATGCCGAAGGTAATCAGGCCGAACATCACCGGAATGGCGCTCCAATCGTTGCGAACCACGAAGGCAAGCCACAAGAGCGCCACCGTGCACAGGGCGAAGCCCAATTGGCCAATGCGGCGGGGCGCCAATGTGCGGTAAAGCCGCACCACCAACATCGCCGTGAAGAAGACGGTAAGGTTGAACGGCATCATCGCGATCGCTGTCTCGATCGGCGTCCGACCCTGGATGATCTGGATGTACAGCGGCACCGAGAAGTTCAGCATCGCCTCCAGCATCACCACCGCGAACATGCACAAGACGGCGGCCCGCTCCTGGTTGGACGAAATCACCCTGAGGTCGAGCAGCGGCGTCCGGCCTGCGGACTGTCGGCGCCGGCTCCAAAAGATGAAGGATTGCAAGAGGGCAATGCCGATGATGATCATGATCGGCGCCGGCGACAGGCCGAACAGATCGAACGGCGCGCCGGGCCCGGCGACGCCAAGCCCCCAGCGGTTGAGATTGTTGAAGCCCATCGTGATCAGGATGATCGACACCGCGGCCAGCACGACGCCGCCTGCATCAATCTTGACCTCCGGCCGCCCGTGCGCCGGCTTGAGCTTGTAGCTGAGGAAAAACACCAGCACCGAGGCAACAATAAGGATGCCGAACAGCGGCCGCCAGCCGACGAAGGTGCCGAGCAGACCGCCGATCAGGAAAGCGCCAACACCGGCCGCCGCACGAGCGGAGCCCAGCGCACCGAGCGCGGTCGCCTGCTGCTGGCCGTGGTAGTGGTGCGCGATCAGCGCGACGAGCGACGGCACGATGACGGCGGCGGCAAGGCCGGCGAGAAGCTGCGCTACCAGCATGACCGTCGCGACCGGGCTGAAGGTCATCATCACCTGGGCGACCGCAAACAGGCCGACGACGTAGCGGAAGATTAGCACGGGCCCAAAGCGTTGGCACAGCTTGGCACCGAGCATGACGAACCCGGCGACGGACAGGGAGTAGAGGACGATGCCGGTGCCGACCGTCGTCGGCGGCACGTTGAAGCTTGCCACCATGCCACCCATCGACACCGGCAAGGCGGCAACATTAAACGACATGATCATCTGGCCGAGCGCAATCGCGATCATCGGCACCCAGGACTCGCGTACCGTCTCTGCTCCCGTCGTTGGCGCTGCCGTCTGCGTCGTCATCGAGCACACCTTCCCTGTTAACCTTGGCCCTGTTGACTTTGGTCTTGTTGACTTTGGTTCGTTACGGCGGCTCCGCTGCCGTGCCGGTGTCGTCAGTCGACCGGGGCGGAGACGAACAGATCCATGCCGAGCCGGTGCGACAGAAACTTCGCGACCAGTTGGCCCTTGACGCTGTTCCCGGCGGCATCGAGCGGTGGTGCGAACGTGCCGAGGCCGCCCTTGCCGGGAGACACGGTACAGATGCCGCCACCGATCCCGCTCTTGCCGGGCAGGCCGATGTCATACAGCCAGTCGCCGGAGGTCTCGTAGAGCCCGGCCGTCGCCATCACTGCGAGAGCGTAGTGGCAGACGGCGGGATCGACGACACGCTCGCGGGTCAGCGGATTGACGCCGCCGTCGGCCAGCGTTGCCGCCATCACGGCAAGATCCTTCGCCGTGACGTTCAATGAGCATTGCCGGGTGTAAAGGTCGACGGCCTCCATCGGCTCGCAGTAGACGCGGCCCAGCGAATGCAGCAACTGAACGATGCCGCGGTTACGGAAGTTGGTTTCGGTCGCAGAGGCGTAGACCTCGTCGTTCAGCGGCAGCGTGCGTCCGGCGAAGCGCGAAAGACCGTCATGGATCCGGCGCCACCGCGAGTCGGCGTCATCACCCGGCACCAGGCTGGTGGTCGCGATCGCGCCGGCATTGACCATCGGATTGGTCCGGCCGTCCCCGCTCAGCTCAACGGCGGCGAGGGAGTTGAAGGGCCGGCCGGTAGCGTTGGTCCCTACCTTGGCGCGGACTTCATCCCACCCGATCTGCTGGCAAACCAGGGCGAAGACGAAGGGCTTCGACACGCTCATGATAGAGAACGGCACTTCGGTGTCGCCGACAGCGTAGACGTTGCCGCCGATGCCGACGACGCAAACGCCAAACAGGTTGGCCGGCATCCGGGCCAATGCCGGATAGACTTGTGAAACCGCGCCCTCGGAGTTCCCTCGGTACCGGGCGTGCGCCTCAGCGACCAGGGCGGTGACCTGTTCGGGCGTCGGCAACCGGCCCGTGGAGATGAACGCGTACTCGTCCTCCTCCGCGACTCTGAATTGACTATCCATAGTCCCTCCCATTGAGGACTTCTTATAATTTCTTTACTGCCACCCTAGATTTTTTTTGTCGTTCCGTCAAGTCACTCGCCCGCCCGTGCATGTAGCACACGTTTCTCCCGGTTATTATTATGGGATCCGAGCCAAAGTTGGACGGGATTCGTGGCACCGGAACGCTGGAGTCTTTGAAGTTCACGATGAAAAGTGTTCCGAAGTTGCGAAACCTGTGTTCGTCGTACATGTTGCGATCCGGCGTCGGCGACACCTCCTTGCTGGCGTGGCGCGTCAGTGAGGGGATGGTTTCATAACGGCGGCCGTCAGGGCCGGCCGGTGCCGGCGGATCGGGAACCGATGCGGATCGTCATTGCGCCGAACGCCTTCAAGGGCAGCCTGACCAGCCGGCAAGCCGCGGCGGCAATGGCCCAAGGCGTGCGTCGCGTGCTGCCCGAGGCTGCGATCGTCGAGGTGCCGGTCGCCGATGGCGGCGATGGTCTCGTCGATATTGCGATCGAGACGCTTGGCGGCCGGGCACGCACGGTGATCGTAACCGGCCCGGATTACGAGCCGGTCGCGGCAGCCTTCTGCTACGTCCCGGAAATGCGGTTCGCGGCGATCGAGATGGCGCTCGCCAGCGGACTTGCCCTGCTCGCCGACGATCGGCGCAACCCGATGACCGCAACGACACAAGGCACCGGCCAGCTGATTCAGGCCGCCATCGAACTTGATGTAACCCATGTTGCCGTCGGTATCGGCGGCAGCGCCACCAACGACGGCGGCATCGGCATGGCTGCGGCGCTTGGCGCGCGCTTTCTTGACGACGCTGGGAATGACGTTGCGCCGATTGCCGCCAATCTGGCGCGCATTCGCCGCATCGATCTGTCGCAACGCCTGCCCGGCGTCGCCCACGTGCGGTTCGAGGCGGTTTGCGATGTTGACAATCCGCTGTGCGGCGAGCGCGGCGCGTCCGCCATCTACGGTCCGCAAAAGGGAGCCACGCCCGAGCAGGTCGCAAAGCTCGACGCCGGGCTTGCCAATCTGGCCGCCGTGATCAAGCACGATCTCGGTGTCGATGTCATCGACCTGCCGGGGGCCGGCGCCGCGGGCGGGCTTGGCGCCGGCTTGTGCGCCTTCTTAGGCGCGGAACTGCGCCGCGGCGTCGACGTCATCCTTGAACTCGTGGGGTTGCCGCAGAAGCTCGCGGGCGCCCAGCTCGTGCTGACCGGCGAGGGCCGCATCGACAGGCAGACGGCCTTCGGCAAGGCGCCGGCCGGTGTCGCCGCTGCCGCACGGGCGCGGGACATCCCCTGCATCGCGATTGCCGGCAGCGTCGGCGACGGTCTCGGCGATCTGCATGCGATCGGTATCGATGCCGTGTTCAGCCTGTGCCCTGGTCCGATGGCGCTCGCCGATGCGATGGCGGACGGTGCCCGCTACCTCGCCGCCGCCACCGAACAGGCTGTGCGCGGCTTCCTCGCCGGCCGCACCGATCGCGCCAGCGGAACCGCTCCA
The DNA here is from genome assembly GCA_029624735.1 of Defluviicoccus sp. Taxonomy (GTDB): domain Bacteria; phylum Pseudomonadota; class Alphaproteobacteria; order Rhodospirillales; family Defluviicoccaceae; genus Defluviicoccus. The sequence goes on along the minus strand of JARSSM010000001.1, from coordinate 10,055 downwards.
TTGACATGATGTTCATCATGTGAAATACCATTCCGCATGATGACTGTCATGCGGAATGGTGCGGCATGAGCGCGAGAGCCGAGCTGAAGAATGCATCCCTGCAGCGCATCCTGAACGCCAGCGCCGCGCGTCTGCGACAAGAAGGATTGTCGGGTGCGGCGGTCGCGGCGGTGATGCTCGACGCCGGTCTCACCCACGGCGCCTTCTATTGCCACTTCGCCAACAAGGAAGACTTGGCGATTGCCGCACTCCGTCATGCGCTGAAGGACAACCGGAGGCGCTGGGTCGGGTCGGCGCGGCGCGAGTCATGGCTCGACCGGCTTATCCGGTTGGGCCGCCGCTACCTGACGCCCGCGCATCGGGATGACTTGGCCGACAGCTGCGCGCTCGCCGCCGTTGCGTCCGACGCGGCGCGGAGCGGGCCCGCTTTCAAAGCGGCCTATCAGGAAGAGGCGCTCAAATCGTTGCGTGCCATCTGCGCTGCCGCGGACGACGACGACCGCACCATCGATCCCGCGCGCTTCGACGACGCCATCGCCTTCTTGGCCCTGTGCATCGGGGGCATGTCGCTCGCGCGCGCCGTCAACGACAAGGCGTTCTCGGACCGCATCCTCGCCGCCTGCCGCCAGGCCGTCGGCAGTCTCACCGCACCATTGCCACCTGAGCCCCCGACCGCGGAGCCCACCGATGATCCCAACTCCTGAAGTGAGGCGGCTCACGCCGCCGACCCTTGATGCGTTTCCACTTCGAACGCATGAGAAGCTGCGCTACGCCGACACCGACCGGCAAGGCCATATCAACAACGCGGTGTTCGCGACCATGCTGGAGACCGGCCGGGTCGAGCTGCTCTACAACTCCGAACGGCCCCTCGCGGAACCCGGTTGTTCTTTCGTCATCGCCCGGCTGGTGCTCGACTTTCTGGCCGAGATCAAGTGGCCCGGCCGTGTCGATATCGGGACCAGGATTGCGGCGATCGGTCGCAGCTCAACGACCCTGGACCAAGCGCTGTTTCAGGAGGGCAACTGCGTCGCGACCGCGACCACGGTGATTGTCAACATCAATGGCGCCGGCCGCGGGCAGCCGTTCTCCGACTGCGCGCTCGAAACCTTGAAATCGTATCTGCCGGCCGGATCGCAGTAGAAACGGAGACAGCAATGCGAACAGTCCTCGTCACCGATGCCGCCCAGTATGCCGGTCCCGGTGCGGTCGGAGCACGCCGCATCAGAACCTGACAGCGACCCTTGGAGCGCCGGTGTCGTTCGGATCGACGACAGGGGCGGGGCAGCGCTCGATCCGCTCGGAGGCAATGCCGCCTGCCGCCGTCAGCTCGCGCGCGACCGCATCCATTCGCCCGGCGGCGAGGCGGGCCAGGGCGGCTGTTTGCTCCGGCGTCGGCGCTTGCGGCGCCGCCTTCGCGCCCAGGTCGGCCTGCGCCGCAATGCCGCAGATCTTGAGGTGCAGACGCGGCCGATCCTTCAAGACCTGCACCAGGCTCTTGATCCGTGGCGGTGCATCCGCATCGAGGGCCGCACTTCCGGCTGGAAACGGAATCGGCTCGATCGTGAACGCCGCCTTGCCGCTCTCGGCAGCGCCGCCTGACTGGTCCGAGCCTGACAGCAGGGAAACCGAAGCCGAGACGAGCTTGAACGGTGCCGTCACCAGCGCCCGCAGCACCCGCACGAAGCCAGTCCACATCAACTGCGAGAGATCGAAATCGGGCGACGCCAGATCGCCTTCGAACGGGATCACGACATCGATCGTACCGTCCGGGTCCTCCAGGAGATCGACGATCGCGTTCAAAGGCAAGCCGATGGAGCGCGAAATGGCATCTCCGCCTGCACCCGGCCGATCGGCAAAGGCAGCGTCCTTGACGGTTGCTTTGAGCTCCCCTTCCAGGCGGGCCGTTTTCGCGCCGGCGCGGGCGTCGACGTCGATCGTGCCGCCGACCAGGTCAAGCCCGATTTCCGGTCCGACGTAAGGCGACACCGCGGCGAGGGCCAAGCGGTTGACCCGCGCCGTCAAGCCGAAGTCCGGCTTCGGCTTGAAGATCGCGCCAAAGCCATCGACCGTGATCGGGGCGCCGTCCAGCCGCGCGTCGAGCCGCAGGTCGCTCACCCGTTGCGGATGGATGCTGTCAAGATCGGCAAGCGCAAACTTGCGGATTTCAAGCGTGCTCTTGCGCGGCGGCTGCACCGCCTCGTCCGACACGGTGAGCTTCGCGCCGTCGAGGATCGCCAACTGGCCAATGCGGATCACCGGCATGCCGGCTGGCGGCCATCGGGGTGCGTTCTTCACGCCCTTCGCCTTCGGCTTCTCCGGCTGCTGCTTTGACTCTTTCGCTTGCGCTGGTACCGCTGCAGCCGTGGCTTTCGAGCGGATCAGGTTCGCATCGACCTTGCCAAGGCGCAATCGCTCGAAAGCGATCTGCGGCTTCGCGTTCGCATCGAGTGCGTCGAGCCTGACGTCACTCACCCGCGCCGACGCACGGCGGCCCTTGTCGAGGCTGAGATCCAGCGCGCGCATCGCCAGATCGAGCTTGGAATGCCAGTCGATCGCGACCGGCTCTTCGTGGTAGCCAACGTCGGCCAAGTCGAGATCGAGTTTCGTTACCGCCACTGTTGCTTCCGGTTGATCCGGTGTGGCGGCGAGCGCGACGTCAAGGCGATCGGCCGTGAGCGGGCCCTCAAGCTTCAGCCTCATCGCGGGGCCGTTCTCGGCGTAGTTCAGCTCCTGAATGGCGAACGCGAACGCTCTGAACCGCGTGCCGATTGCGGCTGGTGCGTCGGCCGGCGCCGCATCCCGCCGGTAAGCGACGCTGAAATCGGGAGCGCTCACATCGGCGCGCGCGACCAAAGAGATGGTCGCTCCGTCGTTCAGGTCGAACTTGGGTTCCTTGAAGTTCAGACGACCGGCGCGGACGTCGAGCGAGAAACCGGGCGCGACCGGCGTCGTCATCACGAAGCCGTCGAACGCCGCCACCGGCCCGGCGAGCTTCACCTGTTCGCCTTCCGCCTGTTCCTCATAGGCAGAGTCCGGCAGTTCGGCGCTCAAACGTGCCGCAGTGACGCGGAGCGCCGGCGGTGGCTGCGGTGGCGTCGGTTCCTGCATTGCTATCGTTACGGCGACACCATCGGCGACCGCGGCGACGGGACCGCGCAGCAGAGTCCGCTCGCCAAAGCCGAGCTCAGTGCCATCGGCATTCGCGTTCAAGCTGGCCATCGCGATCCGGATCGGCTTGCGCAGCGGCAGGACCAGGTTAACCGCGTTCATCGCCGTCGTTCCGGTTACGACCATTGCGACCTGGGCAGGGTCGAACGCGAAGGCAGACAGAGCGATCTTCGTCGTCGCGATGGTTCCCTCGATGCTCGGCCCGCCCAGCGCAAGCTCGTCAAGCGCCAGGGTCGGCCGGGCTGTGAGCGTGACCGCGCCGGCCTTGGGCAAGGCAACGCGGAGATCCTGGAGATCCGCACGCAATGTGGCGGCGGCAACACGCGTTCCCTGGGCAACCTGGACATCCACGCCATCGAGCGCGGCGTCGGCCGTTCCGGCAAGCCCGATCGAGCCTGTGCCGTCGTAGGTGAACGCGAGCGCGGGCAGGGCGATGGTGCCGCCCGCAATCTTGAAGGCGCCGATGTCGGAACGCGCCGCGTCCAGCCCGCGAATGGCGATCCGAGCTTCGAGGTCGGCATCCACTCTTGCATCGGGGAAAACGGCCGCGCCCTTGCTCGTCAGGCTGAGATCGAGGGTGCCGTCACTGGGCGAAAATCCAAGCGGACCGGTGTAGGCCTCGATCCGGCTGATGGTGATGCCGCTGACATCGACCTTGGAATCGATCCGGATGTTGTTCGAAAGCGGGGTCGCCGTGCCTTCGGCGGTAATCCCGATGCCGTTGAGGCTGCCTTGCAGGCGGAAGCTGCCGGGATCCTCCGCCTTCCAGGTGCGGAAGCCCTCGAGGTCCAACTCGGCGACATCGATCGTCGCCCGTCCTCCCTTGTGATCGGTGAACACAAGGCGGCTGTCCCGGAGTTCAAGGTCATCGAGGCCCACGCCCCACGCCGCCCCCGTCCGTTCGACCTCGGCGGCGGCCTCCTTCGCCTCGTCTGTCGCGTCCCCCTTCGTTTGTTCGGCGAGGATCTGGCGCAACGGAATGCCGTTGAAGCTGAGTTCGCCGTCGGCTGCCTGGCGGACGTCGAGGCGGATCCCTTCGACGACGACCGACGCCACCGATGCGCGTTTGCGAAAGAGGGCCGTGTAGTCGATCTTGAGCCCCAACCGGCCGATCTGAGCCCCTTCCGCGTCGGCTTCCGGGCCTGTCCCACGAAAGGCAACCGGACCCACCGCAATCCTGCCCGCCCAAGGATTAATCGTCAGGGTGTCGACGCCGCTGGTATCGATGTTCAGCCCGCGAAAGTAGGTTCCGACAAGGTGGCGGGCGAGGAGTTGGGGCCCGAAGTGGACGAGCAGAGCCAACGCGCCTGCGACCAGGACGACCGGGGCGCCGAAGCTGAGCCACCGGCGGCGTGCCCGCGTCTTGCCGCGCTGATCACTGCCCCGGATGTGGATCGAAGGTTCCGACACGCCCCGCACCTGTCTGACCAACTCTTCCGGTCAAAGACTTATCCTGCCGCGTACGAGGCGATCAACCTTCCGTTTGCTGCTGGCGGTGCGGGAATCGGTACTGTCCTTGATCGCGGCCGGTCATGAGACAAGACCGTGGGGCCGCGCATCTACATGCGCATCATTCTGCTTCGCCTGCGGCTGGCCGTTGGTGGCCGGAACAAGTCCGGCCACGACGGTGTACTATAGTATAGTGATGTTACACGAATACTCTTTTGCCCGCCGCTCAGTGTCCATGCACAGGCATCGCAACTGGGCCGCTGGCAAGCGCCGGATCGAGCATGCCGAAAACCATCGCCACATGGCCGAGGACAAGGAACAGGGCGACCAGGGAAGCGTGGATCATGAGCTTCTGCTCCGGGCTGCGGTCGCGGGCGATGACGCCGACCTCAAGCAGCGCGATGCCAAGCAGCGGAATGACGCCGGAGAGGTAGAACCCGACGGCGGAGACATCGATCCAGCCGCGCCAGCCGCCGCCCTTGGTCAGAGGGACGGCAGCTGTCACTAGAAGATAAGCGAACACGATCGCAAAGTAGAAGCCGACCAGGATTCCGGCCCACTTGTTGATCCAGCGGACGATCCCGGAGAAGTTGCGCGTGTAGAGGATGTAGAGTTCGGTGACCACCACCGTCTCAGCCAGGATGATTGGGACGGCCATAAAAATCAGCAGGTTCCACGGCTGGTTCTCGGCCAGGAGCTGCATGTAATGCGTCATTGACATCAAACGTCTCCATTGCGCAGGGGCGCGCCGCACGCCGGCCCGGCCGGGTTGCTACTGCCGCCGCCAGATGGCGCGCCAATAAACCGATGAGGATTGGGAGTGACTTGCCGTCAGGCGGCAGGCCGGGGCGGCCGTGGGTCGGGTGGGTGGTGGCGACCGCGCCGCAAGGGAGGTTGTCGCGAGGCAGGCTCCGCGAGACGTTCTGGCCGGAGAAGGGCGATGGGAGAGCTCAGCACGGCGATGGCAGCGCCACAGGCAACGGCGCAGAGGGCAGCGGCGGGCTTTGGCGCCGGGTCGCAGTCGTCATGCATGTGCGCAGCTGACACGGTCGGTAGTGCCCGCGCTACGGCTGCTGCTTCGGTGGGCGCAGGCACAAGCGCGCCCAGGCCGTGCAGCGGCTGCACCAGGGCCGCGAGCGTGACGGCGAAGGCAAGAATTGCGCTGCGAACAACCGCACCCTTGATCGCCGAAATGACAGGGATCTTCACCGCGCTCTTGCACCACGCTCGTGACCGACGTGAGCGAAACTCTAGCTCCCGACGCACCCGGCTGTCGAGGGCGCGGCGATCGCGGCGCAGCCGTCCTTGCTGCGGTGGTCGCTGTTGCGCAGCGCTAGCGGTTCATGCGGTTGTCCACCAGGTCGCTCACGACCGTGGGATCGGCGAGCGTCGAGGTATCGCCCAGCGCGCCGAAATCGTTCTCGGCGATCTTGCGCAGAATGCGGCGCATGATCCTTATTGCGAGGAAACACGCCATCTTTTATGTGTGAATATCTTACGCTTGTGCAGAAGCCGTCGGAGCAATGGCCGACAACAGGGGAAACGGGGCGATACCGTTGCAGCGGTCGCTGTCGTGGTGGCGAACGCCTCTTGGGCGCCTCGGGCAGGCCGGAGATGCGGCGACAGCGTCCATAATGGACCTGTTCGGCGTTTCGAACCTGCGCGCCATCATCGCGGTAACAACGGCAGTTCTGTTCGCCCTGAAGGTCTTCCTGGCGGCGATCCCAATGCCGATCGGCGGAACCGGCGACGCCACGTTGCTGGTTCCTGTCTGCACCGCCCAAGGACCGAAGTGGATTCCTGCCGATAACGGCGGCGCACCAGATCCGGTCAAGACCGCCACCAGCCTCTGCCCGTTCTGTGTTGCCTTTGCCGGCTTTGCCCTCCTGTTGCCGGCTGCTACTCAGCTCATCCGGCGAACAAGACTCGGCAGCATTTCTGTCCGCTGGCATCTGCAGGCGCCGCTGCATTGCCGCGTGGGTCGGCCACCGCCGGGGCGCGGTCCGCCTCTCCTGTCGCACTGAGAGTCCCATCGCCCGCGGCTCCTTGGCTCAAGGAGACCGCGCTTTCCCATGCGACAGGAAGGTCCTGTACGATGCTATCTGCGACCTCGCGCCGCGCAGCGTTCGCGGCATTCAATCTCTCTTTGTCTCTAGCCTGGAACGCCGGCGCCCAATCACTGGAGCCGGCCGCGACAGCCGCTGCCGATGCGGCGGCGGCACAGGGTGCCATAGCGCTGCCACCAGTTGAAGTGGAGTCACCTGAAGCCGGTTCGCTGTTGGATACGCCCTTGACCCGCACCGACGTCTCCTCCGACGCGCTTAAGTCGAAGCGTGCGCAAACCAGCGATTCCGCAAGACTTCTAGAAGACGTGCCGAGCGTCACCCTGTACGAAGCAGGCGGTGTTTCGAGTCTGCCTGTTATTCACGGTCAGGCGGACGACCGCATCAACGTTCTGGTCAACGGGATGCCGCTCACGTCCGCTTGTTCCAACCACATGAACCCGCCGCTATCCTACATCGACCCCACCAATGTCGGCACGGCAGCGGCGATCACCGGCATCACACCGGTCAGCATGGGCGGCGACAGCACGGGCGGCACCATCATCGTCGATTCACCGTCGCCAGTCTTTGCCGGCGAGGGCGAAACGATAAGGTTCGGCTTTGAACCTCAGACCTTCTACCGCAGCAATGGCGATAATTACGCGGTGGCGGTGGGAGGGACGGTCGCTAACGACACGTATAGCCTCAACTACGCGGGCGCTTGGACACAAGCCGAAGATTACCGCGGCGGCGGCGATGATGGCCGCGTTCGCTCAACCGAGTACGAGGCATTCAACCAATCGCTTTCCATGGCCGCACGCGGCGACAATGACCTTCTCGTCGTCCAACTCGGACATCAGTACATCCCTTACCAGGGATTCCCCAACCAGTACATGGACATGACCGACAACCGCTCGTATGTCGCGAACATCGGCTACGACCGGAGCTTCAGCTGGGGCAAGCTCGATGCACGCACGTTCGTTCAGAGCATTGACCATGAGATGAATTTCCTCAACGACAAGGGCGGCACGTCCGGCGGCGGCATGCCGATGAAGGCCGACGCGATCAACACCGGCTACCGGGTGGCGGCAACAATCCCGCTCAATGAGCGTGACACTGTGCGTATTGGCAATGAGTTCTACCACTTCACCATCAACGATCGCTGGCGGGCGGTCCCGGGCAGCATGATGATGGGTCCTGACCGATATGTGAGCATCAACGATGGTACGCGCGACCGTCTTGGCACATTTGCCGAGTGGGAGGCGCATTGGAGCAAGAACTGGAGCACTCTCCTCGGCACCCGCAACGATAACGTCTGGATGGATACCGGTGATGTGCAGCCGTATGACAGCACAGCCGGGATGATGAATCCGGATGCCGACGCGGCTGAGGCGTTCAACGACCGCAGCCACGCCCGTGTCGATATCAATTTCGACCTGACCGCGCTCGCTCGCTACAGCCCGGACGACAACTCGACCTACGAGTTCGGCCTTGCACGCAAGACCCGCTCACCCAACCTTTACGAGCGCTATGCCTGGGGAACCGGCGCGATGTCGAGCAGCATGATCGGCTGGTTCGGCGACGGCAACGGCTATTACGGTGATATCGATCTGCAGCCGGAAGTCGCCCATACCGTGAGCGCGACGGCGGACTGGCACGACAACGGGGATGTACCATGGCAAGTCCAGGTTACCCCATATTACACCTACATCAAGGACTATATCGGCGTCGAAAAGCGGCGTGACTTCACCGACATGAACGGCAATCCGACCGGATTCAGCCAGTTCCAGTTCGCAAACCATGATGCCCAATTCTATGGCGTCGATCTTTCGGCACAGGTGCAGCTGTGGAACAGCGACGACTTCGGCCGCGGGATCTTCAAAGGCTTGGTGGGCTGGATCGAGGGCGAGGATCTCGAAGTCAATGAGGACGCTTATCACCTGATGCCGCTGCACGGTAAGCTTGCTCTCGATCACGCGCTCGGTCCGTGGGCAAGCGCGATTGAACTGGTCCTTGTGAACGACAAGTCCAATGTCGACGGGAGTCGCGGCGAACAGTACACATCCGAATACGCCCTCCTCAACCTGCGGACCACCTACCAGTGGCGGTCTGTTCGTTTCTATTTCGGCATCCAAAATGTCTTCGACTCGGCCTACGACCTGCCGCTGGGTGGGGTATCGCTCGGCGATTACGGGGCAACAGGCGATTTGCGGGCTGTCCCTGGACCGGGCCGATCTTTCGTGGTTGGCGCTTCGCTCCAGTGGTGATGGGCGCACCGGAGCGGCGCGGGTTCCGCCCGCAGCCGGATGAGCCGCCAGGGCGGCGGATGGCGTGGCTTGCCGCCATGCTGTCCACCGCCCTGCATGGCGCGATCGCGCTGGCGGTCGCCGCGACTCCTTCGCTTCTCGGCGGACGCACACCGGTGCAGCCCGTTCTCAGCGTCGAGATTGTAGTGCAACCGGCCATGGTTCCGGACCCGCCGCCAGAACAAGCAGCCGTTGCTTCGAGGCCTACGCCTCCTGAAGCGCTGCCGCCTGAAGAAGTGCCGGCGCCCTCGCCACCGACGCCGGTGCCGCGGCGAACAGCGGTACGGGCCGTAAGCCCTGCGCGCGCGCTGGCACCGCCTATTCGGTCCCGCTGGCCACCGCTCGTCGAAGCGGGTCTGGAGACGCGAGCCGAGACACAGCCGCCTGAGTCGTTGGAGGGGGTGGCATCGCTAACGGTCGACGCCGTTTCCAGTAATGGGGCGCCGGTCATGCTTGCTCCAGAAACGCCGGAGCCATCGGCAAGTGTCGATCGGACCGAGTCCGCGGGACGGCCAGGGGTGACGCGAGAGCAAGCTCTCAACGCCTATAGCCATGACATCTGGCAACGCATCGCGGCGCGTAAGCCCAAGGGGCTGAGTTTGCGGGGGACAACTCTGGTTGCATTCATCGTCGCCGCCGATGGCCACCTGCGCGGCGCAATGATCAAGCATTCGAGCGGCAACAGGGATCTCGACCGGCTCGCGCTCGCTACTGTTGACGCTGCGGCGCCGTTTCCACCGCTGCCTGTCAACGTGTCAGTCGGACCGCTCAGCTTTGCCATCTCGTTCGATTTCCGCTGAGCGGATTTCTATCGTTCTTGGCGAGAAAGGCGGCAGGTTTCCCAAAGCAAGAGCAGACGGACATTCGGACGGAGGAGATAGTGCGCAGATTGCGACGCACCTCATCGGCCCAGGACGACTAGGCCGCCATTACCGGCGGGGCGCTGAGGCCCCGCCGGTTGCAGGATTTTGCGCTTTCGCTGGCTCGCAGCGCTAGCGGTTCATGCGGTTGTCCACCAGATCGCTCACGACCGTCGGATCGGCGAGCGTCGAGGTATCGCCCAGCGCGCCGAAATCGTTCTCGGCGATCT